>CBDAVB010000006.1:0-70733 GCA_965200795.1 Parashewanella sp.
GCCCCATACGGTATAGAAAGGGAAAATAAAAACAATCACAAAAAGAAAGATGTACTTACGTGACTTAAGGCGACCTCTGTCAGGAAGTCGCGCTTCATTTTCAGTAAGTTAACACTTTTTATTCATTTCAAATTGGTTGGGAACTATGTCCAAGGTAAGCAATAGAACGAAAGTCGCTGCTGCTGTGGTTGGTCTGTTTGCGTTAGCGGGCAGCAATCTGGTGGCCGCTGATCCTCTTTCTGACGCTCAAAAAGCAGACGGAAAAATCTTCAGTGAAGCGAAAGCCTCACAAGCGAAAGTAAATAAATATTTTGACCAAGCACAGGACATGCTGATTGAGTATGACCAGGTCGCGGGTGAGCGTGAGTCGTTAAAAGCCTATAATGACTACGTGGCGAAACTCGTTGCTGACCAGGAAGCGACGATGCGCGGTATTCAGGCGGACATCGACGGGGTCGACGCACTTCGTCAGGGCGTCGTACCGTTAATGTTCAAAATGGTTGACTCGCTGGACAAATTCATCAAGTTAGATCTTCCTTTCAACACGGAAACCCGTATGCGGCGAGTTGAAAATCTGAAAAACCTTCTTGATTCAGCGGAGGTGACGTTAGCCGAGAAATTCCGTCTTATTCTTGACGCCTACAGCATCGAGCGTGAATACGGTACCAGTACCAACGCATACGAGACGAAGCTGAACCTGGACGGTAAAGAAGTGCTCGTTGATATGCTTCAGTTCGGTCGTATCGCGCTGGTAGCGGAAAGCTTGGATCAAAAGCGCGCCTGGCGTTACAACAATGAGACTAAGTCCTGGGAAGCGCTGGATGACGGCTATATTCGTCAGGTCACTAAAGCCGTCCGTCAGGCCCGCGGTCAGGCCGCGCCTGATATGTTCGCTCTTCCAATTCCTGCTGCGGAGGCCGCTCAATAATGAAAAAGTTAATCACATCCGCGCTGGTTGCCGCTGGCTTGTCACTCACCGCGGGCACGGCCGCGGCCGCTGACGCGCCGACTTCCGTTGATCAGCTGCTTAAGCAAGTACAGGCCGACCGCGCCGCCAAAGGTCAGATCAATAAAAAGCGTGAGGCGGAATTCCGCGCCGAGCGCACGGATAAAGCCTCGCTGGTTAAGCGTGAAAAGCGCGCCCTGGCGAATGAAAAACAGCGCGGTAAAGACTTGAACCAGCGTTTTCTGGACAACGAGCGTAAAATCGCTCAGCTTGAAGCGGACTTAATCGCGGCTCAGGGTGATCTTGGTGAGATGTTCGGCGTCGTTAAAGGCGAAGCCGGTGATTTCGCCGGTCAGTTAGCCTCATCAAACATCACCGCGCAATATCCCGGCCGTGACAAGTTTATCGCGGAACTCGGCGCCCGTAAGCAGCTTCCTAAAATTAATGAACTTGAGAAATTCTGGGAAGCTCAGCTTTTCGAAATGGCTCAGCAGGGTAAGATTGTCAGCTTTGATACTAACGTGACCAGCATTGACGGTAACGTTAAGAGCACTAAAGTGACTCGTGTCGGTCCTTTTAACTTATTAGCTGACAATGAGTATGTTGTTTACAACGATGAGCTGGGTCTGATCCAGGAGCTCGGCCAGCAGCCGGGCGGCGAGCAGGTCGCGAGCGTTAAGAAATACTCGGCCGGCGATTCGGGTTTCACAAAGCTGTTTGTTGATCCGGCGCGCGGCTCCCTTCTGAATGTATTCACGCAGAAAGCCTCGATTGAGGATCGTATAGAGGCGGGCGGCCCGATCGGTTACATCATTATCGGTCTTTTAGTTGTCGGCGCTTTAATCGCGCTTTACAAGATGGTTACGCTGTACGGCACGGGCGCTAAGGTTAACGCTCAGCGCAAGAACCCTGAAAATCCGGGCGACAACCCGCTTGGTCGTGTTCTGAAAGCTTACCGGGACAACAAGAACGCCGACGTTGAGACGCTTGAGCTTAAACTGGACGAGGCGATTCTGAAAGAAACGCCGAAACTGGAAAGTGGTATTTCAATCATCAAGGTGTTCGCGGCTATCGCGCCTATGATGGGTCTGCTTGGTACGGTAACGGGTATGATAGCTACCTTCCAGAGCATTCAGTTATTCGGTACCGGCGATCCGAAACTCATGGCCGGCGGTATCTCAATGGCGCTGATTACGACAGTACAGGGTCTGATCGCGGCGCTGCCGCTGATGCTGCTTCACGCTATTGTAACGGCTAAGAGTAAA
This sequence comes from Parashewanella sp., assembly GCA_965200795.1. Lineage (GTDB taxonomy): Bacteria > Pseudomonadota > Gammaproteobacteria > Enterobacterales > Shewanellaceae > Parashewanella. Next base: position 2,212 of record CBDAVB010000006.1, read on the forward strand.
TCAGTCGTTCAGGTGCTTGAGGAGCAGAGCGCGGGTATCGTCGCGGAGCACGCTGAGAAGAGGGCTGACTGATGATGCTATTCCTGATGGACATCTGGGATTCCGTCAGGGGCTTCATGGCCGCCGGAGGCGACGTCCTTTGGCTGGTTGCGGCCGTACTATTCCTGATGTGGGTGTTTATGCTTGAACGCTACTGGTACTTAAACTGGGTGGCGCCTAAAAAGCACAGAGATATCATTAAAGCATGGGAAAACAGGGAGGATTCAACCTCCTGGTACGCGCACCGTGTACGTGAAGCCTGGGTTTCCCAGGCCAGACAAGAACTAAATGCGGGAATGCTGCTGATTAAAACCCTTGTAGCTATATGTCCAATGATTGGTCTGTTAGGTACGGTTACCGGGATGATTACAGTATTCGATGTGATGGCGGTACATGGTACGGGTAACGCCCGTATGATGGCGGCTGGTATTTCAATGGCGACCATGCCGACAATGGCGGGAATGGTCGCGGCGTTATCGGGGGTATTCTTCAGTACCCGGCTGGACGCCAAAATGAGAATCAGCATTGAGAAGCTAAAAGACAGCCTGCCACACCATTAGAGAGAGATTGAATATGGCACGTAAAAAGCATTCCAGCGTTGAGGATGAAGCACAAATTGATATGACTCCGATGCTCGACATCGTATTCATCATGCTGATCTTCTTCATCGTGACAACTTCGTTTATCAAGCCTTCCGGTCTTGATTATGAAAAACCCGAGGCGAGTACGGCTCCGAGCCAGCCTTCTTCTAACATTTTTATCGGTGTCAGTAAGACCGGCGTGGTGAAGATGGAAAACCGTAACGTAGATATTGAACGTGTGACAGCAAACGTTGAGCGTATGCTGGCGGAAACACCTGACGCGGCGGTAATGATCGAAGCCGATAAAGCGGCTGAGCACGGCATTGTTGTTAAGGTTCTTGACAGTGTTAAGAAAGCGGGTGTTGATAAAGTGTTTGTATCAGCAGGGAAGGATTAATATATGTTCAGAGGAATAGTATCAGTCATTATCGGCGGTGCTGTTACCTTTGCCCTGTTTGTCTTCATGGCATTCTTAGTCGGCGGCGGCGCGGGCCGTCACGCTGAGAAAACCGAATCGCCGCAGATTCAGATTAGCATGGAGCGTCAGGACGCATCGGTACAGGAGAAGCCGAGGGTTAAACCCAAACCGCCTACTCCGCCAGAGCAGCCGCCGAAGCCTGAGCTTCCGCCGCCTGATACGTCGTCAAGCATTGACACGAGTTTGAACTTTAACCCGAACGGCGTGAACACAAGCGCGTCACGCGGCGGTTTCAAACTTGGCAATATGATGACCCGTGACGGTGACGTAACTCCGATTGTTCGTACGGCGCTTGAGTATCCGCCTCAGGCGGCGCGTGACGGTAAAGAAGGCTGGGTTAAATTAAGTTTCTCTATTAACACGTCAGGTGGTGTAGAGGACATTAAAGTTATCGAAGCCAAGCCGAAGCGTATCTTCAACAAGTCGGCGCGTCGTACTCTGCGTAAGTGGAAGTACAAGCCTCAGATTGTTGACGGAAAGCCTAAAAAGCGAACGGGTCTTACAATCATCTTAGATTTTAAGTTACCTAAAAATTAAAGGAAGACATTACATGGCAAAATTAAATCAATTTGCGGCTGCTGTTATGCTTTCCTTTGGCGCGATGACCGCGGCCGCGGCTTCAGCCGCCGCTGAAAAGTGTCCGATTGAAAAGCGTAAAAATCAGGCTGTCGGTCAGAGTGTCGGTAAAAAGATCCAGAGATCTTACAAAGCCTACACCGAAGGTAATATCGACGAGGCTCTGGCTGTCTTATTAGAAGCCAGCGCTAAGAAAGACTTTGATAAAGCTTCCGTAGCGCGCATGTTAGGTAATTTCTACGCTGAGAAAAATCAGCTGGACAAAGCCTATGCGCAGTTAAAAGAAGCGGCGGACCTGGACGTGCTCGGCGGCACCGAGCACGCCGACACGCTTAAGTTAACCGGGATTATCGCCGTTCAGACGGAAAACTTTAAAGACGGTATTAAGTACTTTAACAAGTGGTTAGCGTTCAGCTGTAAACAAGACGCGGACATCTATCGTTTGTTATCCGCGTCGTATTCTCAGCTAAAAGACTGGGACAATGCGCTTGCCACCGCTGATAAAGGGATTAAAGCTTCTGAACAGCCGAACAAGAACTTTTATAACATCAAAGTTAACGCTTACTACAACAAGAAACAGTTGAAGAACGCGGTAAAAGTGCTTGAAACGGCGGTTCAGTTATTCCCCGGTGACGCCTCGTTCTGGAAACAGCTGGCGCAGTTCTATCTGGCGACCGAGAACTACAAGAAGTCACTTCAGACTTATGACTTAGCTTACAAAGCCGGGTTCATTGAGTCTAAGTCTGATATCACTAAGCTTTCACAGCTGATGTCTCAGGAAGCGCCGTATCATGCGGCTAAGCTTTATGAGAAACACATGAAGTCCGGTGTGATTGAAAAGAGTGAGGCTAACCTGAAAATGCTGGCGGGTTTCTATCAGGGCGCTAAAGACTTCAGAACCGCGGCTAAGTATTTCGGTCAGGCGGCTGATATTAACAAAGACGCTAAGCTTTACATGAAGCAGGGGCAGTTGTTAACTATCGTTCAACGTTATTCAGATGCGATTAACGCCTTTAATACGGCGATTAAAGCCGGATTAAAAGCGAAAGGTAAAGCTCACTTCGAACTGGCTAATGCTTACTTAGGCCTGAGGCAATATAAGTCCGCATACAACAGCGCTAAACTCGCGACCAAAGATAAGCAGGTCGGCAAACACGCTAAATCTTTAATTCCTTATATTAAAGAGAAAGCACGTATTAACAACGTTACGCTTTAAGTTTATCCGCTAACCGGGTATTATGAAAAACACCTCCGACCGGAGGTGTTTTATTTAGTGCGCCGAGCCTGGCAAAGAGTTGATTAAGTGCGATGTCGTCTTAAACCCAATAGATAATATCGAGACGCTGACCCGAATTTTTGCATAAATTTTTAGCCGCTTTTTCTACTTTCTTAATTAACCCGTCTGAAGTTTTACTGTTTGTAGGCCGGCAATGCCCGGCCACAATACGGCAGTCAAAACGCTGGTGAAAAACGGTATCGGCTTCGTCCTTTTCTTCTTCAACCGCATCTCTTACCCTGGTTAAAACGGCTTTCATACCAAAATCGTCTACGTGAAATATACCGACAGTGAATACGCCGTTGTCATTTCGAGCAATCAAATCATCATGCCTTACCAATTTTTGCTTCAGCTTTTTAGAAAAAGATTGGATTACAGGTTTCGGATTTGCCGTTTGATCCAGCATCGGACAAATATAAAAGATAGCGAGTCCCTGCTGTTTTGATAAATGCTTTTGCCACTGCCGATTAAAGGTTTCGACAAAATAGGTCTGGTTATAAACTCCTGTGTCCGGATCTTTATAACTCGGTTTTCTCCATGAGTACAGCATGCTTTACTCCTACAAAAGCACTCAAATAATCAGTACAATATTTTATTTGTGATTGAAATACCGATTTAAAGTATAGATGACAATTTTTAAAAATCACCGCAGAGCCTGATATAAAAGCATTTTATAAATTTTGAATGTTTAACAATAAGGAAGAATAATGAAAAAATCGCTACTTATGATCGCAATGAGCGCGGCTTTATCGCTCACTGGTTGTGATGATTCCGCCGCGCCTGAATCTAAAACGAATAAAGCGGCTGAGGGATCAGCGGTCTCAGTGAATGACCAGGCTGATCTGCGCTATCTGTCGCTCGTCGATCAGTTTTTTAAAGACCAGATTAAGTTAAATCCGATAATGGCAACGTTTGTCGGCGTAAACGATTACAACGACGACTTCGGCGGTGATTTAACTGAAGAATACCTCAAGCGGCGTCACGAACTGAATCAGTCTTATTTAAACAAAGTCCGTAAGATAAATCGTGATGATTTATCCCCGTCTTTGCGGCTCAGTTATGACCTGTTCGCCTATGACCGGAATATGCGGCTGATCGGTGAGACATACCCTGACCGCTGGTTGCCGATGAACCAGTTCTATAATACCGTAATTACTATGGTGCAGTTAGGTAGCGGCGAAAGCGCTCAGCCGTTTAATACGGTTGAAGATTATAAAAACTGGTTATCTCGCCTTGACGGATTTATTAACTGGACTAAGTTAGCGCAACGGCGTATGAATGAGGGGATAGAAAGCAAGGTTGTTCTGCCCCGGGTATTGGTTGAGAGAATCATTCCTCAGTTACAGGCTCAGTTGGTCAAAAAGCCGCGGGACAGTATCTTTTATTCGCCGATTAACCATTTTCCTCAACGCTTTTCTGATGCTGAAAAAACTGAATTAACCGAAGAATATCAAGCCATGATTGCTGATAAGCTAGTCCCCGCGTTATCTGATCTGAAAGGTTACTTCGAAACTACCTATTTACCTGAGTCACGCGCTACGGACGGCTGGTGGGGCTTACCGAACGGCAAAGCATGGTATCAGTATTACGCTAACTATCACACAACAACCAAAATACCCGTGGATGAAATTCATGAGATTGGTTTAAGTGAGGTGACTCGTATTTTATCCGAGATGGATAAAGTGCGTGAGCAAGTGGGCTTTAAAGGAGATTTAAAAGCTTTTTTTGCATCGCTGTCATCACAGCCGCGGTATTTCTTCGAAGATCGTCAGGGACTGATTGACGGCTATATGCGGCTAAAGACGAAAATCAATAAAGAGCTGCCGAAATACTTTAACGTTATGCCTGTCGCGGATTACATTGTTAAGCCGGTAGAGGCGTTCCGTGAAAAATCAGCGGCCGGCGCTTCGTATGAATCTCCGGCTGCAGACGGTTCTCGCCCGGGTGTTTTCTATATCAATACATACAACCTGAAAGCGCAGCCTAAATGGGGCATGACTACGCTTTCTTTGCATGAGGCGGCACCGGGTCATCACTTCCAGATTGCAATCAAGCAAGAGCTTAAAGGTGTTCCGGAATTCCAGCGTTTCAGCGGTTACACCGCATTTGAAGAAGGTTGGGCGTTATACGCTGAGTATTTAGGTATTGAAATGGGCTTGTTTACCGATCCTTATCAGTACTTCGGCAAGCTGTCTGACGAAATGCTGCGTGCTATGCGTCTAGTGGTTGATACCGGTTTACACGCAAAAGGCTGGAGTCGTGAGCAAGCGATTCAATACATGAAAGATAACGCGCCGATGGCAGAAACCGATATTGTCGCTGAAGTGGAACGTTACATGGCGATTCCCGGGCAAGCCTTGTCTTACAAGATTGGTCAGCTAAAAATCATTGAGTTACGCGAGAAAGCTGAAACAGCGCTTGGTGATAAGTTTGATCTTAAAGGTTTCCATGATCAAATCTTAACCACAGGTTCGCTGCCTATGGCAGTAATGGAACAAAAGATTGACCGTTGGATTTCATCTCTTAAATAATCAATGAGTTAACTCCTGGTAAAGGCGCCTTTAGATCGCCTTTTTTTATATCTAAGGAAGAAAATCTGACACTCCCCGCTCAAAAGGGCGAGGGTTCTTAAATTGCTCTAAGAACCTTTCTCGTTCAACACGCTTTCCGGATAGCAGCTGTTATGCCGCTATCCCCGTTCCGGTTGCTCCAGAGATTAACCCCGCCAGTCGCGGTTTTAATATTCCTTGCGGCGTTAATATCTGACGATCGTGGTCAGTGCCGCAATCAGGGCATGATCAGTCTCGGATATCAAGCGGCATTTTTCATTCACGAACCCGCAGCAACTGCAGCGTTTTGAGCTCGGGAAAAATCTATCCACTTCTGATATCATCCTCCCCGCCCTTTCAGCTTTGTATTTTAGTTGCCTGATAAACTCCCACCCCCAATTTGCATCCGCGATATGCCCGGATAGTTTAGGATTCTTAATCATATTTTTCACTTGCGGGAAAGCAATACAACGCTTTTCATGATTGCGCTCGAACAAAATACAAAATATGAATTGAAAGGTACTATAAATCTAAAGTGAAATTTTATGATACACCGCAAAGTTTTTACAAATTTCGTGGGTTAAAAAACTTTTAAGTGACTACTTAAAAGGTAATATTTATGACACAAGAATTCACTTCAACATCAACTTCGCATTTCCCCCAATTACATAAAACAGTGAATTGTCCGGAGCAAAAGGAAGCGAAAGAACAAAAATTAACGATGAGTAACGGGGAAGAGTACATTAACTATGATGTAACTGGAGTACATAAACCAACCGCAAGCAGTGAGAGGTTTCATACCGACACAAGTACATCAAGTTCTGTTTCAGTTATAACAGAAGATGAAAGAAAAACATTAAAACAGAAGCTTGCTAATGAAATTATGTTTAAACGGATGTGCGGGAGGGCAACTACGGCGCAGAAGGTTCATTTTGTTGATTTCCATGTTACCGTATCTAAGGAAGTTAAAAAAATTGAAAATATTGTAGAGTTGAATTCAGCATTTGCTTCAAAATGTGCGCTTGTTGCAAAGAGTGAATCTGAGAAGACTCATGATAAAAAGTTTTGGAGTAAGATGTTTGGGCAACTGGTGAAAATCTTTGACCAGTTTGAAGAAATCATTGAAACAAAAGCTCCCTTTGAAAAAGTAACTTTTTTCGAAAACCTTGATTATCAAAAGATATTCTTTTTCCTTGTTAATAATCTTAATTTTAAATATTTATGTATTAGAAAAATGGAAGGCATTGATGAGTGGATTGATAAATATCTTACTACTTTGACACCGAGCTTTGAAGTACCTGTTAACCAAAAAATTCTCCAGAGATTAGCTGCCTGTGATTTGTCAGTGAAAAGGCATGTTGATGCTATGGAGTACGTTATATCTGCTGTACAGGATGAAGTCAAGATAAAAGAATTTGTAAGGCATTTGTCTGATTGGAGATTTAAACGCATTGTTTTACTTGTATTTCACATATTCAAAAATATTAAAATAGTGGATAAAAGCTTTATAGAACATTATAAAGGAATATTTTCAGAAAATGGGCTGACACAGCTAAAAGAGAGAATTAGTTCTGTAAAGTTATATTTTGAAGATGATGAAAGAGCAACGCCAATAGAACTGGTTTTCTCACAGATTTTTTGGATATGTTGTTATATTGAATTAACCGAATTGCTAATGTTTTTGATAAAGGATACGGAACATATTAAAGACTGCTTAATAAATTCTGACTATCAACAGCATAATGTAAGAATGTTGGTCAGTTGGTTAGATATTCATTTGCGTGAAGATTATATTGAGAGTCGTTCATTTTATGCTTTTTGGCAAAATGAATTAAATCAGAGTATTGACTCAGGTGTTTTAAAAGCCATCAAAGATCTGGATCTTACGGAAGTTAAAGACGCTAACGGTGAATGTTTACATACGCGTGTTCAGTTGACTTTTAAAAAACTCGAGAACTTTAAATTGTCATTAAAAAAAACAAAATCAGAAATTACAAAATGGTTAAATGAACTGAAAGAAGTAAAAAACAATAACGTTATCTATCAATCAAAAGGCCAATTGATGTTTAACAGTTTTGAAGATAGAGATGATAGAGATGATAGAGATGATAGAGATGATAGGGCTGTTGAACCAAGTGATAGCTTAGTAACTGAAACTAAAGATTCTCCTCTAACGGCATTACAACATGATATATTTCGTTTATTCGATTTAAAGAAGACTAAATGCTTGGGGGTCGGGGAGTTATTTTCTGAAATAGATACTAAGTATAAGGAAAGTGATTTACCACCTGAGCAGGTAGCTTATATTCGTGCGGCAAAAGTCGAGGCAATTTGGTTTTGTGCTAGTGAGTGTTTGCAAACCGTTTTAACACATTCCGAGTCTGTTCAAAAGTATCGAGAGTGTTTTTTAAATGAAGGGTTTTTTGGAACTTATCAACATAAAGATGCTTTTATCGAAGCTATAAAACAGTTTCCGGTTTTATCAACAAAACTAAATCAGATATATCAGAAAATGGAAACCATAATCCAGGATTTTCACGAAATATCAGATGATTATAAGTCAGATGATTTAAAGGTTAGTTTTGAACTGCTCTTTTTTGGCATTCAAAAAACACTGGATTTATTGGTTCGATTTGAAGAGTTACCTACTTTTATAAAAGAATCAAACGAATGGAGAAAAGAAAAGCTAGAGGAATATGCCATCAAAAAAGGAAAACACCACGATGTTCCGGTAGCTAGCAAAACAAAAAATCAGGATAAGATATTATCTTATTTCGAAGTTAAAGTTGGATGTAAGCACTCAACTGAGCTTCTTGTTATTGCAAAAAAAATGAATATAAGCTTTAAACTAACTCAAAGATTGTATGGTTTAGGTGTTTCCTGATTAATGTGATTAAGTTGTTTAAACTGATTTCATCGTCAAATAAAGCACAAGTCGGATAGGCGACACCTGTTACCAGATGCCGCCCTCCTAAGAACTTAGGAACTGTCCCGAAATAACTTCCCGATTTGTTACTGCTTAAAATTGCCAATATCAAGGCACGAAGAATGAAGTTTAGTCATTCTAAATGAATGATGAGTAACGCAGAGAGTGGCAATGTTAAGCGTAACCCTTTGGGCTGTGTTTATTTTTGCGTTCTTTGAATAAAGAGTTACGGCGTTGTCGAAAGCTTATGTAGAAACGAAGTAACGACAGTTTTGTATGTCGGTAATGACTACACCTCGCTTTCTGTGCCTTGTATAAGACAAAAATAAACGACAGCAAAACAGGGAAGTTATTTTGGGACAGTTCCTTAAGTACCCGACTATAAGTTTTTTCACTTTTCTGACGCCCACCTTAAGCACTCTAAAGGGTTACTCTTGCTTGAAAGACTGCCGGTATTACTGCGCAAGAGCGCCTTTTAGAGTACTTAATCTGAACGCCAAAAATATCGGAAAACTTATAGTCAGGTACTTTTATTCAACTCGTAGACTCAACAAAAATTGAAGTCTGCCATATTAGTCGAGCTAAAGCTAAAAGAGTCGCCTCTGAATCAGATGTTTTTGAGTACGTCAGTTATAAGACAAAGTAACCATAACCAGCGGCGCTTTCTGGTTCGAGCAAAGAATAACCCCTCTATTGAAGGTACAGAAGACAGGCTTTTTGATTATATTTCAAACCAGGAATAAGAAAAGTCAAAATTCCTCAAAACGGCGGACGAAAAGCAAGAGTAACGACTTGTGAAATTCGCTATGCTTAAGTCAATATTCTTGCGCCAAATCATAAAAAGATGATGAACATCGAGAGCAACTAAAGTTTGGAATATAGCGCGCTTTGAGCGCAATTTAAGCCCTTAGAGGGCGTAACCCAATAAGCCTTCGGCTTAGCCGGAGGTAATTTAACTCATACTCTTTATTAGCCTCTTAACGGTGTTCTTCAACTTGTTCAATCTCTTACATAAAGTCCATAATCAGGCTCAAAATAAGTGAGAAAAAGCGCAATCCCTCCTGAAGGGCACCATGCTTTAGGAGTAATTCTTTAATTTTAAACTGACTGTTAAGATTAGCCATCATTAGCGACGTGCGGTTGTCGTTGTCAGCGTCGTTTACGCTTACTGCGTGCTGCAGCAGTAATTCCGCGATTTCGAACTCACCGAAGGTAGCGGCGGTGATTAATGGAGTGCAGCCTTTTTTGTTACGGGCGTCAACGTCGGCGCCGCATTTCAGGAGGAGTTCCACGATTTCGAGCCGACCTTTGGCTTCACCGCTCTTTAATACTTCGGAGCAGTCGCTGTGAATGAGGAATTCAGTGTTTTCTGAACTATTGAAGGCGGTGGCGATGATTAACGGGGTGCGCCAGCATTCGTCACGGGCGTTAACGTCGGCGCCGCTTATCAGGAGGAGTTCCACCATTTCGGTATGACCGTTGACTTCAGCACTCATTAATGAAGTGGAGTCCTTTCTGTCACGGACATTAACATCGGCGCCATTTCTCAGGAGGCGTTCCACGACTCTGGTCTGACCTTTGGTTGCAGCCTTCATTAACGGAGTGGTGTCATTTATGTCACGAGCCGTAACATCAGCGCCGTTGTCCAGGAGGTATTCCACGCAACGGCTATGACCGTTGGAAGAGGCGATGAATAACGGAGTGTGACCGTTTTTATCACGGGCGTTAACGTCGGCGCCGCTTTTCAGGAGTCGCTCTGCGATTTTTGCCAGCCCGTAGGAGACGGCGATGATTAACGGAGTGAAATATATGCTGTTACGGGCGTTAACGTCGGCGCCGTTTTTCAGAAGGAGTTCCGCGATTTCGGTGTAACCCTTGGTTACAGCGCACATTAATGGAGTGAACCCATTGATATCGGGAGCGTTAACGTCGGCGCCGTTTTTCAGAAGGAGTTCCGCGATTTCGGTGTGACCATTGGTTACAGCGCCCATTAATGGAGTGAACCCATTGATGTCAGAAGCGTTAACGTTGGCGCCGTGTTCGCAGTATAGTGGACCCCACTGTCAAGACAGTAAATCAACAAATTTAAGTTAAGTCCTGGCAGTGGTTTAAAGCCCTCATGCAAAGTGAATTGCCTGAGGAGTTTTATAACTCAACGACTGGTGTAATCGCTCAGTGTTGTAAAACTCAAAGTACTCATCCAGTCCTGTATAAAGCTCCGGAACAGTTTGAAATTCATGCGTATACAGCCATTCATGCTTGACGGAGCGCCACAGTCTCTCGACAAAAATGTTATCCAGCGCTCGCCCTTTTCCGTCCATGCTAATGCGTATTTCCCTTTCCTGAAGAGGTGCCAGAAAATCATTGCTGGTAAACTGGCAACCTTGGTCAGTGTTGAATATATCAGGCTCACCTCGTTCCAAAGCACGATCTAGCGCATGAATACAGAAATCAGCATCCAGTGTGTTCGATAGCTCCCAGCTGACTACGTAACGACTGTACCAGTCAATGATGGCAACCAGATACATAAACCCATGAGGCATCGGACAGTAAGTAATATCAGTACTCCACACCTGATTAGGTCTCACGATATTAACGCCGTTCAACAAATATGGGTAGACCTTATGCTCCTTGTTTCTCAGGCTCGTGCCTGGCTTTGGTCCGACAGCCTGTATGCCCATCAGTCTCATAAGTCGCTGTATACGCTTCCTGTTGACCGGAAAACCCTGTTCATTCAGCCATGCAGTTATCTTACGACTGCCGTAAAACGGTGTACGTGTATACTGCTCATCGATGAGCCTCATCAGATCCAGGTTTTCAGGACTTTCCAGAGCTGGAGAAACTTGGTAATACCAGCTTGACCTGTTTAACCCGATCAGCTCACATTGACGCTGAATACTGATCTTCGAGTGACCCGGATCTATGCATCCCCGTTTGTCATCAATGGACATTGCCAGATTTTTTTTTCAACCAGTCCAGCTCCATTTTAAGCCGTCCGATCTCCTGATACAGTGGTGCTGTGAGCGCATCTGGATCTACCTCTGGTCGTATCCTGCCGAAGACCTCTGGAACCCCTTGGAGTAGCTGTCGCTTCCACTGGCTAACCTGAACGGCTGCAACTTCATGTTCGCTTGCCAGCTGGTTTATGGTCTTGTCCCCCTTGTAGGCCTCCAGTGCTACTTGAGCCTTAAATTCGGGCTTATGTCGTTTTCTTTTTGCTGCCATGATTCCCTCCTAAAGGGTTATCTTACAGCCAGAAAACTTAACTTAGCTACCTGTCCAGTTTATGGGGTCCATCATACAGAGGGCTTGCACGATTTCTCTATGACCGTTGGCGGCGGCGAATTTTAGCGGTGTGACACCGTATGCGTCGGTGATGTCAGGATTGATGTTTTTTGATATTAATTCCTGTAAAGCTGTTTTGTTCCCGCTGATCGCATGCTGGTGAATATTCAGTATCCGCTATGAGAGCGCTCGTGAGTCTTTTTTCTATCTCAGCGATCTGGTAAGGCCTTTGTCGCTGTGTCCGGTCTTCTAGCATGGATTCAAACCACGCAGAAAACCAGCCATTTTTGTGTGTGACAATAAACCGGTAAGTGATACCTTTAATATCTAATTCCAGTGACTCTGAGGGCGTAAGTTTGTCCTCGGTGATAACTTTTTGGAGTATCTGTTTTACGACTTCTTCAGGTGGTGTGGCTTTCATCATCTTATGAAAAATGTTCCGATGGCTTTATATTCTTAACAGAAAATATTATTCAGCTTCCGCCCGCCGCAAGTGCCTCTTCAGTCTTCATTGCCGCTTGCGGGAGCGGCTTGCGCACAGTCTGATAAAGACGATTATAAGCTCGCTTACACCAACGTATTGACGGGTATGAATAGAAACTCATTATAAGCTTCCTTCACAGACTTTGAGGCCATTACTACTCAATAATTCAGCTTTTATCTTCATATTGCAAGTGCTAGCCTTGTCCAATATGAAATGAGTCTAAACGGAAGATGAATTTCTAGTACTCCGTCCGGTTGCATTTGATGTTTCAGTGGTTCGTAAAGCGGCCATATGCAAGGCAGATTTGTGCGGGCGCAGCTATTCTACGTCAATCAAATCTAACGCGGCCGGATGGCCGCTTTACGAATCACCCTCCGGGCTCAGGGCAGAACGCCCGTTTCTTCGTTGCGGTGACTTGAAATACTCCAGTATATCTTCGCCACCGCGCCTTGAATCGGACGTTCTGCCTTGAGCTGAAGCTAAAAAATGCAATTGGACGGAGTACTAGGTGAGTTGTAAGCCTTAAGGTAAACATCTTCGAACTTCACGCTACACCATAAACGCTCGATGAAGACATTATCTGCCCAGCGACCTTTACCATCCATACTGATGCTGACTTCTGAACATTTCAGGACGTCTGTGAAAGCCTTGCTGGTGAATTGACTTCCTTGATCCGTACTGAAAATATCAGGTTTGCTAAAATTAGCAAGAACTTCTGCAAAGCGGCGGAGTATATACTCTGCTTACCGTATTGTCTTTGATTTTGTTCACGCCAGTATAGCCGGGTACTTATGGCTTCGCGGTTCACTGCCTTAACGGGACAGGGCGGGCGCCCGAACGGATCCCGATCACATTTCTGATGATAACTCCCTGACTCGGGTGCTTCGCCTTATCAGAATTGTATAGTGGACCCCACTGTCAAGACAGTAAATCAACAAATTTAAGTTAAGTCCTGGCAGTGGTTTAAAGCCCTCATGCAAAGTGAATTGCCTGAGGAGTTTTATAACTCAACGACTGGTGTAATCGCTCAGTGTTGTAAAACTCAAAGTACTCATCCAGTCCTGTATAAAGCTCCGGAACAGTTTGAAATTCATGCGTATACAGCCATTCATGCTTGACGGAGCGCCACAGTCTCTCGACAAAAATGTTATCCAGCGCTCGCCCTTTTCCGTCCATGCTAATGCGTATTTCCCTTTCCTGAAGAGGTGCCAGAAAATCATTGCTGGTAAACTGGCAACCTTGGTCAGTGTTGAATATATCAGGCTCACCTCGTTCCAAAGCACGATCTAGCGCATGAATACAGAAATCAGCATCCAGTGTGTTCGATAGCTCCCAGCTGACTACGTAACGACTGTACCAGTCAATGATGGCAACCAGATACATAAACCCATGAGGCATCGGACAGTAAGTAATATCAGTACTCCACACCTGATTAGGTCTCACGATATTAACGCCGTTCAACAAATATGGGTAGACCTTATGCTCCTTGTTTCTCAGGCTCGTGCCTGGCTTTGGTCCGACAGCCTGTATGCCCATCAGTCTCATAAGTCGCTGTATACGCTTCCTGTTGACCGGAAAACCCTGTTCATTCAGCCATGCAGTTATCTTACGACTGCCGTAAAACGGTGTACGTGTATACTGCTCATCGATGAGCCTCATCAGATCCAGGTTTTCAGGACTTTCCAGAGCTGGAGAAACTTGGTAATACCAGCTTGACCTGTTTAACCCGATCAGCTCACATTGACGCTGAATACTGATCTTCGAGTGACCCGGATCTATGCATCCCCGTTTGTCATCAATGGACATTGCCAGATTTTTTTTTCAACCAGTCCAGCTCCATTTTAAGCCGTCCGATCTCCTGATACAGTGGTGCTGTGAGCGCATCTGGATCTACCTCTGGTCGTATCCTGCCGAAGACCTCTGGAACCCCTTGGAGTAGCTGTCGCTTCCACTGGCTAACCTGAACGGCTGCAACTTCATGTTCGCTTGCCAGCTGGTTTATGGTCTTGTCCCCCTTGTAGGCCTCCAGTGCTACTTGAGCCTTAAATTCGGGCTTATGTCGTTTTCTTTTTGCTGCCATGATTCCCTCCTAAAGGGTTATCTTACAGCCAGAAAACTTAACTTAGCTACCTGTCCAGTTTATGGGGTCCATCATATTGTGAGACAGATCCGTTCATGCGTTTGCCCCGTTTAACGGGACAGATGACAATATAAACCGGCGTTAATATCTCAGATGCTTGGTTTATGGCTCATTGCATGCCTCCTCCCTCAGATTACGAACGGGTATTCGACCGGCTGAACAATTCTCACGCTGAGGCCTTAAAATTCTTAAATTTTCGCACTTCAAAGTTTGACGCTGATGTCGGTCTGGGGCGGGCGTATTACCGGTTAACACCTCAGGAACGACTGCAGCTTAAAAAGTTCTTCAGCGACCCTCGGCAATCCCCCGCGTCTGAATGTCAGTCAGTTTATAAACCGCCCGGCTCAGCTTATCAGCGCCGTTTCCCGCCTGAAAAATACCTACGAGGCAAAAGCGCGGTAAAGGAAAGACCGGTAACCGGACAAACGCAAGAGATTATTAACAGCGGACTCACAGACGACCGGAAAGGAAGAAGCCTGAATCATCTGATATCGAAGTGTGTCAATCCCTTACAGCTAATCGAAATCGCCGCTGTGATGCGAAATCATCAGCAGGCTCACGCAACGCGCTGGGACATAAGACTGATTAATAAGCTGTTATATAAAAGCATTGACTTCAGATATTACAGCCCTGATGTCCCTGACCGCTTATTCAGGCTCATAACGGGTTTACGTTCAGACTATCAACCCAACACCTGCACACTGCTCCTTAAACTGTGTGCCCGTGGTTTAAATTTAGTGAACGCGAACGCGTTACTGTTCGGCGGGGACGGTTCCTCCGGTTTAATTAATACATGGGGCGTTAAACTTAATGTTTACATATGCAGTGCTTTTATCACCGTGTGCGGCAAAACCGGAAACATTGACAGAGCCTGGGCACTGGTGAGCGGCAAAGGCGCCGTCATGACGCCGGAGCTCGGACTACCACCGAATTCAATCACCTGCCTTAATCTGCTCACGGCCTGCGCGGAAGCGGGCGATTTTGACAAGGCGGTGTTACTGCTCTTCGGCAGGCAGGGTACACCCGGTTTAATTCAGCGATGGGGCGTTAAACTTGACGTTCCTATGTGCAACGCTTTTATCACCGTATGCGGCAAAACCGGAAACATCAGCAGAGCCTGGGCGCTGGTGAGCGGCAAACACGCCGTCATGACGCCGGAGCACGATCTTCCGCCTGACGCCATCACCTGCGTTAATCTGGTCACGGCCTGCGCGGAGGCGGGAGATTTTGACAAGGCGGTGTTACTGCTCTTCGGCAATGAGAGCGCCCCCGGTTTAATCAAGCGGCGGGGCATTAAACTTGACGTTCCTATGTGCAACGCTTTTATCACCGTATGCGGCAAAACCGGAAACATCGACAGGGCCTGGGCACTGGTGAGCGGCGAAAACGCCGTCATGACGTCGCAGCGCCGCCTGGTGCCTGACGCCATCACCTGCCTTAATCTGCTCACGGCCTGCGCGGAAGCGGGCGATTTTGACAAGGCGGTGTTACTGCTCTTCGGCAATAAGACCGCCCCCGCTTTAATTCAGCGATGGGGCGTTAAACTTAATGTTTACATATGCAGTGCTTTTATCACCGTGTGCGGCAAAACCGGGAATATCGAGAAAGCCTGGGCACTGGTGAGCGGCGAAAACGCCGTCATGACGGAAAAGAATGACCTGCCGCCTGACGCCATCACCTGCGTTAATCTGCTCACGGCCTGCGCGGAAGCCGGAGATTTTGACAAGGCGGTGTTACTGCTCTTCGGCAATAAGACCGCCCCCGCTTTAATTCAGCGATGGGGCGTTAAACTTAACATTTACATGTGCGGTGCTTTTATCAGCGTGTGCGGCAAAACCGGAAATATTGACAAGGCCTGGGCACTGGTGAGCGGCGAAAACGCCGTCATGACGCCGGAGCGCCGCCTGGTGCCTGGCGCCATCACCTGCGTTAATCTGCTCACGGCCTGCGCGGAAGCGGGAGATGTTGACAAGGCGGTGTTACTGCTCTTCGGCAGGGAGGGCGCCCCCGGTTTAATTCAGCGATGGGGCGTTAAACTTACCGTTCCCATGTGCGGTGCTTTTATCACCGTGTGCGGCAAAACCGGAAATATTGACAAGGCCTGGGCACTGGTGAGCGGCGAAAACGCCGTCATGACGGAAAAGAATGACCTGTCGCCTGACGCCATCACCTGCGTTAATCTGCTCACGGCCTGCGCGGAGGCGGGAGATTTTGACAAGGCGGTGTTACTGCTCTTCGGCAATGAGAGCGCCCCCGGTTTAATCAAGCGGCGGGGCATTAAACTTGACGTTCCTATGTGCAACGCTTTTATCACCGTGTGCGGCAAAACCGGAAACCTTGACAAGGCCTGGGCACTGGTGAGCGGCGAAAACGCCGTCATGACGCCGGAGCGCCGCCTGGTGCCTGACGCCATCACCTGCCTTAATCTGCTCAGAGTCTGCGCGGAAGCGGGAGATTTTGACAAGGCGGTGTTACTGCTCTTCGGCAGGGAGGGCGCAGCCGGTTTAATTCAGCAGTCGGGCATTAAACTTGATGTTCCCATGTGCACCGCTTTTATCACCGTGTGCGGCAAAACCGGAAATATCGGCGCGGCTAAGGCAGATTTAATAAAAATAATGAACGAGTCCGGGGTGAGTATTACAACTCACATAAAAGCCCTGCTCGCGAGCTTAGAGAGTGAAAAATTTCAGGAAAATGTTGAGAACGGGATACGTTCTAATTTATATCATCACAATCTGGGTATAACCCAAAACAGCCTGAACCTGCATATGAATAAAATTTTCAAAACAAGTTCTGATGATGCAGATAACAGGAAAGGTGTTCCGCTGGAATTCGCTAAACTGCTTTTTGCTATATTAAAGAAATCAGAGGGCAGCACATTAGCTCAATCATAACCGGTTATCATGGAGGGCATACGCTGAAAGACGGAATGATCACGTTCATCAGAGATAAGTATAATCTGACGTTCGCCGCCAGTAAATTTAACCCGGGCGAGCTGATCCTGGCCGAACCGCCCTGACAGGAAACGGGGCAAAAGCGAGTTTACCGACAAGATACATTGCAACACGTCTCTAGGTGTAGTTGCTCGGATTTATAAATCGGTTTGCTTGCATTTATCCGCCACTTTCTGCTTACAATGCATAACTTTATAAAATCAAGCTTGCTCGCATTAACTGCTTTTATGAAAGTTAGTCGCCCAAATTAAGTGATTTTATGCTCGCTTTGTCTGACTTTAGTGAAAACCTGCAAAACGACTTTTAGAGATCGTTTTCTTTGCGAAAATACAGACCTTTTTATCTCTGTTTCCGATAGTAAAAACGATTGTTAAAACCATCAATTACGTTATTCAGCGAAAGCTTTCTAAATCTAAATTTGCATATCAACCCGCAGACGCTCTCATCGTGAATCCGACGTGGTTGGTTCATGGTTTTGGGCTTGACTCTTCTACACAGATCTAAATAAAATTAACAGCAAAGATGCTTATATTACTTTCAATGAGTTAATTGTCATTCGTTGCCTTTAATTCCCCTTACTTTCCCAGAATAAAATCCAAGGGAGAAAACGTAAAAGCCCATGATTACTGGTGTTCAAGCGTGCCTTGGAGGCGCTCGGGGGACAAAAGTGGTTCAATGCAAATCCAAGGCCGTTTTTCGGATAGTAACTTAGCTGCGCTAGCTTCAGCAATGGTACAATTTATTAGTCAGCAGTTTTGAGCCGAGCCGGAATTACAGAGATGATATCTGGCTTACTTTAGTGATTGAAGACAGACAAGGTCATTTTGTCGGTTTTTCTGGTTTGCGCTGTATCGACACCGAATACAATGATGCTGAGGTGGGTTACATGACGCATCCCGGTGCTCAAGGCAAAGGCTATGCGACAGAGGCGCTGAATAGAATTATCGAATGGGGAGTAAAGGAGTTTAATATCCGAAAGTTCATTGCTCATTGTGATGTCGAAAATATCGGTTCACAACGAGTACTTGTAAAGTCCGGCTTTAAACAAGAAGGATTGCTCATAGCGCGCGTCAGAAACGGTGAGCGCCGGGTTGATGATTGAGTTTTTGGCTTATTAGCGGCAGAAAGCAAGCTTTAATATTCTACAGCGAAATCTCACTCAGTTATTCAGTTATGTAACTTGACTGATTTTATTTATGTATAATCTCTTCTTTTAAACCATTAAGGCATAAAATGTCTGATATTGAACAAATCAAGTTGCGTGAAGGTGACGAATTCATTGAGCTTTATAAAGTTCTTAAAATTCAGGGAATGATCAGCGCCGGTGCTGAAGCGAAACTAGTGATTGCTGAAGGCTTAGTTACCGTAAATGGTGAAGTTGAAACCCGGAAAAGGAAAAAGCTGGTATCAGGCGATCTCGTTTCTTTTAACGGCGAATCAGTCGTAGTTGTTGGGCACGGAGAAGAATTAATGTCTTTGCCTGATGATGATAACGGTAAAATGCTTGCGGCGATGGCGGAAGCCGGCATGGATTTAAGCCAGCCGATTGACGTTGATTTCTTCCTTGTGTTTGACGAACAAAGAGACGCGGAAACCGCGCTTGAAGATCTGATAAATTCAGATTCAGACGGCGAAGCTGAACTTATGTTCAATGAGGAAACCGCTAAACACGAAATCATTGTTACCATCAATATGATCCCTGAGTATGAGGCTATCCTCGCTCAGGAAGCTGAGCTCAATGATTTTGCCGATGAGTACGACGGTATGACTGATGGCTGGGGCGTAATGCAACATCAGGAAGGTGATGATGACTTCGCGGATGAAGCGCAAGAAGGCGGGGAAAGTTGTTCCCGCGACTTATAAAGCAGTCGATAAGTTTTTTTGATTTTTTCGGCGTTCACATTAAGTGCTCTGCAAGGCGCCGCGCGATAATACCGCCGGTCTTTCAGTCAAGAGTAACGCCTTAGAGCGCTTAAGCCGGGCGTCAAAAATCTAAGACACTTATGGTCAGCTGATCAGGAGCCGGTATCGGCTCACGGCTCGTGTTCACTAAAGGCTGTCAGATATTATTCGCCCGCTTGCGGTTGTTCTGTCACCGGCGTTGAGCGTTAAATTACTTTTGGATCAGTTATGAAATTCATCCACACTTCAGACTGGCATATCGGAAGGCAGCTGCACAATCAGTCGCTGTTAGAAGATCAGGCTTTTGTATTACGACAAATCATTTCACTGGCTAAAGAGCATGAGGCGGATGCCGTTATCGTTGCCGGTGATATATATGATCGTTCGGTGCCGCCGGCGAGCGCCGTTACATTGCTTGACGAGGTTTTACAAAAGCTGGTTTATGAGCTCAAACTTCAGGTCATCATGATTGCCGGGAATCACGACGGGTATGAACGTCTGGGTTTCGCCGCAAAGCAAATGACCTCAAGCGGCTTACATATTATCGGCCCGCTGACCAAAAACATAAATAAGATCAAATTGAACGGTAAAAACGGTAATGCCGTCTTTTATCCGATTCCTTATGCCGAACCGTCAAGAGTGAGCCATGTTTTAGAGATTGAGGCTTCAACCCATGAACAGGCCATGGCGGCGCTGTTGCGGCAAGCGCATGATGACGACAGTAAGGGGTTACCTAAAGTGATTATCAGCCACTGCTTTTTAGACGGCGGAAGTGAGTCCGAATCAGAGCGGCCTTTGAGCATCGGCGGCGCGGATAAAATCAATCCGGATCTATTTGAGGCTTTCGATTATGCGGCGTTAGGGCATCTCCACGGCGCTCAGTTTAAAGGCGCCGAACACATTCGTTATTCCGGGACACCGCTGAAATATTCTTTTAGTGAGGTAAATCACAAAAAATCCGTTACCTTAGTTGAGTTCAGCAAAGGTAACGCGAAAGCTGAAATTACTCTGCTGCCGCTCAACGCTAAACGGGATGTAAGGGTTATCGAAGGCTTTCTCGATGACATCTTAGAACAGGGCAAAACCGACTCAAATAAAGATGATTATCTGCTGATACGTTTATCAGATAAGCATGCGATTCTTGATGTCATGGGTAAATTGCGCGGCGTTTATCCGAATGTGCTGCATCTGGAGCGAAAAGGGTTAATGGCGGAAACCTCCCGGACTGAGATTAAAAAAGAGCACATCAAGCAAAATGAAACGGAAATGTTTTCCAGCTTTTTTGAGCAGACAACCGGTGATAAGTTAACTGAGCCGCAGCAGCGCCTGTTATCACAAGTTTTAGAAAGCCTTCATCAGAATAAGGAAGAAAAATGAGACCGGTCAGCTTAACTATGTCGGCCTTTGGTCCGTTTTCCGACACCCAGAAAATCCGGTTTTCTGACTTTTCACAAAATGCGCTGTTTTTAATCAACGGCCCGACAGGCGCGGGTAAGACAACGCTGCTTGATGGTATCTGTTTCGCCTTATACGGGCGGACAACAGGCAACGAGCGTGAAGGCGGTCAAATGCGCTGTGATATGGCGGACGCGGCGGTTTTAACCGAAGTGATATTTGAATTCTCATTAGCTGAGTACCAATATCGTATTCGCAGAGTGCCGGAGCAGGCGAGAAAGAAAAGCCGCGGCGACGGCTTTACTCAGCAGAAGCCGGAAGCTCAGTTATACCGAACCGGTGCGGATGGTAATGAGTCATTATTAGTTGAGACTAAAGTCTCGCAAGCGACATCATTTATTGAGAATATTCTCGGGCTGGATGTTGAGCAGTTCCGTCAGGTCATGGTGCTGCCGCAGGGTAAGTTTCGTGAGCTGTTAATGGCTGATTCGAAATCGAGAGAGAACATCTTCGGGCAGTTATTTCAGACCCGCATCTATCGCCGGATTGAAGACAAGCTTAAACAGCAGGCCGGTGAGGTTCGTCAGCGGGTTCAGGCGCAACGCAATAAGAGGGAAGGTGTTTTACAGGCGGTCAGTTTAGAAACCGATGAACAGCTTAACTCCGGATTATCGGAACTTTCTCCGAAAGTTGAGCGGGCTGAAAAAGAAAAAAACGAACAACACAAGCTGTTGCTGGAAATCACAAAAAAACTGGAATACGAGAAGCGGTTGCAGCAGCAGTTCGCTGAGTTAGAGCGCCAGCGACAGCTGCGGCAAACGTTATCCGGGCAGCAAGCGGAGATTGAGGCCAAGCAAGGGCAGATACTTAAGGCTCAATCCGCCGTTGCCGTAATGCCTGTCTTTGAGGTTAAACAGCAAAGACAGAATGAGTTTAATCAGCTTCGGTCTCAGAATAATCAAGCTCAGGCACGGTTTGAGAACGCTAAACAGGCTAATGACGCCGCGATAAAAGCGGCTGAGAGCATTCCGGATTTAGAGCGGGACATCAGAGCCCGCGGTCAGGAACTGCAACGACTCACTGAAATCGAGCCGTTGATGGTGAATAAAAATAACATCGCTCAGGCATTAGCTCAGCTGCGGCAACAGCAAAGCTCAGCGCAACAGCGACTGATGAAACAGGAACAAAATCTGAAGTCACTTCAGGAACAAAAGCTAGGCCTGCAACATCAACAATCTGTTTTACGTGAGCAGGCTGAAAGGCAAACTGAGTACCAGACTCGGCAATTTCAGTGGCGGCAAACTCAAGAAAAGCTGATTAATCTGAACGGGAAACAAGCCGGACTGGCCGCTCTTAATCAACAATTAAACAAAGCTGAGTCGGATGAGCAAAATCTGAAGGACGCATATGAACACCAGGTTAAACATCATGATTTATTGCGTTTTAACTGGTATCAGTCTCAGGCCGCGATTTTAGCCCGGCAGTTACAGCCGGGTGAGGCATGTCCTGTCTGCGGCGGCAGTGAGCACCCGCATCCGGCTAAAACCTCTATCGATCCTCCGTCAGAGGTTGAGTTACAACAAGCGCAAGACGCGCAAAGCGCGGCATTGACTCAATTAAATGAGGCCAGCTCAGCCTGTCAGCATTTCACGCGGCAGATTAAACAAGTTGAAACCGAGATTAACGGGTTGACGACTGAGCTGGATACAACGGCGAATATCTCTGTCGCTGAATGCGAGCGGCGGCTGAATTCAGTCAGCCGGCAATTAGCGCAATCGAAAACGGCCGCCGATCAGCTTAATCAGCTGCAAAGTCAGTACCGACAGGCAGAGCGGCAGGAAGCCGAGCTGAACAACGGGCTTGAGCAAGTCCGGGCTCAGTTAAATACGCTTAATCCGCAAATCGCGGGATTAACTGCGCAACTTGCTGAAATCAATAAGCGCCTGACTGATGATATTACTGATTTAACGGCGCTGAATGCCAGGAAAGCCGGGCTGCGGCAACAAGCTGAAACATCGGGGAAACAGCTGACCTGTATTCGTAACGCGCAGACACAAGCGGCACAGAACCTCGCCGCCGCGGAAGCTTCGATGGTTTCGTTAACTCAGCAACTTGAGTCATATAAAGAAGCCCTGCGAAAAGCCGGCGATGAGTTAGCGGCGGCTTTACTCAAAGCTGAGTTTGCTGATGAGCGGACATTGTTAAACGCCGACTTGCCGGCAGAAGTTAAGCTGACACTGGAAAGTGAAATCAGCGCGTATCAACGGCAGTGTACCGTTAATGCGTCAAAGATTAATGAGCTGGAAAAAGCGCTTAAAGATAAGCGACAGCCTTCAGTTGAAGCTTTACGGGAAATCCATAAGCAAGAGTTGCGCAAACACCAGAAAGCGGATCAGGAGTGGCAACAGTTAAATGCTCAATTTCTGCAGCTTAAGCAAGTGCGAAATCAGCTGGCTGAACTGGATAAGTCGACCGCCGATTTAGAGGATGAATATGCCGTTGCGGGAACCTTAGCTGATGTCGCTAACGGCCAGACCGGCAACCGTATTAGTCTGAATCGTTTCGTTTTAAGCGTGTTGCTTGATGATGTGCTGATTGACGCCAGCCGACGACTGCATTTAATGAGTAAAGGGCGTTATCGGCTTCTCAGAAAAGAGGATAAGGCAAAAGGTAATAAGGCGTCAGGGTTAGAATTGGAAGTTGAAGACGCCTATACCTCAAAGGTGCGTGATGTCGCGACCTTAAGCGGCGGTGAAAGCTTTATGGCGGCGTTGTCTTTAGCGCTGGCGTTATCAGAGGTTGTGCAGGCTTATGCCGGCGGGATTAAGTTAGATACTTTGTTTATCGATGAAGGCTTCGGCAGTTTAGATCAGGACTCATTAGAGCTGGCCATAAGAACTTTAGTCGATTTACAGTCGTCAGGACGCATGATCGGTGTTATCTCCCATGTTACTGAGATGAAAGAGCAAATTGAAAAGCGTATCGATATTCATAAATCTTCCTCCGGCAGCCGGATAAAGCTGCTGGCGGGTTAAAGAGTAAACCCGCGGAGATTAAAAAACTTACCGGCAGCCGCTTATCAGACCGTGTGTTAAGTATGCGTTAAGCAATACAATCGTAAGCTGAACGACACGGATTTTCATGACCGGAGTGTTTTTATGGCCGTAAGTCAAAGTCATGCGGTTGAACCAGTGAATTACCGGGATCAGCCAAATCAGAATTTCACCGTCACCTTTCTTATCGTTGCAACACAGTGCTACTTTAAAATCACGCTAAGAGAAGCGATTCCCGAGCACAAGCTTCAGACTTTTAACAAATTAGTGTTTAAAAAAATAAATAACTTAGTAGCTTCTCAAAGTAAGGTATTAAGATTTACCCCTGAAGAGGCACGGGAATTTAAATTCGTCAGCGCCCTTTTCATTGAGCGAGAAAAAAGTATCGATTTATACCATTCTTTTTTAGCGCAAAAATCGAAGTTTTATATATTATTAGGTAGCTTCTTGTACTCTTGTATCAGTCATAATGACTTAGCTACGACAGGGTTTCATACGAGGAGTAAAGTTCATAAAAAAAATGATGTTACTTGTCAACTCCGACAGGCGGATGAGCATGTCAGACAACTGGCGCTTAGCGTCTTTAAGCAAACACAGATATCTTCGGCGACACTTTATTTAAATAATGACAGTAAGCCGATTCCTGAGTTGTCGTTTCTTTCAGATTGCTACAAGAAGCTTTCAGATCCAAAAATTATCGATAACTGCAAGGAAGTTTATTATCTTTTAATTATGGATAAGGAAGCAGGCTATGCGAGACATCCGGTTGATATTTATGTTTTTTTTATTGCTGTATCCGAGTATGTAAAGTATCAATTTGAAACGCAAGTTGTCACTCATAAGCAACGTAACGTGATTTCTGAACTCTTAAAGGGTTTTTATGATATATCATGTGACAAATTTCCGATATTTAAGTTGTCACTTAATTTAACTCTCGAACAGTTTGGCGTAGGTCTCATCCCAGGCAAACATGGTTTAAGTTTTACTAAAAAATCAAGCTTTACGACTTTGATTGCCCATTGTAATTATTTTCTGAATCATGCGTTGAACATTTATGGTGTTTTTACAAGAACCGGCGCTTGCAGGCTTAAATTTCTACTCGAAGCGATTGCGGGTAATTCAGCCTGTGTTTTTGAGTTGGCGGCAGGAAGAGCCATGTGCTCCGCCGCTTTGCGAGCCATCGGATATAGGAATATTAAGCCTTCGGATATCAGGTCAATAACTAACCCGTTTAAAAATGAGCGCGTACAAAAAATAAACGCGACAGAGTTAATCCGAAAAAACGCATACCAGAACAATCAGATAATTTATTTAGTGTGCAGTCCTCCGGCGGGTTTACTTACGAAGATCATTGACTCAAAACAAAGTGTAATAATTTATGTTACGGGGCTCGCCCACTTGTCTGATTTTAATAGCTTTTTGAAAAGTCCTAATATGCTGAAAGCAATCGCATTTTTTGATTATAGACATGAGATGTGCTGGAATCAAAATTCAGTCCTGTTTTTCTTTAACACCAGTGAGGAGAGATATAAAGAAGTACTGGCATCGATTCCTGAAAGCATTAAATATGCGAAAGTAGAAAAAAACGGTACATGTGATTTTACACACTTTTTAGAGCAGGAATTTGGTTCACCATTAACGGACGAAAGCATCCGTCAAAAAACAACTATAGCTCTGCGCAAGGAACTGAAATCAATATTAGAATCCGTCTCGGATTCCGACTCGGATTCCGGCTCGGATTCCGCGCAAGTCAGAGGGAAAACAGAACCTGAAACCGAAGTTGTGTCAGCGGAGTCCCGAACGGGTTTAAATGAAGAAAACGCTCACCGGGAAAGACAGGGAAAAGACGTACCGGCAAAGCTTTTGTCTCAACCGAATAATGAAAAACAAGTGTCTGAGGGGCGAGAAAACGGAATTGTTACAACTCATCATCTTGATTTTCCATTAAGCGGTTGCTATGTTCTGTAATGGTTAATCTTTACGTACCTGAGTACAAGTTTTTTGATTTTCGGCGTTCAGGTTAAGCGCGCTGCAAGGCGCTCTCGCGGGCGGAATGACTACCCGCAAAAGCCACGCCTTGCTATCAACCGTTTTTTCTTCGCCTGAGAACGTTTCCGACTGAGTTTCTCAGGTTATTACGGTTACTTACTGTAAATCAGAGTATTTTGATAAGCGTAAGCCGCTTCAAAAGCCGGCTTTTGAAATTTCTTAAGCTCTAACGCGTCAAAGTCAACGTGCGGCGGGTTGCGTTTCAGTTGTTCCTTGACGGTCAATGGCGTGATGAACTCAACAGGTAAACCGGACAGCTGAATCGCGGCTTCAAGCTTAAAGCTGGTTGCTGTCCCCATATGCTTTCCTTTTTGATGGCGCTCGATGATCACAACCTTATCAACGTGGTAATCTTCCATGAGTTTTTGAAACGCAAACTGAAAATCAACAATGCTCTCCTGTAATGCTGACTTTGAGACACTGAATGAACGTTTACGACATTCAGGTACGGTAAAAGTATCGCCCTCATAACTCACGAGGCTTAAGACGGCGTCACCGCCGGTTAATTCAATACCACAAACTTTCATG
Organism: Parashewanella sp.; assembly: GCA_965200795.1. Lineage (GTDB taxonomy): Bacteria > Pseudomonadota > Gammaproteobacteria > Enterobacterales > Shewanellaceae > Parashewanella. Next base: position 28,427 of record CBDAVB010000006.1, read on the forward strand.
TGTTTTCCTGTCTAAATTTATTCGTCACCAGTACCGGCCGGTAATCGTCACGCCGGTTTGCGGCGTACCGGCGCGTCACCGATATCAACAGCATTGTGGAAACGTTTATCTCGTTTCTTTGCGGTCTTCGGCTTTTTCGCCGCGGGCTTGCGTTTGTTCTGTATTTTGCTGGTTTTAGTATTCGATTTTACTTGTTTTTTTGGCTTAGGTTTTAAGCCTTTGAACTTGCCTTCTAAACCTTCAATGGTTGATAGTTCAAAGGTGCGTCGCAAGAACTTTTGTACCGCTGCAAAGCTGTTCCAGTCTTTAGGGCCGACTAACGAAACCGCGTCGCCTTTAGCGCCGGCACGACCTGTCCGGCCGATGCGGTGAACGTATTCCTCGCTTAACTTCGGCATATCAAAGTTAATCACCAGCGACACGTTAAGTAAATCCAAACCACGGGAAGCCACGTCTGTTGTCACGAGAATTTGCCGCTGTCCGCGGCTGAAAGAGTCCATGATGTTATTGCGAGCGCTTTGCTTTAAGTCACCGCTTAAGGCGATGGTATTAAAGCCATCTTGTTGAAGTTTTTCAGCCAAACGCTGAGTATCACTTCTCGTCGCGGTAAAAATAATGACCTGCTTTTGTTTATCCTGCCTTAAAATCTTTTCAAGCAGCGCTTCTTTATGATCCAGGTGATCACAAAGGTAAATTTTTTGCTGAATATCCTTGTGTTCTGAATAAGCCGCGTCCACCGAAATATGCTCAGGATTTTTTAGTAATTCTTGTGCGATTTCGTTAACTTCTTCATGCTCAAGCGTGGCTGAGAACATTAACGTCTGGCGACGACGATGGTCAGCGGCTTTGTTGATCATTCTTAACTGAGCCGCGAAACCTAAATCAAGCATACGATCGGCCTCATCTAAGATGAGCATTTCAAGACCGTTAAGATACAGATTATTGTGCAATAAGTGATCGGCTACCCGCCCCGGCGTTCCCACAATAAAATGAGGATTTTTCGCCAACGCTTTAGCCTGGTCGTTAAAGTTCTCGCCGCCTAACATGCTGGCGGCTTTATATTTGGTGTTCGCCGTCAGTAACCGCAGCTGGCTGTATACCTGATAGGCGAGCTCGCGGGTCGGCAGTAAGACTAAAACTCTCGGGTCACGTTTGCTTAAGGCCTTAGTCGAGATGATCCTCTGCATCGCGGGCAGCAGAAACGCCAGGGTTTTCCCCGAACCTGTTTTTGACGAAGCCATCAGATCACGACCGGTTAAGGCCACAGGAACGGCTCGTTCTTGGATCTCAGTGGTTTCAGAAAACCCCAAATGATCAATCGATTGCCGCAGTCTTTTGTCTAAGGAAAGTTCGGTAAATTGCAATGGAAAACTCCGGGGGATAATAACGGCGGGCATTATACCTTTAATTAAAGCTAAATACAGTTGAATCTGGCTGATGTCTGACAAAGCGGCGTTTTTTTCGGGTTAGGGTTTAAACTATCAGGTACTTATGTCTAAATATGACAAATCTGGGCGGAAATAACCTTGAAGTCTTGATCCTTAAATACTATTTCTACTTCGTAAGACAAATACGAGACAGAGTTCTGATCTGAGTGCATCGCTTCCGCCAGTTCAGGAGATAGACCTTTAAGGCGAATGTCTTTTGTTGATCTCAGGTTAATTCTGAAGCTGCCATCGGCTTCTTTATGATGACGATAAACGGTTACCGCGCTTGCGGGGCAGTTAGGTGTTACGGGGGGGGTCATCTTTGTCCCGGCTTCAGTTAATGCCCCTATAACACCTTGGTAGATTAAAGGCGCGACGGACGAGAATTGATCACCGTAATACTTTTCAAGCATGTTAAATTCTTTAAGTAACTCGCCGCCGGCATAATGAACTGTTGATGCAGCGCAACCACGTTTAAAATCAAGTTTTACCGAAAGCTCGACATTTTCGGGAGGGGTTGTAAAATCTTCGTTGAGAATAAGTTTTAGTTCATCAGTATCAAGCTGTGTTTTTTCTACCACAACCTCTGTATTTTGAACATAGAATCTGCTGAAATTCTTTCCGTCACCCCAGTCAATCTCATCATCGTTGAGCCGCCATTCTTTTGAATGTTCCTCTATCCGAAAAAAAGCTTGTAATCTGTATTCAACAGGAAGCTCTGTACGTTTATAACTGCGTATTTCACACTCTTTAGAAATTACTAATACTCCCTGAAAAAAATACGTATCCGGGGAGTACTTTTTGCGTAATGCCGTCAACTGCGTTTGGCGTAATTCCGCAGGTTCCGTTTCCGGGGTAATGTTATAATCACCGCATATAGCCGCGCTCTCACCTGCGCAAGAGGCGGTGTCATTATGCTGACTTTCAGGCTTGCATTTTAGACCCTCATCGACAATTGCTGATGTTGCCGGGATTTTGTTCATAATGCTTAACAATTTGATTAAACTTTTATAATTATAGTTTAATTTAGGAGTTATAGTTGTTATTTTTCAATTGAGTAGCTGACGATAAGTTTTTCGGAATTTTGGCGCTCAGATTTGGCGCGATACAAGGTGCGACGCAGGGCGCATATCCGTAGGTATGTAACCGAAGTTGCAACGCCGTGCCGTACTGAGGTAAAGATGGGCATCGAAAAATGTCAGTAAACTTATGGTCAGCTACTTATGTCGGTAAATGAATGATGAGCAGTAGAGAGTGGCAATGTTAAGCGTAACCTTCGGGTCTGTTGTTCTTTTGTGTTCTTTCATTAAAAAGTTACGGCGTTGTCGAAAGCTTATGCGCAAATGTAATAACGACAGTGTCGTATGCCGGTAGTCACTGCACCTCGCTTTTTCCGCCTGGTATTAGCCGAAAATAAACGACAGCAAAACATGGAAATTATTTCGGGACAGTTACTAACCACCCGATTCTGCGATCCGGCGGCATCAGCGAGGTGGTTTTCCGGCTCTGACTTAATCCGGAGCATAGCCGGCTGGACCGAGCTCTTGTCCGTCAAGATAGCAGCGGTTGTTGTCCATTGTCAGCCGGCCTTGGCTGAACCATTTTACGGCTAAAGGATAAATCGCATGTTCTTGTTCATGTACCCGCTGCGCTAAGTCTTCAGCGCTGTCCCCCTCATACACGGGAACTTTAGCCTGTAAAACGACAGGGCCCGCATCGAGTTCTGGGATCACAAAATGAACACTTGTTCCGTGCTCTGTATCACCGGCGTCAATCGCTCTCTGGTGAGCATTTAAGCCTGTGTATTTAGGTAAAAGTGACGGGTGAATGTTGATCATCTTACCTAAATAACGATTAACCAACTCATCACTTAAAATACGCATGAACCCGGCAAGAACAATAAGATCCGGCTGATATTTATCAATTGCCTTTTGCAATCGGGCGTCGTATTCGGCACGGGTTTCCTCAGCTCTCGCGATAACGCAGCTGGTGTCGATTCCATGCCGGTGAGCACGGGTTAATCCGTAAGCGGTCGGCTTATTACTGATCACACCAGCAACTTTACCGAAAAGGTGATCATCACAGCTGTCAATCACGGCCTGTAAATTACTGCCGTTACCTGACACTAAAACGATAATACGGCAAGCTTCAGCCGGCTCCATTAACGGATCTCCACTTGTTCTTCGTCACCATTTCGGTCAGCTATGGTACCGATAAGCCATGCGTTTTCACCTTCAGCGTTTAACAGAGAAAGCGCCGCGTCAGCTTTGTCTGACGGCAGGGCAGCAATCATACCCACACCACAGTTGAAGGTGCGATACATTTCGTGCTCAGTGATGTTCCCTTTCTCTTTCAGCCAGTTAAAGACGACAGGCCATTGCCATGATTTTGCGTCTACCACAGCTTTCGCGTTCTGCGGCAGGACTCTTGGAATGTTTTCCCGGAAGCCGCCGCCGGTGATGTGCGCCATAGCGTGAATATCAATTTGCTCAGCCAGTTTTAGTAAGGATTTCACGTAAATTTTAGTCGGTTCCAGCAAGTGACTGATCAGCGGTTTACCCGCAAGATCCTGCATAGGATCAGCCTGGCTTACTTCTAACACTTTACGGATTAACGAGTATCCGTTTGAATGCGGCCCGCTTGAAGGCAGCGCGATTAACGCATCACCGGCTTTTACTTTGGTGCCGTCAATAATATCCGCTTTTTCAACCACGCCGACGCAGAAGCCGGCTAAATCGTAATCTTCACCTTCGTACATGCCCGGCATTTCAGCGGTTTCACCGCCGATTAACGCGCAGCCTGACTGATGACAACCCTCGGCAATGCCGTTAACGACAGAAGTTGCTGTTTCAACGTCTAATTTACCGGTAGCATAATAATCAAGAAAGAATAAAGGTTCAGCACCCTGAACAACAAGGTCATTGACGCACATCGCTACCAGGTCGATACCAACGGTATCGTGTTTCGCATAATCGATAGCGAGACGAAGCTTAGTACCGACACCGTCCGTGCCTGAAACCAGAACAGGTTGCCTGTACTTAGCCGGCAGCTCGCACAAGGCGCCAAAGCCTCCTAAATTGCCCATTACTTCAGGACGGTGAGTACGTTTTACGGCAGATTTAATGTTATCAACTAACGCATTACCAGCGTCGATATCAACACCGGCGTCTTTATAGCTCAGAGAGGTGGGAGCGGTCACAGAGGTTCCTCTTCGGGTACTTTTTTACGGAATTTTTTATTTTTTTAGCCTGAAAGTTAATGACTTTCGTCACTTATATTTTTCGGGCGCAATTCTATCAGTTTATTACTGCCGCTGAAAGCAGACTCATGATGTTAATTTTCTATGAAGTGGTGCTTTAATTATGAATTTATTCAATTACTTAGCGATCGGTGTCACGATTTATTGTAATTTTGGAATTATCTATTTTTTTAATGGAACAAATTAGGTATGATCCCGCCGGTTTACCTTTTTCCGACCCAAAGAAATTCAGGAGCACTCTATGAAAGTCGTTGAAGTGAAGCACCCGCTGGTTCGTCATAAAATCGGACTGATGAGAGAAGGTGAGATCAGTACCAAGCGTTTTCGCGAGTTAGCGGCTGAAGTCGGCAGCTTGTTAACCTATGAGGCAACGGCTGATTTAGAGACTGAAAAAGTAACCATTGACGGCTGGAACGGCCCTGTTACCGTTGATAGGATTAAAGGTAAAAAAATCACCGTAGTACCGATTTTACGTGCTGGTTTAGGCATGATGGACGGTGTGCTTGAACACGTGCCAAGCGCTCGTATTTCTGTTGTCGGTATCTACCGTGACGAAGAGACGCTAGAACCTGTTCCTTACTTTGAAAAGCTGGCCAGTGACTTAGATGAGCGTTTAGCTCTGGTTGTTGACCCTATGCTGGCGACAGGCGGCTCTCTGATAGCGACGTTAAATCTTCTGAAAGAGCGCGGCTGTAACCACATTAAAGCGCTGGTTTTAGTCGCCGCTCCGGAAGGTGTTGAGGCACTTAAAAAAGCCCATCCCGATGTTGAGTTATATACAGCGTCAATTGATGAGTGTTTGAATGATAAAGGCTATATTTTACCGGGCTTAGGTGATGCCGGTGATAAGATTTTCGGTACCAAGTAATTAAGTGCCCGGCTATAAGTTTTTTCACTTTTCTGACGCCCGTCTTAAGCGCTCTACGGCGTTACTCTTGCTTGAAATACCGCCGGTATTACCGCACGAGAGCGCCTTGTAGTTCACTTAATTTGAACGCCAAAAATATCGAAAAACTTACAGTCAGGTACTTAGATTTTAGTATTTTTAAGGGGTCGAACGCCCCTTTTTTAACTTCCGCGGTTTCAGGTAATAAAGTATAATTTAATTTACCCGTAATTAAGCGTAAGCGGTTATCTCAAAAATAGCTTCACTCTGTGACACTGCTGAAATCAACAATGGTGACAATCGCTGATGAGGAAACTGGTGATAAACCAACATCTTGGGTAACAAATTCAGCACAAACACGCCATCGTGAAAAAGAGTTAAAAGCCGCTGGATTCCCTCTTACAACATGCGGGAATGACGTAACAGAGGGTCTTTTGCTTGAAACCCATAACTGATGGGTTAATGATTTTCTCTTCAGAATAAATATAATTTGCGTTATGTTCTCTTTCTCTTTCTCTTTTATGGATCTATGTTATGGCTTTCGCGAACGATCCCGCTCCAGCAAGCATCTTATTCCGATATGGATTTAACCCTCTTACTAATGAATTCATTCAACCGGCGATAAATAAAGATTTTCGAGCCAGAACTCCGGGTGTTTACACTATCGAGGCAAGTGATAATACCCTGCGGTTATTTTCATTAAGAATACATGAAAATGAAAGCGGAGAGTTTTTTAATAAGCCTGAAATGGAGTGTATGAAATACACCGTTGTTAATTTCTTCGGGGAGCTTGAAAATTGTGACCGGCAACCAAATTCTCATATTGAGTCTCTCAGACAGCACACCCGATATTTCTGTACCCCGATAACGCTGCTTCTTAATGTACCGGGAGATGAAACAAACACAGCGGGCACCATGGCATACGGCGTTCACAAAATGCAGCAAGTTTTCGATATTATTAGAGAAATATACATTAAAGGGAATTTTGAACAGCAAAAGATGCTCGTTATTTCGGATTTAGATGAAACCATAGGCAAAGACACGCCAAAGATTACTGACGGCAAAGCGGAGATGGACTCTGAGCTGATAGAGGACGATTATTTCCGTCGCCTGGAAGTGTTACAAAGTCAGTGTCCTGATATCGATTTCGTTATAATAACCAATACAGCTAAGAAATATGTACCAGGCAAAGCTGAGCAATTAGGTTTAGATCAAAATCATTTTAAAAGTATTTTAGGTAAAGATGAAAATGATAACGTAACCAAACAAGGGCGAGTAAAAAAAGCATTGTCAGGGGCTGATTATTCTCATGTTTTTATCATTGATGATTTTCCGTCCACATTAAAATCTCAGGTTAAATCCGCGCTTGATGCACTCGCTGACCCTAAAAAAATAACCCCGATTCAATTTTTGTCGGGTATAACGCACAGAATTAAAAAGAACTTCCTGATATTTAAGCTTCAGGCGGTTAATGAAACTGAATCTGATCTTCAAGACTACCTGAATAAACCCGCGAATAAGGCAGCGCTGAGTAAATATTACAAGGAAGTCGGTTTTTATAAGCGCTACGGACATCCGGAAATCACAGGTGTGAGCTCTGATTTGCCTGAAACCGGATTCAAACCATAGTATCCGCGCTCAACTGCCCGGCGCCTTTGGTTAATTTTTCAAAAGCCGCGGATGACCGACATACAAAGCTGTCGTTATTTCATTTCCTGCTTTCGCGGGCATGATAAATAAAATGCTGAAATTTAAACCGGTATCTTCTGAGCCGCGTGAACCTTACAGGGTCATCGCCGCTATCCAGCCGAATACCAGAAGCGGAATGTTAAAGTGGATAAAGGTCGGGATCACACTGTCTCTCATATGATCATGCTGCCCGTCCGCGTTTAAACCTGCGGTCGGCCCTAGAGTTGAATCAGAGGCCGGAGAGCCGGCATCCCCCAAAGCGCCGGCCGTACCGACCAGCGCGATAGTCGCAGGTACTGAAAAGCCGAACTGTAAAGCCAGCGGAACATAAATGGCCGCGATAATCGGTACGGTTGAAAATGATGAGCCGATGCCCATTGTGATCAATAAACCAACGACTAACATCAGTGAAGCGGCTAACGCTTTATTATTACCGATCATCGAATCTATAGAATGAACCAGCGTATTAATTTCACCTGTGTGTTTGATAACGGCGGCAAAGCCTGAAGCCGCGATCATAATGAAACCGATGTTAGCCATCATTTTTACGCCTTCGGTAAAAATATCCCGGTCATTAACGTCTTTTAAAACACCGGATAAGCTGAAAATAATAAAGCCTATGAGCGAGCCGAAAATCATTGAGTCAGTGAAAAGTTGCACACTTAACATCGCTATAATAGCTATAGCGGCAACAATAATATTGGTTTTACTGATACCTTTAAACTCGCCGGTTAACTTGTGTGTTTCTTTGTAGATTCTCGGCTTTCTGTAACTGAAAAATACCGCGGTTAATAACCCTAGAATCATCCCCGCCGCAGGAATTAACATGGCTTGCGGAACTTGTGAACGCACGGCGTTTAAGCCGTTGTTATTAAGGTTTGTGAGCAGAATATCATCTAAGAAAATACCGCCAAAACCGACAGGTAAAATCATATAAGTGGTGACTAAACCGAAAGTGATCACACAAGCAATCAGGCGTCTGTCGATATTAAACCTGGTGATTACGCCCAGAAGCGGCGGAATCATTATCGGAATGAAAGCGATATGAATGGGTAAAACATTCTGTGAGCCGACAGCCATGCAAAGAATACTGAAAATCATCACCCACTTGACGGTCATGGTATTTTTGCTGTCCGGTGATTTTCCGAGCTTTTTGACGATTTGATGAGACAGCCAATCAGCGACTCCCGAACGGGATAAGGCTGCGGCAAAAGCGCCGAGAAGCGCATAACTCAGGGCGATTTCGGCTCCGCCGCCGAGCCCGTCATTAAAAGCTGAAATTGTGGCGCTGATATCCAAACCGCCAAGTAAACCGGCTATAACCGCGCTTACAGTTAATGAGATTACAACACTAACCCGAAACAAACTGAGCAGCATCATCAGGCAAACGGCGATCACGACTGAATTCATTAGTTATTTTCCGCGAATTTTAATTATTTATTTATGCCTGTGTTTTATAAGAGTGTAAAGTGCGAATTGTGCTTAATTTTTATCGTCTTAACACTCCGATTTGTAAAAGTTGAGCAAAATACCAGAAATAGGTTGCTTGATGTGATCAACCTCATATAATGCTTGTTAATTTGAACTTGCCGGAATGTGTGTTCGTATTTTCGAATTCAAACCGGCGAAAATTAACTTTAGATGGAGATCTAAAATGAGCGTATTAGTCGGCCGTAAAGCCCCTAAATTTAAAGCTGCCGCTGTTCTTCCTAACGGTGAAATTGTTGAAGACTTTGATTTAGCCGAAGCCATCAAAGGTAAACCGTCGGTAATTTTCTTTTATCCTTTGGATTTCACATTCGTGTGCCCGTCTGAGTTGATTGCCTTCGATCACAGAATGGAAGAGTTCACCAAACGTGGTGTTGAGGTTATCGGCGTTTCTATCGATTCTCAGTTTACTCATAACGCGTGGCGTAACACTCCGATTAACGAAGGCGGTATCGGCCCGGTTAAATTTACCCTTGTGGCGGACGTCAGGCACGAAATCTGTCAGGCGTACGATGTTGAGCATCCGCAAGCGGGTGTTGCCTTCCGCGGCTCTTTCCTCATCGACAAAGAAGGCGTGGTTCGTCATCAGGTGGTCAACGATCTGCCTCTTGGCCGTAACGTTGATGAAATGCTGCGTATGATTGACGCGCTGCAGTTCCATGAGGAACACGGTGAAGTTTGCCCGGCGGGCTGGAACAAAGGTGAAAAAGGCATGCAAGCCAGCCCGGAAGGCGTGGCGGACTACCTGGCGGGTAACGCTGAAGGACTTTAATTTTACCTTCTTTAATTTAAAAAAACTGCCTGCCGGCAGTTTTTTTAGCTTAAGTAATAAAAGCTAAAAAAAGATGCGACCATGACTTAGGCTCCGCTTACCGGCAAGGATATAAAATTTTCATTCTTCGGGGTGATAGAAAAACCGAAGTCACTTTGAACGCTCATGACGCCTGCGCCTGTCATGAACGCTTAGGTCTATTTTCCAGTACCGATACATAAGTTTTGAAAGACTGAACCGTCAGGGATGCCGCGGTTCAAATATACCAGTTTAAACCTCAGCGCTTCATTTGACATACCCGCGGCTTTTAGCTCTTTATTCACGATGATGCATTTTTTTTGTGCCGGGGTTGTTACCCGAAATGCTGGTTAATTCCCGGTTTTGCAAAATTAACCAAAGGCACCGGGCAAAAGCCCGAAGGGCGCTGAACGCATGTTGTGCGCGGCGGGCGGAGCGAATAATCCGGCCTTCGGGGTGACACTGATACTAACTCATCGTTTATGCTGAGTTCACGCCATTTTATATTCAATAATATCTTTAACAGCTTCGATGGGAGAGTTGATGATAATAATGGTATTTGGAGTAGTTAGGGACGTCGCAGAAGAGTTCATACCAAATATGCCGTCACTCCAGCGAAAGCTGGAGTCCGTTTTCTTTGGTTAATTTTGCAAAAGTCGCTTTATATCTGCTTTCGCAGGTATGACAATTGAAGTGCTGAAATTTAAATTGGTATCTTATGAACTGCCAGATCCCTTATTGATTTTTTTACTCAACATTTTTGTTTTTACTTACAAAAGTGAACACAAAATTAAACTTGATTCATAAATAAGAATTCAAGCAAAAAAGATGCTAAATATTAGGCTGAGGTTTAATCACTTAGGTTCAACTCCCCGCAGCTTGCTGTGATTTGTAACCAAAAGAGTTAATGTTAATACCTCGCTTTCGTTTTGAGAATTCTGAGCGAAGATAGCTTGCTGCGGGGATTATTTATTAAGGACTGTATTATGGCAATAACAGCAGCTGCAAAACCATCATCTTCATTACTTGGCTTGTTTATAGATCATGCCGGAAATTTAGACAAACTTAACGGAAAAGAGTTTAATGACTCATGGGGGAATACAATAAAGTTATTAGTAGTGGTAAATGATAATACTAAGACTAAGACTATAGAGTTTGAAGTATCCAAAAGGGAAGAAAATGTGAAGCTCGGCATTTGGCAACGAGCACACATTTTTGCAAAAAAAACATTTTCTGAGAATAAGAATGCTGTAAGGCTTGAAAATCGTTATAAAAATAAAGCTGTTACATCTAGGGCATATAATCAGTGTAAACAGCTGGATGCGCATTGGAAGTACAATGCCGCAGAAACGGATACATCTTTTGCTAAGATGTTTGCAAAAGAAGAAAATCAAAAGGTACTGAAATCTCTCGTCGGTGTGGAATCCGCTGAATATAGAAATCAAAAACAATTAGCCTCTCCGTTTTTTGATAGCAGACATTTTGATTTAACTCCTGATAATACCGTTTTTGTTAAGTTCAAAGTACCAAAAACACAAGTTAAATTTTTGAAATTGGATAACAGCTGGCAAAATTCAACAGAGGCACTACCTGAGCTTAATATGGTTATGTCCAAATGTGATGTCGCGAGATTATTGATTAAAGGGAGTCTTACTTTTGGAAAAGATCCCAAAGATGAGTTCAGGATGGTTTTTAATGAACACTACAAAATAACAGTAAAATCCGGAGACATTAACGAAACGTCATTTTCGCAGGTTACCGACCAGACTGTTAAACAAACTAAAAACGCCATAGGCGGCCTAAATATAGGTCTAGGTCAAGTAAGGATGTTGAATCAAAAGAGTTGGTTTGGTTTTGGTAAAAGTATACAAACATATGGTCGGGGTGGCGCAATGGATATGCCTCCTTTTTGTTCTGCACACTACTGTACACTCTTCCAGAATTAATAGATAACGAGTAGCAGTTCAGATTTAATGCGGCGTTCATTAACTTTTATAAGTTATAACACCTTATCTGAAGTAGTTAGGATAACCTTATCACCCGTTAAATTCAGACAGAAAGTTGGGAGGTTATTAACCAATTGAAATTTATGGTGAGTATGTTGTCGTACCAGTTAAGACTGGTACCCGGAGACTTTTATTCAAAAGAGCAAAAGGCGCTAGACTTCAGCCACTGGTGGCGTGACGTCAAAAGCAGCTGGACTTTGATGGTAATCCGGAAAGATAATAAAAAAACTGCCTGCCGGCAGTTTTTTTAGGTCTATTTCCCAGCACCCCGATACATAAGTTTTGAAAGGTTCAACAGTCAGGGATGCCGCTGTTCAAAAATACCAGTTTACACTTCATCGCTTCAATTTGTCATACCCGCGGCTTTTAGCTCCTTTTCTCGATGACGCATCGGTGCCGGCCGTATGCGGCGGCGGAGCGAATACTCCGGCCCGCGCCGGGGTGACGGCGTAGTTGGGTCAGAACTCTTCGGCTATGTCCCTGACTAATATCCGCTCAATCATAAATTATGGGTTAAGGAGCGAATCCGGATGTCTGACCGTTAGTCTCAAACATACGCTTTATGTCGGCCGGAGTTTTCCCGCCGATAAACCTGACTGATTTCATCAGCCGCGGAGTTTAATTGAAAAGCTCGCAATAGCTTATCTAACCGGCTGAGAGAGTAGTTCGGCTGTTCTTGTAAAACTTTTTCAAAAACCCTTTTTAAACAAGCATTTATATCTTTCGGATTATTTTTGCCTATCCTGTCCAGCTCCCCCCAGTTTTTTCCGAGTAATACCAGACACAGAGACTGCCATTTCCTGCTAATTCTGGGAATCACTGAGTCTTGTATAAACCGCATCGTTAATTTGTCTTCGCCGGTATCATCAGCGGTTAAAATAAAATCCCGCTTAATTTCGGCCATTTGAGATTTAAACTTATCATTTAAATCACCGGCGTCACTGAATTTTGAAAGACCGGGCGCTTTCACTCCATTAATTAATTTTTTAAAAAGTCGCTCCGGTGATAGTTTATGTATCATATCCAACCAATTAAGCAGCATAGCCGTACATTCGGACTCAAGATCCGAATGTTGAGGGTCGTTTCTAATTGTTTCTAACAAATAAACGCGCTCGTCAGGATAAAGCTCAATACCGAGTTGATACCAATATGGAGCGATTTTCGGCACCGCGGCGATAACCAAATACGCGATAAAAGCGCTCTTTTCAATTTCATCGGCCGTCATGGGCGGCTCCGGAGGACGGATTTCGCATACGGCCGCGGGGGATTGAGGAAAAAACGCCGTCAGTTTTGTGATTTTTTCCTCAGGAACCTTCAGGGAGTTTAAAGTTTCTCTTAAATTGTCGAAGTCTTTATCCGCTTTAGCCGTCCATGCCTCGAAAATCGGTCTGAACCCTTTCATTTCTATGCCTTTATAGGTTCGGAAAAAAGGTTTAGCATCTTGGTATGTCAATAATCCGCTACCGAAGGCTGTTAATTCCTCTGCTTTAAATAGCGTGACGATTTCATTTTCAAAATACTCCTGGGCGGCAGCGGCAGAATCATCAGCTGACGTGCCGGGAAACGCGTATACGGATGCGGGGTTTATTGGGGATGCTGACATTTTATACCTCATATGTTTGTTTTCGCTGAATGTATTCAGCCGTGGTCTGTTATGGTTTTATTTATTCGCTCTCTGTCGTATCTGACATTTACGCCGTCCGGAGAATTAAGCGGTTATAAGTGCCCGGCTATAAGTTTTTTCACTTTTCTGACGCCCGTCTTAAGCACTCTAAAGCGTTACTCTTGCTTGAAAGACTGCCGGTATTACCGTGCGAGAGCGCCTCGTCAAGCGCTTAACCTGAGCGCCAGAAATATCGGAAATTTATAGCCGGGTACTTACCGTGCCGCTTTGCCGTCTGAATGACCGGTTTATGATTCAGCGCGAAAAAACAGCACGAAAAACGCCGGATATCCGCGTTTAATTGATCGGGTAAATATTGAATGCGAATGAGTAAGCATTCACTTCAGAGTCTTTAATTCTGATACACTACTTGAAAAATACTGAAGAAAAGCTGAACAGGCGGATTTTCCCGGTATATTAATTTAATCAATATTTGAGCGCTTTTTTTGTAAAACATTTATGGTCTTTTACTCTTTTGTTTTCAGACGTAAAAAGCGATGACAGCCATCAAAGCGAAACCGAAAGTGACGGAGCAAAAATGGCTTTTGTCAGTGCAATCCTCAATCAGAAAAGAACGCTGTAAACCGTGTATTGTGCCGAGGTAAATGAAGGTTCCGGCCGCGACGGCATTGAATGACGGTTCAATTAAAGGATAGTCTCTGAGAAAGTGCTCTGTCAGGGAACCGATGACGATGCCCAGCGGAGTCATGATAACAAAAACAAAAAATAAGCTCAGACGGGTCGCGAGTGAAGCTGAGGTTTTATTAATTTGCACCGATAATGAAAAACTCGCCGCCCATTTATGCGCCAAAATGGCAAACAGCAAAATGATAAACGACCAGGACTGACTTAAGCCTAAAGCCGCTCCGGCAATCAATGAGTGAACAGATAACACGACTGTGGATAAGGCGGCGAATTTTAATTCACTGCTTGTAGCCTTATTGATAACCTGGCTGCTTTTTTTCTCTAACAATAACAGACTGAGATAAGCTAAGCCCGCGAGTAAAAAAGCAATCGGGTAGTCAATGTCGGCGGCCGTAAAATCTGAGGCTGAGTCACTGAGCATATGAAGTAAACCCGCGCCGAGAAAAACACCGCAGGCGACGGCTTCACCGAAAGTAAATTTCATTTTGTTTTTGGCTTTTGCCTTAAACGGGTAAATGCCTGAAACGGCCGCGGTTATAAATATAAGTACAATGCTGATTAACTCCAGGTTGTTTTGTGACGTCATCATTGAAATTGATTAACCTTAATATCGAATTACACGTTGTGTTATATCATAACATTTTATGCTGTCTGAATTAAACAAAATTAATGAGCGCTTCTCAGCGTAAGATGTTGTTTGAAAATAACGATTCATAAAAAACCGCAAAAAGATTATCCTGAAAACTCAAAAATTCAGCCGGATACGTTCTCAGGCGCGGAAAAAATTACCGGCATAAAAACCGTCGTTACTGCGTTTGCTGACAGCAAGGCGCGGTTTGCCGCGAGTGTTATTCCGCCCGCAAAAGCCGCGGCACAGCCGGCGGCGGTATCAGCAAGCTTATGAGCGTATAGCGGTTCACTCTCCGGGTGAATCATAGTTATCCTGATTTTCGGTAAGTTAAAATGAATTCAGGCAATTTAACGATCAACTGAGTTTTTCAGACTAAATGCCGTTCTGATACAATTGAAACAAAGTTATTAGCGGAGAAATTTCATGTCTGATAAACGCTTACTCGCCAGAGGAACATTAATTGAAATTCACGCGTGGAAGGGGTTACTGGAAACGCAGGGTATTGATGTTGAATTGAAAGGTGAGGCGCTTCTCGGGGCTGCCGGAGAGTTTGGTTTTGACGCGTCTTACGCCGAGGTTTGGGTGCCGAAAAATAAAGTTGAAGCGGCGAGAGAAATTTTAGACTCGACCAGAAATCAGGGGCAAGCCTGGCGGTGCGAGAACTGCGGCGAAATGAATGAATCAAGTTTTGAGCTTTGCTGGCAGTGCGGCTTCGAAGTGCCGGAATCCTGAAAGCTAAGGAATATCGAATACCTGTTTAAATTTCAACACTTAATTTGTCATATGTCATACCCGCGAACGCAGGAAATCTGAGCCGGATACGTTCTCAAACACGGAAAAATTGTTCACGGCAGGGCGCGCGCAGCAGGCTTGCGAGCGTATAGCGTTTCGCTCCCCGGGTGAGTTATACTTGTCCCGTTTTCAATAAATTAAAATAAGTTAAAGCAATTTAACTTGAATTCGCCTAAAGCGTTCAACTGATTTTTCAGGGTAATAAATGCGATATTTTCCTTTGTTTGCGGATACCAAGAACTTAAACGTGTTAGTGGTCGGTGGTGGTGACGTCGCCGCGAGGAAATTAGCCTTGCTGACCCGGACGCAAGCGAGCATTACCGTGGTCGCTTTATCCGCCTGTGATGAAGTTGAGCGGCTCGCGGCGGATGAGCTCATTTGTTTAAAAAAGAAACCGGCGGAAATTTCGGACTTAGATGCTGTGCAAGTTTTATATATGGCGACAGCTGACGCCGAGGTTAACCGAAAATTCGCCGTCATCGCCGAGCGTAGCAATATCTGGGTTAATGTCGTTGACAGCCCGGATGAATGCGCTTTTATCACACCGGCGATTGTTGACAGAGGTAAATTGCAGATCGCAATCAGCAGCGGCGGCGCGGCGCCAGTCGTCGCGGGACTGATCAGAACTAAAATAGAGAGCTGGCTTCCTCAGTCTGTTACTGAACTCATTGATTTTTCATCCAGTTCAAGAAAGTTATTGAAGCAGAAGCTACCCTGTGATTTTAGCTTCAGACAATTCTGGTATCGTTTTTTCAAACTGAACGGTTTCGGCTATGACGAAAACACACAGGTATTGTTTGATGACCTGCTGACTCAAACTGAGCCGGATTTTAAGAGTAACGTTCCGCGGAAAATTTATTTCATTAATTCAGATAAGAACATCAGCCGGTTACCCGTTTCCGCGCTGCCGATTTTGCAGCAAATTGATACTGTGATTTATGAAGACGAGGTGCCGGCGGAACTCAATGAGCTGATAAGAAGAGACGCCGCCAGGATAAAGATAAACACGGATACCGCGTCAGTTCAGAAAAGCGCCGGACTGACGTTGTTAATCGCTAAAAAACATGACTGTGAAAATGTGATTGAGCTGAGCTGAAAAACCGCCTCCCGGACGGTTTTTTTATGAGCCGTGCAATTTAAAACTGATAGTTATACTGCAGTGAATAATAAACCGCGCTGCCCTGAGACCCGGCCGTCGTGAAACCGGTGAAAGTACTGGCCTCGTCAATCTTCGTATGTTTACCTCTGACTAAAGCGAGACCGAAATCAATGGTATTGCGGTTATCAAGCTGATAACTCACACCCCCTGAGTACCAGATCCTGTCAGCGTCAGGAATTGAGATAGAAGTAATCTTATCTGTCACGGCGTTGTCATACAATAAACCGCCTCTTACCGTCCATTCGGGAGTCAACTGATAAGTACCGCCGACGGAATATAACCAGGAGTTTTTCCAGTGATACTCTTTCAAAGGTTCATCAGGCACGGGCTCTCCCGCCAGGTTACCGTCTTTAAGCGTGATTTGGTCAAAATCGCCCCAGGTGCTGAGCTGAGCTGTGTAATGAACCGCGAATCTGTCGGTCAGCTGATGAAAACCCGCGATTTGAAAAATGTCCGGTACGGGGATCTCAAGTTCATCAAAGACTTTCTGCTGAAGTGTGGTCGGGTCTAACTTAGTCAGCGTGCCGTTAATGTTCATCTCGGGAGTCTGCCGGTAGCTGATACCGATACGGTTGTCTTTATTAAATTCCACTAAAGCGCCGATAACGCCGCCGAAGCCCCAGCCGCTTCCGTCAACGTAAGCCGCTGTCAGCGGCGCGGTGATGTCGAGTCCGAGGGCTTGCGGAAAATTACCTACAACACCTTGCCGGATAAGTTTGCCTGAGCCGTGTAAGGCGTCAAGTCCGACGCCGATGCTCAGGTATTGATTAATCCGATAAGAGAAGCTGGCGTTTAAATTAATTGTTTCGACTTCGGTGTCACCCAGAAGGTCAAATGGTAAGGGTTGAATTTCACCATTGCCGCGGATAAATTCTCTGTTGTATCTGTTTGTTATCGGGGTGGTGTCGGTTCCGGTGCCGAAGTCGGTGAACGCGGCCGCCCCGAAAGCAAACTTATCGTTCAGCGGATGAACATAATACAAATAGGGTACAAACTTATTCGGTGCCACGTCATCCGCGCTGCCGTAGGCTATGCCCGCCACTTCAGGGGAGACATTATCGATGTCGATATCCGTCTGGACATAAGTCACGCCGCCGGAAAAAGCGGGACGATCAAATAAAGACATCGCGGCCGGATTTCGGGCCAGCACAGATGCGTTATCACCAATCGCGGCATCACCGGAGAGAGCTCTGCCGATACCGGTCGCGGATTGAGCGTTGATCTGAAAACCCGCGGCAAAAGCTTGCCCGCTCAGCAAAGTGACCGCTACGGCAATACTAGTCTTGTTAAATAGTTTCATATCGTTTTCCAGTTACTGAAACACATTGATCCTTAATTGAGTTTAGTAGAAAGGATAAAAATGTGTTTCTGATCATAGATATATTTAATTGAACCTGAAAAAACAGCCGGCGGCGTCCTTCAATACCGATAAAATCGCCGATAGCAAGGCCTGAACACCAGTCAGCAGCGTTATGCTGACCGGCTGGTAGTAACAACTCGGCCGGCGGTGATTTCAGCCGGTTTACGGCCGTCAGGGATTCAGCGGATGATGAATCTGCTATCTGCTTTTCCTGTTAAACATTAACTGCTCAACGATAAGTTTTTTTACTTTTCTGACGCCCGTCTTAAGTGCGGCGCGGGCGTTGCTCCCGCTTGAAACCGCCTGTATTGCCGTGCGGGAGCGTCCTGGGGAGCACTTACCTGAACGCCGAAAATATCAAAACTTATAGCCGGATACCTATGCGGTTATTACGCTTTTATGCGTCCGACCGCTTTTTTCAGGCTGAAGGTATTCAGAATTTTTTTGTTATCTGAATAATACTAGAGAGGTGTATGTGCCCCATCAAGTCTGACCAGTGCTGTTTTTGTGACTAAATTGTTATTATATCAATGACTTACAGAGGGGTGGCGACCGGAGGGTAATGAGGGGTTCCCTTTTTTTAAAAATAACAAGAAGTTAACTTTAAATTATTTGTTTCATTTAATGATTACTTTTTATTTTAATGTAAATTAATTAATGTTAATCAGCATAAGTTTTTAAAGAGCTTATGCTGATATTGTATTGATTACAAATATTTTTTAAATACAGAGAAGCCGGTTTTATTTTCGTCACAAGCCGGAAAAATTAAACTAACGATAATTCCCGTAAGCGCCGCGAATACAAATGCCGGTAATAATTCGTATAAGTCAAAAATTCCGCCTTTGAGTTGTTTCCATACGATAACTGTGACGGCGCCGGTCAGAATGGTCGAAACGGCGCCGGCCTTACTGTAACCCTGCCAGAACAGCGAGAGAATAACGGCAGGACCGAATGCCGCGCCGAAACCGGCCCAGGCATAACTGACTAGCTCAAGCACACTGCTTCGCGGATTTAACGCAATTAAGCCCGCGATAACGGCGACAATAATAACGCTCGCCCGGCCGATGATCATAAGTTCACCGGATGACGCATTTGGACGAACCCACTTTTTATAAAAGTCTTCAGTTACCACGCTTGAGCAAACTAACAACTGCGAGTCGATGGTGCTCATAATCGCGGACAGAATAGCGGCAATCAGTAAACCGCCGACCCAGGGGCTGAACGCGGCTTGAGTCAGGTGAATAAAAACGGTTTCTTTGTTTTCCAGCGGTGAACCGGCAAAATAAACGGCACCGGCTAAACCAACAGTCAACGCTCCTAATAATGAAACCAGCATCCAGCTCATACTGATACGGCGGGATACTTTTAAATCTTGAGGATCGCCGATGGCCATAAATCTCGACAGAATGTGCGGCTGACCGAAATAACCCAGTCCCCACGCAAGTAAAGACAATAAACCGATAACCGTCATATCTTCGTGAAGAATCGAAAGCATATCCGGATTAAGCTTAGATAAATTATGCTGATTCGCAGGTTCGGAGAAAATAGCGATCGGTATTATCAGCAAAGCAATTAACATCAGGCAGCCCTGAAAAAAGTCCGTCCAGCTTACCGCGAAAAAACCGCCGATAAAGGTATAAGAAACAATAATCGCACTGCCGATGAGCAGAGCGTAGGTGTAATCAAGTCCGAATACTTTCTCAAACAAAACGGCGCCGCCGACCATGCCGGAAGAAGTATAGAAAGTGAAAAATATCAGGATAGTTAAGGCTGAGAAAAACTTTAAAACGCCGTTTTTATCGTTAAAGCGTTTTTCAAAAAAATCAGGTAAGGTTAACGCGTTATCAGTAAGCTGCGTATAAATTCTTAAGCGTTTAGCGACGAAAAGCCAGTTAAGCCAGGCACCGACCAATAAGCCGATACCAATCCAGGCTTCACCTAAACCCCCGGCATAAACCGCGCCCGGTAAACCTAAAAGCAGCCAGCCGGACATGTCGGACGCGCCAACGCTTAAGGCGGTAACAGCAGGCCCCATTTTTCGGCCGCCGAGAATATAGTCGTCAACATTATCGGTTTTTTTGTACGCCCGAAAGCCGATTGCCAGCATAGCAATCAAGTAGGCGGAGAAAGTTATCAGGATCGGTAAACTGACGCTCATAGAGTCTCTCATGTAATTTTTGTTATTCCGGCATTACATGGTAACAAAAATTTTGAATTGATTGGCAGGAGATGAGCGTTTGTTGAATCCTGTGCTTTGGTTCGCGCGCAATCAGCTTCCGGAGGATTTATAAAAAGCGAAAGCGCTACAATTGCGTGGTTACTTCACACTCTGTACCTTTGTCCATCATATCTGCAGTCATTTTAATCGGAAAATCTAAATCATCTTTTAACCTTAACAATGTATTAAAAAGGTCTCTCATGCGGCCCTCTCCGCAATAGTGACTGCATAGCTCTAATAAATCAATTTGTTGTTGTTTAGCTTGATCTATAGCAGCACGACTTCTTGGTTGATTTGTGACGACTGATCCTTCTGTACGAACAGCCCCGTGCTGTTTTACGTGTTCTATAAGGTGTTTAATTACTGACTGCGTCTGCGCTTTAGATAACGTCGATAGTTTATTCCTCAGTGCTAAAAGGGATATTGTTCCGCCGGTCGCGCAAGCCCCTAATATCGCTGAGCCCAGCGATGCGCCGGTAACCGCGGACGCGGCAGCGCAACATGTTCCGCAATTAGCTGAATGTAAACCGTTACCCATGAGCAACATACTGTCAGCCCAGCCGGCGGTGCCGCAAACAATTGCGCTAAAACTCATTCCGATTACGCTGTATTGGTTTGTTAGTGCATTAACAACATATTTTTTTAGATCTTTAGTTCCTCTCTGGCAGCCACAGCCATAAGCCGTGCGTTCGCAGAAGGTCAGCTGATGATGATCACGCGGTGAAAAAAAAGAAAATTTTTTTGGTTGATTTTTTTGACGAGCTTGAAGGCGGCTATCGCCCAGAAGGGCTGATCTTTCGTCAAAACGGTTCTGTTGCTGGGGAGGATTTTCAGATTCTACGGAAGAAGGGTTTTGAAATTGACAGGCACAGCAGCTCATAACTAACCTCAGTTAAAATAAAAAAGTAAGGGTTATAATTGTTTGTTTATCGGGCAATGTAAAATTAAATATTGTTAATGCGAGGATTTTATCAGAAGCAATCGGCGCCAGCGTTTCTGGCGCCGATTATGAGTTACTCGGTTAAACGCAGTAACTCATTTACTCCGACTTTAGCGAGGGTTTTAGCGTCTGCTTTCTTCACGATAATCGCGGCATACAAGTTATACTCGCCGCATTTCGAAGGCAGCGTGCCTGATACGACAACAGAGCCTGCCGGTACCCGGCCGTAGTGGATCTCACCGGTTTCACGGTCATAAATACGAGTGCTCTGACCGATATATACGCCCATTGAAATCACCGAGCCTTCTTCAATGATCACCCCTTCCACAACTTCAGAGCGCGCGCCGATGAAACAGTTGTCCTCAATGATAGTCGGGCCCGCTTGTAACGGCTCCAGAACACCGCCGATACCGACACCGCCCGAAAGATGTACGTTTTTACCGATTTGCGCGCACGAGCCTACCGTCGCCCACGTATCCACCATAGTGCCTTCATCAATATATGCGCCAAGGTTCACATAAGATGGCATTAATATTGTGTTGCGGGCAATGAATGAACCTTTACGAACAGTCGCGCAAGGAACAACACGCACGCCTTCCGCTTCAAAACGAGCTTGATCATAATCAGCAAACTTTAAAGGTACTTTATCGAAGTATTTATTTTCGGCGCCGTCAATTACTTTGTTATCGAAAATACGAAATGAAAGCAGTACTGCTTTCTTCAGCCACTGGTTGACTCTCCATTGACCGTTAATTTTTTCAGCGACACGGGCCTCACCGCTGTCAAGCATGGCGATGGCTTTTTCAACATCAGCTTTTACTTGCGGCTCAACGGCTGAAGGTGTGATGGTCTCTCTCGCGTCAAATGCCGCCTCGATTCGTTGGCGTAGCGCCTCCATTTATAACTCCTGAATATAACCTATGATTTTGAATTTAATCTTTCCGTTAACGCCGTTTGCAGCGTTTGTTTTTGTTCATTGTTAAGCGGCTGACCGTTATTGGTTTTAAGGCGGAAGAAATCTTCCGCCCGCTCGCCGATAGTGGAGATCTTCGCGCCGACTAATGTGACAGCACATTGATAAAATATGTCGCCGACTTTTGCAAGTAATCCGGGGCTATCTAAGGCAATTAATTCCATCATTGTGGTGCCGTTGCGGTTACTCGGTAAAAAAGTGACCTTAGTTTTAACCTTAAACGGCTTCATCTTCCGGGAAATCTTCTTAAATTTAGGTAACGCGCTTTCATCATCAGTTATCGATTTTATGATGGCTTTTCGTAATGACTGAATTCGTGAGGCGCCGGTCAGCGTTTTGCCGTTTTGCTCAAGCACGATAAAGGTATCTAAGGCGTAATTATTTTTTGAGGTCATAATATTCGCGTCATTGACGGTGACGTTTTTGTTATCCATTACCGCCATCACAGACGCGAACAGGCGGGGGCGGTTCTGGCAGTAAATAAAGACTTCAGTTCCGCCGCGGCTCATTTTCTTCGACAATAACACTAACGGCTCATCAGCCTTGTGACTCAATATCGCTTCGGTATGCCAGATGACCTGGCTCGGGTCATGGCGTAAAAAATAATCAGCGTTGAAATTCTGCCAGAGGATATCAATCTCATTTTCAGCGAAGCCGTTCTCAAAGAGCGCGTTTTTCGCCTTGGCCTGGTGCTCTCTGACACGGGCCCGGATATCGATGGGTTTTTCTTTACCGCGGGCTAAGGTCCGCTGAGTGGAAAAATACAAATCTTTGAGTAATGAGTCCTTCCAGCTGTTCCATAAACTTTTGTTAGTTGCCCCGATATCAGCGACGGTTAAACAGTAAAGATAATTCAGTCTGTCGCTGTCGCGGATCAGATCGGCGAACTCAACGACGACCTGCGGATCAGAAATGTCTCTGCGCTGGGCAACCGTTGACATGGCTAAATGATGTGTGACTAACCAGCTGACCAGACGGCCGTCATGATCGTTCAGATTATGCAGTTTACAGAAATCCAGCGCGTCTTTGGCGCCCAGTTCGCTGTGGTCACCGCCTCTTCCTTTGGCGATATCATGAAATATGGCCGCCAGAACCAGCAGCCCTTTCTTCGGAAGCTGGCCCGCCACAATCGAGGCCAGAGAAAAATCATCTTTAAACTCCGGCTGAAAAAAACGATCAATTCCCAGCAGCAGGCGATGGGTGTGTTCGTCGACGGTAAAAGCATGAAACAGGTCAAACTGCATCTGTCCTTCAATTCTGCGCCACTGCGGCAGGTAGCTGGATAAGATATTGTGCTTGTGCATCAGCGACAACGCGCTTATCCCTCTCGGATGCTTAAGGATTTCTAAGAATATCTTGCGACATTGCGGGTAGTACATTAAAGGTTCTTTGAATTTACGTCTCGCGGTTCTGAGTTTTCTGAGCGTGAGCGAGTAAATGCCTTTAATACCCGGGTAACGCAGGGTCGTTAAAAATAACGCTAATATTTGTTCCGGCTTTGAAAAATCATCATCAAGAGACTCAATAAACTTGCCGCGGCGCTGATATTTATCACTGACAGGCCGGATTTCAAGGGACTGATTTCGGCCTAATGTTGCCCGGTAAAACAGTTGCAGCAGCATTTCATTAAGCTCTAAAACCCGTCTTACGGTTTGATAATAACGGCGCATCATTTGCTCAACGGCTAACTGAGTCGCGTCTTCGTATCCCATTAACGAAGCTACCTCTCTTTGCAGCTCAAACAGCAACCGGTTTTCATCACGGCCGGAAATGATGTGCAGCGCGAAACGCAAATCCCATAAGAAATTACGACACTCAATCAGCTCGTCCAGCTCTTCCTGGAGAAGAAAGCCGTGCTTGACGAGCTGCTCAATATGTGAGGCTCTGAAATGACGGATTGCCACCCAGGTGATAGTCTGAATGTCACGTAATCCGCCCGGGCAGCTTTTTACGTTCGGCTCCAGATCAAAAGCGTTAAACTTTCGGTGTCGTATTTTTTGCTCGTTTTTCTTAGCCAGGAAAAATTCGTGAGCGGGCCAGAAGTCATCTTTTCTCAGCTGGGATCTGAGTAACCGGTAAAGTGATTTACTGCCGGTAATAAGGCGGGATTCCAGCTGAGCCGTAGCGATGGTAATGTCCTTGCGTCCGAGCCCGACACTTTCATTTACCGTCCGGACTGAGTGGCCGATTTCAAGCCCGACATCCCATAAGTAAGTGATAAACTGACTCAGCCGCTCTTGAGCGGCTTTATCCGGTTCGTCTTTGACAAGTATTAACAGGTCAATGTCTGAGTACGGGTGAAGCACGCCCCGGCCGAAACCGCCTACCGCGACCAGAGAAATCGACTCCCGGCATAACCCGCACTGCCGCCATGCGCTTTCGAGCATGGTATCAACAGCCTCACAACGCTGCCTGACGAGCTCGGCGATATTATTTTTTCTTTTAAATCTGTCGATTAAGTGGTCATTCTGTGTCGCTAACGCTGCTTTTACTTCCAGTGCGGTGTTCATCTGTTGATTTTTATTTTCTTAAAATGGAATTATTTATGGTTAATGACACGAGGGAAGTTCTCTTCTTCACGTAAAGTCAGGACTTCAACCCCCGTTTCTGTCACTAATAGTGTGTGCTCGTATTGAGCTGAGTTTTTGCCGTCCGCGGTACGAACCGTCCATTTATCCTCAGGATCTAATACCGTAGAGTTACGACCGGCGTTGATCATCGGCTCAATGGTGAAACACATTCCCGGGCGAAGTACCGTTTTGTCATTATTTTTGTAGTGAACGATTTGCGGCGCTTCATGGAAAACAGTACCGATACCATGACCGCAATAGTCCTGAACGATAGAGTATTTTTCTAAACCGGATTTGCTGGCTTTGATGAATTTCTCGATAGTCGTGCCGATTTCGCCTAATTTCATTCCCGGGCGCACTTTCTTAATCGCCAGATACAGGCTTTCCTGAGTAATACGGCACAGGCGTTTGTTTTTAGGTGACACATCACCGACTAAAAACATTTTCGAGGTATCGCCGTGGTAACCGTCAAGAATGACCGTGATATCCAGGTTAATAATGTCACCGTCTTTTAACGGCGTATCATCCGGAATGCCGTGACAGATGACATTGTTTACGGAAGAGCAGATTGACTTAGGAAAACCATGATAATTCAGGGGGGCGGAAACAGCGCCTTGATCTTCAGTATATTTAGCGCAAATGTCATTGAGCTCATTAGTAGTCACGCCCGCTTTAACATGCGGCTCAATCATATCTAATACTTGCGCGGCCAGCTTGCCCGCTGCTCGCATTTTTACAATTTCTTCTGCTGTCTTGATGGTAATGCTCATGCAATTTTCTCAACGTTATAAAAGTGTAAAATTAAGGGCTTTCAAGCTTTAATTATTGCACCTGACGGGTAAAATGTGGTATAAAGCGCGCCGTTATGTTTTACCTCAAAGCAAGAAATGAATTCACTTTGAGTGGTGAAAGATAGCCGCCATTATACATGGCATTCGTACCTGTGCTCAACGAAGATGCGATATTTCAGTGCCTTGTCAGCACACGCAGTGCGAGTCGCCAAGTCCCGGATGCGTCGCGGCCTGAGCTGAGAGCAGGTTGCTGTTCACGCGCTCAGGCGCCCTGCCCGCGGAACTTCGTGAACTCGCTGAAACAACGCGCTTTGGCTGAGCGCGGGCAAACTAAATACGAAATCACACACGTATCGTCACATTTTCCGGGGTGCTGAGCTGAAAACGCTCAGTCGGATAAATGGGATACGTGGAGGCTTAAAACCCCTTTTTAAAGTTAAGGTAATAAAATGAAACAAGTTTCAATGCACGATATGCTGAAGGCCGGTGTTCACTTCGGTCACCAAACCCGTTACTGGAATCCGAAGATGAAACCATTCATCTTCGGCGCCCGCAACGGTGTGCACATCATCAACCTTGAGCATACTGTACCCATGTTCAACGAAGCGCTGGCTTTTATCAGCAATATTTCGGCTAAGAAAGGTAAGGTACTGTTCGTCGGTACTAAGCGCGCGGCAAGCGAGGCTATCAAAGAAGCGGCAATCGCCTGTGATCAGTTCTACGTAGATCACCGCTGGTTAGGCGGTATGCTGACGAACTGGAAAACGGTTCGTCAGTCTATCAAGCGTCTTAAAGAACTGGAAACTCAATCTGTTGACGGTACTTTTGACAAGCTCACTAAGAAAGAAGCTCTGATGCGTACCCGTGAACTGGAGAAACTGGAAAAGTCTCTGGGCGGTATCAAAAACATGGGCGGTCTGCCTGACGTTCTTTTCGTAATCGGTGCCGATCACGAACACATCGCTATCAAAGAAGCGAACAACCTGGGTATCCCGGTTGTTGCTGTTGTTGATACTAACTCCGCTCCGGACGGTGTTAACTACATCATTCCCGGTAACGATGATGCGATGCGCGCTATCCGTCTTTACACCGAAGCGGCTTCCGCCGCCGCTAAATCGGGTAAAGGTCAGGATCTGGCTGAGCAGGCTGAGCAAGACGGTTTCGTAGAAACCGTTTAACAGGGATTTAATACTCCCTGAGTAACCTGCTTTCGCAAGCGGGCCGAGGGGGGTTCTTTCGGATTCCTGTTTTATATCTTTAGACGAATTTTCTACAGAGGATTTAACAATGGCAATTACTGCTGCCCTGGTTAAAGAATTGCGCGACCGTACCGGCGCGGGCATGATGGATTGTAAAAAAGCACTGACTGAAACTGACGGTGACATTGAGTCAGCGATCGAAAACATGCGTAAAAGCGGCGCCGCTAAAGCGGCTAAAAAAGCGGGTAACATCGCTGCCGAGGGTACTATCATCATCAAGCAAGGTGAAGGTATTGCCGCGCTGGTTGAAGTTAACTGCCAGACTGACTTCGTTGCTAAAGATGCGAGCTTCGTTGCTTTCGCTAACGAAGTCGCTGACGCTGCTCTGGCTGAAAGACTGGACGTCAAAGCGCTTAAAGCTAAGTTTGAGGAAACTCGTGTCGCTTTAGTCGCTAAGATCGGCGAAAACATGAACATCCGACGTGTTGAGTTCATCGAAGGCGCTAAGCTGGCTTCTTACCGTCACGGTGAGCGCATCGGTGTTGTTGTCGCCGGTGAGGCTGACGATGAAACGCTCAAGCACGTCGCTATGCACGTAGCCGCCTCTAAGCCTGAGTTCGTAAACCCGCAAGACGTTCCGGCTGACGTTGTGGAGAAAGAAAAAGCGCTGCAAGTTGAAATCGCTATGAACGAAGGTAAGCCGGCGGAAATCGCTGAGAAGATGGTTGTCGGTCGTATGAAGAAGTTTACCGGTGAGATCTCTCTTACCGGTCAGGCTTTCATCATGGAGCCTAAGAAAACCGTCGGTGATTTCCTTAAGGATAAAGGCGCGTCAGTTTCCGCGTTCATCCGCCTGGAAGTCGGCGAAGGTATCGAGAAGAAAGAAGAAGATTTCGCCGCGGAAGTAGCGGCTCAAATCGAAGCTTCTAAAAACGCTTAATCTGAGTGATTAGGTGAGTTTAAGACCGCGGCATTGCCGCGGTCTTATTGTGTCTGAAAAAATAAACACAAATCTGGTTTAACATTTGGTAGTCTGGCGACAATACGTTGTTAAGCTGTCAAATCTTAAGGTAGACACAACAGGATAATAATTATGAGCACCAATCCGAAACCTGCATTTCGACGCATTTTGTTAAAGTTAAGTGGTGAAGCCTTAATGGGTGAGGAAGGCTTTGGTATCGATCCGAAAGTCCTCGACAGAATGGCTCAGGAAATTAAGGAGCTGGTTGAGTTAGGTTTACAAGTTGGTGTGGTTATCGGCGGCGGTAACTTATTCCGAGGTGAAGGCCTTGCGAAGGCAGGTATGAACCGCGTTGTCGGTGATCATATGGGCATGCTCGCGACCGTAATGAACGGTCTGGCGATGCGTGACGCGCTGCACCGCGCTTATGTGAACGCACGTCTGATGTCAGCCATTCCGCTGAACGGTGTTTGTGACGATTACAACTGGGCTGAGGCAATCAGCTTACTGAAATCCGGCCGCGTGGTGATTTTCTCAGCGGGTACCGGTAACCCGTTCTTTACCACTGACTCAGCGGCGTGTTTACGCGGTATCGAGATTGAAGCTGAAGTCGTGCTTAAAGGAACCAAAGTTGACGGCGTTTATTCCGCTGATCCGATGAAAGATCCTGACGCGGTTAAATATGATGAGCTGAGCTGCGAAAAAGTACTGGACGAAGAATTAAAAGTGATGGACTTAGCGGCGTTTACGCTGGCCCGCGACCATGACTTACCGATTTTAGTATTTAATATGAATAAACCCGGCGCGCTTCGCCGTGTTATCATGGGCGAAGAAGAAGGTACATTGATCCGTAACAGCGCTGATAAGTAATTTTACCCGAAGCGGCACTGTCGCTGAAACAGAAACCTAAAAAAGCAGCCGGACGTAATATCGCTTCAGCTGCTTAATGACATTGAAGAAAAAGCAGTGAATTAATAGTATGCTAAGTGAATACCTGACGCTCATAAACCGGCTGAGATCCGCGTTAGCAGCGTTACGGATGACAATCAGCGGAATAACCGCTCATTGTCATTCAGGCCTTGCTGGCAGAGATTTTCTCTGCGTTTAAGAACGCCGCTAACTACTTTTTCTATGCTTAAGGATATTAATTGTGATTGAAGAAATTAAAACCGGCGCGCAAGAGCGCATGGGCAAGTGTGTTGAGTCAACTAAAAACCAGATGGCGAAAGTCCGTACCGGCCGCGCTCATCCAAGCTTACTGGATACAATCCAGGTATCTTACTACGGAACGATGACGCCGCTTAATCAGGTAGGTAACGTTTCTATCGAGGATTCCCGTACTCTGGCGGTTACTCTGTTTGACCGCAGCATGACTCAGGCGGTAGAAAAAGCCATCATGGCTTCTGATCTGGGACTAAACCCTATGTCAGCGGGCGCGACAATTCGTATTCCGCTTCCTCCGTTAACGGAAGAACGCCGCAAAGATCTTGTGAAAGTGGTTCGTGCCGAGGCTGAAAACGGTCGTGTCGCCGTTCGTAACGTCCGTCGTGACGCTAACTCTGAATTCAAAGCCCTTGAAAAAGAAAAAGGCTGCACCGAAGATGACGTACGCGGCGGTGAAGCTGATATTCAGAAGATCACTGACGCTCACATCAAGCAGATTGATGAAATATTAGCTGCGAAAGAAGCGGAATTGATGGAAGTCTAACCATCTCTTATTAAAGCTAGAGTTAAGGCGCCGTGTAAGGTTATACTACACGGCGTTTGTTTTTATTTAGGGGTGTAATTGATGTCATCCACAATGGAGTTTGAGTCAAAAACTGCGAAGGAGCAGGAACCGGACCGGAAGACAGAAACATTACCACAGCAGATCACTGATTTATTAAAGCAGTCGGTGCCGCGGCATGTCGCCATTATTATGGACGGTAACGGTCGCTGGGCGGAGGCGAAAGGTCAGCCTCGCGTAATCGGCCATAAAGCCGGCGTTAAAGCGGTGCGCCGAACGGTGAGTACGGCAAGAGAGCTTGGTATTAAGTCTCTCACGTTATTTGCGTT
Source organism: Parashewanella sp. (assembly GCA_965200795.1). Taxonomy (GTDB): domain Bacteria; phylum Pseudomonadota; class Gammaproteobacteria; order Enterobacterales; family Shewanellaceae; genus Parashewanella. The sequence goes on from CBDAVB010000006.1 coordinate 57,929, forward strand.
TTCCAGTGAAAACTGGCGCAGGCCGGAAAAAGAAGTCGGATTATTAATGGAGCTGTTTTTCACGGTTCTGCAACGTGAAATTAAACAGCTTCATAAAAATGGCGTTAAGCTGAACATTATCGGCGACACGTCGCGTTTTTCCCGCCGTTTACAGGCGCAAATTGCCAAAGCGCAAGAAAGAACTAAAGATAATAAAGCGCTTGTGTTAAACGTAGCGGCTAACTACGGCGGGCGCTGGGATATTTTGCAGGCCGCGAAAAAACTGTCGGTCAGCGTGAATTCTGGCGCGATTTGCGCGGATGATTATAACGAAGAAAATCTTTCTAAACTGCTGTGTATGGCTGAACAGCCTGAAGTGGACTTGATGATCCGGACCGGAGGTGATTATCGAATCAGTAACTTTGTCTTATGGCAGGCCGCTTATGCTGAACTGATCTTCACTGAGACACTCTGGCCTGATTTTGATAAATCAGCGTTTCATAACGCGTTACTGACTTTCGGCTCAAGACAACGTCGCTTCGGGCTTACCGGAAAGCAAATTGACGATCTGCGTCAGTTGTCCTGATTTTAGGGGAATTTCTTTTTGTTAAAACAACGGATCATCACAGCCTTATGCTTAATTCCTCTGGTATTAGGCGGTTTGTATTTTTCATCGGCGAATGCTTTCGCCTGGACTTTAGTCGTTATTTTCGCCGTCGCGGCCAGTGAGTGGGGCAGAATCATCGCCAAAAACCGTAAGGTGGCTCAGTACAGTTTCACTGTCAGTTTTACCCTGGTTTTAATCGCGCTGAATATTCTGGTGCCGGCGGAGCGGGTATGGTACGGCGGTCAGATTCATCCGCTTTACTGGATAGTTATCGCCGCGGGTTGTTGCTGGTGGCTGGTTTCATTGCTGTTAGTGGTAGCCTTCCCCAAGAGCAAGTCACTTATTAATAACTCTTTCGCTAAATCGGTCATCGGTCAGCTGACGTTATTACCGTTTTATACGGCAATCGTGGCGCTGAAAGCCTTATCTACCTTCAATGTGCCTCATCTGGGCGCGATATTGGTATTACTTGTGATGTTAGTGGTCTGGGCGGCGGATACAGGCGCTTATTTCGCCGGTAAGGCGCTGGGTAAAACGAAACTTATGCCGAATGTCAGCCCCTCGAAAACCATTGAGGGGCTTGCCGGCGGTTTAGTGATGACTATGGTGGTGGTTACTATCGTGATGTATATTTCACCCCAGCAGGAACCCGGGCTTGTTGTCTGCGTCACTCTGGTAGTGGCGCTGGCTTCGGCGCTGGGTGATTTGTCTGAGAGTATGTTTAAGCGAATCGCCGATATCAAGGACTCCGGAAATATTCTTCCGGGACACGGCGGTATTCTTGATCGAGTGGACAGTCTTACCGCGGCGTTTCCGATCTTTACTCTGATTTATATTGCTTTTTGGATGTAGTTACCATGGAAAACCTTGTAGTTCTCGGGGCGACAGGCTCCATAGGTATCAATACCCTGGATGTTATTAACCGTAACCGGGACAAGTTTTTCGCGCGTACACTGGCGGCTAATACCAACGTGAAAAAAATGCGTGAATTATGCGTAAAGCACCGGCCTGAAATCGCGCATATGGCTTGCGCTGACGCGGCCGCGGAGCTGCGGCAGGTTTTGCCCGAATCATCAGACATTCAGGTTACGACAGGTGAAGCCGCGCTAAACCGGCATGTGACGTCTGATGATATCGATACGGTGATGGCGGCCGTTGTCGGCGCGGCGGGTTTGATCCCGACTTACGAGGCGGTTAAAGCAGGCAAAAAGATTTTATTGGCCAATAAAGAAAGCCTTGTTATGTCGGGGCGGTTGTTTATTGAGGCGGCCAGAGCGTCCGGCAGTCAGATTTTACCGGTCGATAGTGAGCACAACGCCATTTTTCAGTGTATGCCTGAGAAAGTACAGGCGCAATTAGGGCATTGTCAGCTGAGTGACGGAGGAATTTCCCGCATTTTACTGACAGGTTCCGGTGGTCCGTTCTTAAACCGTGATCTCGCGACTTTCGATGAAATCACACCGCGGCAAGCCTGTAAGCATCCGAACTGGGCAATGGGGCGGAAAATTTCGGTAGACTCCGCGACCATGATGAACAAAGGCTTAGAATACATTGAAGCCAAATGGTTATTCAATGCTCAGCCTGATCAGTTAAAAGTGGTGATTCATCCGCAAAGCGTGATCCATTCAATGGTTCAATACCGGGACGGTTCTGTCGTGGCGCAGATGGGGAACCCGGATATGCGGACGCCGATTGCTCATTGTTTGTCCTATCCGCGGAGAATTTCATCCGGCGTTGAACCTTTAGACTTTTTCAAAGTCGGACAATTAAGCTTTTGCGAACCTGATTTTGAACGTTTTCCGTGTCTTAAATTAGCGATTGAAGCCTGTGAGCGGGGGCAGGAGGCGACAACGGTATTAAATGCCGCCAATGAAATCGCGGTTGCGGCGTTTTTAGAAAATAAGATAGCATTTACGGATATAGCTAAAATAAATCAAACGTGTATGTCAGATGCGGTTAAGTCTCAACTTGATAGCATCGGCGACATTATCAAATTAGATTGTGAAGCCCGTATTATGGCTGAAGCAGAAATTGCGAAACGAATTAAAGGAAGTTGAGAATTAGCGCAATGACGGATTTTTTATGGAACTTAGGCGCGTTTATCGTCGCACTCGGGATTCTGGTAACCGCGCATGAGTACGGTCACTTCTGGGCCGCTCGCAGATGCGGGGTCAAAGTAGAGCGTTTTTCAGTCGGTTTCGGTAAAGTCGTCTGGAAACGCGCCGCTAAAGACGGCACGGAATACGTCATTGCCATGATCCCGCTCGGCGGCTACGTGAAAATGCTCGATGAGAGAGTCGGGGAAGTTCCGTCACATCTGTTAGACCACGCCTTTAATCGTAAGCCGGTCTGGCAGCGAATTGCCATTGTTGCCGCGGGTCCCGCGGCTAACTTCCTTTTTGCCGTTTTAGTTCTGTTTTTTATGTTCTTTATTGGTGTTCCTTCATTAAAACCGGTTATTGACGGAACTAAACCCGGCTCTCCGGCGTCAAAAATCGTCGTGGATCAGCCGACTCAGATTTTAGCGATAGACGGTAAGCCGGTTCGTGACTGGGAAGAGGTTAACTTGGCTCTGATCGGAGAGATCGGCGCACCGCGGTTATCCGTCAGCCTTGCCCCTTTATCACGGAATATTGACGCGTCTGATGAGTTTGCGGCAAGTCAGGGACGGATCTATCGCTTAGATACCCGTGACTGGAAATTTGACCCGGACAAAGAATCACCGGTTACGGCTTTAGGCCTGAATATTTATCGTCCTGAAGTTGAACCTGTTGTCGCTGAGGTCAGCGAAGGAAGCGCCGCTCAACTTGCCGGAATTATGGCGGATGACAGAATCGTTTCTATCGATGATAAACCTTATACCAGCTGGCTCAATTTTGTCAGGTTGATACAACAGTCACCGAATAAGACATTGGCTTTTGTTATTGAAAGAGCGGGGGAGCAACTTACGCTTGAAGTAACGCCTAAGGCGATAGAAGCCGCTGACGGCAAGCTGATCGGTCAGGTAGGCATTGCCCCGGTGCAACCTAAGTGGCCGGAAAACATGCGTATTCAAATGGAATACGGCATAGTCGGCTCACTTACCAATGCGCTGAGCCGGACCTGGGAACTGACCGCCGTCAGCCTGAAGACCATGGCAAAGCTGTTTACCGGTGACGTTTCGGTTAAAAGCTTAAGCGGCCCGATTTCCATCGCGCAAGGCGCGGGGCGCAGCGCGGATTACGGATTAGTCCGGTTTTTAGGATTCTTAGCGCTGATCAGCGTCAGCTTAGGGATCATTAACTTAATGCCGGTGCCGATTTTAGACGGCGGGCATTTGCTGTTTTATTTTATTGAAGTTATTACGGGAAAACCTGTACCTGAAAAAGTACAGGATTTCGGATTCAGAATCGGGGCGGTGCTGTTGCTGATGTTAATGAGTGTCGCGCTTTTTAATGATTTTTCCCGGCTGTGAAGCTTAGTTTAGTCGGCTCCTGACAGCTTTGAAGTGGTAAGAATTGGTTGTGCTATTACTTTCAGAGAATAGCGTCCAACTGCGATTTTTGGGATTGAAAGGAAATTAAAACAGAAGTGCTCTATGAGATTAAATAAACTTTTTGCCTCTATGTTACTGGTCGGAGCGACGTATTCCGGCACAGCCTCAGCCGCGGCGTTTGAACCGTTTAACGTCACTGATATTCAAGTTCAGGGGTTGCAGCGGGTCGCGTTAGGCGCCGCGTTACTTAACCTTCCTGTCAAAGTGGGTGACAGAATCGATGAGCTGAAGCTTCAGCAAGCCATCAGGGCGCTGTATGCCTCGGATAACTACGAGGACATTCAGGTCAGTCATGATAACGGCGTGTTAATCGTAAAGGTTAAAGAGCGTCCGACCATCAGCGCCATTACCTTTGACGGCAATAAAGACATCAAAGATGAGCAGCTGCAGGAAAGTCTTGACGGCTCGGGCGTTAAAGTCGGTGAGTCACTTGACCGTACCATGCTTACCGGGATTGAGAAAGGTCTGCAGGATTTTTATTACAGTGTCGGTAAATACGGCGCGAAAGTCACGGCGGAGATTGTTAACCTTCCGCGTAACCGTGTTGAGTTACGCTTAAAATTCAAAGAGGGTCTGGCCGCTGATATCCGCCAGATAAACATTGTCGGTAATACGGTATTTTCCGATGAGGAACTTATCGGCATGCTTGAGCTTAAAGATTACGTCGCCTGGTGGGATTTGTTCGGCGAGCGCCGTTATCAAAAACAAAAACTGCAGGCGGATTTAGAGAAGATTAAGGCGCATTACCAGAACCGGGGTTATATCCGTTTCAGGGAGACCTCGACTCAAGTGGCGATGACACCGGATCGCAAAGGTCTTTATATCACCATCAATATCGATGAGGGTAAGCCGTACAAGGTTAAGAAAGTCAACCTGACAGGCGAGTTAATGGGTCGCGAGAAGCTGCTTGAAACCTTGTTACCGATTAAGAGCGGTGATACATACAGCGCCGGTGAAGTGACCTTCACCGAAGAACTTTACAGTAAGTACCTCGGCCGTTTCGGTTACGCTTATCCGGAAGTGAAAACGTACCCGGAAATTGATGATGATACCCATGAAGTGACGCTTAACATTAATGTCAATCCGGGTAAACGTGTTTATGTACGCAACATCAACTTCACCGGTAACGCCGTGACCAAAGATGAGGTACTGCGCCGTTCATTAAGACAATACGAAGGCGCCTGGTTAAACTCGCGGTTAGTTGAGCAGTCAAAAGAAAACCTCAACCGTTTAGGCTTCTTTGAGAAAGTCGATACCGAGACCATAAAAGTGCCGGGTACCGACGATCTTGTTGATGTCGATTTTACTGTTAAAGAGCAGCCTTCCGGTTCATTTAACGCGGGTGTGGGTTACGGTTCCGGAACGGGTGTCAGCCTGCAGTTCGGAGTTCAGCAAAGTAACTTCCTGGGTACCGGTAACCAGGCCGGTATCAATATTAATACCAACAGATACAGTAAAAACTTAAGTGTGTCATACACGGATCCTTACTGGACTAAAGACGGCATCAGTTTAGGCGGCAGCATTTTCTGGAATAAGTTCGATTACGGGCGGGCCAACTTAGAAGCCTATAAAAACGAGTCTTATGGTGTAGCCGTAAGCTCAGGTTTCCCGGTTAATGAATACAACCGTATCAACGGCGGCATCGGTTACCGGCACAATACCTTGTCGAGTTTAGAACCTACGGAGCAGACGAATCGCTTTAAGAATATTTATGCTCAGGGTGACAGTGATAACCTCAGTTTTGATAACTTTGATATTAATCTCGGCTGGTACCGGAGTTCTTTAAACCGCGGTACGTTTCCGACATCGGGATCTTCGCAGCGTCTGAATTCCAAAGTGACGATTCCGGGTTCGGATCTGCAGTATTTTAAGCTGGATTTTGATACCAACTTCTATTTCCCGTTGACCCGGGATCATAAGTTCGTCTTCTTAGCCCGCGCCCGCGCGGGTTACGGCAACGGTTACGGTACGACTAACGGCAATGATAATATACTGCCGTTCTGGGAAAACTATTACTCCGGCGGCAGTACGATATTAAGAGGCTTTGAGTCCAATACCGTAGGACCGCGCTCATTGATTGTTTTCCGCGGTACGGAACCCTGCCCGGATCCGTCGGGCGGCGGGTGCGGTATACCGACCGATCCCACGGAAGTTTTCGTTCGTGACGGACGCACCATCGGCGGTAACGCCATCGCTACGGCAAGTTTAGAAATGATCTTCCCGATTCCGTTCTTAGACGAGGCTTATTCAAGTTCAGTTCGTTCTTCGTTATTCGTGGACGCCGGCAGCGTCTGGGATACGGAATTTGACTACGATTCATATCGTTATCTGCCTTCCGCGGAGTTTGATAAAATCGCTGACTACAGTGATCCGGGGAGATACCGTGCTTCTTACGGTTTAAGTGTTCAGTGGTTGTCGCCGATGGGACCTATGATCTTCAGTTTAGCGAGACCGATTAAAGAATATGACGATGATGAAACCGAAGTATTCTCATTTAATATCGGCAAGACTTTTTAATATGATGTTTAACGATCACCCCGCCGCCCGCGGTGAGGCGGTTAATTAAGTTTGCTCTAAAAACTTAATACAATTTTCGGAAAATTAAGTATATACTCGGCAATCGAGAAAAATTTTAAAAAAATTCAGGCACCACAAGGAGTAGATTTTGAAAAAGACGGTAACTAAAGCTTTAATGACGCTGGCGCTGATTGGCGCTCCGCTGATGGCTCAGGCGGAGAAAATCGCGGTTGTAGATATGGCGGCGGTATTCGAGCAATTACCGCAGCGTGAAGCCGTTGCAAAAACGTTGAAATCTGAGTTTTCCGACCGCGAGGCAGAACTAAAGAAAAAACAGGACGAATTACGTACTATGCTTGAAAAAAGCCAGCGTGACGCGGCTATCATGAGCAACACGCAAAAAACGGATCTTCAGCGCCAGATGGAATCAATCCGCGCTGACATTCAGTTAAAAGGTAAAGCGTTACAGGAAGATTTCCGTAAACGCAGCGCTGAAGAACAAAACAAGCTGCTTGTTAAGGTTCAAAATGCGATTAACGCGCTGGCAAAAAAAGAACAATATGATCTGGTTCTGCCCCGTAACGCCGTGGTTTACATGAAGCCGGCGTCGGACATCAGCGGCAAAGTTGTAGAAGCCTTAAGCAAAGGCAAATAAATCCTGGAGGGAGCAAGGTCTACGGCTTGCTTTTCTTTTCGTAAATAAACAGTTCTGACTCCTGATACGTCAGACTGTTTTTTTTAGGATAACCGGAAGTAACATGCAATCCATCACTTTAAAACAACTGGCGGAGCGTCTCGGCGGCGAGGTTAAAGGATCTCAAGACACGGAGATTTTCAGCGTCGCGACCTTAGAGTCAGCAAAATCCGGTCAGTTATCTTTTCTGTCAAACGGCAAATACCGCAGCCGCTTAGAGTCCACTCAAGCAAGCGCGGTATTACTTTCCGCCGAGCTTTCAGCTGAGTACGACGGCAACGCGATTTTAGTCAAGGATCCTTATGTGGCTTTTGCCCGGGTAGCGCAATGGCTTGATACGACGCCGAAAGCCGCTGAGGCTGTTCACCCGAGCGCGCAGATTGATCCTTCCGCAAAATTAGGCGAGTGTGTCGCTGTCGGCGCTAACGCGGTGATCGGAAAAGACGTTATCTTAGGGGATAACGTTGAAATCGGAGCGGGAAGTGTCATCGGTCAGGAGTCGGTTATCGGATCAGGCTCCCGTTTATGGGCAAATGTTACCCTTTATCACAAAGTTCAGATAGGCAGTAATTGTATTATTCATTCCGGCGCGGTTATCGGCAGCGACGGGTTCGGTTACGCCAACGAGGCGGGTAACTGGATTAAGATCCCGCAGACGGGCGGTGTCCGCGTCGGTGATAACGTTGAAATCGGCGCAGGCACTTCAATAGACCGCGGCGCGCTTGAAGATACGGTGATTGAAGACGGCGTTATTTTAGACAACCAGATTCAGGTTGCCCACAACGTGGTTATCGGCGCTCATACCGCCGTTGCCGGTAACACGACTTTTGCCGGAAGCTGTAATATCGGTAAATACTGCATTATCGGAGGTAACAGCGCTGTGGCCGGGCATTTGTCCGTGGCGGACGGCACACACATTTCAGGCGCGACGAACGTGACGCATGAAGTTCGTAAAGCTGAGGTGCTTTCATCGGCCACCGTGGCTATGCCGAATAAGATCTGGCGCAGAAATACCGTGCGCTTCAGGCAGCTGGATGATCTTTTTCAACGTGTTAAAACATTGGAAAAAACCGTAAAATCAAAAGATTAATTTTTCATTAAAGGAATGTATTCGTGCCGAATGAAATGAATACCATGGATATCCGCGAAATTCTAAAATTTCTTCCCCACAGATATCCGTTTTTATTAGTTGATCGTGTTTTAGATTACACCCCGGGCAGCGACTTGCACGCCATTAAAAACGTAAGTATCAATGAACCTTTTTTCCGGGGTCATTTTCCGGTAAAACCAGTAATGCCCGGTGTTTTATTGCTGGAAGCCATGGCTCAGGCGTCAGGGTTACTGGCGTTCAAAACCATGAGTGATCAGCCGCCCGCTGAGAATATATTATTCTATTTCGCGGGAATCGATAAAGTGCGTTTCAAGCGGGTTGTTGAGCCGGGTGATCAAGTTCATTTTAAAGTAAGATTGATCAAAGATCGCCGCGGGATCGGCGTATTTGAGGGAGAAGCTGTCGTTGACGGTGAGCTGGCGTGTTCCGCCCGGATTATGTGTGCTCGCAGAGAGATTTGATTGTGATAGATAAATTAGCGTTCGTTCATCCAGACGCGAAAATTGGAAAAAATGTCACTGTCGGCCCCTGGAGCTATGTCGGCGAAGGTGTCGAACTCGGTGACGACTGCTGGTTAAGCTCGCATGTCGTTATCAAAGGCTCGTCGAAAATAGGTAAGGGCAACCGTTTTTTTCAGTTCTCATCGGTCGGTGAAGAATGTCAGGATAAAAAGTACGCCGGCGAACCGACTAAGCTGATCATGGGCGATAATAATATTATCCGTGAATTTGTGAGTATTCACCGCGGCACCATTCAGGATAATAGCGAGACTCGCATCGGCTCGAATAATCTCTTTATGAATAATGTTCATATCGCTCACGATTGCGTGCTGGGAAGTCATGTCATACTCGCGAGCAATGCGATGATCGCGGGTCACGTACACGTCGGCGACTGGGTGATTTTAGGCGGAATGACGGGTGTGCATCAGTTTGTTAAAATTGGCGACCATGCCTTTACCGCCGGCGCCTCTTTGATTCTGCAGGATATCCCTCCGTACGTTATGGCGGCGGGTCAGCCTGCCGTGCCCCGGGGCTTAAACCGTGAGGGCTTAAAGCGCCGCGGTTTCACAACAGAATCACAACAAGCCGTCATGCGTGCCTACAAAGCGTTTTATCGTAAGAATTTAACGGTTGACGAAGCGGCGGAGTCTTTGCGCGAAGAAGCTGAAGCCTTTGCTGAAGTGAAAATGATGCTCGATTTTATCACCAGCTCACATCGCGGCATTGTTCGCTGAATTACCGCGGAAACTCTCAGGCCTCAGTTGAGGCCTTTTTTGTTATGACTCTGATCTGATATTAAGAATTGAAATATGACTCAAAATAAAACCCTCACATTCGCCGTTGTTGCCGGAGAAATTTCCGGCGATATTCTCGGCGCAGGTTTAGTTAAATCATTACAAGCCAGATACCCTGACGCCCGATTCACCGGTATCGGCGGTCCTGAGATGGAGGCTTTGGGCTTTGAGTCTTTATTTTCAATGGAGGAGTTAGCGGTAATGGGGATCGTTGAAGTGCTATCCCGGTTACCCCGCCTGTTAAAAATGCGTAAAACCCTGATTGAGAAAATAACGGAAATCAGCCCGGACTGTTTTATCGGTATTGACGCACCGGATTTCAATATCGGCCTTGAACTGCGCCTTAAACAAGCCGGCATCAAAACCGTGCATTATGTCAGTCCGTCGGTCTGGGCATGGCGGCCGAAACGCATTTTCAACATCGCCGCGGCAACGGATATGGTGCTGTCACTGCTGCCTTTTGAAAAAGCGTTTTATGATAAACATCATGTGCCTTGCACCTTTGTGGGCCATACCCTGGCCGACGATATTCCGATGATCAGTGATAAGCGGCCGGCTCGTGAGGCTCTGGGTCTGAATACCGAAGATGAATATCTCGCGATTCTGCCGGGCTCAAGAGGCGGAGAATTAAAGCAGTTGGCCGGGATTTTTATCAAAGCGGCCGTTGAGCTGAAGAAAAAATACCCTGATCTTAAATTTATTACTCCGTTAGTGAATGAAAAACGCAAGCGTCAATTTGTCGAAGCGCTGAAACAACACGCGCCGGATTTGGAAATTCATCTGGTCACCGGCCGTTCGAGAGAGGTTATGGCGGCGGCGGATTGCATTTTACTGGCATCGGGCACGGCCACGCTTGAGGCGGCGTTAGTCAAACGGCCGATGGTTGTCGCTTACCGGGTGAACCCGGTTACCTACAAAATCGCTAAACGTATGATGCGGATTGAGCATTACTCACTGCCGAATTTACTTGCCGGTAAAAAGGTCATTGATGAACTCATTCAGGCTGATTGCACCATCGGCAACATCGTTGAGTCAGTATCGAAACAACTTGACGGTGACTTTGAACCATTAAAGCGCACATTTACCGGCATTCATCAGTCGCTCGCCCGCGATGCCAGTGAACGCGCGGCTGAAGCGGTATGTGCCTTAATTGAGAATTAATCATGGCTGTTTTTAAAAATATCACTGAGGAACAAGCCGCGGAACTCACTCAGGGGCTGTACGCCGGCGTGGACGAAGTCGGCCGCGGCCCGCTGGTTGGTAACGTCGTTACCGCGGCCGTCATTCTGGATCCTCAAAATCCGGTTGAGGGGCTTAATGATTCAAAAAAGCTGTCTGAAAAGAAACGTGACGCGCTTTACCGGCAGATTTTAGGTACCGCTTTAGCGGTCAGCGTCGGGCGTTGCTCGGCGGCTGAAATCGACGCGCTGAATATTCTGCAGGCGACCATGACCGCGATGCAAAGAGCGGTGGCGGGTCTGTCCGTTAAGCCCGAATCGGTATTGATTGACGGTAACAAAGCGCCTGATTTTTCAATGCCTGCTTACGCCGTCGTTAAAGGTGACGGTTTGATTGACGCGATCAGCGCCGCCTCAATCGTCGCTAAAGTCGTGCGTGACAAAGAAATGACAGAGCTGGATAAAGCCCACCCGGAATACGGGTTCGCCGCGCACAAAGGTTACCCGACAAAAGCGCATCTGGCGGCGCTGAAACAGTACGGCGTTTTACCGCAGCACAGACGCAGCTTTAAACCTGTTAGAGAATTAGCGGAAGTCTGATAAGCTTAATCACACAAACTCAGAAAACGAAAACATATGTCCGATCCACGTTTTGTCCATTTACGTGTCCATAGTGACTTTTCCATGTCTGACGGTCTTGCCAAGGTTAAGCCGATTCTATCGCGGGTTGATGAGCTCGGGATGGCGGCCGTCGCCCTGACCGATCAAAATAACCTTTGCGGTCTGGTTAAGTTTTACGGCGGCTGTCACGGAGCCGGGATCAAGCCGCTCATCGGCGCGGATTTTTGGATGCAGGTGCCGGAAGTTGACGAGCTTTGCGCCGTTACCGTTATCGCCGCGGATAATGACGGTTATCAAAACCTGACGCAGCTTATCAGTCATGCTTACCTCAGGGGCGAGCTGAAAGGCAGGACGGTGATCGATCAGCGATGGCTGGCTGAGTTTAACAAAGGCGTCATTTTACTCTCGGGCGCCAAAGACGGAGACGTCGGCCGGGCGCTGCTGAAGGGTAATCCGGCGCAAGCGAATGAACTGGCGGATTTTTATAAACAGCACTTTCCTGACAGGTATTTTTTAGAGCTTATTCGGACGGGGCGGGCCGATGAGGAGCGTTATCTGCACGCGGCGGTAGATCTGGCGGCCAGGACGGGGTTACCTGTTGTCGCCACTAACCAGGTGGTCTTTCTTAAGCCGGAGGATTTTGAGGCCCATGAAATTCGGGTCGCCATTCACGACGGTTTTACCTTAGGTGATCCCCGCCGCCCGAAAACCTACAGTGAACAGCAATATCTCCGTTGCGAGGACGAAATGTGTCAGCTGTTCGCCGACATTCCGGAGGCGCTGCAAAACTCAGTCGAAATCGCAAAACGCTGTAACGTGACGGTGCGGTTAGGTGAGTACTTCCTGCCGAACTTCCCGACCGGTGACATGTCAATTGAGGATTATCTGATTGATGTCTCGAAAAAAGGTCTGCAGGAGCGACTGGAGTTTTTATTTCCTGACGAAGGGCAACGGGCGGAAAAGCGCGAAGCGTACGACGAGCGTTTAGAAGTCGAGCTTAACGTAATCAACCAGATGGGATTCCCCGGCTACTTCCTGATCGTAATGGAGTTCATTCAGTGGGGTAAGGATAACGCGATTCCCGTCGGCCCGGGCCGCGGCTCCGGCGCGGGTTCGCTGGTGGCTTACGCGCTGAAAATTACCGACCTTGATCCGCTTGAGTTTGACTTACTGTTCGAGCGTTTCCTGAATCCGGAGCGGGTATCCATGCCTGACTTCGACGTCGACTTCTGCATGGACAGACGAGACGAGGTTATCGATCATGTCGCT
>CBDAVB010000007.1:0-8099 GCA_965200795.1 Parashewanella sp.
AGGTTATGGTGCAGTTGCTGTGCTTGGGCTGGTTGCCGCAGGTGGTTTGTTTACCTTAATGATGGGCGCTTCCACTATGGCAATGACTGCATGGGGCGCAGGTGCCGCAGCTTGGGCAGCGATTAACGGCGGTTTAACCGCTGGCCTTGGTGCATTACGTGCGGTCATGCTGGCAGTCAACATTGCTATGTATGCCAACCCAATTGGCTTTATTGTTGGGGGAGTCATGCTTGCCATAGGTGCGGTATCTGCACTGGTGTATTACTGGGATGATTTAGTTGCAACCATTTCTAATTGGGAATGGGTGCAAGGCTTAGTGGGAATTTTTACCAAAGCTTGGGCTTATTTAAAAAACCTCTTTATTGAGTTTATTAACGCTCACATTAAAGCCATTAATCTATTGCCGGGTGTTGAGATTGATTTAATCCCAACCGTTGACGATAGCAAAATGCCAACATCAACCACTCTACCCGCTTTTGTGTCAGCTGATGCGAACTCGCCATTTAAACCTAAGTTGAACACTCCTCAAGGTGGCATTACTCAGCAGATTGCCAACGCCAATAATTCTAAGTCAACCAGCATTGGAACGGTGAACGTAAGCACCACCCAAAAAGGTGAAGACTTTATTGAAAAAATGGGGATGTACGCTTAATGACTGCCAAGTATACCGACATTCAAATTTTAAACGGTGAGTTCGTACTTGATGCAGGACTTAACCCTGAATTGCTCACTGACCGTGACGTGATAGCGCAAGACGTGGTACACGCCATTATTGAAACTGGCCTTGCTCACCAGCTTATCGGCCAGCGCAGCCCGAGCAACATTGCCGATGTTAAAACCCAAATTAAATTACTGGTTGAAGATGATGTGCGCATTATGCCGGGTACGGTTCGAGTCGAGCAAAGCGAAACTGAAACCTATTGGGTGTTTGCCGACACTATTGAATTTGGTTCGATTGAATCTAAGTTGATCACAGGAGTAAACGCACAGTGAGCCAAGATTTTAACGGAATCGATTTTAAAAAGGTCGTTGAAGATGCGGGTATTCCAACAACTGAAGCGGGTTGGAAAGCTGAGTTTCAAAAATGTGTTGAAGCGGAAGGAAATATTATTAATAACGACTCGCCATTCTCCCCGTTCTGGCGACTCATTACCGCTATTGTGACCAAGCCAGTAGTGTGGATCATCAATAAGGTTTTGATTGAAAAAATCTTACCTAATATGTTTTTGCTTACTGCAACGGATAGAGCCTTTATTGAAGCCAAAGCTTGGGAACATGACTTAACGCCCAAGTCTAAAGCCAAAGCAAAAGGCAAAGTGTTGTTTTACCGTGCTGCTTCAACTGGTCCGGCTTTGTTAGTCAGTGCTGGAACGGTAATTCAAACCGACCCGATTAAAGGCGTGGTGTATCGCTTAATTACCATAAACGATGTGGTATTACCTGAAAATCAAGCCAGTGTGTTAGTGGAAGTTGAAGCAGAAAACGCAGGAGCGGCCTATAACTTAGGCGCTGGTTATTATCATGTATTACCTGAAGCGGTAACGGGTATCGTTAGCGTAAACAATGAAGCGGATTGGATAGATGAAGCGGGAGCCGATGCCGAAAGCAACGAAGAATTAAAACTCAGAACCCGTAATGCTTTTACTGCCGCTGCTGCTTGGCATATTGATGCCGTTTACCGTGCGATATTGACTGAACGTGCGGGACTGAATAACGATAATATTTTCTTTGAACACGATGCACCAAGGGGCGCAGGTACAGCAAACTGTTTTATTTTGCTCGATACGGGCGAAGCATCAAACGATATGGTAGCCGACTTAAACCAGCATATTTCTGAGCGTGGTTATCACGGTCACGGAGATGATATGCAGGTGTTCCCAATGCCACGCATTGATCACAATGTTGGTGTGACCGTGTATCACAAGCCAAATTTATTAGAAAGCGAAGTTGAAAGCCTATTAACAGGTGTTGAGAACTTCATTCGTTGTGCCTTTCGTGAAAATACCGACTTTAACGCCACCCGAACAGAGCCTGTTAGCCGCTTTAGTTTTAGTAAGTTGGGTAATGAGCTGCATGAGCAGTTCCCAAACCTTGACTCATTAAGCTGGCATCAAGCCGACATTAAAAGCGGCATGAATGTTCCTCGACTCACTTCTTTAACCATTGAAAATGGGGGCAAGTGATGTTTGAACAATTAACCAAGCTCCCTTACTGGTTAGCTAGACCATTTAGCGAAGTAAACAAGCTGCGCAAAGCCTGTATTGCTTATTGGGAGAAAGTGCAAACTACGCTGGATTGGGTTAATCAGCAACTCGACCCAATGACCGCAGAACTCGCCATTGTGCATTTGTTGGCGTGGGAACGTGACATTGAACAGCTACCCAATGAAACCGAGCAACTTTTTAGAATACGGGTGAAATATGCGTTGATGTTCGCAAAAGGCGCAGGTAGTAAGCAAGGCTGGTATGCCATGTTTGAAAAGTTGGGCACACCTTGGATCACCATTGACGAGCGTTTTAGTGATACAGATTGGGATGTGGTGAACCTGCAAGTATTGGATAGCGACCTTTCAGAACGTGACGATTTATTAGGGCATATTTGCCGACACTATGGGCGAACCACTCGCCGTTATCAGTATGACACCATTGCAAGTATGCCACTGGTTGCACCGCCGCAAGAATTTAACCAAGAAACCTTAACGGGTGTTGCGTCACTAAGTGATGACCTAAAACCCGCTTTAGGTTTGGCGGTAATGGATAACGAATCAGATTTTACAATTGCTAAGCGCAAAAACTCATTAGCTAAGGAATAAGGAATTAACATGGCTTCAATTATTACACTTGCAGGTGAACGCTTATTTGCTGCAAAAGCTCAAGCTAATGAGCAGCTTGATATTGACACCTTTATTTTTGCCAATGTGCCGAACCAAGACCCAACGGCACCGATTAACCGTGAAGAAGCCTTACCCGCTGAGCATGAAGTTCACCGCCAAGCCGTGCAGCAAGTCGGGCGTATAAATGACAATGTGGTTGTGTATTCAACGGTGCTTGATTCATTGACAGGGCCTTTCGAATTTAACTGGGTGGGAATGTATTCGTCGGTGAACCAGACTTTGGTCGCTATTAACCATGTTCCAACGGCAAGTAAAACCGTAACGGTTCTGGGAACAGCTGGAAACACATTAAACCGTAACTTCGGTATTGAGTATTCAGGCATTGCCGACTTAACGGGTATTGATGTATCACCAGAAACATGGCAATTAGATTTTACGGCACGTTTATCAGGTATGGATGAACTGACCCGCCAATTAGCTAAAGACCTAAACGGCAAAGACTGGTTTATTGATGACGGTTTTAAAGTCGAGCCACGCTCTACCCTAAACACCTTTAGAATCTTGCCGGGCGTGGGTTATGTGTCTGGCCTTCGTGTTGAGTTGGAAAACGAACATATTTTAACGCTGCAAACTTACCCGCAGTTTGTGTATGTGGATGCGTGGTTTGATGGTGATGCCAATAGCGTGTGGAAACCACAGATTGCTTTTACTGTTATCAATAATGAAATGGACGATTATGTTGATCCTCAAGGTCGTAACCATTACGTGTATAAATTAGCGGTAATTAATGCGGCTGATGATGTTGAGGATTTGCGAAACAACAACGGATTGGCTGATAAAGAATGGGTTGGCGATGAAGTATTAATATCTTCTGAAGCTGACACCTACACTAAACAATTAGTCGGGACTTCAACGTCAATTTTAGGGCGAAGCATTGATGGTTATACCGCGCTAAAAATAAAGCATGGTAAAACTCAAAAACTTTGGTATGCATGGAAAAAACCTAAAGGGGTCATATCTTCATTTGTAGAAAACAATGATTACGGAACAGCCATACTGATTACTGATAATGGAACCTACGAGTTTTTAACACCAAAAACATTTGATTATCGTCAAAAGCGTAATTGTTTAGGTTGGGGCGTGATTGGTGACGGAGCTGCAATACAAGCCGCTATTGATGATATTAAGAATTTAGAACGGCCTTTTGTTATTGTTCCATATTTTTTTGCAGGTTGGAGTTTTGATAAAGTATTGCGCTTGGAGTGCGAAATTAAATCCGAGTCAGGAAAGCCATTATTAAATTTTAATTTTGACGGTCCATCACTTTACTGCGTAAAACAGATGTCGTGTGTAGATTTTAAGAATTTTAAAATCTCAGGAGTTGAAAACTCAACGATTCAAAGTGGGCTTTGGGTTGAATTAGATGATTTTGAGCCTACAAGAAAAATCACTATCGACGTTGATGTTAGAGATATCAGTAACTCTAATGACACCCAGCCATGTTTCGGCATTTGTGTTTACGCTTCTTCTAGTAATCCATACGATAAATATGAAATAGATGTTATTTCCAGTGTTAAACGAATAACCGCCACCTCTCCTGGTCAAGTTGGTTCAGCAGGTGCTTCAAAAGGGCTGATGGTGTCAATAAATAAGTCAGGCATGACCAATAATATTAACTCCATTGGCACCTTTGTTGAGAGTGTTTATCCTGCCCAAGATGGAGACGGCATTCATTTTATTGTTACTGATCACAAAGATAATAACCAGCGATCAACATATTCAATTAAAAAAGCAGTAGTTAAAGATTGCGCAAAAAGGTCTATCAAGAACCAAGCTCCTAACTGCACTGTTGAATCTCCTTGGATGGACACAACTCTAGCCGATGGGGGAATGACAACCGTAGCGTTTGATAGTTATGGGGTTAATTGCACATTGTCTAAACCAATGCTTAGAAATTTTTCAGACTCTGGCAGTGGTGATGGTATTCGCTCAAATGGTGAAAATTTCGTTTGTACTAGCTTAAACGCAAACATTAAAAGAGGAAGAAATTTATTTAGAGTCCACGGAGGAACTTATGATATCCGTGGAGGAGTTATTTCTTTCGAAGAAAGTTACGAAGCTGACAATGCCGCAATAGCACTGATAGAGGAAAATTGTGAGGGCGTTCTTGAAATGCCTAAAGTTAAAGGTGCTACAGAAACAGGCACAGCGGTGTCCTATCAGTCAGCATCTGGTGAACATACGTTAATTGTTTCTCGGGTTGATGGTGTGAATAATTTGGTTAGAGCTCAATACGGTTCGCCTGAAATCACAATTGAAAGATTAATTGGGAGTTGTAAAAAAGAATCGATTGTAACACTTGGTGATAGAGGGAAAATCAAATTAAGAAGCTCTGATGTAAAAGCTGGTGATACTGGCATGAATATATCCAAGAAGTTTGAAATAACAGGAAGCAACAAGTTGGAGTGTGGTATCAATGGTATTTTGGTCGCATCACCAATTGAAGGTTCCTATATTGACGGTGATATCAACATAAAAGCCTCAAAAGGCGGCGGCCAAGCCCTTGTTGTTAACGGTTTAAAAAACGGAGTGTTAAGAGGAATAAAGTCAGAAAACTTTGATACTCATATTAGCGCCAAATTAAGCAAGTCAACTGTTATTGCTAATAATGTCGCTAGAGGTGGTGGAGTCAATGTTAACGACTCAGGTTCTATAAATAACATTAAAGAAAGTAATGTTGAAGTATCAATCCATAGTTAACTTTTTAATACTATACGAGAGAACATGAGGGAGAAATTACATTGTTAAACCTCAACTCCACAAAAATAGCCCTTAAAAAGCTGAAGGTACAGGCTAGCTTAGATCTAGCAGTACCGACACCAGCGGTCAAAGCTCTTTGACCGCCCAAGCTGAAACTGGGGCGAAAGCTAAAGAGCTGTATATTGCTGGGTTCATCTTGTTCAAAGATGCTCAAGAGTTAACGCAACTTTTCCAATTGGCTGAAGCTACCGATAACGGTGCACGGGTAATTTATCGCATTAGCAATCAAACCGCTGAAACATTGGGCATAAAGCAAGTGCGCTTTGATGACAGTATTGAAGCGGTTGAACAAGACACAACCCAACAGTGGGCAGTGCGTTTTAAGTTGGTTGAGTATCGCAGTGTTCCACAGAAGAAAGAACAGCGTTTACCTGAAAAGCAAGCCGCGCAACAAGGCGGCAGTAATGGCGGCGGTGAGTCAACTGCATCAACCGATAATGTACCACCGGGAACTGAAACGGATCTCGCTGGCTTTGGCACTGTGTTGATGCAAACAGAAGAAAGGCTAAGTTAATGCGTAGGCCTAATGAACGATTTATTGCCCGCTGTTTTGTTGGCTCAACCAAAGCTGAGTTAAAACAGCATTGGTGTGTGCTGCAAGCAAAAACACCGGGTAATTGCCAAGTAACCGTAAAACATCAAGCAAAGCGTCACGACATTGTGGCGCTTGAACTTGGTTGGGGCGATATGATTGACCGTGTTTTCCTTGGCTATGTGGACAGAGTGAGTAAGTCGGATAACGGTTACTTCACTCTGTTTTGCCGTGAACTTACCGCCATTCTTGCTAATAATTTTAGTATCACGCTAAGACACCCAACCATGCGCCAAGTCATTAAGGCACTGGCAGAACAAACTAAACTCGAATTTGTTTTACCGTCTGCAGCATATACCGAAACGGCTATACCTTGTTTTTATGCTGATACGTCAGGCTTTGCCATGCTGGATAACATCGGGCGTGTGTTCAAAATCCCTGATTTTATCTGGCAACAACAAGGCAATGGTAAAGTTTATGTGGGCAGTTATCAGGATTCGTTTTGGCATGACAGAAACATTGAATTACCTAATGAACTGATGACAGACCATAAAGCCGCTAATACGGCGAGTATGTTTGCTATCCCTAAACTTAGGCCGAATGTGCAGGTTAATGATCAGCGTCTGCAATCGGTTGAGTTTAAAGACACCAACATGACAATAAATTGGTGATGTATGATTGAAGCCACAGTTAAACGAATCATCAAAAGATTATTCCCTGAACTCACCGCCCAATTGCATTTGCCTAGATTGGGCAAAGTAGTTGCGGCTCCAGAGTTACCAACCCAAGACGGTGAACGCCTAAGTGATGCGTTTTATCCAAGATATGCGGTTGATGTGCAATTACTTGATGAACACGGCAACCCAACAAAATCAAAAGTACTTCAGGCCGTGCCGCTTCCTCTTTTTGGTGCCGGTGATCGTGCAGGTAGATTAGAGCCACCTGCGATAAATTCCATAGTTGAAATTGCTTTTGCTTATGGTCGACCAGATAAACCATTTATTCGAACGGTTTTACCTTTTACTTGGGAACTGCCAGCAATCAAACAAGGTGAAGTGCGTACCCAAGTTCGTGAAGGTGTGTATCAACACATAGATGATAAAGGCAACTTTGAAAACAAAACTGATGAATCACTAAAAGATATCGTTGCTAAAGTTGCAGAGCTGCAATGTGAAACCAGAACACTAACGGCCAGCAAAGAACAGGACTATAGATCACCTAAGTCATGGTTTGGAAGTGATAGCGAAAACGTACTAAAACTGCTAAGTGAATTAATGGCAACAGTAAAAGCATTAGCTGAAACTAGCGCAAGCCATACCCATGATGGTGTAAAAGCTGGCCCTGATAAAAGCGGCGCACCAATTCAAGCAAGTAACTTCACCAGCCACGGCAACGAAGCACAAGCGCAAAAAGATAGATTAGACCCGATAACAAAAGCATGATATCGAGTATAGACACAAGCAACCATACTGCAGCAACACCGCCCACTAAAAACAGTGGGCTTTTTAATGCCTATTAAACGCACCCTAAGCCATTCTAACAACAGCCACACAAAAACACCTCGCACCACCAAACCAAAAAGAAAACTCCACACAATGCCGCACAACTTCACCCAAGCCACGTAAAACACACGTAACGGAAAACTTTTTCACGACATCCGCACTCCTCCTCCCCTCCCGCGGGCTTTATTTTTCAAATTTTTTTCAGTTTTCTGTTACTACAGTTTTATATCCCAACCTGCATTGTTACTAGGGCTTTGCAGACGATCAAAGATCTGAAAAGATCGAAACTTTTTTCACTGTTTTACAGTTATTAAGTTTATTTTCTGAAAGAAAAAAGACAGCAAACCCGCATTAAACGGGCGTTTTTCGTGTTTTACGTGGGGATTTTATGAAAAGGCTAGTTTTTAATCAT
>CBDAVB010000008.1:0-168615 GCA_965200795.1 Parashewanella sp.
CACCATTTAAACCTCCAAATAAGATAATTGGCTTAAGCTGGCTTTTTCCATTACCAAAGTGGCGATGTTTAGTTTCTAAAACAACTTCATGAACACCACGAAATACTCTGAAATTATTAAGGGTTAATTTTGTTATTAACATGGTGTTACCTAAAACTCTTGTTGTAAGCGTTGTTCAATTTCAACAAGCTTTTCATTATAACTATCGATCTCGGACTGATGGGTATCGAATTCAGCTTTACTTTGTAGAGAAGCGTGCTTTTCTTTGATTTCCTCAAGTGAGCCCCAATCTTGCTTTAGCAAAGAGGCTACCTTGTTTGTAATACCAGAGCGACGACTAAGTCCTTCCATTGAGACTTCTAAAGCGATGAGTTTTTTGATCATTTCTGGTTCAACATCAAAATCTTCGCTAAGTTCATTGATCAACTGTCCGTCTTCTTTTCCAAAGCTGGCATTGTCATCATAAACCCAGTCAAGGTCGAAACCATAAACTTCTCTGAAAATTGTAGGTAATGAGTCATCCCAATCTGGCTCATTTGGATCATGTATCCATTCTTGGCGAATTGCGTGTAGCTCAGGAACAGTGATCAGTTCAATATCTCTACCTTCTTGCTTATATTGATGATCAAGTTCTAGAAGTTCTTTAAGCCATTGCTTACGGTATTTCAGCCAGTATGGACCTGGAACATGACGTCGTTCAGCAGTGATATCTTCGCCATCTTTTGCATACTGATAACTAACTTTACCTGTTCGACGCTTATAGTTTCTATATTCATCTTTGTTAGCTGGATCAGTGGTTTCATTTAGTCGATCTCTGAACATCAATAATGGTGCCATCCAGTCTTCACCATTTTGAATTAGACTTTCCATTGCACGATCTTTTGTTACAACCGTGCAAGTCCAGCATCCAAAGCGAGAATTACCGCATGAAGGTGTTGTTTCATCAATGACCATAGGGCATTCACCTTGGCCTGATGAATCTTTGTAGAGGTTCCACAGTGTTAGGTTTTTGCCACCCCAAGGCGCTTCCCACTCAAGATCGTAAATATCTTTCCAAACATTTTTAATGCCATAAGGTGTATTTTGTGTCTCTAAGTGGCAAAGTCTTAAAAGCTTCCAAACATCATCAACACCCCAAGTATCAATAGGGGTAAAAATAAATGCATTTGCAAGTGTTGTATGGCGAGCAAGACGTGAACCATCAATTTTGTGTTTAGCTATTACTTGTGCACGAGAAGCACTTTCTTGACTGCGAGAGCCCAAAACGACAATAACTTCATCGTATTTTGAAACTGTAGATTTGATAAAGTCACTAACTGGATCAATCTTCATGCGCTCAGTACACCAGCGAAAGTTTCTGGTAGGAGCAGGGTAACCACGACCTAATAGATTAGCCCAAAATGTTTGATCATCTTTTGGAATTACTTTATGGCAAGTAATAGGCAGCTCATCACGTTTTGCACCATTTTGAATGGCTTCAAGTGAATCTCTAATATGATTAACAACTACCGGAGTTTCCACAAGAGTATCAGAAGAAACCACAAAAACTGGTTTATGTCTGTTTTCGGGAGCTAACCCTAATAGTGCCAGATAAACCAAGCTCATAACAGCTGATGAATCTTTACCACCGCTGTAGCCTATAACCCAAGGACGTTTGTCAGACAGGTATACTCTTTGAACGTCCGCAATATAGTGACTTAGCTTATTATTAGCAAAATCTTCATTTTGAATAAACTCTTGATACTCTTCGGTTAAGTCATCCGATAGTTTAGGCTCAGTTATCATGGAATTTGTTTCTCTAAAGCTTTTTCTTCAGGTGTTAGCGGTAAGCCTAACTCTTTTTTTAATTGGTTAGCAGTAAGTTGAATGTTGATAGTAGATTTACTCAGTTTTCCAAGATTCATACTTCGTTTAACCCACTGGGGATTAGTTTTTCTCCAGTCTACTTTCGATAATTTTTGTAAAATTGTTTTCCAGTTGTTTGGATACTCCGAAAGCAAGTGTTTTCCCATAGATCCAATTGCATGAAGTCCTACACCATGTGCGTGTAAAAATTCTTGACGTAGGTGTGCTGGTGAAACTTGTTTATCAATTACCATTTTCCAATCAGGAATATGTTTGGTTGTTTCTATCCAGAATTCTTTAGCTAGATTTTGCTCTTCTTCGGTAAAGCCATCTTTAGCACCTTTACCTAATAATGCTCTGGTTGATTGTTTAATACTACTTAATGTGAACAGTTTATTTGATTTTGGACTAATGCTGGACTTTTCCATCTCAGTGAATCCTACAAAAGGTTCTGTTGTTGTTGCTAACAACCTTGCTAACTCTGAACTTTCGTCTCTGTGATCGTATAAAGTGCCAAGGGAAGGACTCGGTTTGACGGCATATTTATTAAGGTCAGCAAACATTTGTTGGCTTCTTATAAGTCCTTCATCAACAAAAAACAGAACTGGAATATTGTCTTGTCCTAAATCTGGATTTTCTTTTAATGCTTCTTCAATTGCTTTTCTACGATGTTGACCATCGTTAATAAGGATATGTGCATCCATTGGGATTTGAAGAATCCCTAAATTTGGTGCATCTTCATTTTCATCGAATGAAATATCAACACCAACAGAAGCTGTAAGTGCAGAAAAAACGTAATCTTTTGGATTATCCAATAGATATTTCACCATATCAGGAATGCGAGATTTATTTAGCGTACGTTGAGCTCTCAACTCTGGTGGTACGTCATCTTCGTTATAACTAAAAATTTTAGGGATGATGCGAAGAGGGCAAGTTGCTATGTAAAAAGGCTTATCTGCCTGAATTCCTCTTACAGCCGGAAATGAGTAACAGTATCCAGAGTCTTGAGCGTTCATTAAAACCTCTATGGTTTGTCATTTCATTCTTTATTATATATTCAGTTTGTTATTTTATGACATACTTTGGTTGAAATAAAATAGATTTTAGAGAAATAAAGAGCTAGTTCAAAGTACAAACATAACAAGTTTGTCATTTTACATAAGTAGTATGTCAAAAACTACAGCAAATAGCGTGTTTGGTTGGTTTGACGCCACCTTTAGTGAAAGTATATAAAAGGCGGCTTACAGTTAACCTTTAGTCATCCCATTCGCCGAAGATTTCTGAAACATCTTCGGCTTGTTTACTTTCAATGATCAATCTTTCAAGTGACTGTAATCCACCGATAGAGTCGTAGTTGGAAGCAATTTGTGATAGTCCACCGTTACTGTATTCCTCAAAGATTTTTACACATTCGGTAAAACGATTTTCTTTCATATACTCAATATTATTCGTTTCAGATAGACCAAGAGTGAGTATAAAAGGGATATCTGTCTCCTTATCAAAAATACTAATACGAATAGGCTCGCTGGATTTTTCAAAAGGTAGCCTTAATTGTTGGTTAAAACCGACGGATGCAGCAAATACCATAGCATTTTTAAGGCTTGTAAAAATTTTATCTTCTTTAACCAATTTATCTAAAAGTTGATCATGTTCTGAAGGGCGTCGAACTCTTATATTGTCAGATATATTCATGATAGCTCCACTTCTTCTAATTCTGAGTACTCTCCTGTACCCTCGGAGTATTTTAGGAATTCACTGTGTTCGGCTTTTTTAGCTGCTTCGGAATTGGAATAATGAACAAGCTTAAAACAACTTCCAACATTGCTTTCGCATGCTGATTTTACGTTTCCATTCCACTGTGAATTAGACACAAAAATAATGACTTGATCTGCAAGTTCAGCAATTTTGCCTGCAACCTTGAATCGATAATCATCATCTAATGCACCGAAAGGGGAGTCCATCACTAAAGGGTACAAACCACCTTTGAACATTTTGTTCTTTTCATTACTATGTCTTTCCTTAGCTAGAGAAATGATGCTTGAGATGAAAGATAAACTAGTTACTTGTTTTTCACCAGTTGACTGTTCTTGTGCTTCAAAATTGCCTTCTATGCCACCTTTTTCTACTTTTAAACGATAATCATCATCAATATAGGCCTTCATATTTTTACGAATAATACTGTTAAAAGTCTTATCAACTCGCTTTGATAGATCTGACCTGACTTTTTCAGTGAAAAATTGATTTAGTTGCTCTAGAGCTGTTATGACATTTTCAGTAGCTTGTTGCCTTTCAAGTGCTAAATTATGCTTATCTAGCTTTGACTGGTGCTTTTCCCATTTGCGCTTTTTTGAAGATAGCTCTAGCTCGAAATTTGGGGTTTCAATTTCTATTTGTTTGATGTTTGTTCGGTGAGTGACCAGCTTCTCTAAAAGTTCTTGTCTTCTTTGTTCGAGTTCTGCAATGTCATGTGACTCAGATAGCTTTAACTGAACTGATATCTCAGAAATATCTAGAGCGATTTTCTTTTTTTTAGATTTTAATTCTGTATTCTTTTCAATTAAGTCAAGTAATGACTTTTTATATTCTTGATTTTGGCTTTTAAAGTTTTTGATGAAAAATGATACAGAATTAAAAACGGAGTCTAGGTTGTCATTGCCTGCGTTCCCCATAGCTTCTGTAAGTGCTTTTTTACTATCTTCATCTATATGTTTACCGCAAATACATATTTCATTTTCCAAAAGATCTTCAATGAAGGGGGCTCGAATTTTATAAGGTAAAATACCTTTTTTCCTATTCTCCTCGACTAACTGATCACATTTATTAACGAGTGTTTCTGATAATAGAATGGCTCGGGATTTATCCAATAGAGCTTTACGTTTTTTTATGTTTTCATTAACTTCAGCGTCATATTCATCATTTTTGTCGTTAAGTTGTTTACGTTTCTCTTGGAGGTGCTTTACCTCTTTGTAGGTGTCCAGTCTTTTTTCTACAGCATCAAAATTTGATTGAGTTTCTTTTAGTTGTGATTTTTCAGTCTCAAGTAAATTGTTTTTTTCGTCGAGTTGATTTTCTAATGCTTCAATTTCTTGTACTAGCTGCTGAGAATCCGAGTCTTGGTTTTTAGCTGTTTCGCCTCTAAATTTTGTAGTAACTTTTTTAAGGTGTCGCTGAGCACGTTCAATTTGTTTTAAACCCATTAACCGTTTGATTGCTTCTTTAATTTGTGAGCTTTCATTAACACCTGCAAGTTTCTCAATTCGCTCACCGTTAAAGAAAAAGTACGGTTGTAAGCTTTCAGGTAGTATTCTGTTGATTTCGGATTCAGGAGCTTCGATTGCGTGTGACTGTCCGTCATCAGAGGTCTTAAAAATTGATAATTTTGAAAGGTTCAAGTCTTCAACTTGCATACCTGATAATTTTCGGTATTGAGTTGTTCTAGTCGCTTCATAGTTCTCGCCTTGCTCTTCAAAAATTACAGTCACTCTTGTTTCTAAAGTCTTGCCTGAGGGAGCAGTTTGTATCGCTGTTTCATTTAAAATATTTTCAGTATTTGTGTCGAAATCAGTTTTACCATAAAAGCACCATTTAAAAGCATTTAAAAGAGAAGTTTTACCAGCACCGTTTGCACCATGAATTACAGTGATATTTTTGTTTTCGTTACATGAAAATTCAAGATTAACTGTTTTCCAAAATTGTCTAAAATTTGTAATAGATATAGATTTAAGCTTCATCTTTAACTGTTCTCTTGATTACATCATAAATCGCAGTAACAACAGCTTTTTCAGCAGAGCTATTACTCTTCATATCAACAATGTTCAATTTACTTTTTTCAATTGTTAATACAGATTCTAAGATTTTTCTCTCTTGGGGAGTCAATGCTCCTACTATTTCGTTTTGATTCAATTTTCTAAATCCACTTCGTGTTCATAAATTAAGTCTTCAAATATTCTTTCGTTATCTAAGCGATTTGATGCAAGTGAGTTATATTCCAACCCCCTGAGCACTTCACGAGTAACAAGGTAGGTGTTAACCTCTCCAGGTGGAGGGATCATGATGAAATCAAAAATATTTGCCATAGATTTTCCCACACTCCTTCTCAAAACTCGTCCTCGGCGCTGGATAAACTCTCTTGGATTAGCTGTAGAAGATAAAACAAAAGCCTGCTTTGTTGCTGGTACATCAACACCCTCATCTAGGCATTTTATGGCAGCAATTGAATGGAGATCTCCCTTGGCAAAGAGGTCTAAAATAGCTCTTCTCTCTTGAATACTTTCATCCGCGGTGAACTTTCTAACCTTGACACCCAATTCCTTTCCTAAAAGTTTGGTGATTTGCTCTATTTGCCTAGATCCTTCTTCGTCCTTGTGTGAACCACAATATACGAGAGTATGCTTTAGTAAATTCTTAGCCTGTAAATCTTCTAATTGCTTTCTAAGTATTATGATTTTATTAGCTGCGCGACCTGTAATATGATCTAACTCAGCTTCAGCTTCTACTAGAGATTTTTGTTGAGAATCAAGCTGTTTTACTATTTCTTTATACTCAAGAAACTCTTCATGGTTAAATTCACAAAGGAAAGGGTAGTAATTGTAATTAACAAGGTAACCAGCATTGATTGCATCTTCTAAAGTAAATTCAAAAACCACTTTATCAAAGTAATGTATAAGCTTTGTTGTACCTTGAATATCGTTATATCTATCCGGTGTAGCAGTTAAACCAAGTCTAATTTGAGCGCTTTTAGGAAGGCTTTTTAAATAACTTTCCGAACCAAGATTGTGGGCTTCATCAGCTACAACCATCATTGTAATTGAGGTGTTATTTATAATTTTTTGAAAGTTATCACTACTTAAGGTCTTGTTTGTGACCATTGCCATCATCACCCCATCATTTCTCACTGTGAGGTTTGTGATAGCTTCTGAAAGACTCTCTCGCCAAACTGAGCTAGTTTCATAACATTTAATTGCTTCAAAATTAAATAACTTAGCTTCTTCATGCCACTGTTCGAGCAAATGCTTTAATGGGAGTACGAAAATAACTATGAGAGGCTTATTTAACTTTTTATGGCGAGATACAACTTTATTTACTGCAGATAATGCAGTGATTGTTTTACCTGAGCCTGTGGCCATAACAAACATTCCTTTACCTTGGTTGTTCCACCAAGATTTAATCGCAGCTTCCTGGTATGGCCGTAATTTTATATTTATCTTATCTGTCTCTTGAGGGTATTGCTTACTGGCATTTGTAGAATACTCTTTAATTTTATTTTTTAGAGCATTAGATGGCAGGGTGGTGTTGTAAAAAGGATCATTATTATCCCATAACGTTTGAAACCTTAACTTAATGTTTTCAATACGCTGTATATCTTTCTTATTGTCAGCTTGGAAAATATCAATGTATTCCCAATTGCTTTTTGCATTAGCAGTTAAATTAAAGGAACCATTAAAGGCAATTTCATTTGATTCTGAATCAGTCGCATATCCAATCTTAGCATGAAATAGATTTATGCCTTCACTTTTGGGTGTTGCAATTTTGAATTTGAATAAGCCGCAAGTGATGAGATTACTTAGTAAGGAACGTTTATCTGTTTTTAAGATTGTAATTTCATCTAGAAGTAACTGTTCAATTTCTGATACACCATTTTCATTAAGTGTAGGGGATGAGTCTCGTTTAATTACTTCTAAATCTTTAGGGTCAAGGTTTGGAGATACTATAATTCGGCAACTTGAACCATTTATTGCCATTTTATGTATGCCTTCAATAACATCTTCAAGCCATCCTGAAGTAAAATAACCTACAGCAATATCAAAGGATGAAGCTGCAGACAAAACAGGTGTAAAGAAATCTTCATTGGGGTTTTGGTAACCGGTTGTTAAATTAACCGGTAATGACAGATCTGTAAAAACCATATTTTATAAATCTTCAAAATCAGAAAAAAGATCTTCTAATATTGACTCTGATTCTTCACACATAACTTCTACATGAGGCTCTTGATACAAATCAGTCACTTTTGATCTATGTAAATCGACTCCGGATTGAAGAGCATGAGCTTTTAAATCTTTAGCTACACGATTTGTTGGCAATCCACTGACTCTGTATAAACTCGCTAAAAAAAGTCTCTCTGCTTTTTCAATTCTGCCGTCTGCTACAGCGATATCTTTGACAATTTTTATCACAAATTCTTTGGCTTTATTGTCGAGCGTATCAAATTTTTCGATAATAGTATCAAGAGGCGAATTTTGATTTAAGAAGACTAAGCCTCTAAGAAAAATGGAGTACTTTTCACTATCAGTAAGATAAGGAAGTGAGTAAATAATTCGTTGTAGTGCATCTATTTCATCTTGCTCAATAACACCATCTACTTTAGCCATCAATGCTGCTACTTTCGCAGTAAGTAGCCCTTTTTTAACAGAGTTTGATTCTTTTGATAAGTTTACGGAGCATTTACCAAAAACAATAGGTTGATCCATTAAACTACCTGTAAGACTTGCTATTGAATATCCAGATGATGTTTTGACAATTTTAGGTAGGGTATTGAGTTCTAAGGTATGTAACAACTCTAATAAAAGCTCAAGTCCATCGGAAGTATTAGTGTCAAATTTAGCTGATTCTTCAACTTCATCCCAGTTACAAATTAAGTAACCTTTTTGCGATGTTATTTTACTTATATCTTCGAGTGTCTGCATACCAATAATTGCTCCAAAATTTAACTTATAAAAAAGGTTATCAAATATTCTTTTCAGGAATATTAACATTTAAGAGCTTTTACTCAACTGTTCAGATCGATGGGTTTTTATCCGTTTGAGACAGATCAAAATAAAATTGTTTTGTGTTTCACCGGTGTAATGTAAAAGGGTTATATGCTGACTCTTCTACACAAATCTAAATTAAATTGAACTTTTTTAAAACCCGTTGATCTGATCAAGAAATTCCTTCACAAAGAGTAGCGAATAATGTCAATTTTTGATCATAAACAATGGGCGCAAGACCACTTTCAAAATGCAAAGCTTGGTGATTCCAGACGAACTGAAAGACTAGTGGAAACCGCTGCTGACATGGCTCGCTGCAGTGGGAAGTCTATCGCTTCATCCTGTCAGGGAGATGAAGCTAAGCAAGAAGGGGCTTATCGGTTAATCCGTAACGATAAAGTTTCACCGGAGGTGATACGCTGCTCAGGCTTTGACTACACAGCCGAACAAGCCAAGTCATATACAGAAATTCTGGCTATGGATGATACGACTTCAGCCGGCTTTAAACATAAGGTCGCATCAGAGCTAGGGAAACTTGGCAGCGTCAAAGATAAATCCCGCGGGTGGTGGATTCACTCAACCTTATTGTTAGATGCCTTTACCACAAAAACCATTGGGCTTATTCATCAGGACTGGTGGTGCCGTCCTGACGACCCCGCCGACGCCGATGAAAAAGAAAGCGGAAAATGGGCGGATGCGTCGCACTTTTGCCGCCAACGCTTAGGTGACACTATGTCCCGGGTTATTTCGGTCTGTGACAGAGAGGCGGACATACAAAGCTATCTGCAAGATAAGCAAGCCCATAATGAACGTTTTGTCGTGCGGGCGAAGCATAACAGAAAGATCCTTGAGTCTGAATTACCCTTATTTGAATATCTTGAAACCCAGCCAGAGCTGGGGTCATACACGATAGATATCCCGCAAAAAGGAATGAAAGACAGTAAAGGGAAACCCGTTAATCGAAAAGCCAGAAAAGCCAAATTGACGGTAAAAGTGGCGACGGTCACCCTGAAGTCTGAGGGTGAGATGAAGCCGGTTAACGTGGTTTATGCTCAAGAGAAAACCTCAAAAAAAGAGGTAGAGCCGTTGCGTTGGGTGTTGCTGACAACAGAGCCTGTAGGAACCTTATCGCAGGCCTTGCGTGTTATTGATATTTATACCGCAAGGTGGCGGATTGAAGATTTTCATAAGGCGTGGAAAACAGGCGCCGGTGCCGAGCGTCAGAGGATGACTGACCCCAAAAACTTAGAAAGAGCGTTATCGATTCTCGCTTTTATCGGTGTTCGGTTGCTGCAATTAAGGGAGGCAATAACTATCCCGTATTATTTACGTAAAAAAGGGTTAGTCGAAGCGGCTAATGAACTGGAAAATCAAAGCTGCGAAACCGTATTCGAAGAAGATGAATGGAAGGTATTGATGAAGGTGAAAAAGCCAAGGGGCTGGAATGGCAAAGATGTGCCAAGCTTGAAATGGGCTTATCAATCGCTCGCAAAACTGGGCGGTTTTACAGACACCAAACGTACGGGTATTGCGGGTTGGGAAACAATCTGGGAAGGCTGGAGAACCCTTCAATCTTATGTTGTAGGATATCGGACAGCAAAAGAAATGCTAGCTGATGGTGAATATAGTGGACCCCACTGTCAAGACAGTAAATCAACAAATTTAAGTTAAGTCCTGGCAGTGGTTTAAAGCCCTCATGCAAAGTGAATTGCCTGAGGAGTTTTATAACTCAACGACTGGTGTAATCGCTCAGTGTTGTAAAACTCAAAGTACTCATCCAGTCCTGTATAAAGCTCCGGAACAGTTTGAAATTCATGCGTGAGGGCGTTCAAAATTCTGTGTCAGCCTAAATTCTAAATTTCTAATACGTTAGGACTTACGCATTGACAGAGTGTTTTGAAATTTGATATCGGGTAAAATGATCATTTTCAGGGATGGAAGTGAGAAAAACTACTCGCCCAACGACAGCCAGATGTACTCTTCCGCAATACATGGGATTTTTGATAAGTGAGCCAAAATCATCAACATGCACAAGATTGGCAGAAGTGACGGGTATCTCTCACGATAGCGTTAACCGCTTTCTTCACCGTGAAGATTATCAACCGAAAGACTTATTTGATGAGGCCGCTCCAGACCTATGTCTTGTTGGTGGTACTTTGAGTGTTGATGATAGTGTACTCGATAAACCTTACAGCCATCACATAGAACTGGTGAGTCATTTTTGGTCAGGGAAACACCATCGAGCAGTCAAAGGGATTAACCTCGTAACCCTTTATTACACCGACATGACTGGTCGCCATATGCCCGTCAATTACAGGATATGCGATAAATCCGAAGGCAAGACTAAAAATGACTATTTTCGTGAAATGCTGGCAGAAGTACTGGATTGGGGACTCAAGCCAAAGTTTGTAACGGGAGACTCTTGGTACAGCTGCGTCAGGAATCTGAAGACGATTAAAAACCATCAGACAGGATTCATGTTTGCTGTCGAGAAAAACAGAACAGTATCGCAGGAAAAAGGCCAATGGCTGCAAATTCAGCACCTTGACGTTCCTTGTGACGGTTTGGAGGTTTGGCTTAAAGATTTTGGCAAGGTCAAGTTGTTTAGAACGACGCTAAAAGACCAGCATCGCTACTACGTGGTTTACTTGCCAGAGGAAGAACCTTTTCAGCATGATGACTTTAAAGCCATTCATGATCAACACTGGCAAATTGAACAATATCACAGAGCAATCAAGCAAGTCTGTCATATTGAGCATTTTCAAGTGCGTAGTGAGCGACCTGTACGAAATCACATCTTCTCAAGCATTTTGAGTTTTGTTTATCTACAAAAAATGCAGATAGCGCAAGAGTTCACCAATATTTATCAGCACCAACGTGAACTGTTTAAAGATGTTGTTGGCGCTTTCATTGAACATTTTGCGAAAGGCAAAGAGCCACTCCTACCAAAATTGCACAGTGCCATCAATGCGTAAGTCCTATACGTTATCCAATCTGCCTTCAAAATGGATTGCAAATTGTGACAATGCTAGCCTCCAATTTTGGACTGGCATTGTCCACTTTTTAGAGGCATTCAATATTCCCGCATAAAGCAATTTTAGCAAGCTGTTTTCATTTGGAAATGCCCCTTTTGTTTTGGTGAGTTTCCTAAACTGGCGATGTACGGCTTCAATCGCATTGGTCGTGTAAATCACTCGACGTACATATTCTGGATATTTGAAGTAAACGGACAAGTTCTCCCACTTTCTGCGCCAAGAGTCGATAACGATTGGATACTGGCTACCCCATTTGTTTTCCAGCTCATCTAAAGCCGTTTCAGCAGCCGATTTACTTGTCGCTCTGTAAACCGGCTTTAAATCAGCCATAAACGCCTTTTGATGCTTAGATGCCACATACTTCATTGAGTTGCGTACCTGATGAATTACGCAAAGCTGAACTTCTGTCTCCGGGTAAATGCTGGCAATAGCTTCAGGAAAACCGTTTAACCCGTCAACACAAGCAATTAAGATATCCTTAACACCACGATTATGAAGATCGGTCAGTACCGAAAGCCAATAATTAGCACCTTCTGACTCTGAAAGATACAGGCCAAGTAACTCTTTCTTACCTTCGAGATTAACGCCTAGAATCGTGTAAATAGCCTTACTGACATAGCGACCATTGTCTTTGACTTTATAGTGAATCGCATCCAGCCAAATAATTGGATAGACCTCGTCTAAACTGCGTTGCTGCCATTCTTTGAGCTGAGGAATAAGCTGATCGGTCACAGCCGTCAAACTGGCTTCTGAAAGCTCTAAACCATACAAATCAGCCACATGAGATTTGATATCACGATAACTCATACCCATTGAAAACATTGACAAAATCTTACGATCAATTTCATCAGAGAGCTTAGTTTGATTTTTTTTGACAAGCTGAGGCTCAAAGTTGCCGGCTCTGTCTCTTGGCGTTTCTAACTCAAATTCGCCAACTGAAGATTTAACGGTTTTTTTACTAAAACCATTTCTTCGATTGGGCTCAAGATCTGAGTCTAAATGTTGATCAAGTTCTGCTTTAAGCGCTGCTTCTGTTAGTTGTTTGATTAAAGGGGTGAGAACACCATCCGCACCAGTTAAACCTTTACCTGATTGAAGTTGTTCTAAAGCTTTATTGAAATCGAAATTTTGAGTCATTATGTCATTCCTGTTTTTGACATTTTACCGAAATGACACAGATTTCTAAACACTACCTCATGCGTATACAGCCATTCATGCTTGACGGAGCGCCACAGTCTCTCGACAAAAATGTTATCCAGCGCTCGCCCTTTTCCGTCCATGCTAATGCGTATTTCCCTTTCCTGAAGAGGTGCCAGAAAATCATTGCTGGTAAACTGGCAACCTTGGTCAGTGTTGAATATATCAGGCTCACCTCGTTCCAAAGCACGATCTAGCGCATGAATACAGAAATCAGCATCCAGTGTGTTCGATAGCTCCCAGCTGACTACGTAACGACTGTACCAGTCAATGATGGCAACCAGATACATAAACCCATGAGGCATCGGACAGTAAGTAATATCAGTACTCCACACCTGATTAGGTCTCACGATATTAACGCCGTTCAACAAATATGGGTAGACCTTATGCTCCTTGTTTCTCAGGCTCGTGCCTGGCTTTGGTCCGACAGCCTGTATGCCCATCAGTCTCATAAGTCGCTGTATACGCTTCCTGTTGACCGGAAAACCCTGTTCATTCAGCCATGCAGTTATCTTACGACTGCCGTAAAACGGTGTACGTGTATACTGCTCATCGATGAGCCTCATCAGATCCAGGTTTTCAGGACTTTCCAGAGCTGGAGAAACTTGGTAATACCAGCTTGACCTGTTTAACCCGATCAGCTCACATTGACGCTGAATACTGATCTTCGAGTGACCCGGATCTATGCATCCCCGTTTGTCATCAATGGACATTGCCAGATTTTTTTTTCAACCAGTCCAGCTCCATTTTAAGCCGTCCGATCTCCTGATACAGTGGTGCTGTGAGCGCATCTGGATCTACCTCTGGTCGTATCCTGCCGAAGACCTCTGGAACCCCTTGGAGTAGCTGTCGCTTCCACTGGCTAACCTGAACGGCTGCAACTTCATGTTCGCTTGCCAGCTGGTTTATGGTCTTGTCCCCCTTGTAGGCCTCCAGTGCTACTTGAGCCTTAAATTCGGGCTTATGTCGTTTTCTTTTTGCTGCCATGATTCCCTCCTAAAGGGTTATCTTACAGCCAGAAAACTTAACTTAGCTACCTGTCCAGTTTATGGGGTCCATCATAGAAATGCTTTGAGATCTGATCAAGAGACAGGGGTTATATGTTTTTTATTTGTTGTAATATTGGTGAGAAAAAGAGAGATAGATTTACACTTTAATGCATGAAATTATTTTAAATCCACTTATTTTTTTAGCTTTTGTATTAAGAGCATAATTAAGCTCTTGTGATGATAACATTTTCTCGCTATTTATATCGAAGTCCAATAAGTTAGAAAGTCTTTTATCAAAGCTCAACTGCTTTTTGTATTGCACATTACTCTCAGCTAAAAACAAATGTTTATTCAAGAGTGGAGGGCGTTTGTTTTCGTCAACGTAATCAAAGAAATCGATATCTTGGTCAGCCATCTTTATTTTTATTCGTTCAACCAGCATTGGAACTGACTTTTCAAAGTCATCATAAGAAGCTAGGGTGAGTTTACCTGATTGAATATGAATTTTGATCAGATTAATATCGTCATCAATCTCACCATACATTTGTAAGGCGGCACCTAAATAAATTCTTAAAAGTAGGGGAAGTTGATCCACATAATCTTTATGGAATATTAGGGAGTGACCTTCATTCAAGATGCTTGCAGGTAACGTGTTATGAGCTTTTATGCATTCTTGTTCTATTTGCTCTGTATCGACTATTGAAAACAGTAGGCTTTTAGCTGCTTCTCTGGCGTGCTGATAACCATCAAAGAATGCTTTTATATCTCGTTTAAATGAATCTGGTTGTTTGATGTAAGGTCTGCGCTTTTCAAATAGCTCCATGGAAAGGTATAAGAGTATATCTTCCATTCTATTAGATACTGCTAATTGATACTTTTCATATTCATCAAAAGGGTAGGTTTCTCGTAATAGCTCAAACACTTTCTTGTTTGAACCTATTAGCTCTTTCACCTTATGCGTATCATTAAACTCATCATTAGCAGGTACCCGCCCTAACTCTAAACATTTATTCCAAAAGTTTCGAAATAAAATCTCATTTTGAGCAACCACTAGTTGTAACTTTTCTTTGGTATCTAATCTTATGGGTGAGGTACGTTGTTCCCACTTATGATGACGCTTATACTTGTTTTGCAGATATTGTTGTTCTTCTATTTTATCTTTGAAAATATAAAAAATACCCGGAGCAATTGCGATAGGTTCTTCTTGCAATGAACGCTCTAGATAGCCCTTGATTTCAGCTTGTGCATAGTATTTTTGAAAGGTATTGATTGATGTAATTATGCCGTCTTTATATGGCTTAAATTGTCTAATGTATTCGTCGTTCGCAATCATGACTGATACGACAAGCAGCTTTTGGGTCAAATCCCAAGCACCTATAAGTGCCTCAAGTCTTTCTTCTTGATCTTCAATTACATTGAGGACAAAACCGAGATTAACGATATCTGATTCACACTTATCGTTATCAGGCGCAAAGTTAGGATCCCAGCCAGTTGCATCAAGTCCATGAGCATTTAGCTCTGTTAGGTCATCCTGTCTACCACAACCGTAGTCAAATATAGAATATTCACCATTTAAGTAGCCGTGTTTTGAAAGCAGTTTCATCGGTGCTGAAAGCCCATAACGTACTAAGGCTGTTTTATGTCTATCAATGCTATCACCTCCTTGTGGTTTGATTACTGCTGAGCTTCTAAAGAGTCTGCCATCTACAAGAGTAAAACCTTTGCTTTGAATTAACTTCTCCCAGTTTTTTTTAAATCCAATCGTACGTGTATTTTCATACAACCCTGCGTTTTCACCTTCTTGGGTGATATCAATAAATTTTTGATAGTGAGGGTTATCTGGTAACACCATTGTTTCTTTTCGGTGCAATATTGGTGGGTTCTCAGCTTGTTCGTATGATGTGATTTTGTGCTTTAGCTTGCTGAGATCAACATTCATACTGTGATGAAGAGCAGGGTATGAGTCTTGATAAAAAGTAGGGTAGGACAATAAAGAAATTCGAAAATCCTTTTTGAACAGCTTCACTAAGTTCCACTTTTCATCATCTAACGATACAGCCTTTGCTACAGCAGGAATAAATGATCGTAACGGTTTGGGTAAAGCAGAAAAGGCATCTTTGTGAAGATAGATTGCTTCTGGTAAATGTTTGCCTACTTTAATTTTTGAAACGAGTTCTGCGAAGAGTTGAGCATTCATTGACAACCTTTCTTTAAATAAGCTGATTAATTAGTGTTTTGAGTAACTAGATAAAAATACGAACGTCCGACTTTCTTGAACTGCAATTTGCCAGATTCTCTAAGGTGCATCAACTGGCAACCTGTTATTTTCAATGCTCTTTGGGTTTCTTTACTGCTCAACCATTGCTTATTATCGTTTGATTGACTCATTAACTCTATCTCGTAATTGCTCTTTATTTGTTCAGTTGTTTGGTGACTATCTAGTAAACATATTGAGGTTTGATAATATAAATTTCAATCAGTTATGGATAGCACTAAGTACAAATGGAGTGTATTTTGAAGTTTATTTTTGTTGATGCTGAGAATGTAGGGTTTAACGCTGTTGCAGAAGTTAAAGCCTCTCTTTCTGACAAGGTTTATGTGTTTTCAAAAAACACGCAAATTATCGAGCTTTGTGAGCGTAAACTGTTTCAAGTGTTTTCTAGTTATCCAACAGGGGCTAATCAAGCCGATTTTTATATTATTGGGAATCTTGTCGGTGTATTGGCATCGTTAAATGATGAGCAAAAGAAACAATGTCAGTTTGTTTTATTCAGCCAAGATAACTCATTAATTATGGCGTTTAAGTTTCAATGCCACTTACATCGAGTTGCTTGTGCAATACCTTTACCTTCAAAGAACCAAGCGTTGGTGGAAACTAAATCAGATTTTTCAATTCATCAGCGAATTTTGCAGCAGCTCCAGCATCCAAAATCAACCGAAGATGTTAGAAAGAAACTGAGCATACCAAAATCAGATTTTACCCGTGCTTTAAATGAGCTTATTAAAGATAAAAAGATCAAGCGGGTACCTGAGAGTCAGAAAAAATGGGTGAAGGTAGGGTAATCCATTTTTAGCTTCTTGGTTAACATTGCCATCTTATTTTCATAGAATCTGTTTTTTGAAAAAGTTCACGATAGGTAAGAAAATGTCAAAAAATCGTGATTTGTACCGTCGAATTATGGCGATGGAAAGTCGACATTTTAATATGTGCTTCTACTGTTGTATAGCAAGTGAATATGACTTAGTGCCTCCTTTGAAGTTAGCTAAATTTTATTTAAAAACAGGTGAAGAAGCTGATTTTTATGAAGTGCCTTCGTGTTATGAATGTTATCAACTTTTAAAAAATGACAAATCGTCGCTTTTGGGTAAAAGAGTTGATGTGCTAAAAATAAAACTTTCCCAGAAATACTACAAAGCGCTTAATGTATTTCACCTTTGGCAACGTGATGAATTTGAAGAGTTTGATCAAGAGTTTCACAAAAGTTTGCATGCTGGAATTGAGCTTGGAAGTGAAACACAGGATCGCCTTAAGTTCAAAGGATTCGAATTTGAAGTTGACGGCCACAAACATCATTCAAATTTTGTCGAAGCAGAAACGTTGAGTGTATTTGGTGAGCCATTTGATAACTTCCGAGATGCCCTTGATTATGCAAGCAAGTCTTACCGAGTGCCAAAAGCCAACCTCAAAGACTTATTCGCCAAACATCAGAATAGCTTTGATAATGCGATAACAGCTTTTCAAAAGGAGTTCGAAGAAAAACTGCTTGAAAAGAAATGCCGTGAATTTTCCAAAGCGCATAAACAAAACCCAAACTTTGTTATTCGTACTGTAAAACTATTTTTGAAGACGAAAGAAAATGTTACGGTAGAAAAAGCACTTGAGAAGATCTATCAAACCTATGTTGAGCCGAGATTAAGATAATAAACAAGTGGTTTTGTTCAGCTAGCATTTAGGCTTCTGATTATAGATTCGAATTCTTGTTCTCAAACCAAAGTTCCAATATGAAATCAGTTTTTGTTAGTTATGATCACGATGATCAGCATCACCTTGACTCTTTACGCTCTGTTGTTACTAATCCAAACAATGATTTAGATTTTATTGATAGGTCTTTAGATAACCCTATTTTTAATGAGCAAGGTCATGTAAATCGAAGATTACCTAGTAATCCCAAGTCTTTGCTCGTAAGAAAAAAAATACAAACCCTTATTCAGCAATCTTCAAAATTATTGGTTTTATTAGGTAGTGATACTCATAGTAGCTGACTCTTCTACACAAATCTAAATTAAATTGAACTTTTTTAAAACCCGTTGATCTGATCAAGAAATTCCTTCACAAAGAGTAGCGAATAATGTCAATTTTTGATCATAAACAATGGGCGCAAGACCACTTTCAAAATGCAAAGCTTGGTGATTCCAGACGAACTGAAAGACTAGTGGAAACCGCTGCTGACATGGCTCGCTGCAGTGGGAAGTCTATCGCTTCATCCTGTCAGGGAGATGAAGCTAAGCAAGAAGGGGCTTATCGGTTAATCCGTAACGATAAAGTTTCACCGGAGGTGATACGCTGCTCAGGCTTTGACTACACAGCCGAACAAGCCAAGTCATATACAGAAATTCTGGCTATGGATGATACGACTTCAGCCGGCTTTAAACATAAGGTCGCATCAGAGCTAGGGAAACTTGGCAGCGTCAAAGATAAATCCCGCGGGTGGTGGATTCACTCAACCTTATTGTTAGATGCCTTTACCACAAAAACCATTGGGCTTATTCATCAGGACTGGTGGTGCCGTCCTGACGACCCCGCAGACGCCGATGAAAAAGAAAGCGGAAAATGGGCGGATGCGTCGCACTTTTGCCGCCAACGCTTAGGTGACACTATGTCCCGGGTTATTTCGGTCTGTGACAGAGAGGCGGACATACAAAGCTATCTGCAAGATAAGCAAGCCCATAATGAACGTTTTGTCGTGCGGGCGAAGCATAACAGAAAGATCCTTGAGTCTGAATTACCCTTATTTGAATATCTTGAAACCCAGCCAGAGCTGGGGTCATACACGATAGATATCCCGCAAAAAGGAATGAAAGACAGTAAAGGGAAACCCGTTAATCGAAAAGCCAGAAAAGCCAAATTGACGGTAAAAGTGGCGACGGTCACCCTGAAGTCTGAGGGTGAGATGAAGCCGGTTAACGTGGTTTATGCTCAAGAGAAAACCTCAAAAAAAGAGGTAGAGCCGTTGCGTTGGGTGTTGCTGACAACAGAGCCTGTAGGAACCTTATCGCAGGCCTTGCGTGTTATTGATATTTATACCGCAAGGTGGCGGATTGAAGATTTTCATAAGGCGTGGAAAACAGGCGCCGGTGCCGAGCGTCAGAGGATGACTGACCCCAAAAACTTAGAAAGAGCGTTATCGATTCTCGCTTTTATCGGTGTTCGGTTGCTGCAATTAAGGGAGGCAATAACTATCCCGTATTATTTACGTAAAAAAGGGTTAGTCGAAGCGGCTAATGAACTGGAAAATCAAAGCTGCGAAACCGTATTCGAAGAAGATGAATGGAAGGTATTGATGAAGGTGAAAAAGCCAAGGGGCTGGAATGGCAAAGATGTGCCAAGCTTGAAATGGGCTTATCAATCGCTCGCAAAACTGGGCGGTTTTACAGACACCAAACGTACGGGTATTGCGGGTTGGGAAACAATCTGGGAAGGCTGGAGAACCCTTCAATCTTATGTTGTAGGATATCGGACAGCAAAAGAAATGCTAGCTGATGGTGAAATGCTTTGAGATCTGATCAAGAGACAGCTCATAGTAGTGAGTGGGTTAAGTGGGAAATCGACACTTTTGTCGAAATCAAAAATAGTAAGCATGTATTGCTGATGAGAGTACCAAATAATTATGTTGCAGGAGCTCCAAATAACGCAAAAGATCTTTCTATTTATAACTGGGATACTCAGCTATTGATTGAGTGGTTAAGCTTTTGAGTGTAGGTGGCATTTCAGCCACCTAAAATTACTTATTTAGATTTTTGGTAGTGTTTAGAAATCTGTGTCATTTCGGTAAAATGTCAAAAACAGGAATGACATAATGACTCAAAATTTCGATTTCAATAAAGCTTTAGAACAACTTCAATCAGGTAAAGGTTTAACTGGTGCGGATGGTGTTCTCACCCCTTTAATCAAACAACTAACAGAAGCAGCGCTTAAAGCAGAACTTGATCAACATTTAGACTCAGATCTTGAGCCCAATCGAAGAAATGGTTTTAGTAAAAAAACCGTTAAATCTTCAGTTGGCGAATTTGAGTTAGAAACGCCAAGAGACAGAGCCGGCAACTTTGAGCCTCAGCTTGTCAAAAAAAATCAAACTAAGCTCTCTGATGAAATTGATCGTAAGATTTTGTCAATGTTTTCAATGGGTATGAGTTATCGTGATATCAAATCTCATGTGGCTGATTTGTATGGTTTAGAGCTTTCAGAAGCCAGTTTGACGGCTGTGACCGATCAGCTTATTCCTCAGCTCAAAGAATGGCAGCAACGCAGTTTAGACGAGGTCTATCCAATTATTTGGCTGGATGCGATTCACTATAAAGTCAAAGACAATGGTCGCTATGTCAGTAAGGCTATTTACACGATTCTAGGCGTTAATCTCGAAGGTAAGAAAGAGTTACTTGGCCTGTATCTTTCAGAGTCAGAAGGTGCTAATTATTGGCTTTCGGTACTGACCGATCTTCATAATCGTGGTGTTAAGGATATCTTAATTGCTTGTGTTGACGGGTTAAACGGTTTTCCTGAAGCTATTGCCAGCATTTACCCGGAGACAGAAGTTCAGCTTTGCGTAATTCATCAGGTACGCAACTCAATGAAGTATGTGGCATCTAAGCATCAAAAGGCGTTTATGGCTGATTTAAAGCCGGTTTACAGAGCGACAAGTAAATCGGCTGCTGAAACGGCTTTAGATGAGCTGGAAAACAAATGGGGTAGCCAGTATCCAATCGTTATCGACTCTTGGCGCAGAAAGTGGGAGAACTTGTCCGTTTACTTCAAATATCCAGAATATGTACGTCGAGTGATTTACACGACCAATGCGATTGAAGCCGTACATCGCCAGTTTAGGAAACTCACCAAAACAAAAGGGGCATTTCCAAATGAAAACAGCTTGCTAAAATTGCTTTATGCGGGCATATTGAATGCCTCTAAAAAGTGGACAATGCCAGTCCAAAATTGGAGGCTAGCATTGTCACAATTTGCAATCCATTTTGAAGGCAGATTGGATAACGTATTAGAAATTTAGAATTTAGGCTGACACAGAATTTTGAACGCCCTCCTTTTTGAATTACTTTACCAATATATTTTTTACGAACATCATCTGGAGCTTTTTTACCTATAAACTCCCAACGTTTAGATTCGTCGCTGATGTTTCTTGTAAAGTATTGCTGAGTTCCTGCACGTGCCCAGCCGTGAATTTCGTATACCTCTTTAACTAAACCACCATATGTAGCATAAGCATATTTTATTTCTTCACCTCTAGGAACGTTATGCCACACACCTCGGGTGGCCTCAAAGAGTTCAAGTTCAGTCATTGCTGATTTATATGTGGAGTTAAGGAGAAAAGCTAACCCAGAATGCGAATGGTGGACTTCAACTTGCTCATTAGCATGGAGGCAATGAAATTCTTCTAAAGTGATACGTCCCATTGAAGAGTCTGAGCCTTTCACCTTATTTGATAAATCGCCTATACCAAGTAAATCGATGCAGGTTGATTCAATCAGTTTAGCTGTTTTTTCATTTTCAATTCCATGTCTCAAGATATCAATACCGAGCTTATCTTGCGTTAGAAGCTGGTTAATTTTTGAAAGCTTTTCAGATGAAGCATCTTCCTCAACTTTTAATGCTTCGTTTAAGTGTTGTAAACACCTTGAGCTTACACCTTTTCCAATATAGAACGGTTTCCTTTCATTTTCGTTGACTTCACAAAGAGCATAAACGTAATGCTTTGCATGTTCTAATGATTTTTTGAAATGAATAAAATCTGATACTTCCATTTAACTTCCTTGATATTACTTCTTTAAAAATACGCCTGATGTGCTTTCAAAATTTTCTTTTTCACATAATCGAGCAGAATAGGGGGAGATTGACAGATGACGTCACCGCCATAACGGATAATCCAGTTGGCTAAGTCATAAATGATATAGCTATCAAAGCTTACTTGTTGCCATGTTTCATCGATTTGTTGGAGTCTCTGACTATCGCCAAGCTTGTTGCGATTGATGATATCGAGTGGATAGCCTTTAACTTTCAATTGAACTGAATGCTTTTCGTCACTGAGTAAAAAACCTGATGGATTCTTTTGAAGGTAATCCTCAATGGTAAAAGTTTTTGGTTTGCTGATAGGCAAATGATCACTAATAGCGTGACTGATCCTATGGAGGAGAAATAGCCTTGGTTCTTCTGGTTTCTCGACTTTTGTCGCAACAAGGTAATGGCTTTGATCACGGATTATTAAGCCTAGTGCATTAAGTTCATACTTTTTAATCTGATCACTTTTTTCTGATTGATAATCGATAATGACTTGTTGTTCTCTCAATACACAATCGTAAATAGTTTTTCGAATATCTGGTGATTGCAGGGTAAAGTCCATTAGTAACGAATCTGAAACCATACTGACTTTGTTACGCCAATTTGAATATTGGTTTTGCTTGCTGAGTAAAGTTTCCGCCTTTTCGAAACGTTTATTCAACCAAGCTAAATTATCCGGCATTAATTGCTCAATTTGAGGCTGACAGATAAGTAAAGCTAATGCCTCACTCGGTTGCAGCTCAGAGGTGATGTTGGTTTTTTGTTTATGATATCGCCAGTAGTACTTACCGTTATCGCCAGTGACACATTCAAGGTCGAACAAAAGTTTTAGTTTTCTTAAATCTCTTTCTATTGAACGTACACCTATTTTTAAGCCATTTTTTTCTAGTTTTTTGCTCAACTTTTTAGGCGATATTTTTGACCCAGTTCCGGTTGGGATTAGGCTTATCATTGTTAGATATCGTAATGCGGTATCTTTAGACATAATTACTTCCTCTGTATAGCGTTCGATTATCAACTGCCTGATAATACTGTGTAAAGTAGGTTTTAGTTGTTTGTTGATTTATTCGACGTATCTTTTAAATTTACGAGTGGGTTTGATAACAACTCGTTCAGGATCTTTGTTAACGATGCCAGTGGCCAGAATATAAAGTTCAAGGTCATGCTCAATTTCATCAGTGAGATACATGCCTGTGTGAACGAGGGTTTTGATGTTGCCTTGAAGCTCCATGATGTCATCAATTTGATAAAAAAGATCTAAATTTATATCCGTTTTAGCTTTAACTTGAATCAGAATGTGACTGGCGTTTTGATATTTACATCATCGGTAAGTGGACAATCGAGCACGTCGGCGATCTTTTGCTCGAAGTCATCGTTGGCTTTCAATTTTACGATACCAAAGAAAGTATTACCCGCAGCCGTCAATGTGGTTTTGAAGTCGTTAAAGTCAACATTAATTAGCCCGCTACTGGACGTCATTAAGTTCAAGCTATTAATTAGGTTTGCGAGTATCTGATTGCAGTTATCAAACACTTCAATGAGTGATGTTTTACATCCGTATACCGCTGAAAGTTGATCATTATGGATCAAGATT
Source organism: Parashewanella sp. (assembly GCA_965200795.1). Lineage (GTDB taxonomy): Bacteria > Pseudomonadota > Gammaproteobacteria > Enterobacterales > Shewanellaceae > Parashewanella. Next base: position 23,472 of record CBDAVB010000008.1, read on the forward strand.
TTATTGGTGACATACTTCTCTAGGCGAGCTAAGCAAAGCTCGCTTTCTTGAATTGACTTATTTCCTTCGAAGCTAAATGGGCGAGTTGCAATTGCTAGAGTAGGGATTTCTAGCTTATGAGCGATTCTTGCTACTTCTGTTGCAGCACCAGTTCCGGTGCCGCTACCCATGCCGAAAACCAGAAATATTAGATCAGCATGTTCAATCGCTGTTTTGATATCTGCTTCAGATTCAATGGCCGACTGTTTTCCAACTTCAGGAATGGATCCAGCGCCTTTACCTTTTGTTAACTGTTTACCTATTTGAAGTGGATTTACCGAACGTTTTAATGCACGGGCATCAGTATTTATGGTGAGATATTCGCAACAACTATCTTCATTGGTAAGTTTTAGCTTTCTTAAAGCGGCACCGCCACAACCACCAACACCGATGATCAAAATTTTAGGTGAAGCTTCTAAAAATTGCTCTTTACTTAAAATGACTTCTAGCATTTTTAACCCCTTATTTAAATCTATAGAAATAGCTTAAAGGGTGGTTCGACAAATCGTGTCGTAGGAAATATCAATTATTAAAAAATATTCAATTTTACTTGTGACTATTTACGACCCCGACAATGGGTAGGTAGGTGTCAAAAATAAAAATATGCTCAATAACGAAATATTGTGTTTTGCCACAGATTTGTCACAAGAGCGAATTAAAGAATTCTGTTAAAATGCAAAAGCAAAAATTAAACCATAAATCAATGATCATTTAACATTTGTAGTGAGTTAATTTGATTGATGAGACAGGCTTGATATTGTAACTACTCAATAAGTTGTGGTAGTTCGAGACCCTTGCAGCACCAAGTCTCCCAGTAAAGGGATGGTATTTTTAAGAGAAAGCCTGTCATTTAAAAACGCCCAAAATGACACGTTTTGTTTTTGGCAGGTTTTGCGCAAACTCGAAAAGGTGTCTCGGCATCGGCGTCCTAAATCACTTCTTGTTCCACCACTGACTTTTCGCCTTTTGACATGTTCTCGCAAATCGTTTTCACTGCCGTTGGTATGTATCGGAATTTCAGGTCGTTCCAGTACTCGAAGTAGCGACGACTTATGTTTGTGCAGTCGCTTTAGCTGTTGATTCAAGGTTTGATAACTGGTCTTTTGCGTAAAAATATCATCAAACCTTTGAGAGAGTTGTTCTGCTTTCTTGATACAAGGCTGAACTTTATAACGTTTAAGCTCACGGTAAAAATCCCAAATCTCATCTCTCACTTTTTTGATATCACTACGGTGTTCTGGGCAAAGTGGAATAAGATTGTGGATGAGCCTTTCAGCATGAACCCAGCACAGAGCGTGAATGAGTACCTTAAATTGTCCCGCGCCATCACTGACAACCACCAATGATTCGATAGGTTGCACTTCAACGGCTTGAGCAAATAATGCCCCTTCGGTCGCACATCGAATATGACGTTCGCTGGTAAATCCGAGCTGCTGTAAATGCTCCAGCCATTGTGCTTCATTATTAAAAAATTGACATGGGTGATTAGCAAGACTTTCCCGTTGTGCCATGGGTAACCTTTGTTGCTTCATATAATTCAGCGCCGCAGTATTAATGCGATACCCGAGTTGATCCGCACACAGCAATGACAAGAAATTTACTCTGCTTTTGCTTTTTGAACTTTGAAACCAAGCAAACAGCTCATTACCGATATGAGTGACAAACCCATTTTTGCCTTGATGACGTCCACCTGTATCATCGGTCGTAATGTAACCTGTACCGCTTAGCCCTTTAGTCAATAAGTCATCCTTCTCGTGATGAAAGTCATCATATTTTTCTGATAACAAACGATTGAGTTGGCCTGCTGAAATATCGACGCCCCACTCTCTGAGTTGTTCGAGCAGTAGCGACTGAGTCACTTGACAATGATGGTGCTGATACAGCACATAAGTTCTTAATGTTGTACCAAAGTGCGAGCCTTTGAGCTCTGCCGGGAGTTGGCCTGATACTATCTTGCCGTCAGCGAGACGGTAGCGGGCCATCTTGTAACAAGTATTGATGTTGTTAATTTCGATGTCTTGAACAACAAAAGTTTTATAGCCGATGAATTGAGCGTTTGATGGAATGTGACCTTCCGGCTCTATGACTTTTTCATTATGGATGCGCAGGTTCGAGGTTTTACCGCGCTTTCCTTTTCGCTTGCCAGACTTCCCTTTGTTCGAACCGTTTTCATCGTTGTCAGGGTCAGTATTATCATCCATACCGCTGGGTTTGAACTTGGGTTTCTTTTTCTGATTCTTAAGCTCTTTGATTTCATCTTCTAAAATTTGAACACGCTCAGACAGCTCTACAATAGTTTGCTGTAGTTCTTCAACGACTGGACGACATTCAGGGCAAGCTGAATCAGATAAATCAGGAATTTTTAGCTTCAAAATCAAGTGGTATAATTAAATTTGATGAGAGTATGAAGCCTTAAAATAAGCAGTCAAGTTGATCGCACGATCGTTACAAAATCTTACAGTTTGATGACTTAAGTACCTAGTCAATTGCTTTCATCTGAAGAAGTCGCTCTTGACTGGCGTTTCAGAAAGAAAAATATTCGATTTCATTTGACTGGGTACTTACCACAACTTATTGAGTAGTTACTTGATATTAAGATAACTGATTGATTTTATTGGTATTTTAAAATATTGGATTTTTTATTTTTCTTTCGTGTAGTTGTTTAATTTAAAAAATTTGAAATCTAAGGAATGGTACAACCGAGTGGATTCGAACCACCGACCCCTACCATGTCAACGACTCGGGCAAGTGATAGTTATCCATTTGAATCTATTATAAAAACACCAGAATTTTATCAAGTCCGATATTGCGAAAAATGCGAAATTGCACACTATATAAATCAATAACTTAAGGTGGGGTTTCGCGCACGATTTTGGAGCGTTCTATTTGCTGCAGATATAAAAAAAGGTACCACCTTTTGAGTGATACCTTTTGCCAGTTTTATCCAGGACTAACCAATCTTGATTTCACCATAGGGTACTTCAACCCATTCAATGTGATTTTGCATGTAAATCTTTGTGCTTTTGGCGTCTGTATGTGCCATACGAGATTGTGGATCAATACCTTGCTCACCAAATAAATGAGCTGCAAGAGCTCTGATTTCATGAAAAGTGGGGCGTTGTGGTTTGGGTAGATGATTACAGCACCCGACTTCATCACGAATCTTTGAAAAACTCCGGCTGATATAATCTGGTGTTAACTGAGTTAAGTGAGTGACTTCTTTGCTCAGTTCGTTTGAACATTTCTTTGGTAAACGATGAACAACAAAGTTACTCACCAAATTATCGCGGCTGCGGTCGATGATTCCTTTTAATGTTTCACCAATCGGGATGGCCACGTTTGCCGCTTCTTTCTTTTCGACTTTTTGCCGATGAATATACAAAGTGCCGTACACTTTACCGAAAGGTGTAATCTCTGGTGTTTTAAACCAGTAACAACCACATGTTTTACTTGTAGTTGTTTTGATATTGTATCGAATACGGGAAATTTCCAATCTTGCATGAGTCGTTTGAAGCGATAAATCCATGGCCGTTTGCAGCCATAGTGGGGCAGCCTCATGAATTTGTTGGTACCATTCGACTTTTAAACGTTGTCTTTGCTTCTTATCAAGGCGTTTTCTTTTCTTTAGGGATGCTGGGTTGGAAGACATTAAGCCTTCATCAACCGCATAAGAGAATATTTTTTTTAACCAGGATACTTTTTTGTTGTGTACTTCTGGTGTGGTGTCTGGATGAAACTGATTCAAATAATCATTAACATGCTGCAGAGTAATAACAGAGCTAGGAACCTGAGCAAAAAACGCTTTACACCGTTCAGCATCATTACGCATTACCTTAGCAACAGTTTCTGATGGCTGCTCTTCATGAAGAATGCGTTTAAGTAAATCATCAACATGATCACCAAAGCATTTTTCATCAGAGACATAACCAGAATCAAGAAGGCTCTCCACGGCCAGCCCGACCTTTGGTCGAGCAACTCGGTTATATTCTTTGGCAATGGCAATAGCAACTTCTCGGTCCACGCCCAAACTCTTATATTTACCATCAATTAATTTGATGCGATAAGAGCCTCGCCGAGCATCATAATAAACATGCTCAGGTAAATGTAATGTTTGTTTACTTCTCGGTTTTGCCGCCATTACGCCCTCAATAACTCTTTAACAGCGGCAGATACTTCTGATTTAAGTCCAGCACGTTCAGTATCAAAAACATAGACAGCACCATCAATAATACGGCCTTGGATTACTCCACGCTCAACCCACTTTTTAACTGTTGCACGATTAGGTACAGAATCAGAAGAAAACTCACGCTTAGCCCATTGCATTGCTCGCATTAATTTACCGCTCATGATTTATCTCCTGTTTCAAATACCCAGCAGCGTACTGTTTTAGCCTTATTTGCGCGCGGATTCTCCATATTAATCCGTTCATTTACTTTACTGTTCACTGGTGTAATACCAACAAACTTACGACTTCTACAAGATTTTAACAAGCGTTTAAGGTCGCTCAGTGGTGGTAATTGCTGCTTACGTTCTGCAGCTATCTCTGCAAGGTGGTTAAGGTTGATGGCAATTTTGTTAGGGTCACGATGATGGTTAACAATCGACAAGCCTTCATCATCTTCACCTTCAATAAAGTCGTAAATATCCCAAAAGTCCTGAACAATTGGGTGGTCTGCACTGATAGCCTTTTGACGAGAAACTGCCATTTCAGCCAGCATTTTATATGTAGCTTCAATTTGTTCCTGGTTAATGTCAGTCACCAAAGCAACCGCATCAATCAAAGCGCAAAGCTGAGCATGGTTTTTTACAATACGTACATTTTTAATATCAGGCTGTTGAGTCAACCACTGCTCATGATATTTTACCCGTTCATCAAAACACTGCATGATTTGCTTTTCGTGCATGGCCGCTTTTAATAAAAAGCCTGACACGTCTTCAACGTCAACACGCTCTAACCATTCAGCCGCTTCTTTCGTTTTAGCGGTTTGGCCTTTGCGGTCCGTCATAATATGAATGATACGTTGTAAAACGGCTTCGGATGCTTGTACTACGGCATTTTGAGCAATGACAATTGAACCTCGAAACGGTGGTTCATAGGTTTCATTGCCTTGGCTACGAATACCACGAGCACGAACACTACGGCCGTTATAAGCTGTTTTCAGTTCATCCCAATCAAAACCTTTTTGTTTTGCGTCTTTGGCATCACCACGATCACCCTCAATTAAAACTACAGGTAAATTTGATACTTGAGCAAAGTTACGTGCTCGAGCAGCAAGGGTAGATTTACTCGGGTCAAAACCTTCATAGTCATTTCTGCCAGCCAGTTTCCACAAAAATTCAAGTAGGGTAGATTTACCTGTTCCTGGTTCACCCACAATTTCTAGAAACGGGTAAGTTTTATGGCCTTTGCGAATTTGCTCAGCAAAAAAGCTACCTAGCCAAAAAGCTAAGGCAACAAAACCTTTAGGACCGAATGCTTGCCATAACATGCGAGTCCATTGTTCATCGATTTTGTTTACATCGTGGTTTAAATTCAGGTCGATAGACTGCAGCGTTTTGATACTTAACTTATTAATATCAAAAAAGTCTTCATCATTTAATTTATATAACCGACCATCTTTAATAGCCACATCATTGTAAACATAACACTCATGTTCTTTACTGTAGCCGACAAAATCTGTGGTCTGCACACGCTTAATATTGAACAGTTGTTGATTGATTAACTTATCCAATTGTGGTGTTTGACCTTGAAACACCGCACCAGGAGCAATACCCAATAAACGTTTTTTAAATTCGGCGCTTGAACTTAGCTGGCTACTACTAAAAGTATTCTTAACGCTTGGGCTGTCATGTGGAAAATCCACACGGAAGTAATACCAGCTTTCATCGGTTAATTTGTTTTCCTGATAATACAAAGCTTTTGGATAGCACTTTGAAAGCTCCTGAATACTGCCGGACTCTTGAAGTGCACGTTCTCTAATTTCTTCTTCTGAAAGCTCTTCATTCTCGCGTTCTGCAGAATCAACCACTTGAGAATAAGCTTTGTTGTAACGGTCCAAATCAACTTTGAACCAGAATAAACAGTTGTTAAATGCAAAAGGAAACTCTTTAGTTCCTTTTTTGTTATACATCAACATGGCTTTTTGGATAGCACTTTTAGCGATTAACAGCTGACCTAAGTAACGGCATTCGTCCAGCTGCTTTTCATTAAGGCGGTCACGCTGTAATAATTCATTCCAGTCAAGTTTAAGCTTGCCTTTTGGCGGTTGTGCTGCGGTAGCATTCCAACCAAGTTCTGCCGCACGTTTAACAAACCTTTTAGTAAATGATTCACCAGCTTTGCCATCATCTAGAGCAAAAACTAAGGTTGGCTTTTTGCGGCCTTCTAATGCTCTTGCTAAATCTTCTAGTGCCTTATCAGGAAAGTTATTACAACTCATTAGGCTTACGGCTTGCAGCTTAGCGTGCTGCAATGCAATAGCATCAAAGATGCCTTCTGTTAGCCAGAGTTCTTTAGCTGCAACCAATTTATCAAGGTCAAAATCTGGCGCTTGCCACCAAAACCCCTGATAACTGCCAGAAAAATTAGCTTTCATTTTGCCGAATCGTTGCGGCTTATCGATAAAGCGTTCCCAAGTGGCATTGTTGGGTAAATCAAAGCGAACGGTAGCGGTACCAATATTACGTTTACCGCAGTAATAAGACTCTTGTTTATACCAGCCTTTAATTTTTTCTAATGAAAAACCACGTCCATGCTCCATATAAGCATCAGCTGCAGCATTAGGGTTTTCGATAACCTTATTTTCTTTTTGAGTTTTTTGCGGAAAGCGATCACTCCATGATTCAAATAAATCAGAGTAAATATCTTTAATGTGGATTTCATCACCACATTTATTTAAGCGGCCACAACGCAGAATCCAAGGGCTTTCATTGTTAGCGTAAAGTTCCTTTTTGCCGCAGCTAGGGCATACGCCCTGCTGCAGAAAGCCATTGTTCCCTTGCTTAAAGCTGTAATCGTTAAACAAACGTGGGATTACTTCTCTATGAAGCTCGGGGTACATTGACATGATTTACCCCTCTAACTGATCGTTAACTTTTAAAAGTGTGTCATCAATAATTTCAATGCAATCATCAAAATCACTTTGAATGAGGTTAACCAACTTTCCTAAATCACACGCATTAACTTTCGCTTGAGCAGAGCTTAATTCTAAAATATCACCCAATGCACCAAGCGCTGAGTTGATTACTGACATTTCAGTAAGCTTCATATCGATAACTTGCTTTGGTGTTAGATTTTTAGCATTACCCATTTTGATTACCTCCCTTTAATAACAAACGTGCTGTAGCTACTGTGGCATCCCAAGCCAGAGAGCCAATCGGGTTATCAAAAGATTTTGGGTAATCCTTATGTTGTTCACATTGAGACATAATCGCTAAGCAATCAGCTAGGGCAGAACACAAACGGCCATGTTGATCTTTAAGTTCGTTAACCTGATTAATTGCGGTTACGTTACCAATTAAAATATGGCCAGCATTATGTAAATTGATTTCATGCAACCCGTTGTTAACGGCAAAACTGTGTAACTTCTCTTTAATTGAAGGTAGCGTTGTTGGTAGTGCGCCTAAGTCATCTGGTGTAGCTAAACGTACATCACTACAAATTAACGGTGCTTTTAAATGGCTATTTTCAAGTGCAATTTCTGCAGCACGGTCTGAGTTACTTGAGCCACAAATCAATTCTTGCTTTTCATCGTTATCTAACGACTTAACTACACAAACAAATTTCTTAATTGGTTTATCAGCCCAATACAGTGCTGCATCAAATTGAGGTTGAGTTACTTGGTTCATGCCTCTGCCTCCATGTTTTCACCGATGGAGTTGCCGAGCTTAAACATATCCTTAGTTGCAATTTGGGCAAACTTTAAGTCAATCTCATCAAAGAACTCTTGTACTTGTTCGTCTGGTGCATCTTCATCAAAGGTTAACTTGGTGCTGCTTACCCCTAGATTTTTCGGCTGACCGTAAAGCTTAATTACATACTGGTCATCATCATTGGTGTCTAGCATCACGAGAATCTGTCCGTTCTCAGGGCATTCAAATAATTTTGCAAACTTACTCATGCTGTCACCCCCGTTTTTAAAACACGCTTAGCAAAAGAACCTTGGTTTTCGCTTGCAACGTATTTAAGGCGTGGGAACATACGACGAACAGCATTACCCGAAAACGTATCAAGCTTAATGTCAGTAGTTAAACCACCCATTTCACCAATAACATATAAGTGATAGCCGTTTCTATCTTCTAATAAGCGAGCTAGCTGAACATCGAAAGTGGTCTGTTGCGTACCATTTGAGACAGTTAAACGGTCGGGTAAACCTACAGTGCGGAATATGAAGTATTCTCCACCTCGAAACCCTGTTTTGATACTGTCAACGCTATCAGCCATTTCTCTTACAAGGTGCAATGTCATCATGCAATCACCATAAGCACGGTGAGCAGTTAAACCTGTAGTGTTCATATTGGTAACAATGGCAGCGTCAACTAATTTGTGGCGGCGATAACCACCTCTTTTTTCATCGAGTTCACCAAACCATTGTGAAAATGCTTGCATCACACAACCAAACTTAACTGATTCAAGATACAACTTCTTGCTACCAATTTTGGTGGCTTCTAAGCTTTGCTTCATCAATCTGATGTCGTATTCAGCGTTATAGGCCAGCAGGGTTTTGCCTTTTATGATGCGGTTAATGTCATTAACAATCACATCAAAATCAGGGGCGTTCGCTACCATCGCATCAGTAATGCCATGAATAGCCGTTGCTTCTGCAGGGATAGGTTTGGTTGGTTTTACAAAGGTGTTAAGCAGAATGTTAGCTTGGCTATCAATAATAGTGATTTCGCAATTTCAGCGTCATCACCTAAGCCTGTGGTTTCTGTATCGAAAATTAAGCATTCAGCCGCTAACCATTCTTGAGCTTGTTCAAATGCGAGTAGGTTGGTGTTATTCATTATGCACCTGCCTTAGCCGATTCACGGCTAACAAATACTAAAGGCAAGCCGTTTAACTGAGCACGGGCTTGTGTTTCAGTATCAGCGACAGCAGTAACAGTACGAATACGCTCAAGTTGAGCGATTTTTTGATCGCAAAAGGCGATAAGGAAGGTATATAACATGTTCGGTATTTCCTTAAATAAATTAATATTTAAGGTGGATCGGGTAGCCGCAAAGCAGTGTCTACCGAACGAAAGACACTTTGGGGGCGTTTTCTTTGGCTCCCGACCCATGCCCCCATATACAGCGTTTGGTGCTTGTATCAGCGCAGAACGCTGATATGGAGGAATAAGATCTGTCAAATTTTCGTTCGGTTTACTCACTGCCAGTGGGTGCTTAATCCACCTGCTTTTTTGTTCCTTGCTTAAGGGAACGCTAGAAAGTATGGCATTGCGTACAGTGTTACGCAAGCTATTTATTATGTCTTTAGTCATATTTTTAAACTCTTATAATTTTATTGATAGAGCTTTACGCTGTAATTCAGGTCGTTGTTTTACAAAAATCAGCCGGCGTCTTTTGCCCGCTGCTCTGCGCACCATTGCGCCCGTTTGGTCATAGGTAAGTTAATGCCTGGCTTAGCCACCATTGGCGGCGTGATGGTTCTGACAATTTCTTCCATACTGACAAACACATGCCCGCATTCGTCATTGTCACAACGCCAAACTTTTTCCCGGGTAAGGGCGCTCTTAATATCAGTTCTACGTTGTTTAGCTCGTTGTCCGCAGTGCGGGCAATCCATACCTAGACCGTTCTTTTTCATGCTGCCTCCTGCACCTTCGGTTTCAGTTCATCAGGTAGTGCATCAATAATTTGCTGTGCGTTGTCATGCCAGAGCTGACGTTCTGGGTTTGTCATGAACTTTAAAATGAGGTTGTAATTGAGATTGTTGGTTTTACAGAAGGCCATTAAACGACCTCGTGTTTTGTGCATTTCAATTAATGCCGTGCGGATTTGTTGAGTAGTCATGGCGCATCTTGTTTGGTTTATTGCTATGACTAAAAGCATAGATTCAAAGTATGATTATAGTCAAATAAAATATGGCGATAATCATATTTGAGGTTTATTTATAATCATATTTGGTGATTTCTGGTTAAGAGCTGTACAAGGTGGTGAATCTAAAAGCAGTGTTTAGATAGTTTTTTGATAGCATTTAAAAGTTTTTTATATAAAAAACTGTAAGTTCTGAACAATAAAACGCCGTACTGCATTGAGTTATATGACTAAAAGTGACTATAATCATAAAAAATATGACTATAGGCATCTTTTTAAAAATGAAAGCTAAGACCGTTTTTGCAGCCAACATGGTTGAGGTTATTGGCAAGAGCAAGGTTAAAGATCTCGTTCGCCAAGCCAACGCTGCAGGTATATCTATTGATTACACATATGTCATGGAAGTACGTAGAGGTGATCGCAATCCGACTTTAGAAAAGTCAGAGCAGATTGTTGAAGTCTTACGTTTACTGCCTAATTACGATTGGATAGAACATTGGATGTTCTTTATTCCTAGTTACTTTGAGAACTATCAAGGGAACGTGCTTAACCAAGGCCGTATTACGCCAACTCAATTTGATGACATGATTGCCGAATTACTGGTGACGTCTTGTCGATTAAAATTTTTAGAAGTGAATGAGCAGCAGTTTGAACAAGTAAAAGAATTGGCTAACTATATATTTCAAAAGAAAATTGAAGCAACACTAAAGGTAGAAAGACCTGAATCAAATGTAGTAAACTTAAAATGAGTCAGGTCTTTAATCAATTATTTAACCGCCTTATCATTAGGCGGTTTCTTTTTGTCTTTTGGTAACGGCTTCATCATGCTAACTGTATTTTCAGAGCTAAAGTTAGTCATATCTTCCATATATTGATTTAAGTCTTGATTGTATTTTTCGTCGGCTACGATTTTATCAAAACTGTTTTCCATATTACGTGCATCAAATGACTGAACACATAACCGATGTGATCGTGGTTCGTTGTATGCACTGCTTTGTTCTTCAAACTTTAATTTAGTGATGGCAAAGAATCGCTTACCCGTAAGAAATATACTAATTAAAAAGAATGTAACAATACCGAATTCAACCATAACTTAAATCCTTTTCTCGTTTTTAATTAACTTCAAATTCATCGCCAACCAATAGAAGGATACTAAAGGAACGGCCAGTTGAACCGCTGGTACACCAAATTTATAAACCTCAACTAAAATATCTGCCTGTAGAATCATGCGGTCAAGATATCTGGCCGCTTGAAACGAAAGCAATACAAGAAAGCTTAAACAAATAAACTTAGAATAGTTACTTGGTGTTATTCTAAACCCTACATGGATTAAAAAGAGAAGCCCTACGCAAACAGTATCAAACACAGCCCATGTCACATACCAAAGTGTTCTAGCAAACTGTTTATCTTCAAGTGCCGCAATCTCTGGTGCAATTCTAGCCATAATTAATTCAGCCACAATCCATACCGTCAAAGAAATCAAAGATGATTTATCTGCACGTATAAATAATCCAACCAGAATGATCATAATGGTTATCAGCCAAATATAGTTTGCAATGTTTACAATAAAGCTTCCCACTGTATAGTGGACCCCACTGTCAAGACAGTAAATCAACAAATTTAAGTTAAGTCCTGGCAGTGGTTTAAAGCCCTCATGCAAAGTGAATTGCCTGAGGAGTTTTATAACTCAACGACTGGTGTAATCGCTCAGTGTTGTAAAACTCAAAGTACTCATCCAGTCCTGTATAAAGCTCCGGAACAGTTTGAAATTCATGCGTATACAGCCATTCATGCTTGACGGAGCGCCACAGTCTCTCGACAAAAATGTTATCCAGCGCTCGCCCTTTTCCGTCCATGCTAATGCGTATTTCCCTTTCCTGAAGAGGTGCCAGAAAATCATTGCTGGTAAACTGGCAACCTTGGTCAGTGTTGAATATATCAGGCTCACCTCGTTCCAAAGCACGATCTAGCGCATGAATACAGAAATCAGCATCCAGTGTGTTCGATAGCTCCCAGCTGACTACGTAACGACTGTACCAGTCAATGATGGCAACCAGATACATAAACCCATGAGGCATCGGACAGTAAGTAATATCAGTACTCCACACCTGATTAGGTCTCACGATATTAACGCCGTTCAACAAATATGGGTAGACCTTATGCTCCTTGTTTCTCAGGCTCGTGCCTGGCTTTGGTCCGACAGCCTGTATGCCCATCAGTCTCATAAGTCGCTGTATACGCTTCCTGTTGACCGGAAAACCCTGTTCATTCAGCCATGCAGTTATCTTACGACTGCCGTAAAACGGTGTACGTGTATACTGCTCATCGATGAGCCTCATCAGATCCAGGTTTTCAGGACTTTCCAGAGCTGGAGAAACTTGGTAATACCAGCTTGACCTGTTTAACCCGATCAGCTCACATTGACGCTGAATACTGATCTTCGAGTGACCCGGATCTATGCATCCCCGTTTGTCATCAATGGACATTGCCAGATTTTTTTTTCAACCAGTCCAGCTCCATTTTAAGCCGTCCGATCTCCTGATACAGTGGTGCTGTGAGCGCATCTGGATCTACCTCTGGTCGTATCCTGCCGAAGACCTCTGGAACCCCTTGGAGTAGCTGTCGCTTCCACTGGCTAACCTGAACGGCTGCAACTTCATGTTCGCTTGCCAGCTGGTTTATGGTCTTGTCCCCCTTGTAGGCCTCCAGTGCTACTTGAGCCTTAAATTCGGGCTTATGTCGTTTTCTTTTTGCTGCCATGATTCCCTCCTAAAGGGTTATCTTACAGCCAGAAAACTTAACTTAGCTACCTGTCCAGTTTATGGGGTCCATCATACTGTTTACTCCCTCAACACATGATTATTTAGGCTCGTTACCAAGACCGTTGTCCGCAAAAGAACGATAAGCACGGCTTGGCTCATTACCTAAACCGTTATCTTTTAGAGCCATAGCTTTCCCTTCTTTAGAAAGCGTTACCGTTTCCTGTTCCACTTTAGAAGATTGCTTTTGCTCTGTTTGCGACTCTTGAACGGGCTGAGTGGCTTTTGTTGCCCCAGTTGAGTGAGCTTGTGAGCTCGGATTGACTTGCATAATTACATCCTTATTTGCATTTTTAAAGGTTGATAAATTACTCAAATATGTGTGACTATAATCATCTTTGTTTTGTAAATGTCTGTTATTTAAGCATTTAATTGTGATTAAAAAATAAGACTTTTACCATACGCATTATTCCACTTTTTGAGTGATTTTGAAACTGGATTTTCTAAAAAATGGCAGATATAGGCACACGATTGAGGGAAGAGCGCATTAACTTAAAAATGAGTCAAACTGAGTTTGGCAGGGTAGGTGGTGTGCAGAAAAACGCTCAAAGTTACTATGAAAAACCTTCCTCAGATGACAAACATCGCTCACCAGATGCCGAATATTTAGCCAAACTCGCCAAGCTTGGCGTTGATATTCAATATGTGTTAACTGGATCACATAAAGCAGAGTCTGATAACCAAGTTGCTGAGTTGTTGGCGGCTTGGTCTCAATTAAATGAAGAGCATAAGGATTTATTACTTTCCATGGCCAAAGCCTTATGCAAGTAGGTCTTTAATAATTAAAACAAGGAATCCACATGAAACTGGGTGTTTTTAATAAAGATAGCATTATCGATAAACAAGCTTTTATTATTTACTGCAATGCCAAGCAAGAAGTTAAGAAATACCACTTAGTCAATACTTCAATTTCTGCTGAACATTTTCAAGCCGTATCTATTGCTGACCGTAAATCAAAAACCTTTAGACAAGACCGTGTATTAAAGATTTTTTCTGATGAATCGGAATTAGATGAATTTGATTTGAACAGTATTAATTTATCTGATTATTCACTTAATTTTGCTCCTGTTCGTTCACGAATTAGAAAGATGGATAAGCTTTCAATTTGTTTTACTGGTTTCGGTGCTTCAGATAAGCAAGCGTTAACGGAAATAGCAATAGATAATAATTTGCATGTCACTAGTGGCGTTACTAAAAGCTTGTCTTTTCTTTGTTGTGGACCAAACAAAGGCCCAAGCAAAATTACAAAAGCTCAAGAAAATGGTGCAATCATTCTTACGCAAGGTCAGTTTGAAAATCTAATTGATACAGGTGAAATACCTGAAAGCGGTGAATACGAACTACTTGGCTATGATGAGTTGCCAGTAAAAAAAACATTAGCAGAAACTATTGATGATACTTTTTCTGTTTTAAGAACACTGCAAAGACGTCAAACCCTGCTTGCTAATTTTGTAAATGGTTATGCGTTAGGATGGCGTTTTAAGGTACATCAATGTCATAGACCAGCATTGGATATTAAATTGAATGACATTACTTGTGAAAAGCAAACAAAAAAAGTTTGGACTCAAGGTCATCATTTCAATTTCTTAGGTGGTGAATTTATTCAAAGTGAAAAAGTAGAAGGGCAACCAGATATTTCTTTGCAAATAAAATTTACCACACCTGCTGGCTTTGACACTGTAGATACGCTCGAAGGTAAATTTACTGGTGTATTTCGTAAAAATAATGCCAGCACAGCCAAGGGTGAAAAGAAAGCTGAACAAATGGATGTTCTGTTTAATTCTCAGTCTTATGATGAAGGCTCTGTGACAGTTGATGTATTCAGCGTTGACGGTAATAAGCATACCAAGATTGACCGTGTTGAAATGTCACAAGTTGATTTTGTCACTCTGCTCCAGCTTGGAGAAGTTACTTTTGTTGAAAAGAAAGCAACTGGAAAAAAACTGGTCACATATAATCCATTTAAAACAGTAAAGGGAATAAATTAATGAATTGTGAAGCTTGCAATGATACGAAAAAAGTTACGTGCAGTTACTGTGATGGTACAAATCAAATAAAATGTGGCATCTGTGACGGTTCTGGTGAAGTTGATATTAATGAGGACGACTGGGAGGAACAACCTAGATTAGAACCATGTGAGACTTGTGACGGTAATGGTTTTGAACCCTGCGATGATTGCGATGATGATTGTTTAGTAGATTGTGAACACTGCTTATAAGATTATAAACAGTGTTATATGTAATTATTTAAGTGCCTGAGATTTAATTCTGAAAAAGAACTCAGACCTAACTATCAAAGCGTGCACATAGAAGCACGCTTTATTTTATAAAGAAATAACTTATGTACCTAAAATCCATAAAATTAAAACTCATTCGTTACAGCACTAGAATAGATTCAATTCAAGAACTTTTTACAGAGCCATATCCTGGAATGAATAAGAAACAGAACGAACAGCTTATTAGTGATAGCTACAGGCATTTGAAAGATGCCATAAAGCAAGATGTGCTAGATGCAGAGAAAAAAGAAAAGGCTGGTGAACTGTCAAAAAATGAATCTTTGTTTTGGTTACCAGCACTTAGTGAGGCTTTGAAGGTAGTGTTTAGAAATCTGTGTCATTTCGGTAAAATGTCAAAAACAGGAATGACATAATGACTCAAAATTTCGATTTCAATAAAGCTTTAGAACAACTTCAATCAGGTAAAGGTTTAACTGGTGCGGATGGTGTTCTCACCCCTTTAATCAAACAACTAACAGAAGCAGCGCTTAAAGCAGAACTTGATCAACATTTAGACTCAGATCTTGAGCCCAATCGAAGAAATGGTTTTAGTAAAAAAACCGTTAAATCTTCAGTTGGCGAATTTGAGTTAGAAACGCCAAGAGACAGAGCCGGCAACTTTGAGCCTCAGCTTGTCAAAAAAAATCAAACTAAGCTCTCTGATGAAATTGATCGTAAGATTTTGTCAATGTTTTCAATGGGTATGAGTTATCGTGATATCAAATCTCATGTGGCTGATTTGTATGGTTTAGAGCTTTCAGAAGCCAGTTTGACGGCTGTGACCGATCAGCTTATTCCTCAGCTCAAAGAATGGCAGCAACGCAGTTTAGACGAGGTCTATCCAATTATTTGGCTGGATGCGATTCACTATAAAGTCAAAGACAATGGTCGCTATGTCAGTAAGGCTATTTACACGATTCTAGGCGTTAATCTCGAAGGTAAGAAAGAGTTACTTGGCCTGTATCTTTCAGAGTCAGAAGGTGCTAATTATTGGCTTTCGGTACTGACCGATCTTCATAATCGTGGTGTTAAGGATATCTTAATTGCTTGTGTTGACGGGTTAAACGGTTTTCCTGAAGCTATTGCCAGCATTTACCCGGAGACAGAAGTTCAGCTTTGCGTAATTCATCAGGTACGCAACTCAATGAAGTATGTGGCATCTAAGCATCAAAAGGCGTTTATGGCTGATTTAAAGCCGGTTTACAGAGCGACAAGTAAATCGGCTGCTGAAACGGCTTTAGATGAGCTGGAAAACAAATGGGGTAGCCAGTATCCAATCGTTATCGACTCTTGGCGCAGAAAGTGGGAGAACTTGTCCGTTTACTTCAAATATCCAGAATATGTACGTCGAGTGATTTACACGACCAATGCGATTGAAGCCGTACATCGCCAGTTTAGGAAACTCACCAAAACAAAAGGGGCATTTCCAAATGAAAACAGCTTGCTAAAATTGCTTTATGCGGGCATATTGAATGCCTCTAAAAAGTGGACAATGCCAGTCCAAAATTGGAGGCTAGCATTGTCACAATTTGCAATCCATTTTGAAGGCAGATTGGATAACGTATTAGAAATTTAGAATTTAGGCTGACACAGAATTTTGAACGCCCTCGCTTTGAATCACTTAAAACAGCGAAGAAATTCAAAGAATTTAAATGGAGTACTTGAGAGCCTGTATGATAGTAAGAGCGATTTTGATCATTATATTAGTCAGATAGACGATTGATGCTTTTGCTCTTCACTCATTATTATTTGCTTTATTTCTGTGATTTCATCGGCCGTTAGGTTTAATTGTTCTCCCTGACTATCAATCAGGTCTCCAGAAGGTGTTAAACCTATTTCAAATTGGTCAAAATTATAATAAGTGGCCACTTTGTTTTTACGTGAAAAGGTTATTATTTTTGATTTCACGGTCCAAATTCTCCGTTCTTTTAGCTTGTTACTTTTTATATAAGGTTGAATATAAGAATTTCAAGCAAGCTTTTATAGGATATCACTCCACCTCCGCCAATTCTTTATTCTTAACTTCAAGCTCTAGCGCAGATGTATAACCGCTGTCATTCAGATTATGCACCACACGAACCAGAATCCAATCGCTGTTATTAATTTGCGGTTTAAAGCCGCTCACGGTAACTGGGGTTTCTGGTATCAGTTCGGGCTGACCTTTGGCCAGTGTTAAACTAAAGGTGGCTACGCCACGTTGAATTTTTTCCCACATGGCTTTGGCAGCACGGGTAGCGGTTTTCTTAGACGCATAAATATGACGTAACGTTTTAATGTTATCGTCACTGCCAGCAATTAAATCATCATCTTCACCTGCTTTACTTTGCTGTTTTTTAACTAACACTTCCTCACGTTTGCCGGCTTTCTCATTTTGCCAGTAGGCTTTGACGCCTGCGTAAGCTTGACGGTCTGCAACACTGAAACTGTGGCTATCACCTGATTGCCTTGTGATATGAATCGTGCTGAGCGGTTGACCTGTTACACCGACTGATTGCCCCGCTTGCACAAACATTAAATGTTCATTCTTTACCGTAGCAATCGCATCAAAGCGTTCAGCCAGTCGTGTCATAAACTGGGCGTCAGATTCATTTGCCTGATCTATATGTTCTATCACTTCTTTTTCAAACAGTTCGGTAATTTTTGGGGTGAGCTTGTGCCGGCTAGCAATCGTTTCTATTACTTGGCCCAGTTTGGTTTTATGAAAGCTTTCTTCACGGCTTTTGAGTAAAGACCCACGCATATCCGCAGACTTTCCCCGAATCGTCATAGTGTCGGGTGCGCCGCTGTGCTCGACTTCATCAATGGTATACAGTCCTTTATCAACCAAAGCTAAGCCTTTATAACCAATCAGCACTTGCATTTTTGCGCCTTTTCTCGGCAGAGCCAGTGAGCCGTCAGTATCATCAAGCTGCACTTCTAAGCTATCTGCTTCAAAGCCACGGTTATCCGTAAGCGTCAGCCCAATCAATCTGGGCTTTATTTTGCTGCTCACGTCTTTGCCATCGATAAGCAATTGGTAATCTGGTGTCATGGTCTAACCTTGATTCGTTGATAGGTTTTGTGCAATTTGGTTAGTGTCCTTTTCATCAACCCGTTTGAGTTCAATGCTGAACTCAATTTTACGGGCTGTGCCATCGGGAAAAAACTCACTACGGCCCCGACCAATTTTCATGATCTTGAAAAAGCCCTCAACATTGCCATTACCATCAATCAACGGGTAAGCGTTACCTGTGTTAGCCATTTCAATCAGTTGGTTTAAGTCGGGTTCACCGCCTGTCAATTGTGGGTATAACACACCCGATAACGCTTTGGTTTCGTCACCTACGCCCAAGAACTGCGAAGAGGGACGGGCACCAATACGATTATTAGACGCATGACGCCAGCTGATATCATGCTGGCTGGTTTGATAAGCGGCTGTATTACGGCTAAAAACAAAATAGCCTAGTGTCGTCATCATTATTCAATATCTCCAAATTTCGATCTAAGCTTGGCTTGTTGCTGGCGTTGATAAGCTTCCATTTGCAGTGCGACTTGTCTAGCAATCTCTTGAGTATCCATACCAGGCGAGGCATAGATAGTAATTGGCGCATTAATTGACGCATCAATATGAACAGGTTGAGACTGACGTTTTGCCGCTGTTTGCACATTCGTCGGTTGCTTCAACTGTGAGCCAGATACAAAGGCAGGTTTAGCCGCTGCTGGCATACTGGTGGCACCGACAACCATAGCCGTACCCGCCATGGCTTTACCGACTTTTCTAACTTGCTTAAGTGGTTCACCTTGGCTGCGATTGATACCGACATTCAAACCTTGCATGGTTTGGTCGCCCATGGTCGCAAATACTTTACTGGGTGACGCAATACCAAGGGTTTCTTTAAACCAACTTATTGCACCGCTTCCTGCGCCATAGATAGCTTCTTTAACGGATGCAAGTTTATTAGTGATACCTTTTACAAGTCCGTCCATCGTCATTTCGCCTAAGCTCATAAACTTAGCGGGTAAGCCTGTAAAGAAAGCAACAATGCCATTAAAGTTATTGGTGATTAATCCCAGCGGAGTCCAACCAAATATCGTTTTAAGCACATTAAAACCCGCATTAGCATAGCCTTTGATGGTTTCCCAAAATCCACCCATCCAAGAAGAGATTGCACCAAAGTTATTGACGACCATTCCTAACGGTGTCCAACCAAATATCGTTTTAAGCACATTAAAACCCGCATTAGCATAGCCTTTGATGGTTTCCCAAAATCCACCCATCCAAGAAGAGATTGCACCAAAGTTATTGACGACCATTCCTAACGGAGTCCAACCAAATATCGTTTTAAGCACATTAAAACCCGCATTAGCATAGCCTTTGATGGTTTCCCAAAATCCACCCATCCAAGAAGAGATTGCACCAAAGTTATTGACGACCATTCCTAACGGAGTCCAACCAAATATCGTTTTAAGCACATTAAAACCCGCATTAGCATAGCCTTTGATGTATAGTGGACCCCACTGTCAAGACAGTAAATCAACAAATTTAAGTTAAGTCCTGGCAGTGGTTTAAAGCCCTCATGCAAAGTGAATTGCCTGAGGAGTTTTATAACTCAACGACTGGTGTAATCGCTCAGTGTTGTAAAACTCAAAGTACTCATCCAGTCCTGTATAAAGCTCCGGAACAGTTTGAAATTCATGCGTATACAGCCATTCATGCTTGACGGAGCGCCACAGTCTCTCGACAAAAATGTTATCCAGCGCTCGCCCTTTTCCGTCCATGCTAATGCGTATTTCCCTTTCCTGAAGAGGTGCCAGAAAATCATTGCTGGTAAACTGGCAACCTTGGTCAGTGTTGAATATATCAGGCTCACCTCGTTCCAAAGCACGATCTAGCGCATGAATACAGAAATCAGCATCCAGTGTGTTCGATAGCTCCCAGCTGACTACGTAACGACTGTACCAGTCAATGATGGCAACCAGATACATAAACCCATGAGGCATCGGACAGTAAGTAATATCAGTACTCCACACCTGATTAGGTCTCACGATATTAACGCCGTTCAACAAATATGGGTAGACCTTATGCTCCTTGTTTCTCAGGCTCGTGCCTGGCTTTGGTCCGACAGCCTGTATGCCCATCAGTCTCATAAGTCGCTGTATACGCTTCCTGTTGACCGGAAAACCCTGTTCATTCAGCCATGCAGTTATCTTACGACTGCCGTAAAACGGTGTACGTGTATACTGCTCATCGATGAGCCTCATCAGATCCAGGTTTTCAGGACTTTCCAGAGCTGGAGAAACTTGGTAATACCAGCTTGACCTGTTTAACCCGATCAGCTCACATTGACGCTGAATACTGATCTTCGAGTGACCCGGATCTATGCATCCCCGTTTGTCATCAATGGACATTGCCAGATTTTTTTTTCAACCAGTCCAGCTCCATTTTAAGCCGTCCGATCTCCTGATACAGTGGTGCTGTGAGCGCATCTGGATCTACCTCTGGTCGTATCCTGCCGAAGACCTCTGGAACCCCTTGGAGTAGCTGTCGCTTCCACTGGCTAACCTGAACGGCTGCAACTTCATGTTCGCTTGCCAGCTGGTTTATGGTCTTGTCCCCCTTGTAGGCCTCCAGTGCTACTTGAGCCTTAAATTCGGGCTTATGTCGTTTTCTTTTTGCTGCCATGATTCCCTCCTAAAGGGTTATCTTACAGCCAGAAAACTTAACTTAGCTACCTGTCCAGTTTATGGGGTCCATCATAATGGTTTCCCAAAATCCACCCATCCAAGAAGAGATTGCACCAAAGTTATTGACGACCATTCCTAACGGTGTCCAACCAAATATCGTTTTAAGCACATTAAAACCCGCATTAGCATAGCCTTTGATGGTTTCCCAAAATCCACCCATCCAAGAAGAGATTGCGCCAAAGTTATTGACGACCATTCCTAACGGTGTCCAACCAAATACCACTTTGAAAAAGTCCCAAGCTTTAGCCGCATAACCTTTAACGCCTTCCCAGAAACTAGCCATCCATGTTTTGACTGTATCCCAGTTTTGAACCAGCTTGTAACCAGCGTAAATCAAACCGCCAACTGCGGCAGTTATACCAAGTATGATCCAAGTGATAGGGTTAGCGAGTAAGGCCATACCCGCTTTTAGTGTTGCTAGACCAAACGTTTTCATAGCCAAACCAGCTTTACCCAATGCAGGTGCAATAGCTGTAAACCCTTTACTAAATAGAGGTAAATGCTTAATCCCTAAAACTGACATACCGTATTTCATCATTGCCAGCGGACCTAATAAGCCAGCAATCATAACTGTGATTGTGCCGCCCACGGTTGCAACTACAGCTAAGGTTGCTGCTAGTTTTAATAAAGTGGCGGTTAGCTCTGGGTTGGCTTTCATCCAACTACCAACGCCACGAACTGCGGCAGTGATATCTTGAATAAAGGTCCGAATACCAGAATTGTTACCTTCAAACGCTTCAATGCCGATATCATCCCAAGCCGAAGACAGCGACTGCAGATCACCTTTGGCATTATCAGCCATGATTTTTGCAACCTTGGCATTTTCACCTGCCGCATTTTTAAGTACATCAGTAAAGGCTTTAATTGCGCCATCACCTTGCTGCTTAATCAGTTCGCTTACACCAGTACCAGCTTCTTCACCAAAGATAGTTTTTAATACGCCCGCACGGTCAGCATTACCCATGGTCTTTGTAGCTTTAACCACGTCCTGCAGTATTTCAGGAATAGGGCGCAAGTTGCCTGTTGCGTCTTTTGTTTTAAGCCCGAGTTGTTCCATCGCATCTGCAGCAGGTCCACTTTGGCTAGATAAACGGTTAAGCATGGCACGCAATACCGTGCCGCCTTGACTGGCCTGAATACCGACATTACCCAATAGCCCTGACATTGCCGCCGCTTCTTCAACGCTAATGCCTAAATCCCTTGCTGCAGGTGCCACATACTTCATGGTTTCACCGAGCATGGTCAGGTTTACATTGGCTCTTGTGGTTGTAGCGGTGAGTACATCACCTAAGCGCCCCATCTGATCGGCTTTAAGTCCGAAGCCTGAAAGAATGTTTGATGCAATATCAGAGGTTGTAGCCAAGTCTGTATCGTTAGCTTTAGCTAAATCCAACATACCAGGCATGGCTTGTTTAATTGACTTGGCATCAAAGCCCGCCATAGCAAGGAAAGATTGACCTTGTGATACATCGTTAGCGGTAAAGCTGGTGTTTGCGCCTAACTCTCTAGCCTGTTGTCTCAAGGCTTTTAGTGCAGGGTCGTTTTTATCCAGGCGTGTCAGTGCCTGAACTTTTGATTGTGCAGCAGTAAAATCTAATCCTGGTTGCACAAACTGAGCACCAGCGTATAACGCAGCTGAACCCGTAGCGGTGCTGATAGCGCCATTGGTTGCTAAGTTACCTTGTAAATTACGGGTTTTGTCTAATTTGCTGCGAGCTGCGTTCAGCCGCTTTTGCTGTTGTGCAACTTGTCTTAGATGATTTTTTTGTGCGACTAATTGCTGATTAGCTTGTGATAAGTCTTTGGTTAAAGAACGTTGATGTGAAGATAGTTTACGGGTATCGATACCAGCAGAGCGTAAAGCTTCACGCTGCTGGTGCTGAGTCGCTGTTAACCGTTTAACTTTGGTGTTCAGTTTAACGGTTACACTTCTGGCTGCTTCAAACTCTTTGGTTAATGCCTTGCTTGGGGCTTTGCTCTGCTCCATTTCTTGAGCAAGGCGCTTAACTTTCTCTTGAGCTTGTTTCAGTTCTTGCGAAGTGATCCCCAATGATTTGCTGATTTTACGATAACCATCAATTGTCGATGATTGCTTATTCAGCATCTTCACACGTTCTTGAGTTTGCTTTAGCTGTTCAGTGGTTTTATTGCTGGCACTACGTATTTTTTTTAACGGTGCCGTTAACTTATCTATACCATTCAGTAAAAGTTTTAACTCAAGATTTTGTGCCATTGTATTTACTCTGCTTGTTCTGGATTATTCACTTGGTTCCAACGAGTAATGGCTTTTTCTCGCCATTCCATTAACTCGTGAACTTCAAGTTCGTTCATTTCACTCAATTGCCAGCGGAACACCATGGCAATATCAGCCATGGCTTCATCGACATATTCAGGAAAGGTTAATCCTTCATACTCTCTGGAATGAAAAAATTTGTCGTTTCACCTGCAAGCAAAACAAGATTTTCTGTTTCTAACGCTTCAACATCTGGCTTGGTAAGAATCGGATCACTGATTCGCGGCAGTAATGTTGATACGGCGTTTACATCCATATTCAGCAAATCAGCGATGGCTAAGCCACGCAATTCACCTGCTTTGGGCTTACGAAGTTTGATTTCTTCAATCTTGGTTTCGCCACGTTTGATTGGGCTGTCAAGTTTTACGGTTTTGAATTCAGTTTTAGACATTGTTAGACCCTCAATTGTCTTAGTTCATGTTTTAAAAAAGACCCGTTGGCTTTTATCAAGCTTCACGGGCCAATGTTGGGAGTTGATGGAAATGTTATAGGCCGATGGCTCGACGATGTGCAGCCATAAGGTCCTCACCGTCAACAAAGTGAATACCGTTGACTAAATCAATTTCAACCACGGTTTCACCGTCTACGACTTCTTTGTAGTAGGTGTTAGTCATGGTGCATTTAGTCTGGCTGTTATCACCTTGCTTATAAGTGCCACGGTCGAGTTCTTTGAAGCGGCCACGCTGGATGATTTCGACAGACTGAACTTCACCTGTGTCGTCACGCTGGAATGAACCCGCAAAACGAAGTTGAAAACCATCAACGGATGCAGAAGCAGACTGTCTAACAACATCGGCTTCATAACCACCTAAGGTGAACTCGGTATCAATCGCACCGTCATCAAGCCCTAAATCAACATCAACCGCACCAGCCATGCCGGCACCATAATACTTTTCAAATTTGTTGGTGAGTTTCGCCGGAGTGAAGTCTTCAGCGACGCCTACCCAGTTGTTACCGTCACCAAACAGGTTTAACTTTTTTAACTTTCTTGGTAATGCCATGTTTCAATCCTTATGCAGCGGCAACGGCTGCGGCGAAGTCAACCAAATAACGGTCAGTGATTTTTTGGCGGAAGGTTAAATCTTCCAGCGGTGGCACTGGTGTGTAGTCGTAATCGATATACAACTTACCCGCTTTTAAAGTGTCTTTATCGTTGATGTCTTCGTTGTACCAAGCTTGAGCATCAATGATGTAACCATTGGTTTTAAGCTCACGGAACTTGGCATTGATACCTTCAACAATATCTTTTACCAAAGTTGGTGTTAGCGGTTTATCCACCGCCCACATATGCGCTTCGGCTACCGTGTCCGCAAGAATTTGTGCAGTTCGGGTGTAGTTTTCAAACTGGAAAAGCGGATCGCTAGAACAAGTACGGGAACCCCAGAAACGGAAACCGTTGTGGTTAATCAGGGTAGTGACTTCATTGGCATTTAAATAACCCGCATCGGTCGCAGGGTCTTGTAAGTCCCAGAATATCGGCTTGCTGGTCCCCGTTACGCCATTAACGGCAACATTTGATAGGGTTTTATGCCAGCCAACTTCTTTATCAATCTTGGCACGTAAACCTAATGCTCTGGCGGTAGCAAATGCTGGTTGGTCAGCTGCAGCTGCAACATTGAATGCAACAAAGTCAGGATGAACCACCATGACCTCACGGGCGCCGAAGTTATCTCGGTAGGTTGCCGCTTCTTCTTTTGTTTTACAGTTGTGGGCTGCGACATAAGTAAAGCCACGCAGCTTTTGAGCCGTAGCTACAAGTTCAACGGCAACAGGTAGGCTGTCCAATCCTGGTGCGCCGATAATGCGAGGTTTAACTTTTAACTGTGACTGAGCGCCCAGTAAAGCTTTAATGCCTGTTAGATCACCTTCTGCGGTTGTGGTACCAATAACATTAGCATTGGTTTTGGCTTCGTCGTCACCTTGGGCGACACGAACGACAACTGTTAAGGTGTTTACTTGGTCGGCAATCGCTTGCAGTGATTTTTTTAGCGTGCCTTGGGTGCCTGCTTTCCCAATGGCGGTTTGCACATTAGTAAGCAAAACAGGCTTGTTGAGTGGGAATTGTGTTGCATCAGCATCTTCTGCCGTGGCCACTAAGCGAGGGCGTTCAAAATTCTGTGTCAGCCTAAATTCTAAATTTCTAATACGTTATCCAATCTGCCTTCAAAATGGATTGCAAATTGTGACAATGCTAGCCTCCAATTTTGGACTGGCATTGTCCACTTTTTAGAGGCATTCAATATTCCCGCATAAAGCAATTTTAGCAAGCTGTTTTCATTTGGAAATGCCCCTTTTGTTTTGGTGAGTTTCCTAAACTGGCGATGTACGGCTTCAATCGCATTGGTCGTGTAAATCACTCGACGTACATATTCTGGATATTTGAAGTAAACGGACAAGTTCTCCCACTTTCTGCGCCAAGAGTCGATAACGATTGGATACTGGCTACCCCATTTGTTTTCCAGCTCATCTAAAGCCGTTTCAGCAGCCGATTTACTTGTCGCTCTGTAAACCGGCTTTAAATCAGCCATAAACGCCTTTTGATGCTTAGATGCCACATACTTCATTGAGTTGCGTACCTGATGAATTACGCAAAGCTGAACTTCTGTCTCCGGGTAAATGCTGGCAATAGCTTCAGGAAAACCGTTTAACCCGTCAACACAAGCAATTAAGATATCCTTAACACCACGATTATGAAGATCGGTCAGTACCGAAAGCCAATAATTAGCACCTTCTGACTCTGAAAGATACAGGCCAAGTAACTCTTTCTTACCTTCGAGATTAACGCCTAGAATCGTGTAAATAGCCTTACTGACATAGCGACCATTGTCTTTGACTTTATAGTGAATCGCATCCAGCCAAATAATTGGATAGACCTCGTCTAAACTGCGTTGCTGCCATTCTTTGAGCTGAGGAATAAGCTGATCGGTCACAGCCGTCAAACTGGCTTCTGAAAGCTCTAAACCATACAAATCAGCCACATGAGATTTGATATCACGATAACTCATACCCATTGAAAACATTGACAAAATCTTACGATCAATTTCATCAGAGAGCTTAGTTTGATTTTTTTTGACAAGCTGAGGCTCAAAGTTGCCGGCTCTGTCTCTTGGCGTTTCTAACTCAAATTCGCCAACTGAAGATTTAACGGTTTTTTTACTAAAACCATTTCTTCGATTGGGCTCAAGATCTGAGTCTAAATGTTGATCAAGTTCTGCTTTAAGCGCTGCTTCTGTTAGTTGTTTGATTAAAGGGGTGAGAACACCATCCGCACCAGTTAAACCTTTACCTGATTGAAGTTGTTCTAAAGCTTTATTGAAATCGAAATTTTGAGTCATTATGTCATTCCTGTTTTTGACATTTTACCGAAATGACACAGATTTCTAAACACTACCCACTAAGCCAACGACTGCAGTCGATACGGTTCGAATTGTTCGAGTACCTTCATTGATTTCAATGACTCGTACTCCATGGTGATAATCCATAAGTTAGCTCCGGTGCTTTTTACTATGCGGTTTTGCAAAACTTAGCAGTGAGTAGATTGCTAAGGGCACCAGAGCTAAGCCAGCCTTTTATGGGGTATAACAGGCTGGATAGTGGTTAAGCAGCTGTGTTTTCTGGTAATGGATAACGAGCTTTGATTTCAGCGACCTTAGCTCGCCAAGCCGTTTCTCGCTCGGGAGTTTGGTCATATTGCCATTCCATGTAGAGTGGGTCGGCTTCAAGTCTATAAGCGTCTAATCTAGCAACTTTCACTTCATGTGCCATTTGCTTATTAATTGCATCAACAATCTCAGTGTCAGGGATACCAAGCTCTTTTAACTCCGCATCGGAATAACCTTGGTATTTAGCACCGTTATGTACCAATTGTCTAACTATCATAACCATTCCTTAATTTAATATTACAACTGAACCTAACTTACTCTTCATTCCCGGTGTTCTATCTATTGGTCTATCAATATTTGCAATACAAGTAGAACCATTTCCCGAAATTATATAAGCCGCTTTCCCAATGAATTGAGGAAGTTCAGCACCTAAAGCAGAAAATGCATTGTAATCATTAGGTGCTTTCATGATAGAACGATTTGGAGTATCGAAAACAATTAGTGGTAATCGAAGTGCAATATTACCTCCACCATGGAAAATTGAGTTATCAACGGATGTATCAAACTCTTTTCCTTCAAATGTGTACACCACATTGTTAATAAAGAGGGAGGGCGTTCAAAATTCTGTGTCAGCCTAAATTCTAAATTTCTAATACGTTATCCAATCTGCCTTCAAAATGGATTGCAAATTGTGACAATGCTAGCCTCCAATTTTGGACTGGCATTGTCCACTTTTTAGAGGCATTCAATATTCCCGCATAAAGCAATTTTAGCAAGCTGTTTTCATTTGGAAATGCCCCTTTTGTTTTGGTGAGTTTCCTAAACTGGCGATGTACGGCTTCAATCGCATTGGTCGTGTAAATCACTCGACGTACATATTCTGGATATTTGAAGTAAACGGACAAGTTCTCCCACTTTCTGCGCCAAGAGTCGATAACGATTGGATACTGGCTACCCCATTTGTTTTCCAGCTCATCTAAAGCCGTTTCAGCAGCCGATTTACTTGTCGCTCTGTAAACCGGCTTTAAATCAGCCATAAACGCCTTTTGATGCTTAGATGCCACATACTTCATTGAGTTGCGTACCTGATGAATTACGCAAAGCTGAACTTCTGTCTCCGGGTAAATGCTGGCAATAGCTTCAGGAAAACCGTTTAACCCGTCAACACAAGCAATTAAGATATCCTTAACACCACGATTATGAAGATCGGTCAGTACCGAAAGCCAATAATTAGCACCTTCTGACTCTGAAAGATACAGGCCAAGTAACTCTTTCTTACCTTCGAGATTAACGCCTAGAATCGTGTAAATAGCCTTACTGACATAGCGACCATTGTCTTTGACTTTATAGTGAATCGCATCCAGCCAAATAATTGGATAGACCTCGTCTAAACTGCGTTGCTGCCATTCTTTGAGCTGAGGAATAAGCTGATCGGTCACAGCCGTCAAACTGGCTTCTGAAAGCTCTAAACCATACAAATCAGCCACATGAGATTTGATATCACGATAACTCATACCCATTGAAAACATTGACAAAATCTTACGATCAATTTCATCAGAGAGCTTAGTTTGATTTTTTTTGACAAGCTGAGGCTCAAAGTTGCCGGCTCTGTCTCTTGGCGTTTCTAACTCAAATTCGCCAACTGAAGATTTAACGGTTTTTTTACTAAAACCATTTCTTCGATTGGGCTCAAGATCTGAGTCTAAATGTTGATCAAGTTCTGCTTTAAGCGCTGCTTCTGTTAGTTGTTTGATTAAAGGGGTGAGAACACCATCCGCACCAGTTAAACCTTTACCTGATTGAAGTTGTTCTAAAGCTTTATTGAAATCGAAATTTTGAGTCATTATGTCATTCCTGTTTTTGACATTTTACCGAAATGACACAGATTTCTAAACACTACCTAAAGAGGTTACCAAATAGTTTAGATGTAATTGATGAACGAACATCACTGGTTTTGTTAATGTTAATTACACTTGATGTAGACTCTGACCAATTTCCATTAGGGTAGTGATATTGATTAGCTCCTACAATTTGAACGTTCTCGGCTAAACATCGTGTTAATTCTGTGATGTCATATTTCCCGACCTCTAAGAATATTGCTTGGTTAATGACATTTTTACCTAAACTGATCGCTTTAGCTATCGTTCGCAATGCATTTTCTCTCGATAGACCATCGTTATTATCTCTACCATTGATGGGGTCAACGTAAAGCTCTAACGAAACTTTTTTGTTGTAATTATCATTAACAGTTTCAGCCGCTCTATTTATAATATCTTTTGCTTCTTGCGCCAAAGCCTGACTAGCTGCCGTTTGTTCAGCACTGGCTTGCTCCAGTAATTTCATTTGCTCGATAACTGTGCTCATCGTGAACCCTCCATATTTCGGATTTGCTCACTGAGTTGCATACTCCAGTGAGCTTGTTTGATAACTGCAGTTTGACCTTTAATAAAAGCCACGCCGCCCATAATGAATTCTTTATCTAAAATCAGATTTAGGTTTGGCTCACCAACATTGACGGTAAAACTATCGGCAGGTAATGCCGCAGTTGCGATAGTGAACCATTGAACAACTCGAATATCAGCCGAACGATAACCCAAGTTCTTACCTGCCTGACTGTAAACACCAAGCAAGGTGTCACCGATATAAACGCCGATTTCCGCAATGGTGTACGAAATGTTTTTGGTAAATGCGCCAGCCATTCTTAACTGGCCGTCCAGCTCTTCATAGTCGGATATTTCGATTTTCTCTTTCATATCCTTTAAAGCTAATTGCTGTTTTGATGGTGTATAACTGGCTGAGCCAAACGCCATATGGGTGATTTCGACTTTTAAACCTCTGGCCTGTGCTGACAGGCAGGCGGCTAAACCCGCCTCGGTAAATTGCAGTTTTAGCGCCATTAA
The DNA here is from genome assembly GCA_965200795.1 of Parashewanella sp. Classification (GTDB taxonomy): domain Bacteria; phylum Pseudomonadota; class Gammaproteobacteria; order Enterobacterales; family Shewanellaceae; genus Parashewanella. The sequence continues at coordinate 53,162 of CBDAVB010000008.1, forward strand.
GTAACTCCGTTAAAGTTATGATCTGAAATAACTACAGTATTGATACCTGCTGCAAACGTGGCGGTTAAACCTAGTTCACCAGGCAAACAAGGAATAAATTCGGCTTCTGTGTCTTTGAGGAAAATCGGTTGAGCACTCGCACCGGCAATGTGAATATCTTCATTGAGCAACAAACCCAGTTCGACATCAAAATGAATCACACCACGCTTATAGATTTGAATGGCCTGAGTGATCATCTTTAACATGGCGCTGGATAACAGGCCGTCACTGTTATTGGATAAATTCTCATTCACCAATGCAACAACGGTCATAGTGCCACGTTTGCCATTGGCTTGTGCTTCCCACCATTCAAGCATATTGGTTTTAATGCCTAAGCTGTCTAAAGCTCTTTGCAGTGCGTATGGTGTACCTTTGTGTTTATGGATTTCAAAAGAATCAGCGACCACTTGTCGCTTAATATATTCTGACCAGGCATCATCCCAAAAATCAACAGAATACGCCCAGGCTAACCAAGGCAATAGCTTGAGCGGACATTTAGAAGGGTTCCATAAATCCTGAATTTGGATTTCAATATCTACGGCATTAGCTACAACTTGCTCAATATCTCGCTCAAGTTTGGTGGCGTTCGGTGGCAGCAGAGAATCATAGTTATTCACTGTTACCTCCAATACTGACATTAACACTGGTACAGTAAGCGGCTTGATGTGGTGCTGTAATGACATCGGTTGCCGGCTTAATGAGTTTTACATTATTTACGCCTGACTGGTGCAAGGCTTTATGTAACCCAGAACGGGCAATATCAGCCCCTAATCGTTTTTGCTCAGCTTGATACTTAGATAATGCTGTTAATGCGGCATCCAAAACAACTTGACGGTCAGGGCCAGTTAACATTTCCAGTTCTGCTTGAACTTCATAATTTAAAATTTCAGCACCTTGAACGGTTACTCTGTCACCTTGCGGCCTGATTTTACTTGGTGTTTTAGATTGGCTGGTACCGTCATCGCTTAATCCAAAGTGGTTGCGAACTTTACTGATTAGTTCGTCAGAGGGTTTACCCGTTTCGGTATGCGCTAAAACCGTAACAACCATTTCACAAGGGGCAGGGCTGTGAGCATCAGCGTCCAAGACTCGACCATCTGCACCTAAGGTATGAAAAATATAACCATCAACACTACCAGCGGTATTTAAACCATCAAAAGCCAGTTGTGTTCTTCGCTTTAATGAATCGTCATTTTCCATTATTGCAGGTGTTGGCGGTGTGATACTGGTATCTTCTGGCGTAATGACTAAACGCTCAACATTGTAATTAGCTGCAAATGCTTCTAAGTCTTTGCCTGAGTTCGACGCTAGAATATTGGCTCTGGTCGCTTGATTTACTTTAGCGATTAAGTGCATTTCACGGTAAGTTAAAACTTGAAGCAACTTGGCAAGTGGATCAGAATCAAACTGCAATGCGGCTTCATAGGTTGGATCTAGGTCAATCAACATTTGTTTGTTTTGTTGATAACGTGCTTCAAAGTCCAGCTCTGTGATAATGTCAGGAACTGGTACTTTTGATAAATCAATCAGCTTACCCATACCTCACCTCAAATATTTCATTGCGTTCTGACGTCAGGTTTACATGCAGCTTGCCTGCTAAGCCACCTTCTATGATTTCTACTTTTTTGATTGTCACTCTAGGTTCCCAGACCGTTAACGCTGTGATGATTGCCGCCATTAATCGCAAACGAGTCGCTGCATTTTGTGGTTGGTCGATAAGCTCAAAGGTTTCAGAAAAGTAATCTCTACGCATAACTCTTGTTCTAAAAGGCGTGGTAAGAATATCTTCAATACTTTGCTTGATATGTTGATGGTCGGTGATCAACTTACCCGTTTTACGGTCCATGCTTACGTACTTCATACAGGTTTACCCGATGTGTCTGAGCCAGCTTTCACTTTGTCATGGCCGTGTGTACCAAATTCAATGCCGTCAATTTCAATACCGCCTTCATTGGTCATATGACCTTGATGATTGATAGCCCCTTTAAAGTTACTGTCTCCGATAACGTTAACATTGCCGTTAATGGTGTTTTCAGGGCAATCAATTTGGGTAGATTCAGAGACTTCAATCAACGCTTTTTTGATGCCAGATATCTTTAACTGACTGGTTTCTGGGTCATATTCAAATTCGGCACCGTCAGGGAAAACAGTTCGGACACGGGTAGGGTGATCATCAGGCTCTGGATTGTCGTCAGTGTATAGGGATGGCAATACATAAGCGTTATCTAAGTCACCGCTTAATGAGAATAAAATAACCTGTTCGCCCTCTGTCGGACGCCAGCTGGTTTTTGCTGTGCCGGCACGCTGAGTTAAATAAGGTCTGAATTCGGTAAGAATCTTACCTGTTTGCACACGACAATAACCCGATTTAACTTCGGCAACGGTGCCTAGTCTTATCAGGTTATCCATACGGCGTTTTAATTCGGCGATATCTGCGGCAATGTTCATGCCGCTATGGTTGCCAGTTGATTTAGGAAGGGCAAAGCGTTTAAGCGGTATAGATATGTTTATAGTCTTAAATAACTGATTATCACGTCCTCAATCATTTGCTGCTCTTCATCGGTAAAACCTAGCAATTGCCGCTCTGGATACTGCACTTGCAAATGTTGATTTACCCGCCCACTTAAACCGTACTGGTGTTGTCTGGCAATGTAAGCCAGTAAACCAACAAAGCCTACGCTGGCTTTATCTCCTGTATATCTTGGTTTGAGATACTTGGTGCGTATCAGCTTTTGGAACATCAATTTTTTTTTGATAGCACCTTTTCGTTTAGCCCATTCAGGCTGAGGTTTACGCTGTTCGAACTGACTGCCATCAGGCGCTTCATTCTGCTTAATGCGTTTGGCTTGGCTGGCTCTGAGTCTGCGAGAAATATCACGGGCTAATTGTTTTCGCTCTTGCTTTGATAAGCGTTCAATTAACCCGTCAAACAGCTTATTGATTTGGTTTAGGTCGTTGGTGGCCACGGGGTTTCAACTCCGTTGGTGAACAAGGTGTAATCGATATCTTCTTCAAATACGGGTTCAGGCAAATGTTTGATATCAAGCCCGTTGTCTTGCGCTGTTACTCTGACTCGTTCCGTTAATGCCAATTTGATTTCTAAGTCGCAGGTTTCATGATTAAGCAATTCCGCTTTAAACTTGATACCTTGCGTTCGTTTATCTGGGTTCTCCAGCAGTTCGGACTGATTTTGAGCAATCCACCCAAGCAAAGGAACCAGAATATTATCAGCGTGCTCGTTAAAGTCGGTAACAATAATGATGCAAGTGAACTGGTATTCAAAGCTCAGGTTCTTATTGGCTGCAGTCGCTTCAATGTTGCCGTTTTCAATGAAGATATGCAGCTTATCCGGGTTTTGTTTTAATGTGGCTACACTACGAGTTAACAAGTCTCGAATTTCGTTGGGCTTATTCATGCTGTTGCTCCTGTAACTCTGAGCCTTGTAGCCGTTGTTGGCATTCAACAATCATATCCACTTGAGCGGCACAGTCATGCCAGGCTTGTTCACAGCTGCCGATTTCGTTACTCAGGTCTTCGTTCGTTTTCGGGTTGCTTGCTGGAAGCTGGCAAGGGATTACGACTGGACAACCATTCACGGTACTGTTCACTGCCGTTAAGTTCAGGCCGCTGGTGCAAGCCCCTAATAGCATCAGGCAGCAAAGTATTAGCCCACTTTTTAACATCGTTGATTTCACGCTTTAGATCCTTAATCGTTTGTTGCCGACTTTTGCCAACGTTGTTGGCCTGTGCAAGTTGAAGTCTTAACTTGGCTTGTGCCTTTTGATTCTCCCAAGAAAGTTGTTTTTCAACTGCGAATGCTTCAGTGGTGGTAACTAAAGCGGTTTGTAATGAACCATTGTCTTTCGTCAGTTGTTCAACTTGGCTTGACTGATACCAGATATACAAACCACCAATACCGATAACGCAAAGCAGAGCTACAGTAATGTAGCCCTGAACTTTGGTGCTTAATGTACTAAGCAACATTGCTTGATTCCTCTAGTACTTCAAGCGTGTAAATCTCACTCATTTCCTTATGAGCTTCTGCCAGCTTAGCGTCATATAAATTTCGCTTGTAAGCAGGTCCATTGTATCGCTTAGCGAAATCAGCCCACTTCAAACCTTTTAAGGCTTTGTGCATGTTATTATCAGAATTGATAAATTTAGCTAAGGCTTGAAGTTGTTGACCTTCGGATTGTTCCATAGCGGTTTTGAACTCTGCCGCACTAGCAAAACCTAACGCTTCAAAGTGATAGCCCATAATTTGGAACATGCCCCAACTACATGCACAAATAGCCGCTTCTGGGTCGAGCAAGTAAGCAATTGATAAGCGTTGATATTCACCACTGCCGCCTGTGTAACCTCCTGGCTTCTCATTACAAATATTCGGGTATTTCTCCGCTAACTCTTCTGCTGCGGCTTTGTCTTTTTTACTAAGCAAGCGATAGAAAACATGGCGCTCAAATAAAATGGCGGGTCTGCCACATTCAAAGAAGCCACAACCGTTAGACTCAACTTCTGCAACGGCAGCGACAATGGCCGGAGTAAGTTGTAATGTGGTTGCGGCAAATAGAATATCTCGCTCAGAAAGATACTTTTCTCTGTTTTCACCATCCAATACGGCCAGCGTTCTTACACCTGCATAACCTGTTGCTGGTAATTTTTGCTGAGTTTGAAAAAGTAAAACGGCATTAGCCGTTGCCTCACCAAACCAACCGTCTACGACTAAGTTTGCACCGTTGGCGTTAAGTTTCTTTTGCAAGTCTTTGACTTGGTGGCCTTTGCTTCCGATTCTGAGTTTCATGTTGTCACCTGTTTTTTTAGATTCTGAGTTTGCTTTTGGTTTAGCGGTTAGTTTGTTGCTGCAGCGGCGTTTTAAAAACAGCAGCTTGGCAACATTGCCTTTGGACCGATACAAGGCAACACAAACCAGTAGCTTGAAAAAGAGATCCGTTACCGTTGCCGGCTCAACAACGTGATACCAGCGCAAAATAATATCCGCACCTGCAGCGACCGTTATCAAGTAAGCAATAATTGCAATGGGTAATCTGTGCTCACCAGTTCTTACGAACAACACAATGCGTAAAATGATGGCAAGACAAAGGAAGGTGTTAATTAATAACATTACTTGCCCCTTATTTTGCTAATGACTGACATTAAGCTGTCGGGGTTATCCATCAGCTTCATAATGTATTGCACTAAACGCACAACACAGGCCGAAGCGATTAACGCCCCCATACCAACGTTGATTTGCAGAGAATCAGGTAACAAGTTGCTGATAAGTTTTGATACCCATTCGGCGCAAACCATACCGCCAAGAAATGACACAACAAACAAGCCAAACCGTTTAAGGTTACTGAGTTTGTCGTTTGAAATAATAAACAGAACTGCACCCGTAAAGGCACCGATAACCAAAGCAGGATCAACACCTGGTACCAAGGTTAATGCGCTGGCTGCAGCTACCGCTTTTGTTGCTGAAACTGGTTCACTCATAGTTAATCCCATAAATTGATAAGTTTTTGTGGTACTGGCTTTGGTAACTCGGGAAGTTGAAGCAAAGTGTTAGATGGCAGAACAGGCCCAAACCCGACAATATGCGGATTAGCTTCTATTACTTGCTCAGTGATACCTTCGGTTTTGCCGTAATATTTGTGGCAAATTAAATCAACGGTATCACCTTGCACTGTGCGTATGCTCTGCATCACATTCATTAAATTAACTCCACGGTTACATGGCTGGTTTGCAATATATCCCGTACGGCAAAACGACCATCACGCCTTAATGAGTCCGTTGTCTCGTTGAGTTCGTCACTGTCCTTAGTGCCTTTGGCCGTAGTGTCATAATCGTTGTAACGCTCAATCAAGTTCGCTTTAGCGAAGCAATACACGGCACGTTGATATAAATGCACATACTCACTTTTGTTATTGATTTGCTCCGCTGGAACATCCGCTAATGCTTGATGACCTTTGGATTGTTGAGTTTCTCGCCAAACCGCAAGCTCACGGTTTACCTGTAAGGCCGCATTGATAAGTGCATGTTCTAAACGAGGGTTAGTTACCGTTCCGTCTAGTTTCATAACATCACGACAATCGTCCAGACTGATATCAGGCCAAAAGCCCCCCGCAGTGATTAGCTTGTTTTCAGGGTTTGAATTATTGGGCGCTGTGGCGATAAAGCTCATTAATAATTTCCTTAGACCATCGGCTTTATTGGTGTGCGGTGGACTGGCTTTCGCAAAAATGAATATTCACATATTGCTAAGCCAGTGCCGCACGGCTTGCGAGGGTCGCTCGGTTAACCTGCATCAGATTCAGAAGTTTGTTCTGAGTTATCAGTTTCTTGCTCTGATTGTTCAGTGCTGCTTTCTGACGGTACAGATTCATCTTTTGTTTCTGGTGCTTTGGTGGTTGTTTTGTTTTTGTCAGCTTCGGCTTTTTTAAGCTTGGCAATCAGCTTATCCATCACTTTCTTAACACCAATTTTGGCGTTAAGAGTTAGTGCTTGTTTATAAGCTTCAATGGCTTTTTCATCTTGGCCTTCATGCTCTAAGGCTTGGCCTAACTGACGGAAAAGTTTTGAACGGGCTTGGTCGTACATGTCATGCTGTGCAGTCATGACAACTAATTGACCTAAAACCTTAGATGGTACCGCCTGTTCAGATTCGAATAATCGACCTGCTGTTTCGGCAATTTCTTCAACAATGGCGCAAGCTAGGCCACGGTCGAAACGGTCAGGCATAACCAAGTCATGTTTTAGTGCATATTCAGCTAAGGTTAATGCGTGCTCGATGTTTCCTACATCAATGTGCCAAAGCATGATGGTTACAAACACTTCGTCTTGAGAGCCTTTACCACCTTTAAGAGTGCCTTTAATGTAAGCTTCATATTCAGGCAAAAAATTGGTTTTCGTTTCAAGCTTGCGTTCAAGTGATTGAACTTTTTTTAAGGCTCGGCGGTGCTCAGACAGTTGCATAAGCATGAGTTCGTATTGGTTTTGAGCTCGGGAGTCAATTGGGGCATCCGTGCCCCGACCCGCAGCTAAAACACTTTCAAAGCGTCTTTGTGCTGGTGTGGTCATGATTTACTCCTAAACGGTATCTTCAAACGAGATGTTTTCAACTAATGCCGCACAACCATAGTCTTCAACTACATAAGCATCATTAGATGATTCGAAGTTTTCGATTTGATCACGTTTTGGATTGTCGATGATGGCACGACGACGAGCACCTTCTTGGTAGTAAATACTCAAGTTATCCAAACGGGTAATCAATAGAGCATCGGCTGGGAAGTTAGGCACACGAACAGCAGGTAAGCCGCCGATACGTTTCTGACTGATAACCATATCAGCCGCCATCTTTTCAGATGGAACCTGCTCTTTGTTGATAATCGGGAAATATTTATCCGATAGAATTTTGCGGCCGCAAATAACAACAAGTTCAGTATCATCCTGATACCAAGGCTCAATCATGTTATTTACTGTGTCATAGACTAAGGCGTCTAAGTTTTCATAGTCTCCGCCTTTACCTACTTTAATCTTACCTGAACCTTCTTCACCTTCTTCCATGTGGCGTTCAGGAGCATGTTTACGGATTTTTTCTAACCAGCCAACGTTTACATCTTGAAGAAGCGGGTTAAGTGCACGATCTGAACTGGCAGCACGCTTAGTACCGTTAAAACCAATCATGATGCGGTCAAGGCCTTGGCGCTTAATGATGGCGTCACGGAAACGTGTTTGAAAATCTTGAAATTTCGCCCACATATCAAGCTTTGAATAGCGGATAGCTGTATCAAAGTTAGTTTGAGTACATTTGTAACCGTGTGCGTCCAAATCCGTTGGGTCAGTTGGTACACGGTCTTCTTTCGTGGTATCGGTAGTGCTGGCAATAGTACCACTTACACCAAGACCAAGCTTTTCACCTTCCATTTCATCAACCGGCACCATATTGATACGGCTGAGAAAGTCAGAGCTTTCTTGCATCTTAGTTTCAAGCGTTTGCTGTACGCTTGGTTCTACTGTGAACTTTGCTTCTGCAGATGGCACACCATTTAGAGTGGCTACCTGTACGCAGAACGCTAAATAAGCTGTGCGAGTTGCATTTTTCATTGGGTGTTGCTCCTTAGCAATCGGATGAATAAATACTTAGTTAATTGTTATGGTTAACAATCGGTTTTAACTTGGTCGTTACCACCGGTTGCTTTGGAACGGAATTGACCGTCTTTCTCTTCTTCGTCGAGTTTTTCTTTTAACTCGGTAAAGTCTTTTGAAAGCTGCTCATGTTCTTCTTGAAGCTTGGTGAAGTTTTCGTTTGCTTCGTTAAGCTGCTTACTGAAGTTGGTTTCACTATCAACGACAGATTGAGCGATAGTTTCCACGGCCTTGTGAACATCCGAAAAATCAGCGTCATTTTGTTTTTTGTTCTTGCCTAGAAGATTTTTAACTTTTGTGAACAAACCTTCTTTGTCGCCTTCGTCATCGGAGACTTCTTCGAATTCAAATTCAGTTTCGATAGATGCAGTGAAGAGGTTTTCAGGTTTTTGTTTACGGCTGGATAATGGGTTGTTTTCAGCTTGTTTAGCTGAGAACTCAAGCATATCTGTGCCAAGTGAAGCCGGTGAATCAGTCACAGCAAGGCCTGTTAAGTAGCATTGGCCAGATTTTGCAAAGTCAGGGTCAATTTCAACGCTGGTGTATAGCTTTTGTTTTTTCTGATTCATTGCGATCAGTTCTTCTGTTGGCTCAATTTGAGCAAACAGCGTTAACTTGCCATCAACTTCTTCTGCTTTAACAGCGCAAACATCACCATAGGCTTTAAATGGGCTATCAGCAGTCATGCCGCGGATATGTTCCATCCAGATACGAGCGCCATACTTATCGGTGTTGTATGTGGCAACAATATCTTCAATCCACTTACGCTCAACAACTCGGCCATCAGTCGTGTGACCTTCTGTAAATACTCGGAAGAACTTTGATTTTTTAAATTTCTTGCCCATTTCTTTGTCCTTTGTCGGTGGTTCAGGGTCGGCATACTGTTGCCTGTATGGTCAAGAGCAGACTAGAAAGGGTCAACGCTGTTTAGGTGTATAGCTTGCTGTATACCGCTAAAAGCAAAGGGATTTCAGGGTTTCGCTATTTACACTGGCGCCATGAAACTGAATCCCGAAAACAATCAAAGACAGTACGCTAAGAACCTTTTTTGGCAAGGTTGGGCGGTACGTGAAATTAGCAAACACATGGACTTGCCAGAGTCTACGGTTTCGTCATGGAAAAAACGTGATAAGTGGGAAGAAGCTAAACCCATAGACCGTGTTGATTCAGCTTTAGAAATGCGAATGCTGCAGTTGATCAACAAAGAAGATAAAACCGGTAAAGACTTCAAAGAAATTGATTTGCTTGGGCGGCAGCTGGAACGCATCGCCCGTATTACTCGTTATAACAATGGCGGCAATGAAGCTGATCTAAATCCTAAAGTTCATAACCGTAATGCTGGCGAGAAGAAGCAACCAGAAAAGAATTACATCAGCGAAGAAGATTTAGAAAAGCTGATTGATAAGTTCCAATCCATTGTTTCTAAATTTGAGTATCAACAAGAATGGTATCGTGCCGGCTTAACGCAAAGAATTAGGAACATTCTTAAAAGTCGTCAAATCGGGGCTACGTTCTTCTTTGCTCATGAAGCCATTATTGATGCTCTGACTACTGGCCGTAACCAAATTTTCTTATCGGCAAGTAAAGCTCAGGCGCATGTATTCAAGCAATACATTATTCAGTTTGTTAAAGATACCGTTGGGGTAGAGCTTAAAGGTGATCCAATTGTTTTACATAATGGCGCTACGCTTTATTTCTTGGGTACCAATGCAAAAACCGCTCAGTCATACCACGGCAATTTATATCTTGATGAATACTTTTGGATTAATAAGTTTCAGGAATTCAGAAAAGTTGCATCTGGTATGGCGATTCATAAAAAATGGCGTCAAACCTATTTTTCTACTCCTTCGTCTATCAGTCATGAAGCTTACCCGTTTTGGTCTGGAGCATTATTTAATCGTGGACGCCCTAAAACTGAACGTATTGAAGTTGATGTTTCTCACCAAGCACTGAATAAAGGTCGTAGATGTGAGGATGGTCAATGGAAGCAAATTGTTACCGTAGAAGATGCCATTAAGAAAGGGTGTGATTTATTTGACCCTGAAACATTGCATTTAGAGTACAGCCCAGAAGAACACGACAACTTGTTAATGTGTGAGTTCGTGGACGATACACAATCAGTATTCCCAATGACGACAATGCAACGCTGTATGGTTGACTCTTGGGAAGAATGGACCGATTACAAACCATTTGCACCAAGGCCGTTAGGTGATCGTGGTGTTTGGATTGGATATGACCCGAACAAGGGCGGTAATGGTGATAGTGCTGGTTGTGTGGTAATTCTGCCACCTGCAGTACCTGGCGGTAAGTTCCGAGTTATTGAAAAACATCGATGGAATGGTATGGACTTCGAAGCCCAAGCCAGTGCCATTAAGCAGTTATGTGCAAAATATAACGTCACTTATATCGGTATTGATACCACTGGCCTTGGTGATGCTGTTTACCAGTTAGTGAAAAAGTTCTTCCCAGCAGCTACTCCAATTTTATACAACCCACATATTAAGAGCCAAATGGTCATCAAGGCATATGACGTTATCAGTAAAGGCCGCTTTGAATTTGATGCAGGCTGGACTGATATGGCTCAAGCCTTTATGAGCATTCGCAAAACACTTACCCCTAATCAAAAGCAAGTTACTTACGAATCAAGCCGAAGTGAAGATATCAGCCATGCCGATATTGCTTGGGCTGCAATGCACGCACTCTATAACGAGCCATTGGATACCAGTGGCGAAACTAATTCAACACTGGAGATTTACGACTAATGCCTAAAAAAAGACAGTTCCACAAAAAGCAGTCACAACAAAACCATAAGTCAGAGCAGAAGGTAGAAGCTTTTACTTTTGGTGAACCAATGCCAGTGTTAAGTCAAAGTGAAATTTTTGACTATTTAGAAACCATGTCAAACGGTAAATATTACGAACCGCCATTATCACTGAATGGCCTTAGCCGTTTATATCGTGCTGCAGTGCATCATGCGAGTGCGATTCAAGTTAAGCGTAATATTTTGAAAAGCTGCTTTATTCCACACCCAAAGTTAAGCATGTACGAGTTTAGTGCATTAGTCCTGGACTATTTAATTTTTAATAATGCGTACGTTCAGAGAATTGAAAGCCGATTAGGTACATCATTATCTTTCAAGCGTATGCCAGCAAAATATACAAGGGTAGGGATAGACCCTGGTGAATTTTGGTGGGTACCTAATTTTAGAGATGAAAAGAAATTTGATGCTGGTTCCGTCTTTCAAGTGAAAGAGCCTGATTTAAACCAAGAGGTTTATGGCGTTCCTGACTATGTGGCCAGTATGAATTCATCATTACTTAATGAAAGCGCCACATTGTTTAGACGTCGATATTATGAGAATGGCAGTCATGCTGGTTTCATTATGTATCTGACTGATTCGAGTGTGAATGAAGGTGATGTTAAGAATTTAAGGCAAGCACTAAGAAACAGTAAAGGTCCTGGTAACTTTAGAAACTTATTCTTACATGCACCAGGCGGTAGTAAAGATGGTATGAAGTTAATACCTGTATCAGAAGTGGCAGCAAAGGATGAGTTCTTAACTATTAAGAATGCAACCAGAGATGATCAGTTAAGTTCGCATCGTGCGCCGGCACAATTAATGGGCGTGGTACCAGAGAATAGCGCAGGCGGCTTCGGTGACGTGACGAAAGCGGCAGCAGTATTCGATGCAAACGAATTAGAATGTATTCGTATGTCTCTATTATCTATCAATGAATGGGCTGATGAAGAGATAATCCGATTCAAAGATTATAAGCTTGCAACACAAACAGAAGACAGCACCACACCCAACCTAGTGAAGTAATTCACACCAGTTACCGACCAGCCGCCTACGGGCGGTTTTTTTTCGCCTGAAATTTTTAAAGGTTTTCACCCAGCGCGCGCCGTCAAACCCACGCCACGCCTGCCCGCTTTTTGTGTTGAAAAAAATGCAATAACGCATTGGATGAAAACGTTGCTGTCATAGGCTTTGTTGAGAACTTTTAAGGTTAAATTTGTAACGCAAAAAAACGCAAAAAGATGAATAAGCAAAGGGTAGGGTAAATTAAAGGTTTCTGTAGACATCTGGGGGCGTCTTCGGAAAAGCGTAACCTGTGTAATTGACTTTAGAATTTGACTATAAGTTATTGATAATAAACAAAAGTCGAGATTACAAAAAAACGTAATTATTTGTAACCTAAAACGTAATCTTTTTGTATCCCGTTGATTTATAAGTGAATATATTTTAGTAAATATTACCTTATAAAAGTGTAACCTGATTACTATTTAGTTACAGAAAGATTACCTTTTTGCATTTTGAATTACCACAATAAAATCAGATGGTTAAGTCTACCTTTTGGAAAAGGTTACACATGTTACGCTTTTCCGAAGCCCCCCTTAGTTTTGGGGAAGCCTATTAAAGGTAGGGTAAATTACCTATCTAATCTGTAGTAATTTAGGTTCGATGCGCCAGCCAAGCTGAATACGCATCTAAACTTACATCTTTGTCAGTGCTGCAACTGCTACAAGTGCAAGGCTGAAAGCAATTGCTGGCGGGAACATCCCTGATAAAACAAAGACAAGTCCACCAAAAGCACTAATGTTTAGGTGCAAGTTTGCTGAACTCGTTGAGTTTAGATTCACCATGAGGCTTCTCCTTAATCAACATGGCTCCAGTCTTTCAAAATACTAGGCATAGAACCGTTCAGACTCATTTGCTGCTATTTCGCATAAAACCGCTTGGATGGTGCAGCAAACCCTAGCGGACTTTTGGTCAGCTACGAGCTGACACATTCTTTATTCAAGAGCTATTCTTAAGCTTCTGAATGTTAATTTTTTACTGGATTTTGGGTTGGGGTTTCGCGCTTATTTCGCGCAAGTATCGCGCAAGTTAATGTTTGCTAGTTCCGTAAACCTTAAAAAATCCTTTGTTTACATATAGATAGTTGGTACAACCGAGTGGATTCGAACCACCGACCCCTACCATGTCAAGGTAGTGCTCTAACCAACTGAGCTACGGTTGTATATTTGAACTGTCCGTTTGAACGGGTTGAATAATATGTTTTAGTGCCTCCTGTTGCAAGTAAAAATATAAAAAAAACGTCTGACTGGTGAAAAGCTAATCTAATTGTGTTTTTTTCGGTTGATTTATGCGCTAGTTTCCTTTGGTTGTGACTCGTTGCCAATTTTCCGGATGACTAATGTGATCCAGATCAAAAGGTGGGTGACTGGTTAACTGTTAGAATTGCGGAAATGACTATTATTTTATTTATTTTGAATCTTAAATTGGATTAAAGGAGTATCCGTGGGGGCTTTAGATAAGCTTTTCAAGTCGTTATTGGGTAGTGTACGAGATCTCGTTCCTATCATCCTTGTGATCTTTTTCTTTGAGGCTTTTGTTCTTCATCAGACTCCTGACGATTTAGTCGGGATCAGTATTGGTCTGGTATTTATTATATTTGGTCTTACGTTTTTCATTTTTGGCTTGGAAATGGGATTGTTTCCTATTGGTGAATCTTTGGCGCAGGCGTTGGCAATAAAAGGCAGTGTTTTTTGGTTGGTTGTGTTTTCCTTTGCATTAGGTTTCGGTACGACGATTGCCGAGCCGGCACTGACAGCCGTAGCCGGTGAGGCGGCACAAGTTGCGGCTCAGGCTGGCGCGATTATGCAAACCGAAGCAGCGAAAGAGTCATATGCCTTGGGATTGCGAATAACGGTGGCGTTCTCGGTTGGTATCGCCATTTTAGTGGGCGTGATCCGTATCTTAAAAGGCTGGCCAATGCATTACATGATTATTGGTGGCTATATTATTGTGATGATTTTAACCAGCTTTGCGCCGGAAAGTATTGTCGGTGTGGCTTACGACAGCGGTGGCGTGACAACATCAACCATTACCGTTCCTTTGGTTACCGCTCTCGGCGTTGGTTTGTCCAGTGTCATTGAAGGCAGAAACCCTATGATTGATGGTTTTGGCCTGATCGCTTTTGCCAGTTTGACGCCGATGATTTTTGTACTTTGCTATGGAATGGTGGTGATGTAATGGGACTTTTAATGTCATTGCTTGATACCTTCTTACTGACGCTTCGAGATGTTGTACCCATTGCGGTCATTTTATTTGGTTTTCAAATCGGCGTCTTAAAGCGTACTGTGGCAAACCCGGTTAAAGTCGCACTTGGCTTTCTGTACGTGATTATCGGCTTGAGTTTGTTTTTGGTCGGTTTAGAAAGGGCGCTGTTTCCGCTTGGAGAGTCAATGGCGAAACAATTAACATCGCCGGATTTTATAAGCATAGAGCCGGGAGCGATTATTTCACCAGGTGATTATATTTGGGTTTACATTTTTGCCTTTGCCATAGGTTTTAGCACCACGATAGCCGAGCCGTCGTTGATTGCGGTCGCCATTAAGGCTAATCAGGTTTCCGGCGGAACGATTGGTGTTCAAGGTTTGCGATTTGCTGTTGCGTTAGGCGTTGCCATAGGTATCAGTCTGGGCTGTTATCGAATAGTGAAAGGTGATCCCATTCATTACTATATTCTTGTGGGCTACATTGTGGTGGTTCTTCAAACTTTCTTTGCGCCGAAGATGATCATTCCGCTGGCTTACGACTCCGGCGGTGTGACAACCTCTACCGTTACAGTGCCGTTAGTGGCAGCGTTAGGTTTAGGTCTGGCGACCAATGTCCCCGGTCGTAACCCGTTAATTGATGGTTTCGGGTTAATCGCGTTTGCCAGTTTATTTCCGATGATTACTGTGATGGCTTATGCGAAATTGGTTGAGTTTATGAGTTCTAAAAATACAGATAAGGAGTCGTCTGATGCGGTTTAAGCTGATTATTGCATTTGTGGATGATGCTTGCACAAATAATATATTAGATGCGGCGAGAGAAGCGGGCGCTACAGGAGCTACGGTAATTAATCATGCTCGTGGTGAAGGCATTGAAAAGAAAAAAACCTTTATGGGTTTAACGCTGAATGTTCAACGTGATGTCATTTTATTACTGGTTGAAGAGCATTTAAGTAGAAAGATTTTAGAAACCATCAGCGTTGCCGGTGAGTTTGAGGGTAAACCCGGGCAGGGTATTGCCGTTCAAATTGATGTTGAAGATGCCGTGGGTATCGCGCATCAAGTTCAGGAGCTAACGAAAGAGCTTGGAGATAAATTAGTATGACCGAATCCATTGTAAAAAACGAAGACGTAATGACCCAGGACTTTGCGATAGTTGACGGATTATTAACGGTCGCTGAAGCCATCGGGGTGGCGCTGAAACATAATGTTGAAGTGTTATTTGTTGACAAGCGTAATGAACATGATGAATACGGTCTTGTGCTTATGAGTGATATCGCTAAGAAGGTGCTTGCTAAAGATCGTGCGCCGGAGCGGGTAAATATTTATGAGATTATGACAAAACCAGCGGTTTCTGTTCACAGTTATATGGATGTGCGTTATACGGCGCGTTTATTTGACAATCTTGGTATTACTCGAGCGCCGGTTATATCAGATAAACGGATTCTGGGCTTAGTCAGTTACAACGATATCGTTTTGAAAGGAATGCTGAGGACGGTCCGGTGACTTGAAATACTCCGGTATATCTTCGCCATCGCATCTTAAACCGGACGTTCTTTCTGCCTTGAGCTGAAGCTAACAAATGCAACCGTACGGAGTACTAGGAGTTTCCGGAGTCTGAGATTGACTTCAAAACGTCGGAGGTCAGTTTCATATGATTAGATCCCCAAATCACTCTTGGGGGGATAATTAACCGGCCCGGGTTATCCGGGTCGATGAAAATCTGAAAGCCATTTCCATCGGCGAGCTCAAGCAGTTGCTGTCTGAGCTTAGTGCTACCATGATATCCTGTAATCAGAGCGGTAATTTTCTCACCTTTTTCAAGGTGGTAAAACCACAGTTGCTTGGCAAATTCAAAAGGTAATCCTAAAGCAGTCTCTTCGCTTTTTTTTATGTCCCGGAAAACAGCCGAAATATGAAAATTTAATGCCCCGCCTGTCAGACCGAGATTCTCCCGGAATATATTATTGTTAATTCCCCGCAGAAGTTGTGCTTTAAAATCGCCCGGTTCCTGTACCGCGAATAACGCCTGCATTACCGGTGTAATTGTGATGTTATACCGTCCGTACATTTCCATCATTTTTTTTGCAAGCTCGGCTTGTTTGTTTTTAAAACAAAACGTGAGAAAAGCAATGCAAGAAATTTCATCATAGATGATATCCCACGCTATTGTGTAATGGAGCACCGGTTTCTTTGCCGCGCGTTCGCTCATTAAACCCGGGCTGTCAGCGGCTGTTGTGTCATCAAAAACCGGGGCATAATTTTTAGCGGACAGCCGGTTAAGGTTCGCGTCCCGTTCCCGGTTGTAATCTCTGTCACTGACGGGTTTACGGATATCAGCGGGAAGAACCGCGATGCCTTCAGGGGTATCGGTTATCCGGGTTATCTTGTCAAAAAATAAAGTCTCAGCCGCTGAGATATTACCTTCCTGAGAATAGTGCTCAAGAAGATGAATAAAGCTGCTCGGCTCCGGTTTGATATTCCGCTCTATAATCAGAACCTTTAATGCCTGAGTTACCTGTTCAGGACGCCTCAGTTTATTATAGGCTGAAATAGCCCCGTCTAAGAGAATGGCATCTGGAGTGACGTTCCAGCGTTTTATTAACGAAACGGCTGAATTAATCGCATGCGTCTGTGAAGGCGCTTCGGATAAAGGCGCGGGGGCTGATGACTCTTTTACTGTGTACGTTACATCCTTGGATGAACTTCTGAATTCTGAATCATTGAATTTTGTAAAATCACAGGCTTCATATGAAAATAACACCTGATATGCGGCGCGGTAATCATTCACGCTCGCAAAGTAACTGAGAAGGTGGGTACATAAGTGTACGTTAGCAGTCATTAGCTGATTTTCTATATTGTAAAGTATCGATTTATATAACGCGGTAAACAGCGGCTTATTCTGTGTTTCAGCGCATACAGTAATGCCGGCGCAGTAAATTCTGATGTTGGGCGGTATGCCCCACTGCTTCATCAGGCTGTCCCCTTTCACGTCAATGAGCAACTCAGCCGCGGCGGCGGCATCTTTCACGGCGGCGAAGTAAACAAGAAGATTAACGCACATCATTTCATTTGCGGTAAACTTGCGCTCAGTTATTTTGCGGCGGATGATTTGATATATCTCTTCAAATAAGCGGCGGTTGAGTGTGGCGGTACAGACTTTAATGGCGGCACTGTAAATGGGCGTTTCATCTTGCTGACCCCACTGACTGATGAGGCTGTTTGCTCCGCGGCTTCCGAGCATTAACGCTTCGGTGGCTTTGTCGTATTTAGCCGCTAAATAGTAATTAAGCAAAGAGACGATGGCTCCCCTCTCAAGTCTGACTTTGTTGTCAAGCATTTGCTTAAATATGCCATCAAAAAGTTGATAGTTTAACGTTGCCGCGCATACCTTAAAAGCGGCACCGTAAATTTGATGAGTTCTTCCCACTCCCCACTGTGACATTAAGCTTTTTTTACCGTCGCAGCCTAAGACTAATTTCTCAGTGATGATATCGTTTTTAACGCTTTCGCAGTAACCCAGCATGTTCACGCAGGTTATATGATTTGCTTCAATCACGGCGTCATTTATTCCGGCCGTCATCAATGAGTGCAAGTCGTTAAATAATATCTTATCCTGCGTGTCAGCGCACAGAGAAAAGCCGATGTTGATAACATTAATGTTAAGCTTTACCCGCCATCGTCGAATTAAACTTTCTGTTTCTTTATCGGTTAAAACTACCCCCCTGTAGGCATCAGTGTCTCCTGTTTTTGAGTAATAATGAGCCAGCGCGCCGCAGAAATGGAAGTCAGCACCGATTATTCCCGCGGTTATTTTTTTTAGTGCCGTCTCATATACCTGCTGAAATAATTCTTTATCTATTGTCCGAGTGCAAAAAGTAATAGCCGCGGAATAAATCATAATATTGGCTTCTATTCCCCATTTACTCATTAAACTGGGTTTGCCGTCGCGGCCGAAAAGTAATTCCCGGACGGCCTCAGCGGCCTCAGTGTCAATTACTGCCAAGTAGTATTGAAGCAGTTTAACGCACATTATTTCATTCCCATCTAAGATACCCTTTGCTATCGCCTCAGACATTGCCTGAAAAAGCCTGTTAAACAATTGCTTATTCTTTATGCTGGCACATGCTTTTATAGCGCTGCAATAAATTCTTACATCGGGCGTCACTTCCCATTCTTCCATAAGACCCGGGCTATTTTGGTCGCCGAAAAACAGCTTTAGCACATAAGAGCTGTTATGAGTTTTAGCGCATATGTTAAGAAGTAACATGCATACGGATGCCGCCGCACGTTCTCGAAGGGGATTGAGTCTTATTAATTCTTTAAGGGAGATATTGAAATCTTTATTTCCTTTTTTTGACAGTAACTCGGAGCACTTGTGGAGAATTGAGTGGTAGGTACTACTATCGCAAGGCGCGGCGTTTTTTTCACACTCAGAGTGCGTGTTAATAATAATCTGATTAATCGCTTTAACCGTACCGCAGCGTTTTATCTTATCGATACTGTTGGCATGAGTCTGATTGTACTGTGTTCCATGAGGCTTATAATTGCGATTCGGGCAGGTGAAATCTGGTAACGGGGCCGGTTTTTTATTGTACCGCTGAACCGCGCTTTTGCCTTTAATTTCTGACCCGCGGGCTGTTTGTGAGGATTGAGCCCCTTCTTCTAAAAATGTGAAGAATGTTTTAAATTTTTGTATCTGATCAGAGGTCAGTAAGGGTAAGGGGGAAGCGTCATCCAATTTTCGTGTATCAGGATAGCCTCCAAAGGCGTAGCAATAATCCTTAAATTGAAGATAGAGAACCGCTTCGTCAGGATTTTGTTCTAACTCATTGATGATATATCCGAAATAAATATCGGAAGTTTGATCGATTGTTGAATTAGCAGTAGCCATTTGCCCGGACTCAATTAAATTTAACCGTTTTTCCAGTCTATAATTTCGCCTGAGTCGTTGTGAAATAAATTCTTAGTATATTTTTGTCTATATAATGTTTAGAGGCTGACGGGTTTGCAACCTCTTGTGAGTATGGTATTTGCTTGAGATTTCAACAATATGAGCTTCCTTTTGAACAGCGACTTTATCATCACACTCAAACTAAAAAATACGTCATGTTGAGAAACCGCATTGCCTTCAGAAAATTCAGCGGCAAGCTATAACAGAAAGGTAATTTAGCCTAAGTAATTGGGTGAGGAGGGCATCCATTATCTTTAAAAACCCTGAACAGCTCAGTTGAATACGCTCACAAGCTTGCTGAAATCGCTCCCGGTACTCCTTTGCAAGTGAATAACCAGTTGATGCAAGCTACGCCTTGCTATCAATGATTTTTTCCACGCTTGAGAACGAATTCAGCTGAGCTTTCTTGATTAAATTAAAAGTTATGCCGAGACCATCGATTGTTAAGTTGAGTTATTTCTTTATAATACCCGTTTTTTGGGGAGCCTAGGTGTATTTTAAATCAACGGCCTTTGTAATTTATGCAGCCTCATACCATTGGACACGAATACGGCGAAAAATTCCTTTGGTGTCCCAATAACAGATTTTATATTAACAAAGCTTTCGTACTCGTCTGATGGTTGAATATCAAAGTTTATGATAAATCTAGGGTCGTCCCGATACTGCAGGCGTCGATCTTCAACAATGGAAAATAATTCAGTTCTAAGCGCATTATTAGGGTCTGAATAGTGTTCTGATATCACAGGTTCTATTAGATTGTGCCACATCAAATCAGCGAACTCACCTTCCGGAAAGCCGCCGATATTCCAACAATTGCAAATCATTTCCGTCATTAGGATTTTATCGTCATCACTGGCGAGCTTTAGAGAATAATCACGGATGATTACTGACATGTTTTTTAAGCCGAGCTCTTCAGAATGTTTAACAGTACTTTTCTCTGCCGGCATAATTCTCCGGCCGATTTTTTTTATCTTTTTAATGTGTTTTCTTTTTCTAAGTTCATTTTCTCTGCGTTGTTTACGTTTTATTGAAGTCATAAGTTACCTGTTTATAAGCAGTTAAATCAGCGGATTGATATAGCAAATTCTCTAATCATGCTGACGGCGTTGTTGACCAATTTCTCTAATCCTTTGTGAGGATCTTGATTACCACTTTTAACTTCTAAATAAAATTCACCTTTACTTTCATTCTGTGGTGTCAGCGTGAAACCCATTATGGCTGTCTCTTGATCAGATCTCAAAGCATTTCACCATCAGCTAGCATTTCTTTTGCTGTCCGATATCCTACAACATAAGATTGAAGGGTTCTCCAGCCTTCCCAGATTGTTTCCCAACCCGCAATACCCGTACGTTTGGTGTCTGTAAAACCGCCCAGTTTTGCGAGCGATTGATAAGCCCATTTCAAGCTTGGCACATCTTTGCCATTCCAGCCCCTTGGCTTTTTCACCTTCATCAATACCTTCCATTCATCTTCTTCGAATACGGTTTCGCAGCTTTGATTTTCCAGTTCATTAGCCGCTTCGACTAACCCTTTTTTACGTAAATAATACGGGATAGTTATTGCCTCCCTTAATTGCAGCAACCGAACACCGATAAAAGCGAGAATCGATAACGCTCTTTCTAAGTTTTTGGGGTCAGTCATCCTCTGACGCTCGGCACCGGCGCCTGTTTTCCACGCCTTATGAAAATCTTCAATCCGCCACCTTGCGGTATAAATATCAATAACACGCAAGGCCTGCGATAAGGTTCCTACAGGCTCTGTTGTCAGCAACACCCAACGCAACGGCTCTACATCTTTTTTTGAGGTTTTCTCTTGAGCATAAACCACGTTAACCGGCTTCATCTCACCCTCAGACTTCAGGGTGACCGTCGCCGCTTTTACCGTCAATTTGGCTTTTCTGGCTTTTCGATTAACGGGTTTCCCTTTACTGTCTTTCATTCCTTTTTGCGGGATATCTATCGTGTATGACCCCAGCTCTGGCTGGGTTTCAAGATATTCAAATAAGGGTAATTCAGACTCAAGGATCTTTCTGTTATGCTTCGCCCGCACGACAAAACGTTCATTATGGGCTTGCTTATCTTGCAGATAGCTTTGTATGTCCGCCTCTCTGTCACAGACCGAAATCACCCGGGACATAGTGTCACCTAAGCGTTGGCGGCAAAAGTGCGACGCATCCGCCCATTTTCCGCTTTCTTTTTCATCGGCGTCGGCGGGGTCGTCAGGACGGCACCACCAGTCCTGATGAATAAGCCCAATGGTTTTTGTGGTAAAGGCATCTAACAATAAGGTTGAGTGAATCCACCACCCGCGGGATTTATCTTTGACGCTGCCAAGTTTCCCTAGCTCTGATGCGACCTTATGTTTAAAGCCGGCTGAAGTCGTATCATCCATAGCCAGAATTTCTGTATATGACTTGGCTTGTTCGGCTGTGTAGTCAAAGCCTGAGCAGCGTATCACCTCCGGTGAAACTTTATCGTTACGGATTAACCGATAAGCCCCTTCTTGCT
Organism: Parashewanella sp.; assembly: GCA_965200795.1. Classification (GTDB taxonomy): domain Bacteria; phylum Pseudomonadota; class Gammaproteobacteria; order Enterobacterales; family Shewanellaceae; genus Parashewanella. Next base: position 74,864 of record CBDAVB010000008.1, read on the forward strand.
TAGCTTCATCTCCCTGACAGGATGAAGCGATAGACTTCCCACTGCAGCGAGCCATGTCAGCAGCGGTTTCCACTAGTCTTTCAGTTCGTCTGGAATCACCAAGCTTTGCATTTTGAAAGTGGTCTTGCGCCCATTGTTTATGATCAAAAATTGACATTATTCGCTACTCTTTGTGAAGGAATTTCTTGATCAGATCAACGGGTTTTAAAAAAGTTCAATTTAATTTAGATTTGTGTAGAAGAGTCAGCCATTATGGTTCTTGGATCAAAAGCATATTTATCTGCACGGTCTACAGGGATTTGTTTTAAAATAGCGATGAGATGTTGATCTCGGTTTAATCCTATCAGAATCAACACGGGTTCAACCATTAACTTCCAAATCAGCTCGACGACTTCTTTGTTGTAATGCCCCGTGTTCCAGCAGGTAGCGATTAAATTAACCATTTGATGAATATCATAACCATCGCCAATGGCATCGCTATAGTCTGATACGGCGTCAGACATCGGAGGGAGCCCCCGCATAGAGGCGTCGAACTTAATATTTGAATTGAGCTCAACTTTGTCTTGCAGGATTAATTTATTTAACTTTTTCAGTGTCTTTTTTTGCTGAGATTCGATCTCGCGGCGTTTTTTTCTGTCTATAACTATTGTCATTTTTGTACTTCATTTTTAAATAAGGTCGCAGGCTTTGGCGCTTTGCTCATGAAAGTGCGGAAAATTCCGGGGCTGATCGGGTGAGCCGTATATGTAAACAGCCTGATCATCATAGTCAGAGTACGCCTCAAAAATCAACTCAAGCCAGTAAAAAGATCCTAAACCGTATTTCATAACATGCTCATAAGCCTGGATAGGATCACTTATGCCGGTTTTCACAATGGTTTTTGCCATGTAATTCTGGTATTGCCGCCATTGTGACACTGAGGATGAATTATTTACTTTGTGTACATAAGGCGTAGTGACGACTACAGCGTAATCTAGCGGTAACGCCTTAAACGGGGAGCTGAGCAAACGGCAAATCCACACCTCGCCTTTTTCACCCTGATAACCGGATTCAACGTGGACACTGTACTCTTTATCGGTAATTAATTCTTTAAGCAAGACTCTTTGATTTTTATCATCAGAGCCTTGATGTAAATAAACACCGTTTCTGGAGGCTGCCATCGCTTCAAACAGTTGGATTGCTGATGGATCAAATCCGGGAGTATGCTTGAGAAAGTCGACCACAATGGTCGCCGGGGTTTCTTTTTTAGCGCCTTGAGAACTTAAATCACAGATCTGCCAGAAAAAGTAGAATGAACGGGTAATCGGGCTCATCGGCGGATAACCAGGCTGGTACTCGTCTTCAGCTTTATCCATGATTACATTGAATTTTTCTGTTTCTTTATAACCCGTTAAAAATACTTCCGCAAAAGTTGACAGCAGATTCTGACCATAAGTATAAATGGCATATAACGGATCATAACCTTCAAATTTTTCGGGTAATTTCACACCATTGAACATATTATCAGCGATTGTTTTTCCTTGTTTTACCGCATCAAGTGATATCACTTTTCGCTGTAAATCCTGGCGGTGTTTACTGATGATTTTTCTGGCAATCGACCCTCTGGCATTCACTTTGAGCATAGATTTTATTCTCCTGATGTTTTTAACCATAGCATCGGCGAGATGCAGGCGGGTTTGCTGGGTTTGTTGGATTCGGGTTTTTAGTTGGTCGCACATTTGAAATAACTGACTTACCTTAGCAACAATGCGCTCTTGTTCGGCAAGAGGGGGAAGGGAATGTTTAAGTTCTCAACATCACCAATACGTAAATGTTTAACTGTCAGACCAACTGCGTGTTCTGAAGCTCTTTCCAGCAGATGAGGTTCTGTAAGTGCTAAAAGGAGATATTGATTTGACAAAAAATCATGCATTGGGCGAATAAGCATTGTCCGCTGACCAAGGCACCATTTTGTATTGGCAGGCACTACCAAAGCTTCGCCCATTGGAGCTTCTCTTGTGAAAATAATATCGCCAGCTGTAGGAGGGCAACGTCTAGACCAATAATCATATGTTTCTTGGTTTACGAACTTTAAGTCCTTCTCGACAAACCCCCGATCTCGTATGTTGGTTGTTCTGATGATAGGAATCCCTGATTCAACATAAGGAACGGTCTTGTTATGACAATCTACCAAGATTTGGGAAAGCTGAATTAAGTGAACACATGTCCATGTTTCAGGAAGTGGGAAAGGCTTTTTGGGAGCCTTAAGCTTCTTTAGCTTCCTGATCATTGTTTTAGATTCATTATTCTCGGCAGAAGTCTCTTTTAACCAGTGAACCCTCTTTTTTTCTAGGCGGCAAAATAACTCAGATGCGGGTTCGTCATTTGGGTCTTGTGGCACAAGTTTGCACATAACCGCCAGTTGCAGCACGGTTTGTTTGAGCTGAACGATGCTTTCTTCTGTGGTGAACAGGGTGGCGAAATGCTCGGCTATGCGTAGCCAGTTTTGTTCTAGCTCTTTGGCATCGGTGCTATTGGTTAATGTGGCGAGCAGGTTTTCGACCAGTGTCGCATGGGCGGTAAGGCTGGATTCGGTTTGCTGTTCCAACTGGTCGCAAAGAACCATGAGTTCGTTGACTTTGGTGACTATGCGTGGCTGTTCACTTTCTGGTGCTATTGGGACTACTGCATTTCTAGCTTTGTCAGTACCCATTCTAGGCAGGTTCATACCGTGAGTAGAAGAGTTTGCATATTGAATAAATCCCGGAGACTTCATGACTAGTCTAAGATAATCAGAACTTACCGCTTTATAAGCAGGTAGTGTTTAGAAATCTGTGTCATTTCGGTAAAATGTCAAAAACAGGAATGACATAATGACTCAAAATTTCGATTTCAATAAAGCTTTAGAACAACTTCAATCAGGTAAAGGTTTAACTGGTGCGGATGGTGTTCTCACCCCTTTAATCAAACAACTAACAGAAGCAGCGCTTAAAGCAGAACTTGATCAACATTTAGACTCAGATCTTGAGCCCAATCGAAGAAATGGTTTTAGTAAAAAAACCGTTAAATCTTCAGTTGGCGAATTTGAGTTAGAAACGCCAAGAGACAGAGCCGGCAACTTTGAGCCTCAGCTTGTCAAAAAAAATCAAACTAAGCTCTCTGATGAAATTGATCGTAAGATTTTGTCAATGTTTTCAATGGGTATGAGTTATCGTGATATCAAATCTCATGTGGCTGATTTGTATGGTTTAGAGCTTTCAGAAGCCAGTTTGACGGCTGTGACCGATCAGCTTATTCCTCAGCTCAAAGAATGGCAGCAACGCAGTTTAGACGAGGTCTATCCAATTATTTGGCTGGATGCGATTCACTATAAAGTCAAAGACAATGGTCGCTATGTCAGTAAGGCTATTTACACGATTCTAGGCGTTAATCTCGAAGGTAAGAAAGAGTTACTTGGCCTGTATCTTTCAGAGTCAGAAGGTGCTAATTATTGGCTTTCGGTACTGACCGATCTTCATAATCGTGGTGTTAAGGATATCTTAATTGCTTGTGTTGACGGGTTAAACGGTTTTCCTGAAGCTATTGCCAGCATTTACCCGGAGACAGAAGTTCAGCTTTGCGTAATTCATCAGGTACGCAACTCAATGAAGTATGTGGCATCTAAGCATCAAAAGGCGTTTATGGCTGATTTAAAGCCGGTTTACAGAGCGACAAGTAAATCGGCTGCTGAAACGGCTTTAGATGAGCTGGAAAACAAATGGGGTAGCCAGTATCCAATCGTTATCGACTCTTGGCGCAGAAAGTGGGAGAACTTGTCCGTTTACTTCAAATATCCAGAATATGTACGTCGAGTGATTTACACGACCAATGCGATTGAAGCCGTACATCGCCAGTTTAGGAAACTCACCAAAACAAAAGGGGCATTTCCAAATGAAAACAGCTTGCTAAAATTGCTTTATGCGGGAATATTGAATGCCTCTAAAAAGTGGACAATGCCAGTCCAAAATTGGAGGCTAGCATTGTCACAATTTGCAATCCATTTTGAAGGCAGATTGGATAACGTATTAGAAATTTAGAATTTAGGCTGACACAGAATTTTGAACGCCCTCTATAAGCACGAAAAGGAATCATCTCTGTTGTACATTCGCCGTCTTCATCAGCGATCAATACTTTATCTAAGTATGGGCGAAGCTTTCCGTATACTATATCACCTTTTCTAAAAACATTCTTTGAGCTTTTGAATTTCCTCTCGCTGAAGCGAATTTTTTGCAATAACTTTGATGTTTCTTTCTCTGCATCTTCAAGCTCAAGAATCCAAATGTCGTTATTTACTTGATCCGGTTCCGCTTTATCACAAGTGCCATAGTTTGTAATATCCCCAAGCTGAACCCAAGCCAAGTTATCAGTTAGGCTGAATGTTTTTTGCTCATCTGTAATAACTGATAGTTTTTTGGGTTTATTAATTTTTTTCTCTTTAATAAGAAGTTCCTTCTCCGCTTTAACCTTTTCAAGTAAAACCGAAGCAGGCTCATCTGCCGGATTCTGAGGCACAAGCTTACCTCGTACCGCCAGATCTAAAATCAGCTCACGCAGTTTCTTAATACCATAAAGCTCAATTTTTTTACCTGAGCCTCGGCCTGTAGCATTTCGTTTTTGAACCGCCAGTGCCTGCCCAGTCAGCAATATTGTCTGTTATAAGCTTTTCTACATCGGACATTACTGCTTATCTCCAAACTGTTTATTTCCAGACTGCTTATCTCCAGCTAGGGCTTCACCAATCCCTTTTAATTGATTCAGCAAGCCGTTGATTTGCTGTTGCTGCTCGGCATATTTGACCGGTAGCTCATCAGGATCGTGATTTACCGCTTCTTCAAAATGCGGGTTTTTAATATCAAAATTAAATATGGCATTGAAAATAGTATCACTAGGCTTGCTGTTCGATGACAACTTGTTTCAATGCGTTCTTTCGGTCTTTTTTAAGCTTTTTAAGCAAGTCTTTATTAAGTTCAGATTCCTCTTCTTCGTTGGTTAACGACTGCTTAAGTGATTCAATACTATCTTTTAGTTCACTTGCCTGAGCGTTCAGAGACGCCGCTTTGTCCCAATTAGGCTTCGCCTTTAGCTCCGCATTGTTTCTGAGCTCAGTAAAATCAACTCTCCACGCCTGCTCGTTTTCAACTCGTGCGGCAAAACCGTCTGTTTCATCGCTCCACCATGCCTGTTCAGCCTTGAACTCTTCAAACTTCATCGGCTTGGTTTTGCTGTAGTTTTTTACGCCGGCCGGGTACGGGTGTTCGTAATACCAGATGTCTTTGGTCGGTTTGCCTTTGGTAAAGAACAAAATGTTAGTTTTGATGCCCGTGTACGGGTTGAACACGCCGTTAGGTAAGCGAACTATGGTATGTAAGTTACATTCTTCAGTGAGCCGTTTTTTAATTTTGGTTTCACGCCTTCGCCGAACAGCGTGCCGTCAGGTAATACAACGGCGGCTCGACCTCCGTCTTTCAGCACTTCAATAATCAGCTGTAAAAATAGGTCAGCGGTTTCGCGGGTACGCATTTCAGCGGGGAAGTTCTTTTCTATCCCGTCTTCTTCCGTACCTCCGAACGGCGGATTGGTGACAATAACGTCAATATCGTTGTCCCAGCTGCTCAGCGGTTTGTTGAAGGTATTGCCGTGTTTAATCTGAACGGGTACTTCAATGCCGTGCAGCAACATATTGGTGGTGCTAACTTCCCTGTTTTGCTGTCGTTTATTTTTGGCTTATACAAGGCACAGAAAGCGAGGTGTAGTCATTACCGACATACAAAACTGTCGTTACTTCGTTTCTACATAAGCTTTCGACAACGCCGTAACTCTTTATTCAAAGAACGAAAAAATAAAAACAGCCCAAAGGGTTACGCTTAAAATTGCCACTCTCTGCGTTACTCATCATTCATTTAGAATGACTAAACTTCATTCTTCGTGCCTTGATATTGGCAATTTTAAGCAGTAACAAATCGGGAAGTTATTTCGGGACAGTTCCTGACATGATTTTCTCTTATTCGTTACTGCAAAAAAGCTCAAGCATTTTTAGTGTGCCGGAGCCTTAATTTATTTGTTGATTGTTTTACGTAAAGCCTATGCTGAGCGGTAAATTTCCGCTTCCAGTTCACTGATGGATTCAAGGGGCAAAAGCGGTTATCAGAACCAATGCTGACAAAGACACTCCTCTGGCAAACTGGATACGAAGGCTAGAGGAAAAAAGAGGCCGAAATAAAGCTGCTGTCGCCCTTGCAAACAAAATGGCTCGCACAGGATGGGCAATACTCAAAAATGATAGCCATTATCAGGCAGAGTATACTGCTTAATTAACATTAGAATTTAATGGCTCTTCGTCATTTAGTGTGGATTTAACTAAATTATATTTGAGATAATAACCGGAGTTTTTTGTCGCCTTAATACTGGAAGTAAATAGCATGGATGGTACTCAAGTTTTGATGCTCGGTCTTGGAATTCAGGAACCTTGGAAGCTGGTTAATCAACACCTTGATATGTCAAGCTCACCGAATGAACTTGTTCTCGAAATTGAAGCTGAACGAGGAAGCTTAAAGCGATTGGACTCGATGAAACGGCGGCTAAACGCGGCCGCAACTATTCTTACAGAGCATCGTTACTGTTTTCATTGGCCTGGACAAGAAAGACAAGCCTGCTGTGTTCGCTGCGCCCGGAAAAGGTAAGGAAACCGTTAAGCGATTTAAGTCTTTTCTTACAGAGCATCAAGGCAAAGCCGATAATGTACCTGAAGTCGTGTGTGATATGTCAAGAGCTTTCCTGTCAGCAGCAGAGGAAGAGTTCCCGGACGCTAACGTAACGCTTGATTGGTTCCATGTTGTGCGACTGTTCACTAAAGCGGTTGATGAAGTACGTAAAGCGGAGAGAAAAACCCAACCGCATCCAAAGAGCCTGCGCCGGGCAGTACTGAAAAATGCAGACGGCTCACTTACTGAGAAACAAAAAGAAGCACTTGCAGAGCTAGAGTCCAGCGACCTGAATACAGCAACAGCTTGGCGAATTAAGGAACAACTCCGTCGGATACGTCAAGCTGAAACCGCACACGCCGCCCGTTGGAGGCTGACGTATTTCATTAATTTCGCTAAGAAACAGTTGGGTAACATAGAAATGTCAGAACCAGTCCGAAAAGCGCCTGAAACGGTTGAAAGGCATGCGGAGAGAATTTTACGGCGCTGGTCATCCACGTATACGAATGCTCGGATGGAAGGTTTAAATAGTCTATTTCAAGCGGCCAGGTGTAGTTGCTTGCACTTATAAATCGGTTTGCCCGCGTTTATCCGCTAATTTCCGCTCACAATAAATGATTTTATAAAAATACGATTGCTCACATTAACCGATTCTCGAAAGCACGCCGTTCACTTTAAGTGATTTTATCGAGCTATGCTATGTTGCTCACTTAAAGTGAGTCTGTATCCGATAGAACCCCGATAAACTGATACTCATTTTCAAAACGGCTGTCTCATTTTCGGACAAAAACCATTTAGATGGACTGCTCTAAATAGGCCGCGCCGGATTAGAAAAAATCCATCATTTGATATTATCCAATCACTCACTAACTGAAGATAACCAAACTGTCATCAACCCTTGATTTGAAGTATCTGTCTCATATCGAGCAACCCGACTTTGCCTCCGGAGCACCACCTCAAAAGCCGCGCGGTACTGAATGCCATGCCGATACCCCGTAATTAACCTAAGCATGTTAATATTTTTGTGGTCTTTTGTACTATTCAGGATGCTTCATTAAAACAGCGACGGCCACGTCACGTGGTGATAATCTCGCTGATTTTCGAAAGACACCCGCTTTTCCCGTTAATGCGCTGTGGTGAAAATCAATTGTAGCAATACAGTCCGGCTTTGATTCACCTTCTTGTATGCCAAGGGTACCGCATAAGACCTTCTGTCTCCACAAGGTTGTCTAACCCCTGGGAGGGCAAAAGCACGAGACTGGTATTTTTCCGCTGTATCTCCATTTATTGAACAAAATAAGGCGACATTTAGCATAAGCGCTTATCATGCGCTTCAGAATAGGGTGGTGACGTCTTGTGTCAGCTTTAACGTCTCGAACATTTAGAGGCCGCCTAAACGGCCTTCATTTGCTATTTTGTCCAATCACTCAGTAACTGAAGATAACCAAACTGGCATCAACCCTTGATTTGAAGTATCTGTCTCATATCGAGCAACCCGACTTTGCCTCCGGAGCACCACCTCAAAAGCCGCGCGGTACTGAATGCCATGCCGATACCCCGTAATTAACCTAAGCATGTTAATATTTTTGTGGTCTTTTGTACTATTCAGGTGCTTCATTAAAACAGCGACGGCCACGTCCGTGGTGATAATCTCGCTGATTTTCGGGACACCCGCTTTTCCCGTTAATGCGCTGTGGTGAAAATCAATTGTCAAACAGTCCGGCTTTGATTCACCTTCTTGTATGCCAAGGGTACCGCATAAGACCTTCTTCTCCACAAGGTTGTCTAAAAGGGCAAAAGCACGAGACTGGTATTTTTCCGCTGTATCTTTTATTGAACAAAATAAGGCGACATTAGCATAAGCGCTTATCAGCGCTTCCAGGGTGGTGACGTCTTGTGTCAGCTTTAACGTCTCGAACAAGGCCGCCACGTCTTCTGCTTTTTGTATCCAGTAAAGCCCGGCGTCGTGGCGGGCCGCATTACCGTAGGCCGTAATAAGAGCATTCAAGGTGTTGACGTTTTGTGTCAGCTTTAACGTCTCGAACAAGGCCGCCGCGTCTTCTGCTTTTTTTATCCAGTAAAGCCCGGCATCATGGCGGGCCGCGTTACCATAGGCCGTAATACGAGCATTCAAGGTGGTGACGTCTTGTGTCAGCTTTAACGTACCGAACAAGGCCGCCGCGTCTTCTGCTTTTTGTATCCAGTTAAGCCCGGCATCGTGGCGGGCCGCGTTACCGTAGGCCGTAATACGAGCATTCAAGGTGGTGACGTCTTGTGTCAGCTTTAACGTACCGAACAAGGCCGCCGCGTCTTCTGCTTTTTTTATCCAGTAAAGCCCGGCATCATGGCGGGCCGCGTTACCATAGGCCGTAATACGAGCATTCAAGGTGGTGACGTCTTGTGTCAGCTTTAACGTCTCGAACAAGGCCACCACGGCTTCTGCTTTTTGTATCCAGTTAAGCCCGGCATCGTGGCGGGCCGCGTTACCGTAGGCCGTAATAAGCACTAGGCCGTAATACGAGCATTCAAGGTTTTGTGTCAGCTTTAACGTCTCGAACAAGGCCACCACGGCTTCTGCTTTTTGTATCCAGTTAAGCCCGGCATCGTGGCGGGCCGCGTTACCGTAGGCCGTAATAAGAGCACTCAAGGTGGTGACGTTTTGTGTCAGCTTTAACGTACCGAACAAAGCCGCCGCGTCTTCTGCTTTTTGTATCCAGTAAAGCCCGGCATCGTGGCGGGCCGCGTTACCGTAGGCCGTAATACGAGCACTCAAGGTGGTGACGTCTTGTGTCAGCTTTAACGTCTCGAACAAGACCACCACGTCTTCTACTTTTTTTATCCAGTAAAGCCCGGCATCATGGCGGGCCGCGTTACCATAGGCCGTAATAAGAGCACTCAAGGTGGTGACGTTTTGTGCCAGCTTTAACGTACCGAACAAGGCCGCCGCGTCTTCTGCTTTTTGTATCCAGTAAAGCCCGGCATCGTGGCGGGCCGCGTTACCATAGGCCGTAATAAGAGCACTCAAGGTGGTGACGTTTTGTGCCAGCTTTAACGTACCGAACAAAGCCGCCGCGTCTTCTGCTTTTTGTATCCAGTAAAGCCCGGCATCGTGGCGGGCCGCATTGCCATAGGCTGTGACGCAGGCACTTAAAATAGGAACATCAACAGGAATACCCGCATGCAACGCATATCGGATAAGGCACTCGACAATAACGGGGGAACCATTGTCATCTGCTTTTTTTATGTTGGAGTTTAACACTTTCAGTACACTGCGGTTGCCATAATCCGAACTATGACGACTTAATATTCTCTTTATATCGTAACCGAGGAAATCCCGATATACCGCTCTTTGTTCAGAAGGCTGAAGAAATGAGCGTGTGAAGGCATTGAACTCTTCAAATGAAGTGCGTGCTGACCATTGAAAGCCGTCTCTGCTTTGCATTGAACGATGAGAATACTGTGCTCCCCGCGGTTCAATACGTCGATAGCCTTGATGAAAATGTTTCGCTCGGGCAGCGCCGGCCTTTTCGGGGACGTAGCTTCCGTTAGAACGGTGTCCCAGTCGGACGAGTTTTTGTTCTTTACCTTTATCTTGATAACTTTGAACGCGGCGCTCCGCTTTGCCGGTCGCACCACTCCCTGTGGAGTCAAGACGGTTTAATCCTGATGCCATCTTTTAACTGAGAGGAGAGTAAGTAGTCGCTTAAAAGTTTTTAACTCAGGAAATTTATAAAAACTTTGCGGTGTATCATAAAATAGTACTTTCAGTTCATATTTTTATTTTATTCGAGCGTTATAAAGTCGTACGCGTTTTTGTTAAGTAATAAAAAACTCTCAATAAAACAGACAGCTGAAATCTTTGAGGTGTGCGAAATTACGGTTTCAAAGCGGATTGATGCCTGGTATGAGCAAGGCGTATCAGGCTTGTTTGATGACAGACGCTCCGGGCGCCCGGGAATTTATTCTCAAGATGAGGCGTTACTTTTGAAGTCATTCGCAGATGAAGAGCCTCACCAACTTAAGAGCGCGCAATCATTAATAATAAATTCAGCAGATAAATCACGCAGCTTAGGCACCGTAAAAAGAACGATAAAAAAATTTTAATTACAGCTACAAGCGAATGAGGCGCTCACTTAAGAAAAAGCGCGATGAAACACATTTTCAGACTACTTACGATGAGTTAGCGAGCTGTGTACAGGCAGAAAAAGAAGGGAAAACAGAACTTTACTACTCCTGAATTCGGATAATTAGTGCTTACGAAACTTATTCTAAACTTAAAAAAGAAGTCATGACAATACCGGACGATTACCGTTCAAAATATGAACTGACTTTTAGTTAGCTACTTATGTTACCGCAATAGTACCGCACATTTAGACATCGAATAAATGACTGAAAAGTATTTAATATATTCGAGGCGTTTTTTTCGTTCCTGAGAGCAAACAAATCAGTAAATCACAAGCAAAAAAACGATTTGGAGTAATTAATCCAAGTTGAAACGGGGCAAATATGTGTTAGCCCCATGAAATAACCGTCATCAAAATCGTGAGCAGAAAATGACGGATAAACGCGAGCAAGCGCGCTTATGAAAGCGAGCGGCTACAGCTATACCCAAGCAAATTCAAGTTGCAGATGTGAGCGTTTGAAAGTTGTCAGTAATCCTACTCGTTAAAGTATCCGCGATTTCTGGAAGTTTGACATCGAAAAAATGATTTATCCGTTTTCGGAATTCTTTGGCTGAAGCAAAATATTCATTATTTCTCACATGCTCATTCATTACTTTCCAGAGCCGCTCAATTGGGTTTAAATTCGGACTGTATGGTGGTAAGTAATGAAGCTCGATTTTCAGCTCCTTTGCTTTTTCTTTTACGCTGCCTGCTCGGTGATAAGCAGCACCATCTAAGATGAGGTGAATACGCTCAGCTTTAGAATGTTGAGCTTTCAGTTTTACTAAAAAATCCACAACAGATTCTTGGTTGACGCGCTCATATTGGGCTGTCACAGTTTCAGCCAACTTCCCCAGCTGAATGCCACCAATAATATTCAAGCGAGTACGGCTGCCTGTGGTGTTAATCAGCTTATCTTCACCTCTTTTTATCCAACCGTAAGACAGCTTTGTTGCCATGGTAGGATGGACAGCGTCCATAAATACAATTGGCTCATTATCAGGCTTTTCGGCCTTTAATGTCTCGTATTTTTCTTTAAATTCGGCTTGCTTTTGCTCATCAAATTTATGGGGAACACCCTTAGGCTTTTTGTAACTGAAGCCATTGCGATGCAGCCATTTGTTTAACCCTGCAACCGTAAATTTCACACCAAAGGTTTCATCAATATAACTCACAATTTGATGTGTATGAGCGAAAGTGAATTTTGTTAAATGGGCTATCAAAAACTCGGTTTGCTCTGGAGTGAGCCGACTGACTGAACCGCCATTTTCGGGTTTCAGTTTTTCTTGAGATTGATAGTCATCAAAATGACGTTTGACTGTTGTTTTATCTATCCGTAACGCTTGAGCAATTAAAGAATAAGACCAGCCTTCTGAACGTAACAGAACAACTTTAATTCGGTCACATTCACGGCTATCACTTGACGATTTATGTCGTGATTCCAGAGAATGTTTTTCTTCTTTGGTTAAGGATATTTCAATCATGTTGCTATGATGATCTCATTACAGAAAATTGCAAGCCTTTGTTTGAAAAAATCGCATCTTGAATGATCACGGGTATAGAACACGAGCTGGAGGGTATCGTAATACAGGGACATTTATGACCATGATTTTTATGATTGCTAGCCCGGTGTCTGATCTACTCAAATCCATATGAAACGACGAAGAGCCAATTTAATAAGAAAATGATCAGACCCAAGGATTGCTAAATAAAAAGTAACCGATGACAAACAGGTAAGACCGGCATATCGAAAACCTGAAACTGTCGATGAGTTTAGAACTCGAAGTAACGATTAGGACGATATGTGCGAAGTTCATCAAGGCTCGAAACTAAAAGAGTTTCACTAATGAAGCCGGATATACGAACGCAAACCTATCCCTGTCAAAAGCTATTTTTTTACTTGCAATATTGGAGGAGACCATATACGACAGTTTTTATGTCGGTCATTTTTTCCGCGTTTAAGCGTGCCGTCAACTGCTTTTCCGGATTAAAATCAAAGTGACAACAGAAATCCTACCTGGATCAAATTTTAGATTTTGATAACTGTTAAGATGCGAACACTTTCGGCAATTCATTCAAGGAAAGCTTCATGCCTGTCAGCCATAAACATCGGGTTTATATTCCGACAAGCGCTCGCTCTAATCAGTATCTAACCGCTGATATTAAAGTTACTCCTGAGCTTATCGCTCACTTTGGAGATTTAGAAAGTCTGTACAAAGAGTTAAGTCAGAGTATTTTTAAATACGCTGAAGAACAGGGTTTATTTAATTGCCAGATTATCGCTGACGATAAGCTTCCTGTTGTTCGGTACCATACTGAGTCTTATCATTTTCAGACTAAAGAGCGGATTATCTTTTTCTATAATCCCGCTTATCATGAAACCCAGAATTTATTTGTCGACGCTAATTACCAGCCCCGTAAAATCAGCATCGTGTTTTTAGCCACCGGTGACGCTATCAGAGCAGATGCGGCCAGGTTTCATAGCAAGGTTAAGTGTTTTATCAGTCAGCTCAGACAAACAATGCATGATGTGAATTTAACAGTAAAAGTGCGTGATCATCAGCATCTGTCTTATGATTTATTTTCAAAAGCAAAAGGGCATAAGGAAACCTACGGTTTTAAATTAAGGGCGATTTCAGAACGCTACAAGTCAAGACATTGCACTCTGCCGCAAAACCTGAACTCGCTCGCTTACGTGACAGTTACTTACCGATTAATCGTAAGCTGAAACAGACCTTATTAAGCGGTGAAAACGTTTTATCAAACCTTTTTGATACCATTAAGGATCATTTCCTGACGGCCATTGAAACAAAATCAATAACTCGTTCGGCAATGATCTCCAACGGCCGTACGCCGTTAGTGAGAAACAGCAAATTCGATCAGCAACGGAAAACCGAAGAGCTGCAAATGATCGGGTTTGATCCTGAGTCAGAAGATTTACAATTCATTTATGACTGCGATCCGAACGGTACGGCTGATAACATTAACTTTACGATTGCGGCAGGTAAGCAAGATTGTGTTCATGAAGGATACGGGCAATTTTTGAATAAAGTTGAGTCCGTATTCAGACAGCTTGCGGAGAAGTTAGGCTCAGATAAAGCTCACGAAGATTTAATTGTTCGTTTTCATCAGCACATCAGCTATACAGAGACCAATCCCGGGCGTAAAAAAGCTCCTCAGTAAACGCGTTGCTAAAAAAGCAGTTGGACGCATAAAAGTCCGATAACTGTATCATGTTTAATTAGAAAGCCAGTTAAGCGACGTCAATTATCCGGTGAATGCCGGGCGCTCGTAAACCGGCTAAAATTAACGCCGGCGGCGCTGCGAATAACAGTGAGCGGAACGTAACCATTCACCGAGCCCGTATTGACTTTTCAGAGAAACAGTGAAACCGACTGCAGAATGGTACTTGCCTCACAAAAAACGTGAGGTGGTTATAGTTACAAATGTTAATAAGCGGGTGTTTGCAATTGTCAATACCCCTTTGGTGAATGCTTACAGCGGAACAACTGCTTATTCAAGCCTTGCTGTCGGCTAACGGAGTAACGACATTTTTTTATGCCGGTAATTTCAGGGGCTTTTTCTAGGTTGAATCAGCTCAAAAATAAACGACAGCAAAACCAGGGAAGTTATTTTGGGACAGTTTCTAAAACAGGAGTCAAGCACCAGCCTCTGCCGGTGCTGACTGATTTGCGGTTAATTTAACAAAGGATGGCTATCCGGCAGCTGTTTAGAAATCCACAATATCAATTTGTGTTTCATATTCAGGCCGTCTTCTTTGTCCTTCGCTAATGGTTGAATCAATTTATCTTGCACGAGTAAGCGATAAATACATTCCACTTTTTCCCGTTCGGAGGTTCCTTTTTCAAAAGAAGCAAACCCTCTTTTTACCGCATAACCCTCGCCAATTTGAATTGCCAGTTTTAGGAGTTGAGGTTCATGTTTTTGCTTCTTCATAAATTTCTACCTTGAATATATTATCTTTGTCCGCTGTCAATAATGGCTTTTATTGAATGACTATGCAACTTAATACAGATGCCGTTTTTCTTTAATGCGATGGTTGGGTTCGGAACGCGTTCCTTATCACCTTTAGGGCTGCTGAATTTCACTTTAATTTCGGCCGATTCTTTATTAATGATTTCTGCGAGCCGCGGGATTTTCTCTTCAGAGTGAAGTCTCAATTCATCAACGCAAGTCGCTTTACCCGGAATAACAAGCTCAATATGTTCCCAACCTTCTGAAGGGTAAACTTTATCGTTCGGGTAAGGTAATTCCACATAAGGAACCGGCGTGTTATTCAGCATCAAAGGCTGAGCTAATTCAATAACCAGAATTGGCCGGCCGTTGATCATATTTTCAGAAATGATTCTGCCATGCTGATTAAAAAAGTGTCTTAAAAAGTCAGCACGGGTAACTGTATTGACTCGAAGCGCGGCGTGGTCACAGCTGAATTCGTCTTTAGTGATGCCAAGTTCATTCATGAAGGCATTAATGTTTAAAACAAAGTCATTCCAGCTTTGAGTCAGCAGATGTTCTGTATTCATTATTTAACCTAAAAGACGAAGTGATTTTGAGCTTACGGGCTTTTTGTAAAAGGCTTGGGAATTGGTGTTAGCGGCTATTTTCACGTTAAAACTCAGTTGGATACGCTCTCAGGCGCAGAAAAAATTACCGATATAAAAACTGTCGTTACTCCGTTTATTGATAGCAAGGCGAAACTTGCCGCAAGCAGTTATTCTACCCGCAAAAGCTACAGCAAAGCCAGCAGCGATTTTAGCAAACCTGTGTGCTTATGGCGGTTCACTCTTCAGATGAATTATAAGTAGCTGACCATAAGTTTTCTAACATTTTTTGATGTCCACCTTTAGCGCATAAAGAGTTGCAACTCCGGGTAGTGGGCTAAAAATGGTGATTAAGAAATTTTATCTATTAACTTCAATTGGTTAAAGTTGAAAATCACCGATTCAGTCCACTACCCAACTCCGGTTACATAGCTAAGGCTATGCGCCCTGCGCAGCACTTTTTACCGCACTTAATCTGAACACCAAAATGCTGAAGAAACTTATCTTCAGGTACTTAACATTGCAACTCTTCCTCCGTATTAATCACCATATGTCTGCGCAATTGTCGTTGCTTGTGACTAAACTTCATGACTTGATATCAGCAATTTAAGCTGGTAAGTGACAAATCGGGAAGTTATTTCACGGCAGTTGCTCAATTTAAAGTTAGTTTGTCAGAGTTCTCTCGCAAACCGGATTTAAGTTGTAATAGAAAAATCGGCTAGGAATTGCGTGATAAAGCTTTGAGATCTGGCTGCAATCTTTTAATGAATTCTGATTTTCAAAATAAGCATTGTATTTTTTAGACTTATCTCTTGTAAGCTTCTTAATGTTTTGTAGTCCATCAAGACTGGTTAAGCCGTTATTATCAGATAAACTCAATAGTCCGACTGTCGTTATATTTTTCAGAAAAGAAAGTGATGAAAGATTGTTGTACTCTATTGATAAATCTTCGGGGATGTTTGTCAGTTTTCCAAATTCCCCTATTACATTTTTCAAACTATGATTGCCTGCAATGGTAAGAGATTCTAATGAAGACAATAACGGCAATGCTTTAATCGAGGTGAGAGCCGGATTTTGGGATATGATAAGTTGCCCGTTAATTTTCTTCAGATTTTGAAATGCGTTAATACGTCTTAGTGATTTATTACCGAAAATATCTATATATCCATTGACTGAACGAAGGTGATTTAGCCCGGAAAGCTGTTGCAATGATGGGTTGCTGTATTTGGGCCCTCCAATCATTATACTAATTTGATTACCAGGATAATTTGTCACCTTTTGAATGTTTTTTAGCCCGTCAAGATTTTTGATATCATTACCTGTAATGATGAGTTGTGGTACAGATTTACATTTTTGCGGAAAGTCATCAATGTCTTTTTGACGAGTGAAAACATATTTTTGTAAATCCGTGGGGCAGTTTTTGCCGTACTTAATCACATTGGATTGATTGTACTGAAAATTATTTGAATTAAGTGTTTTTTGTATTTGCTTTTGTTGCGTTCTGAAATCTGTTTTGTTATTTAAAGTAGTCGCTAGACTTGAACAACAAATTGATAAACAGCCAATTAAAAGAGGGATTTTAAGGTTATTCATAAGTGCTCCTCATGTTTTGATTAAAGTCCCATTGTATACAAAATAAGCTGAACAGAATATTAACGCATTCTCAAATAGGGCTCTGTAGTGCTCTGTTTACGCTCAGATTTTGGCGGGATTCAATGAATTCCGGGGATAAGAGACGCAAGTGAAGAATATGTCCGGCGCCGCGGGTCTTGTTTTTGACGATGGTCAGCAGCGGAGCGGCGAAGATTATCGAACTCCACTTTTAGGCTCATCTGTGGCGCTTAAGTTATCTTCACTGCATTGACATTACAATATTATCTGGCATAGATTTGCCAGGGGCATAACCGCAAGTTTGGCCATCGCTAAGTATCTTTTAAACTGAATAACTTTTAAAACTACAGGAAGTCTATGCCACAGGCAAAGTTTGTATCCGGCTCTGTTATGCGCCACATCTGGGTTATGACCTCAACCGCAGCGATAGGTATTTCAGCTCTGTTTCTGGTCGATCTTTTAGATATCTTCTTCTTAAGCATGTTAGGGCAGGAGGAACTCGCCGCCGCGGTAGGTTATGCCGGAACCATTACCTTTTTCACTACTTCTATTGGAATCGGGCTTGCTATCTCAACGGGGGCGGTTGTTTCAAAAGCCATAGGTGCGAAACAAAAGGAAAAAGCCCGGCAGTTGTTATTAAATGCCGCTGTTATCAACTTGATGACCAGTGTCGTGGTTGCAACTGTCGTTACCAGTTTAATTCCTGAATTGGTAGAACTTATCGGTGCTACCGGACGCACCGCTGAATTAGCTCAAAGTTATCTTTATATTATTTTACCTTCCATGCCATTTATTTGTTTAGCGATAGCATTAGGGGCAGCGTTAAGAGCGGTTGGTGACGCTAAACTTTCTATGATGTCAACACTAACGGGGGGAGCCGTAAACGCTGTATTAGACCCTATTTTTATTTTCAGTTTTTCAATGGGGATTGAAGGTGCGGCAACAGCTTCGGTCATTGCGAGGATTGCCGTTTTAGTGGTTTCAGCAAGAGGTGTGTTTATTAAGCATGGATTAGGCACAACTTTTGACCTCTCAAACTTTAAACGAGATCTAAAACCTGTTTTTGCTATCGCATTACCGGCGATGTTAACTAATGTTGCTACACCAATCGGTAATGGCGTATTGACAAGGGCTATTGCTGAATCCGGTGACTCTTATGTCGCCGGGTGGGCTGTACTCGGGCGTATCATGCCATTTGCATTTGGAATGGTCTTTGCCCTTTCTGGCGCTATCGGGCCTATTGTGGGTCAAAATTTCGGCGCGAAAAGTTTTGAACGTGTGCGTTTGGCTTTGACTAATGCGTTGCAGTTTAATCTCATTTATGTATTCGCTGTTTCGATACTGATTTACTTTTTACAAGATCATATTATATCGGGTTTCGATTTGCACGGTGACGGTGCCGAGTTAGTGAAGTTTTTCTGTACTTTCATAGCCGTTACTTTCGTATTCAACGGAGCATTGTTTGTTGCCAATGCGTCCTTTAATAATTTAGGCAAGCCAAAATATTCGAGTTTTTTCAATATAGGTAAAGCAACACTAGGCACGATACCTTTTGCTTATTTTGGCGCGCAATTATACGGCGTAAACGGAGTTTTAATCGGACAAGCGATCGGCAGTGTCTTATTCGGCGTTTCCGGTGTTTGGGTGGCTTATCGATTAGTGCATCGAGTCGAAATTAAAGAAACGGATCAAGATGAATTACAACAAGAGTTATCGCCGGCATCGACAACTCCGTTGTCATCCTCTTACTCACAGATGGAACAACTTAATAAAGAAAAACTGGTTGAGCGGGATTAAGTTTTAATGATACTTAAGCCCCCCTGTTGTTGCGGGAGCTTTCTGAAAACTTTATTTATTCGGCTGCGGTTTCAGCGTCTTGGTTTTCAAGCTTTGCTTTTTCAGCTTCCGTTTTGGCTCTTTGAGCTTTAGAAATGTAGCCGGAGCGCCCGGCGTTTTCAGGTGCGCAGCCGCACTTAACTTTATTCTGTTTTGCTTTAGCTCGTTTGGCAATCTTCTTATTGATTTTCTGACGTTTATTCATGACTTTTCTCTCGCTGTTTTCAAACAAGCGGTAATTTCTTCGGTAGTTTTAAAAATTCGTAATACCCTGAATAAGTCTCTCGCTTCCGGGTATTGACGATTTAAATAGCTAAACCATTGTTTAATTCTAGACGGATAATAACAGGATTTACGGCCGGTAAGTTCTTTTTCTGTGTATCTGAGCATAAGATCAAGCGCTTGCAACCAGTTCATTTCAGGGTTATCCGTTTTAATGGCTTCAGCAAGGTTGGGTAATGATATCGCACCCCGGCCGATCATCACCGCGTCACAGCCAGTCTGTTGCATACATCTAATGGCGTCGGCTTTATTCCAGATTTCGCCGTTCGCAACCACGGGAATAGAAAGCGCATTGTTAATATCCGTGATGTACTCCCAGTATGCGGGCGGCTTATAGCCGTCGGCTTTACTTCTTGCGTGAACCGCTAATTCGTCCGCGCCGGCTTCGCAAATCGCCAGTGCATTTTCCATGTACTGAGATTTATCCTCAAATCCCAATCGAATTTTAGCGGTCACAGGTTGCTCTTCTGGTACGGCTTGGCGAACCGCTTTAACGATATCATGTACCTTATCCGGCTCCTGCAGCAAAATCGCTCCGCCTTTATTACGGTTAACAATTTTTGCCGGACAGCCGAAGTTGATATCAATACCGTTAGAACCCAATTCGATAGCCCTCAGAGCATTTTTCGCTAAGGCTTCAGGGTTTTGTCCAAGTAACTGCACTCTAACCGGGGTGCCGGATTCTGTTTTCCCTCTGTTCAATAGCTCCGGGCAGAGTTTGGTAAACACTTTTTCCGGTAAAAGCTTGTCCACTACGCGGACAAACTCGGTCACCATTAAATCGTAAGGATTAATCGCCGATAAAATATCGCGCATCAAATCATCTACAACACCTTCCATAGGGGCAAGAATCACACGCACGGAAATACCTTAATATGATGGAAGTTTAGAATAAGGCGCCGATTTTACCTTTAGATGATTATTTAAGGTAGTTTTTTTGATTTGGGCTAAAAAAGTTCTTCAAACGTAAGAATTTCATTATCTGAATGAAAAACCTTAATTTATTTTTTGATATTTGTCTGATCTTGACATAATTTTTAGACGTACAGCAAAAATATAAAGGTTTTGTGAAATAAAATTTTCGGGTGCTAGGTCTAATTAGGCAAGACTAATTAATGCCTCAACGGCATGGAAGTTTCATTATTAAACGTTAAAGAGGGAAGACATTATGAATACTGTTAAAAAAACTGCTGTTGCTGTGGCACTTGGTACCGTTGTAATGGGTCATGCGTTTGCTGCGCAAGCTGGTTCTTTCGGCTTTGAGGAAATGAAAACCGGATACCAATTAGTGGGTGGCGAAGGCAAGTGCGGTGAAGGCAAATGCGGCGGCGACGCTAAGAAGAGCCACGAAGGTAAGTGTGGTGAAGGTAAGTGCGGCGGCGCTAAGAAGAGCCACGAAGGTAAGTGTGGTGAAGGCAAGTGCGGCGGCGCTAAGAAGAGCCACGAAGGTAAGTGTGGTGAAGGCAAGTGCGGCGGCGCTAAGAAGAGCCACGAAGGTAAGTGTGGTGAAGGTAAGTGCGGCGGCGCTAAGAAGAGCCACGAAGGTAAGTGTGGTGAAGGTAAATGCGGCGGATCTAAGTAAGTTATTAACTTACTCGACTGCTTATTACAACCAGGCCGGCTTATGCTGGCCTTATTTTCAAATATGTGATTTAAGAAAACAGTTAAGATTTCGAATCTATTTTCGAATTAGTATTCAATTAGATTGAGAGTAAATTCGAAATATTGAGCTAAGCGAAGCCATCGGAGGTATTACAATGACAAACAACAATCTTGTCGGTTTAGGCTTACGCCGTGAAATGTTAGGTGAATTCTGTGACATGGTTCCGGAGCAAATTGACTTCTTTGAAGTCGCGCCTGAAAACTGGATGACTCTGGGTGGTAAATTCGGTCGTCAATTTAGAGAATTAACAGAAAAGCACAAATTCTTTTTGCATGGTTTATCGTTATCAATCGGCAGTCCTGAAAAACTCGATGTCGAGTTTGTAAAAAACATCAAACAGTTTATGGATTTGCATAATATTGATGTCTATTCCGAGCATTTAAGTTATTGTTCTGGTTCGGGACACATGTACGATTTAATGCCAATTCCGTTTACTGAAGAAGCCGTTAAACACACCGCCGCAAGAGTGAAGCGAGTTGAAGATATTCTTGAACGACCTTTGATTCTGGAAAATGTATCCTTCTATGCGGCTCCCGGCGCACAAATGAGCGAGCTTGAGTTTGTTAACGGTGTACTGGAAGAAGCCGATTGTAAGATGCTTCTGGATGTGAACAATATTTATGTGAATTCAGTTAATCACAAATACGACGCGGCTGAATTTTTAAGGCAAATGCCTACAGAGCGTATCGCTTATATTCATGTGGCGGGGCATTACGAAGAAGACGTTGATCTGATTATTGATACCCATGGTGCGGATGTCATTCAACCGGTCTGGAAGCTACTCGCTGATTGTTATGACATTCACGGTGTTCACCCGACGCTTTTGGAAAGAGATTTTAATATTCCGTCCACTGAAGAACTTTTGATTGAGGTTAATCAAATCCATAGTCTTCAGCAACAGGCCATTATGCCGCAAAAAAGGAGTGCGTAATGTCATTTGCTGAAGTTCAGAATGAATTTATGGATTACATTAAAGACCCCGCTAATCCTTTACCTAAAGGGATTGAGCCGCGCCGAATGTCCGTTTATCGTGAGCTCTTTTTTAATAACGTAAAAGGTTTTGTATCCAATGCTTTTCCTGTTTTAGAAACGCTGTATACCGAAGAGCAGTGGAATGAGCTCATTCAGACATTCTTCGTTACCCATGATTGCCAAACGCCGATTTTTGTCGAAATCGCGCAAGAATTTTTAATTTTCTTGCAGTCCGAGTATGAGCCGAAAGAATATGATCCCGTTTTTATGCTGGAATTGGCGCATTACGAATGGTTGGAGCTGGTGGTTTCAGTCGCGCAACAACAGCGACAACTTAAACCTTTAGTTAGTGAAGATATCGAGTCCGCTGCATTAAGCTTGTCTGAATCCGCTAAGGTAGCCCAGTATTCGTTTGATGTTCAGCACATCAGTCTTGATTATCAGCCCGTCGAGCCGTTAGAGACACCGAGGTTTTTCTGCGTATATCGGGATCAAGATGAAGAAGTCAGTTTTCTGCGGTTAACCCCGCTTTCGGCGCAGGTGCTGTCATTTATCGAGCATGAAGCGCAAACATCTTTTGAGGCGATTACCAGCTGGCTGAATCAAGCTTATCCGCAAATGGAGTTTGCCGATATTCAGCAAGGCTGTCTGCGACTTTTACGGCAAATGGCTGAGAAGAGAATAGTTTTATCTGCCTGATATCTTTCGGCTTAAAAATGAGTTAAGAAAATTATTTAGTCGGTCATGAAAAACATCTAACATTCTGATCGCTAATAAAATATAGCTATTTGATACATTCAATTTCGACCAGAAATGATATAGTTAACCTATGGTTTCTGGTCGTTTTGGGTGCTAAAAATGCTCAAAGAAAGCCCGTCAAATTTACCTCATGCCAGTCTGTTTAATATCACAGACCAACTTCTGCAAACTCACCCTTTACTCATTTTAGCTAATGCCTTTGATTGGCGAGCGTTGGAAGAAGAGTTCAAGCCGTTATACAAAAAATTAGGCCGTAAAGCGAAGCCAATTCGGTTGATGTGCGGTTTGCTAATACTCAATCAGCTCTACAAACTCAGCGATGAAGCCTTGGTCGATGAGTGGCTGATGAACGTGTATTTTCAAGTGTTTTGTGGTGAGACAGAGTTTCAAACAGCACGCCCTTGTGATGCCAGTGAACTCAGTGTTTTTCGTAAGCGCATCGGTGAAAAAGGCTGTGAAAAAATCTTTGCATTATCTGTGGCTTTACACGGTGACAAAGCTGAAGATGACACCGTGTACGTTGATACAACAGTCCAAGAAAAAGCCATTACTTATCCGACAGATAGCAAACTTGCCATCAAGGTGGTTAACCGAGTCAATAAACTAGTAGTCCATTCAAAAGCAAATAATGGCCTGATAGTTTATCCTAACAGTTCCTGAACACAACGAATACAGGAGCTGTTATGAGGATTAAATACCATGTCCGTTTGAGTAATGAAGAGCGTTCAATGCTTGAAGCTTTGATAAAGCAGAAGAAACCACGTGTTGCTCAACATAAGAAACGACACGCCCAAATTTTACTTGCTATTGATGAGAATAATTCGCCACTGACCAATCAACAGATTGCTAAGGCGCTAAACATCTCACCACTTGCAGTAACGAGCCTCAGAAAGCGTTTTGTCGAGGAAGGATTAGAAGTCGCTGTTAATAGCAAACACAGCCATCAAGGCCGCAGACGCATAATGGATGGTGAAGCCGAAGCACACCTAATTGCGCTGACCTGCTCTGCGCCTCCGGAAGGACGTTGCCGTTGGACATTAAATCTTCTTAGAGACAAGATGATTGAACTCAAATATGTCGATAGCATATCGAGAACCTCTGTTCATTATGCGTTAAAAAAAATGAACTTAAACCCTGGCTTAAAGAAGAGTGGTGTATACCTGAAGAGGAAAACGCTGCCTTCGTGAGCGCTATGGAAGATATATTAGAACTCTATAAACTGGCTCTTCGTCGTTTCATATGGATTTGAGTAGATCTGATACAGGGCTAGCAATCATGGTAATAAAGGTAGTGTTTAGAAATCTGTGTCATTTCGGTAAAATGTCAAAAACAGGAATGACATAATGACTCAAAATTTCGATTTCAATAAAGCTTTAGAACAACTTCAATCAGGTAAAGGTTTAACTGGTGCGGATGG
This sequence comes from Parashewanella sp., assembly GCA_965200795.1. Classification (GTDB taxonomy): domain Bacteria; phylum Pseudomonadota; class Gammaproteobacteria; order Enterobacterales; family Shewanellaceae; genus Parashewanella. Next base: position 98,848 of record CBDAVB010000008.1, read on the forward strand.
TGTTCTCACCCCTTTAATCAAACAACTAACAGAAGCAGCGCTTAAAGCAGAACTTGATCAACATTTAGACTCAGATCTTGAGCCCAATCGAAGAAATGGTTTTAGTAAAAAAACCGTTAAATCTTCAGTTGGCGAATTTGAGTTAGAAACGCCAAGAGACAGAGCCGGCAACTTTGAGCCTCAGCTTGTCAAAAAAAATCAAACTAAGCTCTCTGATGAAATTGATCGTAAGATTTTGTCAATGTTTTCAATGGGTATGAGTTATCGTGATATCAAATCTCATGTGGCTGATTTGTATGGTTTAGAGCTTTCAGAAGCCAGTTTGACGGCTGTGACCGATCAGCTTATTCCTCAGCTCAAAGAATGGCAGCAACGCAGTTTAGACGAGGTCTATCCAATTATTTGGCTGGATGCGATTCACTATAAAGTCAAAGACAATGGTCGCTATGTCAGTAAGGCTATTTACACGATTCTAGGCGTTAATCTCGAAGGTAAGAAAGAGTTACTTGGCCTGTATCTTTCAGAGTCAGAAGGTGCTAATTATTGGCTTTCGGTACTGACCGATCTTCATAATCGTGGTGTTAAGGATATCTTAATTGCTTGTGTTGACGGGTTAAACGGTTTTCCTGAAGCTATTGCCAGCATTTACCCGGAGACAGAAGTTCAGCTTTGCGTAATTCATCAGGTACGCAACTCAATGAAGTATGTGGCATCTAAGCATCAAAAGGCGTTTATGGCTGATTTAAAGCCGGTTTACAGAGCGACAAGTAAATCGGCTGCTGAAACGGCTTTAGATGAGCTGGAAAACAAATGGGGTAGCCAGTATCCAATCGTTATCGACTCTTGGCGCAGAAAGTGGGAGAACTTGTCCGTTTACTTCAAATATCCAGAATATGTACGTCGAGTGATTTACACGACCAATGCGATTGAAGCCGTACATCGCCAGTTTAGGAAACTCACCAAAACAAAAGGGGCATTTCCAAATGAAAACAGCTTGCTAAAATTGCTTTATGCGGGCATATTGAATGCCTCTAAAAAGTGGACAATGCCAGTCCAAAATTGGAGGCTAGCATTGTCACAATTTGCAATCCATTTTGAAGGCAGATTGGATAACGTATTAGAAATTTAGAATTTAGGCTGACACAGAATTTTGAACGCCCTCGTAATAAATGTTCCTGTATTACGATACCCTCTGGCTCGTTTCTAGCCGTTGAAATAGACTATTTAAACCTTCCATACGAGCATTCGTATAAGTGGATGACCAGCGCTGTAAAATTCTCATCTGCATGAGCGGTTTCAGCTTGACGTATCCACCTAAGTTGTTCCTTAATCCGCCAAGCTGTTGCTGTATTCAGGTCGCTGGATTCTAGCTCTGCAAGTGCTTCTTTTTGTTTCTCAGTAAATGAGCCATCTGCATTTTTTAGTACTGCCCAGCGCAGGCTCTTTGGATGCGGTTGGATTTTTCTCTCCGTTTTACGTACTTCATCAACCGCTTTAGTAAACAGTTGCACAACATGGAACCAATCAACCGTTACGTTAGCATCCGGGAACTCTTCCTCTGTTGCTGACAGAAAGGCTCTTGACATATCACACACGACTTCAAGTACATTATCTGCTTTGCCTTGATGCTCTGTCAGAAAGGACTTAAATCGCTTAACGGTTTCCTTACCTTTTCCGGGCGTAGCGAACACAACAGGCTTGTCTTTCTTGTCCATATCAATGAAAACAGTAACATAGTTGTGGCCACGTTTAGCCGCCGTTTCATCGAATCCAATAGCTTTAAGTGCTGACAAGTCCATCAATGCTAATGCCTTGCTGACGTAGTGTTTGATGATGCGCCAAATACGTTTGTCACGAATTCCAACATATTCAGCACATGCCTTAACCGGCATTTCACGAGCCGGTACCAATACAGATTGTTCGAACAATAACGTGAATTTACTACCCGCTCTCGCCCAAGGGACATTGACACGCTTAACGCCATGCTCAGCACATCGAGTTCTCGGGACGTTTGCTTTGATATAACAGTGATGCTGAAAGAAATTGAGATGACGCCAGGTCAGCGATTTAAAGTCATGTGCCGGACAAGCTTTTGAGCAAGTCGGGCAGGGATACAAGCTTCCTCGTTCAGCTTCAATTTCGAGAACAAGTTCATTAGGTGAGGCTAATATATCCAGGTGTTGGTTAACCAACTTCCAAGGCGCTTCTATACCAAGGCCGAGCATCAAAACTTGATTTCCATCCATGTATTTACTTCCAACTCTTGACTGCAAAACTGGGTTTATTATCTCAGAAATAAATCCATTAAATCCACACTAAACGACGAAGAGCCTATAAACTTCCTTACGATCCCAAGCGTCCTTTAGTATGCCTTGATGAAACCAGCAAACAACAAGTTAAAGAAGTTCGCAACCCGTTACCTTTAGTTTCAGGTTATCCGGAGCGATACGATACGGAATATGAGCGTAACGGTGTCAGCAACCTGTTCATGATATTTGAGCCTTTAGCGGGCTGGCGGCATGTTGAGGTCACAGAGCACAGAACAGCCGTTGATTGGGCTCATCAAGTAAAAGCCTTAGTAGACGGGCGTTATAAGGATGCTGAGACAATTGTGTTGGTTGAGGATAACCTGAATACTCATACCCCGGCTTCATTTTATAAGGCCTTCGAACCAGAAGAAGCTCGTAGGCTGATCAATAAAATCGAATTTCATTACACGCCAAAACACGGAAGCTGGTTGGATATGGCTGAAATTGAATTAAGTATCTTGAGCAGACAATGCTTAAACCGAAGAATACCGGATCAGGAAACACTAAATTGTGAAGTTGAAGCCTGGGTCACCCAACGCAATGAGTCCAAGGCTAAGATGATTTGGCAGTTCACAACTGAGGAGGCACGTATCAAGTTAAAGAAGCTTTACCCCGTCCTTCCAGGGTACAGTTAGCCTTTTAACAGAATTAAAGTGATTAACGAAATCCTGTTACACTTTCGTTAATCAAAATGAAAAAAGCTAGAGTCCTACTGGCTTGCCAAAGGGTGGGAGGAAGCATTTTGTTCAGAAATTACAGACTTATTAATTAGTTGTGAATAAAAGTTGTATAAGAGTTTAAAACAATAAAAATCAATACAAGATTTTTAGCTCTCCTATGACTAAGGCTTAGCAAAAGAGCTTGAAGTATTGAATTCAAATGGACGGAGTACTAGCCAAAGTATTTGGGATCAAGCAAAGACGTACTTATGTCAAAGAAGTCAAACAGCTACGCATTGACTGTCGAAGCTTTAGACATGCCAAAAATCGAAGCAAAGCCAGAAGAGCGTTAAAAAGGTTGCGTGTTATCGCAGGTAAGCTTTTAAGGGAGCTACAACGCAAACTTCCACAAGAAGTTATTGATTTACAAAAAGAGAATTTTACTAATTATGAAAAAGCCATTACACAGCAACGTAAAGATAAAAATAAGATTTATAGTCTTCATGAACCCGATGTTTACTGCGTAGGGAAAGGCAAAGACCATAAGCCATACGAGTATGGTAAAAAGGCTTCTGTCGTGCTCACAGAGCAGAGTCAATTAATCATCGGTGTCGCCAGTCATGACAAACATGAACACGACTCAAAATTGCTTAGACCTGCACTTGACCATGCCCATAAACACCGAAAGAGTAAAATCACTACAGCCGTTGTAGATAAAGGCTATAAAGGGTGTATGCAGTATGTTGACCAAGAAGTTGTTATCCCTAGTCGGCCATTAAAACGGGACTCGCAAGCAAAGAGAAAACGCAAAAGTGAACTCTGTAAAAAACGGGCAACAATTGAACCAGTAATCGGGCATTTGAAGAGTGATTTTAGGCTCTGTAAGAACTGGTTAAAAGGCAGTGTTGGCGACTCAATAAACCTTCTAATGGCTGCGTGTGCCTGGAACCTGAGAAAGTGGTTAGCCATTTTCTTTTTGCTCGAAAAAGATGGTGAGTTTTGGCTATTTTGTAGTGAAATTGATGCGAAATATAAGAAATGTTGCTTTTGGGTACGGCTCTGAATTTTGCGTAAATCAGATGCCGTACATTTTAAATCTTGAAGTTATGTTTTTCAGTACCGACTATTTAGTCAGATAATCCTGAAAAGTTCAGTCGGATACGCTCACAAGTTTGTCAGGATCGCTGCTAACCGTGTTCTAACCCTTTGCGGGCATGAGCGTATCCTCTGACAGAATTTCCAGAATCAATCATTCTAAGATATGTTCATGTCAACCTAAAATTAATCACACATCAGGTAAAATGCGGTCATGCCTGCCCAGAATTAATCACACGTCGGGGGGATAAATTTCACATGGAACGAATTCCTGAATTAACGCCGGCAAACGCGGCTTTAAACGCCGAAGAGAATGATTCTTTACAAGAGGAAAGTCCTGCGCTGCTTAACGCGGCCGGAAACCAGTATACCGTCGTTGAAAAACCGGTTCCCGTCAGAGTAAACAACAAGCGTTTCGCCTGCTCTTCTCAGGACGCCCGTTTTCAGCCGGACTCTCAGGACGGAACTTCCCGTGCCGGGCACGTCCGGGAACATCAGGCTCATCAGACGTCACCGCTGAGCGTAAACGAGCTCCGTCTGCCCGGTAAACCCGGTAATATCGATATAAATATCACAAACAGTCTGCTGAAATTAATCGATGATAAAAGTCTGACCGCGGCGGACATTACCGCTCTTATCGGGCACTTCGGTATTTTTATTATATGTCATCGTCAGGTGCGGCCGTCGTTTGAATCACAAGTTGACTCATTTAATGATGAGCAGAAATCAATAATCGTAAAAATGGCTAAACTGGGGTACTGGGAAATAATCAGGACTCTTCTTCGTAAAGATATTCTGGACATTTTACCAAAGCCATTAATTCCGCCGGAACTTTACCTTTTCGCTTGTCAGCGAAATGGTCTTATTCTTAAAAAAGTGCCGGCGGAAGTGCTTAAAACAGCGGCAGGAATTCAGATATGTACGGCGGCCTGCAAAAAAGACGGTCGGGCGTTAGCTGACGTCCCCGGTTTTTTCTTTGACGAAGACAGTTACCGGGAAATCGGCTACCGCCTTTGTAAAATCGCCTGCGCAAAAAATGGCGACGCACTGGCGTATGTGCCTGAAAAGTATCTGCGAGGCAGAGAAGGCGGAACACTCTGCGAAATCGCGTCACAAAGTAAGCTGGGTTTCGCATACCCGCACATACCTGAGGGATTCAAAAACGGCGCTTTCGGCGCACGGTTGTTCAAACTGGCTGCTGAGCAGAGCGCAGAGTGCCTGGCATATTTTGACCGGCGTTTTTTTCAAAGTGACGCCGGCCGTGAATTTTGTATAAACATCTTCATTCGTCATGGTGTTAGTAGTCTTAGTTATATTGATGAAACAATACTAAACGACATAGCCATCGGCCCGGCGCTCTGTAATGAGGCAGTAAAAATTTGATATCGGGTAAAATGATCATTTTCAGGGATGGAAGTGAGAAAAACTACTCGCCCAACGACAGCCAGATGTACTCTTCCGCAATACATGGGATTTTTGATAAGTGAGCCAAAATCATCAACATGCACAAGATTGGCAGAAGTGACGGGTATATCTCACGATAGCGTTAACCGCTTTCTTCACCGTGAAGATTATCAACCGAAAGACTTATTTGATGAGGCAGCTCAAGATCTATGTCTTGTTGGTGGTACTTTGAGTGTTGATGATAGCGTACTTGATAAACCTTACAGTCATCACGTAGAACTGGTGAGTCATTTTTGGTCAGGGAAACACCATCGAGCAGTCAAAGGGATTAACCTCGTAACCCTTTATTACACCGACATGACTGGTCGCCATATGCCCGTCAATTACAGGATATGCGATAAATCCGAAGGCAAGACTAAAAATGACTATTTTCGTGAAATGCTGGCAGAAGTACTGGATTGTGGACTCAAGCCAAAGTTTGTAACGGGAGACTCTTGGTACAGCTGCGTCAGGAATCTGAAGACGATTAAAAACCATCAGACAGGATTCATGTTTGCTGTCGAGAAAAACAGAACAGTATCGCAGGAAAAAGGCCAATGGCTGCAAATTCAGCACCTTGACGTTCCTTGTGGCGGTTTGGAGGTTTGGCTTAAAGATTTTGGCAAGGTCAAGTTGTTTAGAACGACGCTAAAAGACCAGCATCGCTACTACGTGGTTTACTTGCCAGAGGAAGAACCTTTTCAGCATGATGACTTTAAAGCCATTCATGATCAACACTGGCAAATTGAACAATATCACAGAGCAATCAAGCAAGTCTGTCATATTGAGCATTTTCAAGTGCGTAGTGAGCGACCAGTACGAAATCACATCTTCTCAAGCATTTTGAGTTTTGTTTATCTCCAAAAAATGCGGATAGCGCAAGAGTTCACCAATATTTATCAGCACCAACGTGAACTGTTTAAAGATGTTGTTGGTGCTTTCATTGAACATTTTGCGAAAGGCAAAGAGCAACTCCTACCAAAATTGCACAGTACCATCAATGCGTAAGTCCTAACATACATCAGCCAACTAAGCAAAACCGTCATTGAGTCATTCAAGAAACTAAATAAGGTTGCACCATAGATTGAATTAATTTGGAGGAAAACATGAGTGCTTTAATTACTATCTTAGAGCAATATTCCATTTGTGATTTCATTGATTATCTAGAATTAATTATCTTGCCCAAAGGTGTAAGCTCTTTGGACTCATGGGATTAACTTTTTTTATGAGATTAAAACTTAATATTAGCGTAGTTTTTCTCATGCGCTAGATTCTGTAACGAAAAGCTCACAAGATTGCATTAAGGACTGTATTTTACAGAGTTGGTATAACTGCCTTGTGACTGCAACGAATCATAAGAAATAACAAATCTGGTGTTAAAATGAAACACCAGATCTGTTATAAGACTAGTTTCAAGCCCTTACAAGGCTAATTCTTTCTCATCTTCAGCAACGATATTCAGAACTTGATCTAAATATTTGCCGTGTTCTTTTGCTGTAGTTTCCCTCAAATACTTAGGAATAATTTCTAAAAATTCATTTTTCGAGATAGGCTTAAATTCACATATTGCCGCCACCATCGCAGGCCTTAAAAGGCGTTTTGCATGCAGAATTGGCTTACTTTCTTGCTGACTGATAACCTTATCGAACTCTAATAACTTTTGTTCAAGCGTCCCTTGGTTACTCACTAACGACTCAACCTCAATTACCGCACTAGCTTCTTGTTCGACAATTTGTTGAATATCGTCTAATTGGGACTCTACTTCGGGAACAACAGGAATCTCAGTTTTAAGAGAATTCAATTCTTCTAAAATAGGTTGCAGTTGAGCTTGCGGGTTTTTAAACCAGTCAGTTGACCAGATACGGCTTATCTTCCAACCTAAACTTTCTAAGACCGACTGGCGAAGTCTATCTCTATCCCTTGCCGATTTGGCCGAATGGTAAGTCGCACCATCACATTCAATCCCCATTAAATAACGACCTGGTTGACCTGGATCTTGAACGGCTAGGTCAATGAAATATCCAGCAACACCGACCTGAGGAATACAATTAAAACCATGAAGTTTTAAAGCGTCCATAACAGCAATTTCAAAATCACTGTCTGGTTGTTTACCTGTATGTTGCAGCTGCTGAAGCTGCCCCGTTTCAGCAAACTCAAGAAAACGTTTAAGGGCATGTACTCCAGGGCTTGAAGAAGACTGCGCAACAATATGTTTAGATGTCATTGAGCTAAATACGTGCATACGCTTCTTCGAGCGAGTAAATAAAACGTTTAACCGTCTTCCACCTGCACCAGAGTTTATCGGACCAAATCGTTGCGGCATCGTGGCGGCACCTGCTTCAATTGAACCATAAGTACAAGAGATGAAAATAACATCTCGCTCATCACCTTGAACATTTTCAAGATTTTTCAAAAATAAAGGTTCATCAGCTTGCGCATTTTTTGTTAATGCATTTTCAAATTGCTTGTCTTCTTTGGCGAGCTCTTCTACGCATCGCTCAATTTGCTCTCTTTGATTTGCGCTCATTGCAACCACACCAATTGATTCTTTAGAGCGGTTTATTACGTGCATTCTCACCGCTTCTGCAATGACTTTAGCCTCTTCAATATTATGCTGATTAACAAATCGGCCATGTTTGACCTGAGTTAGCTTAATACCGAATTCATCACTGTTACTTGCAGGAGATGGGAACACAACAAGGTTGCTGTCGTAAAACTGCTGATTTGAAAACGCAATCAAGCTTTCATGTCGAGAACGATAGTGCCAACGCAGCCTACGGGCATTAAACATAGGCATTGAAACATCTAAGATACTTTCTGACTGCTCGATGGCTGTGGCATCTTCATCATCAGACTCGACGGCCTTGTCAAAGAAACTTGTAGGAGGTAACTGTTTCGGATCACCCACAACAACAAGTTGTTGACCTCTAGCGATAGTACCGAGTGCATCTTCAGGTTTGATTTGTGAAGCTTCATCCATGACTACTAAATCAAACTTTAACTCACCTGGAGCAAGATATTGAGCAACTGAGTGAGGCCCCATCATAAAACAAGGCTTTAGTTCTGATAATGACTGGCCGGAACGCTTGATTAGCTGCCTAATGGGTACATGACGTGTTTTCTTTGTTATCTCTTTTTTAATTAGGCCCATTTCGGTATAGCTGGCGACTTTACCACTGGCTACACCAGCAATAGTTTGTCCATAACCTCGCTTAGCTACTCGTGCGGCAATCTTCTGCCGTTGGAGCTTTTTGAGTTTATTATCGTATATCTTGAATTGCTTACGTATTGCATTATGCTCAGCACCAAAAAACTGTGCTAACTCAGGCTTCTCGTTAATGATCTCTCTCGACAATAAATCATATATTGCACTCAAATATATCGATTCGATATCCTCTAAATCAATTTGACCAGTCTCTATTTTCCGCAGTAACTTTTCCAAGCCATCTTCAACAATTCTTGAACGTTGACGAACAAAATCAATCCATGAACTTAACCACTTAGGATTTTGAATGGCTTTATTATTACGCTCAATCCGAGAATGTAGAGTCCCATCATCAGTGCTGTACCAAGCGGTTTTGTCTAACTCAACTCGCTTAGAAAAATTAATAAATGGAGTATTTATCCCCTCGAATACTTTGTTAGCTTTTTTGAGTTTACTTTGCAGTTCACTATACGATTCAGTAGTTATGCAGTTCGTTAAATAATCCCTTAAACAAGGAGAGCCAAGGCCTTTAAGTTTTATACTTAATACAATCGTGGATTGGATCTCTGCAAATGCGTTGTCACTATTTTTGTATAGCGACAGCTCCACATTAGAGCCGAATAAGTCTTTAGACAGGTTAGTTTTACTGAGTAAATCTTCAATTGAGATATATTCTTGCAAGCGGCCTAACATTGCATTTGAGCTTGCTAGAGACTCATCATGCTTACATGCAGACTGGACATTTTTTAAGTGTTGCTTAAAGGTATCAACGAAATTAGGAAAGGCCTCATTGTTTAGGAATTCTGTATCTCTATATTCAAAACAATCATGCTTGATTATTGGCGATACTTTTTCACAGTCAGCTAAGAAAGCTGAAATTACTGATAAAGTCTTAGTCTTAGCGAAATGCTGAACGCCCTTGAAAATATCATGATCAATAGAAAATAAAGCTTGAGCTAAAGGAACCTGTTTACCAAAACCTACACTGTATGTTTTTCTGATATTGCTATACCAATTTCTTAACGCAATAATTTCGGTAACAGGTGTATCTTTACCCTTAAATTCAGCACCAAGTAATTGTTTAAACGCTTTCTTGTTATCAATTTTTTCAATCAGTTTTTGATATGAAATAAACTTAGGCAGTAACGCCTTAACTTCCTTCAATTTGGGTTTTAAACCATTAGCGAAACCTAGCAGTTTCGCTTTTGCTGCCCGCCAGTCGCTACTAAACCAACAGAATAACCCTGCATTATCGAGAATATCCTTGATTTCATTCAGTTCGGCTACCGACGGCAACTGTTCTAATTTGGAACACGATTCTAATTCTACATGTAAACCTTGTACCTGCTGAATCAGCTTTTCAAGCTCATCAAGATAAGCATCTAGTTCATCATTATCAAAAATGTCGGCACGCCTTGTAATTAAGGCTGGGTTCAGTGAATTGATGTGCTTTAAAAACTCACCCAATGCTTTTATGCCATTGATTGAACAATTAACCTCAGAATCTAAGGCTGGAACTTGCTCTATTAATACAAGGATATCTTCACTGATTTGCTTACTGTATTGAGCAATAGAGTAGAGTTGTTTCTGAACTTGAAAAATTCGACTGAACGATAGTTCGTGGTCAATAACTTTTGATTCAAGGTAATTAGTGGAACGTTTAAAATTTCTGTAAGGTTCTCCCTGCTTTAAAATTTCACTTTCGAACTTGTGCTGTAACTCACTGTAAAGCTTTTTCCCCGTTTGATAACCATCTAAGTATTCAGCTAATTGCTGTGTAACGGCAGAGGTTAACTTAGGTAATACGTTAAGATTTTCAGAACCCGATAACTGAGGTAACTGACCTATCTCGGTAATGACCTGTTCAAAATTATCAACATGATTTAATTCGTCTGAATTAAGAAGCTGATTCAAAGAATTTATCTCAACTTCTAAACGACAAAGCGCGTTGTTATATGCACTTAATAGATCACTGACTTCATCACAATCAAATAACTGAATCGACTTATTATAAACACCAAACCAAGGATGTGCTTTCAAATCGGCTTTTGAGCCTAATTGTTTTCGAACTTCCTCATAAACATCAGCATACTTTTTGAGTTCATCAGTCATTCTTCTTGATGCGAGTTCATCAAAGCTGTTGCCGTTAATATGCTCTGGCTTGATCTCTTCCAAACGAATGTAGGGAAAGGCTTCTCGGTATCGAGTCGCTGTAGCAAATATTTGATGTATCGTTCTGCCAGTGCTTTTCCAATCACTATTTATCAAATCAGCGTAACGACTTAAAGCTTCTTTCTTCTCCTCATACATTTTGATATCAAGATTGAAAGCATTCGGGTACTTATAATCGTTTTGGCGAGCAATTCGCTGAGCAATATTTTCGTATACCTGCTTTTTTTGTGACTTATGACTATGCAGCTCTAGGCAGAAATCACCAAGGCCTGCTCGCTCTAATCTAGACTTAACAACCTGCAAAGCCGCCATTTTTTCAGCAACAAACAAGACTTTTTTACCTTGAGCGATTGCTGCCGCAATCAAGTTGGTAATCGTTTGAGACTTACCAGAGCCCGGAGGCCCCTCAATAACTAAGTTTTTGCCTTTAATCGCATCGACCAGCGCACTGTGCTGAGAACTGTCGGCATCATCAATGAGAGGATAGAGTTCATGCACATCTTTAAGTTCATCAATGGGGTATTCTTCACCAAAGTTAAGGGCTGTATTACTTTCATCTGATGTGCCACTTTTTGCAAAAAAACTTTGCATAATCGGGTGGTGTTGAATGTTATCAGTACCAAGAGGCCAGCGTTCTGGATCTAAATCCAGATACATAAGTAGTTTACCAAAATCAAACATTGATAAAGTTGCATAGCGCCTGACATTCCACCTCGGCTGATGTTTAGTTAATAGCTTTTCAAGCTTCTCAAAATAAGACTCTGGTAAATCTTTGTCCTCTTCTAACTTAGGTAACTCAAGGTGAAAGTCATACTTTAGTTTTTCTCGTAACGATAGATTCGAGATTATCTCTTCACCTGTGAATTCAATGGAATAGCCATAAGTTCCTAACTTTTTATCTAACTTCGCTCGATCAATTTTGACGGGAATTAAATAAAGTGGTGCGTATCTGGCGATTTCTGATTTACTGTCTTCATACCACTCTAAAAAGCCAAACGCTAAATACAGAATATTAGCACCTGTTTCTTCGATTGCTGTATTGGCTTTCTGGCGAATACTTCGAAGTTGGGCTTCGAGTTCCCCTGGATAAAGCAATGACTGAATGTTTTTGTCATTGTGCTTTTTGTCCGTTGTATTTATCGTTTGAGGCAGCTCTAAATTCGTATCAATGCCTTTTACTTTTGCCCATTCTTTTGCACTTGGGTAGGCTTTAACCTGAATCTCCTGATCATTTTCATCAATTCGAATATACCCGTGCTTTATCAATTCATCATGAGTGGGCTCATTAATAGGGATGAAAGTTACGCAGTGACCACTGAGAATCTCATTAGCAAGCTGATCAGGCATCTCATCAACCACTCGTACCATTCCTGTCTTTCGATGTCTGAAATTAAGCAATCGATTACGACTGGTTAAGTCCAATAATTTGTTTCTTATAGTTTTAAGTGCTTCAAAAGAAAAGTTATCGTTTTCTTTTTTCTGAGTGTTTTTATTTTTTGTAGGCATTGTACTCTCTCGGATTCCATTCATTTTGTCAGGCTGCAATTTTCCATTTGCAATCAAGCGCCATGTGTAGTTTACATTTTGTATCACGTTTTTTTGCAAAGTTGAATGAAGAAGGTGATTGATGACCTTACGCTCACATCCTATATCTTTAGCGATATCTCGTGCATTTTGATCTGGTTTACCTGCAAGTGATTGAAGGATTTTCTCAGCGAGTTTGTCCATAAACAAATATGAAGCAAGTTTTGAGTTCTATTATTTTGATGCAAGTAAATGTAATCATCAATGTTAATTATAATTAAGCCCAAATAAGCTAGATATCCGTCACAGATTATTCTGAGACTCCTTTTGGGGCTTGCCAATAAACACCGCATTCAAGAGAGAGTGATTTAAAATTTATTGGCAAAATTGCAACCAAATTCCTTATAAAAAATAATCGAAATTACAATAAGATGCTCTGAATCCAACTCTCAATATAGTTAGAAAACTTCCCCTTCTCATTAGATTGGGGTTAGACAGCCAAGCACTATCTGTGTGCCTGAAACAGAACTATAGAGTAAGAATAAAATATTTGAGCAATCTTTTATTATCTTCAAAAAAAACCGACCAAAGAAAGGTGAGTAATAACCACTTTTTTATCCCACAAAAAAGCTCGGTGTGATTCCGAGCTTTTTATTGTGATTTATGACCCGTATCTGACCCGAAGCTATACCTTGGAAAATAAATACCACAAAATCATAAGTTAAAACTAGAAGGGCATCTTCATACCCGGTGGCATTTGCATGCCGCCTGTCACTTCCGCCATTTTAGATTTTTGCGTTTCCTCAACGCGGCGCGCGGCGTCGTTGCAAGCGGCCGCAATCAGGTCTTCCAGCATTTCTTTGTCGTCATCTTCCAGCAGACTCGGGTCAATCTCCACTTTACGGACATTGTGATTGCCCGTCATCGTTACTTTTACAAGACCCGCGCCGGATTCACCCGTCACTTCCAGACGGGCGATCTCCTCTTGCATTTTTTGCATCTTGTCCTGCATTTGCTGGGCTTGCTTCATCAGGTTGCCCATACCGCCTTTTCCGAACATACTATTTCTCTTCCTCTGGTAAAAATTTTGTGCCGATCTTACTTAATTGTAACCGCAATACCAACGCTAATTATACCGGCACCTTAAAATCTATGGTTTTTATCCGTTTCGTTTTTTCCGCGAGATCAGACGGCGGATAAGCGACGGTGTCAGAATCAAGCCGCGCGTCCAACTGCCGCGATAACCACTGAACATTAGGGTCAGCCAGTAACTTACGCTCCGCCTCTTGCAGGAGCTCAGCCTGGAATCGCTGCCGTATTTCTAACGGCGTTTCTCTGGCGTCATCAGTCCCGGCTTCAACTTGAACGTCAATATGCCTTTCAAAGCGTTTCTCAATAACGGCCTCTAACTGCTCGACAGTGACAGCGGCCGCGAGATGTTTCTGATCCGGCTTTAATAACAGCTGAATCGGCTCAGAAATATCCAGACAAATTGAATTCACCGCCAATTGACGCACACGTCCGCCGAAATCCAGTTCTGACATCAGCTTATACCAGTAAAGGTCAGCCTCTTTACCGGAAATCACACCCGGGAGCTGTTTCTCTCGCAAAGCTGCCTCAATTTGAGTTTCAACTGAAGAACGCGGGGCTGTTTCTCGTCGCGCCCGCTCAGAAACCTCTTCCGCGCTGACGTCAGGAGGATCAGAAACAGCCGCTGCTTTATCTTTCCGCGGCGGCGTATCTTCCGGCGCATCAGCCCGGGCAGCTGAACCTTTCTCCGGCTCGGTTTGTTCGCTTCGCGTCCCCGCCGGCTCTTTTTTTTCGGCGTCGTCTGTTCCCGCGGGTACTCCGCGCTCAAATGACGTTTCAGGCTTTTTTGAGTCACCATCCTTATCTTTCTCAAAATCAGAAATATCGGAGAGTAAACTCTGATTTGACGCCAGCACCGCATCCAGTAGTTCATCAGATACCGGCTCCGCGGCAGCTTGATTGACTTGAGTTTCCGCGGGTTGAGTTGAAGTTTCAGGCAAAACGGCTTCAGGAGGAACAAAACCGGCACTGTCAGACTCATTGTTCCGCGTGTCATCATAAGGCATATCAAATGAGCTCAACGGCGGTTCAGATGAATCTGCCGCGGGATCAGTAAAACCCTGGCTTTGCGCCTGACTGATTAATACCGCTTGTTCAGCTTCTAACGCCGCGATATCCGGCTGCCGCGGACGCTGTTCATCTTCGCCGTCTTCAGATGACACATCAATTTGCCGTGAGGTAGTTTCAGGCTGAATGACGTCAGGAGTTTTATCCGCAGCCGCTTCTACTTTCGGGATTTCAGGCGTTTTTTTTTCAGATTCGGCCGGCGCATCCCATTTTTCAACAGGCGCTTGCGGCACAAACGCTACGGCTCTGAGTAACGCCATTTCTAAACCCGACTTAGGATCCGGCGCGAACGGCAGTTCTTTACGTCCGGTTAACAAAATCTGGTAGTAAAGCTGAACCTGCTCCGGTGACAGCTGATCAGCAAAGGCTTTTATTTGCTGAGAAAACTTTGATAACTGAGCCGCGGCCGGCGCAAACTGAGTCAGAGTGATTTGATGCAGTAATTCTAATAAGCTGCGAAGCACCTCTTCCGGCTCCGAGCCGAAACCGATGACCTTGTGACACTCAGGGATTAATTCAGCGATATCTCCGGAGCATAACGCTGAAAGTAAGCTGATCACGTGCTGCTCATCAATGCTGCCCAGCATGGTCTGTACCTGCTTAAGCATCACCTGCCCCGCACCAAAAGCTATCGCCTGATCGGTGAGACTCAGCCCGTCACGCATACTGCCGTTTGCCGCTTTAGCTAACAAGGTCAGCGCCGCCGGTTCGAATCGCAGCTGCTCCTGTTCAAGAATATGATTCAGCTGCTCAGCAATCTCATCCTGTGTCAGGCTCTTTAAATTGAACTGCAGACAACGGGATAAAACCGTAATCGGTAATTTTTGAGGATCGGTAGTCGCTAATAAGAACTTAACGTGCTCTGGCGGTTCTTCCAGTGTCTTTAATAAGGCGTTGAAAGAGCTGCGGGAAAGCATATGGACTTCGTCAATGAGATAAACTTTGTAACGCCCGCGAGCAGGGCGATATTGGACGTTATCCAAGATTTCACGGGTATCATCAACTTTGGTTCTTGAAGCCGCGTCCACTTCAATAAGATCAACAAACCGGCCTTGGGCTATTTCAACGCAACTTGAACAAGTTCCGCACGGTGAAGCCGTAACTCCGGTTTCGCAATTTAAACCTTTGGCGAATAAACGAGCCAGACTGGTTTTACCGACACCGCGGGTACCCGTAAATAAATAGGCGTGATGAATACGTTGCTGATTTAACGCATTAGTGAGCGCGTGCAGGACATGAGACTGACCCACAACCTGTTCAAACTTGGCAGGGCGCCATTTTCTGGCTAACACCTGATATGACATGTAATTCCTTAATTCGCCTTGAATAAGTTCAAGGCCGCTCTTGTAACCTGTTAATAGTAGCACAATATCATGCTACGCATTGATAAACCAGAGGACTGAGTTTAAGAGCGTTACATTTAACCCGCGCGATGCCCTGACTGAGGTTTACTCGCCTTCAAACTCGCATAAAGTCAGGATTTCAAGATCTAACGCTTTAAGACGCTCGCCGCCGCCAAGATCCGGCAGGTTGATTACAAACGCCGCGTCGTTAACTTCGCCGCCAAGCTCACGGATCAGTTTAACCGTAGCTTCAATCGTGCCGCCTGTCGCGAGTAAGTCATCGATAACAAGAACTTTATCGCCTTCAATGATAGCATCGGTATGCATTTCCAGCGTATCTGTACCGTACTCTAATTCATAATCTTGAGAGATAGTAGCGCGGGGTAATTTACCCGGCTTTCGGACCGGCACAAAACCGATGCCAAGTTCAAGCGCCAAAGGAGCGCCGAATAAGAAGCCGCGGGCTTCTGTACCAACAACTTTTGTGAAACCCATTGATTTATAATGTTCAACTAATAACGCAATGGTGGCCTGATAAGCTTCGGCGTCTTCTAAAAGACTGGTCACATCACGGAACATAATTCCCGGCTTTGGATAATCAGGAACCGTCTTAATGCTTTGCTTAATCAGGGCTAAGGTTTCAGTAGTCATAACTAAATTCACTTTATTTTATCTGTATACCCGTAGTGTCAGGAGGTTATATTTCGCAACATGATTTCCGGGTAAAGCCGTTCGCGGCTTGAAATTAAAAAAGCCCTAACATGTCAGTCTCCCTTAGTACCGGATTCCGGGTAAACTAAGACCGTTTTAGGGCTCTCAAAAATACCGGGGAATCTTACGGCGGTTTCTACTGAGTTGCAACAAACTTCGGCAATAATGCCAGGCTTAAGTCACAATCCGGACGAATATTCTACAACTTTAAAAGTTTAACCTGTTCAGACAAGAATTATTCTGAATCCGGTAATGTTGGTAACCGCCAAAGGCAGGTGAGTAAAATCAGCATCATCACTACCAGTAACCCTTTCACCCAAAATAAAGGCACGATCATTATGCTGATTAAAAAGCTTACCGCGCTTAATATCATCGCTCGCTTTTTAATCCGGCGTCGAATACCGCGTTCACGCTCCCAGTCAGCAATAGCGACGGCAAACCACGGATGATTAACTAACCAGAAGTGCAATCTTCCGCTTGAACGCGCAAAACAAAATACCGCGAGTAAAATAAAAGGCACGGTAGGTAACAACGGCAGGAATATGCCTAATGTGCCTAAAAACACCGAAAGCAGACCGAGAATGACGAAAAAGCCCTTTTTCAGATACATTGCTCCGCTCTCCCTGTTAGCTCGATTCTGGTAACTAGTAAACAGACCAGCCGATATGCTGAGTTAATGATTCTAATGCCGCCATGCCCGCCAGTGAATTTCCCGCCGCATTTAAGGCCGGTGACCATACGCATATTGAAAACCGCCCCGGAACAATCGCGATAATGCCGCCGCCGACACCGCTTTTCCCGGGTAAACCGACCCGAAACGCAAAACCGCCCGCTTCGTCGTAAAGGCCGCTGGTCGCTAACAACGCATTGACCCGGCTGGTTTGGTTTTCTGATAAAACGGCTTTTGCGGCAGTAAAGCTATGGCCTTTATTTGCCAGAAAATTCGATGCTCTGGCTAAATCAACACAGGACATTTTTATCGCACAATTGCAAAAATAATTGTAAAGCACATCTTCAACTTCATTATTAAAATTGCCGAAAGATTTCATCAGATAAGCCGCCGCCGCATTTCTCGCTCTGTGCTCATACTCAGAATCAGCGATTTTCTTATCCACATTTATGTGATAATTACCTGAAAGTTTCTTAAGAAACTCGCGCATCGCGATATCCGGCGCCGCAAACTTTGACTGATTCATATCACTGACAACCAAGGCTCCGGCATTGATGAAAGGGTTTCTCGGAATACCCTGCTCATGCTCTAACTGAACCAACGAATTAAACGGTAAACCGGAAGGTTCATGCCCTACTCGTTTCCAGATATCGTCACCATAAAATTCCATTGCCAAAATCAAACTAAAAACTTTAGAAATACTTTGAATCGAAAACGGCGTATCCGCGTCACCGATTTTATAAATTTCTCCGTCGTTACCGCAAACGGCGATTCCGAATTGATTTGCGTCGACGCCTGATAACGCCGGTATGTAGTCGGCCACCCTTCCTTGACCGACTAAAGGTTTTACATCTTCAAAAATCCGGCTGAGTAATAAATCCATCTCTGTATACTGCAAAATTACAATTCTATGATTGTGGCAAAGTTAAGCTGAAAATAAAAATATATTCTCTAACTTCTTGGCAAAACGGTAACTTTATGACAAGTTGATAGGACGAATTTCAATCAAGAGCGCCATTTTGATTGCAACGATTTAATTTCGGTTTATATGAGGTATTCAATCTATGTGTTCTATTTTCGGGATTTTAGATATCGCCGTCGACGCCAGGTCACTTCGCGGCAAAGCGCTTGAGTTATCAAGTTTACTCCGTCATCGAGGTCCTGACTGGTCAGGTATCTGGTCTAACGATGACGCCGTTTTAGTCCACGAAAGACTGGCGATTGTAGATTTAGAGAATGGCGCGCAACCTCTGTACAATCAAAACCGGAATCATATTTTAGCCGTTAATGGTGAAATCTATAATCATCAGCAGCTAAAAGCCAATTTGAATACGCAATTCCGATTTCAAACCCGGTCTGACTGCGAGGTTATTCTCGCGCTTTATGAACAGCGGGATTGTGACTTTATTGATCAACTTGAAGGTATGTTCGCTTTTATCCTTTATGATACCGAACTGAAGCGATATTTAATTGCCCGCGACCATATGGGGATCATTCCGCTTTATTACGGTTATGACGCGCTCGGGCAGCTTTATGTCGCTTCTGAGATGAAATCGCTTGTTCCTGTTTGTACGTCTGTTACCGAATTTCCTCCGGGTCATTTCTGGGATAGTCACGAAGAAGAGATTAAACCGTATTACCGGCGTGACTGGATGGAATATGACAAGGTAAAAGATAATAAAGGCACTGCAGAACAAATTCATGACGCATTATGTGAATCAGTAAAATCTCACATGATGTCAGACGTCCCCTATGGCGTGCTGTTATCAGGCGGACTCGACTCTTCTGTTATTTCAGCGATTGCTCAGAAGTATTCACAAAAGCGCATTGAAGATCATGAGCGGTCAAAAGCATGGTGGCCGCAACTGCATTCATTCGCCGTCGGTCTCAAAGGTGCGCCGGATTTAATTGCGGCAAAGAAAGTCGCTGACGCCATCGGCACTGTCCACCATGAAATACATTACACGGTTCAAGAGGGTATTGACGCTCTGCGTCATGTTATCTTTCATCTTGAAACCTATGACGTCACCACAATCCGGGCCTCAACGCCGATGTACTTAATGGCGCGGAAAATTAAAGCCATGGGCATCAAAATGGTGTTATCCGGCGAGGGCGCTGACGAAATATTCGGCGGTTACCTGTATTTCCATAAAGCACCGAACGCACGAGAATTTCACGAGGAAACCATTCGCAAATTAAATCGATTGCATATGTTTGACTGCGCCAGAGCAAACAAAGCCATGTCGGCCTGGGGAGTCGAGACCCGTGTGCCGTTTTTAGATAAAAACTTTTTAGACGCGGCCATGTCGATTAATCCGGAGCTGAAAATGTGCGGTAACGGCAAAGCAGAGAAACACATTCTGCGTGAAGCGTTTGAAGGATACTTACCTCAGGAGGTCTTATGGCGACAAAAGGAGCAGTTTTCTGACGGCGTGGGTTATAACTGGATTGATTCTCTGGCCAAAGTCGCGGAGCGTGAAGTTTCCGGGCAAATGATGGCGAGCGCCGGTCATCGGTTTACTCATAATACACCACAGACAAAAGAGGCCTATTACTATCGCTCAATTTTTGAGGAATTATTTCCGTTAGATTCTGCGATTCGCTGTGTTCCGGGGGGAAAATCTGTCGCTTGTTCAACACCGGAAGCCCTGGCGTGGGATGAGAAATTTTCTGCCAACGCCGATCCGTCAGGTCGTGCGATGTTTGATGTGCATCAGGAAGGCTATTGTGATAAGTCCGTATAATTCAAAGCCCGGAAGTTCCGGCCGGGACTTCCGGGCTTTTTATATTGAAGTATTGAAGTGTTAAAGCATACCCGTGACTTTCAGCCAGGAAAGTGAAGCTGGAAGTGTCGGAATAAGTAACACTAAAAGAAATCCGATGAAGTGAAAAATATTATAAGGGTCTTTGAACGGCTCACGATTCATTGATAGTCCTGCTTTGTTATTTTACTGCAAGTGACCTTTGTCACAAAATCGCCGTATTCTAGCGGTTAATTCGCGCCATAAAAACCCATAAAAAGTGCGCTTATTTAAACTTTTTACTTTTACCGTAAACTTGAAATTTTATAAAACGGTTTATCACTTTCCGCCTGAACTGTCATGCGTCATTAAAAACTAACTCTTTTGCGTCAGAGTGTTATAAAAAAGTCGATATTCAGTTGGTTTGCTAACAATCCTGAAAAAACTCAGTTTCGTTATAATCTTATCCAGTGTTTTTCGTAGCGTGCTGCCGTCAAGCGGAATGATATCTCCGTCAGAAACTGTCCCGAAATGCGATAACGACAGTTTTTATGTCGGTCATTCAGCGTCTTCTGTCCCGATTTCAAAAATTTTTATACTTAACCTCATTACCCCGCGCAGAAAGAAATTAATAGCAAATGTCCTGTAAGAGATACCTAAAACCAGTTCATTATTTGACGAAAAAAAATCCTCTCTGACGATATGTCCCGCGGCGGGCGCGTCCGGGTATAATTCCGGGCATAAGCGGCCTTTCCTCAGAATATCATGACTGTATGTTTCTGTCTGAGCGTTATCAGCGGTGAGTTCATCGCCGCTAAGCAGAGGCTGTATCGCCGTCCAGTAAAGGATCTCTTTCGCGGCTGAAGTTAACCACCGCTGATAAACGGTTTCAGATAATCCCAGTACCGACTGTAAAGACGGCGCGGTTTCCGGGGTGAAATACCCCTGAAGAAAGGCTTCGCACGACTGCGCTATAAACCCTTTTGTCCGCTCAACCGCGGCGGTATTTTTATAGTGATAAGTCCCGGCTTGCTGAGATCTTAGCCGTGATCGCAGCAGAATAACGGCGATTAATTGTTCGCAGATAGCGTTGCTGAAAGCCAGTCGTTGTATTACCTGCTCAGGATAGATGCTGTAATTTAAAAAAAAGCTGCTTTCAAAATAACCGGTGATATTTCCGAATAACTCATAGTCGCCCAAATTCCGTAAGCCGTCGTATCCGATATCCGGCCTGTCAGTAACGCTTTGCCGCCATCCGCTGATACTGACCGGATAGAAAATTCCCCCGCATGGCCGATATCCGAGGAAGGTGTGTAAAGCAACCCATCGTTTTTCTCCCAGACCACAATGAAATGCCGGCAGTACATCGGTTAACACCACGCCCGCTGAGTCCATCAGCCCTAAATCGCGGCAGGCGGTGAGCAGCCCCCGCTCGGGCCCGGTGAAGGTGTCCTCCTCTTTATCGCCGCGCTGATGCGCGTAGCGGGTATAATTTTCAGAAGCCTTATAGCAGAGCAGGTTAGGGATCTCGCAGTTAAGAATTTACCATTCTGGCATGATAAGTAGATCCCACTTAGGTAATTCACTATTTCGGATGATTTTATCTTCGACATCTTCTTTTTCACTTTTTGTTAGCTTGACTCCTTTTGAGTAAACCTTATCAATTAAATTGACAACTGGAGTCATAGCCTTCCAAGTCATTGTTTTCGTTCACTCCAGAACAGTATTCACTGAATTCAGTAATGTACCATTCCAATGCTTTTCTAAAGATGACCAAACCCGCTCAATTGGGTTATATTTGCTGTGATAAGGTGGGTAGTAAACGTTGTGAATCCTCAGTTTCGATCTTTCACTAAACTGTTTTAATCTAAAAAGATACTGAGTCCGGCATCCACTATTTTCTGGGCCATTATCTGAAAAAATAACCAGCTCCTCTACCTCTGGATGTTCGTCTTTAACTAAATTCCACCACCACTCTAAAGCGTCACAAATGAAGTCGCTGGTTTTACTTGAGTTACCATAAAACACATGAAGCTGGTCGTTTTCCAGGTTCAGTATTCCGAACGGGATAAGCTTATCTTTTACATCCATGTCGTGATCTAAAGCTTGCACCGCATCAATCCCTCCGGATTGACCGTGTCGAGAAAATTCACCCAAATTAACCGTGGCTTTGCAATCTATACTTATACGGATAACTTTTTTATTCCCTGCTGTTTCTTTTTTAATTTTATTTACATTTTTAAAGATGGCGTCTGTTTCAGGAATTTTTTTTGTGGCCTGGTTTTTTGAACTCGCTTCAGTTTGTAACCGAGTCGATTCAAAATGTCATTAATCGTTCTTTCTTTTGGTAACTCTTCTGAATCCCAGCCTTTTTCCTCAATCAGCTTTTTACGAACACCTTTAGCTGTAATTCGAGTGTAAGCAAATGAATTTTTGAATTTTGGATCAGCTTGTGACTCTGGATCGACTAACGCCCGAATATCTACCTCCAGCTGAGGATTATTCTCCTCACTTCTATGCTTTCCTTCATAATGCCCAAAGCATTCAAACCCGGTTTCCAGCTCATGAAGCCCGGGTTCTACAGCTTTTCTCCCCCAGCCAAACTCCGTTTCCGTTAATCTAGGACTCCCACAGCAGAACGTTTTAGACACTTCAGCCATAAAGACTCTTTTTTCCATTCCGTGAAGTTTATTTGAGGCAAGTTTGATTATCCGTTTGGACTCGCTAGAAATGTAAATTGAAGTAGACATCTGGCAGCAACATAAACGATTTTAAGAACTCAACTATACTATTGCGGTAAAATTTAAATCGCAACGTCCCTTAACCCGATCCTGAGCGTCTGTTTTGATTTCATCCTCAAGCCGCCAGGTGATTGCCGGCAATTCACTTTTTTTAACGGCGGCGAAACAGACAAAGACCGGTATTCGGCTGTGAAGCGGGATGCGGGCTTTTTCCCGCTTAAAGTACTGATAGATTAATCCTTGCGTGACTAACACCTGCGGGCTTTCATCCTGCCGCTGAAACTTGTAATGATAATACTCTCCGTTGTCATAGATTCTGATTGTCCGGCCTCCCGCGATTGCCGCGGTTTCACGCTTCATCCTGTTTAATTGCGCCGCCGGGCACGGGGGAAAGGCCGTTAAGCGGTTCTGATTGATATAATCATGGAGTCTGGTGCCTTCACTGAATCTCGGCGGAGTATAACCGGCCGCGTGAAAGCAGGAGTAAAGTAATTCATTATGAAAAGGGTTATAAGTTTGGAAAACCAGAGGGTTTACGGGCTCGGTGAATCGCGTTTCTGAAGTTACGGGCCGCTTGAGCCGCGGCGGAGTATTTATCCGGTCAATCAGCTGCTTTTTGAGTTCATCGGACACGTCTGAGGACGTCAGTACCGCCAGATGGTGGGCGCTGCTCTGATGAGCGCATTGTTTAATGAGTTCCGGCAGCAGATGGTCACATTGAGTTTTACAGCGCCTGATAATATCAGGAAGCCGACCGGCCGCCTGCTGCTCTGTCACTAAGTGCCGCTCAATAAGAGTCATAAAAAATGAGTCGGTTATATGAGGGATGATGTTTTTATCCCAGTTGTAAGCGAGCCGGTTGTGCGCGAGCCGGCATAACCGGTCGTTTTTTATGCGGTCAGGAACGTATTTCAGCGCGCTCCCGGAATGACCGCAGGCTATGCCGCACAGCCTTAAGGCGTCTTCATCGCTTAACTCATTTAAAGGAATAACTTCTAACAGCCATCCTCGTTTTGATAAACAATCCTCACACAGCGCTAATCCCCAGGGGTGTCAACAGTGTCTTCGGCACAAACTCAAGTGCGCCCGGGTTCTGGTGACATGCCGTTTCACAAAAGATCTGACCATGTTCACTATGTAAGAGTTCCGGCCTGACAAACTCCAGCATTTCACCGCATTTGTTCAGCACCACTCCGGTCAGGGATATTGCTGTTTCTTTCGTCAGGCATTCTTTTTTAATGTGCCGGTAATTTTTAGCGTTAACTTCACAGGCATGAAAATAAAAGCGTTCATTTATACCTGTGACGAGGCTATCAAGCCGGTCGGGTAATGTTTCTAACGCGTCATCATAAGTTACAGACGCACTAAAAAAAGTTTGAGTCCGTCAAGGCCGGTCAGGTATTTTCCCGGTGTAAAAACTATGGCATAACCGTTAATTTCAAAACACTCTGTCAATGCGTAAGTCCTATATGTTTAAAAATAGAAGTTAACTATTTCAGTGAGTTAAAACTTTTAGGTCAATACATGTTTCTTTTACGTTACTTTTAATGTTCTTTTTGCTATCTTGCGACTGAAAATATCATAGCTAATAAAACCAGTTGTTTTGGATTTGCTCAGTTGTTTGATTTCCCTGTAAGATGAGTTTGAGTTTTGAGCAAAACTTTATCGGGTCAAATACGGATCATTTTTTTACTGATGATAACTTATGAAATCTAATGAAAGGCTAGCAATAATGCATGTTTATAACATATCATCGCAAATCATAAGATCCGAAACCCCTGGTATGAAGATGCCGTTTTAATGTTGAAATTCAGTCCACTTGTCGATGAGTTAATTCAGGCGCTGAAGTGTTTACCGGGTGTCGGGCCGAAATCGGCTCAGCGCATGGCTTTTCAGCTGCTTGAAAATAATCGCGCGCCGGGCGTTAAGCTTGCCGAAGCGTTAAGCAAAGCCATGAGCGAGGTGGGGCATTGTCAGTCATGCCGTACGTTTACCGAAGAAACGTTATGCCCGATTTGTTCGAGCGGTAAACGCGGAAACTCAGATGTCATTTGCGTGGTCGAAACCCCGGCGGACGTTTTAGCGGTTGAGGCCGGCGGGCATTTCTGCGGCCGCTATTTCGTACTTTTAGGGCATCTTTCACCGCTTGACGGTATCGGCCCTGATGAACTCGGTTTATCACTGCTTGAGCGGCACTTAAAAAGCGGTGATATCATCGAGCTTATTTTAGCGACTAATCCTACCGTGGAAGGTGACGCCACGGCGCATTTTATCGCGGATATGGCCGGGAAATATCAGGTTAAGGTAAGCCGGATAGCACACGGCGTGCCTGTCGGCGGCGAGCTGGAATACGTCGACAGCACGACTTTAGCGTTATCGTTTAACGGGCGTGTCTCGATGCGTGACTAACCTTCCGTATTGTTAATAAGTTATTAATGATATTTAATTAGGCTTAACCCCGGTCAACTTTTAAACTCATCTTTATGATAATACGATGAGGATAAAAAGGTGACTTCTTTAGATGTAATAAATAAAACGGCTCCTGTAATCTATAGGAGTCAGTCTTTGACGCCGGCAAACAATGAAGCTGGGGCGCGGTTTTGTTCAGGAAGAATAATTGACAGCTGCAAATCAGGCATTTTCTCAGTATTCACCGCAAATTTAGGGCGAAACCTTCGAGACCTTAAAAACATGTCCGGGCAAGTTTATAAAGACACACTGGATCAAATTAAGGATACCGGACTATTTAAAAATCTTCCAAATTACCGGCAGCTTTTGAATGACTCAGGTACAGCGCCGGCTTTTGACGGTTACGAGGTTGAAAACCATCCACGGCGTACTTATCAGCCTGTTAATGATTTCCATCAGCCTCAACCTCAACATCAAGCTCAACAAGTGCGTTCAGGGCATCAGTCACTTTCGCCGCGGTATGGCTGTCAGACTCAACAGCGGCGAAAACAAGAAACCCATAACTATCCCGTCTGGCCTCAGGATAAAGATCAAGTCATTGCAACCTTTAATAAACAACTATGCTGCCATTGCATAAAACCCGATGATGCTGATTTCCCGGCGGTATTATTTAATGCCGTTACTTTAGTTTGTTCAGGTGTTGACGAAGCATTTGAAGCAACGCAACCAAGCACAATAGCAAATGCTTTGAGGTGGTTAAAAGACGAAAATGATTATTATTTCAGAGAAACCCTAGCGGTTGTTCGTAACTCTCCTCAATATCAGGCACTTTGCGGCGAGTTTGACAATCCGCCCGCCGCGTCAAATCCGGCGTTTTCTTTCAATGCCGCTGCCGGCCGTACACCGCTAGCAGAAAAATTTCATTCGATGCAAACAGGTTCTTGTCACGATACTGCCTCAAATCAGGCGGCGAATGCTTATACCGCCGCTTATTCTTCTGAACACGGCGGTTCAAAGCCGTATGCAGTTAGGCGGCCGTACACCGCAGAGAACAGCCCGCTCGCGAAGCCGCCTGCTCCTAAACCAAGAA
This sequence comes from Parashewanella sp., assembly GCA_965200795.1. Classification (GTDB taxonomy): domain Bacteria; phylum Pseudomonadota; class Gammaproteobacteria; order Enterobacterales; family Shewanellaceae; genus Parashewanella. The sequence goes on from CBDAVB010000008.1 coordinate 125,117, forward strand.
CACAATTTTTTACCAGCCTTTCCGGAACCGGCAGCATTGAAAGCCGGCGTCAGCCGCGGCCGGCGACAACCTTAATCGCCACAGTGAATCGGGCACCATTAAAACCGTTAAGTGAGTTGACCGCCGCTGATTTGTATGACGATGATGAGCAAGAGCCAGTAGATATGCCAACTCAAAATCTAGCTGGTGGAAGTGCGGCATATAACCAAGTACTTGAACCACAGCGGTTTGATTCACTGTTACCCGGAACTGTTTACGTTACACCTCTCGATTTAATATCTGGACAGCATAAACCCGCTTCAAGCATAGGATTCGATATTGAAAATAGAGAAAAAAGATTCATTCCGGTTTGTTGCAGATTAAAACCTGGTAAACCACTCAAGGTTTACTTAAAAACATCGACAGGTGGCTCCCATGAATTTAAAATAAATGAAGAGGTTATATCAACCGGAAGCCTTTGTCTCCAGATGTTAAAGTTTGTAAAAGATATGGAGGGTCGCCATCTTCCGATAGGCACCACTAAAATAGCTGTTAACGGTGAGTTATTAACGCAACCGCAGCATTTAAAATACCTGGTCGGCAGCGGGCGGTTTAAATTTGTATACTGCGGTACTGTTCATGTCTTTAGTAAAGATAAATTTTCTCCTGCTGAAGCTGAACAAGTTATTGCACAGTTTGCAAAAGGAGTTGCCGGTGGCAGCGCCGGCAAGATGACAGCGCGACGTTTACTGCCTGAGAAATATAATTCGATGAAGAAAATTGAAGATAAAGTGTATCAGCTTGATGAGCAAACACGGAGCGGCGTGTATAATGTCGGAATCGCGGATTATCTTGAATTTTACACAGCGATAAAAAAAGCCGTTATTGATCTACGAAAACACCCGATAACCGGTGCTCAAGGTGAGTTTATCAGTGAGTATCTCAACTTGATATTAGCCTATACTAAATTAAACAGACCTGCGTTCGCCGGGAGGCAAAATAAATATTTAGACCCTTACATCGCATTGTTAGCAGACCGCGGCGGTGAACGTCATAAGGGAATGACGGTTGACGCTTTAATCACTGAGTTTACGTCCTCTTCTGCTGTCGGCGATAAGGCGAGTGCCGAGTCATGTTTACTGATGCTGTTGCAGGGGCTGAAATACAATTTGTTAACCGAAAATCAGGCCGTTCGTTTAATGAACCATTCCGCTATTCCTGAGTCATTGTATCATGGAATAAAAAAACAAATCCGAGAGGGGAAATTTTTTATACCATATTCTGACGGGCCAAACGGACAACTTAATGTTCAACCACAAGAACAAGCGGAATCGTCTGATGAGGAATATGAATTGGATATCAGCGATGAACTATTACATTCAACGTATACCAGCGACTCAGCTTTAGATAGTCTTCAGCAATTGCGGTCAAAATAGTCGTCAGCCATTGCGCCCACGCGTGACGTATTAAATTAACCGGCACCCCCGCGGCTTGAGCCGGGGTGATTCATCACCGTTAATAGCTGCAGAGCCGTCCTTTTTTTGACCGCTTAAAGCCGTTTTCATATCCTGCCCTTGAAAACGTAAAAACATCCCCCCATTTAAAAAATTATCGAAGTAAAAATCTATTACTCAGATTGAGTAATACAGTGTATAAGATCAGTTTTAAAAGGGTATTTCCATGTCACAGCAAGAAACTCATGGTTTTCAGACCGAGGTCAAACAACTTCTTAATTTGATGATTCATTCTTTGTATTCCAACAAAGAAATTTTCTTACGTGAGTTAGTTTCTAACGCAGCCGATGCCGCGGATAAGTTGCGTTATCAGGCGCTGACCAATGACGCGCTTTATGAGGGTGACGGTGATTTACGAGTCAGAGTGAGCGCCGATAAAGAAAAAGGCACGGTGACCATTGAAGATAATGGTATCGGTATGACTCGTGACGGTGTGGTCGAGCATTTAGGCACCATCGCGAAATCAGGTACGGCGGAGTTTTTTAAAAATCTCTCAGGCGATGAGTCAAAAGATTCTCAGCTTATCGGTCAGTTCGGCGTCGGTTTCTACTCCGCCTTTATCGTCGCGAAAAAAGTGGAAGTAAGAACCCGCGCGGCGGGTCATAAAGCGGATGAAGGGGTGTTATGGTCGTCAGAGGGCGAAGGCGACTTTACCGTTGAGAACATCACTAAAAACAGCCGCGGCACTGAAATCGTACTGCATCTGCGGGATGACGAAAAAGAGTTCGCTGATGACTGGCGTCTTAAATCCATCATCACTAAGTATTCTGATCATATTTCAATTCCGGTTGAAATGTGGGAGAAAGGTAAAGAGGAAAGCGAAGGCTCTGACGGCGAAAAAATTCCGGCAACGGAAGGCGCGTGGAAAGGCATGAACAAAGCGACAGCGCTTTGGACACGCAATAAGTCTGAAATTTCTGACGAAGAATACCACGAATTTTACAAACACATTTCACATGACTTCAGTGACCCTATGCTGTGGGCGCACAACCATGTGGAAGGTAAGCATGAATATACCAGCTTGCTGTACATTCCCGCTAAAGCGCCCTGGGATTTGTGGAACAGAGACTCCAAGCAAGGACTTAAGTTATTCGTGCAGCGTGTGTTCATTATGGATGACGCTGAATCATTTATGCCTTCTTACCTTCGTTTTGTTAAAGGTCTGATTGACTCCAGCGATCTGCCGCTGAACGTTTCTCGTGAAATCCTGCAAGACAACAAGATCACCCAGTCCATGCGCGGCGGTATTACCAAGCGTGTGTTGGGTATGCTTGAAAAGTTAGCGAAAAACGACGCTGAAAAATACCAAAGCTTCTACGCTGAATTTGGTCAGGTGTTAAAAGAAGGCCCGGCCGAGGATTTTTCTAACAAGGAGCGTATTGCCGGTTTGCTGCGTTTCGCTTCAACCCATGAAGACTCAGCAGCGCCGACAACCTCTTTAGACGCTTATATTGAGCGCATGAAAGAGGGTCAGGATAAAATTTACTATATCGTCGCTGACAGTTATGAAGCCGCGGCGAACTCACCGCATCTTGAGCTGCTGCGTGAGAAAGGCATTGAAGTCATTCTTATGCACGAACGCATTGATGAGTGGTTAGTCAGTCACCTGACTGAATACAAAGAGAAGAAGCTCCACTCAGTTACCAGCGGCGACCTTGAACTCGGTGAGTTAGAGGATAAAGAAGAGAAAGAAGCCGCTGAAAAGTTAGCGAAAGAATCTGAGGCTCTGGTCAAGCGCGTCAAAGACGCTCTGGGCGAAAAAGTCAGTGACGTTAAAGTGACAACTCGTTTGACCGGTACTCCGGCTTGTGTGGTTACCGGCGAAGGTGAAATGACATCTCAAATGATCAAATTAATGGAAGCTGCGGGTCAGAAAGTTCCCGAAAGTAAACCTGTATTTGAAATCAACCCTGAGCATCCGTTAATGGCGCGTTTAGACGATGAGCAGGATGAGGAAGCATTCGCTGACTGGTCAAACTTATTATTACAACAAGCTCAGCTTTCTGAAAAAGGCAGCTTAGCGGATCCGTCCGGCTTCATTAAACTGATGAACCAAATGCTGGTAAAAGGTTTAAAATAAGCGTGTCGCTAAGAGGCGGGGTTATCCTCGCCTTTTTTGCGTTTAATTAACCTTGTTCTTCACAACATAAGCCAGCTTTGATACTCATTACTTTAGATTCAGATTCGCGAAAACAGGTTTAACGTAATTGCTATGGACTTGAGAGAACCAATGTCAAATATTCTAGATTTAACAAAAGAAAATATTCAGCAAGTGGTTGATACTTCAGCTGAGCATATCGTTGTGATGACGTTTGCCTCACAGAAGCAACCTGAAAGTGTTTCATTCTTACAAGAAATGGAAGCCGTCGCCGCCGAGAACGCGGGTCGTTTTATTCTTGCGAAAGTGGATTGTGATACGCAAACGGAAATCGCTCAGTATTTCCAGATTCAGGCATTACCGACGACCTTGCTGCTCAGTAAAGGTCAGCCGGTAGACGGTTTCGCGGGTGTGAAGTCACGCCCTGAAATCACGGAAGTGCTTGAGAAACATTTACCCGCGAAGTGGATGTCAGCGTTAAAGCAGGCCAGGTCAATTCTTGCCGATGAAGAACGCGGCTCTGAAGAACTGAACCGGGCTTTTGAGCTGTTAAAGCAGGCTTATCAGGATTCGCAGGTGGCGGAAGTCGCTCTGGCATTCGCCGAAGTGAATCTGCTGCTGGGTGATACCGCTCAAGCTGAGGCGTTACTGGGCACTGTCGGCCTGGCGGATAAAGACAGTTATTACCAAAGCCTGACGGCAAAGCTTGACTTGGCTAAAGATGCCGCGGATACGCCGGAAATCCGTGATTTACAGGCTAAGTTAGATCAGAATCCTGATGATTTGGATGCGTTAGTTAATTTAGCTAAAGCTTTGCATCAGGTTCAGCGCAACGAAGAAGCGTTAGAGCTGTTATTTTCTGTATTGCGAAAAGATTTGTCGGCGGGAGACGGCAGGGTAAAAGCGGTATTTATGGAAATTCTGACCGCCATTGGTCAGGGTAACACACTGGCTAACCAGTATCGGCGAAAGTTGTATACATTACTGTACTGATTTCTCTGTATAGTTTTCAGGGGCTTGAGGTCTTCCGCTCTTCTCATGAGAGATCAGATATGCGAAGATCCGGCCTTTCGATTTAATCAATGCGAAAGAGGATTCTTGAAATGCGCATTATTTTATTGGGCGCGCCAGGTGCCGGCAAGGGCACTCAAGCTCAGTTCATCATGGAGAAGTATGGTATACCGCAAATCTCTACCGGAGATATGCTGCGTGCGGCGGTTAAAGCGGAAACGCCGTTAGGGCTGGAAGCTAAAAAAGTGATGGACGGTGGCCGGTTAGTTTCTGATGAGCTGATTATCGGTCTGGTTAAAGAGCGTATCGCACAAGATGATTGCGCAAAAGGCTTCTTATTAGACGGCTTCCCTCGCACGATTCCTCAAGCAGACGCGATGGCTGAAAACGGCATAAATGCTGATTACGTAATCGAAATCGATGTACCGGACGAAGAAATCGTCAAGCGTATGAGCGGCCGGCGTGTTCATCCCGCTTCCGGCCGAGTTTACCATGTGGTTTACAACCCGCCGAAAGAAGAGGGTAAAGATGACGTTACAGGTGATGATCTTGTAATCCGTCCTGATGATGAAGAGTCAACCGTCCGTAAACGTCTTGACATTTATCATAATCAAACTAAACCATTGGTTAATTATTACGGTAAAGTGGCTGAAGCCGGAAATACTCAATATCATAAATTTGACGGTACTAAGTCAGTTTCAGAGGTAAGTGAAGAATTGGCCGCTGTTTTAGAATAAACTTCAATAAACTTCACCTAAAAAACCTGCTCACGCAGGTTTTTTGTCTCTAAAATTGCTGATCTTATGGTAGAATCCGCTACAATTTCACGATGCGAACATTGTTATCGCTAAATTACATTAAACTCTGATCAGTATGGATGCTGTAAGTATTGAGATCCTGTTATGAAGTTTCCCGGTCAACGTAAGTCTAAACACTATTTTCCCGTCAAAAATCGCCACCCGCTATTAGAACGGCTTACCCAAAAGGCACAAAAAATCAAAAGAACCTATGTTTGCGGTATAGATCAAACACTCGTTGATATCGAGGCTAAAGTAGGGGATGAATTGCTTGAGCGTTACAGTCTGCCTAAAGGCAATTCAACACTCATTAATGACGAGCAGGCTAATCAGCTTTATCAGGAGCTTAAATCTAATGAGATGGTCAGTGATGAATTTGCTGGCGGAACTATCGGCAACACGGTTCATAACTATTCTATTTTAGCTGATGACCGCTCAGTGCTTTTCGGTGTTATGAGCAAAAATATTGAAGTGGGAAGTTATGCTTACCGCTATCTTTGCAATACTTCATCCAAAGTTGATCTTAACTACCTTGAACCTGTTGACGACCTGATTGGGCGTTGCTTCACGCTCATTTCGGATGACGGCGAAAGAACCTTTGCTATCAGTAAAGGCGCGATGGATAAGCTGACACCGGATTACATCAATAAAGAAGTGGTGCAGAACAGCTCGGCATTGGTTATTACCGCATATCTGATGCGTGCCAGTAAAGAAGACCGTATGACAGAAGCGGCTCTGACGGCTATTGAATATGCTAAAGAGGCGGACGTTCCGGTTGTTCTTACATTAGGGACGCGCTTTTTAATCGATGAAAATCCGCGGTGGTGGCAGGAATTTATTGAAGAGCATGTGACGGTTCTGGCCATGAATGAGGAGGAAGGGGAGGCGTTAACCGGTCTTTCAGATCCGTTATTAGCGAGTGAAAAAGCGCTTGAGTGGTGTGATATGGTGCTGACGACGGCCGGCTCAACCGGTCTTTATACGGCCGGTTACACTCAAGAGTCAGAAAAGCGTGAGACGGCTCACACTTTATTGCCGGGCGCTGTGCCTGAATTTAACCGTTATGAATTTTCTCGCCCTAAGCGTAAGCGTGATTGTAGTGATCCGATTAAGGTTTACGCTCATATTTCACCTTATATGGGCGGCCCTGAAAAAATCCGTAACACAAACGGCGCCGGTGACGGAGCGCTTTCGGCTTTATTGCATGACCTGTCCGCTAACGGTTATCACAGAGCGAATGTACCGGGTTCAAGTAAGCATATCTCTGACGGCCTGTGTTACTCATCGTTCTCGCAAATTTGTAAGTACGCAAACCGTGTGGCCTATGAGGTTCTCGCGCAACACAGCCCGAGGCTTTCTCGCGGCCTGCCGGAGCGTGAGGACAGCTTAGAGGAAGCCTACTGGGAAAGGTAAGTTTTAGCGTTCTCGGATCAGAGCCTCAAAATGAGGCTCTGTTTAACCTAAAAGACGAAGTGATTCTGACCCATTAAAATTAAATCGAATATTTTTCTTGCTGAAACGCTTGTTGCGAGCGACTTCCTGAGAAAAAGCATTTGTATAGGTACTTTCTTATTATGAGTTGACCTGCTCAGTTAATGAGTCTTTGAGTTTTCCCGCGTTGGGATCATTAAAGGTATCCATATCAAATTCGTTTTCAGTTCTGGCAACAATCAAAGTAATAACGCTGTCACCGGTAACATTTACGGTAGTACGAACCATATCAAGTAATCTGTCCACGCCGATAATTAACGCGATACCCTCAACCGGTAAGCCGACCTGATTCAGAACCATCGCAAGCATGATAAGACCAACACCGGGAACACCGGCGGTTCCGATAGATGCAAGAGTCGCGGTCAGGATAACCGTCAGATAATCCGTTAACGTTAAATCAATCGCGAAAACCTGAGCGATAAATACGGTTGCCACACCTTGCATAATCGCCGTGCCGTCCATATTGATTGTGGCGCCGAGAGGCAATGTAAAAGAAGCTACTTTATTACTCACGCCAAGCCGGTGCTCAGCCGTTTCCATGGCAATCGGAAGAGTCGCGTTTGAACTGGCTGTACTAAACGCAAAAAGCTGTACATCTCTTAATTTGGATAGGAACATCAGCGGACTTAGTCTTGCAAACAGCTTCAGAATGGCCGGATAAATTATCAGTCCGTGAACCAGAAGAGCACCTAACACAACACAGAAGTAAGCGATAACATCACCAAACGCACTTGCGTCAAGGGTTAATGATAACTTAGCGATAAGGGCGAAGATACCGTATGGTGCCAGCTGCATCACTAAAGTGACAAGCTTCATAATGACTTCGTTTAAGTCATCAAAAAGTGAGGCAATACGCTTACCTCTTTCCCCTAAATGAGAAATCGCGAACCCGAATACAACCGCAAAAATGATAATTTGCAGCATTTTCCCTTCAGACATAGCTTTTAAAGGATTTGTCGGTACCATGTCGATAAATACCTGGCTGAGGCTAGGCGCGGTCTTCGCGGTAAACGCTAAGTTGTCAACGGTCATTGTTCCGTTACCGGGATGAATAACAACTGCCGCAAAAATAGCCAGCGAAATAGCTATCGCTGTGGTCGCGATATAAAAGACAATCGTTTTACCGCCGAGCCGACCTAAATTCGCCGGGTCGCTCAGCGAGCAGGTCCCGCAAACCAGCGAAACAAAAACCAGTGGCACAACTAACATCTTAAGCGCGTTAATGAAGATAGCGCCTATGACAGTCAAGATACCTTGAGTTATGTATTTATCGACGAATTGACTCTCAGGAAATGCAAAGCGTAATGCCGCACCGATTAAGAGCCCCAAAGTCATACCGATAAAGATTTTGCTTGTGAGACCAAGCTTCTTTGAGTTAAACAAAACAATGCCCCTCATATTAAAAAATTGTTAAGGCGGATTCGGGAAATTGAAAGAATGCTAACAAGAATCACCGAAAATTGGAAATCACAGTCAGAAATGGTGATTTTTAAAGCGGCAATTGAAGTTAAAAATTAGTTTAAAAAGTTGCGATATATTTAAGTAATGTTAGCCTATGCGTCACGGGTAAAAACTCCAATCTATTTTACAACTATAAGACAGGGAGTCTGGCATATGACGTCAGGTTACAAAGTTTTACTTCTTCTGCTTTCCACATTGTTTTTGTGGGCCTGTGGTGGAGGTGGTGATATTCAAGATGAGAATCCAGACAACAGCGGTTCAGATGATTATGCGATAACCTTATCGCTTAACGATACCGGCGGCTCAAAAATCGCCCAGGTCTCACAGGCTAATCCGGGTGTTTTAATCGCGCGAGTGACAAGAAATAATGAACCCGTGGTTAATCAAAGAGTCGATTTCTCTTTGAATGGGCGAGGGGCTTTAGGCGCGGACAGCGCGTTGACAGATTCAAGCGGCGAAGCAAGGATAGATGTATTGCCGGGCAGTGAGAGCGGCGCGGGAACAATCACCTCGTCAATTTCTGTTCCGAATTCTGACGCGGTTACAAGTTCAATTGATTTTTCGACTGCCGGAGACGGCAGTTCCGGTGAAAGTAATATTAATATTGCTGTTCGGTTAACAGATTCAGAAGGTAATGCGGTTAACACGATTAACTCAGTTACCCCGGGTTTAGTGACCGCGACGGTAACCGGCATTGACAGACCCGTGATAGTGCGATTCGCAACAGACAGAGGAAGCTTTCCGATTGACGCTGTTGTCACTGATAACGGCGTCGCGGCGGCTCAAATCTTAGCGGGCACTCAACCCGGAGCGGGCACGATTACCGTAAGTTTATCTTCCGGTGAATTCAGTGAATCTATCTTTACCGTCGGTGCAACCAATTTGTTTATGGGCGGCGGTGATCCGTTTATCGAAGGTGTCGCGCAGGTCAGCGCTGAAGATTTATCCGCCGGAGGTACAGCCTCGATTTCAGTGAGAATCCAAGATAATCAGGGGCGGCCTTATACCGAACCAGTCACGGTTATTTTTTCTTCAACTTGTAGCGCTAAAAATCCCGCCACCGCGGAATTAAGCTCTCCGGTAGAATCATTTAACGGCGTGGCAACCAGTACTTATCTCGCTCAGGGATGTGTTGGTAACGATACGATTAATGTGAGCGCTGATACCGGCGGCACAACCTTGTCCGCGACAGGGACAATTAATGTATTGCCGGCAGACGTTGGCAGTATCTCATTTGATAGCGCTGTACCGAATTTTATTACTTTAAGAGGTACAGGCGGGGAAGAGTCATCCGTCATAAAATTCAAAGTATTTGATAAAAACAGCGATCCTGTCAGCAATCAGCAAGTTAATTTCGCGCTTAATACGTATGTAGGTGATTTGGAATTAAATCCAGTCATTGCCGTTACTAATCTGGAAGGCATCGTTCAGACCGTGGTGAACTCAGGGTCTGTTCCGACTCCGGTGAGAGTGACCGCGACAGTTGACGGCAGTGAACCGTTAATTTCCAGCCAATCAAACACCTTATATGTATCAACGGGATTACCCGATCAGGACAGTTTTACTTTAAGCGCTTCAACGCTAAACCCTGAAGGCTGGAACCGTAATGATTCGACGGTGACCATTACCGCTCAGCTTGCTGATACTTTTAACAATCCCGTTCCTGATAACACAGTCGTTTCATTTACTACCGAAGGCGGGAGAATCGAGGACGAATGCAGGACGGTTAACGGTTCGTGCTCAGTAGAGTGGGTAAGCCAGAACCCTAAACCTTCCGGAGCGACATTAGATCAGTTAGGTGCGTTACCCTCTGCATCAAGGTCATTAGGCCAGCCATATGGCGGACGAGTCACAGTCACGGCTTATGCATTAGGAGAAGAGTCATTTCCGGACTTAAACGGGAACAATAGATTTGATCCGCAAGAGTTAAATCAGTTCAGAAGTCAAACCGATGTCGCGGGCAACCCGTATGATTTGACCGAGGCTTTTGTTGATTATAATGAGGATCGTCTCTTCAACCCTGAAATTGGCCGGTACCCGCCTCTCGTAAGAGCTGGAGCTCAAGAAGGTGGTAATGCTGAGAGACCCATTGACTTTGATAATGACGGTGAGTTTGATATCGGTAACGGGCTTTATGACGGCAGCTTGTGCGCGTTAACCAACAATGTTCCTCATCAAGGATGCTCTGAGAGTAAATCGATAAACGTTCGTTCCTCACTTGTGTTAGTTATGTCAGGAAGTCACCCGAGAACAACGGATGCCGATATCGAGGATGCTTGTCCTGATGATCCTGCTGAGACTGATCCCGCCAGAGATCGTTGTGAAGGCGCAAACGGTAATGACGCAATAGACATTTTAGGTAAAGGGGTCGGTGGTGCTTCTTTTATTATTTCTGATCTGCACAATCAGCCGTTACCAGCGGGAACGACGATTAACTTCTCGACTTCCGTGGGTAACATTGCCAGCACTAACCCGATAATCATACCATCATCAAACAGAAACAGCGCTCGATCAGTGACTGTTCGAGTTCAAGGAACCGATGAAGTTGAATCAGGTTTGCTGACCGTTGAAGTCACAACACCAAATGAAATTACAACGATATTACACGAAATCACGGTTAATATTCGTTAATTAAAAACAGGCCGCTCAATCGAGCGGCTTTTATCTTTCAGCTATTTCTGAAAAGGATAAATAGAACCTGAATTTAAAATTTGTGTAAGTTCATCCAAAGCGGTTCTTGATTCATTTAATAACGCCGCATCACGTAAATCAGACGCTTTCAGCTCATCTCTGTAATGTCTGTTTATCCATTTTTTCAGTGTGTAATATAAATCGTCATTCAAAAGTGCCGACGAATTCACCGCTTGAAGCTCTTTTTCATTCAAAACGACTCTGAGTCTAAGGCAGGCGGGGCCGCCGCCGTTTAGCATACTTTGTTTCACATCGAAATATTCAATGCTGTTGATCGGCGTATTAAGCGTTAATAACTCCGAAAGATAATCAAACACTGTTGTATTTTCTTTGCATTCCATTGGCGCGATAAGCGCCATTGAACCGTTCGGCAGAAGGACAAGCTGAGTATTAAATAAATAACTATTCACCGCGTCCGCAACTGAAACTTTTATTTGTGGTACTTCAATGAGAATCAGACTGCCGGATAATTTTCGGTTAATATCAGCAAATACTTTTTCGGAATTCAGGTAGGCCGCTTGATGATAAAAAAGCACATTAAGATTGCCGACAGCGATCACATCATTATGAAACACGCCCTGATCAATCACGTCAGGATTTTGCTGAATAAAAAACGTTTTTTGGGCATCGAGTTGATGCAGCCTTGCTACAGCCTGGCAAGCCTGTTTTTTCTGGCGCGCGGGATATTTTGCCGGTTTAGGTTCATCGGTTGCCCCCGTAGTCTCACCATAAGTAAATAATTCAACGCCACTGTCACCATAATTGTTACAAAGCCGGGTATGATTGGCCGCACCCTCATCTCCCCAGAAGCCGTGCGCGGGAAGCGCGGGATGGTGGCAGAAATATTCAGAACCGGGAAATGTGTTTTGCAGAATTTGTGAGGTGGTATTGTGCTCAATGCTCCGATGCAGTTTATCAATCAGGTTCGCCGTGGTGAAATGCACCTTACCGTCCGAGGTATCAGGACCGGGGGAGACTGTCGCGGCGTTGGCCGCCCACATACTTGAAGAACTGCAACAAGCATTAAAAATAACAGGAGCTTGTTTATAAGCTTTTTCTAGTATTTGATTATCAGAGCCTGAAAAACCGAGTTTCTTTAATGTATAAACGTCAGGTCTTTCCTGCGGGGCTAACATGCCCTGAACCAGACCTAAATCAAAAAGGGCTTTAGCCTTGTTTAGACCTTGTAACGCCGCGGATTTAGGATTTGAAGTGAGGTTCGCACTTTTTAATGACGCTTCATTGCCGAAAGAGAGGCCGGAGTAATTGTGAGTTGGTCCGACAAGACCGTCAAAATTTGCTTCGATGTACTTCACGGTTTAAGCCTAAGCCGAATGAAATTTCTATTTTAAACGGCTTAAACTTAACCAGAGGCTAACAGAGCAAAGTTTTATCTCGACATCGCCTTAATCAGCATCGCGGAAATATCACCGCCCACTTTTAATGTTTCTTCCGAGCTTGACGCACCACGTCCTGAGGCGTCTGTGAACGGCGCGATTTCCATCATATCCGCTCCGGTAATCGGGTAATGATCAGCAAGTGTCGTAATAATCTCTCTCGCTTGTTCAGGCGTTAATCCGTCTGGCTCAGGGGTGCCTGTCGCAGACGCAAATTCAGAGTCGATAGCGTCAATATCAAAACTGACGTAAAGCTCATCAATCCGCTGCTCCATTAAGTGCGCTAAAATGATTTCAGCGGTATGGCCCGCGCCATTTTCGATGACTTCATGCGCCCAGTGCTGCTTAACGCCGAAAGTATCTTCCCAGTGTGATTTAGGTTTACCGCTTGAACGGATGCCAATTTGAATCAAGTGACTGCTATCGTGCAAATCATCCAGGATATGAGTACACCAGGAACCGAAGCATAAATCGATACCTAAACGCTCAGTCAGCAGGTCTGTATGGGCGTCAAAATGGATAATGGCAACCCGCTTGCCTTGTTTCCTCTTGGCTTGCAGATAAGCTTTGGTTAGCGGGTAGCTGTTTGAATGATCGCCCCCGATGCCGAAAATGCCTTTTTCGGGAAACTCAGCGTAAAAGTCATGCAGGACATCTTCGGTAATACTTAACGGGCTGATCGGGTATGACGATTGAGCGTCCTGATATAAAGCCTTACGACAATTCTCAAGTGTTGGATTGTTTAAATATTTATCATGCAAAAGATGCGGGATCACTCTTACGTCACCCAAATCAAAGTAAGTCAGGTCATGATGCTGGTTTAATAAGGTATTTCGTAAAAATAACGGACCCCAGTTCGCGCCGCGTAAAATACCGCCGCCGCAATCGGATGCAATGCCCATAATTACGGCTTTACTGGTGTTTTCAGGTAGTTGCGGCAAAGATGATTTCCAGTTTTGCTCAACGCTTTTTGCGGCATCATCACCAAAAAGGGCTAAATGTAATGCTTGCTTTCTTTCCTTTGCCGTGTTTACAGTAAATACACCGTTTCCTGCTGGGCATAAGCAGTTTTCAAGTTTTGTAATCAGAGATTGCAAAGAATCAGTCATTTTTTGCCTATTGTTAAAATTTTACAGTTGTAAGGTGAATGCTATGAGAAATAGAACACTAGTATACGTATAGAAAATCGCTTCACAACTGTTCAATATTTGAAATATTGCTAAAACTAAACAAATAATTGCATAACTATGGCTTTATATGTGGTAAGTATATGATTACTGGTTTTTAATAATGCGATATTATTTTTTATAACTTTTTATCAGATGGTTAAAAAGTGAATCGGCGGCACAAATAAAGGGGGTTGAGACTTGAAACTATCGGCACAACACTCTATATATGAGGCCAATTTTATCTTCACCTGCATTTTGGCGTAAATCAAACTATGGGAAAATCGCTAGTTATTGTCGAATCTCCGGCTAAGGCCAAGACAATTAATAAGTATCTTGGAAAAGACTTTATTGTTAAGTCCAGTGTAGGACACATTCGTGATCTACCGACTTCTTCATCATCTAAAACTTCGGACAAAGCAACAAAAACCGCTGCTGAAGTTCGCAAAATGTCAGCTGAAGAAAAGGCTAGGTATAAGAAACAAAAAGAAAAGAAAGCCTTAGTCGCGCGAATGGGTGTTGACCCTGAAAACGGTTGGAAAGCCAACTACCAGATTTTACAGGGCAAGGAAAAGGTCGTTCATGAACTCCAAAAGCTAGCGGCCAACGCTGATTGCGTTTATCTCGCAACCGATTTGGATAGAGAAGGAGAAGCGATTGCCTGGCACCTGCAGCAGGTGATTGGCGGTGACGAATCTCGCTATCAGCGAGTCGTGTTTAACGAAATCACCAAATCCGCCATTCAAGACGCGTTCAGCAAGCCATCTGAGCTAGACACCAATATGGTCAATGCTCAACAGGCACGTCGTTTCTTAGATCGTGTTGTTGGTTTTATGGTATCGCCGCTACTTTGGAAAAAAGTCGCGCGCGGTTTATCTGCCGGGCGGGTTCAGTCTGTTGCCGTTCGTCTGGTGGTTGAGCGTGAAGGCGAGATTAAAGCTTTCGTTCCTGAAGAATACTGGGATGTATTTGCCGAGCTTAACACTCAAGCCGGCGATAAGCTGAAGCTTGAAGTCGTTAAGTTTAAAAACGACGCGTTTAAACCGAAAAATGAAGCTGAAGCGAATGTTGCCGTTAATGCCTTAAAGTCAGCGGGTTTTAACGTTGTTGCCCGTGACGTTCGCGGTACCAGCAGCAAGCCTTCCGCACCTTATATCACATCGACACTGCAGCAGGCGGCAAGTACACGCTTAGGTTTCGGCGTTAAGAAAACCATGATGCTGGCGCAACGTTTGTACGAAGCGGGTCACATTACCTATATGCGCACCGATTCAACCAACCTAAGTAAAGAAGCATTAGATAACGTTCGTGAGATGATAGGCTCTGAATACGGCAGCGCTTACTTGCCGGAAAATCCAATTCGTTACGGCAGTAAGCAAGGCGCTCAAGAGGCGCACGAAGCGATTCGACCATCAAATGTAAAAGTCGAAGCGGCGTTTCTGAATGATATGGAGCGTGAAGCGCAGCGTTTATATGAGCTGATCTGGCGTCAGTTTGTCGCTTGTCAGATGACAGCCGCTCAATACGACGCGACAAAACTTAAAGTTGAAGCCGGTGATTATTTATTAACAGCATCGGGTCGTACGTTAAAATTTGACGGCTGGACAAAAGTACAACCGGCGCTCAGGAAAAAGAATGACGAAGAAAGTGATTTACCGATGCTATCGGTTGGTGAGGCTCTGAATCTGAGCGGTCTTGAGCCGAATCAGCACTTCACTAAGCCGCCCGCACGTTACAGTGAGGCGTCTTTGGTGAAAGAACTTGAGAAAAGAGGTATCGGCCGGCCTTCAACATACGCCACCATTATTTCGACTATTCAGGATCGCGGTTATGTGAAAGTTGAGAATCGTCGTTTCTATGCCGAGAAAATGGGTGAAATCGTCAGTGAGCGTTTGATTAACAGTTTCCCGGATCTAATGAGTTATGACTTTACCGCTGATATGGAGCAAACACTGGATGATGTTGCTCAAGGTCAGTTAGATTGGAAAAAGGTGTTAAACGGCTTCTACAAAGGCTTTACCGGAAAAATCGAGCAGGCCGAAAAACAACCCGAAGACGGAGGCATGAAGCCGAATCATGTGGTGGAAACGGATATTGATTGTCCGACCTGCAGCAGGCACATGGGAATACGGACAGGTTCAACAGGTGTATTCTTGGGTTGCTCAGGTTATTCATTGCCGCCGAAGGAACGTTGTAAAACAACGATGAACTTAACTCCCGGTGATGAAGCCGTCAGTGATGACGAAACATTCGAAACCGATGCGTTGCGTGCGATGAAACGTTGCCCGCTGTGCGGTACGGCAATGGATAGCTATTTAATCGATGAAACTCGAAAACTTCATGTCTGCGGACAAAATCCTACTTGTGAAGGTTATGAAGTTGAGCATGGTCATTTTAAGCTGAAAGGATACGATGGTCCGATAATTGAGTGCGATCGTTGCGGATCTGATATGGAGCTTAAAAACGGTCGTTTCGGCAAATACTTCGGTTGTACTAACGAAGCCTGTAAAAATACTCGTAAGTTACTTAAAAACGGTGAGGTCGCACCACCGAAAGAAGATCCGATTCCGTTACCAGAGTTGAAATGTACTAAATCTGACGCGCATTTCGTATTACGTGACGGCGCCGCTGGTATTTTTCTTGCGGCGAGCACGTTCCCGCGCTCACGTGAAACCCGCGCTCCTTTAGTTGAAGAGCTGGTAAAATACAAAAATTTACTCTGGGATAAATACGGTTATTTAGCCGACGCTCCGACTGAAGACGATCAGGGCAATAAAACGGTTGTTAAATTCAGCCGTAAAACCAAAGAACAATATGTTGTCGGTGACAAAGAAGGTAAGCCTTCAGGTTTTGTCGCTAAATATATTGACGGTGAATGGAGTATAGAATCTAAAGCAAAAGTGCCGAAGAAGAAATAAGGGACTTAGCGGAAAGGATGATACTAAGTCACCGACCATAAGTTTTCTAACATTTTTCGATGCCCATCTTTACCGCACTACGGCGTTGCAACTTCGGTTACCTAGCTAGGAACTGTCCCGAAATAACTTCCCGATTTGTTACTGCTTAAAATTGCCAATATCAAGGCACGAAGAATGAAGTTTAGTCATTCTAAATGAATGATGAGTAACGCAGAGAGTGGCAATTTTAAGCGTAACCCTTTGGGCTGTGTTTATTTTTGGCTTCTACGGCGTTGTCGAAAGCTTATGTAGAAACGAAGTAACGACAGTTTTGTATGTCGGTAATGACTACACCTCGCTTTCTGTGCCTTGTATAAGCCAAAAATAAACGACAGCAAAACAGGGAAGTTATTTTGGGACAGTTCCCTACGGCTATGCTCCCTGCGTTGCGCCTTGTATTGCACCGGATCTGAGCGCCAAAATTCCGAAGAAACTGATCGTCAGCTACTTAGTCGGTCATGAAAAACATAACTTCAAGATTTAAAATGTACGGCATCTGATTTACGCAAAATTCAGAGCCGTACCCAAAAGCAACATTTCTTATATTTCGCATCAATTTCACTACAAAATAGCCAAAACTCACCATCTTTTTCGAGCAAAAAGAAAATGGCTAACCACTTTCTCAGGTTCCAGGCACACGCAGCCATCAGAAGGTTTATTGAGTCGCCAACACTGCCCTTTAACCAGTTCTTACACAGCCTAAAATCACTCTTCAAATGCCCGATTACTGGTTCAATTGTTGCCCGTTTTTTACAGAGTTCACTTTTGCGTTTTCTCTTTGCTTGCGAGTCCCGTTTTAATGGCCGACTAGGGATAACAACTTCTTGGTCAACATACTGCATACACCCTTTATAGCCTTTATCTACAACGGCTGTAGTGATTTTACTCTTTCGGTGTTTATGGGCATGGTCAAGTGCAGGTCTAAGCAATTTTGAGTCGTGTTCATGCTCGTCATGACTGGTTACACCAATGATTAATTGACTCTGCTCTGTGAGCACGACAGAAGCCTTTTTACCATACTCGTATGGCTTATGGTCTTTGCCTTTCCCTACGCAGTAAACATCGGGTTCATGAAGGCTGTAAATCTTGTTCTTGTCTTTACGTTGCTGTGTAATAGCTTTTTCATAATTGGAAAAATTCTCTTTTTGTAAATCAAGGACATCTTGTGGAAGTTTGCGTTGTAGCTCCCTTAAAAGCTTACCTGCGATAACACGTAACCTTTTTAACGCTCTTCTGGCTTTGCTTCGATTTTTGGCATGTCTAAAGCTTCGACAGTCAATGCGTAGCTGTTTGACTTCTTTGACATAAGTACGTCTTTGCTTGATCCCAAATACTTTGGCTAGTTTATTGAGTCGGTTAACCACCTTGATGGCAAGCTTGCTATCTGTCGGATAAGTAATGGCTTTTTCTTGGACGGTTGTATCAACGTACACGGTGTCATCTTCAGCTTTGTCACCGTGTAAAGCCACAGATAATGCAAAGATTTTTTCACAGCCTTTTTCACCGATGCGCTTACGAAAAACACTGAGTTCACTGGCATCACAAGGGCGTGCTGTTTGAAACTCTGTCTCACCACAAAACACTTGAAAATACACGTTCATCAGCCACTCATCGACCAAGGCTTCATCGCTGAGTTTGTAAAGTTGTTTGAGTATTAGCAAACCGCACATCAACCGAATTGGCTTCGCTTTACGGCCTAATTTTTTGTATAACGGCTTGAACTCTTCTTCCAACGCTCGCCAATCAAAGGCATTAGCTAAAATGAGTAAAGGGTGAGTTTGCAGAAGTTGGTCTGTGATATTAAACAGACTGGCATGAGGTAAATTTGACGGGCTTTCTTTGAGCATTTTTAGCACCCAAAACGACCAGAAACCATAGGTTAACTATATCATTTCTGGTCGAAATTGAATGTATCAAATAGCTATATTTTATTAGCGATCAGAATGTTAGATGTTTTTCATGACCGACTACTTAGTCGGTCATGAAAAACATAACTTCAAGATTTAAAATGTACGGCATCTGATTTACGCAAAATTCAGAGCCGTACCCAAAAGCAACATTTCTTATATTTCGCATCAATTTCACTACAAAATAGCCAAAACTCACCATCTTTTTCGAGCAAAAAGAAAATGGCTAACCACTTTCTCAGGTTCCAGGCACACGCAGCCATTAGAAGGTTTATTGAGTCGCCAACACTGCCCTTTAACCAGTTCTTACACAGCCTAAAATCACTCTTCAAATGCCCGATTACTGGTTCAATTGTTGCCCGTTTTTTACAGAGTTCACTTTTGCGTTTTCTCTTTGCTTGCGAGTCCCGTTTTAATGGCCGGCTAGGGATAACAACTTCTTGGTCAACATACTGCATACACCCTTTATAGCCTTTATCTACAACGGCTGTAGTGATTTTACTCTTTCGGTGTTTATGGGCATGGTCAAGTGCAGGTCTAAGCAATTTTGAGTCGTGTTCATGTTTGTCATGACTGGTTACACCAATGATTAATTGACTCTGCTCTGTGAGCACGACAGAAGCCTTTTTACCATACTCGTATGGCTTATGGTCTTTGCCTTTCCCTACGCAGTAAACATCGGGTTCATGAAGGCTGTAAATCTTGTTCTTGTCTTTACGTTGCTGTGTAATGACTTTTTCATAATTGGAAAAATTCTCTTTTTGTAAATCAAGGACATCTTGTGGAAGTTTGCGTTGTAGCTCCCTTAAAAGCTTACCTGCGATAACACGTAACCTTTTTAACGCTCTTCTGGCTTTGCTTCGATTTTTGGCATGTCTAAAGCTTCGACAGTCAATGCGTAGCTGTTTGACTTCTTTGACATAAGTACGTCTTTGCTTGATCCCAAATACTTTGGCTAGTTTATTGAGTCGGTTAACCACCTTGATGGCAAGCTTGCTATCTGTCGGATAAGTAATGGCTTTTTCTTGGACGGTTGTATCAACGTACACGGTGTCATCTTCAGCTTTGTCACCGTGTAAAGCCACAGATAATGCAAAGATTTTTTCACAGCCTTTTTCACCGATGCGCTTACGAAAAACACTGAGTTCACTGGCATCACAAGGGCGTGCTGTTTGAAACTCTGTCTCACCACAAAACACTTGAAAATACACGTTCATCAGCCACTCATCGACCAAGGCTTCATCGCTGAGTTTGTAAAGTTGCTTGAGTATTAGCAAACCGCACATCAACCGAATTGGCTTCGCTTTACGGCCTAATTTTTTGTATAACGGCTTGAACTCTTCTTCCAACGCTCGCCAATCAAAGGCATTAGCTAAAATGAGTAAAGGGTGAGTTTGCAGAAGTTGGTCTGTGATATTAAACAGACTGGCATGAGGTAAATTTGACGGGCTTTCTTTGAGCATTTTTAGCACCCAAAACGACCAGAAACCGTAGGTTCACTATATCATTTCTGGTCGAAATTGAATGTATCAAATAGCTATATTTTATTAGCGATCAGAATGTTAGATGTTTTTCATGACCGACTAGTTATAGAGTTTAAATCCGTTGATTCCAGCTCTTGCTTCACGGCTAAATAATCTTCAGGCCGTTCTTGTGACGAGAGTTGTTGCATTTTCTTATCCAAAGGAGTCTTTTCTGTAGAAGGTATTTTTTCTCTTAATGTATTATAAATTGATAAAAATTCTGTAAATAACGTCTTACTTAATTTGTCAGGAGTCAGGTCAGCATTTTTGTTACATAAATCCTTACACCAATTATCAATTGCTGATACTCTGACTCCTTCTCTTTGATCATCAGTAACACAGGCGTCATAATGTAATAGTAACTTAAGCGCCTCATGCAGCTGAGAAATATAAAACAGCTTTTGCTTAACTTTTTTTGTCGATTTTCTCACGCTGTCATTTTTGAGGCTTGACGCCGACGCTTGTCCTCTTTCTAACGATGCGAAAGCGCATGACTCAAATTTATATGCGATCTTGGCGAGACAATGAATGACAGGAAACTTGTATCTATCTTGTGTTCGGTTTGGCTTATTTTTATAACTGCGCAATTGCTCAACTTTAAAGCCATCTGGATCAGCGCCATTCACCAGTAAAAGTTCAATAACTTTAAAAATTAATGTCCATTGATGCGTTTCGGTATATTCAAAAACATCAGAATGAAACAATTTGACAAGTAAGTGACAATCTGAAGCGATATTAACAAATTCACTGACTTTGCTATTTTGTAAAACAAACCAAATACCTTGATAAAAATGACAATTAAACAATGAACTTAAAATAGAAGCAGAATTTTCACCGGTAAATTCTTTAGAATTGATGATTTGTGGTTGAATGGTAACTAAGCGTTTTAAAACCGCAATTTTGGTTTGTACAGAATGGTTTTGACCTAACCAGTCACAAAGTATGCCGGTATTGGCAGAATCTTTTAAACAAGTACGAATAGTTTCATCGCTGCCTTGTTTAAGGATTGCTATTTGCTCAGGTAAGACTATTGAAGCTAATGAAGGTAATGAAGCCTCGCTGTGTGTTGATGAACTTTTTATTTTAAGTAAATCTGAATTAGTTAAATAAATTGTATTATCCGGATTTACTATCTCAACGGAATCATTACCGTCAATTATCTCCCATTCATCAGTGTTAACTTCTGTGTTATCATCTTTATTTTCAATAGGTTCTACTGGTTGGAGGGGTTTATATTGAGATGAATTTTGTGCAGATGACGGGGATATGAATTGTGGATCCTCAGGCTTATCTCGGAGATTTTCTCTGTAAGTTTTTCGATTGTCTTCCAGATCCTTTACTCTAGCGTCGAGATGTTCGGATGTATGATCTGGACATTCAGATTTTAATAATTCATAAACTTCTTTGAATTTTTCAAAAGCATATGCTGACAATAAAGATGCACTATTGTTTTTAAGTGTATGATTATACGAAGAACACAGATTGTTTACGAATCCGTCGATAATAGAAAAACTGATATATTTCTCTTGATTAACGTTGACCGACGCTTTGAAGTTCAAAAGCATTTTTAATTGAGAGATCAGAAATGAGTATAAAAGGTAGTTTGTATCCAAAGTTGTTGAAGTATTGTCGCTGCTTTGGGCTTGATTATCGCTTGACAACCGTGGGTTTAACTTTTCTCTTTCATTACTGATTTCATCTAACGTTTTTCTCAATCCGCAGCATATTTGAAAGGCGGGTAACCTAGTCGTTAATATATAAGACGGAGCTCTCTTTGATTGGCCTTTGACTTTTTTTAAATGAGAGGCGGAACATCCATCCGGATCAGCGCCTAACTGGAGCAATTTTCTCATTACCTTTAACATCTTACCGGTCAATGTTAAATCAAAATCACTTTCATGCGATCTTTCCAGCATTAACAGCAACGGATGTTTTAACCCGCCATTTGCCGCATTCACAAAGTCTTTGCTTTTTATGTGCCTAAAGACGTACTCAATGCCGTCAAACCAATCTGTCCTGACAAACGAACTTAGCAACGTGTCGTCTGAATCGTCCTCAGTATAGTCATATGAATGAATGACTTGAGGAGATCCAATGTTTATGAGCCTTTCTAAAACGTTAAAACTTATCTGTCGGTCTTTATTTTTAATAAACCAATTGTTCAGCTTAGTAATGTTGTTACCGTCATTAAGCTTTTCTCGTATTTCATCATCATTATGCTTTAAAATCTCTTTGATAATTTCGGGGAGCGCACTATCCTCGAGTTCTTGTGCGGGAAAACCGGCATCAGTTTGTAAATTATGCGATACTGTTTTTTGCAGAGAAAGCCTGGCCTCATACTTTCGCTTTTCATCATTGTCATCAACCGGCATGCCGGCTGCGTAAGGTTCAGGCTCTGATGTGCCGGGCGTGTGCTTATTGATTGTCTGAACCGGTGATCGGCTGCTAAAATCAGAAAACGCTTGGTTTAATTCAGAATGTCCATCAGGCGAGGTTACATTAAACTGACTTTCAGAAGCCGAATTATGTTGATGGCAAAACGTTGTAAGTTCAATATCTTCAGGCTTTGAGCCAACTTGACCCTGCGCAGCTGAGTTTACCATTATTTTACTATTGAGTTTTTCCATAATATTTGATGCAAGTATTAATCATAATTACATCTTACATTCCGGATTGAGCTTGTTGGTATTTTTAAACAAGTTTTCATTACAAGTTCATCTCAAGATCATTTTGCTTTAAAAAGGGCTTACGCCATGCTGGAGTAAGGTCACCTTAAAATGAACTGGCAAACCTGAGCTTTTTCTTTTTGATGTATTTATATCGGTTATAAATGGCCATGACGCTAATCAGCTGATGGTTTAAAAATTTTCGATGACAATCGGTTCAACACTCAGCTTGCCGAGTAAAGCGGCGGCACTTCTTCTTAAATCGTGAGGAGTGAAAGCCTCAATACCGAAATTCTCAGTATTGCGGCTTATCGCCCTGGCCATTGTTTCAGTAACGAATCTGTGAGTTACATTTTTACGCTTGTCATTTTTGTAGCGCCTATTATAGTGGACCCCACTGTCAAGACAGTAAATCAACAAATTTAAGTTAAGTCCTGGCAGTGGTTTAAAGCCCTCATGCAAAGTGAATTGCCTGAGGAGTTTTATAACTCAACGACTGGTGTAATCGCTCAGTGTTGTAAAACTCAAAGTACTCATCCAGTCCTGTATAAAGCTCCGGAACAGTTTGAAATTCATGCGTATACAGCCATTCATGCTTGACGGAGCGCCACAGTCTCTCGACAAAAATGTTATCCAGCGCTCGCCCTTTTCCGTCCATGCTAATGCGTATTTCCCTTTCCTGAAGAGGTGCCAGAAAATCATTGCTGGTAAACTGGCAACCTTGGTCAGTGTTGAATATATCAGGCTCACCTCGTTCCAAAGCACGATCTAGCGCATGAATACAGAAATCAGCATCCAGTGTGTTCGATAGCTCCCAGCTGACTACGTAACGACTGTACCAGTCAATGATGGCAACCAGATACATAAACCCATGAGGCATCGGACAGTAAGTAATATCAGTACTCCACACCTGATTAGGTCTCACGATATTAACGCCGTTCAACAAATATGGGTAGACCTTATGCTCCTTGTTTCTCAGGCTCGTGCCTGGCTTTGGTCCGACAGCCTGTATGCCCATCAGTCTCATAAGTCGCTGTATACGCTTCCTGTTGACCGGAAAACCCTGTTCATTCAGCCATGCAGTTATCTTACGACTGCCGTAAAACGGTGTACGTGTATACTGCTCATCGATGAGCCTCATCAGATCCAGGTTTTCAGGACTTTCCAGAGCTGGAGAAACTTGGTAATACCAGCTTGACCTGTTTAACCCGATCAGCTCACATTGACGCTGAATACTGATCTTCGAGTGACCCGGATCTATGCATCCCCGTTTGTCATCAATGGACATTGCCAGATTTTTTTTTCAACCAGTCCAGCTCCATTTTAAGCCGTCCGATCTCCTGATACAGTGGTGCTGTGAGCGCATCTGGATCTACCTCTGGTCGTATCCTGCCGAAGACCTCTGGAACCCCTTGGAGTAGCTGTCGCTTCCACTGGCTAACCTGAACGGCTGCAACTTCATGTTCGCTTGCCAGCTGGTTTATGGTCTTGTCCCCCTTGTAGGCCTCCAGTGCTACTTGAGCCTTAAATTCGGGCTTATGTCGTTTTCTTTTTGCTGCCATGATTCCCTCCTAAAGGGTTATCTTACAGCCAGAAAACTTAACTTAGCTACCTGTCCAGTTTATGGGGTCCATCATATATTGAGGAGATTAAAAAATGTAGCACGGGTTTTTAAACTAACACTGAAAATAAGATTGATTCAACAAAAATCACATACGAATTAAATATCAATTATATCAGTATGTTGAGCATGGTTTGCTGGAGTCGTTATGAGTTACTGACAATCACAATAGTAAGTAAATAACGCCATGGGATGTTTGCCCGGTTTCTTGTCAGGGCTTAGGGCGGTTCGGCCAGGAGCAGCTCGCCCCGGTTAAATTTATTGGCGGTAAACGTCAGATTATACTTATCTCTGATGAACGTAATCATCCCGTCTTTTAGCGTATGCTTACCATGATAACCGGTTATGATTGAGGTAATGTGTCGCCCTCTGATTTCTTTAAGGTAGCAAAACAGCAGTTTAGCGAACTCCAGCGGAACACCTGTTTTGTTATCTGTATCACCAGAACTTGTTTTGAAAATTTTATCGATATGTAAGTCCAGGCTGTTTTGGGTTATCCCCAGATTGTGATGATATAAATTCGAACGTATCCCGCTCTCAACCGTTTCCTGAAATTTCTCACTCTCTAAACTTGCGAGCAGGGCTTTTATGTGAGCGGTAACACTCACCCCGGATTCGTTCATAATTTTTATTAAATCTGCCTTAGCCGCACTGATATTTCCGGTTTTGCCGCATACGGTGATAAAAGCGTTGCACATGGAAACGTCAAGTTTAACGCCCCGCCGCTGAATTAAAGCGGGGGCGCACTCATTGCCGAAGAGCAGTAACACGGCCTTGTCAAAATCGCCCGCCTCCGCGCAGGCCGTGAGCAGATTAACGCAGGTGATGGCGTCAGGCGGAAGATTGTGCTCCGCTGTCATGACGGTGTTTTGGCCGCTCACCAGTGCCCAGGCCTTGTCAATATTCTCGGTTTTGCCGCATACGGTGATAAAAGCGTTGCACATGAAAACATTAAGTTTGACGCCCCATCGATGAATTAAAGCGGGGGCGCGCTTATTGCCGAAGAGCAGTAACACCGCCTTGTCAAAATCGCCCGCCTCCGCGCAGGCCGTGAGCAGATTAAGGCAGGTGATTGAATTCGATGGTAGTCCGAGCTCCGGCGTCATGACGGCGTTGTTGCCGCTCACCAGCTCCCAGGCTTTGTCAATGTTTCCGGTTTTGCCGCATACTGTGATAAAAGCATTGCACATGGGAACGTCAAGTTTAACGCCCCGTTGCTCAATTAAAGCGGGGGCGCGCTTATTGCCGAAGAGCAGTAACACGGCCTTGTCAAAATCGCCCGCCTCCGCACAGGCCGTGAGCAGATTAAGGCAGGTGATTGAATTTGGTGGTAGTCCGAGCTCCGGCGTCATGACGGCGCCTTTGCCGCTCACCAGTGCCCAGGCTTTATCGATGTTTCCGGTTTTGGCGCACACAGTGATAAAAGCGTTGCACACGGGAACGTCAAGTTTAACGCCCCGTTGCTGAATTAAACCGGGCACGCCCTCATTGCCGAAGAGCAGTAACACGGCCTTGTTAAAATCTCCCGCCTCCGCACAGGCCGTGAGCAGATTGACGCAGGTGATTGAATTCAGTGATAGTCCGTGCTCCGGCGTCATGACGGCGCCTTTGCCGCTCACCAGCGCCCAGGCTCTGTCAATGTTTCCGGTTTTGCCGCACACGGTGATAAAAGCACTGCACATGAAAACATTAAGTCTAATACCCCATCGCTGAATTAAAGCGGGCATGCTCTCATTGCCGAAGAGCAGTAACACCGCCTTGTCAAAATCTCCGGCTTCCGCACAGGCCGTGAGCAGATTAAGGCAGGTGATGGCGTCAGGCGCCGGGCCATTCTTTTTCGTCATGACGGCGTTGTTGTCGCTCACCAGCGCCCAGGCCTTGTCAAGGTTTCCGGTTTTGCCGCACACGGTGATAAAAGCACTGCACATGAAAACATTAAGTCTAATACCCCATCGCTGAATTAAAGCGGGCATGCTCTCATTGCCGAAGAGCAGTAATACCGCCTTGTCAAAATCTCCGGCTTCCGCGCAGGCCGTGAGCAGATTAAGGCAGGTGATGGCGTCAGGCGCCAGGCCATTCTTTTTCGTCATGACGGCGTTGTTGTCGCTCACCAGCGCCCAGGCCTTGTCAAGGTTTCCGGTTTTGCCGCACACGGTGATAAAAGCGTTGCACATGAAAACATTAAGTTTAACGCCCCATCGCTGAATTAAAGCGGGGGCGGTCTCATCGCTGAAGAGCAGTAATACCGCCTTGTCAAAATCTCCCGCTTCGGCGCAGGCCGTGAGCAGATTAACGCAGGTGATGGCGTCAGGCGGCAGATCGTGCTCCGGCGTCATGACGGCGCCTTTGCCGCTCACCAGCGCCCAGGCTCTGTCGATGTTTCCGGTTTTGCCGCACACGGTGATAAAAGCGTTACACATGTAAACATTAAGTTTAACGCCCCATGTATTAATTAAACCGGAGGACCCGTCCCCGCCGAACAGCAACGCGTTGGCGTTCACTAAATTTAAACCAAGGGTACAGAGTTTAAGCAGTAGTGTGCAGGTTTTGGGCTGATAGTCTGAATGTAAACCCGTTATGAGCCTGAATAAGCGGTCAGGGACATCAGGGCTGTAATATCTGAAGTCAATGCTTTTATATAACAGCTTATTAATCAGTCTTATGTCCCAGCGCGTTGCGTGAGCCTGCTGATGATTTCGCATCACAGCGGCGATTTCGATTAGCTGTAAGGGATTGACACACTTCGATATCAGATGATTCAGGCTTCTTCCTTTCCGGTCGTCTGTGAGTCCGCTGTTAATAATCTCTTGCGTTTGTCCGGTTACCGGTCTTTCCTTTACCGCACTTTTGCCTCGTAGGTATTTTTCAGGCGGGAAACGGCGCTGATAAGCTGAGCCGGGCGGTTTATAAACTGACTGACATTCAGACGCGGGGGATTGCCGAGGGTCGCTGAAGAACTTTTTAAGCTGCAGTCGTTCCTGAGGTGTTAACCGGTAATACGCCCGCCCCAGACCGACATCAGCGTCAAACTTTGAAGTGCGAAAATTTAAGAATTTTAATGCTTGAGCGCAAGAATTGTTCAGCCGGTCGAATACCCGTTCGTAATCTGAGGGAGGAGGCATGCAATGAGCCATAAACCAAGCATCTGAGATATTAACGCCGGTTTATATTGTCATCTGTCCCGTTAAACGGGGCAAACGCATGAACGGATCTGTCTCACAATTCTGATAAGGCGAAGCACCCGGATCAGGGAATTACCATCAGAAATGTGATCGGGATCCGTTGGCCCGCCCTGTCCCTGACTCTTCTACACAAATCTAAATTAAATTGAACTTTTTTAAAACCCGTTGATCTGATCAAGAAATTCCTTCACAAAGAGTAGCGAATAATGTCAATTTTTGATCATAAACAATGGGCGCAAGACCACTTTCAAAATGCAAAGCTTGGTGATTCCAGACGAACTGAAAGACTAGTGGAAACCGCTGCTGACATGGCTCGCTGCAGTGGGAAGTCTATCGCTTCATCCTGTCAGGGAGATGAAGCTAAGCAAGAAGGGGCTTATCGGTTAATCCGTAACGATAAAGTTTCACCGGAGGTGATACGCTGCTCAGGCTTTGACTACACAGCCGAACAAGCCAAGTCATATACAGAAATTCTGGCTATGGATGATACGACTTCAGCCGGCTTTAAACATAAGGTCGCATCAGAGCTAGGGAAACTTGGCAGCGTCAAAGATAAATCCCGCGGGTGGTGGATTCACTCAACCTTATTGTTAGATGCCTTTACCACAAAAACCATTGGGCTTATTCATCAGGACTGGTGGTGCCGTCCTGACGACCCCGCCGACGCCGATGAAAAAGAAAGCGGAAAATGGGCGGATGCGTCGCACTTTTGCCGCCAACGCTTAGGTGACACTATGTCCCGGGTTATTTCGGTCTGTGACAGAGAGGCGGACATACAAAGCTATCTGCAAGATAAGCAAGCCCATAATGAACGTTTTGTCGTGCGGGCGAAGCATAACAGAAAGATCCTTGAGTCTGAATTACCCTTATTTGAATATCTTGAAACCCAGCCAGAGCTGGGGTCATACACGATAGATATCCCGCAAAAAGGAATGAAAGACAGTAAAGGGAAACCCGTTAATCGAAAAGCCAGAAAAGCCAAATTGACGGTAAAAGTGGCGACGGTCACCCTGAAGTCTGAGGGTGAGATGAAGCCGGTTAACGTGGTTTATGCTCAAGAGAAAACCTCAAAAAAAGAGGTAGAGCCGTTGCGTTGGGTGTTGCTGACAACAGAGCCTGTAGGAACCTTATCGCAGGCCTTGCGTGTTATTGATATTTATACCGCAAGGTGGCGGATTGAAGATTTTCATAAGGCGTGGAAAACAGGCGCCGGTGCCGAGCGTCAGAGGATGACTGACCCCAAAAACTTAGAAAGAGCGTTATCGATTCTCGCTTTTATCGGTGTTCGGTTGCTGCAATTAAGGGAGGCAATAACTATCCCGTATTATTTACGTAAAAAAGGGTTAGTCGAAGCGGCTAATGAACTGGAAAATCAAAGCTGCGAAACCGTATTCGAAGAAGATGAATGGAAGGTATTGATGAAGGTGAAAAAGCCAAGGGGCTGGAATGGCAAAGATGTGCCAAGCTTGAAATGGGCTTATCAATCGCTCGCAAAACTGGGCGGTTTTACAGACACCAAACGTACGGGTATTGCGGGTTGGGAAACAATCTGGGAAGGCTGGAGAACCCTTCAATCTTATGTTGTAGGATATCGGACAGCAAAAGAAATGCTAGCTGATGGTGAAATGCTTTGAGATCTGATCAAGAGACAGGCCCTGTCCCGTAAAGGCAGTGAACCGGAGGGCCATAAGTACCCGACTATAAGTTTTTGATATTTTTGGCGCTCAGATTAAGTGCTCAACAAGGCGCTCTCGCACGGTAATACCGGCAGTTTTTCAGGTAAGAGTAACGCTGTGGAGTGCTTAAGACGGGCGTCAGAAAAGTGAAAAAACTTATCGTTGGGTACTTAATAATATCCGGTCTATACCACTGAAGCTGAATTTGACCGCCGTAAAATTTGTCACCGGTATCAGTTGAGCCAATATGCGTTACCCGAGGATATTCAGTAATTGCAATCTGTATGATTTTTGTCCGTGATATATGGTCGCCGTAAATTTGAGTGTTATACACTGCATATCAGGCAAAGTCATCGAGAAACGAAGTGGCTTCCCTGAGCATAAGTATCTAAACGTTTTGGCAAAAAAACTTATCGACGGCTGCTTAATTCACGTAACGAGCGGCAAGGTGATGACCATTCAGACCTTAGCGCTAACCCTGCTAATTTTATATATTTCCTTTTCAAAGTTGATATGCTCAATGGTTATAACACTTTTAACGCCCCGGAGATTGCCGGACAATGGATTAACGGTTACATTCGTTAAATATTCCATCAGTTGTGGATTCATATGGCTGTTTCGAATCCTGACACTACCGGCATCAAGAAAGATCTTGATGCATTCTATTTCAAAGAGAAAAAAGAACCGGAATATCTTCAAATAAGTCAACCGGACGGTTGCTGCGAATATCAGTATAATATAAAATTATCCGATAAAAAATTTATCGCGTTTTTGAGTCTCAAACCACTTACAGCTATTGAGCAAAGTAAAGTTAAGGTTATCATTAATCTTATCAAAACAAAGAATGATGCATCAACGGATGATATTAAAAATTCCAAACTGGCTGAATCTAAATTTCTGAATTTATATTCGGTAAGACATTATCGTATTTCAACTCTCGAAAAATGGGATTTAAACTTTAAGACTGAGGTGTCGCCGCATAAAACTAATTTATCTAATATATTATTTCAAGTTCAAAAATATCTCCCTACAGTTGAAAATTATATTGATGCTGAATTTGGTTTAGAACCGGAAAATAATGAGTCAATTAAAAAGGAACTGAGAGATTTCTTTTTAGATTATGATCATAGTGACAAGGTCGCAGCTAATTTGACAATTTTTCGTAGAATTTTCGAAGACTCAAACGCTAAGCTGATAGATCCTGGGTTACGAGCCAAACATATATTATTTATTCTTTCATATCTGGCCACTTTGAAAGAGGAAATAACTGCCGCAAGCTCGATAGACGCAAGTAAGAAAATGGCTACTAATGAGTTTTTTGATACTGTTTTGACTTATTTAAAGTCCGGCACTGTCAGGGAATCAAAATCAGTATTTGAGTTTAAACAACTTTTAGGTGTAGAAGAAGTTATTTGTATCGATGATAAAGGTGAAAGTCATCTTAACTATAACGGACATGCGGCATTTATACTTTTTTTCCACTATATATATCTGCTTAAAGGTTTTTTGTTCCTGGCCTTCTTTCATACCGAGCAATTTCTTGAAGAATCTAAAAGCATTATCGCCTGTTTTAACGAGTATAAATTGGTGGAGTTGAATTCACCTTGCGGCCTATTTTCCAGTTTGCTGGAAAAAAACGGGCTAAATGTGGCCGAATTAGTTTCTGCAAAAAGATTTAACGTCATAAAAAACCTGAATAAGATGCCGGAAAAAGTGAAATATTTATCTCAAGATAAGACCGAAAAAATGTTTAAACGTTACGGCGGCGAACTCTCAGGGCATAGCAAGCAAAAAGTTTTATACTTGGTTGAATTCGTAGGAAATGAACTTAAACGATATTGTGATATTGTCAATATGTTAATGAAACAGACCGCACCTATACTTGTTATGGTTTTTGGGGAGGTTCTAACCACATTTCGAACTAACCCTGTTAAATGTAAGATACTAGAGTTTTCAGTGAAGCATTTTCCGCAAAATTTCAGTTTCGAAAAAATGTACCTTGTGGCCTTTAATTACTCAGACGAATTATGGACTGAAACAGTAAAGGATATCCCTCACAGTTAAAGCCTCACGATGAGATGATACAAATCCTGTTTCTGCAACTCTCGCATCAACTCTCGCATTGAATGAAGATGCGACGGCTTCCCGCAGTGTTTGTACTTCATCTTCTGAAAGCAATACGACTCTTTTCATGATAACGCTTGAACAAAATACAAAATATGAAGGGTACAGATCTTTTATAACAACAGCGCTTTTATATCGACAGCGTTCAAAAAAGATCCGTTCAAAATCATATAGATAAGTTGAGATTATTGTAAAGATAATGTGCGAAAGGAGTCATTTTGTGGTTTTTATTGAGTTACACACAAAATAAGTCCACAACAAAGCCTCTTTCCACATGCCCACATGCGGAACAGTTTCCTAACTCAAAATAATGAACTGATTTTTTACTCCGCAAGCAATATTTCATCTGGGTATATTTTATACAAACATGATCTAACACTTTTGATTATTTTTGCATTATTGTAAAATTTAAATTCACAATATGAGTAATTAATATGAATAACAAGTTACGTTTAGCACTGGCAGTTTGCTCGATAACAATTGTCGGTTTTTCATATAATAGTTTCGCTTCTAATAATCACATAAGTGAAATTGTTCATAATCCTCTTACAAGTTTCTCATTAAAAGAATATTCAGCTGCCGGCGAAGGTGCTAAGTATTGCAGAAAATATACAGTTGATTACATCATTAACGGTTACCCAGTACATGGTAAGTGTATTCCAATTAAGAATAATTCCGGGAAAAGATTATGGGTGCAATTCGGTGATCAAACGGCCGGGACACCTGCTCCAAACGGAGAAGTTGTAGCTGATATAAATTATGACAATACAGCCGGAAATGACAATATTAAAATTTTCTCTTATAAAGATTTTATGAAAGACTCCAGCAAGGCTAAAGTCTTATTCACCGGAACAGCCGTAAACAAACAAGGATTAAAGTGCAGTTTTGCGAAATATAAAAATAAAATTAAATGTAAGCCTTGGATAAAAAACCGATAACAAATATTTATTAAATACAAATTTACCTGTATGAAGATGAGCATAAATTGCGTGCTCATTTTTATTCAGGAGATTTGCGGAAGTGTTTTAACACCCAATATATTGGTTTGAGATCTCTACCTCCAATATGTTTGAAAGGAAAACAAACATAAATAAGCCATTGCCAAAACGACAACATCTGTTTGGCCTCTTGCCAGATAGCATCCCCGCCAGCCCTTCTGTACTCAGTAATTAACTCCTGAACCATCTTTTCATCAGGTCCTAGATAAACAAACAAACTATGAATATAAACAAGCAAATCTTTGGCCTGATGTTTAATTAAACTTAAGTTGCTTAACTTAGATTCAAAATCGATAAAAGTCACGCAGCCCTTATACCAGCAAATATCACGCAAAGCTGGTCGCCCATGCGCTAAATTCATTTTATGTAAATCAGCCAATGCCAGACTTGAATCTTTCAGGATTATTCTAAGCTGCTCTAATCCGACCTTTTGCTCTTGCAGCCATTGTTTGACTGTTAACCCTGAATCCTCAACGACGAGATAACCTTGCTGCCGTGTTTTTAAATCATAGCGTTGAGAACAAACGAGCTTAGGAGCGGGGGCGTGACAATCGTTCATTTTACATAACGTACTAATCTCTCGATTTAAAGATCGGTTAGCGTTTCCTTTCAGCAACCACATAAAACCAAAAAGTTTTTCAGCTTGCTTTAACCAATATTTTTCACCTTGAAAATCGAAGGCTGAAATACGCTTTCCCTGATTAGAATTCAGCACTTCGAAAAGTTTGTCCTGAAACAACTTTTTACTCATAGATTTTTACTTAATTTAAGGGGTTAGTAATTCATGCTATTGAATGAAAAGCATCGATTATGTCTTATCATTAAAAGTATAGCTTCAATAATATGAGAATAAAGTTCAAGTAATCAACAAGATGAACAAAACTTCATTTATGTGTCAACAAAATGAAATTTATAACCTTATAAAACAACTGGTTATGAGAATGATAAAAGTCTTAGAATAAAAAAGGATCAGTAAAGACTGGTGCTCTCAGGAATGTCAAAAATAGAAAGGGAGTCATGAACTCTGTTCCGAAATAACTTGCCCGTTTCTTCGTTGCAGTGACTTGAAATACTCCAGTATATCTTCGCCACTGCGCCTTGAACCGGACGTTCTGCCTTGAGCTGAAGTTAACAAATGCAACTGGACGGAGTACTAGTCATTCTAAACGAAGTTACGAAAGTTTTGTATGCCGGCAATAACTACACCACGCTTTCTCCGCCTTGTATAAGCCTAAGCCAAAAATAAACGACAGCAAAACAGGGAAGTTATTTTGGGACAGTTCATTATTTCTTCTCTTCCCATTTATCCGCTTTTTCAGCCAGCAGAACAGGAATACCTTCTGTGATTGAATAAGCCAGCTTGTCCGCTTTACAGATTAGCTTTTGCGTCTGCTTATCAAAGACCAGTTTACCTTTGCAAACCGGGCAAGCAACGATTTCGAGTAATTTGCTGTCAAAAGCCATATTAAATTCCTTAATGGTTACTTTGTAAGTCGCTTCAGCTTCTTAACTAACTGTTGTTCAAACTCTTTTGGTAACTTTGCGTTCACTGGCAGATACCACCAGTCTGGTCGCGCAAATGCTTTACATTTTACGGCATCTTTTTCAGTCATGATAATAGGAAGATTACCCGAAATGTCTGAAATTTGCGCCAAATTATATTCTTGATGGTCTTCAAATTCGACTGTTTTGCCGAGCTTATAACCTAGTTGACTCAAGGTATCAAAAAAACGCTGAGGGTTGCCGATTCCCGCAAATGCCGCGATTTCTTGCCGCGAAAGAACCTCAGCTGACGTCTTTAACGACAACGGCTCACTTGGCTGTAATTGCATCAGATATTCAGGCTCTTGCGCATTGCCGCCGTTAACAACCGTAAAGTCGACTGACTTTAAACGGCCTTCGGACTCTCTGAGCGGCCCCGCTGGTATTAACTTTTTATTACCAAGCCGTCTGTCACCATCAACAATGGCAATTTCAATATCCCGGCCCAGCGCATAATGCTGCAGACCGTCATCACTGATAATAATGTCAACATCATGTTCTCTCAATAATTGCCGCGCCGCTTGAACTCGTTTGACACCGACAACAAACGGCGCTTGAGTTCGCCGAAAAATCATCGCAGGTTCGTCACCGACGTCTGCCGCTGAATGCTCATCACTAACTGAAATTACGCCTTTAATATCGGCACCGTACCCTCGGCTAATTACACCAGGTTTATAACCATGCTGACGTAACAGCTCAATAAGGTAAATCACCATCGGCGTTTTGCCGCTGCCGCCAGCGGTAATATTACCGACGATAATCACAGGCACTGAAAGTTGAGTTTGTTTTTTTAACCCCAATCTGAACAGGCCGGCGCGGGTAAATGTGATTAATCCGAAAAGCCATGACAGCGGCCAGAGTAGCCACTGTAACCAATGTCCTTGATACCAGATTTTATTTATAAACCCTTGCATCAGTCGTCCTATGCACTGAACTGCATCGAATAAAGTCTGGCGTAATGGCCGTCTTTTTCAATTAATGATTTATGGTCACCACGCTCGATCACTTCACCGCGCTCAATCACTAAAATTTCGTCAGCATTTTCAACAGTTGATAATCGGTGCGCAATCACAACCGATGTGCGGTTATGACGTAAATTATCTAAACCTAATTGGATCGCTTTTTCTGATTCTGTATCTAACGCTGAAGTCGCTTCATCCAAAATTAGTACCGGAGCATTACGAAGCATGGCACGAGCAATCGCAATACGCTGACGCTGACCGCCTGAAAGCAATACTCCGTTTTCACCGACCATGGTATCTAAACCGTCAGGCAATTCTTGAATGAACTCCATCGCATAAGCTAAACGCGCCGCTTCTTCAATTTGTTCACGAGTAACTTCTCCCGGATACGCATAAGCGATATTATTAGCGATGGTGTCGTTGAACAAAGTCACCTGCTGAGAAACTAAGGCTATCTGGCCGCGCAGAGAAGCCAGTGAGTAATCATTTACACTTACGTCATCAAGCTTGATGTCACCGCGCTCCAATCCGGAGTAAAAACGTGTGATCAAATTTGCCATTGTCGATTTACCTGAGCCGGAACGGCCGACTAACGCGACAGACTTACCCGGCTGAACATCAAAATTCACGCCTTTAAGCGCTAAATCTTCTTGCTCCGGATAACGGAAACTCACATTCTCAAACGCTAAGCGCCCTTTGACCCGTTCAGTTTCAAATTTACCTTCATCGGCTTCCGGCGCTTTATCCAGCAATTCAAAAACCGTAGAACATGCCGCCAGACCGCGCTGAAATTCAGCGTTAACACGGGATAAGTTTTTAATAGGCTGAAGCATGGCTAACATTGCCGCGATAACGGCGGTAAAGGTACCAGCGGTTAGTTCTTCCATTAAACTGTCAAAACTTGCCGCGTATAAAACAAAAGCCAGCGCGAAAGAACCGATAATCATAATCACCGGCTGACTTATCGCTTGTGCTACGGCCAGTTTCATATTTTGCTGTCTATTTGAGTTATTCACTCTGGCAAAGCGTGCTTTTTCAGTTTCCTGGCCACCAAAAGCGAGCACATTTTTATGCCCTTTCAGCATCTGCTCAGTCGCTGCTGTCACCCCGCCCATCGCCGCTTGAATTTGTTTAGAAACTTTACGAAACCTACGACTGACTACGATAACAACAAGACCGATCAAAGGGCCGATAACTAAAATACAAATCGACAGTTTCCACGACAGGTGCAACATCATGCCGAGCATACCGATAACCGTCACACTATCACGCACCATAGATATCAAAGCGCTGCCAGACGCTCGCGCGATCTGCTCGGTATCGAAAGTAACACGAGAAATTAAATTACCCGTGTTTTCACGGTCAATGTAACTGACAGGTAAGCTCAGATAATGATCAAACACCTGCTGACGCAGGGTCATGATCAACCGTGAACTCATGTAAGAGATACAATAGGTTGAGACAAAGTTAGCCAGGCCCCGAATAAAGAACATGCCGACGACAAAGAAAGGCGCTTTTATCAGCATTTCATTATCGCCGTTAAAACCTTGACTGACAGGCAAAATATCACCGGCGACGTTCGCTACCGCCGAAGGCCGGGAGAATCCCTCATCGATAAAGGGCTTGATGAAATACATAAAAGTGACATCGACTATGCCGTACGCGGCTAGCGCGAGTACCGCGATGATAAACATTGTTTTCATCGGCAGCAGATAGCCCATTAACCTTTTAAATACCGGGCCTGACGATTGTTCAGTAGATATTGTCATTTATTATGCTGGCATATAATACAAAAATCGCATTCTACCTAAATTCCGCGAACTTAAACAGTTGGTTATACCAATATGGGGCAATATCTGTCCGGTAACCTTGTACTCTGATTCTATTTTCCTCAAAAATCAACGTAAGCTGTCCTTCGTTGCCTGATACTAAAATGTTATCGGCAGCCATTAAATAACGCTCTACAATTTCTGTTTTTGGAAATCCCCAATGGTTTTGGTAACCCGCCGCAACGAGCACAATTTCAGGGCTGACCGCTGAAATAAAAGCTGCGGAAGACGAAGTTTTACTGCCGTGATGGGGTGCCAGCATCACATCACTTTGGAGTGAGATTTTCATATTCAATATTTCGTTTTCAGCGAACCTTTCTATATCACCGGTTAACAAAACAGTATGCTGACCGTCATCAATTCGTATAACACATGAACCGTCATTTGAATCCACGGGTGTAACCGGCCAGAGGTAGTCTAATTTAATCCCTTGCCAGCGCTCTTGTCTCGGCGAACACGCGGTAGCTTTGATTTTACTCGAATTAAACACCACTTCGGCGTCAGGCGCGTATTGGGTTAACGCGTTTAATCCGCCGCGGTGATCATTATCACCGTGACTGATGATAATCTTATCGATTTGATTTATTCCGCGAGCCTGAAGAAAAGGAATAACGCTGCGCTTGGCGTAGCTGAAATCACCGAACCGAGCGCCCGTGTCGTAAATAATACTGCGGCCGTTGTTCTCGATCACCATTGCCAGCCCCTGGCCGACATCTAACATATGCAAATACCAGCGATGTTTATCTTCCGTAAGACTTGCGACTAGCTGTAGGCCCGCAGGGGCAAAAAATAATAAAGCTATCCATCTGCGATATGAAAAACGCTGAACAATGAAAATGCCGACGCCGGCCAGCGATAGAATAAACGGCATCACATGCCGGTCAGCCGGAATAAACCAGCTTAAGGGTAAAGCGTCAACCCAGGCAATAAACCATGAAAAAACATCTAAGCTGATATTCGCCAGCTCAAGCGCTAACAGCCAATTAGCGGAAAATAATAATCCGACTGACCATATAACGAATCCGACCAAAGCTAACGGGATAACAAACACACTAAAAATCGGCACCACAATCAGGTTAACCCAAACGGAATGTAAGCTTGCGCCGCCGAATAAAATGCAGCCGGCAACGCCCAATATCACGGAAATACCGCACTGAATTAACGCCAGCTGTCTGGCCTTTGCTTTTAACGATATTTGCTGCAAATGTATTTCACCGTTCACGGAGTAACTGATGCTTAATAAAATCACGCTGATGGCGATAAATGACAGCCACAAACCGGCACTCAGCATCGCCATAGGATCGAAAAATAACACCAGAAACAGCGCTAACAACAGGCGCTCCCACGGGGATGAGTAACGCTCAAACACACTCAACCCAAGAACCGCCGTCAGCATTATCAGCGCCCGTTGAGTCGGTATCGAAAAGCCGGCCAAATAGGCATAACCCAAGGCGGTCATCAGACTGACGGCCACTGAGATATAAAGGTTTCGTAACCCGAAACAAGGACTGAACCGGGACAGTCCGTAAAAAAGAATCAGGAATGTCCAGCCGCCGACAACGGACAGGTGTAAACCCGAAATTGAAATCAGATGCCCCGTACCGCTGTGCCTGAGTTGCTGCCATCGCTCAGCGGATAACCGGGTTTTATCGCCGAATAATAAAGCTGACAACAGATCAGCGTTCGATAGTCGCCGCGCTTTTTCAATGAAATTCCGCCTCAATGAATTGCGAACACTGAACTCAGCAGAGACTAAACTCGCATGCTTGACATTAGCCCTGCCAATAACGTGACGACTGAGAAAATGTTTTTGCTGATTAAACCCGCCTTGATTTAATACATTAGTAATACTTTTGGCTTTTAATTTGAAATCATAAACTTGATTCGGATACACAGGTGATGTCGTTCGCCAGTAAATTCTCATGTACTGATCAGGCTTATACATTAATTCCGGTTTAACTAAGCGAATATCAGCGGATATCCAGTCGCGTTCCTGACTGACAAGTGCTATGATCTCAGCACGCACATTTATAATATTTGCTGTTGAATTAGTTTGATAATTAAGCAGTGAATGCGCAAAGCCTGAAATCCACAAAACGGATAACAGCGCACCAGAAAGCACCCATGCTTTTCGAATGAGTGCAGTTAGTAGCAATACTACTCCTGGAGCAACATAAGCAAACGGCAGCAGTGATGGCCAGAAAATCGCTGATAATGATGTGGCGCAAAAGCCGAACATAAAACGATTCATAGTTATATTTAAACAGCAATTCGACCTATGCCAAAGAAATTTATCAAAAAATACATGCCTGATCCGAATATCGTTCGCAATCATAAGCATTTAAGAATCTTCGGAAAGTTACTCCACAATCCCAATTTATGGCATTTAAACCGCAAATCGGCTCCCGGCGCGTTTGCCGTCGGTTTATTTTTCGCCTGGGTGCCGGTACCTTTTCAGATGATTTTAGCCGCCGGCGCGGCAATTATATTTAACGTAAACCTTCCGTTGTCTGTCGTGCTGGTTTGGTTAACCAACCCGATGACCATGCCATTTTTATTTTACGGCGCTTATTGGGTTGGAACTAAGATCCTCAATCAGCCGACACAAGATGTGGCATTTGAATTAACGTGGAAATGGCTTGAACAGTCACTTGCGACAATTGGTCCGCCATTTTTATTGGGGTGCGCGGTGCTCGGCGTGATTTCTTCTGTGCTGGGTTATTCGATTATAAAATTTCTATGGTATCGGGCGATTAAGAAACGCTGGAAAAGAAGAAATTGATCCGGGCGCGATTTAGTTATCCGCTGGCCTTTTGCCGGACGGCCCGCTTAAACCTGAAAAAAGTAATCCACTGTCTTTCAGACGGTGGTTGTTAAGATTATCGAATAGAAAAATTAAAAAATAAGGGCTCGCTCTTTGTTATCGATTTTTAATATGTAACGGAGTTTTATTGCTTTTATACGTTTTATCAGATGGGAGAAAGGCTAATGAGCAATCAAGTCACTTTAGTTTCAATTCCGCCGGCTCCGTTTGAAACCTCCGAATCTTCAGGATTAATCCTTACGGATTATGACGCTGACGATGTAAAAAAAACGATAACAGCACTTGATGCACTAAAGACAAATGGCACCTCATACAGATTTATCTTTGATGAAGTGTTAAAACAAGGGCGTTTTCCATTTGATTTGCCGGATAGCGTCATATCCAGTGAATTTGAAGACGGCAGGAAATTTACCCAGATTGTCATTCGTGTTTTAACGGGGCGGCTAAATCTCACCCCGCCTTTAACTCTGCAACAATCAGTAAATGGGATCTTGTGGGTAAACTGTACAGGCAGTAGCGGCGTAAAAGAAATTTTTGATTCCGTTGATAAGGTCATAAAGCCGTCAAATGAGGATAGAGCGCGATGGAATGCCGTAAAAGAAGAAATTACAGCAAAAATAAATGACTTCTCCGGCGGCAGTGATGACGGCACGCAAAAGATTCTGTCCCATTTAGGCACACGGTTGCAAGGCTGCGGAACATTGGCTGTTTGTGAATGTAAGAGTGCTTGTAAATGCGGATATAACGCTAAGATTCTCCTCCCGGGACAGCTAGACAATTATTTCAAACGAGACACCTCTGAACAGGAAAAACGAGAAATAGAGCGAGAACTGGAAAAACTTGAGCGCACCCTAGGGCAACTTTTCAAAAAAGGGTATTTTCCGTTATCACTAAAGAAAAAAACCTTTATCGAACTCGGAAAAATCGAACCGGCCGCGATTAATTCTTTAATTAGCACGGTTTATTACTTTCTTCTTAATCTCAGCGCGGATATTGACAGGAATACAAAAGCGATTGAGTGTCTGGATTGCTGCCTGAAATGGCTGCATTTTAAAGACGAAATATTTGTCGCGGATATTTACTCAGTATTAAGTTCCGGGGAATTAAAAGAGTTAGAAAAAATTCGGCCCGCTGGTATCAGAGGACTAATTCGCAGCAGGCTGAAAGCCCTCTACTCTGATCTTAAAAAAGAGGAAAAGAGCTTACCTTCTCCGGTAAAAAACCGCTATCACGATCTATCAATAGTCGAGCCTCACTCCCATAAAAATAGAAGAAACCCTTCACACCTTAAGTCTGCGACTAAAAACCCTGAAGCCTATTACAGACCTGATGAGTACCAAAAAGCAGTCGAGCAAAACTGGGATTTGATAGAGGACTTTCTCGAAATTGACAGGCTTGCTGAAAGCTGGTTAAAAATTAAATTTGTAATAGACGATAAAGACATTGCTCATATCGATGTCACTGACCGCTGTAGTTTGCTAGAAATTCTGAAGAATTTATTAAAAATACACCCTAAAAGAAACAGTTTATTTTTAGCGGCCTTAACGGCGGATTCCGGGAGCAGTATAAGTGAAAACATATCCAAATCAATCAAACATTCCCTTGAAGCGAATCGTAAACAAAATTCCTAAAAAATCAGCTAACCGCTTTAAATTGCTTCAATTTAACTTACCGAAAGGCGGGACAACTATTATTCACCCGAAGAGTGTACCGCCATACGCTCACAATGCGAAGCCAAATGTCATGTCTCAATAATGATTGAATAGCGGAGGTGACATTAAGACTTGGCTTTTTTGCTACTTTTATCCCGGAAAAAGGAGTTGGCCGCATCCTTAAGCGCGGATGAAATTACCGACATAAAAAACCGCCGTTACTCCGTTTGCCGGCAGCGAGGCTTTAATAACGGAAAGATAAGCTTATTCCGTTCGGAATAATCAGAAACTGTCACCTGCGGGTGCGGTGATGCTGAATTCTGAGATCCGGGCAGTTTAACCAAAAGGTGACGCCTGTGTTGAAAAACGCCGGTATGACTATACGAATATTCTTGGTTTACATCTCAATTATGAGCAAATTTTCATATACCATTAATCCCAACGGAAAACTTACTCTTAATTATATTTATATCGCTAAATTGCATCTTCACATATCAGAGGTATAATCTCTCAGTTGGGGCTTTTCTTTTCTCCAAACTTCCGGTTTCTAAGCTACTGAACTTAAGGTCATTTAATGATTAACCATTTCAGCGTTCTCGGTATCAAACCCAATGCTAAAGATGATGAAATTAAAAAGGCGTATAAGCGCCTTTCCAACAAATATCACCCAGATAAGCTGATTAATGCTTCTGATTCAGACAAAGAGCAGGCTGCGACGTTATTGCATCGCATTCAGACCGCCTATGATGTGTTATCAGACCCTAAAACGAGAAAAGCATTCATCAGAGATTTCAATAACGTCATTGTCAAAGATCCA
The DNA here is from genome assembly GCA_965200795.1 of Parashewanella sp. GTDB lineage: Bacteria > Pseudomonadota > Gammaproteobacteria > Enterobacterales > Shewanellaceae > Parashewanella. The sequence continues at coordinate 167,002 of CBDAVB010000008.1, forward strand.
AGCCAGGCAATGCGAGAGCTTTGGGACAGTTATTTTTAAATTTCAGCATTCCGGGTTTATTAATGAGTAACCGATTAGACTTAGCTTATGTAAAGCAATTAAAACAAGATGCGTGGGAAAACATCGAGTCCTATCAAGACCCTGATACGCCTGACGCATTAAGCGCATACACGACTCAGATGAAAAAGGCTTTGCTGGCCGATCCAGGCATGTTGTCATCACTGCCTGAATATTTGCCCGTGGCTTTGTTTGGTAATGTTCGCTTTCCTGACCAGGTACATCAAAAGTGGAAGACTTGGATTCGAAATAACGAACTACCAAGATGGGATGAATTTAAAGTTAGTATCGCATTTAATAATGAAGATATTCCATTAGTAAAAGCCGTTAAAGATCAATCAGAAACATTACTGATTCAGAGCTGCGCAGCATTATTTATGCTAATGATTGATGATGCAACAGCCCGAACGGAAGAGGTCAGTTCATCAGACGGCATTGAATCTGACGACTACGACAGCGAAGATTATTACGACCGATACGAAACAAACGAGGAATATTAATGAGCAGCCTCATTGAACTGACAGCTGAAGAAATTAAGCAACTTGCGGATGTTGAGCCTAAACAAGCGAGTAAGAAGTTTGAACTGGTCGCAAATACCATGAGCGACGAGCAATTGGTTGAAGTTATCGAGAGCATCGACATTGTGACTTTAACTCAAATTAACAGCGAGCATGATATTTCTTGCCCGTCGATCATGTCTGAGCTGATGTCGCCAGCGCAGATCAGAGATATTGTTTGTAAGCAGCCTCTGTACTGGGAAGAGAAAATCAAAGCCAATGCTGATGAGCTGGCGCAGCAAACTTTTGATTTCCTGACCTATCTCATCCGTGTTCAGCCCAATGCAGAAAAGCAGACGGCCATTCTGGAATGCCTGGCTGAAGAGCCCGCGGCGTTATTTTACCTTTCGATTCCGTTTATCGAGCTGATCTTAGCTCCGCAAGAAGAAAATTTATCAGCTAATGTTTCCGGTGTTTTTGATGATGAAGACGATGGCACGACGGTTGGTTACACGGACAGAACGGAAAGCGAAGAGGCGCAAAGCTTAGAAATTGACAACCCGAAAAGTTTACTCTATTTAATCAAAGAGTTATCTCCGGAAGTAGAAAAGGCGATTAAAAACTTACTCCGTAATGAATCTTCTGACTGGCAATCAGTGATCAACAAATTTGTCGCAGAGGTTGTAACCCAAGCCAAAGAGAAGAACGAAGAGCGTGACGAATACTCTGAAGTTGATGACATGTTCAGTTTCCTTGATTAAGAGGCAATAAATGCAAATTGTATTACGTGACCCGAATCAGGGTTCTTTTCTTCTTAAAGCGCTGAGATTCGCCGCAGAAGAAAAAATTTTATCTGAAACTGAATTAGCGGATATTAAAAGCAAAGCGGTGTTAATGAGCCTGAAACTGGCCGATAAGTTCTATAATAAGTACAAAATGCACTTGTTAGAGCAAGCTTCTCAGGATGTTATTGGTGTTGCCAGCTTAGGGTTGATGGCATTTGCTGAGCAAGATCAAGTTAAAGCGATTTTGCTTCTTAGAAAGCCTGACGGTTTAGTTA
>CBDAVB010000009.1:0-8421 GCA_965200795.1 Parashewanella sp.
CGAAAACACCGGCCGCTTCTAAATCAGAAATCTCGCCGTTTTCAGTGCTTTTTAATTTCAGTCCCGTAACGCCCGTAGCATCGCCGACAACTTCATCCATGGTTTGATTCAGGTGAAGGGTAATGTTGCCTGAGTCAACCTTCTTCATCAGACGATCCGTTAAAATCTTCTCACTGCGGAAAGTATCACGGCGGTGAACTAAGTGTACTTCAGAAGCGATATTACTCAGATACAGCGCTTCTTCCACAGCGGTGTTACCGCCGCCGATAACAGCTACTTTCTGGTTGCGATAAAAGAAACCATCACATGTAGCGCAAGCCGAAACACCTTTACCCATAAATGCTTGTTCTGATTCAAGACCTAAGTATTTCGCTGAAGCACCTGTAGCAATAATCAACGCGTCACAAGTATATTCAGCTGAATCACCTTTCAAGCGGAAAGGCCGCCCGGTAAGGCTGGTTTCATTAATATGGTCAAAAATGATTTCGGTATTGAATTTTTCAGCATGTTTTTGCATGCGTTCCATCAATGCCGGACCGGTAAGATCTTCAGCATCACCCGGCCAGTTTTCAACTTCAGTAGTGGTAGTTAACTGACCACCTTGCTGCATACCCGTAATCATAACAGGGTTTAAGTTTGCCCTCGCGGCATATACCGCCGCAGTATAACCCGCCGGGCCAGAGCCCAAGATCAAAAGCTTACAATGACGAGCTTGACTCATTCTTTTCTCCGTAATTAGCAAATCGCTGAGATTGTATGGAATTTAGAAAGTGCGGTAAAGGTAAAAATTTCAATTGTAGATAAAGTTAATCTAAATTGCCGTGCCGTGTAAGCCGGACAGGCGATGATGCGTCGGGAAAAGCAGCGTGTATCGTGCGGATGAAGTTCTGCCTCAGAAAGAGTAACGGCTTCAACGCGTAGCGAGTCTTGCGTTACCGGCGGTAACAAAAGTGACGAAGCGCAGACAGCGCAATATTCGAGCCTAAGTACCTGACGTAAGTGCCTGAATAAGTGGCTCTTCGTCGTTTCATATGGATTTGAGTAGATCTGATACAGGGCTAGCAATCATAAAAATCATGGTAATAAATGTTCCTGTATTAGGTAGTGTTTAGAAATCTGTGTCATTTCGGTAAAATGTCAAAAACAGGAATGACATAATGACTCAAAATTTCGATTTCAATAAAGCTTTAGAACAACTTCAATCAGGTAAAGGTTTAACTGGTGCGGATGGTGTTCTCACCCCTTTAATCAAACAACTAACAGAAGCAGCGCTTAAAGCAGAACTTGATCAACATTTAGACTCAGATCTTGAGCCCAATCGAAGAAATGGTTTTAGTAAAAAAACCGTTAAATCTTCAGTTGGCGAATTTGAGTTAGAAACGCCAAGAGACAGAGCCGGCAACTTTGAGCCTCAGCTTGTCAAAAAAAATCAAACTAAGCTCTCTGATGAAATTGATCGTAAGATTTTGTCAATGTTTTCAATGGGTATGAGTTATCGTGATATCAAATCTCATGTGGCTGATTTGTATGGTTTAGAGCTTTCAGAAGCCAGTTTGACGGCTGTGACCGATCAGCTTATTCCTCAGCTCAAAGAATGGCAGCAACGCAGTTTAGACGAGGTCTATCCAATTATTTGGCTGGATGCGATTCACTATAAAGTCAAAGACAATGGTCGCTATGTCAGTAAGGCTATTTACACGATTCTAGGCGTTAATCTCGAAGGTAAGAAAGAGTTACTTGGCCTGTATCTTTCAGAGTCAGAAGGTGCTAATTATTGGCTTTCGGTACTGACCGATCTTCATAATCGTGGTGTTAAGGATATCTTAATTGCTTGTGTTGACGGGTTAAACGGTTTTCCTGAAGCTATTGCCAGCATTTACCCGGAGACAGAAGTTCAGCTTTGCGTAATTCATCAGGTACGCAACTCAATGAAGTATGTGGCATCTAAGCATCAAAAGGCGTTTATGGCTGATTTAAAGCCGGTTTACAGAGCGACAAGTAAATCGGCTGCTGAAACGGCTTTAGATGAGCTGGAAAACAAATGGGGTAGCCAGTATCCAATCGTTATCGACTCTTGGCGCAGAAAGTGGGAGAACTTGTCCGTTTACTTCAAATATCCAGAATATGTACGTCGAGTGATTTACACGACCAATGCGATTGAAGCCGTACATCGCCAGTTTAGGAAACTCACCAAAACAAAAGGGGCATTTCCAAATGAAAACAGCTTGCTAAAATTGCTTTATGCGGGCATATTGAATGCCTCTAAAAAGTGGACAATGCCAGTCCAAAATTGGAGGCTAGCATTGTCACAATTTGCAATCCATTTTGAAGGCAGATTGGATAACGTATTAGAAATTTAGAATTTAGGCTGACACAGAATTTTGAACGCCCTCCTGTATTACGATACCCTCTGGCTCGTGCTCTAGCCGCTTGAAATAGACTATTTAAACCTTCCATACGAGCATTCGTATAAGTGGATGACCAGCGCTGTAAAATTCTCTCTGCATGCCTTTCCACAGTTGCAAGTGCTTTTCGAACGGGTTCTAACATCTCAATATCACCCAACTGCTCTTTTGCAAAATTAATGAAATACGTCAGCCTCCAGCGTGCAGCATGAGCGGTTTCAGCTTGACGTATCCACCTAAGTTGTTCCTTAATCCGCCAAGCTGTTGCTGTATTCAGGTCGCTGGATTCTAGCTCTGCAAGTGCTTCTTTTTGTTTCTCAGTAAATGAGCCATCTGCATTTTTTAGTACTGCCCAGCGCAGGCTCTTTGGATGCGGTTGGATTTTTCTCTCCGTTTTACGTACTTCATCAACCGCTTTAGTAAACAGTTGCACAACATGGAACCAATCAACCGTTACGTTAGCATCCGGGAACTCTTCCTCTGTTGCTGACAGAAAGGCTCTTGACATATCACACACGACTTCAAGTACATTATCTGCTTTGCCTTGATGCTCTGTCAGAAAGGACTTAAATCGCTTAACGGTTTCCTTACCTTTTCCGGGCGTAGCGAACACAACAGGCTTGTCTTTCTTGTCCATATCAATGAAAACAGTAACATAGTTGTGGCCACGTTTAGCCGCCGTTTCATCGAATCCAATAGCTTTAAGTGCTGACAAGTCCATCAATGCTAATGCCTTGCTGACGTAGTGTTTGATGATGCGCCAAATACGTTTGTCACGAATTCCAACATATTCAGCACATGCCTTAACCGGCATTTCACGAGCCGGTACCAATACAGATTGTTCGAACAATAACGTGAATTTACTACCCGCTCTCGCCCAAGGGACATTGACACGCTTAACGCCATGCTCAGCACATCGAGTTCTCGGGACGTTTGCTTTGATATAACAGTGATGCTGAAAGAAATTGAGATGACGCCAGGTCAGCGATTTAAAGTCATGTGCCGGACAAGCTTTTGAGCAAGTCGGGCAGGGATACAAGCTTCCTCGTTCAGCTTCAATTTCGAGAACAAGTTCATTAGGTGAGGCTGATATATCCAGGTGTTGGTTAACCAACTTCCAAGGCGCTTCTATACCAAGACCGAGCATCAAAACTTGATTTCCATCCATGTATTTACTTCCAACTCTTGACTGCAAAACTGGGTTTATTATCTCAGAAATAAATCCATTAAATCCACACTAAACGACGAAGAGCCGAATAAGTACCTGACGATAAGTTTCTTCAGAATTTCGGTGTTCAGATTTAGTGCTCCGCAAGGCGCTTTTGCCCGCTAATACCGCCAGTCTTTCAGGAAGAGTAACGCCGCGGAGCACTTAAGGCGGGTGTCAGAAAAGCGAAAAAACTTATCGTTGGGTACTGTTAACTTTTAAAGTTCAGGGTAATTTACATTGATGCTTTTGAAGTTTTCTACCGCTTTAACGGTTTCATGCCGCTCTAAAAACCTCTTCAGCATAGTCGCTTGCTCGTCAGATGGTGATGTGTAACGTTCATTATGAAATATCCAGAACTCCGCTTTGTCACCGATACCGTAAGTGCCGGTGCCGTACATTTCATTTGTGTCAATAAAGTCAGTAAGTTCATCAACAAAAGTTTCTTGAACTTCAACGTCTGAATCAACTGTCAGCCGCAAGTAAAGCCCGTTCACGGTAAATTCGTCTAGATACAGCTTTTTCCGCTGACGACGGTTACGTTTAGCCTTTTCTTTAATCGCTCTCATTTTGATTACCCGACTGGAATAAATAATGGCGTACTATAACAAATGTTCGATTTGATATGGAATAAAAAAGGCCTTGAGCATCCTCAAGACCTGTAAACTTGTTTTATTTGGTTACTAATGATCAGAACTTATAATTAATACCAAGGCGAATCTCCCAAAGTGATTGCGTCAGGAATGTAGTTTCCTCAGCATTAGCCGGTAAAAACTCATTAAACTCGTACTTAGCATCACTGGTTATTGAGGCGTCGACGATATTCTGAGCCGTAAAATTGCCTACTCTTTTCACACCCCAGTCATCATTCAACAAGTTACCTAAGTTTTTTATTACCATATAAGCATTGGTTTTATGTTCAGCATAAAAACCCGGTAACTCTTGATTGATACGTAAATCCACCCGTGCATTCCATGAGGCATTGTGTGAGTTACGTTCAGTGATTCGGCCGCGTGTTAGGTTATTGTCTTCAACAAATGCGTTGAAAGCGTCTAAATCAAAGTCATCACCGTAAATCACATTCGGATCATCTTCTAAAGGCACATAAAGCAGATGTCTTCGGCTTCTGAATTCAGTTGCCCCGACTGATAAGTTGTTAAACGCATAGGAAATCGGACGGCCTTCAGTGCGAGAAGCAAATAAAGTAAAGGTCGTTTCATAACCGTCGAAAAACTCAGTGCCGTATCTGAGATTTAGCGTAAACCGATGCGGAGTTTCGTAATTCGATGTCGCTAACCCCGGATCTTGAGCGTCAATAGTGGCAAAATTATTAAAATTAGAATATGAGACCGCGCTGGTCATCGGTGATACATCTTCCGACCTGTTATAGGCATATCCGAAAGACGCGTCCAGCCCGAATTCATACTCTTTTTTTACGGCAAATGAAACGGTTGTTGACCTGCCGTTTTCATCCGCGTTGGTTAACACAAAATCACTTTTACGGAAGTTACGCCTGACAGCGCCATCCTCATCCTGACCGACTACGGCGTAATCATACACCGCGCGACCGTCAAACAATTCCGTGCGGCTGCTGTCGTCCCATGACGCCGCGCTGATTATCGCGCTGTCCCGTTTTTGAGAATAAAGTATATCACCTTGAATGATATACTCGTTGTCAGTGGTATAAGTGAAACCCAAATTATATTTCCACTCGGACGGAATTTCAAAGTCAGGGTCAATGGCGTTCACTGATGGCTCATTACCCAGTCTCGGATCATTTCGGGCCACTTCATCGACTTGTGTTTGCAGCGGATCGTAGATAGGACGCCCTTCGCCGCTGAACACAACATCATCACCAAACAAATCAAAATCACCGCGATAAGTATCGATATTGGTAATACCATCATTTGAGTAAGAGTTTGAGACCCAGACATTCGGATTTCCGCCGGAATAGAGACCGATACCACCACGAAGCTCTAAATTATCCTGAACGCGCCAGTTAAAACCGAAACGAGGTTGAAATAAACTCTTACCGTCTAAAGTTTCATCATTACGGAACCCGTAACGCTCATGGAAAACCTGATTGTAACGAGGCTTATCATCGCTGGTGTACCAGTCGTAACGAACACCAAATAATAAAGTCAGATCGACTTCCTCAAAGGTATACTCATCCTGAATGTAAGCGGCATGTGTCGCGTATTCAAAATTAGCCGCCGCGTCACCGGGGTTATTGGTTCCGGCTGAGTTATTGTAATAAATATCATCAGCTAATCCCGCTTCAAAATCATCTAAGCCGTTAAAACGGTACTCACCGATGGTGTGCTGCATAAATAAATTGAAAACACTCAGGTTTTCATATTCATAGCCAGCGGTAAAGGTGTGATTATCAAGATAATATGACCCCGTTAGCTTGAGGGTTTGACTTTCCCAGTTAAGATCATTTGATTGACGAGAATCATCAGGGCCAATGAAAATGGTCGCGCCGTTGATTCTTTCAATCTGAATTTCACCGAAACCGCTAGCGGCATCAAGCGAACGCTGACGGTTATCTAACTTGATTTGCCCGAGACGAAGCTCTGTTGAGAAATTATCACTCCAGTCAGAATATAATGAACCGACAACGGAGCTTAGCTTTGCGCCGACCTCATAAAAGTGGTTTGAAAGCGTCAGCGTGTTATTGCGCTCATCAGATTGATCGATGCGCAAACCGTCATTGTAATTGTAGATTAAAGATGCGCGATGGTTTTCATTAATGTTCCAGTCAAGCTTTAACAATACTTTTTCATCTTCTACCGGCATAGAGGCAGGTGTACCGCCCGCATCGTAACCATATACATTTTGTGCGATCTGAATGGCACGATCTAATTCAGCTTGTGATATTTGATTGCCTAAAGCGTCATATTGGAAAATTTGCGCGCCTTCTAATTTCTCATAATCAGCGAAGAGGAAGAGCTTGTCTTTGATTATCGGTAAACCCGCATCAAAACCATAACGTTTTTCAGTGTAGTTTCCGGTATCAACGTGCTCACCTTTAATTTTATCACCACGCAGAGAATCGCTTGAGTAATCGAAGAAAACACTACCACGGATTTCGTTTGTGCCTGACTTGGTAACCGCATTAATATTACAGCCGGTGAAGCCGCCGGCCTGAACACCAAAGGGTGCGATTTCAACTTCGATTTGATCTAACGAACTGAAAGAAAACGGCATTCTTACCGTCGGATAACCATTATAATTAAGGCCAAAGCTATCGTTCATACGGACGCCATCAACAGTTAAGCTGCTGTATCTCGGGTTACTGCCCGCACAGATAATGGCTTCAGCACCATTCGCTTCTTCAATATTAATACGCGGGTCGACGCGAATAATATCTTTGATATCACGATCAGCCGACGCGGCAGTCTCAATATCTGTGAGATCAAAATTTGAGGCCGGACTTAAGGAGCCGAACTCTTGTGCCTTAAGACGAGAACCGACGATTTGAATAGTTTCTGTACTCTCTTGCGCTAGAGTGAAACTGAGATCTAACGCCTCACCGAGTTTTAAATAAACATCATTGATTAAACGATCTTCAAATTGATTTGAATTGATTTTAATCGTGTAAGGGCCGCCTACACGTAAACCTTTGGCTGAGAAGAAACCGGAGTTGTTTACTTTAACAGTCTTAGTTGTTCCGGATGGTTCATGCAGGAATGTCACGGTAGTCCCTGCAGCCGGATTACCCTTTGGACCAACGATTTCTCCTCGTACCGCTGAGGAAGTGTCATCTGCGATAGCAGGAGCGCTTAACCCTAATGCAAGCACTAACGCACTTGTGATTAGAGAGAGACGATGGTTAATCATCATATTTTCCTTTAGTTGAGAGTATAGATGTTATAAAGCTTCTATTTTTCAAATCTATTTGTTATGAGTACCCAACTATAAGTTTTTCACTTTTCTGACTCCCGTCTTAAGCACTCTACCGCGTTATTCTTGTTTGAACGTCAGGTATTACTGCGCAAGATCGCCTCGCAGAGCACTTAACCGGAACAGCAAAAATATCGGAAAACTTATAATCAGGTACTTAAAAACGACAAGATTAGACCAGTCTAATGTTTCATTTTTGTGAAAAATTGTCAAAATTAAAACAAAAATGTAACTTGCGTCTGGCAATATGATGAGACACACACAAAGGAAAATTAAAATGAAAAAAATCGCCCTGTCATTGGCCTGTGCCACAGCACTATCCGGAATTACGTCAACAGCAGAAGCATTTGGCAGAAATGGTCATAGAATCGTTGCTCATATCGCACAACTTAATCTGAATTCAAAAGCCGAAGCGGCATTGTTTGCCTTAACAGACGGAATACCATTAGCTCGTTTATCTACATGGTCTGATGAAATCAAATCAGATAACAATTGGCGGCACGCGAATGTCTGGCATTACATAAACGCTGAAAAGCCAGAACAATGGGACAAAATATCAAGAAACCCTGACGGTGATATTTTAGAGGCTCTGCTGCGTTTCGAAAGGCAGCTGGCTGACAAAACTTTGTCTGAAGAAAAGCGCTGGCAAGCGTTAGCTTTTATTACTCATTTAGTCGGGGATTTACATCAACCTCTTCACGTCAGCCGCAAACATGATAAAGGCGGCGGCACAATTAAAGTCAGTTGGTTCGGTGATACAAAATATAATTTTCATCAGGTCTGGGATACGCTTTTAATCGAGCATCAACAGCTCAGTTACAAAGAATACGCCCAGTTTTTACCTGTTTCAGTTTCTGAGAGGCAATTGTGGAGCCAAGGTGACTATCAAGATTGGGCTGATGA
>CBDAVB010000010.1:0-18968 GCA_965200795.1 Parashewanella sp.
TCTTTGCTTGATCCCAAATACTTTGGCTAGTTTATTGAGTCGGTTAACCACCTTGATGGCAAGTTTGCTGTCTGTCGGATAAGTAATGGCTTTTTCTTGGACGGTTGTATCAACGTACACGGTGTCATCTTCAGCTTTGTCACCGTGTAGCGCCACAGATAATGCAAAGATTTTTTCACAGCCTTTTTCACCGATGCGCTTACGAAAAACACTGAGTTCACTGGCATCACAAGGGCGTGCTGTTTGAAACTCTGTCTCACCACAAAACACTTGAAAATACACGTTCATCAGCCACTCATCGACCAAGGCTTCATCGCTGAGTTTGTAAAGTTGCTTGAGTATTAGCAAACCGCACATCAACCGAATTGGCTTCGCTTTACGGCCTGATTTTTTGTATAACGGCTTGAACTCTTCTTCCAACGCTCGCCAATCAAAGGCATTAGCTAAAATGAGTAAAGGGTGAGTTTGCAGAAGTTGGTCTGTGATATTAAACAGACTGGCATGAGGTAAATTTGACGGGCTTTCTTTGAGCATTTTTAGCACCCAAAACGACCAGAAACCGTAGGTTCACTATATCATTTCTGGTCGAAATTGAATGTATCAAATAGCTATATTTTATTAGTGATCAGAATGTTAGATGTTTTTCATGACCGACTATTTATACTCCGGGTTAATTTTTAATTGCCGGTTTTTTCTTGCTCCGAAAGTGAGTGATGGCGCTCGGCAATTTGAGCTTCATTGATAAACTGATGATACCGGCAGCTGTCCTCTGTATTTAAATCATCAACAAGAAGGTTAAGCCAGCTGACATACCCTGTCGCGACAGACGCTTCACCGGAATATTCATCTATTTCTATCCAGGCCGGGGTCACCAGACTCCAGCGCTGAACCCAAAAGCTTTCCTGAATGGGCAGCAGAATGATTCTGCTGCAAATGCCGGTTATTTTCAGCCAGGCTTGCGGAGCCTGATACTCCCCGAAAGTATCCAGTCTTAAGGGTAATTTTTTTACTAATTTCGCATCAGAAACGATATTACGCACATCTTCTTTCAAACAGGCATTAATCACTCTTAGGCTTATGTATTCATGAGAGTTCATTAAATTATCTCCCAGGAAAGCTTAGATTTAATTTCCTTTACGGCTGTTTCAGCAATTTTATTGGTTCTTCCTGTTATTAATACTTGCGCGATGTAATCTTTATTCGAGTTCGTTAAATGAATTTCTTCTTCTTTCTGTTTTAATGATATTAATTCACAATCAACATCAGAATCGAAATCAAAGGTAACGGGAAGAGGCAGCCGCGGAACCTTTTTTAATATTCCGGATGTCTGCGCGCAAACAAATTGAATCAGTCCCGCCTGAGTAACAGTATTAATGTCACCTAAAACCTCGCCTGCGCGCAGCTTTATGATTTTTTCAAACCACCCGAAAGAAAGTATTTTATCGAGCAAAAACGCTTTTCCGTCACCCGCGCTTCTGTAATTTATTTCTACTAAAACAGGCTCTGCCGGAGTAAGGATAAACTCACTATGGCAAACGCCTAACCCGATTCCGAAACTTTTAATTTGCTCTAAAGCTTCATTTTTATATTCGGCGCACACAGAGCCGTTCCATTTTGCCGATAATTCGCAGCAATACGGCGGTGAGCTGATTTCAACGTCAAAACCGCCTACAGCGATAATCTCATCACCGTCAGATAGTGTTTCAACAGAAAATAACGCACCGCTTAAATAACTTTCCAGTAAGATCGGGGAGCGTTGATCAGCCCTTGATAAATAGCTCTTTAATTCCTTCTCCGTATAACAGATCTCAACGTTTAAACTGGCCACGCCTTCTCTTGGTTTCGCCACGACAGGATAAGGAATGCTTATATTTGACGGAACGGACGCGTCAATTTCACAATACCAGGGCGCGGGCAGATTAAGCTTTTCGAGACGCTTTCTCATTTCCGCTTTATTCTTTGCCTGATAACAAACGTCCCAGGGTTTAGCCGGGCAATGAAAGTATTTTGCGACAATAGCTGTTGAGGCTTGTATGTGATCGCTGTTGGACATAACGATCTTCGGCTCAATCTTTAAGTTCAGTATCGCATCTATAACTGAAATAGGATTTCCCGTATCCGCCTGTAAAACAGTTAATTCCGCGCCGGGAAACGCGGTTAAGTTTGCTTTATAGTCACCGGCTTCGGGGCTGAGTAAATAAACCTGACAGCCCGTGCGAATCGCGGCCGGAACAAATCCATGTGTCACGTCTCGATTTACGGCAAAGGCAAGAATCACCAACGCAGGCGGCATTATTCTTAACCTTAAAATCAAAGTAACGGTAATGACTGAGACATAACCTTCGGGCATAAAGCTCAATGCCTCGGGTGCGGTTTCTTTCGAACGACGGTTTCCGCGGCCTCGAAAACAGATACTGACGGATTTAACGTTATTCCCGCATGCTGTCAGCGGAAACGACGCAAATGATACCGTACGTAGTGCCTGGCCTCAGGAATCAAACAGCCGCGAAAGCCTTAACCTGCCGCGGCTGTTGAGTCACTGTCTTTATGTTAAAAATAGGTTTCTGTAAACTCAGCAAGCGAGCTTCTTTCTACTTCGTCAAATATTAATATCGAACCTTTTTCATAATTACGGTATACATTTACGGCTGAGCTCGCGCCGGAGCTTATCGGTGTGACAAATCGGTCATCAATTTGCGCGAGATTACCAAGCACCACCGTACGGCAATTGTTCCCGCCCCTTGAAAGCATGCCTTTCATTTGCGCGCGGGTCATATTTTGCGCCTCATCAATAATTAAAACGGCATCATCTATGGAGCGGCCTCTGAAATAAGCCATCGATGTAAATTCTATATTCGCTCTCTCTATGATGTGCTCAATAGTGGCGTATGTGCTTCGTTCATCCCCGTCCTGAGAATGCATTGAAATTAAAGCGTCAGTGATTCCGGCGAGTAACGGCAAAGACTTTTCCTTTAAATCACCGGGCAGAAAACCCGGGTCGTCATCCATGAAATCACGGCTTCTCACAACAACTATTTTTTTATACTGTTTAGTCTCTAATACCTGATGCAAAGCGGCGGCGACGGCTAAAAAAGTCTTACCCGAACCGGCGGGGCCTAAGATAATGTTCAGATCATAGTGAGGGTCTGTTAACTGATGTAACGCTACCGCCTGCCTCGGGTTTTTAGGGGATATTCCCCAGACGCTCTCTTGCTTTCTGGGTAATAATTGTGTAAAAACATGCCGCTCGGTGACTTCACTGATTATCCCGATATGCCCGGCCTCATCATACCAGTACATATTATACTGAACTTCCTCACTGAAGATATCACGGCTGAAACGGTAGATATCCCCGGACAACGCGAAGCCGGTTTCCTCCCCGCACAACTCAAACAAGTCACCTTCAAAAGCCTGCACGCCTGAATAAAGAAAATCTATATCCGTAATCTGGTTATCAACCAATACGTCCTCGGCGTCTACCCCCATGGTCCGGGCCTTCAGACGCATGTTGATATCACGGGACACTAAAGTCACTTCTCTGTTCAGCTCCTTCTGAACGTGAAGAGCGTAATTTATTATGCGATTATCCGCGTCACTGCCGATACCCCGCTGAAGCTCGCTCAGGATTTCTAACTTAGTATCAACCCCGACAAAAAGCTTACCTCTGCGCGCTGATTCGCTGGAAGGTAAAGCAATGCCGTTTTCCATTTCTTCGGCTGAGTGGCCGTTAATGATATCTTCCAGCATTCGGATGACCACTCTGGCATCCGCGCTGACGTTTTTTTCCCGTCGCTCTTTCAAATGATCTAATTCTTCTAAAACTGTCAGACAAACATACACATCATCTTTGTAGGAAAGGAGACTTTTCGGGTCATGAACGAGCGCTGATGTATCTAATATTCTCGGGTTTCTATTATCATTTGGACTTTTCATATCAGGTTCCCTTAGCTGAAACTGCCTTGTTCGAAGATTAAATCCGTAAACTGTTTCTTCCGTTTCTTAAAATAAACTTCAGACTATGCCTGACGAACGCGGCTTAAACGTGTACGTAACACTTAAATTATTTATAAAAAACATCAGCCGGGCTGAGATCACCGCGAATACTGAAAAAAACGCCGCGACAATACCCGTGTTACCGGAGCCCGCCGGGCCGGCCGGAATCACCGGAAAAATACCGCAATCCGGTAATGCCGGCGTCGCCGCGCTCTGATAAAGGTTTTTCGGGGAGATCCCCCGTCCCGCGGGTAAATTAACGCCTTTAACAAGCCTGTGCGGGGTAATGTCACCGCCCGGGGTGTCCTTAATAATCCGCAGCGCGACCCGGGCGCCGCGGCTGACATCGCGTTTTGTGTCCTTAATACTGGCGGGTTGTTCCGGTAGCGTCACCGGCACCGCCGCATCGCGCTGCTCAAAATAATAAACCGTTAACGGTTCATGTGATAATACATCGGCATCTGATACAAACAGCTTAGTGTCGTCTCGTTCCATGGCGCCTCCGAAAATGCTAAGTGACTAACACATAAAGTGAATCTTAATCATTCCTCCTTTTTTAGTTTTGCCCTGTTAACATGACAAGCGTTTTTGATATTGTCACTACACTTTCAGTAAAGCCTAAGCCGCCGGAAAAAGATACGATTTTTTTATTAAATTTTTAACTTGCGGTAACTGCCCAGTACTTTAAGCCGGTGCTGCCGGCTCACGGCTTCCAATGCCGCCGCGAGGTTCCGGCATTGTTGATGCCCTTCCAGATCGATGTAAAAAAAATACTGCCCGAACACCCGGCGGGTGGGGCGTGAAATAATAGATAACAGGTTCACGCCCCGGTTGGCGAAGCAACGCAATATCCCGCTGAGCGCACCCGGGCAATCCTTATCGTTAAAAACGATAACGGATGTTTTAAACGCCGCTTCATCGTTATGTTTTACTGTTAATGATAACGAGGGCTTTCCCAGAGCCAGAAACCGGGTTTGATTCTCTTTATAGTCAGCGACACCGTGCTCAACATAAGCCCCGCGCTCATCAAAAGCCGCGGCGGTCGGAATGATTGCCGCCGCGGGCCGCTCACAGCGCTTAAGCCGTTTTAGTGACAACATATTGCTTTGCGTCCGCACAATATCAATATCACGGAATTGATCTAAAAACTCATCGCACTGGTTTTCCGCCACAAACTGCACGAACAGTTTTTCGACCTCAGATTTACGTTCAGTATTGCTGACGTATGAAAACCTGATCGGCAGCAGCACTTCAGCGAAGATCTTTATATCGTGCTCGGCTAACGCGTCCAGTATCATCGAAACATATCCCCGCGAAAAGTTTTCAATCGGAATCACGCCTAAATCAGCGTCATGATCAATGGCTGAAATCACTTTTTTTACTGAAGGATAAAACTGAATTTTACAGGCATCCTCAAGGTGACGGATAAAACGAATACAAGCCTCTTCAGAGTAGGTCCCCGCCGGACCTAAGGTGGCGATTTGACGCATAGGTTTTTTATTCACTGTCAGAGCGGTGAGTTTAGTTGTTATAACTTAAAGGTAAACGCTTATCGGATTCAAGTTATATCAACCCTGATCAGGATTGTTTTTCCGCTCAGACAGGTATAGTCTTATTTACTTGCTGTAATTGTCTGACTTAACGCGCCGCCTGATTTTCCATAGCATAAAGAGCATATGTACGCTTAATCAGCAACCAAGAACAAAATAAGTTTTAACGTTCCGTCTGCTCTGATGTAAATCTTTTTCCGATGGTATAAGATACGCGCCTTTTGTGAGTCAGCCCGGAGAATAGAGTAAAAAATGCCATTTGCATTAGGTCAACGCTGGATCAGTGATACTGAGTCCGATCTTGGTTTAGGAACCGTCGTTCAAGTTGAGGGTCGTATGGTGACCGTGTTATTCCCGGCGACGGGCGATAACAGAATGTTTTCCCGCGAAGACGCGCCTCTGACCCGCGTTATTTACAATCCCGGTGACAGCGTGGAAAGCCATGAAGGCTGGCACATGACCGTCAGTGAGATTGAAGAGCAAAACCAGCTCATCATTTATCACGGCGTGAAGCAGGGCAGCGATGAACCGGTTTCACTGCGTGAGACCCTGCTGAATCACAATGTCCGTTTTAATAAACCGCAAAACCGTTTATTTGCCGGGCAGATTGACCGTCTTGAGCGTTTCGGCGTTCGTTACCGTTCTCAATTACTGCGCCACAAACTGGCCACCTCCGACTTGCTGGGTCTGCAAGGTCCGCGGGTCGGCTTGATCCCGCATCAGCAGTGGATTGCCCATGAAGTCGGCCGCCGTTTCGCGCCGAGGGTTCTGCTGGCCGACGAAGTGGGTCTGGGTAAAACCATCGAAGCCGGTTTAATCATCCATCAGCAACTGCTTACCGGCCGTGCCGAGCGGGTGCTGATTATCGTGCCCGACTCATTAAGGCACCAGTGGCTTGTGGAAATGCTGCGCCGCTTTAACCTTAAATTCTCGGTATTTGATGAAGAGCGCTGCGTCGAGGCTTACGCTGACAGTGATAACCCGTTTGACACCGAGCAATTAATCATTTGCTCGATGGATCTTCTGCGTAAGAAAAAGCGCTTGGAGCAGGCGGTTGACGCTGACTGGGATCTGATGGTGGTGGACGAAGCCCATCATCTTGAATGGTCCGAGGATAAACCGAGCCGCCAGTATCAGGTGGTTGAGGCGTTAAGTGACGTAGTGCCGGGCGTGCTGCTGCTGACCGCGACACCGGATCAGCTGGGACACCAGAGCCATTTCGCCCGTCTGCGTCTGCTTGACCCGGATCGTTTCTATGATTACCAAACCTTTATCACAGAAGAAGAGAGTTACCGCGACGTCGCCGCGGCGGCGGACGCGCTGCTCAGTGACGACAACAAACTGTCTGATGACGCCGTCAACAGCTTAACGGAATTGCTGGCAGAAAAAGACATCAATCCGAGCATTCAGATGATCCAGAGCGATGATGTCGATGCCGATATGCAGCAAGCCGCCCGTGAGGAGTTACTGCAGGAATTATTAGACCGTCACGGTACGGGCCGTGTGCTTTACCGTAACAGCCGCGCGTCAGTCAAAGGCTTTCCGCGGCGGATTTTCAACCCGCGGCCGCAGATCATGCCGGAGCAGTATCGCACGGCCGCGAGGGTAAGCGCCGTGATGTCAACGGGCGCGGCGACGGGCGCAGCTCAGCTTGAGCTTAAAGTAAAAAAGGCGCTGAGCCCGGAGAAGATTTATCAGGAGTTTGACTCGGAAAACTCTGAATGGTGGAAGTTCGACCCGCGCGTTGACTGGCTGATTGAATTCTTAACATCGCACCGCAGCCAGAAAGTCCTGATCATCGCCGGCCGGGCGGAAACCGCGTTAAGTCTTGAGGAAGCCCTGCGTCTGCGTGAGGGCATTCAGGCCACGGTATTCCATGAGGGCATGTCGATCATCGAACGGGATAAAGCCGGGGCTTATTTCGCTCAGGAAGAGGGCGGCGCTCAGGCGCTGATCTGCTCTGAAATCGGCTCTGAGGGTCGTAACTTCCAGTTTGCCAGCCACCTGGTACTGTTTGACTTACCGCTGAATCCGGATCTGCTTGAGCAGCGTATCGGCCGGCTGGATCGTATCGGTCAGCAAAATGACGTCAGTATTCATCTGCCTTACTTCACAGACACCGCTCAGGAAGCTTTGATGAACTGGTATCACCGGGGTCTGAATGCGTTTGAGCTGACTTGTCCGTCAGGTCACATGCTTTATAAAGAGTTTGAGAGCGGGTTATTGCTTTGCCTGACCACGGGCGATGAAGACGCGATGACGCAACTGATGAATCATACCCGGCAGCGTTATAAAGAACTGAAACAGGCCATGGAGCAGGGCCGGGATCGCCTGTTAGAAATCAACTCTCACGGCGGCAAAAAGTCTCAAGAATTGGTTGAGCGTTTAGCAAGCCGCGATCAGGATACCGGCTTAATCAGCTCTGTGATCCGCCTGTGGGACATCATAGGCGTTGATCAGGAAGATCAGGGCGAGAACACCATCATTCTTAAGCCGAGTGAGCACATGCTGTTCCCGGCATACCCCGGCTTACCCGAAGACGGCGTTACCGTCACCTTTGATCGTAATACCGCCCTGTCCCGTGACGATATCGCGCTGATCACTCAGGAGCATCCGCTGGTGCAAACGGGTCTTGATTTGATCACCGGCTCAGAAACCGGATCGGTCAGCGTGGCGCTGTTAAAAAACAAAGCGCTGCCGGCGGGAACCCTGTTTCTTGAGCTGATCTATATGGCGGACGCCTCGGCGCCGAAATCCAGCCAGCTTTATCGTTACCTGCCGCCGACACCGATCCGCGTGCTGCTGGATAAGGAGGGCAACGACCTGTCCGGCAACGTGGACTTCGACGATTTTGACCGCCGGTTAAGCGCGGTCAACCGCCATATCGGCAGTAAACTGGTGACCGCCTCACAAGCGCAGATTCATCCGTTACTGCCCAGGGCGCGGCAAGCGGCGGAAGCACGGCTCGCCCGGCTGGTCGACGACGCCCGTGAGACCATGACCGCGCAGATCACGGCCGAGCTGGAGCGTCTGCAAGCCCTGAAAGCCGTTAATCCGAATATTCGTGATGAGGAACTGGATCACCTGCGTGAGCAGATTCAAGAACTCAGCGGTTATATGAATGACTGCCCGCTGCAGCTTGACGCCATTCGTCTGGTGCTGGTGAGTCACGCTTAGCGGATCGGCTGAGATTTCGTGAGAGCCGGGGCGGCTCTTTTTTATCACAGGAAGGCGCATTTCTCATCAACCACAAGGATAATGACTCATCATAAAAGAACTTACCGGCTATGCCGTCACTCCGGCGATATCGTCTTTGGTTAATTTTGCAAAAAATCGCTGGATGAGCGACATACAAAACTGTCGTTATTTCATTTCCCGCCTTCTCAGGTATGACAAATGACGTGCTGAGATTTTAACGGTAGTATTTGAACTTCGGCATCTCTTACAGGCTTACACTTAACAAGCCTCGGGTACAAACCCTGCGTTAAAGTTTCCCCCTCGGCCTCTCACCGGGAGAAAGGAAGAAATCAACGATGCGGTTTGCGACGCGGCTTGCTAAGTCAGATAGCCGCTGTCTACATGATCTCCCCGGCCCTTGCACTGAGGCAGCTGGCAGGTTATCAGATGGGATTTGACTTACTTCATACCCGCTAAACTTAACGGAAGCTTCATACCCGCTAAAGTTAACGGAATAAAGTTTCCCCCTCGGCCTCTCACCGGGAGAAAGGAAGAAATCAACGATGCGGTTTGCGACGCGGCTTGCTAAGTCAGATAGCCGCTGTCTACATGATCTCCCCGGCTCTTGCACTGAGGCAGCTGGCAGGTTATCAGATGGGATTTGACTTACTTCATACCCGCTAAACTTAACGGAAGGTGGTTGGCGTAAATGATCACCGGAATCTCCCGGTCCCGAAACACCGGCTGAAAAGCTCGTTCTTGCAACACTCATTTTATACCTCCGAAATATCAAAATAGTAATAAGGGCCGCGGCAGAAGAAAGTAAACCAGTTCCATCGTCACTCCCGCCAAAGCTGGAGTCCGGTTAAATCCGCGGTGAGGATAAAAGTTATCAGCGGCGGCTTAACTCATTACCGCCTCTGCTTCAATGTGAAGTCATATTCTTTTGACATGTTCGACGCCAGGTTGTTATACCCGCCGGCTTGTAACGCCTCAGCAATATCCTTCGCCACT
The DNA here is from genome assembly GCA_965200795.1 of Parashewanella sp. GTDB lineage: Bacteria > Pseudomonadota > Gammaproteobacteria > Enterobacterales > Shewanellaceae > Parashewanella. Next base: position 9,735 of record CBDAVB010000010.1, read on the forward strand.
TCTGTTTTAGTTTTATATTTATTATCAGCTTGAGTCAGATAAATCTGAAGCATATGATCCCTGCATTCTCTAACAGTTATATATTCTGTTTTAATCGCTTTTGTTATCTGTCCTGAGTTATCCTTAATCAAATAAGGGCATACCCTTTGCCATTCAGCGACTGTTTCTAATGCTTCTGAAAACTCCAGATGAAACTCTATTGCTGTGCCTTCTTCCGCGGCCTGTTCCGGTGCTTGAGCTGCCTGGATGTTGAATTTTGTGAGTTTGCCGTCTTCTGACCGGACGCTAAGCTCAAGTCCGCCCCGCGGAATCTCACCATTTGCAAAAAATCTAACTAACTCCCTCGGGTGGGTTGCGTCTTTTACACTAATTTCGCTGAATGTTACTCTCATCGCTTTTGTATTTTCATTAAAAGTGATATTAGCCTTAGCATTCGTTTGAATCTCCTGAGCTGTCTGAACAGTTCCAGTTAATCCAATTAATCTAGGTAATCCAGCTAATCTAGAAAACATATATTTACTCCTATAAATGTAACCATTCACCGAGCCCGTATTGACTTTTCAGAGAAACAGTGAAACCGACTGCAGAATGGTACTTGCCTCACAAAAAACGTGAGGTGGTTATAGTTACAAATGTTAATAAGCGGGTGTTTGCAATTGTCAATACCCCTTTGGTGAATGCTTACCTATAAATGGCTGATTTGATCTAAGTCGCGGACAGTGACATCAATAACCTGTACTGACAGGTGTTTATTTTACGCGCTGTCCGCGGCGCGGCCGGTATCCGGCGGCTCTGCGCCCGGTATCTGAAGAGGTAAGCCGTTCATTAAAATCAGGAACCGGCGTCAGTCCAGCCGGTGATGATTTGACTGACGAGAACATCGGCACCTGGCGAAGCTGACTTATCAGGATAAGAGCCCGCGGTGAAAAACATGATGACACAGCCGTAACTGACGGTTTTAACTATATATTTACCATCATGAATTTCCAAGCGGAAAAACATTAAAGATTGTTAACGGGCGGGTTCACTTTCCGGCGCGGCTTAACTCATTGCAGCATCTTACTCTTGGGCAAGTTATATTTTTTTGCAATTTTATCCGCCAAGCTATTATAACGGGCCGCTCTTAACGCGTTAACAATATCCTGCGCCACTTCTGTTTTATTTTTATGTTTATTTTTATCTTGAGTCAGATAAATTTGAAGCATTTCATTCCTAGCCCCTTTAACATCAAAGCGATGATTTTTTCTAATCATTTGTGTTATCTGTCCTGAGTTATCATCAATCAAATAAGGGCATACCGACTCCCAGTCAGCGACGTCATTTAATTCTTCTAGAAACTCCAGATGATAATCTATTGCTGTGCCTGCTTCCTCGTCCTGTTCCGGTGCTTGAGTTGCCTGGATGTTGTATTTTATGAGTTTGCCGTTTTCTGACCGCACGCTAAGCTCAAGTCCGCCCCGCGGAATCTCACCATTTGCAAAAAATCTAACTAACTCCATCGGGGGGGTTGCGTCTTTTACACTAATTTCGCTGAATGTTACTCCCATCGCTTTTGTATTTTCATTAAAAGTGATATTAGCCTTAGCATTCGTTTGAATCTCCTGAGCTGTCTGAACAGTTCCAGGTAATCTAGCAATCATATATTTACTCCTATAAATTAAATGGCTGATTTGATCTAAGTCGCGGACAGTGACATCAACAACCTGTACTGACAGGCGTTTATTTTTCGCTCTGTCCGCGGCGCGGCCGGTATCCGGCGCTCGGCGCCCCGGTATCTCAAGGGGTAAGCCGTTCATTAAAATCAGGAACCGGCGTCAGTCCAGCCGTTGATGATTTGACTGACGAAAACAGCGGCGCCTGGTGAAGCTGACTTGTCAAAATAAGAGCCCGTACTGAAAAACCCGTACTGAAAAAGATGATGACACAGCCGTAACTGACGGGTTACATCGTATATTTATCATTATGAATTTCCAAGTGAAGAAACATTAAAGATTGTTAATGAGCGGGTTCACTTTGCCGGCGCGGCGGCTGAACTGACTTGCACTTTCTGACCGTAAAATAGCACAGCCCGGACTCAGGGAAAACGGTTTTTTTATGTGTTAAAAATGAATGAAATATGAAACAAGTTTAACTTTTACCGGTGCCGTATCAAACATAAGATATTTTTATTCAGCGTATCAGGAGAAATAACATGCAGGCATGTCGAGGACAGCGGGCAGCGGCTTGTTATCAGCCTCAGTCTGAGCGGGAGACATTCAAGAGTCAAATAAAATCAGTAAGTTAGTTGAAATGAAGGCCGATGCTTTGACCGAACAAGAGGCTTTCAAGGTAATTCAGTTCTTCGAGAAAAAATATAAATTTGAAATATCCTTATCCGAAGAGCAGCCGACCAAGCAATCTTGTCTCAGATTCATTGAGCAAATAAAATGCCGGCGGGATTCCGAAGGTGACAGTGAAACAGGTTTATCACCTGAATACCAAAACCGATGTGCCGCGGCGGATGCCTTACCGCTTTGTGAATACCAGACGTTAAATGTCCGCTGCGCTGAGACTAAGCCGAAATGCTTTAAGGTGATTTCCGCTTTAACGTCAGGGTTGCGGAAGATAGGCGCTTCAGCAGCTCCCGAATATCAAAGACTTCTGCCCGGCAGGTAGTCACCGCTGATACGGAATCACTTAAATTTTCTGGAAAAAAACGGCTTCGGCGTTTTCCCGGATTGTCTCTGCGCCGCGCGTTTGTGATTTTTACCGAAGCAGGAGCCTGATTTGATACCAGGTTTCCCGGCTCAGTAAACGCCGCACGCTTGAGCGCCAGCTCCGGTGATAACTGTATTTTACCGCGGCCAGCGCGTCCGGCGACCGGTCAATCAGCCGTTCGAGTAAAACCTGAGCGGCGCCCGCGCAGTCGTCGGTGATCTGAGTAACCAGCCCTAATCTTAACGCCGTATCGGCGTCAATCACCTCAGAGGTCATGGTTAACATCATCGCCTGATCTTTGGCCGTGATGTGACGCAGGTTGACCAGTCCGGCCATATCCGGCAGCAGACCCCAGCGGGTTTCCATTATCGAGAAGTCACTGCCTGAGTCCGCGATTCTGAAATCAGCGCCCAGGGCTATCTGCATGCCGCCGCCGAAACAGTGACCTTTAATCACGCAGATAACCGGAACGGCTAAGCGCTGCCAGTTTAATGAGACACGCTGAGCGAGGTTGGCGTTTCCGGGCAGCCACTTGCGCAGAAGCCGCAGACCGGACAGCGGGGACTGCATTACCGAGCTGATGTCCAGGCCGCTGCAGAAATGCTCGCCCTTACCCTGAATCACCACCGCTCTTAATGCCTTATCTTTACTGAGTGATTCGCAAGCCCGATCCAGCTCCTGAAATATTCCGATATTCAGCGCGTTCATTTTATCCGGACGGTTAAGCGTCAGGTAAGCCACGTGCTCCAGCCGCGCCAGCTCGATGAATTGATAAGACATTTTTTTCTCCTGAGAAAACTGAAAAGTACCGGGTTCTTCTTTTATCTTATAATCACATTAAAAACAAAAAATTACCCCGGGAAAAGATTAAGAACAGTTCAAGACGACTCCCCTCCTTAATCGATCGTTTTTTAAGCCGTCAGTTCAATGTCCGGCTAAGTTTTTTGGCACAACGTCGCTATTCGTTATACCATTCAAGGATAAACTGACAGGCGTCAAAATATCGCCGAAAAACGACATGACTCAAATATTCATCCAACGGGTTTGAGTTCCGGCGGCTGAAGTTGTATTGATAACAGAAAACGCTGATATCGGTCTACAATTTAAAAGTCACCCGAGAGTGATGAAAAAAAGGACTAACTCCACTTATGACCACCCGGATACTGATCTGCGACGACTCGGCGATGGCGCGCAAGCAAATGGCTCGTGTGTTACCCAAGCACTGGGACGTGTCCGTTACCTTCGCCCGAAACGGCATGGAAAGCTTAGAAGCGATTAAAGCCGGTAAGGGCGACGTCGTGTTTCTTGATTTAACCATGCCGGTTATGGACGGCTTTCAGGTTCTGAAAACGGTGCAGGAGCTGGATCTTCCCGCTTTAATCATCGTTGTCTCCGCTGATATTCAGCTGCGGGCTTACGAAAAAGTAAAAGCGTTAGGCGCCATTGATTTTATTCAAAAGCCGGTCAGTCCCGAGGCGTTGAGTCATGTACTTCAGGAGTACGGCATATATAACGGCGAACGCGCCGGTCAGGGCGCTGATACGCCGATGATTAAGGTCAATTGCCGCGACGCCTTCCGGGAAATCGCCAATGTCGCCATGGGACGAGCCGCCGACTTACTGGCGAAACTGCTCGGTATTTATGTGCCGCTGCCGGTTCCGACGGTGAACGTGCTTGAAGTCAGTGAGCTGACAATGGCGCTTAAAGCCACCGAGAACCAAAAGCAGGTCTCGGCCTTATGCCAGGGCTTTATCGGCGCCGGAGTCGCCGGCGAGGCCTTATTGCTGTTTCATGATTCCAGCTTTGAAGATATGGCGAAGCTGATGAATATCAGTAATCCCGACAGCGGCCGATCGGAGATTGAAGTTCTTATTGACACCGGCAACGTGCTGATCGGCGCTTTTTTAAACGGCATATCCGAGCAGCTTCACATGCGGTTCAGCCAGAGTCACCCCGTGGTCTTAGGGCGGCATTGCACCGCCAACGAACTCATTCACGATAATGCCGAAAAGTGGCAGCGCACGCTGGCGATGGAAATCAACTACCGAATACCGGATCACAATATCCAGTGTGATCTTTTATTATTGTTTACCGAAGATTCATTGCCGGCCATGACCGACAAGCTCAGTTATCTGCTTGAACCATAGAGAGCCATTATGCCTAGAAACGATCCTCACTTAAGCGAATTCCACTGGCTCATTGATATGGTGCAGACCATCGAGGTGGGCATTGTTGTTCTGGACAAAAATTACCGCATAAAGTTATGGAACAGCTTTATGGAAAACCACAGCGGTGTCTCACCCGGCGACTTAAAAGATAAAAATTTATTTGATGAGTTTCCTGATTTGGAAGCGACATGGCTTAAAAAGAAAATGGAGTCGGTTTTTCTGTTAAAAAATCGCTCGTTTATCAGCTGGGAGCAGCGCCCTTACGTTTTTCGCTTCAAGAATTTTCGTCCTATCACGGGCCGCGCCGATCATATGTACCAAAATGTCACCCTGCAGCCTCTGGTATCACTCAGCGGTGAGGTGTCGCATATCAGTATCATTATTTATGACGTAACCGATACCGCGGCCGGTAAACTGCAGCTTAACAGCGCCAACCGGATTTTAGAGCGGTTAAGCCAGACCGATGAACTGACCCAGCTTCACAATCGCCGTCACTGGCAACAGTGTATGGAACGGGAGTTTGAGCGTTACATTCGTTATGACACCCCGGCGACCTTAGTGATGCTCGATATTGATCATTTTAAAAAAATTAACGATCAGTTCGGTCATCAGACCGGAGACATTGTTATTCAGCGCGTCGCTCATATTTTAAATCAGTCATTACGAGAGACGGATTGCGCCGGACGATACGGCGGTGAGGAGTTTTCGGTCGTGCTTTCGAATACTGACATCGCGGATGCCGTCTGTTTTACCGAGCGGCTGCGCGGGAAAATCGAAAGCTTAGAATTTAATACCGAAGGTGAAACCTTCAGCGCCACGATCAGTCTGGGTATCTGCGAACTTAACGGCTCAGTTAAAGACAGCTCCGCCTGGGTTTCTCAGGCCGACAAAGCCTTATACCGGGCGAAACTTAACGGCCGAAATCGCTGCGTGATATACCGTGATACAGCCGAAAAGCAGTTGCATTAACGGCGGGCTGTCAGTGAAGTACCGGCGGCTCTTCAACCGGGCCGTCCTCATCCATAAAGTAAGTGCCCCAGCCGTCATAATCCACCTTGAACCTGGCGGCTAATTTGAGTAACTCTTCTGATGCTTTGTCCAGTAATTCAAGCTTTAATTCGTGACTAGCCACCGCGTCAAAACAGAAAATGACGCCGCCGTCCTCCAGTTCGAATTCTTCAGCGTCAGATACCTCATAACCGAGCTTAAAGGCTTCCACGGCCGCTTTCTCAAGGCGGTCAAAACTGCGGCAGGACAAATGATGTTCAATAATGTACCTTGCGTCAGGTAAAGAACCATCTGCCAGTAACTCATCAACAATAACCCGGTTTTCTTTAAATTGCTCTTTCAGCAGACGTTCGATAGACATGCTCAGCTCCAATATCCAATATTTGATACCGGAGCTAATTTTACTTCTAAGAGTCAGTGTTTACTACTAAACATTAACGGCAAAATGAAATCTGAGGTAATGCATTCAAACGCGGAGAATTACGTCAATCCGCTCTCAGCCCGGAAAAAGCTGACAAACGCCGCCGTATACCGGTCCGCACCGGCATGACAAAATCAACAGAATGATCAGCCGGCTTACTTATTAAAAGGCTGCCTGTAATTTCCGGCTTCCTCATCAAGCTCGCTAAGCTTGGCCTTCATCGTCCGCTGAATATTTTCAGACAGCTCTTTCACATCGGCTTTTGTTAAATGATCTGTCGCAATCGGCTCCATCATCTCAATAATTACCGTGCCGTTATTCCAGCGGTTCAGGTCAATGTGATCCTGGGAGCTGGAAATCACCGGAACAACAGGCGCGCCCGCGGCTACAGCGGTATGAAACGCGCCGGACTTAAACGGCAGTAATCCGCGTCCGCGCGAGCGCGTCCCTTCAGGGAAGATCCAAACCGAAAGTTTACCTCTGCCGATTTTATCAGCCACTTTCCCCATGGTTCCCATAGCGCTGTGACGGTTTTTGCGATCTATCAGAATATTGCCCGATAACCAGTACATCTGGCCGAAAAGCGGAATCCAGACCAGACTTTTCTTACCTAAACTTACGGTCTTTTCAGGCACCGCCCCGGTATGAGTGAATAAATCATAGTTATTCTGATGATTCGCTATAAAAACACTGGGAGCGGGAGGGGCTTTTTCCGGTAAACGATAAATCACTTTCAGCCCTAAGACAGGACTGAATTTAGAAAAAAACCGGGCGATCACGTGTACGTTATTACGGTGGCGAGGTCGTAACAAGCAATATAAGCCACCCAAAATGAACACAAAGATTAACGCGGCGGCTAATATCAGACATCGGATAACTAACAGCACGATACACTCCTGTAACTTAATCGGCGTCAGTATACTTGAAAGCCATTCATTGAACAGGATGGATCTTATTTATTATTTACTTTTTTACAACTTATGTCACAACTTCAGGTGACCATTTGTTAACTCATCAGTTCTTTCACTGACTTTTATGCCTCAGTCATCTGACCGCAAAAGAATGAACAAAACTTCACTAAAAATTAACCTGAGCATTATTGAAACAAGGACTCAATATGACTCAATATGAATAACTTAAAAATAACTGAACCGAAAACGATACATAGGGTCTTATGATAACGAAACTGACTCACTCAGCTAGGCGAATTCACTCAGCTTTGAAGGAGCCGAGACAAGACCGGGAGCATGAGCTTAATGATCTTGTAAGCTCAAACGTCGCTAATACTGATCGACCTACCGCGGGTTCAGAGGTCAGGGTAAATCAAGGCTATGCCGTCTCTAACGTTTTACCTGATACAAGCGCGGCAATTTGCTGAGTCTTCTCGTCATTCATCATCCGGTGACAGACCCGGAACTGACGCGTCTTCTAATCGCATAGTGGACGGGTTTGTTATCATTGAACACAGTAACAATAGCAGCATTACTGGTAGCACTGATAACTGTGACGGCAGCGGTGATGGTGAATTAAAGGCTGAAGATTCCGCGGCACAAAAAACACTCTCAGCCTGTGAGCTGGACTGGAGTCAGTTTTTTAATGATATAGAGATAAACAATCCTTTGTTTTTACCTCCTGATTTAGCGCCGCATTATTTTGATGCGGCAATGATTCCCTTAAGTTTTGATGTTTTGTTTGACGTTGACGCTTCGGGTTGTAATTTCGAAAAATTACCTTTAACTATTTATTTCTATCAGATTTTCAGTTGTGAGAAACTGGGTTTTAAGCTGCCTGAGGACGCCGCCGAACGTGTAACGTCTCAAATCAGAGACGGCATCGCGGATCTGGAATTGCCGGGTGATGTCGCCGAAAAGAACAAGGCGAAAATGCAAAACCGATTTCTGAAAATCGTAAATGAAAAATTTACTTCCGTTCCGCCGGGTTAGTTCTTAAGAAACTGTCTTTTCGCCAAGCGGTGAAATTATCCGGTTGCGGTTTTAAATCACGAGCGGTTACTGCCCGGTTATTGTCATTAAGCGGGACTGAGGGAACATAAGTAGCTGACCATAAGCTTTCTAACATTTTTTTGATGTCCACCTTTAGCGCATTACAGCGTTGCAACTCCGGTTACATAGCTAAGGCTATGCGCCCTCCGTTGCGCCTTGTTCTGCACTAAATCTGAACACCAAAATGCTGAAAAAACTTATCGTCAGCTACTTAGCGGATCTCCGTCGTCAAAATTACACCGGTCACTTTAACACTGAAATAACCTTAGGGACGTTGCGATTTAAATTACTTAGGGATGCGGCAGAAGTATACCGGCTCCGTCGTCACTCCCCGGTGACTTAGCTTAATTTGCATAAAAGTCTCCGGATGACCGACATACAAAACTGTCGTTATTTCATTTCCCGCGTTCTGACAAATGAAGTGCTGAAATTGAAACAAGTATTATTTGAACCGCAGCATCCCTTAATTTTGCTTTAGCATAAACCTGAACCGCCAGCCGAACAGATTATAAAAACTAATAAATTCCAGGTTTGAGTCAAAAATTAAGCTGTCAGGATTAAAAAAACCACCATGACTAAATAAGACACTGAAATTATTATTATTATAATAATAATAATAATAATAATTCATTTGTTTAATTCGCATCTCAACTCAGGTTAATACAGGTGATAAAAGCTGAAATTTATGCTGTTAGTCTTTCCGGTCTTTCGTTTTCTGATCCCGCTTCCGAACTTTAAAATAAACGCCATTAGATACTCTGACGATTAACAAAGCTTAATTTGACATTTCCTGTAGAGCATTCACTATATCACTACTTATCTCACTATGATTAAAGCGTATTTTAAAGAGAGTATTTTCATGGAAAATAACATAAGTAGTTCTTCTCCGGTGTTAAACGGAGCAGGTACGAATGCAAATGATCACTTAACTTCTTGC
>CBDAVB010000011.1:0-18585 GCA_965200795.1 Parashewanella sp.
GCAAAGTTGCGAGAGGAAATTGGCGCAGGGCGGGGGCGGTATTTACTGTTGGCTGGTAACTGTGACCAATAAGCCGCAGCTAAGCCAGTGCGTTCTCGTGTTGGAATAATGCCCAGCTCAGCCATTTCAGATTTTACACTGGCTAAATGGCTATCGAGTTTTTTGGTGCTATCAGCCAGCAAGGTTAATACAAAATGATGCTCACCATAAACAATGCGATTTGAAGTGAGATCATCCAAACCAAGATTGATGTCGTCCACCTGTGATTGAGCTAAATCTCCTGTGGTCACTAAACGGTTCTGTTGACGAATACAGAGTTGAGTCGCAATTGGCTTAGAGAGAAATTGAAAGCTTTGGCTTAATATAAAGCTAAAAGGTGCTGAAAGTAGGGCATTGAGTAATCCCGCTTCAGTACGCTCAGGATATTCAGCAATACTCAAGCAAGCACCGTATTGCTTTTCAGTGATCCCTTCTAATGCAATGGTATCAACTCCAAAATAAGGGCGAACTCTTGGCAGTGCATAAGCAAGATCGACTTTAGGTAATATCCGTTGTTGCCATTCACCGTTAACCAGAAAATCAAGAAAGGTCAGTATCTCAGAATAAAAGTGGCCGCTTTGATAATAAGTGGTCAGGCGCTGTGGCTGATATGCAGCAAGTGAAGCGGTAACGGTACCGACAATCTCATTTAATGCTCGAATGCATTTCAGCTGCTGAGCGATGTTTTGCTCTTTGGTTTGCGACTTTTTGAAAACATTAAGTGGTTCATTAGCACCATCTTTGTAGATGACAGTTAAGTAAAGCTCATTAATAAACAGTTCACTTTGACAAATTTTTTCAGCGTATTTTTGGTTAAGCTTACGGTCGAATTCAACATCAAACTCTCCAGCAGGGAAAGCTTTTATTTGACGACGAATGGTATGTGACCATAAACAGACATTGGGGCTAGCAATGTTTCGCAGCATTAAATTAAGCTGCTCTTTCCAAAGTTCGATTTGGTCAGCGTCTTGGGTTTCATGGGCGATACCTTGCAGCTTGATGACTTGAAGGTACTCACCATTACGAGTTTTGATCGTGTTTAAGTCACATAGGGTTTGATAAGGAATAAACTCAGCCACTGAATTTTCCCGTTGCCACAATGTTGGTAATGCATTGGAAGTCATGCTGTTATCCTCCAACTGCTGATTTCATAATTTGGGCAGCGAGTGTTGATGTCAGGACAAGCGGTAGCTATACCAAGAGTGCGCCAACCAAGGGATTTAGCTTTAGTGACAAACCACAAGTGCTGTAGCCTGAAAATACGGGGATCACGCAAACAGAGGCCATACATCAGTGCATGAAGGGGCAGATATAAAAGCAAGGTCAGGGGATTTTTGGTGGCAATCATTAATACTGCCACTAACCCCGCTGCGACAATAATACCGTCAAGGGTTACGCCCCATTTCATCGCAGGGCGGGTAACGGCAACAAACAACGGATCTTGATGTTTCATATTATCGACTCCTATTTCACTGCTGAAATGATGAGGTCGACAATGGTGGTGCCACCAAAGACTAGTACGATACCCGCTATATACTTACCGCAAGTTTCGCCAGTGATGCGTCCGAACCACGCCAGATAGCCTAAAATAGCGATACCAATAATCGCTGCACTGCGAGCAATACCATTGGTGAGCAAGTCCATAACCCAATCAACCCCTTCGGTAATCGGATTAGCAAAGGCTAGTTCAGGCACAAGCCATAAATACAACAGCAAAAAAAGATGGGCGCTAAGCGCCCGAAAGCCATGAGTGATTGCTGTTTTAGTTGGAATGAGTGAGTTCACTTTCATTTTTTACTCCAAGCATTGAGCTAAATGAAAGACACTTAAAATCCGTTGAAAGTATCGAATAAAAACTGTTCGTTGCAGAAACAATTACACGGTGCAAGCAGTGAGTAAATGGGGGGAGAAAGAAAGAGAGAAAAATTGCGAAACGGGCGTTTGAATTGCGATGAGTTATATTGACTCGACTTGCAAAATAAATCTGATCTAAAAGGCTTTTTACCGTCATTGCGTAGGCTGTAAGTCTCAAAATTCGTACCTGAAGTAATGCGTTGCACAGTTTGGAATTTAGATCATATCCTTCAGCAATTCGAAAAATGTTAACTTTATAAAAAAGTAGTAAATAGTTATCTATTCTGTTAAATTTCAGCTCAAAATTAGGTTGTACCCTACACGGTAGCTGAGATGGAGTTTAGGGCGATGAGTAAAGTGAAATTTGTTAATTGGATATTTGTTTTTTCGATATTTTCAAATCTATTTCTATCTTCTCCTGCTTACTCGAAAAATCCAGAGTCAGAGTCTTCAAAAAATAGCCCAATATTTTTATATTCAGGTGATTATAATGGCGAGTATATAACCTATCTTCTCTACAAAAAAAAAGGTGGAAACCATTTTTTATTTTCTTCATACCAATTAGATAAAAATCTTGAAAAAGCTGTTCTTTATGATGTTGAAACTCGAAAAGTTATCTTAGAAGAGGAATACAGTCGAGAGGTGGGGGCAGCAATAAAAATTCAACAGAAAATTGAAGAGTCAAAGTTAGTTGATGTTTCTTCATTAAGGACTCACTATGGAAAAAACTACTCAAGGTTTTATCGTATTGGCCACAATAAACTTTATAAAGGATTAGGTGGACGATGTTCTTCTCCTTTTGATAGTTATGTTCGTTTTTCTAAAGGTGATTCTGAGTTAGGTGCAAAGAAGTCAATTCTTTTAAACCGTTATACTACACATATTTCAGATAAGAATTGCAATCGGATGAACGGATTACCCAAAGTTAGAGTTCCTGTGACTTCTTTGGGTATTGAGAAAGTTTATCAATTAAGCGGTGACATGTATTTATTAGCTTTCTCTGAGTACCCTCTAATGATTTTTATGGATGGAAATTTAGATTTATATACTGATAAATACCTTAATGTAGTTGACTTTAAAAAAGTAAAAGATATCGAAAATAACAAAAAGTTAATTCAAGGTTGGCTTCAGCAACCTGAAAATATGCGTAATTCCCTTTTTCCAAATATAGCCTCAGCCGTAGAGAAAGCCTTTTTTTAGTTAATGGGATAAATCTCCTCAATTCTCGTATTCTGCAATTTTATAAACACATTTAATGGAGTAAATGATATGTGTCTAGACGAACAAGACTTTCTACGCAACTCAACTGAAAAAATGGAGGACAGTAACCTAAACAGTGGTTATAAATCTTCTTTTGCAGGAGGAGACAGTGGACTCTCGTTTGGTGGTTTACAACTTGATGTTAGAAAGAACGCATTAGGTCGCTCAGCATTCAGAGAAGCTCTTCAAAGCTCGGGCTCTTTTTCGAATGCAGAAATACAAGATATCATTGACCGAGCAGTTACATCAGGTGTTAATCAAAGCGATTTTAATGCTGATGAAATAGCGGCCATCAATAATGCGCTAAGCTCACCAACTGGTCAGCAAATCGTTGATAATGCGTAAACATCTGGCGAGCACCGTCTAGCGCTTGGCGAAATTCCAAGGCATTAACGGCTCCAGGTCGGTAGGATTTTTTACGAGTTCTTCAAACAAGAAAATGATGTAGTCATAAACATTCACGCCATTGGCTTTTGCGGTTTCCACCAAGCTGTAAAGCATTGCGCTGGCGTTAGCACCACACGCTCAGTTTGTGAGAACATCCAATTTTTGCGTCCGATAACATAAACTTTATTGGCTCGCTCAGCTAGGTTGTTGTCAATATTCAATCTGCCATCCTCAAGGTAGCGCACCAGCTTATCCCATTGATTCAGGCAATACCTGACCGCCTTACCGGGTGCGGATTTCGGCAAGGTCTGGTTGACGGCTTTATCCAGCCATTTCTTAAAGGCTTCGAGTATTGGCTTAGACTGCTGCTGCCTGACTCGATATTTCTCAGCCGCTGATTTACCTTTGAGCCTCGATTCAATCGCGTACAGTTTTTGGATATAACTCAGCCCCTGATCCGCTTTGCCTGTTTTCCCTTCCGGCTGTATTTTTATTGCCTTCACAAAACCACGGCGGCCGTGTGACCAGCACCCTACAAGCTTGGCTTGGGTTTTCTCATAAGCCTGATAACCATCGACTTGAAGATAGCCTTTGAATCCGTCTAAAAAGTCCGCGGTACACCGGGCCTTGCGGCTGTCATGATAGTCAAATAACACGATGTGCGGCGGACTGTTTTCGTGAGTATTTTCCGGCGGTGAATCCGCGCCACAGCAGTAAACCCACATGTAACAGTTCGTTTTATCAACATTGTTGACCGTGTGCGTGGTCTCATCGGCAAAAATGTGGTCTTGTTTCAGTAAGATCCGGTGCCGGTAGCCGATAATCGGTTTGCAAAAATCACCGCATTTGAGCATCCGTTCACTCATGGTTTTATGGCTGAGCTCAATATCAAGCTGCTTCAGCATCATTGACTGGCGATAAAGCGGTAAACTGAACTGATATTTATTGGTAATGATAAAGCTGAGCAAGCTCGGGGTGGCGATGCCTTTGTCTATCACACACCCGGGCATTTTTTGCTGCTTGATGTGGTTTTCGGTGCCGTGCTGTTCGCAGTGTGAGCAGGCATATTTAGGGCGGACGTGCTCGATAACTTTCAGCTGAGCCGGGATGATTTCCAGTTTTTCACTGATATCCTCGCCTATTTTATGAAGCTCGTGTCCGCGACAGTCGCGGTGCTTGTCATCGACATCATGGATAACCGTTTCTCTCGGCAGGTTTTTGGATAAGGGTTGGCGTTTTGGTTTCCTACGCTCATAAGTGATGGTTTGAGTTTCATCCTCATTACCGTTACTGCCTTTTTGTCTTTTTCTTTGAGTTGATTATCCTTGACGGTGAGCTCAGTATCTTTTTGGGTTAACCGCTCCGCATCCGCTTCGATTTTGCGGCGAAGTTGCTTAATCAGCTTGAGTCTTTCCGGCACCATTCTGCGCTCCGCGAGTAATTGGGCTTGCAGCTCGGCGACGGTATCAGGAAGTGGCGCATTACGTGTTTTCATGAGACAAATTTTACCATTAAACAACGGCCTGACTCAGACCAAAAGCTGATCAGGCATAACCCGGGATCATAACGGTCAAAGCTCAATCTCATCGGTGTTTATCTGCTGCCAGGGTGAATCTTTGTCAGCGTCAGGCAAGGCGATAAGCTCCTGCCCGGTCAGCATGATTTGCCCGGCATCACTGAATTTCGGCCAGCTGAACCGGGTTTGCTCAAGGCGTTTGTAAAACAGCACAAAGCCGTTGTTATCCCGGTAAAGCAGCTTGAGTTTGTCGAACGCTGAGTTGACGAACAGGAATACAGCCTCGCTAAATGGCGAAAGCTGCATTTCAGTTTCGACGATTAGGGTTAACCCGTTAATGGATTTACGAAAATCAACGGGCTGACGATGCAGGTAAATGAGCGGTACATCAACAAACATTTTCATGAGTTCAGCTCCTTAACCAGCGTTGAAAGCCGGATGGGAGATGCCGTCAAGGGAAGTTTGAGTTGAGTTTGACCTCGGCAAAGTAATACCCAAGGTGTTTCGGGTGTATCACGCCATTCCTGAGTCACTTTTTTTGGGGATTTTTCGACACGGACAAAAGCGGAAGTCTGAGCCTGTTAGTGTACCGTTGAAAACTGGTGCAATCGGTAATGTTAAAGGTAGAAATCTCTGGCACGGATGTTTTGCCGCGCGCAAAACTCAGACACAGATAACCCCGAAGCGTGTTGAGCTTCAATGAGCCGCGGCCAGTCATCAGAATGTGGAAAATGCATTGTAAAACTCCGAATTATTAGGACGGAGCAATAATGGCAAGGAAAAATTAAACAGAAAATACGGGGTTTAGCAGATGCTTACGTTGAACCGTCAGTTAATAGCACTCGACGGCCATGCCACAAGTGTTTTTCTTGAGTCGCCTCATCTAAGTTTCTGCCTGATTTCTTCAATAGCGATTTAATTGACTCCGGAGATAACCGTTTTCTTGCTTTGCAGTAAGGATCTGTAATTGTGCTGTTTTTTTCTCGACCTATAGCAATTTGATCTCCGGCGTCACTGATTAATGCGCTGCGGCAAGACTTGCTTTCACCGGCAACTTGCTTCATGAAAAGCGAAAGAGTGTGGCAGGCGGGATACTTGCGTACTCTTTGAGTGTTATCTTTTCGGAACTCTTCTAAATCTTGTGGAGTGAGAATTGAAGAAAGTTCATCTTCTTCCGTTTGAGCAAAGCGACGTAACAATTCTGGAGCATCATTGAAGAATTGGCGAGCTGTAGTATTCATGGTCTGGCACTAGAAAAACCTTAATCTGTAGGACTTACGCATTGACAGAGTGTTTTGAAATTTGATATCGGGTAAAATGATCATTTTCAGGGATGGAAGTGAGAAAAACTACTCGCCCAACGACAGCCAGATGTACTCTTCCGCAATACATGGGATTTTTGATAAGTGAGCCAAAATCATCAACATGCACAAGATTGGCAGAAGTGACGGGTATCTCTCACGATAGCGTTAACCGCTTTCTTCACCGTGAAGATTATCAACCGAAAGACTTATTTGATGAGGCAGCTCAAGATCTATGTCTTGTTGGTGGTACTTTGAGTGTTGATGATAGCGTACTTGATAAACCTTACAGTCATCACGTAGAACTGGTGAGTCATTTTTGGTCAGGGAAACACCATCGAGCAGTCAAAGGGATTAACCTCGTAACCCTTTATCACACCGACATGACTGGTCGCCATATGCCCGTCAATTACAGGATATGCGATAAATCCGAAGGCAAGACTAAAAATGACTATTTTCGTGAAATGCTGTCAGAAGTACTGGATTGGGGACTCAAGCCAAAGTTTGTAACGGGAGACTCTTGGTACAGCTGCGTCAGGAATCTGAAGACGATTAAAAACCATCAGACAGGATTCATGTTTGCTGTCGAGAAAAACAGAACAGTATCGCAGGAAAAAGGCCAATGGCTGCAAATTCAGCACCTTGACGTTCCTTGTGACGGTTTGGAGGTTTGGCTTAAAGATTTTGGCAAGGTCAGGTTGTTTAGAACGACGCTAAAAGACCAGCATCGCTACTACGTGGTTTACTTGCCAGAGGAAGAACCTTTTCAGCATGATGACTTTAAAGCCATTCATGATCAACACTGACAAATTGAACAATATCACAGAGCAATCAAGCAAGTCTGTCATATTGAGCATTTTCAAGTGCGTAGTGAGCGACCTGTACGAAATCACATCTTCTCAAGCATTTTGAGTTTTGTTTATCTACAAAAAATGCAGATAGCGCAAGAGTTCACCAATATTTATCAGCACCAACGTGAACTGTTTAAAGATGTTGTTGGTGCTTTCATTGAACATTTTGCGAAAGGCAAAGAGCAACTCCTACCAAAATTGCACAGTACCATCAATGCGTAAGTCCTACTTATGTCCGAACCGGGTGTCTCTTGAGTCTTTGATAATAATATCTGTGCGCGCCTCAAAGATACTCACCACCTTTATCTGTCGCCGGCACTTTCTCACCGTTAAATACCCGGCGTCGGGTCTGAGAAATCACTTTTTCTGTCATTTCTACCCAATGCCCCAGCTCGGTTACCAGTCCGTCCGCAGCGAAACCCGGGCTGATATCGCCGGCTTGCTGAATCTATCTCTGAGCGTCTCGCATTGTCGTTTGAGTCACGGATACCAGTTTTCTGTACAGTATGGTTTTGTTTTTGCCGCGGCAGCAGTCAATGTCTCTTGCCGGCCTTTTCGCGCCGCGGCAATGATTACAGAATCGCGTTAAGCCTTGCGGCACTTCTTCTTGCGATTTCACCATGACCCGGGAAAGCGTGCGAACACAATCCCAGAGTAATGAGCTGTCAGACGGCGGATGAATATGACTTTCAGTCACTGTGCTGTCGATTCGGACGACCCGGCCTTTCTCAATGCCTTCCGATGCGCGCGCCCGGAGCAACACTTTGTTAATCGCTTCCCATGTTTCCGCGTCAATTGATGATATCGCATGCTGCAAGGCGGAAACCGAAGGGTTGATATGAGTTCGGGTAACGCTCTGATAACTGTATGAATCTGAAATACAGAAGCTCAACTCTTCATAACTTAGTGCCATCATTTGTTTAAGAGAGGTGGTTCTGCTCCTAACGAATTTTTCAAGTTGCTGACGGATTTCCGGGGTTAAATCAACAGTAATTTGAGCTGGCATGTTATTTTATAATATCAATTTAAATCAATTAGTTATTTTAACAAACTCTGTTTAATAAATCAATTTAAATCACTACACTAGCAGCACTCTTGCTCAAGTTGATTTACGAGCTTTTCTAAACGTCTTTTTACATCGTAAGGTTTTCTCAGAACACTCCAGACCCATTTATATTCAAATTCTTCAGCCATTTATCATATATTAAAAATAGTTTCCCTATATGGTAGAGTAATTTTAAACCTGTCGTCTACAACTACTGATTTTATAGGCCGCATAGGAAACAAAGGATTAGAAAAACTAATCTTATATATAAAATGTAGATTACGAATTAAATGCGGTATTTAGAGAACGATCTTAGTATAGAATCTTGCTAGGTCTTTATTGTTCACAGGTCTTTTGCCATCAAAGCAGGTGGGTACCTTCCCCGTATTGGCTTTGAGCCATGCTAATTCTTTTTCAGAAAAGAATGCATCAAGGGCTGATGCGTATTTTTTTTCCGCAGAAAATTTTTCGATAAAGCTTTTAAGCAAAAGAGAGCCATAATAAAGTCTTTTTGAGCTGTTCATAGGTGTTGAACGCATGATTTTTATATTTACTGAGCATTCATCCTTACCCATAAATTTTTTCAAACAAGACTTCTGGCAAGCAAAAACTACACTGGTATCAGATAACTTGTATTGTTCAAGAGCGGTTAATATAGTATTAACATTATCTTTTTGTTTAGATAAAGTTATCTCTCCAACAGTAAAACAACCATCTACTGGTTCATAAACGTTACTTGATAATAACAACGAGGAAGCCATATCCCATTTCCGCATAATTCGCAAAGGAATTATACTCATATAAAAATGAAAATATAGCAAAGGAAAATTACATTAGTAAATCTTATAACAAATAACACTGATACATAAGGCCATATAGGAAACATTTACATTAGAAATTCTAATTTTAAATGGTAGTGTTTAGAAATCTGTGTCATTTAGGTAAAATATCAAAAACAGGAATGACATTATGACTCAAAATTTCGATTTCAATAAAGCTTTAGAGCCAGGGCGGGATTACGCTTTGTTGAATTTTTCACCAAATAAAATCTCAGCCCTAAATTTTGCATCCCAACTCGCTCTTTGCATCTTCCCTGCAACGCTATCTTTGCAAGAGTGACTTTTCACCAAGTTAAGTATCTTCCGCCTAATCGTCGCTAAATTCTTGGCTCCATCATCGGCATAAATTTTACAATCATCTTCTCTAAAAGTGACATCGAGAACCCGGTGCTGACTATTCCCGATTGACCAGTGTTTGCGTATATACTGAGCAACATCCTTTACCACTTGTCAATGAAGTGATGTAGTAAGATGTTTCTTGGCTGATTTTATCCTTTATATCTCTTGTACGAGTCACTTCGATAACGGCGCGGCTATCTTGAAAATCAGCGGTTTTATCGAACCAGTCTGTTATCGGTAAAAGACGATAATGCCTCTCATTAATTCGCCCGTGCTCACCATCTAACTCCATAAAATGATTCTGTTTTACAAGTTCCGGTGTCTCTCGATAGCACTTATGGAAATACGCTTTAATTTCGGCAAGCAATTTACCCTGGTTCTTTTTTACCTGAAGAACGTAGTCACCTTTACCTTCACGTATTAAAGTCGTTGTTTCTTTTTGGCAATGCATGGCATCAGCGGTAATCACCGCATTTTCAACATCCATCTTTTTGAGCATGGATTGCATCACGGGTATTTCGTTGGTTTTGTCAGGCGTTTCTTTTTGATAAATAATGAGTCCGTTATCTACAACCATGGCTGTCATATACTGAAGCGCATCAATGTCATCACCATGTTTAGAGCCGCAAACAACTTTGCCATCAAAACTGATGTGCTCTTTACTGCCTTTTTTCCGCATAGCGTTTGAAAAGTTAATAAAACAAGAAATTAAACTCTCAGCTTTAATGCCTCTTATAATTCTTCCTATTGAATGCCTTGTGGGGATACCATTACTAAATGTGCGATACTGTCTAAGCCAGTCTAATTGGGCTTCACCGAAAATATTTATTGCTTTCCAGCCCCTTGCGCCACAGAGTATTGCTGCAATGGTAAGAAAAATAATATCAGCTAACTCATATTCTTTATTGGCTCTTCGTCGTTTCATATGGATTTGAGTAGATCTGATACAGGGCTAGCAATCATAAAAATCATGGTAATAAATGTTCCTGTATTACGATACCCTCTGGCTCGTGCTCTAGCCGCTTGAAATAGACTATTTAAACCTTCCATACGAGCATTCGTATAAGTGGATGACCAGCGCTGTAAAATTCTCTCTGCATGCCTTTCCACAGTTGCAAGTGCTTTTCGAACGGGTTCTAACATCTCAATATCACCCAACTGCTCTTTTGCAAAATTAATGAAATACGTCAGCCTCCAGCGTGCAGCATGAGCGGTTTCAGCTTGACGTATCCACCTAAGTTGTTCCTTAATCCGCCAAGCTGTTGCTGTATTCAGGTCGCTGGATTCTAGCTCTGCAAGTGCTTCTTTTTGTTTCTCAGTAAATGAGCCATCTGCATTTTTTAGTACTGCCCAGCGCAGGCTCTTTGGATGCGGTTGGATTTTTCTCTCCGTTTTACGTACTTCATCAACCGCTTTAGTAAACAGTTGCACAACATGGAACCAATCAACCGTTACGTTAGCATCCGGGAACGGTAGTGTTTAGAAATCTGTGTCATTTCGGTAAAATGTCAAAAACAGGAATGACATAATGACTCAAAATTTCGATTTCAATAAAGCTTTAGAACAACTTCAATCAGGTAAAGGTTTAACTGGTGCGGATGGTGTTCTCACCCCTTTAATCAAACAACTAACAGAAGCAGCGCTTAAAGCAGAACTTGATCAACATTTAGACTCAGATCTTGAGCCCAATCGAAGAAATGGTTTTAGTAAAAAAACCGTTAAATCTTCAGTTGGCGAATTTGAGTTAGAAACGCCAAGAGACAGAGCCGGCAACTTTGAGCCTCAGCTTGTCAAAAAAAATCAAACTAAGCTCTCTGATGAAATTGATCGTAAGATTTTGTCAATGTTTTCAATGGGTATGAGTTATCGTGATATCAAATCTCATGTGGCTGATTTGTATGGTTTAGAGCTTTCAGAAGCCAGTTTGACGGCTGTGACCGATCAGCTTATTCCTCAGCTCAAAGAATGGCAGCAACGCAGTTTAGACGAGGTCTATCCAATTATTTGGCTGGATGCGATTCACTATAAAGTCAAAGACAATGGTCGCTATGTCAGTAAGGCTATTTACACGATTCTAGGCGTTAATCTCGAAGGTAAGAAAGAGTTACTTGGCCTGTATCTTTCAGAGTCAGAAGGTGCTAATTATTGGCTTTCGGTACTGACCGATCTTCATAATCGTGGTGTTAAGGATATCTTAATTGCTTGTGTTGACGGGTTAAACGGTTTTCCTGAAGCTATTGCCAGCATTTACCCGGAGACAGAAGTTCAGCTTTGCGTAATTCATCAGGTACGCAACTCAATGAAGTATGTGGCATCTAAGCATCAAAAGGCGTTTATGGCTGATTTAAAGCCGGTTTACAGAGCGACAAGTAAATCGGCTGCTGAAACGGCTTTAGATGAGCTGGAAAACAAATGGGGTAGCCAGTATCCAATCGTTATCGACTCTTGGCGCAGAAAGTGGGAGAACTTGTCCGTTTACTTCAAATATCCAGAATATGTACGTCGAGTGATTTACACGACCAATGCGATTGAAGCCGTACATCGCCAGTTTAGGAAACTCACCAAAACAAAAGGGGCATTTCCAAATGAAAACAGCTTGCTAAAATTGCTTTATGCGGGAATATTGAATGCCTCTAAAAAGTGGACAATGCCAGTCCAAAATTGGAGGCTAGCATTGTCACAATTTGCAATCCATTTTGAAGGCAGATTGGATAACGTATTAGAAATTTAGAATTTAGGCTGACACAGAATTTTGAACGCCCTCGCATAGCGTGAAAAATCGATCGCTTTGGCGTTGATATTGATTATTTATTTGCTAATGCACCATTTAACCTTCCCATTACTCAATTTGATGAATCATTGAAATGCTATCTGGTACCAAAACTTATGCTTTCCCAATTGGATTGTTTAGAGAAAACCAACCCTATGCCTGTTGCGGAGCGAACAATTATCAGTCTAAGCCCTGAGTTACTGAGCCATATCGATGATGTTGCAAAGACCTACTGTATCGTTGCCAGTGGAATTGATTACAAGCCATTCATATCAGCGGACGATACTCTATTTTTTAATTCAACTGCAAAACGTTTTAAGGGCAACTTTTGTATTTTGGTTAGCGAAAAGATTCAAATCGTAAGGCTTCAGCAAGATGGCGGTATTATTTCAAACCAAGGTGATATGATTAAACCAAGTAACTCTGACACTTTATTGCCAATTATCATTACCATGTCATCGAGCTATGTGAATTATGCTCAATAAGCTCTTTGGCAAAACTGAACAAGAACACGGGAAAGTTATCACCCCTATCTCTGCCTCTTGATCAGATCTCAAAGCATTTCACCATCAGCTAGTGTAGTGCATCAAATTAATCTGTGATATTTAACGCCTTTCTTGCCCTCTCGACTTTTTCCATAATAACATCGGCTGATTTTGTCCGGACAAAAGGTTCACATCCGTCATTGTGCGCCTCTATATAATTCATTATGCGGGTCTCCAATTCCGCTGCTGATGTGCGCGCCCCTCGTTTGATTTGCTTTTCCGTAAGCAGACCAAAAAAACGTTCGACTAAATTGAGCCGGGAGGAACTTGTCGGAATAAAGTGCAAATGAACACGTTTGTTTCTTTTTAACCGGTTCCTGACCTTTTCATGTTTACGGGTGGCGTAATTGTCAACGATTAAGTGCGGCTCAAGCTCTTTATCCGTCTGCTTTTCAACGGTTTTCAGAAAAGACAGAAATTCTTGATGTCGATGTTTTTTCATGCATTCGCCGATCACTTTCCCTGTGGCGACATCCGGCGCCGCAAACAGCGTACTGGTTCCGTGACGCTTATAATCATGGGTCATGGTTTCACAGCGGCCTTTTTTTACCGGGAGTCCGGGCTGCGTTCTGTCTGATGCCTGAACAGAGCTTTTTTCATCCGCGCGGAGTACTAATGCATTTTCCGGCGGTGACATATACAAGCCGACCACATCCCTGAGTTTTTCCTCAAAACGGGGATCGTTACTGACCTTAAAAGTTTTATGCGGACGGGGTTTTAAACCGGCTTCCCGCCATGTTCTTTGAACTAAAGAAGGTGAAATCCCCGTATATTTAGCTAACGTCCGTGTTGACCGGTGAGTGGCGTTGCCGGGTTTTTCAGTGGTGGTAATTCGGATGATCTGGGCTCGGATCTCTTGTTGTTTTCGCGTATTTTTACCACCATGATTAGCACCGCGGGGTCTGTCTTTCTTGATGCTTTCTATCCCCTAGGAAACAAAACGATTTCTCCATGCCCAGGCCGTATTAATGTTGAGCCCGGGCTGTTCCGCGATTTTATAGTTTAGTGTATTGTCAGCCGCGAGTAAGATGATTCGGGAGCGCTGAACAAGGCGAACAGGGGTGGTTCTGCTCCTGACGAATTTTTCCGGTTGCTGACGGATTTCCGGGGTTAAATCAACAGTAATTTGAGCTGGCATGTTATTTTATAATATCAATTTAAATCAATTAGTTATTTTAATAAACTCTGTTTAGTAAATCAATTTAAATCACTGCGCTAGAATTAACGGTATCGTTACGCAATGCAGTCATATGAATAAACCTTTGATGACCTGATAGCACACTCAGCAACAGTGAACCCAGAACATCTCTGACTTTGGGCGCATTATTACTCGTGTACTCTAAAGGGCATTCTTCAACCCAAAGGGCAAAGCGATGTCCAACTTTTAAAAACTGAATGAAAAAAGGAAGCTGACCATAAGGAGTCAGTTCAGCATCCGGATCCCACTCAACATGAACTTTGCCATCAAAGGTATCAAGTTCGATCTGAGGTCGATCTTCAAGGGGAATTTGGGGTGATAAAGTATTTTGGGCTTCACCTAATGGGTGAATGGTAGAACCTCGCAATTTCATAGACTCGGCCTATAAAAACATCAGGTTGTAGTGTTATGCCATTTATCAACTGATTTATCAAGGTTAAAGCTTGAGCCTGAGCAAGCCCGACATGCTATGGATTACATCGCCCGGCTATACAAGCATGAAAAACATATGCGTGATAAAGACCGGGCGGCGGAAAAAGTGCTGAGTTACCGGCAGGGAAAAAGTGAACCTGTCGTCCGTGAGTTTTTCGAACGGGTGCGTGAGCAGCGCCAACGCCCGGAGTTACTGCCGAAAAATCCGTTACGCATTGCCCTTGAATACGCGGCGGAAAGAGAAATGGCACTGAAGGTTTTCCTGATCAATCCGCATGTTGCGCCTGACACCAACCATCTGGAGCGAGCCCTGCGCCGCATCCCGACGGGAAGGAAAATTATCTGTTTTGCTGGTCAGAAATGGGCGCTGAGCAACCGGGTATGCTGCAAAGCCTGATGATGACCTGCCGCATGCACGGCATCAATCCTTATGAATATCTGGTTGATGTGCCGCAGCGAATATCGACACATCCCGATTCGCAAGTCGAAGAATTAATTCCGAGTAAACGGAAAGCCAAATTCGAAGGTAAAATTTTCAAATTAGATTTGGCGAAAACGGGGTGATCTGAGAGCATATTGATCGCTTACTTTGTTATGCGCGCACTCTAACTTGACTTACGGATTAAATATACCATAATTAGGTATATATTGGTATGTAAGCAAAAAGCGGGTGATTAATATGGCTAAAAATACAAGTATTACCTTAGGCGAGCATTTTGACTGGTTCATTTCCAGCCAAGTTGAAAGTGGCCGCTACGGCTCTGCTAGCGAGGTTATTCGTGCAGCCTTGCGACTTTTGGAAAGTAAAGAAACCAAAATCAATACACTGCGAAACCTGCTCATCGAAGGTGAAGAAAGCGGCGTTGCTGAATATGACTATGACGCTTTCATTAACGAGCTGGACGGCGAAACTAACAAATGAAGCCTTTTGTTTTAACCCAGAAAGCTAAGGCCGATATGAAAGAAATTGCCAAATTCACTATGAGACGCTGGGGTAGAGAAAAACGAAACCTCTACCTCAAAGAATTTGATGAAGCCTTTTTTCTCTTGGCAGAGCGTCCTTCTATTGGAAAATTATGTGATGAAATAAGAAAAGGCTATCGAAAGTTCCCTCAAGGCAGTCACATTATTTTCTATACGCAAATTGATAAAACCCGGATAAATATCATCAGAATCCTACACAAGAACATGGATGTCGATATTCACTTCAGCGCATAATCGGGATAGGGAGATGCCTCACGACACCTCTCCTCCCACACCACCGGCCATACGGATCACGTAGCACGGCGGTTCATTTTCTTATTCTTCATTTGCTGCCCGATTTGATATCTCAGGCAGCCCCATGTGTCTAAACTACCTGTTTGGTAAAGCAAAATAAAGCGCTTTGCTTCCACTAATTCGCCATGGATCTTTCGCTGACTTGGCTGTATTCCAAGCAAGTTGCCTGTCAACCCCACGGCTTCTTAGTTGTCGATAGCCAGAACGCCCCCATTGCTTCCACAGATAACACCGTAACTTTCGTCGTATCCATTTATCAATATCACGCAGCGGACTCAATACTTCGGCTATATCGAAGTATGCTTTCCAACCAAGCAGGCTTCTCTTTAAATCCGCGATGATTTTAACAATATTAAGACCTCTCGTCCGACGGCTCAGCTCCCTAACTTTATCTTTTAATTTTGATAAGGCTTTATCCGCCACCTTAATTTTATGTGGCGTTTTGGGACTGAACGTAAACCCCAGAAATGTCCTCTCCCAAGGCCTTGATACTGCACTTTTACCGGCGTTGACCTTGAGCCTGAGTGTCCGCTCGATAAAATCCTGTATGCTTGCTTTTACTCGCTCTCCTGCCTTTTGACCGCTTACATAGATTTGCAGGTCATCAGCATAACGAGCAAAGGTGCGGCCTCGTTTTTCAAGTTCCCAATCTAATTCATTGAGTACAATATTAGAAAGCAGTGGTGAAAGTGGACTACCTTGCGGCACACCTTCTCGCGGCTTTTCTTTGCTCTCATTGGTTTGAATTGGGGTTTTCAGGTATTGGTTTATCAGTCTGAGTAACTCTTTGTCTTTGCAGTGTTCTTTGAGTTTATGCATCAATCTGCCGTGATTCACTCGGTCAAAGAAGGCATCTAAATCCAAATCGACTACCCAGCTTTTACCCTGTTGTATCCGCATTTGGGCGTAATAAATCGCTTGGTGTGCGGACTTGTAAGGCCTAAAACCATAACTGTTTATGTGAAAATGAGGTTCCCATATCGGTTGCAACACTTGTGCTATCGCTTGTTGGATAAAACGGTCGAGTACCGTCGGGATACCCAGTTTGCGTTTGCGTCCGTCTGGTTTGGGAATTTCAACTCGCTTTACGGGTTTCGGCTTATAGCTTCCGTCCAGTAAAGCTTGTTTTATCTCTAACCGGTGTGCGGCAAGATAGGGCGGCAGTTCATGGACGGTCATACCGTCAATCCCTGCACCACCTTTGTTACGGATAACATAAGTGAGTGCGAGTTGGAGGTTTTCCCGCTCCAACACTCTACTCATCAATGATGGATGGCTCTTCGTCGTTTAGTGTGGATTTAATGGATTTATTTCTGAGATAATAAACCCAGTTTTGCAGTCAAGAGTTGGAAGTAAATACATGGATGGAAATCAAGTTTTGATGCTCGGCCTTGGTATAGAAGCGCCTTGGAAGTTGGTTAACCAACACCTGGATATATCAGCCTCACCTAATGAACTTGTTCTCGAAATTGAAGCTGAACGAGGAAGCTTGTATCCCTGCCCGACTTGCTCAAAAGCTTGTCCGGCACATGACTTTAAATCGCTGACTTGGCGTCATCTCAATTTCTTTCAGCATCACTGTTATATCAAAGCAAACGTCCCGAGAACTCGATGTGCTGAGCATGGCGTTAAGCGTGTCAATGTCCCTTGGGCGAGAGCGGGTAGTAAATTCACGTTATTGTTCGAACAATCTGTATTGGTACCGGCTCGTGAAATGCCGGTTAAGGCATGTGCTGAATATGTTGGAATTCGTGACAAACGTATTTGGCGCATCATCAAACACTACGTCAGCAAGGCATTAGCATTGATGGACTTGTCAGCACTTAAAGCTATTGGATTCGATGAAACGGCGGCTAAACGTGGCCACAACTATGTTACTGTTTTCATTGATATGGACAAGAAAGACAAGCCTGTTGTGTTCGCTACGCCCGGAAAAGGTAAGGAAATCGTTAAGCGATTTAAGTCCTTTCTGACAGAGCATCAAGGCAAAGCAGATAATGTACTTGAAGTCGTGTGTGATATGTCAAGAGCCTTTCTGTCAGCAACAGAGGAAGAGTTCCCGGATGCTAACGTAACGGTTGATTGGTTCCATGTTGTGCAACTGTTTACTAAAGCGGTTGATGAAGTACGTAAAACGGAGAGAAAAATCCAACCGCATCCAAAGAGCCTGCGCTGGGCAGTACTAAAAAATGCAGATGGCTCATTTACTGAGAAACAAAAAGAAGCACTTGCAGAGCTAGAATCCAGCGACCTGAATACAGCAACAGCTTGGCGGATTAAGGAACAACTTAGGTGGATACGTCAAGCTGAAACCGCTCATGCTGCACGCTGGAGGCTGACGTATTTCATTAATTTTGCAAAAGAGCAGTTGGGTGATATTGAGATGTTAGAACCCGTTCGAAAAGCACTTGCAACTGTGGAAAGGGTAGTGTTTAGAAATCTGTGTCATTTCGGTAAAATGTCAAAAACAGGAATGACATAATGACTCAAAATTTCGATTTCAATAAAGCTTTAGAACAACTTCAATCAGGTAAAGGTTTAACTGGTGCGGATGGTGTTCTCACCCCTTTAATCAAACAACTAACAGAAGCAGCGCTTAAAGCAGAACTTGATCAACATTTAGACTCAGATCTTGAGCCCAATCGAAGAAATGGTTTTAGTAAAAAAACCGTTAAATCTTCAGTTGGCGAATTTGAGTTAGAAACGCCAAGAGACAGAGCCGGCAACTTTGAGCCTCAGCTTGTCAAAAAAAATCAAACTAAGCTCTCTGATGAAATTGATCGTAAGATTTTGTCAATGTTTTCAATGGGTATGAGTTATCGTGATATCAAATCTCATGTGGCTGATTTGTATGGTTTAGAGCTTTCAGAAGCCAGTTTGACGGCTGTGACCGATCAGCTTATTCCTCAGCTCAAAGAATGGCAGCAACGC
>CBDAVB010000012.1:0-230992 GCA_965200795.1 Parashewanella sp.
GATTAGCGGTGGAAATTGCTTGAGATAATTGAGTAATCTCTTCTGGTTGCATGGCTCTTAAGTGGGTAACTTTAGGTTTTCTAAAAACTAAATTAATTCCAGTGAGAGGATTAGCTTGAATTAAGCCACAATTTACGGAGTAATTCATGATCTCATTCATCAATTGGCCGCAACGTTTGACCATCTCCAGTTTACCTTCTGCTTCAACTGGCCGAAGTATTGAGATAGCAACAGGTGCTGTGATCTCATTTACTGGCATTTTACCCAATTTAGGGAATATATAGTTTTCTAACTTCCGCCAGTTGTCATGGATAGTTTTAGGTTTAAGGTGCCCTTCTTTGGTTGATTTCCATTGCTTGGCAACAGCTTTAAATGTGTTGGCTTGTTCTTCTGCGTAGATTCGTTTTTGCTCAGCCAGAAATAGCTGAGGATCGATTCCTTCATAAAGCTTGCTTCTGTATACAGAGGCTCTCTTTCTAGCATCGGCTAGGCTGACATCTGGAAATGACCCCACTCCCATAAAAGTCTTTTTTCCCGTTGCGGGTTTTGTATATCGAAATTCCCAAAATTTCGTTTGATTAGTTTTTACAAGTATATATAAGCCACCACCATCAGACTTTCGAATGACTTTTCCATTAGATTTAAGCGCTTCAACTGCCTTAACTGAGAGTTTATTGAGTATTGGCATATGCCCCCCAAAGTGTATGACTAATTCAGAGATTGTAGATGTTGAAGAAATCGGTCATACACTTTTTGTAACTATCAGATGCTAAAAGAAAAACAAGATATTCATCGGGACTTTTTAATATCCAAACCGACTTTAAACAGGGCGTTAAACGCTCTAAAAGTGTATGACCTATTGTTCGAAAGTCATTGAATCATACACTTTGTCATACACACAAATCGTGGAAGTTGTCGGACTTATACGGACGGATATGGACGCTAAATGCTTGTTTAAGCTAAATTTAAGGCATTAAAAAGACGTCCTAGGACGTCTTTAATATAGAATCTGGCGGTGAAGGAGGGATTCGAACCCTCGAATCGAAAAATACTTTTAGTGATCTATATAAATCAATGAGTTACGATTCTTTTCTCACACGCTTTGTACTAAAAATCGTTTGGCTTTGTACCAAAGATTTGCACCAGCAGTTAAGGCTTTATTCTACCTATTTGAGTGTCCACCAGCAATAAAAACTTGCGTTCAATTCGAAATTGAATTGAAATGCTCAAAAGTAACAAAATAGATTTAATATGAAGAATAACCCTTGGCTCGACTTTGACATGAACTCAAGCTTTGTTCATCCGACGGATAAAGATCAAGTTGCAGCCTTTAATATAAAAGCAAAACCTGAAGTGAAGTACGAGTTATCACTTAGGCCAGAGCCTTATATTGGCAACTTGGACGCAAAGGTTCTCTTATTGGCGCTGAATCCCGGTGTCAGCGATGATGACTTCCGTGTGCATGAAACGTCGAGCTATATTGAACTTCACAAAGCAAACTTGAAACAGGGCATTGATCGCTACCCGTTTTACTATTTGAATCCGCAACTAGATTGTCCCGGATCGGACTGGTGGGCTGCAAAGGTTAAGTGGCTGGTCGAAGCTTGCGGACTTGAGCGTGTGGCTAATTCAATTTGTTGTCTACAGTTTGTTCCTTACCACTCAAAAAGTTACAAACATAGCAAAACTCCACTTCCTACTCAGGTGTTCATCAGAAGTGTAATCATTGAGCATATCAGTAAAGGTAGACCGATCGTAATAATGAGAAGTCGACGCCATTGGGAAAGCTTGATTCCTGAATTAGCTGGCTATGCTAATGTGATGACCTTAAAGAATCCTAGGAACCCTACCTTCAGCCCAAAGAATGTAGCCGAAGGTAAGTTTGGAGATTTGGTCGAAACTATCAAATGAAGAAGGTACTTCAGTAACCATTGATTGAGGTTAATTTTGTATCCATTCGATTAAATCAATAATTGACTGATGATCAGGACAAGTAACAATGCCGTCTTGTGTCACTTCTTGAGGGCGTTCAAAATTCTGTGTCAGCCTAAATTCTAAATTTCTAATACGTTATCCAATCTGCCTTCAAAATGGATTGCAAATTGTGACAATGCTAGCCTCCAATTTTGGACTGGCATTGTCCACTTTTTAGAGGCATTCAATATGCCCGCATAAAGCAATTTTAGCAAGCTGTTTTCATTTGGAAATGCCCCTTTTGTTTTGGTGAGTTTCCTAAACTGGCGATGTACGGCTTCAATCGCATTGGTCGTGTAAATCACTCGACGTACATATTCTGGATATTTGAAGTAAACGGACAAGTTCTCCCACTTTCTGCGCCAAGAGTCGATAACGATTGGATACTGGCTACCCCATTTGTTTTCCAGCTCATCTAAAGCCGTTTCAGCAGCCGATTTACTTGTCGCTCTGTAAACCGGCTTTAAATCAGCCATAAACGCCTTTTGATGCTTAGATGCCACATACTTCATTGAGTTGCGTACCTGATGAATTACGCAAAGCTGAACTTCTGTCTCCGGGTAAATGCTGGCAATAGCTTCAGGAAAACCGTTTAACCCGTCAACACAAGCAATTAAGATATCCTTAACACCACGATTATGAAGATCGGTCAGTACCGAAAGCCAATAATTAGCACCTTCTGACTCTGAAAGATACAGGCCAAGTAACTCTTTCTTACCTTCGAGATTAACGCCTAGAATCGTGTAAATAGCCTTACTGACATAGCGACCATTGTCTTTGACTTTATAGTGAATCGCATCCAGCCAAATAATTGGATAGACCTCGTCTAAACTGCGTTGCTGCCATTCTTTGAGCTGAGGAATAAGCTGATCGGTCACAGCCGTCAAACTGGCTTCTGAAAGCTCTAAACCATACAAATCAGCCACATGAGATTTGATATCACGATAACTCATACCCATTGAAAACATTGACAAAATCTTACGATCAATTTCATCAGAGAGCTTAGTTTGATTTTTTTTGACAAGCTGAGGCTCAAAGTTGCCGGCTCTGTCTCTTGGCGTTTCTAACTCAAATTCGCCAACTGAAGATTTAACGGTTTTTTTACTAAAACCATTTCTTCGATTGGGCTCAAGATCTGAGTCTAAATGTTGATCAAGTTCTGCTTTAAGCGCTGCTTCTGTTAGTTGTTTGATTAAAGGGGTGAGAACACCATCCGCACCAGTTAAACCTTTACCTGATTGAAGTTGTTCTAAAGCTTTATTGAAATCGAAATTTTGAGTCATTATGTCATTCCTGTTTTTGACATTTTACCGAAATGACACAGATTTCTAAACACTACCCACTTCTTTTTTAAATCTAGCCCATGATTTTTCATCTTTACTCGCAGTTCCAATATGAGCTTCGATTGCACCTTTAGTCCATAGCCAAATACTTTGCGCTTTTAGTTTCTCATGCAAGTTGAGTATATGAGGTATTGCTATATCATCTTTTGCAAGTATTTCAAAAGCTTTTGCCGCAGTACATGAGTTACTGTTTTTTGGCAGACCGTTTCCATTAAGAGTAATATTGTGATGTGGTGCAATCTCCTGCAATCGAGCCTTTAGCTTAACGGCATCATCATCTTCTGCATTAACGAATCCATGTTTGATTGCTCCCGTAAGACCGTAATCTAGATCACAAATAGCTTTTGCAGGAAGATCCATCGCTTTGAGAATACTGAGTGTCTTTTTAGTATCGTTCACACCGCTCTGAGCAACCAGAGCATGTTTACCTTGCCCCATTGTGGTTTTAGCAACCTCTTTAAAGATAAATGGCAGAAGTCTTAATTCCGTCTTTCCTTCAGTTAGCACAACATTTTCTGCAAAGAGAACTTGACTGGAGTGCGATAGATTAAAAAGCTGCTCCATTTGGTGAACAGAATCTGGTACTTCTTTTTGAATGGCATCTTTTAAACGCATTCTTGAGTATGTACCTTCAACATTATCCTTTCTTATCAATAAAGTGGTTTCTGCCAATTCTGGTGTCACCATCTGAGCAGAGTGAGTTGATATAACAACTTGATACCCTGAGTTTGATAATGTGATTAAAGCTTCTCTAACCTGTTCGATTGCAAAAGGATGAAGGTATAATTCGGGTTCATCGATTAAGAGCAGAGTTGTTGAATCTGGAGTGCTTCTCTTTACTTCAGCGAGGTACTGTACTAAAGCCATTTGGATTGAACGTTGAGCACCATGCCCATAGTATGAAAAGTCACGAGCAGCTCCTTCACCTTCGTAAACTTTTAAAGTTCCAGCTTTGATCAGATCATCAATTGATGGAGTATCAAAATGAAGCTTTACTTTCATACCCGGGAATAAATCAGCAACCTTAGTATTGACACTTGAATCTATGGTATTTAGCTCTTCAAATCGCATATCTCCGTCACTAGATATTCTACGGCTAACTTCAGATAGATGACCATTTAAGTCTTCTTCGTGGGCTTGCTTTACAGGCTCTAAAAACTGAGCAAGCAACTTGCCGATGGTTGTAGTGTTTTTAGCCTTAGAGGCATCTTCAGCTGCATTCTCCATCGCACCGATTCTAATTGGTTCTGGAAGTAATGCATTTATGGCATTATCAATACCTGTAGGGTTGATCACCCATTCACCAGTTTCAGGGCTAAGTATCGAAAGTTTTATTTCTGCTGTCCTAGCGGATGGTACAAGTTGAGTTCTCTTAATCGTAATAACATCAATAGCCACATAAGGTTGAATTGATTTCTTTTGCTTTTCCGGCATGTTCTCTAACAACACTTCGGTGACACCTTCAATTCTTGCTTCTACTTCTAGAGGTTCGTTTGGGTCGTTGAAGTCTTTGTCAGATAAACTAGATTTTCTAAGTAGCCATTGCAGTGCTGATAAGCAATTAGATTTACCAGCATTGTTATAACCCACGAGGGGGGTGAATGCCGACAATTTTAATGTTGTGTTTTTGCAAGACTTATAGTTTGTGATGGTGACATCCGTTACTTGTAACGCCATTGTTAACTCCATGTACGAAAAGAAAAAATAAAGCAATCGTTACCAAATGAAAGTGCACTTTAGCTGACATTAAGGTCATTAATCAATTGCTTTATTTTGACTTCTTGATACTAGGCGTATTCTTATTTTCACAAAGCTTGAAGACTGTTCAGGTTAGGGGTGAGATAAGTTTCTATAAATGGTCTTTACCGAACAACCTAACTGCCTCGCAGCTGCCGCTTTGTTACCATCATTAGCAACTAATGCATCATGTACGGCATCAGGTGTGATCTTTTTAGTTCTACCTTTGTAGACACCGTTGGCCTTAGCTTTAGCAATTCCTTCACGCTGGCGTTCACGGATCATACTGCGCTCGAATTGAGCTACGGCACCCATGACGTTGAGCATCAGTTCATTCATTGGGTTAGCTTCACCAGTAAACTGAAGTCCTTCTTTGTGAAACTTAACGCCAACGCCATCACTGTTCAGTTGGTTAATGAGCTGAAGAAGATCTTGCAGGTTACGAGCAAGCCTGTCGATACTGTGGACGATAACGGTATCGCCATCACGAACATACTTGAGCAATGCTGCGAGTTGTGGTCTTTCAGTTGAGCCACCTGAACATTTGTCAGTGAACTCAATGTCAAAATCAATGCCATCAAGTTGTCGTTCTGTGTTTTGGTCTGTGCTGCTTACTCGAATATAAGCGACGTGAGCCACTGTTGCCTCCTTTATGTGACATTGGGGTTTAGATGTTGGTGGTTGGGGATGACATTAGAGCTAGGGCAACCCTAATGTCGTGGTGATAGTGGGTCATCTGAAGTGGGACAAGAAGTGTACCTATATGTCTTGCAAAAATCAGCGAAGATAAAGGTTGTCAGTGGTACCCAAGGCGTTACTTCTTACCTTTCATTAATGACTCAAGTAATTCTGGATCTATCGGAGGGTATAAGAACCATTTGTTATTGGGCACATTGCCCAGTGCCAGAGTTTGAAAGCAGCGATGCATGTCAACAAACGCCTTGTTTGTCTCTATGATATTTTGCATGGATTCCTTTACCGAATCTAACGGCGCTTTTTCTGGCAACTTAAATGAAAAATAACCTTGAGTTTCATTGGGAATTTCTTCAGTACCTAAAGTATCTCGAAGAACGAATAGCAAAGCAGGCACTCTATCGTTATCACATGGATCTTCAGTTCGAAAAGTAAATACATTGCCAAGATCTTCTAAAGTTAGAAACTCTTGTAGTAATTGATATGCCATATCAATGCTAGTATTAGGATTGACCTCTTGCATGTATAGTTGAACTTTCTCACTACGGCTCTTTAGAGTCCCTTCAAGTGACACATAGATGTTCTCGTCAATGTCCAAGGCAGACTTTTCGTTTAACGGATTGAGTTCGCACTTCAGCAGCGCTTGATTGATTATTGTCGATATACTCATAGTATTCCTCATTTTTGTGCATTTGCAGTATTAGTAACCACAGTAAGAAAGTGAGACTTACTCCACAAATGCTCTTATTACTCTCGGTCGTTTTTGTTTGATTTCAGAAAGATCACTTTTGAAGTCTAAAGCTTTTAGAGCTCCAGCCCTCAGCTTTCATGCGCTCATACATACCGGATTCATCGACCATGAACCCCAATGAGTCCATATAGATCAAGCACTTTGGAATCCAAGTTACTTCTTCACCGTCACGCTCAAAGACGATTTCAGTGTATTTATTAAGACGACTAAGTGCTTCATCGAAAATTGCCTTTGCTTCCGCTTCAGACAGCTCTGGATTAGCCTTAGTGATCTCACCTAACGTCTCAACTTGCTTTAGGTTCTTATCCGTCAAGATTGCGTTAATTTGTTCTATCATATTACCCCCTGTTATTAAGGTGACGGATTCTAAAGCATTAGCTCTATAGCAAACTGTGATGAGTTCGGCAAACTAAGCAATCAGCCGTTGCTGTTGCTGTTCTTTGAGAACCAGCGAATATGGAACACGAAGCTTCGTGCTGATTACTTCAGGTGAAAAACCTTCACGTAAGCCAAGATTGATCAATCTGATTTGTTCATCGTTCAACTTGCACTCACTATTGTTAATACCTGAAAATCGGTATTGAACTTCACCAGTTTCTCTTGTGAGGCTGTTGATTGTGATTGCCCAGAAAGAATTAACATAAAGTGGAGTTCGGTCACCCAAAATATCAAGAAGGTTAATTACTTGAATGACCAGACTCTTAACTTTAATGGGATCTAATTCTTCGGCATGGAGTTTGAGTTTAGCGACACCAGCTCGCCCCTCTGACTCATGGACATTTTTAATATGCGACAAGGTGATTTGACCAGTTCCCGCAGCCAAATCTAGGAAGTCACAAAGCCCTATCTGTTTACCTCCCGATAATTGACAAATTGTCGACATGATCGATGCCACAGGTGAAGGTGTTGGGTAAAAGCTCAAGTGACCTGAGTGACCGTTCTCGCAGAATAAAGTACCCAAAATGTCATGCCCGGGATTTTCCTCCATTAACTTACGGATCTCACCACTGAGTTCTGAGGCAATTTGCTGTTGCTCTTGTGTTAACGGTTTTTCTGGCGGGTAAGCTCCTGTTAATGCAAATGCCCAATCATCAATGAACGCTGAAAGAAAACGTCCATGACCCATTAGTCGGTCGCCTTGCTCGATTAGTTTTAATGCTTGTCTCATTGTTAAAGCTCCTAGCAAAAGGCCACTCCCGAAGGAATGGCCTGTATGTATTATCTTAGTGCTTATAACAATGAATAGCTAATAGGTTGAAATTACTAGATACTCTTACTAAACGGCAGTGACTTGATGTAACTCTTCATAAAGTCGCAATCAGGATTACCCAATTGATCAACAGGTAGTCTAATCGTGGATGCTTTCATTCTTGCAATCCCCCATTTTCGACCATAGTTATAGCGATACTTCTCTTTTCGTATTAATGTCGCCATAAATAAACCAACATACTGATCGAAACCATCAAATTTCGGAGTAAAAATATGCACATCCTCTGTTGAACAGAAAGGCTCAGGCTGGTAAAAAGCTTCCCCAACACTTCCGTTTCTATTAACACCAATAGTATTACCTTGGTGAATTGGTTCCCAAGTTGTGAAGTTAGTATAACCATTATTACTATCTGAAGATGTCACGAACGGGGTCGAACCAGAGCCATTTAGATCTTTCTTTCGGGGCCCTTTACCTCTTTCAATTTCGAAAAGATCATCATAAGAAAAGGATTGCCAATTTTTTATATCAAGTTTTTCTGGTACAGCACTTGAAGCAGCTTCTTCAGCCCCATTGAATAATGTTAAATCTAGCTGATGAACCCAAGCCGGAACCTCTGTTATATCTGGAACTTTTAGACTGCGAAGAGTTCTGTTAGCCTGTCTGCCATAGCTATACTTGTATTTATTTGCTCGAATACAAGAACAATAAAACAGTTTTTCACTGTCGCTTAGCTCAATGCCATCCTTTGTTTCTAAGCAGTAAATATGGTAGCCAGTATAAAAGTCTTCGGGTTGTAAAAAGGCCTCTAAAACAGAACCACCTAATGAAACTGTTATAGCCCCCTTAGGCATCTTTGTCATGCCCTGAACTTCTTCTACAACTGCCGAAACGCCATTGTTTTTAGATGTTCTTGATACAAAGTTAATACCATCATCTGATAGTTCGAGTTTGTTTAAATCTAGACTATTTCCATAGTAAATATCGAAGAGATCTTGTAATTCAACCATGAATTACACCTCACTAAGCATCTTGAACATAGCATAATTCTTCACTACTTCTTGGAAATCATCTTGGGTTATCTCGGTATAATCTGTTTCCATGTATGCTTCAGCAATCCATTCATCATCAGCTGTTACATATTTAGTAACTGATTCACCAGCATGAACTTCGTTATTTCTATATGATTCAAGCCATCGGGATTTTATACATTCCCAGTCATGGTTTAAGTCGATACGTCCCATTTGCTTAGTTTTAACGAAGCCATCATCCCGCCAATAACCAAACCATGTCTTCTTATTAGTATCAGCATGTGGTTTATGTGCCTCAAATACAACGATGCAGGTTACTGTTCCCACAGGATAAAAGAGGTCGCTCGGCATCGACATTACAGCTTTAAGTGTGTGTGCTTCAAGTATCTCATGCTTAACTTGATTAGGTGTTATCACACAAGATACGGGAATAATTGCTACCCCTATACCACCAGCTTTCAATTGGTCCAGCATGTGCTTAACGAAATAAAGTTCGTGCAATTCTGCATCACTTTTACTTTGTGCATATGGAGGATTTAGCAACCCTACATCAGGTTGTTCAAGATGTTGGCCTTTAAAAATAGTGTTTTCTTGCTCACTTCTCTCTCTGATGCTTTTAGTGATTGCATCGTCAAAACAGCTTCCTTGATGTAAATTAGCTTTACCATCACCACGCAAGATCATGTTACTGGCAGCAAGGGCAAACATTTTAGGGGTATTTTCAATACCAATGAGGCGATTAGAGCGAATATCTTTTCGTTCATCCTCGGTAACAGCTGTTTTTAACATTGCTTGCATAGCTGAAATTAAGAACCCTCCTGTACCTGCACATATATCAAGAACTGTACTTTTCTTATTGATATTGGCTATATCGCAAAACAGTTCTGTAACATGGCGTGGTGTTAATACAATACCTAATGCTTTTTTGTCACCTGCGGTATATTTAAGAAACTCACCGTAAAAATGACCAACCACATCAAAGTTGTGATAAATGCTAATGAAAGGCCATACTTTCTCATTAATATCTTTAATCACAGCATGAAGCACACCTTGTGGGTACTGCTTTTTCAGCTTAGAGTCAGGTTTCCCCAAGTTTGGTGAGGCAGCAACTGATGCATAAGGCTGAAGCATAGTATCTTTTTTAGCTTTAGGTATTTCAGCTTTATATAGCACATCTTTAATGGCTTCAAGCCATTTACCCGGCATTTCCTCTGCAGTATAAGCTTCGAAAGTGAGTAAAAAGGGGCGATACATCAGCGCAATGAGAGTTCCGCTAACCAATAAAGGCTTTTCTTCTTCAGATATCTTTGCTTTCGTCCAGATTAGTTCATGTAATTCTCTTGCAAATGCTATAAGTTGCTGATGTCGCATTCTTTCGACATGAGGATCGAATGCTGAAAGACGGTAATAATCAGAGAAAGGAACGATCTCTTTAACTTCTGTTCCAGCTTCATTAACAAACGGTTTATGGTCGGTCTCACCTTGAGGAATCAAAAAATTTGACACTCGAAGTGATGCTTCGGTTGTTCCGCTCGCAGCGATAGCCAACACGGTGTAATCTTTTGACAAATACCTTGCGTAATGCAAAACACCATCGACAGCATAGTCTTTCGGTTTATCAAGATCTTTGCTTACATGATCTTTCACTTTTGCCTTACATTCGACAACAATGAGAAAGTTTGGATCTTTTTCCCAAGAGATAATGAACTCAGGATAGCCTGCTTTACCTGTTTTTGATTTGCTGGCTTTACTCAATAATTTCTTTACGTTTTTTATTTCTGATTTTTGTTCTTCAATAGTAATGCCATTATCAGCATCGTAATAATGATTTGCTCGAAGTAGTTCTCGAACTAAATTCTCAGTAATTCTTTCGTTTGCCATCTGTAAGAAATCCTTTATGGACAGAAGGAGTTGTTAGCGGTCGGCAATATTAACATAGAGTCGACTTTTCCGCATAAAAAGCTGAGCTTCTGAAACAACATACTGATAAATATATCTCTTTTAGTAACTTTGTTCTGAAGCTATAATGCAACTCCCTTCGGCATCCTTATGTGTTTCCAATATAAAATGCCGAAGGAATTCGTAGAACTATAGGTGACTTATAGTTACCTCTTTTTTATCTAAGACTTAATTGAGAGAAGTTATCATGGAACAAAAAGATCAAACTCAAGAAATCGCTACTTTAGATTCCGCACAAGCAGCATCAGGTATTGACTTAAATTTGGCTGTGCAGGAAGCTCAGTCCGTTGGTAACCTTTTCGAAAAAATGGGGATAAAAGAAGCAACACTGACAAATGGCAATTATTACAACCATAATCAGGAGTCTGGAACAAAAGTTGTTGTCACTGAAGGTTGCATAGTTGAAGAAAGTGAGAATACGGTAACTGTGACACTAAAAAAAGCTGATTCAGATCCTTTAGATGCAGTTAGTGAGCTCGAAAATAAAACGCAAAAAGCACTTGGTGCATTTGCTGGTAAGTCCCAGCCATGGATCTCTAACAACACCTAAGAAACTCTTTCTAGGGAGGTTTAGTGGCTTAACACTATCCCTCCTGTCGATACAACTACTGAAACACCTCAATAAGCTTGTTACGGATCATCCCTTCAGTTACCCAAAATGGTTTACTCACAACCTCAATGTGAATACCCTCGTCGTCTGTAGTGTAGTTCGCCACTTTTTTATTCCGGTAATGCACCGAGTTTGCCACCAGCGTAATCTCATCGTTTTCAAGTGCGGCCTGTGCAACTTTATGATCTGCGTTTTGTGTTGGAATCGTAATTTTCATGTTCTCTCCAAAGAAAAAGCCACCCTGAAGAATGGCCATGTTGATTATTTAGGTTTTGCAATTAGAAGGACGATACTTTTCTTGGCGACTATTGCCATAGCAATATTGCCGCTTTCATCACGGCCTTGCCAAACACCATCACTAAAGCCAGTCTTTTTGAAACCAAGGCTATTTAGGCGATAACCTAGTTCTTTAATGGTTTTCTTGAGGCTGCCACGAGCATACTTTGGTATTTCCATTGATATATCGGCAAGTTCACCCTGTTTGTACTTAAGCTGAATGTCATGATAGAAGTCATCAGGGCTATCCAGTTTGACCACACCCTTGAATGGCCCGTAACGAGACCAATCAAGGCCGAACGGCAGCTTAGCCGCTGCTGGAAGTGAAAGCATTAGTGACAACGCTAATGCAGGTATTGCTTTTTTCATTTGTTTCTCCAAAGAAAAAGGCCAGCAAATGCTGACCTATAGTTAATTCCGTGTAAACACGGTTATAGAAGATCGCCTACTGCGGCGTAATGTGCGTAACAGAAACTCACCGCATCGTCCTTGCCCACCCAAATGACCCTTTTCCCGTTTGCAAAATCGTCCCAACTGCTGACACCTTCAAGGAACTCGTCAATCATGTAGCCATCCATGTAGACAAAGTTACCAAGAAAAGCACTAAGCTCCTTTATGCAGTAACGATTATGGCTATCAACGCTTAACATCTCGGAATAACCGTCATGTTCAATGAAACGGTTCCTGATAGCATTCCTACCGAAGAAGTCACGAGATCTCTCCTGAAGCTTCTCAGTGGTTTTTTCTTTAGGTATGAAGGATGTTTTCGGTAAAGTTGGTGTGCGATGAACTATTGGTGGTGAAGTTTTTGGAGTTGCGGGTGTGTACTCAGAAACTCTAGTGAGCAGACGCCACAACTCTTTAAGCCAGCCGATTATTTTTCTGAGCATGAGTTACCTCGTAATATATCCAACGCTTTTCCAATGACAAATACTGCACTTGCACCTATAGATGCCGCTGATGCAAAGATTGCTGCAAAGGTCATAACGGTTGGCTCAATGCGTTCAAGTAGATTCTCAAGCCACTCAATCATATTGCCACCTGAATTAACGGCTCAGGCTCAACGAAGTAACTTTTAATCTTATTGAAAACCGCTTTTACTTTGCCAAGGAGATAGTCCTTCGCATTTGCCAGTTTGGTCAAAACAGATTTACCCAATAACATAACCCAATGAACAGGCTTGCTGATTTTGATGGCGATAAAGGCTTTGGCTGAGTAAGCAACTGCTTTGACTTTTGTTAATGCTATTTTTACAGTGGTTCTTGTGAAGAAGGATGCGATTTTTTTAAAGAGTGTGATGAAAAATTTCATGTTGATAATTTCCTAACGATAGTTAAATGTTGTCCCTTTTTGAAAATACGGAATAGATCAATAACAAATCTTTTGATTCTCAAAATGACTGGTATTTTGGTTTTGTTCTCGATGAGATACAGTTTGTAATCTCTTGCTGGTTCGTAACTTGTTAGTAACCGACGGTACTCGATGTGATAAAGCGATGGGTGCAGACTTTCTACCCAAACAAAGGCTTGTTGCCTAAGCTGTGGCTCAATATCAGCAAGGGTTCGAAACAGAACTGCAAAGAGTTTTTTGATCAGTTTAATCAGTAATTCTCCTACGGTTAATGGCAAAAGTGCCCGGGGGCTTGCGCCCCAATGAAATAGAGATATGCCGTAATCTTGGCCGAGATTACATAAACTTCACTGTCAGTCGTCACCAACAGCTAAATCTCTAGGTTTTTTGGAAGCTCTGGAAGGAATACTGGGGTGCTTGCTTCCGCAGCTCCCACTAGAAGATGGCAGTTCGTATGTCGATGAAGTAGCGCTTGATGCGTAACCAAAGGCTCACATTCCTCATCTCCAGAAAGTCCATCAGTAGATCATCACGCCCCATTTTTGTTATCAGCAAGGCATTTGCTATACACGACATCAATCATCGCCTCAGGTACATCCAGTGAGTCCTGTAACATGCCACCGATAACGGTATCGTCTACCTCAGCATTGGTTTCGATGATAGGTGTTTTGGTCCTCAATATCGCTTTAACGATACGAGTACCGTAATGCCAGACACTAAGTGCCAACTTGAATAATTTCATGTTTCTTCCTTGAACATTGGCCGAAATGTCGGCCGAACTATGCTGCCGCAGCAACAGCTGGTTGACTACCTGAAACCTTGTTCCAGATCGCCTTAACGCCTCGTACAGCTGCGTTCTTAGCAACAACCAGCTTGTCTACTACAAAACCAAATGATGCCTTTATAGCACTTACAGCGACCTGTACGGCAGCTTTAACTTTAAAGCCAACAAACAGTGCTGCACTTTTGATTTTGCTACCGATAACAGCGGCAACTGTACCTACTTTCTTAACAGTGGCTTTAGCTAGCCCACCAGCTTTCTTTATAGCAGAAGTTGCTTTGCCAGCAATAAACTTAAGGTTGTTAGCGATAAAACCTACTGCACCAGCAGCAACTTTCTTAATAGTGATGATGATCTTCATGATTTTTCCTCTTTTCTTAGTTTCTTCAGTTTTAGTAACTGGATTATTCTTAATTTCAGCTGAAGCTTTGGCTTCGGCCTTCTTCTTGGTTGCTTTGCGTTCAGCTCGCATGGCTTCAACTTCAGCATCCGTGCG
This sequence comes from Parashewanella sp., assembly GCA_965200795.1. Taxonomy (GTDB): domain Bacteria; phylum Pseudomonadota; class Gammaproteobacteria; order Enterobacterales; family Shewanellaceae; genus Parashewanella. Next base: position 14,209 of record CBDAVB010000012.1, read on the forward strand.
GCTACGTTGAGCGATTCTTAGAAGCTCATTGAATTTCAAAGGCTCTTTCTTCGACATAGCACGAAGGTTAGACTTGCTGATGCCTAACTCTTCGTTAATAAGATCAATGTGTTCTTTCATGATAAAACTACCTGTAATTCTGGGGTGCAATCAGAGGGATTACCGAAGATGGCGTTTCTGATACTGGTAAAATACCGCTTGGCTCTGAGCCAGATGGATACTCCACGGTACTCAAGTGCGTCGGCAAATAGCTGGTGGTCAAGGGTGTCAAAAGCGATTGCCTTTTTGTACCAAGCACTCAGTTTATCATCCGGCACTTTCATGGCTCCAGCCACTTGATTGCCAACTTGTGTGTTCTCAAGATCAACATTTTTCGCAGTTGACCTTAGTACGGATTCGGAGCACGGCACAAACAATACCTTTGAGGTACTGATATGCCACGTTAGCCAGCTCCTTGGCTCTAAAGATTAATCTCATTATCCTCTCCCGAATAACATAATGATGGTGTCGCAGATTAGTGCTGCAATGAATACAGTGAAAATGTTCATGGTGCTTCTCCAAATGCCTCAAACTGTTTACTGTGGTACTTATAACAGGCAATTAAGGTAATCTTTAAATGGCACAAAAAAGGCCACCAGAAAGGCAGCCTTGATCTTATCGAGGAGCGTTGGGATAAATTCCCGGAGTTCTTTGGATTGGTCGAATGACTTGTCTCTTCGGTTGGTTTTTCAGTTTGTTTTGCTGATTTGCAGCATAAGCACCAGCAGCAGAGCCAGCTAGTCCCGCCTTAACCACCGAACCTAGCCCAGCCCCTTTGTTCATCTTCAGGCCAAGGTATCCAGCTCCACCAACCAGAGCCGTGTTTGCTGTACGGTTAATTCCATCGAAAGCCTTTATCGCAGCCACTCGTCTTTTTGCTGGATTTGAAATTAGCTTCCCGATAAGACCAGCTTCTTTTACCACGCCATTTTTAACTGGATGGATCTTTTCTCTGACAGCCGCCTTAAGCCCGATTTTGCGGGATAACTTCCTGTTTTCTTGAAACGGAGTAACCAAAACACCACCTATTGTGTTTGCTTGTTTGGTCATCAGTTCTTTGGCTGTATCCACTAGCTGATTATGAGAAACTGCAGAAGTTCTCAGTCCACCAAAAGTCATTTTACGGCTCTGTCCTGAGAGGTCTGTTGCTTCAGTGGCATCACTAAAGCCATGGTCTCTGGCAATAGCATCAAGGTAGCCAAAGTCAGGGCGTGCTTTACTGTTTTCCTGTCGGTATTTCGCTGAGAAAGAGACTGGTTGGGCAACTAAAGATTTTGCTTTGGTGCGCTTTTGTTCAAACTGATCGACTTCTTTACGAAACTCAGGTTCATTAGCATAAACGAGGCGGAGTTCTTGCTTGTTGGCTTCATTCTTTTTAGCGGCTTGCTCTTGACGAATTCGATTGCGATCATCAACCTGCTTCTTTTTGTGAAGCAAGTAGGCTTCAGTGGCTAATGATGACGCTTCAGGTTCGCCAGCCATCTCACCAGCAGCGTATCCGAGCATTCGTACTTGATTCTCGTCAAATTTCTCCAGTACCGGAACGATTGGTTCAGGCTCCAGCATCGAGCGAGCAGTAGCATGGTTCAACAGGTCTTGACCTGAAGAAAAACCCTCTTGCTGAGCTAGAGCGTCCCATGCATTGGTGTCTCTTTTCAGGAAAGACATCAGGCTTGCTTCTTTCTTAAGTGCGCCTGCAAGCTCATTACCAACAAGAGCTGCACCACCAATTGTAGCGAAGTTTCCTGCGGGCTCTTTTAGTTTACTAGCGCCTCTATTAATACGTTTTGCTCCACGAGCAGTGGCATGTCCAATAGCTTTAGTATTTCGAGACAGATTGGCCGCTCCAGTCCTTGCCAGACGAAGCGCTTTTGTTGTTAAACTCATTGTTTTACCTATAGGTTTGTTGACGTCATTACTTATTTTAAGGTGGCAGGAAAGTAGCAGAGTGTATTAGTAGCGACAGAAGAAAAGCGTCGGTATTACTGGGAGAATTGCGGCAGGTAATGCTGGTGGATAACCGAAAAAGAGCCTTACTCCAATAGTGGGAGACTGAACTTACTCCAATGGGGGAAGTTGAGGCCAGCATTGCTGACCTAAGATTTTATTGGTGAACCAAAGAACTGCAATTGAGGAAATTAAGAACATCTTTTAGCCTCATATCGCTTTAGTACAGCCTTCTTGTACTGGTTCCATAGCCACTGCTTGTCAATACGAACGCCACCATAGGCAAAGATCTCCAGTTTTTCAGCAGCCTTTCTAACTTCATCCATTGAGTAATTGCTGTCGAGAATTACGTTGATACAGCGAGTAGTGGCACAAAGGTCATAGTTTCGACCACTTGGCTTAGCCATTAGTAAAAAATCAGTCAACATAAAATCTCGCTTGTTGATATTGTGTAGAAAAAAGTAGTAGATAGTCCCGAACTTGATCAGGGGAAAGAACCTGTGGCACGTTTTGGAACTTTTCTGGAGAAATTGGTCGAGAGCGAGTTGAGTTAATGAGGGCAAATAGTTCAGCTTTATTCATCGTTGACGCCTCACTTCACGACCAACAGTTGATACAGAGCGTCCCAATCTCTTGGCAATCTCAGAATAAGTCCAACCAGATTTATGCAGACGGTCGATTCGTCTGCGCTCGTTAGGATTTAGTTTTTTCATTAAGTAACCTCGCTGTTTTTACTAGATCATTCTTGTGTCGCTGAAAGTTAAGTGGTTTGAGCTTAGCTTTACCAGCAGTAACTTGTGGCACATGTACTCTTCCCATAGTGATTACGCCCATTAGTGGTCTCCTCTAGTGCATCGAAACTTCGATGCTCCCTATCCATTTCCTACATCCAATCTGGTCGGTTATCTAATTTCTTTGCCCATTTAGCACTCTTACTTGCTAATGCCTTGTGTTTTTCAGGTAGGCAACCAATGAGAAATTCCATTTCTTCTCTGTAGCGACGATGGACTTCATCAGCCTTGGCTTTACGCTCTTCTTCACTGATTAACTTGGCGTCAAGAAGGCGCTCAAGTAGCTCCAGATCGCTACCACGACGGCGTTCAGCGAGAAACTGACTGATGAATAGCTTCTTAGCGTTCATCGCTTGAGGGGTTGTATAGCCCATAACAGCGATGGCGTGCGACTCTTCAGATAAAACATATTGCTTGGCTTGACGACCATTAGCGGTGGTGTAGGTTTCTTGCTTGACCCAATAAGAATTAGTTGAATCCAAACTTGGATGTAACTCCAAACTACCGTCATCGAGTAAATTCTGAATATCCCTCAGGACGTGAAAGTGTTCTTTACCAAATGCCCTAGCGATATGTTGACTGGTGGTAACGGTTTGATCATCGTGCTTGAATACTAATTGTTCCATCTTCATACTCCTTTTTTCTTGGTTCTATAGATATTTTAAGGTGGCAGAAAGGTGTCAAAGTTGATTGCTTAGAAGAAAGAAACTTGTTGATGGGGGCAGGGATAAGGACGGCTCAGATTTGAGCTGACCTACCGAAAGAAGCCAAACTGCATATTTGCAGGTTGCCACTCCGAGTTTTTTTTCGGAGTGGAAAGCTGCGGAAACTACCTTCGTAATCAGGTTGGAGCTCCGAACATTTGCGGAGCTATTGTGGTCACGTAGTTAACTTATCTGATATACGATCAAGCACAGCCAGTTGCCTTGCTGACAGGTTCGAGTTGCGTACGTTTGAGAGAAACTTCTTTTCCCAATCGGTTGTAAGCGAAGACAGCCCACCGAGCATTTTCATCTTGATGATCTCCAGCGTCTGCTGTTGCTTAGTTGAAAACTTCCGTTTGCGCTTTACGTTTGCCATGAAGTCATGCGCCCATTGATCAATAAGCCCACGCTTTAGGCTGTATTCATAAAGTGCATCGTTACCGTTTTTACCACTAGAAATACTCTTGAGACCTGCAAACACAGGCCTAAGGTCAAGCCCGAGAAACTTATTAATGCACACATTGCCGACGATAAGTGAGTGACCATTCAGCTTGTTAGTGATCTCACAGTTTTCAACGATGTCATGACCGCAGATGCAGCGGGACTTTTGGTCAACCCTTATGCTGGTATCTTCCCACTCCTGAATTGCTTCATTAATGTTGGTCGCTACAGAGTGCTCAAGTATGACATCGGTAAACATTTTGTTTATTATCATTGTTCTTCCTTGAATATCTTATTAAGCTGCGGAGTAATACCAACTGGTAACCAGTTCCTTAGCTCGGTTTAGTAGTGGCATATGCTCTGGTGGTGCGCCTTTTACTTGGTCTGCAAGAAATACTACATAGCTGATAGCATCCCAAACCTTTTCCCATGGTTCGACATTATTGATCTTGCATACTTTCAAGTATTCATGACCTAAGTCGAAAAAGTCACATCGAGACAAGTCCCGTTTTTTATCTATTGCCTTAACTGCATCCGTAGCCCGATCGATTGCAATCTGCAACGCCTCTAAGAAGTCATCTAAAGCAGTGTTCATACAATTCTCCTATTTGGAATTTCGATGGGAAGGTGGCTAAAGTAATCATTAATGGCTTAACTAAGAAGATATCATCGTTATGCCATTGCTATCTTCTTCCTCGTCGTTTTTAGGTTGTCCATAATTTTTCCTTACAAATCAACAACAACGCCATTTTTGATGGCGTAACTGTGAGACCTCTTTCTTAATAGTTACGCCATCACTTTTGGCGTTCTCATTGATTTATAAGGACTTTTTATTTGCTAACTTATTGGTGGATAAGCAGGCATTTCATAAGGCTCCCAGCTCAGTTCACGCATAAGGCGTTCACAAAATGCTTTAGCTTCTTTCTTCGAAGATTTCATAATGTCAATCCCTTTGTCTTTCACCAGTAGGTCAATTGGCATATCTTTTCTCCACAAGCTCATCTTATTACGAAGTGCCTTAGGCAGTGCTTCCTCGCCATATTTTGGTTTTGGCCCATCTTTCTCATTAGTGAATAGCGCAGCAAGTTCTTCACCATCGAGGTATTCAACTAGCTCACTAAGATCTTCACCGTAAGTGTTTTTGTGTCGGGAGATAAAGTAATCAATTGACGCTTTATCAGGGAACACTAAAACGCCATGCTCACCTTTACGCAAAGTACCTCTGAAGCAATTCTGCATATGAGGGTTGTGCTCACGCCACCTAATGATTTGCTCAGTTGTTATGCCGAGGTATTCATACATGGCGACCTCTTCAGGGCTAGGCTTGAGGGCGTACATCATTACGATTACATCGTGGTGCTGCATGTCATTTTTACCGTGAGTATTTGGAGTATGACTTCCGTGTTCAAGCCCACGCTCATCAAGCCATCGGCGAGCCTCATTTCGTTCACTTATTGACTTATTGAAGAGGAATAGTGGATTTCTGCCTTCAAGACCAACTTTCTCATTTAGGCTGTCCACGACAAGTTCACAAAGCTTTGGCTTAATCTCAATCTTACGTTTACTCATTCGATTATCAGTAATACCAATGATCTTTTCGATTTTACCAACAGGACTAACATCAGCACGAGGTGTCAACCTTTCGACGTCATATTGAACACCTTGAGTATTCTCCATGATTAGCGCAAAAGTACTGTTCTCAACGTCGTCAGCCAACAATCGAACTTCACTAAAATTACGGAAGATTTCAGCGTCAAGGATTTCACATTGAGCAACTTGGTGGACATCTGGGGCTTCTGCGGCGCTGTACGTTTTGTAAATCCAGAAATACCGCTTTGTACCTAGACGTGCAACTCGATCGAGTTCCCACCAGAACGCTTGAGTTTCAAAATTGTGCTTATTCACCAAATTATCATGGAAGACATGACCAGCACGGTTTAAGCCAGCAATCTCGATTATAGTGCACTCATTAATTTCTCGGACTTTGCAATCAAACCACAGCTTCATCCGCACAATGTTAGTATCACTGATTGGCTTACGGTTAATGATATGCGGTTCAGGTGCTTCATCGATCGATAACTTGGGCAACTCTCCAAGATCACTAAAGTCTAACAACTCCAAACCTTTATGAGTAATGTAGACAACTGCATGTCCACCCTTGTACTCATTGCGAACCATTTCCCATTTTTCACGAACATTCACATTGTCATCGTTGCGGCTATTTACATAGTAGGGTGTTGGGATTGGCTTATCGTGCTCTTTAGCAAGTTTCGCCAACTCTTCATATCGAGCAATACCAGAATCAATATCATGGCAAGCATAGATATACAAACCGCTACCATTCAGAATACGAAGCGCTTCTTGATAAGATTTACCCGAGCCAACCACACCAGAAACTAATGTAATCTTAATGTCGCTATCGTAAAGGATAGGTGCTTGTGGCCTTCCATTAACGTACTTACATGGCGGACTATTTGTTATAACTTCAAGCACTGCTTCAAGTCCGTGAGCCTGTCGATAGTCATCAATGTCACCTTCTGGCGGCAAAATGGCTTTGAGTCCGCTTGACTCAATTCCTTCAATACCTTTCGGGTCATTGTCACCAACAATTACGACATCTGGAAAAGTTTGCGCTAGATTTTTAAAGGCACCTTTGCTTCCTGCGATAACAACAGTTGAACCAGTTGCCATATTCACGGTAATCGCATCTGCAAATCCTTCAGTCATGTACTCGGGAGAACCTGAACCAATGATTGCATATTTCCCCTTGGTTGAGCCGTAGAATCTCTTTTCACCTTGAGACAAGCACTGGAAGACATCGCCAAATTTGTAGATCAACACTGATTTACCGAATACGTTACCAACTCGATAATCGATATCTACATCTTCAGGTTCAAGCCCTTTGTTGGTTAGGTAAGGGTGCGCTTGTTTGATACCTTTTTCATAAGCACTGGCGACAAGTTCTATGTTGCGCTGTTTGCGAGCTAACTCATCTTGAATCAACTTTTGACGGAGCTTTGCTCGCTCACGTCTCTCAACACGCTTTTCTGCTTCAGTTTTTTCAGTGACAGCATCATAGACACTAACGTAATTGTTGAGGTAAAGCTTTCGACTCTCTGCGCCAGCTTTAATGATGGAAACTACTGATTCATCATCATTGAACTTAATGATTGCTCTGTCAGATTCACCTTTGTCGCTCATGACTTTAAGGCCGTGATAAAGCTCTTCCGGTTCAAGTAGTTCTAGATTGAGGTCGCTGAGTGCGTCCTGTAGGTCCTGTTGGAATACTGTACTATCGAGAAGGTTTTCTAAAGTTGGTTTCATTTGCATACTCCTTATGCGCTTCATCAATTAAATCTCTGATAATCTTCTGGTAACTCTTACCAGTTATGTCCCTTAAATCGCTAAGCTTGTCGTGCTGGACATTATTTAGTCCGACATCGACACTGTATTGCTGTCGCTTCATATTGTTCTCCTTAACAAAAACACCCACAACATCGTGGGTGCCTTATCTTTCTTATGCCATAAATGGTTTAACTTATTGAAAGTAATATCGGTTCCCATCCAATCCTGTTGATGGCTTCAACATCTTTTTTATCTTTGCCCGTTAGATCAGTACGGCCTCTGTTTTCAATGGCAGCTCTGATACGTTTTATGGCGTTATAGCAAACTGGTCGAGTACAACCAAAATGCCTTGCTATAGATGAAACAGTCTTACCGTCCAGATGAGAATTGAAGATTTCAATCCAGCGAACCATATACTCGTCTTTGCTTGTTAACATAAGTATTCTCCTTGTTGCTTTACACTTAGTTTACGCTTGGTTTACAAGTGAAACTTTCAAGTGCTTATCATTTGAACTATTTACCATCTTACTGGGACACTCCCAGTACGTTGCTAGACCTGTGCTGGTATGTAGTGACAGCATTGATGAATGTGTATAGGTGGCTTTAGAACCACCTTGGGATTTTTTCAATGGATTCTTTTTTGATGGCATTAGAGATAGTGCCGTACTGACGCCCCATGCTTTTGTGCGAATGGCCAGTAATTTCATCTTGCACGGCTTCTTGCACACCATTTTCACGACAAGCGGTGATAAAGCTATGTCTAAAACCGTGATAATGGCGTAACCCATCTCGTTGTATCTTGAGTTCGCTTTGAAGATATTTACCAAACCACTTAGATACATTGCCGTGGTATTTGCCAGCCGTATTCTGTTTGAGTTCTGGGAACAAAAGCCCATCCGATGGTAAAGATGATATGTAACGGGCTAACCCAAGCTCCAGCAAATGAGAGTGAATAGGAACATACCGAACCTTGCCAGACTTCACCGACTGATCCTCACGTTCATTAGTTATCTTTAGCATTGGTATCTCGCCATTAAGGTCAATATCAGCAACATACATCTGAGCAATTTCTTCAACCCTTGCACCTGTATAAGCAAGAATTAGCGGTAACCAGCGAGTTGCTTTACCATAGTTGGCTTTTTGAGGCTTGTAATCGGTTGCAAATAGGCGTGATTGGAAAATCTGCTTGATTTCAGCTGTTGTGTAGCCTTTATTGACATCAGGGTTAGGTATAGCCTTCTTAATGTCGCTAGAAACACCATGAACAGGATTAGTCTCAATCAAACCTTCAGCAATCGCAAAAGTGAATACCGCTGAAACAGCGTTCAGCTGCTTTTTGATATTACTTTGGCTAATTCGTGGAAGGTTATCTTTTTCAGCACGCTTGATTTGGTCATCAAGTGACAATAACTTGATTTCTGCCTTTGCTCTAGCCGGAAGCTTTTCAAGTATTCGTCTAAACTCAGCAATATCACGACGCTTAATCGTTGCGATTGGCTTATTAGAGTACATGGCAATAAACCGATTGATTGCCGTACCATAATCCATAAGCCTTACTTTGGCTTTATCAGGTTCTCGCAACTTCACTGCATCGCTGTATGATCTCCACAACTCTTTCATTGTTGTGCCGTCTTCGACAATTTCTTGCGATTTTTGTACGGCATCAGCATGAAAGCCATGATTGGCTAGCTGAATATCTGATGCTTTCTTAAATAAAGCTGCTTGAGTCATCTCAAGATAAGCAACGGCAAACTTTGTTAACAGCTTTCTGTACTGAGTGCCATCCAGTGACGGATCAATTTGATACTTCACAAGTGACGTTTCAAACAGCTCTTTCAACAGGCTTTCAAGTTGCTCATATTTCTTTACTAACCTTGGGTTATCTTCTTTTATCGATTTGTCCGATTTCAGGTTTTCCAGATCATCAAGTAGCATCATTACAGGGTAATTATTCTCTTCAATGATTCCATCACCTTGTATTAAATAGGGGTTAGCCGCATGTGGAGCTGAACCTAACTTGATAGCTACCTGTTTGCGCCATTCAAAAATGATGCAATCTATGATCGAGTCAGTCAGTTTTGATTCACTTTCTAGCTTAGTACGTGCAATGCTTAATTGAGCACGAAGATCAGACATTACACTGTTATAGTTATCTTTAGCCTCATTTGGGTCTCTAGTTTTAAGCGAGCGTTTGAGTTCACGCTTACCGATTATGCTTCTGAGTGCGGCAGGAACACCCAATCGTGCGTAGTAAACGCCGTTGGAATTTTTGGTTGGAGATGACATTCTTAATACCATAGTTTTGTACCAGTGCTTTGTACCAAATTTAAGGGTTAGGCTGGTACAATTCGGTACGAAACCATGGTTGGAATTGTGAGAAAAGTCACTATTCCATTGGTTTATAACGAAAAAACCCCAGCATTTCTGCTAGGGTTTGAATTTGGCGGTGAAGGAGGGATTCGAACCCTCGATACGTTTCCGTATACACACTTTCCAGGCGTGCTCCTTCGGCCACTCGGACACTTCACCATATTTTGATGTTGCCGACAGCTGTATCAGCAACGGAGCGCTACTTTATCTAAAGCGATCATTAGGGTCAAGCAAAAATGCTGATTGCTGTTTTGATTGACTAAATGCTAGTCAGAGTAAACAATTTCATAAATACCAAGGTGCTTACAATGTTACTGATAATATATACCCGTGATCATTCAAGATGCGATTTTTTCAAACAAAGGCTTGCAATTTTCTGTAATGAGATCATCATAGCAACATGATTGAAATATCCTTAACCAAAGAAGAAAAACATTCTCTGGAATCACGACATAAATCGTCAAGTGATAGCCGTGAATGTGACCGAATTAAAGTTGTTCTGTTACGTTCAGAAGGCTGGTCTTATTCTTTAATTGCTCAAGCGTTACGGATAGATAAAACAACAGTCAAACGTCATTTTGATGACTATCAATCTCAAGAAAAACTGAAACCCGAAAATGGCGGTTCAGTCAGTCGGCTCACTCCAGAGCAAACCGAGTTTTTGATAGCCCATTTAACAAAATTCACTTTCGCTCATACACATCAAATTGTGAGTTATATTGATGAAACCTTTGGTGTGAAATTTACGGTTGCAGGGTTAAACAAATGGCTGCATCGCAATGGCTTCAGTTACAAAAAGCCTAAGGGTGTTCCCCATAAATTTGATGAGCAAAAGCAAGCCGAATTTAAAGAAAAATACGAGACATTAAAGGCCGAAAAGCCTGATAATGAGCCAATTGTATTTATGGACGCTGTCCATCCTAAGTACCTAGTCAATTGCTTTCATCTGAAGAAGTCGCTCTTGACTGGCGTTTCAGAAAGAAAAATATTCGATTACATTTGACTGGGTACTTACCATGGCAACAAAGCTGTCTTACGGTTGGATAAAAAGAGGTGAAGATAAGCTGATTAACACCACAGGCAGCCGTACTCGCTTGAATATTATTGGTGGCATTCAGCTGGGGAAGTCGGCTGATACTGTGACAGCCCAATATGAGCGCGTCAACCAAGAATCTGTTGTGGATTTTTCAGTAAAACTGAAAGCTCAACATTCTAAAGCTGAGCGTATTCACCTCATCTTAGATGGTGCTGCTTATCACCGAGCAGGCAGCGTAAAAGAAAAAGCAAAGGAGCTGAAAATCGAGCTTCATTACTTACCACCATACAGTCCGAATTTAAACCCAATTGAGCGGCTCTGGAAAGTAATGAATGAGCATGTGAGAAATAATGAATATTTTGCTTCAGCCAAAGAATTCCGAAAACGGATAAATCATTTTTTCGATGTCAAACTTCCAGAAATCGCGGATACTTTAACGAGTAGGATTACTGACAACTTTCAAACGCTCACATCTGCAACTTGAATTTGCTTGGGTATATACAGTTTCTTGTATCGATTATGTCAGAAAAGAGCCTATGATGGTACAAGTAAGGGAGGCTGGAAAAGCAGATGGTCGTGGATTTTTTTTAGGCTCTTCGTCGTTTCATATGGATTTAAGCAGTTCTGATGCACTACTTTTACCTTTAACGATAAAGTTGGCATCATTCGCATCTAACCCGGCAAAATAAGGCGTGTTCACATAACCAGAATCCGCTTGAAACAGACTGTTTAATCCCTCCATCCGAGCATTGGTGTAAATCGAAGTCCAGCGCTGCAAAATCCGCTCCGCATGTCTTTCAACGGTCGCAAGCGCCTTACGAACCGGCTCTGATATGTCAACCTCACTCAGCCGACTTTGCAAAATTAATGAAGCGTGTCAGTCTCCAGCGCGCCGTGTGAGAGGTTTCTGCATTGCGTGCCCATCGAAGTTGCGCTTTTATTCTCCGGGCTGTTGCCGTATCCAAATCACTGGCTTGCAACTCAGCAAGGGCTTCTTTTGTTTTCAGTAAGTGCGCCGTCAGCATTTTTTAATCTCTGAGGGTCGCACTCCCCGCAGCTTGCGGCGAAAAATAGGTGAATGAGTGAGTTTATACATAAGAGCCATAACGTAACTGTTTTGTTATACCACCTAGTTTTCCCAGCAAAATACAGAAGGGCAGTTTTTGATGAATCAGTTAACTATGCTGTACCCGATCTTTAAAACAAATCTTTAAGATGATAGATCTCTAACTCAGGCTGCCGATTTTTGATTGGCTAAATAAACCTGATTTGGCGTTTGCTCATCAAGCCCTTGATGGCAGCGCTCCTCATGATAAAATCGAAAATATTTCCCATTTCTTGCTCTGCTTCTCTCGGTGTGTTGTAAGCCTTAAGATAAACCTCTTCGTATTTCACGCTACGCCATAAACGCTCGATGAAGACATTATCTACCCAGCGACCTTTACCATCCATACTGATGCTGATTTCTGAACGATTCAGGACGTCTGTGAAAGCCTTACTGGTGAATTGACTTCTTTGATCTGTATTGAAAATATCAGGTTTGCCAAAATTAGCAAACGCTTCCTCTAAGGCTTCAACACAAAAATCCGTATCCATTGTGTTTGACAGCCGCCGTGACAAGACTTTCCGACTATGCCAGTCCATAATCGCTATTAGGTGGAGAAACCCTTTAGCCATAGGGATGTAGGTGATATCTGTACATCAGGTTTCATTGGGTTTTGTGACCTCACGATCCCGTAACAGGTACGGATAAACCTTCTGTTCGTCACTCTTTTTACTGAGCTTGGGTTTAGGATATACGGCGTAAATCCCCATGGCTCTCATAAGGCGATTTACCCGCTTTTTATCAGTGAAGATGTCTCGCTACCAGCTCGTTTTTAATACGCCTGCAGCTCATATACGGGTATTTCAGGTGTATTTCATCAATGGCTCTTCTCAACCGTAATTCCTCCTCAGAAATACCCGCTCCCCGATAGTAAGCACTTGAACGTGATATCGAAAGAATTTGGCATTGCCGAGTGATGCTCAGCTTGATGGTTTTGTCCGGCTTTCCCTTTCGCCGGGCTCAAACTAATGACCGAGCACCTTGGCTAAAAAATCGTTCTCCATGGTCAATTGACCAATCTTAGCTTGCGGTTTTTCAACATCATCTGACCGCCGGGGTTTCTTGTTACCCCGCTCGAAAAGCAAGGCCGCATTTCCTATGAGTTCTTTCTTCCAATTGGTAATTTGAGTCGGATATAGGTTAAACTGATTTGCAAGTTCTGATAGCGTTTTATCGCCTTTTGCAGCCGCTAATGCAACTTTCGCTTTGAACTGTGGTGAGTGATTTTTACTTTTCTTACTCATAACTGCCTCCAATTGTATAATTTATGACAACTTTTTTTGGCAGATCGTTCATCTTATTGATTGTCTAAAATTTTTGGGGACAGCTCTCACGTTCTTGAATTACGACTATAGTCAGGTGTAAATTAACCCGGTAGCAGGCGCTTGCATGAGGTGCGATATGAAAAACGCTGAGAAGGTTAAAAATAACGATAATTCAAAAGCTAAAGTTTCCTCTAAATTAAGCATAAACAGTAAAGGCGAATATAGTTTAGATCTGTCTGACATAAATACTCGCAGGAATGTAATGAAAAGGATTAACAGTTTTAAAGGATTTGACGTTTCAGAATAATACAGGAGCTTCATCTCAATGGGTGCCTTTGCCATTGTTTTTATGTTCATTTCCGGCTATTTATTTGTTTCAAGAAGTGATTATCAACGGTATATAACCTCAAGAGAATACGGACACCGATATTATTTCAGGTGTTGTACCATAGGGTTTATTTCTTGTATTACAGGCTTGACAATCGAATTCATCTTGGACACTCTCAATATTCCTTCTTATTTTCTGCAATTATTGAACACATCCATTGAGCAGTCATATATACACACCTCTCACCTGACCTTTAAGGAATATCTGGCCTTAAAGTTTTTCTTCGGTTTATCTTTGGGAATGCCGCTGAGCTGGATTGGCGCAAAGATCCGCAATCGATGCAGCAGTCCTGATATATCTTTAAGTGAGGCATTAAATAGAAAAAACATTTCTCTGGAAAAGTTTATTTATCAGAAAATTAAGACGTTAGAAACGGTGTTGATAACATTATCGAGTCGTAAGATTTATGTGGGTATTCTTCATAATATGTCACTCGGTGATAGAGAGATAGAATATTTAGTGATTTTACCTGTCTTGAGCGGTTATCGTGACAAAGATAAGCTGACAGTTAGCTTTACGACTAACTATTATTTTCATTATGCACAAAATCTAGATGATAATGGTGAGCCGATTAATGGTAACGGCGCATCTCTTAATGACTTTGTCGAGATAATTCCTGTTACTCAAGTGACACATATCGGATCATTTAACTTAAAAACCTATAAACAATTCATCAAGGATAAGTCGCATGAAAATTTAGGCTCGTCTCATAGTCGATAGCTGATAAAACGGAGCCGATAAACTTCGTGACCTTACCGCGGCATGGCGTGAAATCTGAGCGCCAAAATCCTAAGAAACTTATCGTCAGCTTCTTAATGCGCAATTTTTTATAGTTAACCGGACGGAATGATGATTAAATCGAAAGTTACCGGTTTCCTATATGCGTTTAATAGCGCTATAAATATCATCATTGATAGCTTTTGCTACGGAATTTAGTTCTAAAAAACCTTTTCTAGCATCACTTAATAACTTTGGATTCTGCTTTCCCGCGCAATCTGATAACATTTTAGCTGTGCATTTTTTATCATTACTCTCAATAACTTGCACGGATAGATGTTTGCAAAAGGTGCTCGGACGATTTGGGTCACCGCTTGGAAAGCGTTCATTCAGAATCCCAAGAACTAATTTAAAGTTGATTCTTGTCTTGTCTGAGGCTGCTTCCACTGGTTGGTTTACGCCAGCCGGCGGAAGTTCAGCAGGGCTTCTTTCAGGTTTAAGCCCGGCATAAGTTGTACGCCCGTCACATGATTGATTTAATCCTGTCTCAGTTGTTTCTTCTTCTACTCTTGTTATTAACGGCTGCGAACCAGCCGACATAGTACGCATTTCAAATGCCTCAGGGCTCGTTGATGACGTTTTTGATTGTGTTCTTTGTGTTGAAGCGACAGGCTTAGATCTCGTTTTTGTTATCTGAGTTACTGATTTACAAACCCGTTCCTCCTGTGGTCTTTCTGGGAGGGTAAATTGCTCTTTTGTATCGTTAATCTCAGGAACGTTTTTACACACTGAAGCTCCTTGTGATTCGCGCGTTCTACCGCTATTGTTTTCCTTCGTTGTAGCGGTTTTTTGGTCAGATGATTGCTTAGGGAAACCTGAAGAAACAGGTGAGCTTGACCCCGCTTTTTTCATCTTTTCTTTATATAATGGCACTGCCGATTTTATCGCATTCTTTATCCTGTCGTTTAATAGACAATAAATCACATCTGCTGCTTTGTTACAACTTAATAACTCAAAATAAATGAATACGGTATCTTTTGCCGCTTCTTTGTGCTGTATATCTGTACATTTATCGGCTTCTTTATCAAGATATCGTAATATCGCTCCACTATATCCGAATTCCATAGTCGCGGAGCCGTCATTCTTATTTAGATGATTTTTTTCAATCCGCGCGTAGTGAAGCCCCTCAAACACCATTATCCATCGTAATTTATTTTCATAAGATTCTCTGAACATTTCTTTCAGAAGAGAGTCAAATCCAGGATAGTCAAGCATATGGCGAAGGCAAAACCTGAGTTTAGCTACTGAAACCCCTATGTAACCAGTGGTAACATTTATTAAAGCTTTTACAAATAGAGGCCGATCTTTAAATGCATTATTAAATAAATAGGTCATTTCTTCCGAGTTTAACTTATTAAATAACACATTAAATACACAAGCAGCTGATTCCGGTGGCATATGCAATAAAAATTTCACCTTTTCATCATGAGTATGTTTTAAAAGACTATTTGCTTTTATGAGGACATTTTCCCATGCTCCCGTCATTACATGAAAAAACGCGGCATGAGTATCTGCATCTGTCTTTGAACCAGGGTCGTATTTGCTAACACCGCAAATGGGGCCTGGTACTCTTATGTATTCAACAATACTTGTTTTTTTGCCTGTAATTGCATCCTTCTGTGTTACCGTGGATGAAGTTAGACTGTATTTAGTTACTAGAAATGTGGCAGTACTGTGCTCAGTACCGTCAAAGCTCAGAGCATAGCTATAAAGTTTACCATTTACTTTTATGCCGTCCGTTCTTACGTTTTTGTCTCGACCAGTCAGGCTCTGTAACTGATCTATTTGCTGCGGTGTAAATTGAAACCGGGGATTGAATGCTGGTTTGATGGCTTTTCCATATACCCTCACTTTTAAATATACCCAAGCAAATTCAAGTTGCAGATGTGAGCGTTTGAAAGTTGTCAGTAATCCTACTCGTTAAAGTATCCGCGATTTCTGGAAGTTTGACATCGAAAAAATGATTTATCCGTTTTCGGAATTCTTTGGCTGAAGCAAAATATTCATTATTTCTCACATGCTCATTCATTACTTTCCAGAGCCGCTCAATTGGGTTTAAATTCGGACTGTATGGTGGTAAGTAATTAAGCTCGATTTTCAGCTCCTTTGCTTTTTCTTTTACGCTGCCTGCTCGGTGATAAGCAGCACCATCTAAGATGAGGTGAATACGCTCAGCTTTAGAATGTTGAGCTTTCAGTTTTACTAAAAAATCCACAACAGATTCTTGGTTGACGCGCTCATATTGGGCTGTCACAGTTTCAGCCAACTTCCCCAGCTGAATGCCACCAATAATATTCAAGCGAGTACGGCTGCCTGTGGTGTTAATCAGCTTATCTTCACCTCTTTTTATCCAACCGTAAGACAGCTTTGTTGCCATGGTAGGATGGACAGCGTCCATAAATACAATTGGCTCATTATCAGGCTTTTCGGCCTTTAATGTCTCGTATTTTTCTTTAAATTCGGCTTGCTTTTGCTCATCAAATTTATGGGGAACACCCTTAGGCTTTTTGTAACTGAAGCCATTGCGATGCAGCCATTTGTTTAACCCTGCAACCGTAAATTTCACACCAAAGGTTTCATCAATATAACTCACAATTTGATGTGTATGAGCGAAAGTGAATTTTGTTAAATGGGCTATCAAAAACTCGGTTTGCTCTGGAGTGAGCCGACTGACTGAACCGCCATTTTCGGGTTTCAGTTTTTCTTGAGATTGATAGTCATCAAAATGACGTTTGACTGTTGTTTTATCTATCCGTAACGCTTGAGCAATTAAAGAATAAGACCAGCCTTCTGAACGTAACAGAACAACTTTAATTCGGTCACATTCACGGCTATCACTTGACGATTTATGTCGTGATTCCAGAGAATGTTTTTCTTCTTTGGTTAAGGATATTTCAATCATGTTGCTATGATGATCTCATTACAGAAAATTGCAAGCCTTTGTTTGAAAAAATCGCATCTTGAATGATCACGGGTATATAAGGCTAAAAGGCGTTGAGAGTAATTAGTCGGTACTGAAAAACATAACTTCAAGATTTAAAATGTACGGCATCTGATTTACGCAAAATTCAGATCCGTACCCAAAAGCAACATTTCTTATATTTCGCATCAATTTAACTACAAAATAGCCAAAACTCACCATCTTTTTCGAGCAAAAAGAAAATGGCTAACCACTTTCTCAAGTTCCAGGCACACGCAGCCATTAGAAGGTTTATTGAGTCGCCAACACTGCCCTTTAACCAGTTCTTACACAGCCTAAAATCACTCTTCAAATGCCCGATTACTGGTTCAATTGTTGCCCGTTTTTTACAGAGTTCACTTTTGCGTTTTCTCTTTGCTTGCGAGTCCCGTTTTAATGGCCGGCTAGGGATAACAACTTCTTGGTCAACATACTGCATACACCCTTTATAGCCTTTATCTACAACGGCTGTAGTGATTTTACTCTTTCGGTGTTTATGGGCATGGTCAAGTGCAGGTCTAAGCAATTTTGAGTCGTGTTCATGCTCGTCATGACTGGCGACACCAATGATTAATTGACTCTGCTCTGTGAGCACGACAGAAGCCTTTTTACCATACTCGTATGGCTTATGGTCTTTGCCTTTCCCTACGCAGTAAACATCGGGTTCATGAAGACTGTAAATCTTATTTTTATCTTTACGTTGCTGTGTAATGGCTTTTTCATAATTGGAAAAATTCTCTTTTTGTAAATCAAGGACATCTTGTGGAAGTTTGCGTTGTAGCTCCCTTAAAAGCTTACCTGCGATAACACGCAACCTTTTTAACGCTCTTCTGGCTTTGCTTCGATTTTTGGCATGTCTAAAGCTTCGACAGTCAATGCGTAGCTGTTTGACTTCTTTGACATAAGTACGTCTTTGCTTGATCCCAAATACTTTGGCTAGTTTATTGAGTCGGTTAACCACCTTGATGGCAAGTTTGCTATCTGTCGGATAAGTAATGGCTTTTTCTTGGACGGTTGTATCAACGTACACGGTGTCATCTTCGGCTTTGTCACCGTGTAGCGCCACAGATAATGCAAAGATTTTTTCACAGCCTTTTTCACCGATGCGCTTACGAAAAACACTGAGTTCACTGGCATCACAAGGGCGTGCTGTTTGAAACTCTGTCTCACCACAAAACACTTGAAAATACACGTTCATCAGCCACTCATCGACCAAGGCTTCATCGCTGAGTTTGTAAAGTTGCTTGAGTATTAGCAAACCGCACATCAACCGAATTGGCTTCGCTTTACGGCCTAATTTTTTGTATAACGGCTTGAACTCTTCTTCCAACGCTCGCCAATCAAAGGCATTAGCTAAAATGAGTAAAGGGTGAGTTTGCAGAAGTTGGTCTGTGATATTAAACAGACTGTCGTGAGGTAAATTTGACGGGCTTTCTTTGAGCATTTTTAGCACCCAAAACGACCAGAAACCATAGGTTAACTATATCATTTCTGGTCGAAATTGAATGTATCAAATAGCTATATTTTATTAGCGATCAGAATGTTAGATGTTTTTCATGACCGACTAATTATACAGTTCACATCATTAAGCGGACTTTTCTTATCGATTAAGAATTATTAACTCAATGTTATGCGCTAACAGCTTTAAGAGTATGAAATTCTTTAAAAGCTGTCTTCAATGCCTATATATAAAGTTTCGAGCCGAAATTTATTCATTTTTAGCTTTAACGCTAAGGTTTCAGGCCTATATTAAAAACCGGTGTTCTGATAACGGGATAATTCGGGGCTGTCGCTTTTCTCAGGGCGGCCTTCGGCTTTGTGTTTCTTCACTTCAGTCAAGCTGTAATCTAAATCGTTTGTCCGGGCAAAACCGGCTGACGCTATTACGGAAAAAGCAGAGAAAGCAAGAAAAGTCTTGCATGTCTCAAATTAATTTGACGCGCTATACTGGTTATGCACCGGGCACTATAGTCGTGTTTTCCAACAGACTTAAAACATCGTGATTTTTTAAGGCCAGCTGACACACACCATCAGCAAACTGATATTGTTTTGAACAATCAACACTCCACTGTCTTAATAAGTAACTGGCTAACGCCGCGCGACATCGAATGATTAACTCACCGTCAGTCATTTGATAGTCAAGCTCAATGGCTTCCGGGTGAGTTAAAGACGGATGCGGAATTAACTTTAACTCGACCACGTTTTGCCAATTTAAGTCAGCCTCAGCAGATTCATGAGCGGACACTGATGAATCTGAACCGTTGATTTGCTTTATTCGGGTTACTACAAAATCCGCAAATCTTTTATTAATCCGATCATGGCCGCGCAAATGCCAACGCTGGCCGTTATTGATTAAAGCGTGCGGCACAACTTCACGTTCTGATTCACCTGACGAAGTTGAAACATAATTAATCCGAACCGCGCTTTTACGCTGAATGGCACGCATAATCGTAGCAATAACCTCAGTGTTCGGGTGGATAAGTTTAATAGCATCAAAACAAATTTGGCTTGGTTTTAGCGCCTGAGAAAACCCGTCACCGAAACCATTAGCAAGACCATGTAATACTGACTCAGCATCATGCGGGAATAATGCTTTGAAACTTGGCAGCCTGTGATATAACTGAGCCTCTTGATTTAGCTGCCAGTTTTCAGGAGCTAAACAACGATAGATATGAAGATCCTGATTCGAAGCCGCTAAACCGGCGGCGAACTTTTTAATCAAATCCTGAACCGATATCTGCCCGAAATATTGCAAGCTGAAATCGATAAAAGCTAAGCGTTGCTTTTGCTCAAAACTTAACTCATCCAGAGTCAACTGTGTCATATTATTTTATTCCCATTTTCTTTAATGTGCTTTTATCAGGAAAACCATCGGCAATCAGACCATTGGCTTGTTGATATTCCTGCAGCGCTTTTACCGTATTTCGTCCTATAATGCCATCAGGTCTGCCCGCTTTATAGCCTAAATCTGATAATTTTTGTTGCATGGCTTTAATACTGGCTCTTTTGAATTTAGGGGTCTTTGGAGGCCGGTTAAGCAAATGCCCCGCGCCGGCAATTCTATCGGCTAAATGCCCTACCGAAATAGCGTAAAATTCACTACGGTTCCATTTCATTATGGTATTGAAGTTACTGTAGCCAAGAAAAGCCGGACCTTTATGACCGGAAGGCAGGTACAAAACGGCTTTCACGCCATTGACTACAACCAATGGTTTGCCGTCCGCTTTTTTAACTCCCAGCGAACGCCATTGTTGTAAAGATTTTGCTGCCTTAGTACCTATAGGCGTGAAATCAAATCCCTTCGGCAATTCTACCTCCCGGCCCCATCGCAGCTCCTTTTTCCAACCGAGGTGCATTAAAAAATTCGCGGCGGACGTTAACGCGTCCTGCTCGCTGCTCCAAAGATCGGCTCGGCCGTCACCATCAGCATCAACGGCATACTTTTCAAAAGTACTTGGCATAAACTGAGTATGCCCCATAGCTCCGGCCCAGGAACCTTTCATGTGCTCATAACTGAAGCCATTTTTTTGTTTAAGCCTGAGGGCAATCATCAACTCTTTCGTGAAAAACTCAGCTCTTCGTGGTTTACAAGCTAAAGTGGTTAAAGAGTCGATAACAGGCAGCTCACCGATATAACTTCCGTAATTGGTTTCAAGCCCCCAGAACGCCACAATATATTGGCCAGGAACACCGTATTTATGAGTAAGCTCAGCTAATAACTTATGATGTTTTTTCAGCATTTGGCGGCCTTTTTTTACACGCCAGGGCGTCACTCGTTTATCAAAATATTGTTGGAAGGTGCTGGTAAATTCCGGCTGATTTTTGTCGGCTTTAATTACCTGCTTACGAGATTTAACTCTATCCAGGGTATCTTTTAAAGTCGCTTGGGTTATCCCTTGTGACACGGCCGTTGATTTCAACCGGGAAATGCAGGTCTGGAAATCATCGTTTGCGGCTTGTGAAAAAAAAGTCACACCTGAAAGAACAAGTACTAACCATACGATTTGTCTCATTAAGACGTCACTCCCCGGAAAAATAATGCGCAAATACTAATTACACTAAAGACAAAGCTCATCAACCTGTATACTATGCGCCGGCGATTAATTAAAGAGAATACATTATGACAGAAATCACACCAACGCTGATCACTTTTGTTAATCAAGTTGAAGAAACTCAGCAGTTCTGGGGATTAGCCGCTCAAAACGGTGAAGATTGGGTAGTATGTGATTCCGCTCAATTCAAAGATACTGATGTTTTACCGGTATGGTCATCTGAAGCTGACGCCAGAAATCACTGTGTTGATGATTGGGAAAATTATCAGCCGCAGCTTATCACCCTTAAAGAATTCATGGAGTTTTGGGTAGACTATCTGAATGGTGACGGTGTAATGGTTGGCGTCAACTGGGTATTAGACGGGAATTGTGAAGAGATTGACCCAATCGAGCTCGCTAAAGAGCTTGCTGAAGTTGAAACCGGAGAATAAACATAAGCTTAACCGGGAAACATATCGTGCTTCCCGTTCATCTCAGCTCTCAAGTTAATATTTATCAAAGCAGAGTCGATAAGCTATTTGATTCCCGGAAACTGCCCCGAAATAATTTTCCTGTTTTGCTGTCGTTTATTTTTGGTTTATACAAGGCGGAAAAAGCGTGGCGTAGTTATTTTCTATCGCCCCGCAGAATGAAAATTATATTCACTGAGGTTTGAAGGTTATTTCCGACCTGAACTAAAGACGAAGTGATTTTAAGCTTACGGTCTTTTTTGTAAAAGACTTGGCAATAGGTATCAGCGGCAATTTTCACGGTGAAAAAAATCACAAAGCGATACTACAAGAGATAGTTGAATCGCGAAATATGCCTGAAGCTATTACTGCTGTTTATGTTTATATTGAAGCTAAAGCATTAAAATTAAATGCGGCTAACTTAGACCTTAAAGACCTTAGACGTTTAAATTTTTTAAGCCAACAGTATCAAAAAGAGTTGGAGTTTTATTCCAGATCTTTTTATTTACACTAAAAACTTAAGTAAGCGATCAGTCAATTTTTCTTGTGCTGAAGGATGCTGAAGGATATTGATAAATATCAATATCCTCATTCTTTTTTAGCCAGCTATTCCAGCCGTCTGTTGCTGTTACATTATTTATTTTATCTATTAAGTTGTTCAATTCAGTTTTGTGTTGTTGACATTGGCTGATATCCCCCGCTTTTTTACAGGCGACAGACTGGTCAAATTTAAAAAAAGCTTTTTTAAAAAGCATAACTTTAATTTGTTGCGGTTCAGTATATGCTGGTTTTTCTTGTAGATATTGCTCTAACTGTTCGAGGTTTATCGTGCTATTTGTGAGTAAATGAAAAGAGTGGCTTCCGCTTGCTTGGTAATGATTGATGATTGCTCTGGCGCTGTAAAGATTTACTGTATCTTCAATAAAACCGACAGGATCACGCAACGAGTTTGCTATCGTGATCGGATCGCACAGTTCCTCTGGTATACCATTTTTTTGATCTTCCTCATCTTGTTTGTTCAGTTCAGAAATTATTTTATCTGTCATTTGAATAAACTGGTCAAATTGCTGAGTAGGCTTTAAACATTGTTTTGCGCAGTGATAACCAAAAATTAACCATATGCCTGACGCTAAAAAACATAATCCTGAACTGAAACCTATTCCTGATAGTACAGGTAAGTACCAATAACCAATGCTTTTTGAAAACATATCACCCGCAAGTGAATTCGTAAAAATACAACTTACCGCACAAGGAACTATTGTCAAGGAATATAAGCTGATTTTTTCATGTTCACTGACTTCATCATATATATATCCGGGTGGTTTTAAAGGAAGAGGGCTTGCAATGAATAATGAATCACAAGTTGAAGGACATCGTGATTTAGGTTGCTGAGTAATTACTTTATAAGCTTTATCCTTAACTATTAAAGGTGATGACTCATTAGGTTGTAATAATTCTTTATCAATAACTGTTACTGACATTTTCGAATTATTTATTAACGTTGCCATATGGGCTACCCTCAGATCGTTCATCTGCACATCATATAAAAAACTGATTAATACGTATTCATGTTCCGAAGTTCGTTTTCAGCTAAAATCATGAATAATCCCGGTAAAATGCCCTCCTGGAGCAGAGTAAAAATATCCATTATCACGACTTGAATGAATCACCCCGCCGCAAGCGGCGGAGTATCGTTTGACGTTATCGTAACTCCAGCGTAAGCCGGCGTCTAGCGTCTTTTCCCCGCCCGGAGAAAGCCACCGGTTATCGGCCTTCGCTGGTTTTACCGATGTTATTTAAAAATAGAATGTCTGAATATCATGACTTTTTTCAATGGTAAAAAGCCGATTTTTTAGGTTTTATCTAAACTTTACGCTACTGATAGATAAAATTTATATGTGTCCATATAATATTTAAGATAGTGGCCGCTATAGTTGCAAACAACCACACCACAACTCCTTTGTAATCTTTGCGTTGCTCATCTTTCAATTTATTAATTGCTTCATTTGTCTTTTGGATTTCTGATTCTAACTTATCAAGCTTACGAGATAAGCCTCTGAAGTACTCCTGCTCAAAAAAAGACGGGTTATCTAAGTTTAAAGTTGAGTTATCCTCGTTGTTCGATGATTCTATAATAGAGTTCGACATTGGTTAGCACTTCTCAAAACCCTCCGTTTAAACGAAGATACTCTTCATCGATTAAGTACATTGTGAAACAAACCGCAATTTTGTGAAACAAACCGCAATTTTGCTTATTCTTATAAATTAACGGGCGCAGATCCTTTATAACGGCAGCGATCAAAAATATCCTTTTATATCAAAATATAATTTGAATTATTATGAAAATAATATGCGGAAGGAATCATTTTGTAGTATTTATTGAGTTACACACAAAATAAGTCCGCAAAAAAGGCTCTTTCGCCATGCTGGCTTGCACAAATTCTATCGGACATTCATATTTTAATGATGCCTATCCGCAACTTCACAAAATCGTTCAACACCTTAAGAGTGATAAAGCCGGACAATTCATTAATAATCAAGGCACAGAAAGCCTTTTCAGAAGCCTTACAGCGAGATCTTGAGCAGCAACGTCAGCGGGTCATTTTCACCGACGGCCACCCGGATCAGCTTAAATAGTCGGTCATGAAAAACATCTAACATTCTGATCGCTAATAAAATATAGCTATTTGATACATTCAATTTCGACCAGAAATGATATAGTTAACCTATGGTTTCTGGTCGTTTTGGGTGCTAAAAATGCTCAAAGAAAGCCCGTCAAATTTACCTCATGCCAGTCTGTTTAATATCACAGACCAACTTCTGCAAACTCACCCTTTACTCATTTTAGCTAATGCCTTTGATTGGCGAGCGTTGGAAGAAGAGTTCAAGCCGTTATACAAAAAATTAGGCCGTAAAGCGAAGCCAATTCGGTTGATGTGCGGTTTGCTAATACTCAAACAACTTTACAAACTCAGCGATGAAGCCTTGGTCGATGAGTGGCTGATGAACGTGTATTTTCAAGTGTTTTGTGGTGAGACAGAGTTTCAAACAGCACGCCCTTGTGATGCCAGTGAACTCAGTGTTTTTCGTAAGCGCATCGGTGAAAAAGGCTGTGAAAAAATCTTTGCATTATCTGTGGCGCTACACGGTGACAAAGCTGAAGATGACACCGTGTACGTTGATACAACCGTCCAAGAAAAAGCCATTACTTATCCGACAGATAGCAAGCTTGCCATCAAGGTGATTAATCGAGTCAATAAACTAGCCAAAGTATTTGGGATCAAGCAAAGACGTACTTATGTCAAAGAAGTCAAACAGCTACGCATTGACTGTCGAAGCTTTAGACATGCCAAAAATCGAAGCAAAGCCAGAAGAGCGTTAAAAAGGTTACGTGTTATCGCAGGTAAGCTTTTAAGGGAGCTACAACGCAAACTTCCACAAGATGTCCTTGATTTACAAAAAGAGAATTTTTCCAATTATGAAAAAGCTATTACACAGCAACGTAAAGACAAGAACAAGATTTACAGCCTTCATGAACCCGATGTTTACTGCGTAGGGAAAGGCAAAGACCATAAGCCATACGAGTATGGTAAAAAGGCTTCTGTCGTGCTCACAGAGCAGAGTCAATTAATCATTGGTGTAACCAGTCATGACGAGCATGAACACGACTCAAAATTGCTTAGACCTGCACTTGACCATGCCCATAAACACCGAAAGAGTAAAATCACTACAGCCGTTGTAGATAAAGGCTATAAAGGGTGTATGCAGTATGTTGACCAAGAAGTTGTTATCCCTAGTCGGCCATTAAAACGGGACTCGCAAGCAAAGAGAAAACGCAAAAGTGAACTCTGTAAAAAACGGGCAACAATTGAACCAGTAATCGGGCATTTGAAGAGTGATTTTAGGCTGTGTAAGAACTGGTTAAAGGGCAGTGTTGGCGACTCAATAAACCTTCTAATGGCTGCGTGTGCCTGGAACTTGAGAAAGTGGTTAGCCATTTTCTTTTTGCTCGAAAAAGATGGTGAGTTTTGACTATTTTGTAGTGAAATTGATTCGAAATATAAGAAATGTTGCTTTTGGGTACGGTTCTGAATTTTGCGTAAATCAGATGCCGTACATTTTAAATCTTGAAGTTATGTTTTTCAGTACCGACTAAATAAATCAAAACTGTGAGACAGATCTGTTTCATGCGTTTGCCCTGTTTACGGGACAGATGACAATATAAACCGGCGTATATCTCAGATGCTCGGTTTATGGCTCATAGCATGCCTCCCCCGCCTTCAAATTACGAACGGGTATTCGACAGGCTGAATAATTCTCACGCTGAAGCCTTAAAATACTTAAATTTTCAAACCTCAAAGTTTGATGCTGATGTCGGTCCTTGTCGGGCGTATTACCGGTTAACACCTCAGGAACGACTGCGGCTGAAAAAGTTCTTCAGCGACCCTCGGCAATCCCCCGCATCTGAATGTCAGTCAGTTTATAAACCGCCCGGTACAATTTATCAGCGCCGTTTCCCGCCTGAAAAATACCTACGAGGCAAAAGCGCGGTAAAGGAAAGACCGGTAACCGGACAAACGCAAGAGATTATTAACAGCGGACTCACAGACGACCGGAAAGGAAGAAGCCTGAATCATCTGATATCGAAGTGTGTCAATCCCTTACAGCTAATCGAAATCGCCGCTGTGATGCGAAATTATCAGCAGGCTCACGCAACACTCTGTGACATAAGACTGATTAATAAGCTGCTGCATAAAAGCGTTGAATTCAGAGAGTGCGACCCTGATGTTCCTGACCGCTTATTCAGGCTCATAACGGGTTTACGTTCAGACTATCACCCCAAAACCTGCACACTACTGCTTAAACTCTGTACCCGTGGTTTAAATTTAGTTAACGCCAACGCGCTGCTGTTCGGCGGGGACGGTTCCTCCGGTTTAATTAATACATGGCGCGTTGAACTTAATGTCCCCGTGTGCAACGCTTTTATCACAGTGTGCGCCAAAACCGGAAACATCGACAGGGCCTGGGCGCTGGTGAGCGGCAAAGGCGCCGTCATGACGCCGGAGCGCGGCCTGGTGCCTGACGCCATCACCTGCGTTAATCTGCTCACGGCCTGCGCCGAAGCCGGAGATTTTGACAAGGCGGTGTTACTGCTCTTTGGTAATGAGAGCATGCCCGCTTTAATTCAGCGATGGGGCGTTAAACTTGATGTTTTCATGTGCAACGCTTTTATCACCCTATGCGGCAAAACCGGAAATATCAGCGCGGCTAAGGCAGATTTAATAAAAATAATGAACGAGTCCGGAGTGATTATTACCGCTCACATGAAAGCCCAGCCCGCAAGCTTAGT
This sequence comes from Parashewanella sp., assembly GCA_965200795.1. Taxonomy (GTDB): domain Bacteria; phylum Pseudomonadota; class Gammaproteobacteria; order Enterobacterales; family Shewanellaceae; genus Parashewanella. Next base: position 41,227 of record CBDAVB010000012.1, read on the forward strand.
GAGTGACAAATTTCAGGAAACGGTTGAGAACGGGATACGTTATAATTTATATCATCACAATCTGGGTGTAACCAAAAACAGCCTGAACCTGCATATCGATAAAATTTTCAAAACAAGTTTCGATGATACAGATAACGGAACAGGTGTTACGCCGGAGTTCGCTAAACTGTTATTTTGCTACCTTAAAGACATCAGAGGGCATCACATAACCTCAATCATAACCGGCTATCATGGTAAGCATACGCTGAAAGACGGGATGACTACGTACATTGAGGATAAATATAATCTGACGTTTGCCGCCAGTAAATTTAACCGGGGCGAGCTGATCCTGGCCGAACCGCCCTGACAAGAAACGGGGCGGAAATGAGTTTGCGAGCTTAAAAGAACAGGCAAGTCAGGTTGATACTTTATTGCCCGTTACAGGCTTTATTATCTCGCCGCAACTAATTAGTTTTTTCACTTTTCTGACATCCATCTTAAGCGCTCTACGGCGTTACTCTTATTTGAAAGACTGCCGGTATTACTTCGCAAGAGCGCCTTGCGGAGCACTTAATCTGAACGCCAGAAATACCGAAAAAAATTATAGTCAGGTACTTAAGTTCTGATACTTGGTCATCGGAAAGAACCTTTTTTCTTCCCTTATAAACGTCACGTTTTTTGGCTAATGCGATACCTTCACGTTGTCGCTCTTTGATAAGCTCTCTTTCAAATTCAGCAAATGCGCCCATTACTGATAACAGTAAGTTTGACATTGGAGAGTCCCGGTTTTAAAAGTTATGAAAGATGTTGACGGGTTTAACGTCATTCCCGCATGTTGTTAGCGGGCATCCAGTGAGTTTTTAGTCATTACCAAATGGCTCCGGGATCCCGTTTCCACGGGAACGACGGAAATGCTGTTCGCTCAGGGATATCATTACGGCTTATCGTTTCCCTCGAACAATATGTGTGACAAAATCATTCACCTCTGATAAATGGATATTTTTAACTGGCTAATTTATGAGCGTAAGATTTCAAAATTCGTCGTCGAAAAAGAACTGCACCCATTATTTATCGATCTTGCTGATCAAAAACCCTCAAGCCATCTATACTTCATTTGAATCTATATGTTAAAAAATAGTTTTAGGTAGTTAAGATGAATGTCATAAAAAGAGTCTTAATAAGTTGTATGTTTATTACTTTCTCTTCCGGTGTTTTTGCCGCAAAAACAAGTGAGATTGTTTTTCAAAACTATAGCTCTAAAGAGATCAGATTCGAATTCAACGGCGACGAATCGAAATGTTGGGAGAGGGTTGGAAAAAAAACCGGGACAACGGAACCTTTTACAGTAGCACCCGGACAAGAACTGAAGTCCTCTAAACGAGACAGTAATGAATTCCCAAAATGTACCAGTAAAGATAAAATTTTTACTTGGCATGTATATGAAGGCTCGAATCATTTAGCTAAAATTCAAGTAAAACGTCATCGTAATAAGCATGGCACCTGGCGCTCGTATGCACTCATTGATTACTATACAAATGATTTCATATTTAAAGCCTACTGTACTTATACAAATAGAATTAGAACTGGAGTTCTCGGAATATTCGTCTATCCGGAAAGATTTAAAACTCAAAGCGATATATATAACGGTAGCGATTGCTCAACCCCTAATTCATCAAAGAAAGATTATATTGGTACAATCAGAGTGCTCGATAGTGAACATAGCTCTAATTTTTCGAATTGAACCTTGTAGTGGTCAGGTAACCCAGAGAAGTAGCCAGGGATTATCGGTGTGCTTACGAATCGCTTTCATTAGTAATTCGTGGTCGATATTGTCAAAGAGTCCTTTAATGTCAAATTCAAGCACCCGGTTTTAGCGCCGGCATCGCTTACAAGTCATATCCGGCGCCTGATGTGCTGATTTTTCCGGTCTGTAGCCATAAGAATCTTGGTGAAACCAAGGCCTCTGCTAACGGCTCGAAACGCAACTTTGCGACCATTTGCAAAGTCGGTCACTGGACTCTGCTAGCGCAGGAGCGAATGAATATCGCTATTTCAATGTGTTATGTATCGAATTTGCGTTAATTTACTCAGATAAAATAAGTGGCCGCAGATAAAACGCATCCGCAGCCATCACCATTAAGCTTCTACTTCAACAACTGAATGCTCAAGTTCAACAGAAGTAATATCATGTAGAGCATTCATCGAAACATTCGCTAAGCTAATTTTACCTTCTGCCGACTCCACTAAAACAGCACGTTTAATTTCGCTGTATCGGCGGTTGTGTCGGATTAAGTTGGTTAATGCCATTTGCATTGGCAGCATTGACGGGTTAAAGGCCGCGTTTTCAGCATAACGACCGGAGAACAAGGTTCCGTCTTCTAACTCAAGCGTGACAGCAGCATATCTCTTAGTGTAAGGCGCATAACTCTTGTTTGCTTGGTGTGTGGCTTCAAGAACTGTAGGATCTTCACTGATTAACTTATGCTGCACGGCCTCAGCGCTTAATAATGGCGAAGTAACATTTAAATCTTTAGGACCAAAGGCGTAAGGAAGATAGTGAGTTAATGTGTGGGTGTCTTGCTCAGGCAGATGAATTCGGATGTTCTGTCCTTCAACCAATTCATTCATAAATTGACGACAGTGACCGCATGGACTGTAGTTAACAATCATATCCGTGATATGGCGTTCACCTAACAACCAAGCGTGGCTGATAGCACTTTGTTCAGCATGAACCGTTTGGCCTAGTGTCTCAGTTGGGAACTCTAAGTTAGCACCCATGTATATATCACCACTGGCACCTCTGGCGATCGCGCCTACATAGAATTCACTGATTGGCGGATTAGCTAAAGCCGCCGCAACCGGGAGTAAAGCGATCAGAAGCTCGTGTTCTTCTAACCCGCAAATTCGTTTTAGTTGCTCTACTTGTTTTGCTTCAAAATGTCCTGAAAAGTTATCATCCAATAATGGCACTAGCGCTTGTGCCAATAAAGGCGGTAATTGGGCAATGCTCTGAACAAATCTATCTTGCATGTCCCGTGTCCTCAATTGTTATGTTTATGTAGTACGATTCTAAATAAGTTGAAACCAATAAAATGAGATTATTCTCTCATTTATTTGTTGTTTTTATTAACATTTAGGTGTTATTTAATCATAAAATCACAGAGACTGTAAGTAACTGCATAATGCGGCTAATAATTTTTGTTTACTCTCATCCGACTCTGTTTCGTGCAGCAAGTTTTCAATTTTAAGAACATAATCAGGATCATTAAGCCTTGATTGACAAAATTCTTTCCATTTCATTGACTCATCACTGCTCAATGTTTCCGGATAGTTACGAGCCCGATAACGAAATAGCATTTCGTTTAGACGATCATCTTCAAACTTCAGTTCTAATGCGGCAAGGTTTTGTGGTGCTGTTTGACGGACAATTGCTATTTTACTTTTATCAGACTGACTGAAAAATCCGCCAGAATAAAGCGATTCATCAGGATCAACATAAGATTCATTATCAAACGTGCTTTCGCTGGATAATGCCGTGAGTTTTTCTCGAATATGCGGATTTTGCTTTAGTTTCTTATATTGCTCACGAGCAAATTTTTTATCGATATCTAAACGTTGTGCGTTTTCATCGGTCAGTGTTTTTGCTGTGGTGATAAAAGGACATTTGTTTAGATGAATGTGCTTAACCGGAATCGGTAATTCATCGTCACTCAGCTCTGAGCGAGATGTATAAATACGTCTGCGAATTTCTTCGACATCCAAATCAATCAGAGGTTGGATATCCATCGCTAGGTTAACGCAAATAACAGCGTTTTTATTGTCAGGGTGATGAGCCACAGGCACAATTAATGTCGTGCAGCCATGTTTGGCCGGAATTTTCGAGCTGACATGAACCAGAGGCTGCATGTTTAATACATCGACATGAGCGGCAACCGCTTTTTTGCGTCTTAAATTAAAATAGTAGTCGTAAAGCTTTGGCTGTTTTTCTTTAATAAGTTTAGCGAAAGCAATGGTAGCTTTAACATCGCTTACGGCATCGTGAGCATTTTCATGGGCAAGGCCGTTCTCGACGGTTAACTTTTCCAGCTTGAAACTCGGCGAGCCATCTTCATTGGTCGGCCAATTAATGCCTTGCGGACGAAAAGCGTAACAAGCTCTGGCAAGGTCAATAATATCCCAACGAGAGTTATTGTTTTGCCATTCACGAGCGTAAGGGTCTATAAAGTTACGGAAAAAACCATAACGACTGACTTCATCATCAAAACGTAGTGAATTATAGCCGACGACACAGGTATTAGGCTGGCTGAATATTTGATTAATACGCTGCATAAATTCAGCCTCAGGCATACCACGAGTATTGGCTATCTGGGGCGTAATACCGGTCACGAAAATGGCTTCTGGCTGAGGAAGATAATCAGCCGATTGCTTACAGTAAAAGCTAATTGGCTCTTCGATGATATTTAAATCTAAATCAGTTCTGATACCGGCAAATTGAGCCGGTCTGTCTCTAGCCGGGCTTGCCCCGAAGGTTTCATAATCGTGCCACAATAAAGTTGGCTGTTCGCTGTTATTCATGGTTGTCCTTTATTGTTGGCGAAATTCAAATAACTAACTGCTTTTACTTGTTTTTATGTTCTGTCTTGTTTGTGCTTGTTCGCCGAAGTTCGGTGTGCCCATTTTATAAAAGTTCATCGTCATGTGCATCGTAAAAATGTAAAATGTGCATCATAGACGGATCATTATTTGAGGTTCAACTATGGCACTATCTGACAGTAAATTGAGAAATATCAAAGCACAATACTTAGGCAAACCAGAATTGGCAGATCGTGACGGCTTAACCGTCAGAATCACTAAATCAGCAATTGTTAGTTTCAATTATCGCTTTAGATGGCGTGGTAAGCAACAGCGAATCAAAATTGGTAGATATCCTGATGTTTTATTATCCAAAGCAAGGTTAAAAGCCGGGGAGTATCGTCAGGTGTTACTCGAAGGTGTAGATCCAATAAGCTATGTTGCCAATAACAAAACTGGTCGTTTACTGGGCGAGCTTTGCGAAGACTTCATTAATATTTACGCCAAGAAAGAATTAACTCGAAGAACCAATGAGCTTTATAACTCGTTTTACAATAAATACATTAAACCTAATGCCAATATAGATGTTGAAAAGTACTCTTATACTGATTGGATAAAATTTTTCGACAAGATCAGAGAATATACTAGTGTAGTGCATCAAATTAATCTGTGATATTTAATACCTTTCTTGCCCTCTCGACTTTTTCCATAATAACATCGGCTGATTTTGTCCGGACAAAAGGTTCACATCCGTCATTGTGCGCCTCTATATAATTCATTATGCAGGTCTCCAATTCCGCTGCTGATGTGCGCACCCCTCGTTTGAGTTGCTTTTCCGTAAGCAGACCAAAAAAACGTTCGACTAAATTGAGCCGGGAGGAACTTGTCGGAATAAAGTGCAAATGAACACGTTTGTTTCTTTTTAACCGGTTCCTGACCTTTTCATGTTTACGGGTGGCGTAATTGTCAACGATTAAGTGCGGCTCAAGCTCTTTATTCGTCTGCTTTTCAACGGTTTTCAGAAAAGACAGAAATTCTTGATGTCGATGTTTTTTCATGCATTCGCCGATCACTTTTCCTGTGGCGACATCCGGCTCCGCAAACAGCGAACCGGTTCCGTGACGCTTATAATCATGGGTCATGGTTTCACAGCGGCCTTTTTTTATCCGGAGTCCGGGCTGTGTTCTGTCTAATGCCTGAATAGAGCTTTTTTCATCCGCGCGGAGTACTAATGCATTTTCCGGCGGTGACATATACAAGCCGACCACATCCCTGAGTTTTTCCTCAAAACGGGGATCGTTACTGACCTTAAAAGTTTTATGCGGACGGGGTTTTAAACCTACCTCCCGCCATGTTCTTTGAACTAAAGAAGGTGAAATCCCCGTATATTTAGCTAACTTCCGTGTTGACCGGTGAGCGGCGTTGCCGGGTTTTTCAGTGGTGGTGATTCGGATGATCTGGGCTCGGATCTCTTGTTGTTTTCGCGTATTTTTACCACCATGATTAGCACCGCGGGGTCTGTCTTTCTTGATGCTTTCTATCCCCTCGGAAACAAAACGATTTCCCATGCCCAGGCCGTATTAATGTTGAGCCCGGGCTGGTCCGCGATTTTATAGTTTGGTGTATTGTCAGCTGCGAGTAAGTACCCAGTCAAATGTAATCGAATATTTTTCTTTCTGAAACGCCAGTCAAGAGCGACTTCTTCAGATGAAAGCAATTGACTAGGTACTTAAGATGATTTTGGAGCGTTGAACAAGGCGAACAGGGGTGGTTCTGCTCCTGACGAATTTTTCCGGTTGCAGACGGATTTCCGGGGTTAAATCAACAGTAATTTGAGCTGGCATGTTATTTTATAATATCAATTTAAATCACTACACTATGTGGTTTAACATTTTGATTATATTATCAAAAATTACTGAAACGCTGAGACGCATCGAAGAATTAAGAAGTTTATATTATTCTTGTTAGGGACGTTGCGATTTAAATTTTACCGCAATAGTATAGTTGAGTTCTTAAAATCGTTTATGTTGCTGCCAGATGTCTACTTCAATTTACATTTCTAGCGAGTCCAAACGGATAATCAAACTTGCCTCAAATAAACTTCACGGAATGGAAAAAAGAGTCTTTATGGCTGAAGTGTCTAAAACGTTCTGCTGTGGGAGTCCTAGATTAACGGAAACGGAGTTTGGCTGGGGGAGAAAAGCTGCAGAACCCGGGCTTCATCCCACATTTCGCATGGGGATTTAAGTATCCCCTATATTTTCAACTATTAACAAAAAAGAAACATAGTTCTTGTAGTGCTGTCATACGGTTTACCAAATTTCAGGTATGCCAATAGGCTTCTGTCGTGAAGCTAGACTTTTCCTGTCTTAACATTACGCAATGTTGTAAATACGACTCACCTCACTACCAAACAGGGTTAAAATTTTTCTCTTTTCTGAGTAATACCCGATATCGCTGAACCTGCCCTTTAATCGTAACGACATGAACAGTGCTCATTACTTGATCCATTTTGGTGTGAAAGTCGGTTATTCGTCTGACTAAGGAGTTTCATTATTTCTTTTCAGGATTCTCTAAATTGATATTCCTAGGTTGTAGACCATTAAAGGTCATTATCATCATTAATTGATGAGCTGGTCTTTTTAAAAATAGGTTGTCTAAGTGGAAGGCTGGGTCTTTGATAAGACGAAAGCCTCGCTCAACACCTTGTTGACTCTTGTAGCTATCAATACGGCTTTAGGAGACATATCAAAATGATTGGTCGCCAAAACAAATCGACCCACTCGATTTCGGTAGGGGCGCTGCCTATCCTCTGAAGGTGGAATGCTGTTTCTATTTGATAGTGAGAAAACTCTTGTTTAGCACCTTTTTTTTGTCCTTTATCGGGTATTTTTTTATCTCAACTAGCTGGTAACTCACATCGTGGTATTTTACTGTTTTTGCAAATTGTTCAAAGGCTTGCTCTGCATCGGCACGACGCTAATTCTTTTTTTGCGAGCTTGTTAGCCTCACGTTCAATACGGTCGAAGTATTTGGCTTTCTAGTGTTTTTAACTGCTTTTTTGCCGCTTGTTTTGAGTACACCATCAAGTTGCATTGCTAACCCTCGCTCGGTATGCCCAAACCATGCACCTTGGTTGTCATCATCTAATTCAATCCAAGAAAATTGGCTTTCATCCGCTTCTCTTAGCTGCTTTTCAAAGTGATGTGGTTGGGGATGCGAGTGATCCAATGATAAAACGCATTTTTGAGTTCATCATTGACATACAGAGCCGAGTTGACAACTGTCGTATCTGGCGCTTGTTTCAACTGCTCTCTAAAAGCCTTAATGCACGCTAATGTGTTATGAAAATTAGTCTTATCTTGGCTGTTGCCATCTAACGGCTCAAACCATACCGGCATTTGTGCAGAGCCACTGACGGTCTGACATCATCATTTGTTTTAAATCTGGGCGATGATCTTTTGAGTAACCATACTAGGCAAAGCAGGTAAGTCATCTTGATTTTTATAGTCAATGTCATAATGTAAAGAAAAACTGGTGGTACGAGGTGTGCACTTGCCTTTCTTCTTGTCAAAAAAATCGAGAACACCTCATTGGCGATTTCAGCAAATAGTTGCATCACTCCATATTCGTAGCACTTATCTAAAGTTCGTCCTAAAGCATCATCATTGAATGTTCAGGAAACGCCTTTACCTATTAATAGCTCGATAGGTTTTCCAGTAAAGAATTTCGGTGTGAATAAATTGGATTTTGCGTAAAAAACCCATTTAAAATCATCTTTTATGCGTTGACCGTGGCTCACATGGGACTGTTGCTGATTAAGAATAGGAAGTCGAGCATCAATGCGCTCAACCAGTTTCCTCAACCAGTCCGGCGACTATACCAAGATGGTCTAATTCTGAATTGTTAATTGATCTTCATCCAGCATTTCAAAGTGATTTTGCAGAGAATTAGGGCATTCTGCTAAAAAAATCAGAGCTGTCTGTGATCTTTTAGCTATGTTCTTGTGATCTATTTGCCATAGGCTGTGATCTTTATGCCCTAATTAGCTGCAAGTAATTATTGTTAGGCAAGGAAATTTCAGTGCGAAATGTCGGTTCATGAGCTGGAAACCGGGTTTGAATGCTTTGGGCATTATGAAGGAAAGCATAGAAGTGAGGAGAATAATCCTCAGCTGGAGGTAGATATTCGGGCGTTAGTCGATCCAGAGTCACAAGCTGATCCAAAATTCAAAAATTCATTTGCTTACACTCGAATTACAGCTAAAGGTGTTCGTAAAAAGCTGATTGAGGAAAAAGGCTGGGACTGTGAAGAGTTACCAAAAGAAAGAACGATTAATGACATTTTGAATCGACTCGGTTACAAACTGAAGCGAGTTCAAAAAACCAGGCCACAAAAAAAATTCCTGAAACAGACGCCATCTTTAAAAATGTAAATAAAATTAAAAAAGAAACAGCAGGGAATAAAAAAGTTATCCGTATAAGTATAGATTGCAAAGCCACGGTTAATTTGGGTGAATTTTCTCGACACGGTCAATCCGGAGGGATTGATGCGGTGCAAGCTTTAGATCACGACATGGATGTAAAAGATAAGCTTATCCCGTTCGGAATACTGAACCTGGAAAACGACCAGCTTCATGTGTTTTATGGTAACTCAAGTAAAACCAGCGACTTCATTTGTGACGCTTTAGAGTGGTGGTGGAATTTAGTTAAAGACGAACATCCAGAGGTAGAGGAGCTGGTTATTTTTTCAGATAATGGCCCAGAAAATAGTGGATACCGGACTCAGTATCTTTTTAGATTAAAACAGTTTAGTGAAAGATCGAAACTGAGGATTCACAACGTTTACTACCCACCTTATCACAGCAAATATAACCCAATTGAGCGGGTTTGGTCATCTTTAGAAAAGCATTGGAATGGTACATTACTGAATTCAGTGAATACTGTTCTGGAGTGGACGAAAACAATGACTTGGAAGGCTATGACTCCAGTTGTCAATTTAATTGATAAGGTTTACTCAAAAGGAGTCAAGCTAACAAAAAGTGAAAAAGAAGATGTCGAAGATAAAATCATCCGAAATAGTGAATTACCTAAGTGGGATCTACTTATCATGCCAGAATGGTAAATTCTTAACTGCGAGATCCCATAAAGCAATTTTAAAGTTGGAAATCTTTTGTTTTGGTGAGTTGATTCCAGATTTGGTGTCAGGCTTCCCCAGTTACTGCACTGGCTCCCTGTTAGAAATTCCACCCTCAATCACATGATAGAGTTGACTGAGTATATGGCGTTGCGCTATTTCGCACGCTTACCTCTCTACCTTGCCGAATCAGGTTCGCTTTCGCTGTGTACCTCTAACTTCCTATGGCTTCCTTCAGACCCTGCCGTTAGCCAACAACGTCCTTGATTCCATGTCAGGATTGCACTGGCTCCCTGTTAGAAATTCCACCCTCAATCACATGATAGAGTTGACTGAGTATATGGCGTTGCGCTATTTCGCACGCTTACCTCTCTACCTTGCCGAATCAGGTTCGCTTTCGCTGTGTACCTCTAACTTCCTATGGCTTCCTTCAGACCCTGCCGTTAGCCAACAACGTCCTTGCCATTCAGATTATCTTCCCCTCAGTCAGGGTGATACAGACTTCTTTCAATCTGTCGGGTTTGCCAGCTTCGCTGGGCAAACAAAGAAGAGCCTCTATGAGAAAGAGGCTCTTGAATGATTATTAACGATTAGAAGTTTCCGTCATATTGAAGGTAGACAAAACGACCTACGTTATCGTAAGTGCTCTGGTTGTAGAAAGGCCAGTCATTTACCGCACTAAATGGAGGCTGTTTATCTAACAGATTACGAATACCCAGAGTAACTTTATGCGCGTCACTGAAATGATATGCTGTAGTTAAGTCAAACTGTACATAAGTTGCAATCTTTTGTGGATCACCAGCGTCAAGTAGTTCACCATCTGGACCGCGCTCAACATCGTAATATCCTACAAGGTCACAAGAATTATTAGTAGTATCACGAGAGTTGTAGTCATCAAACCCTGGTAACCATCTCATATAAAGGCTCGCAGACCAATCATCTTTCGCTAAACCAATACTACCATTTAAACGTACCTTACGGTCAGCATCATCACCAATCCAATCACACAAAGGCTGAACAGCTGATGATTGCGTTTCAAAGCTTAACCATTGTTCAGCATGTAAATTAGCTGTTAAAGTACCGAAAGAAAATTCATCGCTGTATTGGAGATCATAGATAATACCTGATGCGCTGGACTCGGTTAAGTTCTGAAGGTTTGACTCAACATAAACATCAGGATCCCCGGAATCTAATCGACCTGCTGAATTACGGTTTACAAGGTCAGTAAAACGGCCAACAGCTTCTCCGTCCAGAATTTCTTGGACATCTAGACTGCCAATTTGATCTTCAATTTTCAATGACCAGTAGTCAACAGAGAAAGAGAAAGCATCAGTAACATCGTAAACAATACCTAAGTTGTACGATGTAGATGTTTCAGGATCCAGCTCTGCATTACCACCACTTACAGAACTGATTTCTACACGGTCACAATCAGGGCCTGTACCATCAGCAGCATTACAAAGTCTAGTATCGATAGCTCTGGTCACACCAAAACTCGAACCAGAGTATAAATCACCTAAGCCCGGCGCCTTAAAGCCTGTACCGTATGATGCACGCAATAACAAGTCGTCGATTGGTCTGTATGCCACTTTGGCAGAATAAGTAGTTTCAGCCGCATCAGACGCACCCCAGTCAGCTTTATCGTAACGAGCTGCAAGGTTAAGTTCTAATTCATCCAATACCGGCACATTCAATTCAATGAAAGCGGCTTTATTGGTTGCGTCGCCACCACCGTTTGAACCTGCGCCACCAATTACTTGGCGAGCGATTGAAGCTGGATCTGAACGATCGGTATATTCTTCTTTACGGTAATCAACACCAGCGGCAACACCAAGCTCACCACCAGGAAGTTCTAAACCTGTAGTGCCAGCAAAAGATAGAGAAGAGAAAAGGATGGTAAATTCACCCGTTCTATGAATCGCGGCTTGTAAATCTTCGCAAACTTCACGCAAGTCATCAGAACTACAATCATTAATAATAAATGGATTCAATGTTCCATCAGCCATTGCTGTTTCAACTTCAGCGCGTAAAAGCTGACCACCAGCGCCAATCTGACGGTTGGTTAGACGAGAGAAACCAATATCAAAGTCTGCTGTCCACTCATCCGAAATAACATAGTCCGCACCTAAAACCGCTTCGAATGTTTCGTTAGTGTTATCATTTTGACGATTTGGGAAGTCCAAATAACGGCGACCAATGTAAGCTTCTGCATTACCTGCTTCAAATTCAGCAATGACAGCATCAGCCGTTTCAGAATCCCCCGCAAAACGGTCATTTCTTAGGAAATCGTACAAGTAAGGGCTACTCGTAATCTCTACTTGACCGGGTGCAGGTGCATTAGAAGTTTTCGTATAAGCACGAGTATAACGGAATTGGCCATCTACCGTTAAATCATCATTAACCTGATGAGTAACAACGGTGAATAGTGATTGACGGTCTGATTCAGGTTGTAGTTGGTACAAAGGCGCAAAGTCATAATAACAACGGCCATTTGGAGCCACTTGTTCTTCAGGACAATCAGACCAAGGAGCATAACCGCCGTTTGCATCGGTAACTGGAGCCAATGGAATTACATTGCCATCTGCGTCACGTATTAACTGACCTTCAGCATCTCTTTGATAGTCATTAGTGCCTATGTATAGACCACCTGGTACACCCCAAGTAGAACGGCCTTCACCGCCACGCATACCTGGAATAACCGCTGAACCACCTAGCTCGCGATCAACAGCTTGAATCGGAGATCTTGCAAAATGCTCTATCGTTAATAAAACATTTGTTTTTTCATTTGATGCACCAGCTACGATAGATAGATTTCTCTCATCACCATCACCATGCTCTACCGCCGCACCATATCTGGCAGATACGCTGATACCTTCATAGTCTCTTTTTGTAATAATATTAATTACACCAGCAACGGCATCAGAACCATAAATAGCTGATGCGCCGTCAGGTAAGATATCAATACGTTCAACAGCTGCAAGAGGAATTTGGTTAATATCAGTAAAAATACCGCCTGCAGAGTTTTTAGCTAATCGTCTGCCGTTTAATAGAATTAGTGTGTAATCTGAACCAAAACCTTTCAGACCAACGCTTGAAGCACCTGCGGCTTGGCTTAATGTAGCAGATTCATTAAAGCCACCTGATGAAGCAGTAGTACGTAAAAATTCAGCAACTGAACCAAAACCTGTTTTTTGGATATCTTCGGCTGTGTACACGCTAATTGGTGAAGCGGTTTCCATATCGGTTCGTTGAATACGAGAACCCGTAACAGAAATACGCTCTACGTCTTCTTTCTCTTCCTCAGCAAAAACCGGTGCTGATAACGCAGCCGTAGCGGCTCCGCCAATCAGTGCGAATCGAACTGATTTAGCTAGAAAATCATTCTTAAGCATTGTCTTTCTCCCTGGACATTTTATGTCTTGTTATAATCAATCTAAGCTTTGAAACTTAGAAAGTCAGCTCAACAAAAAACACATTTTTGTAATATGTTCCTATTGAATGACGCAATAAAATCATATTTTAAACATTTATTCAACATAAGTTAACAAAATATTTCATAATGCCTGTGAACAGTGTTTTCTTCTGTTTCGACGGGTTATTTCGCGGCTGGATTTTGTTCAGGTTCGGTCGCTCAGGCGGCAACGATGAAAGGCAGTGAAAAGCCGCCGCATACACCCGATGACCGGATTCGGGTATGACAGACAAAAAGACATGAAAGACATCCGGGCGCCGGCTCCCGCCGGCGGCGCGGGACTAAAACGAATACAAAACCCCGAGTGCGACGCCGTCATCATCATAAACTGACATGGCGTTCTCATGCTGCCCTGTGAAGTGACTCAGATCGGTCCGGTTTTCAAGATAGATGAGTGTCTGCGGGTCGTACTGATATTGTAAACTTGTGATAACATTCTGACGTTCAAATTTATCCCCGTCATAAGCCTGACGGTACTTATCACCTGCGTTTAAATCATCGTACTGAACATAAATTCTGAAATTGTTATCAAAAAGATACGAAGTAACGGCTTCAACACCCTTGGCCCGCGGTAAGATCCTGCCGATATTATCAACATCGTGATACCGGCTTACACTGTAATTCGCCGCGGCGTAAAAGCCGGGCTTCATCCAGTCACCTAAAACAACGCCGCCGCCGTATATGTCGTCAACCTCATTCATTTTTTCTGAGTTACCGTAATCAATATCAAACTCACCGCGGTTGTAGCCCGCCGTAACGGTGAACACCGGACTTAATTTATACCTTAAGCCGGCACCGTAGGTATTGCCGTATTCAGAAGTGAAGTTTCGCCCGTTAACATCGGCGTTCTTATTCATGCCGGCCACCGGAAACGCCTTTAAGTCATCCATGGTAAAATGGTCATCTTTAACCTGCATCTGCAGCGCGACACTGAGGCCGCCGAACCGGTTGCGATACTGAATCGCCTGCTCCGCCCGTCCCACGCCGTTAAGATCGCCGTCGGATAAAAAGGTGTAGGTGCCGGAGGCGTTGCCGTCCCATACGGCGCCGTAATCCGTATCCATCACAACGTCATACCACGCGCCCCATTGCTTACCGAATGTCAGGCTTCCGTATTTTGAATGACTGAATCCGACGTAGCCGAGACGGTTGTAGAAGAAGTCACTGTTCTGCCGCTCAACCAGACTGTCGTTATTAAAGGCAATCTGATTGTCGCCGACCGGATTAACCCCCCATTCAAAGGTGCCGATGACACTGACATCATTTTTCAGCGCGTGACTGAAATCAAGATGAACTTTAGAGCCGTTATTAACGAGATGTGTCTCATCATTCGTGTTAACGACAGCGACGCCGATAGCGCCTGACGCGGTGACGGAATTTGACCTGTCCTGATAGAGATCAACCGCGGACGCGGACGCGGAATATAATATAGCCGATACGGCCGTTGCGATTATGACGGTTTGTTTCATGTTCTTACCTTATTTAAGTTAATCCTCCCTTTTATTTTTTTTTCTTCCGCAACTTTACTTCATAATTCAGGGTTAGGGTACTCAGTACCTAAACCAATGATACGGATACACTAAATCATAGTGTTATGGCAACAATATTCGGTTAAAGTTTTTTAATGTGTAAGCTTTCGTTCATAAACGCCTGACTGAATCAGAAACGCCGGACGCTCTAAAACATGGCTAACTGAGCAGATGTTGCCGATTTCAGATTTTCACCGGAAATTTCAAATAATGACTCGGCGACAGGGATAATCTGTTTTTCAATGTAATAAGCGTAATCTATCTCAGACGCCCTGTATCGTGCGGCCTGCGGACCGCTCACCGTATTGACGTATTCAATTTTAGCGCCGCGTCTGAGATATTTTTTATCCGCGGTGGTTTCGAATAATTGCTTAGCCACTCTGACATGCGGTGACGACTGGGCGCTGTATTCGGCGACGTCACGGCTCAGTCTTCTGTTAAATATAAGTTCATGATCGAATTTTCCGGCTTTGAGTTTTTCAATCTGCTCAGTCAGAAACGGGGTTAATTTATCACCTTTGAATAACCGGTCGTATAACTCGAACTGAATGCGTTTCGCGAGCCGGCTCCAGTCATTGCGGACATTTTCCATTCCTTTAAACACCAGCTCTGACTCGCCGGCGCGGGTCCGCCTCGTTCCGACGTAGCGTTTTTTACTTCCGGATTCGGAGCCCCGTAAAGTAGGCATATGAAACTGTCTGAAATGGGTTTCGAACTCAAGCTCGAGATAGCTCTCTAAATTAAACTCATGCCGCAACCGCCGCCGCCATTGTTCGTTGATCAGCTGAGCCAGCTCATGACCCAGTCGCTCCGGGTTATCGTGCTCACCGGCCCAGACAAAAGTCGAGTCGGTATCACCGTAAATGACTTTGTAACCCCGCCGCTCAATCCAGGATTTGGTTTGTCTCATAATCTCATGCCCGCGCATGGTTATCGAGCTCGCTAACCGGGCGTCATGAAATACGCAGCCCGGCGAGCCCAGCACGCCGTACATGGAGTTCATGATGATTTTAATGGCCTGAGAAAGCGGTTTATTGCCGCGCGCCCCGGCGGTTTCACGCTGTTCCGAGAGCCGGGCAATCAGCCGCGGTAATATCGGGTCAGATCGACTGAACCGGGCGCCTAAAAAGCCCGCTACCGTCAGCTCAGCCTCTTGGCGCATTCCGTCGGCCAGCCCTTTGGGATCAATTAAAAAGGTGCGGATAATATTCGGGTACAGGCTCTTAAAATCCAGCACCAGTACATTCTCATATAACCCCGGAACCGAGTCCATAACGTACCCCCCCGGAGACTCAGTCCCGTGACCCGCCGGCGCTTGCGGCGCCACGTAACCGGCCTGATGCAGTTTCGGTAGATAAAGGTTGCTGAACGCGGCGACTGACGCCCCCGTACGCCCTAACTCAAGCCCGGTTAACCGGCTTCTCGTCACGGCGAAATCCAGCAAATCCATTTTAACGAAAATATCCCAGACAAGGCGGCAGTCAGTGAGGTTGTAACGCGCTAATGACAGTTTATCCCCGGCGAACATTTCCGCGATTTTTATCCCCCGCCCTTTTACGTCATCAATCGCCTTGCCCTCATCAAGAAGCGCTCTTGAGACACTTTCAAGTGAAAAGCTGTCAAACTTGTAAAAAGCGGCTTTGAGCCAGTCGATTCCGTCCAGCACGACCCGGCCGGGTAAGGATAAAGTCCCGGGACGAAACGTGTTGTCCGCTTTCCACGAAAGCTCGCTTGAGTCACGTCCTATCGCTAACGCGATTGCGTGCCGCCTCGCCCGCTTAAACAGCAGCGCTAAGTCAAAGGTGACGACGGCCCAGCCGATAATAATGTCAGGATCATGGCGCCTGAACCATCCGATAAGGGCGTGGATCAACGCGGGTTCATCCGCGGCCCACAAAATGTAATCGGGTGAATCCGGCCGCGGCTTACCGACCATAATGACGGTCTGATGATCGCCGGCGTACAACCCCGCTGAATAAAGTTCCCCCCGCGGGGAGCATTCAAGATCCAATGAGACGCTTTTTAGCGCGGGAGCGCCGTCAGTGATAACGGAACGCGCTTTGCGCGCTCTGAATACCTGAGTCTGATTATTACCCGATGAAATAAAGCGCCCCAAAAACTCGGCGTCTAAAGCGATTTCCCGTTCGCGCAGGTATCTGTGCTCAGGCCTGATCCCGGTTTCATAAAGCGGAACGGCTAACCGCCGCGCGATATCTTTAATCTGATCCTGCTCCCGGCGGCTGCGGGTATAAACGGCGGTGACTAAGTCACCGTCAAAATCCTTAAGCGTTAATGACTTTGAGGAATAATGAGTGTGATTACCGGTATCAAACAGCCGGCTAAAATCCCGCGTTTTACAAAAACAAACCCAGTCAGCGTCTTCGATCTCGACCCGCGCCGGACCCGCTTCAGAGGCTATAAAATACTCAATGACATTGCGCCCGCGACGTTTCACGGTTCTTCTTGTTAATATTCGCCCGGTGATTGTCGTAAGTGATGTCGTCATGATTTTCTCAGGTAGTTTGTATCCCGCTCACACCGCAAAGCGTTGAAAACGATTTGTCATTCCAAGAGAGCATATAAAACTGTTATTATATACTCGTATTGAATTAGGCTTCACCTTAATTCAGTACGGGCATCCGGCACATATTTAAGGACACGACTCACCTATTATGCTTGCAGAGAAAATCAAAACCAGAATTCGTAAGATTTATAAAGATATTGCCGCGGCGTTACCTGATTTTGTGTCACGGCGTGAGCAAAATTATATGGTGGCGGAAATTTCAAAAACCCTGGCGGGTGAGTACGACACAGACCGTAAAATCATTGTCGTCGAAGCCGGCACGGGTATCGGTAAGTCACTTTCTTATCTGCTGGGCGCCATTCCTCTGGCATTAGAGCAGAAGAAAAAGGTCTGCGTCGCGACCGCGACGGTGGCGCTGCAGGAGCAGCTGCTTCATAAAGATCTGCCTTTCTTTCTCGAGCGGTCAGAACTCGGTTTTAAATTCGGCTTAGTGAAAGGCCGTCAGCGTTATGTCTGCCTGTCCAAGCTGGAAATGTTGATCGGCGCCGACGGCGCTCAGATGGCGATGTGGCAGACCAGGCCGGATCAGCATCAGGTCGGGTTACTGCAAAAGCTGCTTCGGGATTACCATGAGGGAAAATGGAACGGTGAAGTGGACACCCTGACCGTCGGTTTACCCGATCACCTGTGGCAGCAAATCGCGTCCGATAAACACAGCTGCCACCGCACTCTCGCGGCTCATCGTTTATGTCCGTTTCACAGCGCCCGCGAAGAAGCGGATTCGTGGGATGTGCTGATTGTCAACCACAGCTTATTGTTCGCGGATTTAGAGCTGGGCGGCGGTGTTATTCTGCCGGATCCGGAGGACGTGTTTTACGTCATTGACGAGGCGCATCACTTACCGGTTGTTGCCAGAGACTTTTCCAGCGCCCAGTCAACCGTTCGCGGCACCGCTGACTGGCTAGAGAAATTGAATAAAACAATCGCTAACCTGCAGAATCAGATCAAAAGTGATCAGATGATTTCACCGTCGCAGAAGCTGCAGGATCATATCGCCGCTATGATCAGCGAATTAAATCAGGTCGGCCATTTTTGTGACACTCAGCTTAAGTTCTTCAATAATCCTGAATCCCGCTGGCGGTTTGAGCACGGCAGGATCCCTGAGACTCTGAATATTCCGGCGGAAAATCTGGCCAGTGAGTCAAATCAGGCGCTGAAACAATTTAGTAAAATTCAGTCGGTTCTTAATGAAGCCATTAAAGACGATGAAATACCCGGGCACCAGGCCGAACAGCTGCTCGCTGAATCAGGCTTTATGCTGCAGCGCTTAGAATCGGTGGCGAAATTGTGGAAAGCGATGGCCAGAGAGGATAACCCTGAAGGCGCCCCCTGCGCGCGCTGGGCTGAGTTGATAACAGGCAAAAAGTCGGATTACTTATTTCAAGCCTCGCCGATTGAAGTGGGCTTTATGTTAGAAACCATGCTGTGGCGGGAAGCCGCCGGTGTGGTGTTATGCAGCGCGACATTACGAGCGTTAAATAAGTTCGATCATTTCTGTCATCAGGTGGGGTTATCACTGAACGACGGCAGCCGCTATTTAGCCCTGCAGTCACCGTTTGACTATGAGAATAACGCGACCCTGTTTTTACCCAGAATGAGAACCGAGCCAAACGCCGAAGCATATACCGAGGAACTGGCCGAGCAGATCATTAAACTCGTGGAAGGTGAAATGGCGACTTTAGTGCTGTTCGCGTCTTACTGGCAGATGAATCGTGTTATTGAACTGGTCGAGGGTAAACTTAACGCGCCTTTGTTAGTTCAGGGCACGAAACCCAGACAAGATCTGTTAAAACAGCATTACCGGTTATGTGACGACAATAAACCGAGCGTTATTTTCGGCACCGGCGGCTTTTCTGAGGGGTTAGATCTGCCCGGTGATTATCTGACCAACCTGATCGTCACTAAACTGCCTTTTGCCGTGCCGACCTCACCGGTTGAGCAGACTCATGCCGAATACATAAAACTTAAAGGCGGAAATCCGTTCATTCAGTTAACCGTACCGGACGCCTCGCGCAAATTAATACAAAGTTGCGGCCGCCTGCTCAGAAAGGAGCAGGATTACGGCAGAGTGACCATTTTAGACAGAAGATTAATAACCAAAAGATACGGCAAGTCATTATTAGATGCCCTGCCGCCGTTTCGCAGAGTCATAGAGTAAAAATAAATGATGTTAGAAGCTGGACATTGGCTGATGTTAGCGCTGGTAGGGATCAGCGCCGGTTTTATTGACGCCGTGGTCGGCGGCGGCGGCTTATTGTCCATTCCCGCGTTATTATCCCTCGGTATTACGCCGCATCAGACGCTCGGCACTAATAAACTAGCCTCATGCTTCAGCTCATTTACGTCTTCTTTAACTTATTTCAGGCAACAGCTGTTCACCCCGAGTCTGTGGTATCACACTGCCATAGCCACGTTTATCGGCGCCGTATCCGGCAGCGCCTTAGTTATCGCCGTCGATAATGACTGGCTAATAAAAATATTACCGGTAATGATCATCGCCGTGGCGGTATACTCTTTACTCAGCCCCAACGCGATCGGCTGTGAAAACGCTGAAATGATCAAACAAAGCCCTGATAAACGCCGTCAGTGGTTAACGGGCTTTGTCTGGGGCGGCTATGACGGATTCGCCGGCCCGGGTATCGGCGCGTTTTGGACGATATCCGTCTCCAGGCTTTACGGTCTGCCGTTGCTCAACAGCTGCGGCTTAGCACGCTCAATGACGCTGATCAGTAACATAACCGCCCTGATCGTGTTTATGTCGCTCGGGAAAGTGAATTATATCATCGGGATTCTGCTGGGCGTGTTTATGATGCTGGGGTCATTCACCGGCGCCAGAGTGGCGATTCGATTCGGCTCACCATTTATTAAACCTATCTTTATCACGGTGGTGCTGTTTATGTCATTACATTTAGCATGGAGCGCCTGGTTTTGAGGCAGCAAGAATTAATCATTAAACTGCGGCGACAATTAAGCCGGCTTGAGCAGGAAGTCCTGAGGCACGACAGCGACCTGCCTCAGAATGAACAAAAACTGCTGCGAAACACGGACAGATTCAACTCAGGTTTATTTCAGCAAACCGGAGGCAAGCTGATTGCCTGCGTTCATCAGCTCAAACGCAGCATTAATATGCTCGATAAACGTTTGCAGGCGGGGATGAACAAGCAGGCTGTCCAAAGCAGTTGTTTACACATTCAGGATCAGTTTTCAGCGCTGAAAAGAGCCTTAACCACCACAAACATTGACGTGAAGTCTGAACGACATAAAAGATCAGCGGCACGCGCTCAATACCTTAAGCGCCAGCAGAAGAAACACGATGACGCGGGCTTTGACTGGATTGCGGGTAATGTCATGCAAAGCAGCCACCAGCTTTATGAGGAGCTGAACAAGCACCTCAATTGGGCCGCGAGAATCGAACGGAAAATTCAAGAGCTGAACCATAAACTGGATTCCTGCCCTGCCAGAGATAAGTTAAAGCTTCAGCATGAAATCCTGAATATGCACAAAAGGTTAGGAAAATGCAGACAGGCTATCTCTTATATTGAAGATCGGATTCAATTATTCGAACGACCGAATTATAAGAAAGATTATTGATGATAATCTCGTCGCCCCGGATGCCGGACTTCGCCGGCATGACGTTTGAGTAACATTTTAATTTTAAAGTCACGGGACGGCGCGCTGAGAGCCTGACTCGCCTTCATCAGCCTGAGCTGATTATTTATGATGCCGGCGTTGATATTCATCATGACGATAACCCTGGTTTTCTGACAATTTGTAATGACGGCATTTACCAGAGAGACCATTGAGTTTTCAGCCCGGTAAAACAGCATAATGCTCCTGCCGCGGCGGTGATTGCCGGCTAAAACCGCAATCGGCCGGAACCGGTAAACGCCACAGTCAGCTGTTTTCGGCGGCGGAACAACTCTGTCTGTAACCGGCTGTTACTTTTTCAGCGTTGCGCCTCCGGTCTGTTAAATGTTAACTTTCGGTGAACAAACATGGAGGCAATAATGATAAAAAAAATATTAAAGGGAACAGGTTTAGCCGTGGCGGTCTCGTTAGCTTTAGGCGGAACTTTCGCCGCGCACGAATGGTATGCGGATAAGCCCGTTATGTTTCGCTCACTGCTTGACCGTGAAATGATTAAGCTGGCGTTTGACAGCCCTGAAACCCTGACCACACTAGGGTTTTTAGAATCAGCGGGTATTAACGGCCATAACGCTGAGCTGGATGATGACCGACCGGAAAAGCTAGAGCAACTGTTTGAAAAGGCGCGTCATATTCAAACCCTAGTTAATAACTATTCCGACGATGAGCTCAGCGAAAGTGAAAAACTCAGTAAAGAAATTACTCTGTACCTTCTGGACTTCTTAAATTCGTCTTACGAATTCCGCCATCACAACTACCCGGTAAATCAGCTGTTCGGTTTACAGAGCGGTTTTCCGAGTTTTATGCAGGCTCAGCATCAGGTTAACAGTATCGAGGACGCCGATAACTATATCGCCCGTTTAAATAAACTGCCGGTGAAATTCGCCCAGAATATTGAAGGGCTCAAAATCAGAGAAGATAAAAACATTCTTCCGCCTAAATTTGTCGTTGAACGTGTTTTAGATGAAATGCGCGGTTTCGTGAACACGCCCGTCAAAGAAAATATCCTGTATTCATCATTGGTTGAAAAGCTTGATAAGCTTACCGATGCCGAAGACTCCGAAAAACAAAGAATTCTGGAGCGGACCCTTCAGGCCATAGAAAACAGTATCCGTCCCGCTTATAACGATCTTATTGCTTACTTTGAAAAGCTTGAGCCGAAAACAGGTAATGATCACGGCTTATGGCATTTGCCAAATGGTGATCAAGCCTACAAACAAGCACTGCGACTGTTTACCACCACCGATTACTCGGCGGAAGAAATTCACAGCATAGGCTTAAGAGAAGTGGACAGAATTCAAAGCGAAATCATGGCGGAACTGACTGAATTAAATATCACCGCCGATGATTTCTCTGAGGCTATCGAACGGCTGGCCGCCGATGAAAAATTCTATTATTCCGACACTGACGCGGGACGTAAGCAGATTCTGGCCGACTATCAGACGATTTTGGATGAAATCAATGAAGGTCTGGATGACGCCTTTAATATCCGTCCGAAAGCCGGGATGGAAGTGGTACGCATTCCTGAGTTTAAAGAAAAAACGTCTCCCGGCGCTTACTACCAAGGTCCGTCTCTGGACGGCTCGCGGCCGGGTCGCTTCTTCGCCAACTTATACGACATAAAAGCGACACCGACCTACAGTATGCGTACCTTGGCGTACCATGAGGGCATTCCGGGGCATCACTTCCAGATCGCTATCGCTCAGGAGCTTGAGGGTTTACCTTTCATCAGAAAAATGCCGGCGTTTACGGCTTATACCGAAGGCTGGGCATTATACTCTGAGCAGTTAGCCCGGGAGTTAGGCTTTCAAAATAAACCGGAGGATAACATCGGCCGCCTCCAGGCCGAATTATTCAGAGCCGTCCGCTTAGTGGTGGACACAGGCATGCACCATAAACGCTGGACTCGTGAGCAAGCCATTGATTACATGAAAGCCAATACCGGCATGGCTCAAAGCGATGTTACGGCGGAGATTGAGCGTTATATCGTGATGCCGGGTCAAGCCACGTCATACAAAATCGGCATGATGAAAATCCTGGAGGTCCGGGAAAAAGCCAGAGCGGAGTTAGGGGATAAATTCAGTCTTGCAGAATTCCATGATGTGGTGCTTAAGAACGGTCCGGTTCCGTTATCTGTTCTTGAGCGGTTAGTTGATGGTTATATTGCTGACAAAAAATCAAGTTATCCAATTTAATTAAAATTAGTCATGTTATTAACTAGGCAAGTCGAATTGTTGCTTGCTTAGTTAAATCCATCAATAACATTTTAAAATCGTGTTTAATTTTTACATTTTATAATCAGAAAAATGAATATCCGACCTTAAATAAGAATATTATTAACTTTACTTCCCCGTACATTAAATATTACTTAATACCCGATGCCGCAATTTTTATTAATTTCATTTTCATTTTTGTCTTAGGGTCTTAGGGTCTTAGGGTCTTAGGGACAGTTTCTTCTAAATGATATAAAATCATTGCAGCTTAACGTTCTGATTCTCTATAATCGTCTGAAAAAAAATGACAATCACAAAAGTCAGGCAGAAAAACTACACAATCGAGTGATAGTTTATCACTCCGCCAAATACCAGCTGACGATCTGAATTACATTTTACGATTTATCACGGCCTGCTTTTGTATAAAAACAAAGTAACAATATAGCGTGAAAACACAGCGAATATATAGTATAAAACACTGTGATAATTTTAAATTATTTACCATATGAACAACTGTAAAAGAACTTGATTAATTATATTATATAAGGAGCAAGTTATGGCAGTTTCTCATGAGTCGTCGTTATCATCAAAAGTGCCGCCTAAAACAGACTCAAAACAATGCGATATCCTTGAACACACAAATAACATTACTGAAGCCTTAACAAGCTTTCATATTGAGACAGTCAAAAGCCGTCAAAAAATACGACATGCTGTTACTCAATTGCTTACGCTGCTAGCGCCGGCTACACCGCAAGAGCAGTCAACGTACGCGAGATTAATTATGGAAAAATGCATCAGACA
The DNA here is from genome assembly GCA_965200795.1 of Parashewanella sp. Classification (GTDB taxonomy): domain Bacteria; phylum Pseudomonadota; class Gammaproteobacteria; order Enterobacterales; family Shewanellaceae; genus Parashewanella. The sequence continues at coordinate 65,158 of CBDAVB010000012.1, forward strand.
GAATCAGTGCTTAAAAGAAAACTGGAAAGCTTATTTTTCAAAAGAGCTTTTTGAAGGCCGTAAAATTATATTCACTCATAATTCTAAGATAATTGTTGATTTTCCGAAAGTTGAAGCGAAAAAAAGTGATTCAATACCAAGTAAAGCTAAAGACAGAAATAAAAGCCGTAAATTCATAGTAACGGAAACCGGCTCCAATTCAGATTATTCAATGACAGTAAAAATTAATCCGCCATATCCACAAAAAGAACCCGATAAGAATTCAGACAAGCAAACTAAATCAAATCATGACCAAGGACAATGGCCCGGAAGATCCGAGTCCCGGGGAGAGCGTGAAAAAAACACTAAAAAAATTGCTCGCTCATCTTATCAGCAACCATCTGATGATGAAGTATTTTATTATGAGGATTATGAGGATTATGAGATAGATAATGATGAGAGCGTTGATGATTGCCATATTCAAGTTACTGATAGTCCGGTCTACTCCTTAGTAAAAATCAAACCCGTACCCTTTAATGCTGACCCTATCCCTTCCGATGAAGATATCACCGGACAAGAAGTTAAACACAGACAGACTCTTGCCGCAAACAGCTGTAATTCAGGCGCGACTAAAATAATTCACCCCATTAATAACATTGATCATGCTCAGGCGAATAAATTTCCCCCCGCGCCCGGATCCTTCTCTGCTTCCGTTCAGACCAAGCAATACATGAACATCGGAATAAAACCCAAATCACCCTCAGGTTTGAGATTAAATCTTACCGGAAATGATAAGACGGTTAAGCCGCAAGACAGAGACAGCGGCTGCGGTTCACCGGGTAGTTTCCACCATTTCCTGCTTCATCAATCTCCTAAGGATACTCATGAATCATCCGCAAAAAGCTCAGCAACAGGTATGCGCCTCTCCGGAGAATCTATATACGCTGAAATACCGTTTAGAGCCGCTAAAAACCCTGAGTACAATCGAGTAAATAAATTTGCTTCCCTCCTCCACAGACAAGACTCTGCCCCCGCTCAAACCAAACTCTACATGAACATCGGAACAAAACCCAGATCATCTTCAGCTTCGGGATTAACTGATAACAGAAATGATCAAGCCGCTAAACTAAAAGACGATGACAGCGCCGGCTTTTCGCTACATAGTTCCGCTCATTCATTACCTCAGCCGTCACCTAAGGATACTTATGAATTACCCGCGAAAAGTCCGGTAATAAGTACCGCTCCCGCCGCAGAACGTATGTACCTGAAAAAACAATTAAGTACCGGATCTAAAATTCGGGATTACAAAAAAAGAACAGACGGCTTAGAAACATGGCATGACGAAGAACTCAATACTTCGTATATTCGGTGCCCTTTCAGTAACAAAGTCCTGATATTGACAGAACCTGAGCCTGTAAACGGGTTATATAAAATTGAGGAAACAAATGATGAAATGTCAGAAATTGAGTTTCAATTCATCAGCAGACAACTAGGACGGAATCAAGACGGTATAAGACATGAAACCCGCTTATTTGATAATAAAATCGAGTTAATCGCGCAAAATATGATCATCTTTGACGGAAAAATTTTTACCAGGCAATTCGGCTGCTGGACTCATCAAGAAGAGCTATCGTCATTGCGCAAAAGAGGTAAAAGCAAATCTAACCCCTATTCAAGACTTACGTTTTTATGCCCTGTAACGCTACAGAAGGAGACGGTATTTATAAATAGAGGAAAATCTACCCTCAAATTAACTGATAAATTCAAGAATTACACTGAGTACGACAAGTTTAAGAATTTTAAGGATAACTACCTGAAAAATAGGTGGATAATGAAGAAAAGATTAACAGAGGATGATAAAATACGTTTTATCTAAGAAACTGTCAAAAAGCACTTAAGGTTCATTTTGATACGATATCAGGCGTAGAAAATACACTAGAGGGACGTTGCGGAAGAAAGTATACCGATTCTATCGTCACTCCTGCGACAGCAGGAGTCCGGTGTCTTTGCTTTGGTTAATCCGGATAAAAGTCACTGGCCGCGTTTGCGGGTATGCGTTGAAATTTAATTTGCGGGTATGCGTTGAAATTTAAATGGGTATGATTTGAACTGCGACAGCCCTGAGTAAAATCCAGCTAAATGAGCGAACAAAATTTTGACAACTGACGATTTACAGGCGAGTTAATCATTTATTATCACACAAAACAGTACAACAAACTAAAATACCAAATAAAGGAATAACTTATAACTAAAACTCATATAAAAATACATGTATTATACATACACATGTTTTAATTGGCTTTATTCTACGGCCATTGATATTTACCTGTTAAATAAAATTTTTAACATTTCGTTCCCGGAATACATAAATAACCACAGAAAAGGCACTTAACAACATCTTTATTCATCAAATAACACAAACATTGCATTATTCACGCCTCAGCCACCACCTTTAAAAAAACAACTTTTAATTAACATTTAATTTACATTTTAAATTTAAAATTTTATCTTCCTCATTCGGCAGTAACCGGCTGACACAAACATTCTAATTATCAGCTGCCGATGAAATAACCGAATTTCAACAAAAGAGGGAAATCACATGACAAACAAAACTGTGCCGAAGATTGCGTTGGGGTTATCAGCTTTAGCAATGGCTGTCGCTGCGGGCGTAAACGCTAACACAGTAAATATACTGAATAATGGTGTCGACCGGGAATCACCGCTTCCGAAACGTTATATAGTGAAGTTTCGTGATTCTGATCCGGACTCAATTACGCAAGCGGTTGATTCCGGCGGCGTCAATCCGGCTTCGGAGGCGGTCAGAGCATTTGAACGCTCAAATCATATCAATGCGTTGAGCACGGCTAATGCCGTGAAAATGAAGCAAATAGGCAGTTCAAGAAGCTACACGGCGGAGTTGGATCGTTCAGCATTACGAAGCTTAAGAAATCGTTCTGATGTCGAATACGTTGAGGAAGACAGTCCTCGCCGCCTGCTTTCACAGGTGACGCCCTGGGGACAGCTGGATGTCGGCGCCACCCGCCTCGACGACACGCTGACGGGCAACCGTACCGTTTGTATCATCGACTCCGGCTACGACATTAACCATGAAGACTTAAGCGGGAATAACGTTACCGGAACCAGCGACCGCGGAACGGGTAACTGGTATGAGCCCGGACGAAACAACGCGCACGGAACACACGTGGCAGGCACCATCGCCGCGATCAACAATGACACCGGCGTTGTCGGCGTGATGCCCAATCAGAACGCCAATATCCATGTTATCAAGGTATTCAACGCGAGCGGCTGGGGTTACTCGTCGGAACTGGTCAGCGCCATCGACCGTTGTGCTGATAACGGCGCTAACGTAGTGAACATGAGCTTAGGCGGCTCAAGACCGAACAACACTGAGCGAAATGCACTGCAATCACATGCCGATGACGGCGTACTTCTTATCGCAGCGGCGGGAAATGCGGGCGACAGTTCGCTCAGTTACCCGGCTTCTTATGATTCCGTTATGGCCGTCGCCGCCGTCGACTCAAATAAACAACATGCCGAGTTTTCGCAGTTTACCGAACAGGTGGAAATTTCCGGCCCCGGAGAGGCGATTTTATCAACCGTAACCGTCGGCGAAGGACGTTTAGCCGACATCACTGTCAATGGCCAGTCTTACTTTGACAACGGCGTTGTTCCCCTCAACCGTTTAGTGATTCAAGGATCGGATTTCGTGCAAAGCCCGATCAACGGCAGTTTTACGGGTGAGCTTGCGCAATGCGCCGTTTCAGGTTCGACTTACAATTGTGCGGACATGACCGACAGAGTCTGTCTGGTGCAACGAATCGGCAATCAAGGCAATGGTACGTATCCGGATGCTGATGCGGTACAAGCCTGTGAAAACGCGGGTGCCGGAGCTACGATCGTCTACAGTAACCCGCAGCGTTCCGGACTTCAAAACCCGTTCAACGTTGACAGAAGCAGCGCGCAAAGACACGTCTCGGTTTCGGTTGATCGCGCTACGGGTTTAGCGCTGCGCAGTCAGGCCGGTGAAAGGGTGACCGTAGAAGTCACGGCAGGGGAGGACTATGAGTATTACAACGGCACGTCTATGGCAACCCCCCATGTCGCGGGTGTCGCAACGTTAGTGTGGAGCTACCATCCGCAATGTACCGCGGCTCAGATCCGTGCCGCGCTCAACGCGACAGCCGAGGATATTGATGCGGCGGGCCGTGATAATCGAACGGGTTACGGCCTTGTTGATGCCGAGGCCGCGAAAGCCTATCTTGATGAGTCATGTGACGGGCCGGCGGATAATGACGGTGGTGATAACGTACTTGAAAACGGTGTCGCAAAATTAAATCTTACAGCAAGTCGCGGCGATGAACTTTACTTCACGCTAGAGGTACCCGCCGGCGCGGCGGATTTAAGTTTCGCCGTGAGCGGCGGCAGCGGGGATGCCGATCTTTATGTGCGATACGGCGCGCCCGCGACAACATCAAGCTACGACTGCCGCCCGTACCGTAACGGTAATAATGAAAGCTGTGATATCGATAACTCCGAATTACAAGCCGGTACTTACTATGTAATGCTGCGGGGTTATTCATCATTCAGCGGTGTCAGGCTTGAGGCAAACTATACCGCCGGAGCGGACACACCTCCGCAAGACGGCGGCGCGGCGTCTTACACCAATAACGGCGGCTACAGCATTCCGGACAATAGTCCGGTTGGCGCTGAAAGTCCTGTCAATGTGACCCGCTCCGGTGATTCAGGTACGGTTACGGTCGACGTTAATATCAGCCATACCTATATCGGCGATCTCGAAGTACGTCTGGTCAGCCCGACCGGAGAATACGCTGTTCTGCATGACAATACCGGTCGTGGCGCGAATGACATCGTGCGGACTTATACCGCTGATTTTTCAGGCATTGAATCATCCGGAACCTGGAGGTTAACAGCCGTTGACAGCGCCCGCCGTGATTCCGGCACGATCAACAGCTGGACACTGAATTTCCAGTAATTATTTTCCCGGCTGAAGTGAGGGGCTATCACTAAACCCGATAGCCTTTTTTTATAAGTAGCTGACCATAAGTTTTCTGACATTTTTTGATGCCCGTCTTTACCGCACTACAGCGTTGCAACTTCGCTTACATAGCTACGGCTATGCTCCCTGCGCCGCGCCTTGTATCGCACCAGATCCGAGCGCCGAAATTGCGCACGAGCTGCTTATCATCACGAAAAGAATAGCGCATACAACAATAATAACCATAACCCATGCAAAGCCAGCTCTGACAGCTTTTAAGCAGTCAGATTCACCGTGTAATTATCGCCCTGCGCCGTGCGTAATTATTATTCAGCTAAAGTACAGTATACAACCGTTACTTTGTAAGTGTTTATTCAGGTTTTAAAGGTAAACCTTATGATCAGTAAAGCAGCGATTCCGGCGGATGTCTTAAAAGAGTCATCAGCGCCTCCGGCTTATTCAGAGGCTGTCAGTAATGAGTTAAAGTTAAGCAGTAGTCACAAGCCGAAACCGCATGAATGTAAAACGTATAGTTTAAACTTTAAATTAACAGGCAAAGTTTCGAGGATCTGCGGTGTGTTTTTCAGACAACCGGTTCATCATAGCTTTAAATTTTACTGTAGCGCATTTGATGAATTAACTTGTGATAACGGTAAATTGAAAAACGTTTTGTTACATCTCAATACTAACGGCAAAATTAAAACTTTACACCTCAGGATTGAGAAACACGACTGGGAATACAAACTCACTCTTCAAGGCAAACAAAAACTGAAAGATCGGGCTTTAGGTTTAAATAAATATTTGCTTGCCTCATTACAGGAAAGTCTTAACTCAGGAAACTTTTATAGTGAATTAAGTTCTTGCTATTTAAAAACTTATGCAAATCTTAGTTCGTTCGTTTGTTATTCATCCGATGACTCAAGTGAAATTTATGATGATGTAAGTTTGCTGGAAGTGTTCAGAGGGAAGCACAGGCAGCTGGCTGAGCATCTGAAGTTTGACGCTGAAAGGGTAAGAGCTTTAGAAGGCAAATTAAAATATTCAGGTGATATTATATACGAATTGATGGGTGAATATTTTCGTAATAATAAATCAACCTGGCAACAATTTTTTGATGTATTAAGCTCATTTCCGGAAATAGAATACGAGCGTGAATTTCACCGCGCCGCGAGAATGTTAGACGTAGTTCTGCCTGAAAATTGGAAACCATACGGCGACACACCGGTTTTGCAGCGCCCTGTAGACGATCGCATAATTCATCACGTTAATGTTGATACTCCGGACAGCACCGGCTGTCAAAGCCTGTGTATGATTAAACATCTGTCAGAACATTGTATCAGTTTTGCTTTAAAGCTTGGGTTGAGTATGCGTGAATTTGAGCTGTGTCAGTGTGAATGTTACGTGAGCCGCTTCGGGCGGGAAATAACATTAAGCCGCTGGAACCGTGAATTGGTTCAGGAAATCATCAACTTTTACACCAATAAAAGTCAGCTGAACTGGGGAGGTCTTTTGCGGACACTTGACACAATCCCTGAAATCGCTGAATTAAGTGATTATCTGAAGTTTAAAAAAATCTTTTTACCTTCCGCCAAGAATGATCAATTTAAACTGTCACTGGCTCAGGTTAAACCAGAACAACAGGTAGAGCCCGCTGATTGCTGCGCGCTGGATTTAAACGGAAAACCTTTTAATCTCCTGAAAAAACTTCAAAAACATGAAGTTCTCCACCAACTCTGCTTAAAACTGGATATCGACAAAAAACAACTCCGGGAAGTCGAATTACCGAACAGAACCGATGAACAAGCCGTCGCGCGGCTGATAGAAATAAAGTCCCGATCAGAGAACTTCACATGGCGGACCTTTACTGACGTTCTAAAGGAGATACATCTGGATGCCGAAGACTCAGAAATTTCAGAGCTTTGTGAATTATGTGAGGGTGACGGCAATACTGTATAAATGAACAACCCCGCCGCGGGCAGCGCTGTATCGTTTTATATACACGAAAGAAGGCAGTTCGCCCCAAGGGGCGTTGAATTAACCACTCAGAGATTAAAATCGGAGATGACCAGAAATACACCATACCTTCTGCGACTGACGATCCGGTGATACCCGATGAAATAACAAAGAATTTTCAGACTGACCTTTAAATGCCGCCAACGGCGGACAGCTCACAAAACAGAATATTCTACTTTGTAAAACCAAGCTCATTTCAGGCAACTCTCTGCTTTAGTTAACTTAATTGAGTACTGATTGCGCGATTTCAACTATTTGTTACAAACAAAATAATAAATTATGTAGATATGTTATCTTGATACATGATAAACAAATAACTCATAACATCACCCTCAAACTAACAACTTGAGGGTTTTCTGCTTTTGTTATTCTGATTTTTCGGATAATTCAGATTTAGCACAGTTTAAATTTCACACAATAATAACGGGAGAACCAAAATGATCGGTTCGAAAATCAAACCTTTGGTCAGCGCTATCACTTTAGCCCTGGCGCTGACAGCTTGCGGCAGCGAAGATACTGACGATAAAACGAAACAAAATACGGCTAAATCAGCCGGCGCGGCGGAACAAGTCGCGGCGAAACAAGCTGAAAACCCGTTTTTCAAGCCATACGACACCTTCTTCGGTATTCCTGATTTCGCTAAAATCAAAGAAGAGCATTACCTGCCCGCGTTTAAAGCAGGTATTGCCCGGCAGCGTGCCGAAATTGAGGCCATTGCCGATAATCCTGACGCTCCGACGTTCGCCAACACTATCGAGGCGATGGAGTTTTCCGGCGGCTTATTGTCTAAAGTATCCGGTGTTTTTTACAACTTGACCAGCGCCGACACCACGGATAAGCTGCAGAAAATCAGCAAAGAAGTGTCACCGATGTTGTCGTCTTTAAATGATGACATCTACCTGAACGACAAATTATTTCAGCGTGTTAAAGCGGTTTATGAGCGCAGAAATACGCTAAGCCTGAATACGGCTCAGACCCGCCTGCTTGAAAACACCTACAAGTCATTTTCCCGCGGCGGCGCGAACCTGAACGACGCCGATAAAGCCAAGCTTCGTAAGCTTAACGCCAGAATCGGCAAGCTCAGCCTTAAGTTCGGTGATAATTTACTGGCTGAAACCAATGCTTTCGAACTGGTTATCGACAATAAAGCGGATTTAGCGGGTCTTCCTGACGACGTTATCGCGAGCGCCGCGGATATGGCGGCCAAACGCGGTCACGAAGGCAAGTGGGTGTTTACCACGGCCCGCCCGTCTGTCACGCCTTTCTTAACCTACGCCGATAATCGTGAGTTGCGTGAAGAAATCTACAAAGGTTATATTGAGCGCGGTAACAACGCCGACGCTAACGACAACAAAAAAGTATTAGCGGAAATCGCCGCGCTGCGCGCTCAGCGCGCTCAGTTATTAGGTTACAAAACCCACGCCGATTACGTGCTTGAGGAGCGTACCGCTAAAAACGCTGACAACGTCTACAAGCTGCTGAACCGCATCTGGCCCGCGGCGCTTGCTCAGGCGAAAGCGGAAGCGGCGGATATGCAGAAAATGATTGACGCCGACGGCGGCAAATTCAAGCTCGCGGCCTGGGACTGGTGGTACTATGCCGATAAAATCCGTACCCTGAAATACAGCTTCAACGAACAGCAGACCCGTCCGTATTTCTCTTTAGAAAATACCCTTAAGGGCGTTTTCTACACGGCAAACCGTCTGTACGGCATCACGGTAAAAGAGCGTACCGATTTACCCAAGTACAACGACGAAGTTCGCAGCTGGGAAGTGTACGACAAAAACGGTGAGCTGACGGCTATCTTCATGGGGGATTACTTCATTCGCGACAGCAAGCGCGGCGGCGCGTGGATGAACGCTTACCGTCAGCAATACAATATGAACGGTGTTGATTCCAAGCCTATCATCGTAAACGTGCTGAACTACCCTCGCCCGGCTGAAGGTGAGCCGGCGTTACTGACTTTTGATGAGGCAAGCACCCTGTTCCATGAATTCGGTCACGCGCTTCACGGTATGCTTTCAAAAGTAAACTACCGCTCTCAGGCCGGTACTTCCGTACCGCGTGACTATGTTGAGTTCCCGTCTCAGGTCATGGAAAACTGGATGACTCAACCGCAAGTGTTAGCTCAGTTCGCTAAACACTACAAAACCGGAGAAGTGATCCCGCAGGAGCTGGTTAACAAGATCCAGGCGGCAAGCAAGTTCAACCAGGGTTTCGCTACGGTTGAATACATGGCGGCGACATTACTTGATTTAGACTGGCACACGCTGACGGATACCAAACCGCAAGACGCGGCCGAGTTTGAAGCGGCGTCTATCAGGAAAATGGGATTAATGAGCGAAATCGCGCCGCGATATCGCAGTACCTATTTCTCGCATATTTTCTCCGGCGGCTACAGCGCGGGTTACTACAGCTACATTTGGTCTGATATCTTAGGCGCTGACGCGTTTGAAGCCTTTAAAGAAAACGGTATTTTTGACCAAAAGACAGCGGAGGCCTTTATGAATACGGTTCTTTCTCAGGGCGGCAGTGAGGATCCGATGAAGCTTTATAAAGAGTTCCGCGGTAAAGAGGCCGGCATCGAGCCGCTGCTTCGCAGCCGCGGTTTATTAGCTCACTAAGCCGCGTTTTCTTCGCTCCCGTGAAAACGGGAGCCCGGCGGCTTGATTCATTTTAAGGCGCTGAATGCCCGCTTTCGCGGGCATGTCGTTATAAATCCTTAAACCGAATACCCGACTCATCCTTTTCTGAGACAATCGGCTTACCTGTTAACGGCCAGTCAATATTTAAGTCAGCGTCATCCCAGCGGATGCACACTTCAGATCCCGGGTCATAGTTATCGGTGCATTTATACGAGCAAATGGCTTTTTCTGACAGCACATAAAATCCGTGAGCAAAGCCTTCCGGTATCCAGAGTTGTCTGAGGTTTCGCTCCGACAAAAGGGTTACGACCCGCTGACCGTAGGTCGGTGATGATTTTCTGACGTCCACGGCGACGTCATACACTTCACCCACGAGCACTTGCACTAACTTGCCCTGAGCATGCCGCTTTTGAAAATGCAGACCTCTGAGCACGCCCTGAGCCGAACAGGAAACATTATCTTGTTTAAACCGCGCATTCAGGATCTGCTCGGCAAACTCAGTCTCATGCCAGCTTTCGAAGAACCAGCCGCGCTCATCCTCAAACACATCCGGCTCAATAATTTTTACATCATTAATGTCTGTTTCAATCACATTCATAGACAGAACTTATTGTGGTTAACGGCGGACTGCCAGTCACCGGGTTTAATACCAAAGACCGTTTCAATTCTGGCGCAGTCTAACACAGAATATTTAGGTCGTTTCGCTATGGAATCTGAGTCATCAGAGGCGAGCGGATTACAAACCACTTGCTCAGGCTTATAACCTTGAGATTTCAGTACCTCGACAGCGAAATCGTACCAACTGACCGCGGGCCGGCCGCAGTAATGATAAATCCCCCAATCGGCAAATGTTGCTTTTTGTGCGGTTAAGCTTCGCAGGATGGTTTGTATCGCGGCGGCGAGATCCGGCGCGTAAGTCGGGGCGGAAAACCGATCCGAAACCACGTTCAGCGCCTTACCTTGTTTTACCGCGTTCAGGATAGTTCGGCAAAAGTTTTTACCCGTTAATGAAAACAAAGATGATGTGCGAATGATAATATGTTTTTGACAACATGCTCTCACCCGTTTTTCGCCGGCAAGTTTTGACTGTCCGTATACATTCAGAGGATATGTCGTATCAGTTTCTGAATAAGGCTGATTGCATCCGCCATCAAAGACATAATCCGTTGATAACTGAATTAATACGGCATTATGCCGCTGACAAGCTCGCGCGAGGTGCCTGGCGCCGATTTCATTCACCTGACGGCAAAGTTCAGCTTCAACTTCCGCGCCATCAACCCGAGTATAAGAAGCGCAGTTAACAACAAAGTCCGGCTGATATTTTTCTGCCGTCAGAAATACATTTTGCTGATTTGTGATATCCAGTCGCCGCTTTGTCAGGCCGGCGACATCAAGTTCAGCAATGTTATCAAGCTGGCTGAGCAGTTCTGAACCTAGTTGCCCGCCGGCTCCGGTAATGAGAATTTTAAATTTCCTGTGCGTTGTCAATTTTCAGCCTCGCCTGAACAATAAAGCCTGAGCAAGGCTCAGGCTTTGACAAAATTAACCGCGGCGCCTGTAAGTTAACCGGCGTTTCTGACCGCTTCAGCAATGTGTTCCGCCTGAGCTCTGGTCATCTCTAAATCGGCAGACTCCACCATAACGCGAATTAACGGCTCAGTGCCTGACTTTCTGAGAAGTACACGTCCTTTATCCGCCAGGACGCCCTCAGCATCTTTCACCGCGGCTTGAACACTTTCACAGGCGATAATCGCATCCGCATTATCCGCCTTTAGCCTGACATTAATCAGTAACTGCGGCAGCTTTTTCATCCCGGATTTCAACTCGGCTAAAGTCACACCGGATTCTGACAGAGCTTTCAATACCTGCAGCGAAGCTACAATTCCGTCACCCGTGGAAGTCTGGTTCAGGCTGAGAATGTGACCGGAGCCTTCACCGCCCAGACGCCAGCCTGTCGCTTTAAGCTGCTCAAGCACATATCGGTCGCCGACTTTGGCGCGTTTAAACGGAATATCCATTTCTTTCAGCGCCATTTCCAGCCCGAGGTTCGACATTAGAGTGCCGACAACGCCGCCGTCTAATTCACCGTTATTCTTAGCGGCCTGAGCGAGAATAAACAATATCTCATCACCGTCGACCACAGCGCCGTTCTGGTCAACAAACATCACACGGTCAGCGTCACCGTCAACGGCGATACCTAAATCCGCTTTATGCTCAAGTACCGCCGTTTGCAAACTATCGAGTTTCGCCGCACCGCAGTTTTCATTAATGTTTAAACCATTCGGCCTGGCATTAATGCTGATCACTTGCGCGCCTAACTCAGAATAGACGTTCGGCGCAATGTGATAAGCCGCGCCGTTCGCGCTATCAACCACAATTTTTAAGCCGTGCAGTGATAAGTGTTTCGGGAAAGTACCCTTACAAAATTCAATATAACGACCGGCCGCGTCATCAATACGGCGTGCTTTACCCAGCTTGTCTGATTCGACACAACCCATGGCGCTTTCATTCAGGGCTTTATCAAGCAGACGCTCGATTTCCAGCTCTTGCTCGTCAGTGAGTTTAATGCCTGAATCAGAGAAGAACTTAATGCCATTGTCGTAAAACGGGTTATGTGAGGCACTGATTACCACGCCGGCGTCAGCTCTGAACGTTGAGGCTAAATACGCCACGGCGGGGGTCGGCATCGGGCCGACTAACGCAACGTTTACGCCGGCGGCCGAGAAACCGGCCTCCATAGCCGATTCCAGCATATAACCGCTGATTCGAGTGTCTTTTCCGATAAGCACTTCTTTGGTACCCGTTGATGCCAGCACAGTACCCGCCGCCCAACCTAACTTCATCGCAAAAGACGGCGTAATAGGGAAAGTCCCGACTTTTCCGCGAACACCATCCGTACCAAAATATTTTCGAGACATCTTGATTCCTTCATATTTGCAATTGCTAACTATTTGATTCTTAATCTCTAACGCATTTTTCATGCCCGTTTTGTTGTATAACAACAACATAATGAATAGCCAGCCGGTATTATCAATAAAATTTTTCGAATAATAACATATTGTGCGGACAAACCGTAAACTACTACTCCGTCCGATTGCGTTTGTTAGCTTCAGATCAGGAAAGAAATATTCTGCCGTCTTTTTACTAAAAAACATCCTAAAGCAAAGGCCATAGACGATGCGAAACCAGCGGGGCCCGCGGTATACAACCCTACTGCTGCCCGGCAATATTGATTCATCCAGCTCCTCATGGAGTAAATTATACGCACTAAAACCGCATACTTGATTTAAGGATTCAGTTGACATAAGTGCTCTGTTAATGAACATATTAATTTAAATTTAAAGAACAAAACATCACAAACCGGGCGCGGAAATATCGTAAAAAAAGCCCCCGGACAGATAAAATAACCTGGTCAGCGCCGTCAGACTGCCACAGGGATCACATCACAACGGATTTCTCCCGGCCGCTTCACTAAAAAATTCACTGTATCTGAGCCAATTCACATACGTTCATAAGTAGCTGACGGTAAGTTTCCCCGGAATGTTGGCGCTCAGCTTTGCTGCGATACAAGGCGCGGCGCGGGGAGCATGTCAGTCACAAATTAATTTAAGAGAATTCCGGCGAGCTGAGGCTTTGGTCGTTGAAGACAGGACGGTTTGATATAACGGATATACAAAGCCACACATAAAACGTGTGGCTTTCAGCGTCACCGGACACCGGCCTTCGCCGGTGTGGCGGCGGACTAAAGTAGAGACAAGGCCGTCTGCGGTAACTGGTTCGCCTGAGAAAGCATCGCGGAAGAAGTCTGGGACAGGATCTGCTGCTTAGTCATATTGGCCGTTTCTTTGGCAAAGTCAACGTCCTGAATACGGCTGCGCGCGTCAGATACGTTGTTCGAAATGTTACCCAGGTTATTGATGGTGTGACCTAAACGGTTTTGCACCGCACCTAAGTCCGCGCGCTGGCTGTCGATTTGAGAAATGGCCGCGTCAATTTTTGATACAGCGGCCTGAGCCCCGCCGGCCGTAGAAATATCAATAGTATCAACACTCGCGGAATTATCAGCGCCGACCGTCGGCGCGGCTACGCCTGTTCCGGCCATGGCAAAGTCCGAAGCGCCTGTACCGTCATTTTCGATAGAGCCGCTCATCACAATAGCGCCGTCTTCGTTTACGCTGGCCGCGACACCGTAATCCGCTAACGCGGCATTCAGGGCGTCAACCACACCGCCGGCGTCGGTAGCGTCAGACAGGTCTACAGCTACTGGTGTCCCGGCAGCACCGGCCGCGTCAGTTTGAGTAAAAGTTAAATCGTTTGCTGTTATCAAGCCAGCCACGTCACCGGCGGCCACCGCCGTTCCGGATACCGATTTACCCTGCGCCAGCGCGTCCGCACCCACGTCAGTTAATGTTACTGAGATGGTTTCGTTCGCTTCCGCGCCAACCTGCATTGACTGTGTCCCGTATGAACCGTCAAGTAACTTCTGACCACCGAAAGAAGTGGTTTCGGAAATACGGGTTAATTCTGTTTGAAGCGCGCCGATCTCTTTTTGCAGAGCTTGACGGTCTTCCGCTGAGTTAGAGCCGTTCGCCGACTGCAAAGACAGATCACGCATACGTTGCAGAATGTTTGTAGACTCTTGCATCGCGCCTTCAGCGGTCTGGGCGATTGAAATACCGTCGTTAGCGTTACGAGCGGCGACATCAAGACCATTGACCTGACTGGTTAAACGGTTAGAGATCTGCAGACCCGCTGAGTCGTCTTTTGCTGAGTTAATTCTGAGACCGGACGCCAGACGTTGCATCGACTCTTGAACGCCCATACTGGCTTTACCAAGGTTGCCCTGAGCACGCATGGAAGTGACGTTAGTATTGACCGAGATCATAGTATCATCCTTTTAGAGCTCTGACTGATCAGAGCATGTAGCGCGCCTCAGTCAGATTGTTGTTGTCGGTTACATCCCTGTTAACGGCATTACAAAGATTAACTTTAGTTAATTTTTGATCTTTTTTTTTGACATACGGGGAAAATAAGCTAGCGAATAACAGGCAACGCGGGAGGCGTTTATAAATCGGGACAATTGCTGAAGGTTAATGGAAATCCAAGTGTCGCCGCGGCGCGGGTACGGCGCGTAATGCCGGCATACGCCGGCATTACGGATATTCAGCCTGATATTACCCCAATAACGACAACGCCGTTTGCGGTAACTGGTTCGCCTGCGCCAGCATCGCCGAAGACGTTTGCGACAAAATTTGCGTCTTAGTTAAGTTCGCGGTTTCTTTGGCAAAGTCAACGTCCTGAATACGACTGCGCGCGTCGGCGACGTTGTTGGAAATATTACCCAGGTTATTGATGGTGTGACTCATACGATTCTGAACCGCGCCCAGGTGAGCGCGGCGACTGTCAATCTGAGCGATCGCCTTATCGATTGTCTCGACAGCGGACTGCGCTCCGCCGGCCGTCTCGATATCGATTGTGGCAACGTTTGCTGAATCGTCCGCGCCAATCGTTATATCCGTGAAATTAGCGCCGGTAAAAGCGCCGCCGGCACCGCCGGTATTTTCACCGGTACCGGTGATTTCGATGGCAGTATCAGGAGTACCTGTCGCTGATGTGTTATCAATATTACCGGTAAACTGAATGTTTCCGCTCTCATCAACACTCGCTGAAATGTTAACCTCACTTTCAGACATAGCCTTATTGATGGCGTCAGCGACACCGCCGGCATCACTGGCGTCTCCGATTGCGACGTCAATATCTGTTGATGCGCCATCGCCGTTTAAGTCAATGGCGAAAGATAATGTCGCGTCGTTATCTGTACCGCCTGTCAGTTCCTCTACACCGTCAGCGGAAATTCCGCCGCCTGATATCGAGCGCCCTTCAGCCAGATTGTCAGAACTGACATCCTCAAGCGTCACTGAAATTGTTTCATTCGCTTCTGAGCCCACCTGAAAGGCCTGAGTACCATATGTCCCGTCCAGCAGCTTCTGACCGCCGAACGATGTCGTTTCCGCGATACGAGTCAGCTCTGTCTGCAACGCGGAAATTTCTTTTTGAAGCGCGACTCGGTCTTCTTTAGAGTTTGAACCGTTAGCGGACTGCAAAGAAAGATCACGCATGCGCTGCAGAATATTAGTCGACTCTTGCATCGCGCCTTCTGCCGTTTGCGCTATAGAGATACCGTCGTTAGCGTTTCTGGCCGCGATATCCAGACCGTTAACCTGACTGGTTAAACGGTTGGAGATCTGCAGACCGGCCGCGTCATCTTTAGCCGAGTTGATACGCAGACCCGACGCCAGACGTTGCATGGACTCCTGAGTCCCCATGCTGGCTTTGCCTAAGTTTCCTTGGGCGCGCATAGAAGTGACGTTAGTATTTACACTAATCATAACTATTTCCCCTAAAAATCATGCCAAAGCCAACCGCCCGGCCAAGATTATTGTTTTATTTAAAATTTATTGTTGTCACTTTTGTGTAGCCAAAAGCCCTGTGGTTTAGCCGCGCTAAAGCCACCGGATACCAGCCTCCGTGGGTATGACGGTATTTCTGTTTTTTAAGGGGCTGAGCGCAAGATCAGGGCCCCGTTATTTTTCTCGTCAGTGAATCGCCTTCAGGCAGAGCGGCTTTGACATCACAAGTAATCAAACAGACTTGTTGAGTTGACTCTGCTAAAAAGGCTTGACGTTGCCTGAAGCGCGACCTGACTTTTTTGTAATTCAGTTATCGCTTCCGCCATGTCCAGATCTTCTAACTTTGCCTGCGCGGAGGTATTCACTAACTTAGCGTTCTCGTGCTGGGTGTTATAAGTCTCAAGACTTTTCAGATTTACCCCGGCAGCACTTCGCTGGTTACTGATCTGGTCGATACCTTGATTAACGTTATTCAACAACTGTGCCATTTCTGCCTGGCCGTTCGGAGTTTGTACGTCGGCGCTTTCAGCCAGCGCGATGGCCCGCTCGACGCTGTCGAAAATACTGACGCCGGATTGTCGGTTGATGCCGACAGAATCACCCGCAGCGGGCGTTCCGTCGAACTCTAGGATGACATCCCCTGTATCAAGCGG
The DNA here is from genome assembly GCA_965200795.1 of Parashewanella sp. GTDB lineage: Bacteria > Pseudomonadota > Gammaproteobacteria > Enterobacterales > Shewanellaceae > Parashewanella. Next base: position 81,875 of record CBDAVB010000012.1, read on the forward strand.
ATTAGTGAATGGAATTGCCGCTCCGCCATTTACGGAAACACTTAATCCGCCGGCACCGTCTTCAGCGAACTCAATTGTGTAATTTTCCGCCGGACTCGCCGCCGCCGCGTCAATTTTTGCCGCTGTTACCTGAAACTCCCCCGTCTGCCCCGTCTTATAATTGACGCCGTAATCGCCTAACGGATTTTCGGCGTTCATAAACGCGCTGCTGCCGGGAATGTTGGTTTGTAAAAGCACGCCATCGGCGACCGCGCTTTGTTTTACGTTGTCATCACCGGCGTACTGAATTTGTCTCGGTGTGCCGTTATCAAAACTGAACGGCCGCCGCTCATTGTTAAACCCTGAGAAAACATAGTTTCCTGATTCGTCTCTGGTATTGGCGATGGCCATTAACGCGTCAAGATCGCTGCGAAGATCTTTCGCTATGGCCGCTAAATCATCTTCACTTCTGGCGCTGTTATTCATTTTCAGCATGTTGTCTTTAATATTTCGGCCCAAAGACTCAGCTTCACCTAGAAGTGATTCGGCATTGGCAAGACGCCCCTCGGCATAATCGATGTTTTTCAGATACTGCTCGATCATGTTGTTTTGCTGCTTGAAGTTATCAATGGTTTTTGAGGCGACAGGATCGTCCGCCGCCGTATTCACCCGCTTGCCCGATGAAATCTGCGCCAATGACTTTTGGGTATCCGCCTGATGACGCAAGATACTGTTGGTGCTTCGGTTAAACATTTGTGAAGTAGAAATACGCATCACATCCGCCTTTCATTAAATTACGTTACATTTACAGGGCGTTAAACAAGGTATCGAACACTTGCTGCGCCGTGCTCATTACCCTTGCTGAAGCTTGATAAGACTGCTGGAACTGCAGCAGATTTGACGCTTCTTCATCCAGATTGACGCCTGACTCACTTTGAACCCGGCTGTAGGCCTGCTGATAAACCGCGTTAGCGCTGGTCAGGCGGATCTCCGCGCCTTTTGCCTGTGAGCCGATGTCCTGCTTGGCGTCCTGATAAACGTCAATCAGCGTTGACTTGCCGCCGTTCATGAGCTTTTGATCGCTCAGCTCCGCGAACCTGACGGCATTGCTGTTATCACCCGGCTTAGGCGTAAAATCTAAAGTGAAAGAGGCCGTTTCTGCTGTACTTGCATCAACTTCTATCTCAAGACCTAAAGCTGAAATGGTCGGCGGAGTACCGGTAATATCTCCGTTAGCGACGGAATTACCGTCTTTGTCTAAAATGTTATAGGTAGGGGGCGTTACACTAGAGTCAATATTGACGGTTAACGGAGACCGGAATCCCGCGTCATCTCTGTCCAGACCGGTAATTTTGATGTTGGTGTCACCGGAATTCGATTCCGCGGCTTTGATATAGCTATCAGGGCTGCCCGCGGCGATTTCTTTCGGATCCGTCATGGTAACGGCTATACCGCCTGACGCGCCGGCGCCCGGGCGAATGGTAAAACTGTCACCGTCGCGCATGGTGCCGGCGTTAATCTCAATGCTGAAGCCGTCAGCGCCTGTCAATGTGGTACCGGTTAAGGTTAAGACCTGCTCTTTACCCGTTTCGCTGTCAACTAACCTATAATCCGTACCGTCAAAAGTCAGCTCATATTCATTTCCGCTGAGTTTATTCACGTCATCGATATTTACCGCGAGTTTAGTGTCACCGGTGTTGTCAGAGCTTGCCCCCGCACGCCCGAAACTCATCTTCGGATCATTGATATCGGTAAAAATAGGTTTACCCGGATTACCGTTCAGGTCGACACCCTGAGCCTGGGTTTTGTTGAAGGCGTCAGCGACACCCAGCGCAAACTGATTTAACTCTTGCTGAGCGGTAAATAAGCTGTCATCACGGTACTCAAATAACGCGCCGATACTGCCGCCGGCGGCCTCGCCGTTAACAGCGACTTCGCTGTCACCCACTTTGGCGATAATCTGAGTATCGTCCGCGAAAGGATCGCCGTTTTTCACCGCCAGCTCGGTCGCCGACTCACCGGTCACCAACATGGTATTACCGCCGAGCATCACACTTTTCGCGCCGCCGTCCAACGGGATAACACTGATGCTGCCGAATTGACTCATTTCCTGAATGATGGCGTCCTGGCGATCCAGCAATTGACTGTTACCGCCGCCGTTTTCACGCAGTTCAAGGTTAATTTTCGCTAATTCGTTACTGAGTTCATTGAGCCGCTCCACTGACGATGAAATTTCGCCGTTGGTGTTTTTAACTTGAGCCTTAAGATGGTTTTGCATCTGATTAATGCTGCCGGCCATTTGTCTGGCGGAGCTAAGCACGGTAGCGCGGGAACCGATATCATCGGGAAGATCCGCTATGCCGTTCATCTGCTCAAACAAATCATTAAGGCTGTCCGGCACGGACTGACCTATCTCTGAAAACAGCTCATCGAGCTCCGAAAGCTTACTGTAAGAAGCGGCCGCCTGACTCAAAGTCGATTGCCCGATGCGTAACTCGCGTGACGCGAATTCGTTATAAACGCGTTTTACGTCAGAAATATAGCTGCCTGAGCCGTAATACTCATTGCCGACCCGATGCGCCCCCAGAGTGGACTGGGCCGCGATTTGCCGGTGATAACCCGCGGTATTAACATTAGCGATGTTATTACTGGTCACAGCTAATTGAGATTGTGACGTTAATAACCCATTACGTCCGATATTTAATAAGTCATTAGCCATTAGCCGTACCTTTACTACTCTGTGAACTTAATTCTTTATTCGCGACCAAGGTGTTACTTCCCTGCCACAACTGACTTCATTACCGACATCACTTTTTGGGTATAATTTGGATCCGTCGCGTAGCCCGCCTTTTGCAGTCCCTGAATAAACCGCCGCGGATCGTGCGCCGCTTTTAATGCGTCCTGGTAGCGCTCACCGCCGGACAGGAAATTAACGAAGTCATCAAAACTTTGTTTAATGTCGTCATAAACCCGAAAGTCGGCTTGCTGCCTCACCGCGACACCTTGTTCGAACTCCAGGGTGCTGACACGGGCTTTGTTTCCTTTCCAGCCTTTGGTTGCTTTTATGTTGAAAAGATTGTTGCTGGTTTCGCCGTTAGACTGACGAACCACTTTTTGTCCCCAACCGGTTTCAAGCGCTGATTGAGCGATTAACACGTTCGGGTCTGTTCCCAGCTTATCCGCCGCTTGCTTGGCGTGAGGATAAAGCCGGTTAATAAAATCCGTTTTATCGGCAAACGTTTGTTTTGCCTGTGTCGGCGTTATTTTGCCGCTCAGTACATCATCTGCCGTCGCCGGTTTGTTTTTATTAACAATTTTGTTATCGGCGATATTTCGCTCGACATGAGTTTTAATGCGGAAGGGTATACCTGTCGACGGCTGCCCGTCTTGACGTAAGGTCGAGGCGGGTTTAATTTTGCCGGTTTGCGGTGATAGCTGCTCCACCATCAGATCGGCGATGCCGAGCGTGCCTTTATCCGATAAATCAACAGACAGCTGCTGATCACGCATCTGCTCATAAAAAGCGGTGTACCGGGTATTAAACGGGCTGTCGGATTTAAAAACTTCATTGGCGTCACGCATACTTTTCATCAGCATCTGAACGAAAATACCCTCAAACTGCTTAGCGACTTCTTTTAGCGCGCTTTTCTCGTCTTTCTGAGCCTGGGATCGCAGTTGATCCAGTCCGCCCAGGTCAAGAAAATGTGACGCGTTTGCTAGCTTTTCCATAAACCGCCCGTCAAAGCTCCGACAAAAATCAGATAATTATCAGTTCACCCTGCAAGGCGCCTGCCAACTTTAACGCCTCCAGAATGGCAAGTACGTCAGACGGAGCCGCGCCGACCAGGTTGACCGCGCGAACCAGCTCGTCTAAGGTCGTGCCCGGATTGAATAAAAACATGCGCTTAAAATCTTCTGACACGTCGATATCAGATTCGGTGGTCACCGCGGTCTCACCTTGCCCGAACGCATTGGGCTGTGAAACCTGAGTCTGCTCGGCTATCGTCACCGTCAGACCGCCGTGGGTGATGGCCGCCGGGCGCAGCTTCACCTGCTGACCGACGACAATGGTGCCGGTACGTGAGTTAACAATCACTTTCGCTGACTCAGCGGCTAAATCGACATTGATATTTTCAATCACAGATAAAAACGACACCCGCTGAGAAGCGTCTCTGGGCGCGCTCACTCTTACCGAGGAAGCGTCTAACGGTTTCGCGATCTCAGGGCCTAATAGTTCGTTAATGGCATCCGCCATCCGCTTGGCCGATGAAAAATCCGGGCGATGTAAATTGAACGTCAGGAAATCCCCGTGAGCGAAAGGCGATTTAACCTCACGCTCAACAATCGCGCCGTTAGGAATGCGGCCGACGGTCGGCGTGTTCTGAATCACCTTAGAACCGTCAAGCCCCTGGGCGCTGAAACCGCTGACCACGAGACTGCCCTGAGCAATCGCATACACTTTGCCGTCAACACCTTTAAGAAAGGTCTGCAACAAAGTGCCGCCGCGCAAACTTTTGGCCTCGCCTAAGCTGGAAACGGTAACGTCAAGGTTTTGTCCGGCTTTGATGAACGGCGGCATATCGGCGTGAACGGCGACCACGGCAATATTCTTAACTTTAGGACGGAAATTGTCCGGCAGATTGATGCCGAAGTTTTTCAGCATGGTTTTAAAGGTCTGCTCGGTGTAACGGGTTTTCTCGCCCGTTCCCGGTAAGCCGACCACCAGACCGTAACCGATAAGCTGGTTGTGTCTGACACCCTGAATATTAGCGATGTCTTTAATGCGTTGCGCTGATACTCCCGACGCCAGCAGCGTCAGGATCAGGCTCATTATTATTTTAAATTTCATCATTGCGATCCTCATCAGAAAGGCCACCAGTCGCTGAGGAAGAACTTGTTCAGCCAACCGACTTTTTGCGAATCAGCGAATGTGCCCGTTCCGCTGTACTGAATGCGGGCGTTGGCGATGCGTGTTGAGTCGATGGTGTTGTCAGGACGAATGTCCTCGCTGCGGACAATGCCGGTGACCCGGATAAACTCTTCACCGTTGTTGATTGAAATCCACTTCTCGCCGCGCACGATTAAGTGACCGTTTGACAGCACTTTCATCACATTGGCGGAAATACTGCCTTGCAGGCTGTTGCTCTGGTTGGCGTCGGACTCGCGGCTGGTGTCGAACGCGTCGTTGTAGCGGAAATCCAGCGGATTACCTTTTAGCGTAATGTTCTGACCGCCGCCGAAGATAGGATCGACTGAATTTGAATTGGCCTTACTGATTTCGCTGGTCGCGCTTTTACGCGCCTGGGTAGCTTCCGTCAGATTAATGGTAATAATGTCACCGACTTTATGAGCGCGTATATCGGAATACAGGCTCGCCGCTTCAGCGTCCATATAAATTGAGCCTGTAGGCTCGATTCTGGTCGGCGTCGCCTCAGGATAAACCGGCGCGTAAAACGGGTCGTCCGGTATCGGCTTATGACTGGTTGAGTTACAAGCCGTAAGGGTTAAAGCCGCCGTTACCATTAAAAAACTACGCATAATCAGTCACCAATTACAGATTCTGGTTAACGTAAGACAACATTTGATCCACCGCGGAAATCACTTTCGAGTTCATTTCGTAAATACGCTGGCTTTCAATGAGGTTTACTAATTCTTCGGTTACGTTAACGTTTGAGGTTTCAAGCGCCCCCTGGCGGATCGCCCCCATACCGTCTAATGACGCCGTCCCCTGAATCGGCGCGCCGCTGGCGCCGGTTTCGGTATACAGGTTTTGTCCCATCGGCTCTAAACCGGACGGATTGATAAAATCAGCCATACTCAGCTGACCCAGCACCTGATTTTCCGCCTCGCCGTTGACTTTTACCGAGACCTCACCCTCGGCGGAAACCGTAATACTGGTCGCGTCCTCAGGAATCGTGATCGCGGGCTGAACCACAAAACCGGCGCCGGAGGTCACGATCTGACCCTGATCGTCGACACTGAACTGTCCGTTGCGGGTGTATGCGGTACTGCCGTCAGGCATTTGCACCTCGAAAAAACCCGGGCCTTCGACCATTAAGTCCAGCGAGTTGTCCGTGGTCAGCATGTTGCCCTGAGTGAACTGCTTTTGTGTGGCGACCACTTTGGTGCCGGCTCCGATGTTCAAACCGTTCGGCAGACGGGTGTTGGCGGCGCTGATACCGCCCGCCTGGTTGACCGTCTGATAAAGTAAGTCCTCAAAAACGGCGCGGCTTTTCTTGTAACCGACGGTGCTGGCATTAGCCACGTTATTCGATATAACGGCGATATCGGTTTGCTGAGCGTCAAGCCCGGTTTTGCTGATCCATAAAGCGGGATGCATAATCGTCTCTCCTAGTTAATTCGCATCAACTGAGCAGAAGCGCGATCGTTATCCTCTGCCGTTTTCATCATCTTCACTTGCATCTCGAACTGACGCTGGATGTCAATCAGCGCCACCATTTCCTCAACGGCACTGACGTTGCTGCTTTCAACGGCGCCGCTTTCTAATGCGACTGTTAAATCGGCAGGTTGCGGCTGACCTGAGGTGTGACGGAATAACCCGTCCAGGCCGCGCATGAGTTCTTCTTTCTCCGGATTGACGAGTTTGATGCGACCGACCTGCTCTAACGCTTCTGCCGGCGCGCCCTGTGGGCGAACGGTAATCACGCCGTCCTGGCTGATCTCTACCTTCTCAATCGGCAGCGGAAGCACAATCGGACCGTTCTCACCCAGGATCGGATTGCCGCGGTCATTTTGCAGCAGACCGGTAGTGTCAAAACTTAAGCTTCCCGAACGGGTATAAGCTTCCTCACCTTCGGCGCTTTGCACCGCTATCCAGCCGTCGCCTTTAACGGCGACGTCAAGATCCCGTCCCGTGGTTTTAATCGCGCCGGGTTTAAAATCGGCGCTCGGCTGTTCGGTCATGGCGAACACCCGCGTCGGCAGACCGTCGCCGAACGCCTGCATTGAACGCGCCTGTGCCATATCGGCTTTAAAACCGTCAGTGTTGGCGTTAGCTAAGTTGTTGGCGCGAACCGCTAATTCGGCCATGTTCTGCTTAGCGCCGCTGGCAGCGATATAAAGGAGCTTATCCATTACTCAATCCGTCAAAACTTATTACTTATGACGAATAAAGCATCGACCGTGCCAACCGCTCAGAATCCAGTGTTTATCGGGTGTTTTTTAGGGTAATGCGTGAGATAAGGCAGAAAAAAGGAAAGCCGTTGCCGAGGCGGCAACGGCTTTGAATCTGAAATGCCGGTCGAGATTACTGGATCTGTAAAATCGTCTGCTGAAGCGTGCTGTTGACTTCCAGCGTTCTTGAGTTGGCCTGGAAGTTACGCTGCGCTGAAATCAGGTCAACCAGTTCGGTTGTCAGATCAACGTTTGACTGCTCCAGCGCCGCGGATCGGATACTGCCTAACGTGCCGCTGTTCGCCTCACCGGCTAACGCCGCTCCTGAGTCCAGACTCGCGCGCCAGGAGGTGTTACCCACCTGAGTCAGTCCCTGTTCATTCTGGAAACGCGCTAAAGCGACACGCGCCAGCGGAATGGTGGAACCGTTACTGTAGCTGGCGTTGATCAGACCGTCAGCGCCGATTTCAACATTGGTCAGACGGCCTACGGTTGAACCGTCCTGGCTGAGCTTAGTCACCTCAAACGGCGCGGCAAACTGAGTCGGGTTATCAAAGTTTAGATTCAGTGTCTGTGTTCCGTCAGCGCCCGGACCTAAAACATTCGCTCCGTCAATCCCTAACTGTTCGGTAATGATAGTTTCCGGCTTACTGCCCGTGTAACCGCCGATATTATCAAAAGTGAGCACGGCGCCTTTCCACGGCACGTCCGGATCGGCCGGGTCATCTTTTGGTTTCACGCCCGCCGCCGGAAGCGCGCCGTCAACCTCACCGTCAGGTTCACCGTCCGCGCCGCCGGTGTCTACATCATAATTTTGCTGCGCGCCCGCCACGTCAACAGGCTCACCGTCAACGGCATAAAACGCCACCCAGTTATTACCGCCGTTGTGTGAGGCGTTTTCCGGCTTAATGAAATAAGTGGTCATCACATGCGGCTCACCCAGTGAGTCATAAAAAGTGACCGATGTTGAATTATTGAAGGTGTCAGGATCCTCCGGATCAAATTTACTCGGATCTTTCGCTTCCTCCCCCGCGTCCAGATTCATCTGTAAATCGATTTTAGTGGTCTGCTCCGGGCGGCCCGCCGTATCGGGAATTCTCACCGGCTCGGTCGTGGTCAGACTGATTGAAGTCGAGTTACCGTTTTTATCCACCGGGAAGGTTCTTAAAAAGTTTCCCGAAGAATCAACCATAAAGCCTTCTGAGTCGACTTTAAACGCACCCGCGCGAGTAAAAGTAAGATCCTGCGAGTTCTGATCCGCTGAGGTAACAAAGTAACCGCCGCCGCTGATGGCCATATCTAACGCGTTGCTGGTAAACTGCAAACTACCCTGATGGAACTGCTGAGCGACCTGAGTCGTGGTAACGCCGCCGCCGACCGTTGTTTTACTGTTTGAAAAAATTGAGTTTGCGTATACGTCGGCAAATTCAGCTCGTGATTCTTTAAAACCAATGGTATTCGCGTTCGCGATGTTATTGGCGGTGGTATTTAAGTCCTTTTGCGCGGCTTCAATACCACTTAAGGCGATGTTGAACGACATAACTTCTCCTGCTCTTCATCAAATTTATATGGCGACTCCCCGCCAGGTTCTTTTTCCGTAAGAAGCACTTACAAGCACTTCTCAATTATTTTGTTTTAGGTTTCTGAAACGGCTAATACGTCCGACAACTTCACCGCGCTGCCGCCGGCGAGATTGAGAATGGCCCCCGTTTGCGCGGTGCCGAGAGAAACGCTGTTGACATGGGCATAGGTGGAAACCGGTAACTCTTGCGACTTACCGTCTACGACACCGGATGCTTTTAATGTGTATTCACCTTCCGCGACCGGCTTGCCGTCTTTGTCTTTACCGTCCCAGGTGATGTCGATGTTGCCGCCGTCACTGCCGTCAACTTCAAATGTGGTCACTAACTGACCTTTATCGTCTTCAACCCGGACGGTGATTTTGTCGACTTCAGAGGTCGTGCTGACGACACCTTTAAGTTCAGGGTGGCTGGCAGACACGTGACCTTCGCTTGCGGGGATCAGCACTTTACGGCCGACGAGACTTGATGCCTGAAGCGCCTGACTTGAACTCATGGTTTTGTTCAGGTTAAGGATCTCTTCATTAAGATTGCCGATGCCGTCCACGGTAGAAAACGAGGCCATCTGCGCGATCATCTGATCGTTATCAACGGGCTTGAACGGATCCTGATACGCTAACTGCTGCGACAATAAAGCAAAGAAATCATCCTGCGTAAGCTGCTGATTATTATTAGCTTGCGGTTTGGCGTTCTGCTCTATCGTGGTTTTGTTAACGCTGTCTAAAAACGGATTTCCGGTTGAGTTAATTTCGCTCATGACCTGCTCCTATTTGCCCATCCTCAATGTCTGCTGCAGCATGTTTTTCGCCGCGTCAGCCACTTGAGTGTTCATCTGGTAAGTGCGGGACGCTGAGATCATGTCCGCCATTTCTTCCATCACATTGACGTTCGGCTTGTAGATGAAGCCTTCCTCATCAGCCATCGGATGATCCGGCGAGAACTCTTTAATCAACGGCTTATCGCTTTCAACAATGCCTTTTACCGCGACTTTCATCGCTGATTGGTTGCCTTGCGCTTGTGAAGCGGAAGCCTGAGCGAGCTCCGCCGCGAACACAGGATGGCGGGCGCGGTAAGTTTCATTTATGCTGCTGGACACCGCGTCGGCGTTGGCGATGTTACTGGCGGTGGTATTGAGCCGTACCGACTGCGCTGACATGCCTGAACCCGCAACATCAAAAATGTTAAATAAGCTCATCGTTATTCGCCTCTGATTGCTTTTTTCATGCCGTTGAATTTGCTTTCCAGAAAACCCAGAGACATCTGATACTCGAGCGCGTTTTCCATATAGGCGGCTTGCTCCGTCTGCATATCCACGGTATTTCCGTCGCCCGTGTCGGGCTGGTTGGGAATTCGATAGCCGGTTTCGGTTTGAATGCTGCTCTGAATTGAAAAGTGTTTTTCGTGAGTGCCGCCCAGGCTCACGCCTCGCTGCTTTGAAACCGCGGATCGCATCGCCTTTGCGAAATCAACATCTTTTGCTTTAAAATTGGGCGTATCAGCATTGGCAATGTTGCCGGATAAAATCTCAGCACGTTTTGCTCTGATACCTAATGTGTGCTGATGCACACCCAACGCTTTATCGAAACCAATCGCCATAAAATTGCCTTCCAAATGGACTTTGGTTTAAACAAAGCAACGCTTATGCCAAAAAAATCAATTAAGGGAGAAAGAGGAATTAAGAAGAGGCGGGGCGGACAAAATAAAAGCGGGCAAGCCCGCTTTTATAAAGGAAAACTTATTTTTTACGGTAAAAAATGCCGGGGTTACAGCGCACCATATCAAACTCGTCGGTTAACCCTGTAATCGACTCTGAAGCGCCGAGGAATAGAATGCCGTCCGGATTCAGAGCGGCAGCGAATTGCCGCAGAATATTGGCTTTTGCCTCTGTCGAGAAATAGATCAGCACATTGCGGCAGAAAATCACGTCAAACTTGCCAAGAAGGTTATAACTTTCAAGTAAGTTATGACTTCTGAAGGTCACCAGTGAACGAACTTTCGGCTTTACCTTCATATTGCCTGACGGCAACTCATCAAAGAATTGACGCTTTCTTTCCTCTGAGAGACCGCGGGCTAAGGCTAAGCTGTCATATTCCGCCTGAGCGCATCGCTCAAGCATGGACGCGGATAAATCCGTCGCGGTTATAGCGATACCACGACCGAAACTATTCGGTTTTTGCTGCCGGTATTCAAGAATGCTCATGCCGATTGAATACGGCTCCTGCCCCGACGAACAAGCGGCGGACCAGATTTTAATCGGCGCTTTCTTGCCATCCATTTCCGGGAGAACCTGCCTGATCAGCAGCTCAAAAGGATAACGGTCACGGAACCACAAGGTTTCATTGGTCGTCATAGCGTCAATGGCATCCAGTCTGAGCTGGCGCTCACCCGGCTCCATCGAACGTTTTATTACATGGGAAATACTGGGTAAATCGTATTTACCCATTAACGGCGCGAGCCTGCTGCGAACAAGGTATTGTTTACTGTCACCTAATACAATTCCGCTTTGCTTTTCTAAAAAGCGGCGAAATTTTTGGTATTCATCATCTGCAAGTGTGCGATTTGGCACCGTACTTTCCTACGTAATAAAATTCTGCGTTCAAGCAAAGCCGCTGCTTTATACCCCAGCTTAAAATTCAATTCAACAACGAATTTAATAGTGCGATAACACTAAAAATCAGCTTATGTCATAAACTTAATTGCTTATTGACCGCCGACGCCAGCTCGTCAGGGTTGAATTTCGCGATAAAATCATCGGCTCCGACCTTCTGAACCATTGCCTGATTGAAAACCCCGCTCAAGGAAGTGTGTAATACGACCTTGATATTTTTAAGTTTAGGATCCTGCCTGATTTCGGCCGTTAAAGTGTAACCGTCCATTTCAGGCATTTCGATATCTGAGATAATAAGCGGAATATCTGACGATAAATCTTCAACGCTTTCCGCCTTACGTTTGAGCATATCCAAAGCCTCGCGGCCATCCTTCGCGGTATCAATATTGAGATTCAGCGAGCTTAAGGCCCGGACAATCTGCTTGCGCGCTACCGAAGAATCATCAATAACCAGCACATTAAATTGCCGGTCACGATCTATGGTCAGCCGCTCACCGAGCTCCCGGCTGATTTCAGCTTTTACCGGTGAAATTTCGTCGAGGATCTTCTCGACGTCTATAATTTCAACTAATTCACCGTCGAGTTCGGCCACAGCCGTTAAATACGAGTTTCGCCCGGCGCCCTGAGGAGGAGGCATGATATTTTCCCAGTTCATATTGACAATACGCTCTACGGAAGAAACCAAAAAGCCCTGAACGCTCCGGTTGTACTCCGAAATGATAATAAAGCTTTTACTGGGATCTTCAACGGGTTTGCCGCCTGTCGCCGCGCTTAAATCAATCACAGAAATCGTCACCCCCCGGACATGGGCTATTCCGCGGACATAAGGATTGAGTTTAGGCAGTGAGTTTAAAGGCGGACACTGAAGTACTTCTTTAACTTTGAAAACATTGATGCCGAATTTTTGCTTGTCATCAAACTTAAATAATAAGAGCTCTAAACGATTTTGACCAACCAGCTGCGTGCGCTTATTGACTGATTCTATAATGCTTGACATAGCCCTGCCTATCCTTAACCGCAATCCTTGTGTCCCAGAGCGCATCTCCGATCCGCAAGAAAAAATCTAAGTGATACCAGTGACTAATTACCTGATGTAATTAGTGTAATGAGTAAAAATAATCGCAATTATACCATTCGCCGTGAAAACCGGTCACATCCGTTACTGTTTAGTTGTTAAGCTTATCCCACTTTATCTGCCGGTAAAATTCACAATGCCAGCTGATTGTAAATTTTTTACGAAAGAAACGCCATTAACTTTACAGCCTATTATTAAACTGTAACCATAAGTGCCCGACTACCTGTTTTTGATAAAACCGGCTTTATAACGGCTTGCGGCAAATTATAGGCGTATTTTTGCACAACAACAGAGTTATCAAAAAATGAAACAACTATTTTTTGCGGTTTTCACATTTTTATTTTTTTATTCAGCCGCATACAGCCGAGCCGAAGTTCACACGCCGACTTCGCGGGAAATCGCCGATGCCGCTCAGAGCGTTATCGCGGCAAAGCTTTCGGCTCCGAAAAATGCCAGGGTGCTTATCCGTCCTCAGACATTAGATAAGCGGTTCAGACGACCACGCTGTATTTCACCTGTCAAAGCGGATTTAGTCAGTACAAGTATAAAACGTAATAATACGGTCAAACTTAGCTGTGAAACTCAAAACGCTTACCCGTGGCAGGTTTATCTGTCTGTAGCGGTCGACATTCAATATCAGGTGGCCATCGCCACAAAAACACTTTCCGGCGGAGAGCTGATAGATGAGAGCAAAGTAACCCTGAAATACGTCAGTGAAAACAACGTCCGGGGCAATCACTTTGATTCAGTTAAAGCTATTACCGGCACTAAAGCCAAAAAAAGAATCGCTAAAGGCTATCCGGTTTTTGACCAAAACATCTGTTTTGTATGCAAAGGTGACGCCGTGAAGATCATCGCTCAAACCGGGAGTTTCTCTGTCCGCGCCAGCGGAACCGCGCAATCTGACGGCAATTTGCATGATACAATCCGAGTTATGAACAATAACTCCAATAAAACGATCACAGCGGAAGTCATCGGGATTGGCGAAGTTCTGGTCAGGATGTAAAATAACCGGCCGGTTTCTGTTCTGACCTTGAGGTAATCAGAGATTCGGTGGATTTTTTAAAAATTTTTTCTAAAGCTGTAGTTTTATCCGCCGATAAACTATACAGACAATTTGATCTTTTAATGCCGGGGCACAAAAATGACTATCGATACCAATAAGCTCAACAGCAATGTTACAACTCGCATGCGAAATAAAGCGGCGGACAATCAGCCGAGCGGCGCTGATCAATCCGCGGTAGAAAAACCTCAGCCGCGGCAGTCTCAGAAGAGTGATTCCGTGGTGATTACGGCTCAGGCTCAGCAGCTGCAGAAAATGCAGACAAAACTGTCTTTAATGCCTGATGTGGATCAAAAGAAAGTATCAGACATCAAGCAGGCGATTTCAGAAGGTCGCTATAAAATCGACCCTCAGAAACTGGCCGAAAACATCTCAAACTTTGAATCTGAGCTCAATGATCTGTATAAAGGTGAAATAAAGTCTGTTTCCGAGTAGTCGAAGTATTAAATGGATCAAATAGCCCAGCTGCTTGAGCGCCAGCTCAGTTTACTTTCGCATTTAAGCGAAGTGATAAACAACGAAAGTACCGCTTTATCTGAGCAGGATACGGATGCCCTGCTGATTCTCGCTCAGAAAAAGTCGGAATGTTTAACCCAGCTGCAAATTAATGACTCTCAGCTGAGTACCCCTGAAAACGCTGAGGTAATTAAGCAGACCGAATCTTTGCTCTCGCTTGCTGATCAGGCAAAAGCTAAGATGCGGGAATGTCAGCAAGCCAACCAGGAAAACTCGGCACTGATCGAGCACAATCTGGCCAGCATTAATCGCTTGTCACATGCTTTACAGGCCAGCCGCAACGCTTTTTCGTTAACCTACGACGACAAAGGTAAAACATCTACCATTTCGACACTGGGCAATAATATCGAAGCGTGACTAATGACGAGTCCCGCCGGATTTTGATTCAATCTGAACTAGTCATCCAGACCAAGGGGATACAAGGACTATTTATCATTTTTGATTTTGATTTTGATTTTGATTTCGTAACGATAAAACGAAATGTCTTTTTAACTTGATTCCAAAAATCAAGATTTTTATCTTGATTGGATTCCAAAAATCAAGATTTTTATCTTGATTGGATTCCAAAAATCAAGTTGGTATCCCCTAGGGGATTCGAACCCCTGTTACCGCCGTGAAAGGGCGGTGTCCTAGGCCTCTAGACGAAGGGGACACAAGGACTTTTTAATTACTTCGAGTTTTGATTTTGCGGTGATAGAGCAAAAATTGTCACTTTACCTGATTATTAAATCCAAGATTTTCATCTTGATTGGATTCCAAAAATCAAGATTTTCATCTTGATTGGATTCCAAAAATCAAGTTGGCATCCCCTAGGGGATTCGAACCCCTGTTACCGCCGTGAAAGGGCGGTGTCCTAGGCCTCTAGACGAAGGGGACACAAGGACTTTTTAATTACTTCGAGCTTTGATTTTGCAGTAATAAAGCAAAATTGTCATTTTACCTGATTCTTAAATCCAAGATTTTCATCTTGATTGGATTCCAAAAATCAAGATTTTCATCTTGATTGGATTCCAAAAATCAAGATTTTTATCTTGATTGGATTCCAAAAATCAAGTTGGCATCCCCTAGGGGATTCGAACCCCTGTTACCGCCGTGAAAGGGCGGTGTCCTAGGCCTCTAGACGAAGGGGACACAAGGACTTTTAACCAAAAAGATGGTGGAGCTAGGCGGGCTCGAACCGCCGACCCCTTGCATGCCATGCAAGTGCTCTCCCAGCTGAGCTATAGCCCCAGCTTTTTGATCCACGTTTGAGTACACCTCGATAACTTGTTACCTCATGCCTCAACCGCGAGGCGAATTCTATGCAGCGTACCCAAATGTGTCAACTCGTTTTTTACGAATTTAGCCTATTTGCTATAAATTCGACCGCTTTGAGGATTCTTTGCTCACAACGCGGCTTTCCGATAAGGAAAAGCGTGATATCCAAACTTGGTGACTGCCCTGCTCCGGTAACCGCGACACGGAGCGGCATACCAACCTTACCCATACCGACTTCTAATTCTGCCGCCGTATCTTGAATAACCTGATGAATAGCCTCAGCCGTCCAGTCATTTAACTCGGTTAGCTTTTTATGAACAAGCTCTAAAGGCTCTTTAGCTACACCGCGCAAATGTTTCTTAGCGGCAGTTTCATCGAACGCTTCGTATTCTTCATAAAAATAGCGGCCGGACGCAGCAAGCTCTTTTAATGTCTTTGCTCTTTCTGATAACGCCGTTACCACTTCAGATAAAGCAGGACCATTTGAAGTATCAATATCTTGATCCTTCATGTGCCACGCTAAATGCTCTGCAACATATTCTGCCGGTAATGACTTAATATAATGTTGGTTTAGCCATTGCAGTTTTTCAGTATTAAACGCTGACGCCGCTTTATTAATAGCGTCTAAACTGAATAGCTCTTTCATTTCCGCAACTGAGAACACTTCCTGATCACCATGTGACCAACCCAAACGTACTAAATAGTTAAGCAGCGCTTCTGGTAAATAACCGTCATCACGATACTGCATGACACTTACCGCACCATGACGCTTAGAAAGCTTAGCACCGTCATCACCTAATATCATCGCGACGTGGGCGTATTCCGGTACTGGCGCGCCTAATGCCTTAAGGATATTGATCTGCTTCGGCGTATTATTGATATGATCTTCACCACGCACGACACAAGTGATACCCATATCCCAGTCATCAATAACCACACAGAAGTTATAAGTAGGTGTGCCGTCTGAACGAGCAATAATGAAGTCATCTAACTCTTCATTTGAAATTTCGATGCGGCCGCGGACGTGATCTTCAAAAACAACCGTACCGTCTAACGGGTTTTTGAAGCGAATAACGTGCTCTTCATCGGTTGCCTGAATGTTTTTATCACGGCAGCAACCATCATATTTCTGACGTTCGCCTTTTTCGGCTTGCTCTTCACGTAGCTTTTCAACACGCTCACGAGAACAAGTACAACGATAAGCCGTGCCCTCTTCTAACATTTGAGCAATGATCTCGTTATAACGATCAAAACGTTTGGTTTGATAATAAGGCCCTTCATCCCAATTCAGATCTAACCATTTCATGCCGTCTAAAATAGCGTCACATGCTTCTTGCGTTGAACGTTCAATATCTGTGTCTTCAATACGAAACACAAACTCACCGTCATTCGCTTTAGCATATAACCAGGAATATAAAGCCGTACGCGCGCCGCCAACATGCAGAAAGCCTGTTGGACTCGGAGCAAAACGTGTCTTAACTGTCATAACGGACACTTACCTATATAAAGTACATAATTGTAAATCAGTGATTTTAACGCCTAGTATCTTTTGTGGCTACAGATAGAAACAAGAGATTTCACCTGTTTATAGATAAGTAGAGTAACGATTAGAAAAAAACAGCTATTAAAAACGTCAGTTTTTGCTCAAGTCCACTGGCAGAACATCAAAATGAACAAATTTAAGCCGGGTAAACATTTTTTATTTAAAAAGCGTTGACACTAAAAGCTTCCTCCCTATAATACAGCCCCACACAGCGAGGGTCGTTTAGCTCAGCTGGGAGAGCACCTCCCTTACAAGGAGGGGGTCACTGGTTCGAGCCCAGTAACGACCACCACATTCTTTATAAGAATATTTTGCTTTCGTTGTGTGACAACAGAATATTCCCGGGTCGCTTAGCTCAGCTGGGAGAGCACCTCCCTTACAAGGAGGGGGTCACTGGTTCGAGCCCAGTAGCGACCACCATGATTTAGATATTCTTATATAAAAGTATTCCCGGGTCGTTTAGCTCAGCTGGGAGAGCACCTCCCTTACAAGGAGGGGGTCACTGGTTCGAGCCCAGTAACGACCACCATAATTCCCTAACTATCAGTTTCTTGACTTTTCTGTCGCCCTGTTAAGCGCTCCGCGGCGTTACTCTTGTCTGAAAGACTGCCGGTATTACCGTGCGAGAGCGCCTTGCAGAGCACTTAATTTGATCGCCAGAAATATCGAAAAACTTATAGTCAGGTAGTTATTCAAGCCGATCTTCTTATTCTGAACCAAGCTAAAAGTAACAGAGATATTAAACTGATAGCCCCCCCGGAACTGCCGCTGGATTCAGTTTCACCTTCATCATTAGTATCAGGTTGTACCGGATTCGAATTAATCACGACATTACGTGTGGTCGTTACCGAAGTATTACTCGAATCGGTTACCGTGAGCGATACCGTGTAACTTCCTTCCTCGGCATAAGTATGGGTAGGATTCGCTTCAGTACTTGAATTGCCGTCACCAAAATTCCACTGATAGGAAAAACCACCGCTTCCGCCGGCATTACTGGCAGAAAACGTAATTGATCCATTTGAGTTTACAGAATAATTTATGGTTGAAGAGAAACCATCTTGATTACCGGCTCCCCGGCGAGTAATTCTGATACGAGCGGAACTATGGTCTGTCGCTTGCTCTAACACCGAGACAGAAATACCGTGACTGATCAGCGAAATTCCGGCCTGCGGTTTTCGCGGCGCTGCATAATTATCACTGTCACTGAAGGTCGCGTTGTTATTCAGATGATTATCCCTTGAAAAAGGCGCTTGATCATACAAGCTGAACGCCGCGTCTCGCACTTGCACCCGTGATATTGCATTACCGATAAGGTTCTGATCAGCGTCAATCACGCCGATCATTGGTTTACCCGTACGGTTCTGAATACGGTTATTGGTCTGATTAGCATCATGCTGCCAGATTAACACTCCGGGCTCATATTTACGGCTTGCCAGTCCCGCATCGATACCATTTCCGCTTCTTAACTGAATCAGGTATTGCCTTGGTCTGGATTCACCGTTGACCAAAGGAAGCGTAATTGACAACTGGTTGATTTCATTACTGTTTGAAGCTTCACTGATAATAAAGTCTTGCGGTGTATCAGAAAGTGAGGCAAAGTCGATAACCTGCTCACGAACCCAGTTACCTTGCAAGCGTTCCTGCAACAGGTTGCGGGCAAGCGGGCTGAATCCGATAGGTTCGGTTCCCTGCGGATTTCCTCCCCATGTACCTTGCCCCATCAGCGACCAGTAACCGACAGGCGCGCCGACTAAAGACCCTGAACTCGTATCATATTCATCTTGTAAGCCCAGCTCATGACCAAATTCGTGTGATACCAAGCCCGCGGTCGCGTCAATAGGCTGAATGGTATAGTTGTAAACTTTCTTTGAAGTACCGGGCAGGGTTCTGCCGCGGTCAGACCCCCGCACCACAAATCTGTGTGACCATATGGCATTAACACCGAGATCACCGCCGCCCGCTTCCTGTCCTATGCTCGAATGATAAACCATCACATGATCAATAATGCCGTCCGGCTCAGAATGATTACCGTCACCGTCAAAATCATAGGGATCTTCCGCGTCATATTCAGCCAGTTCTGACTCTGACATGGACGCGGCGGCCTGAGAGGCTGCCTCAAAAATTAACTCAGGCACTCTTGAATCATTACTGTTGCCACTCGGGGGCGGAGCACCGTAATACTCGGCATTATTGTCCGCCGTAAACCACCCCTTTACCGTCCCTGTAAAATTAAAGGTATCACCGGACGCCATTTGATAATGCTGATAAACCGACCTTAAATTTTGACCGCCTGGTCCGTCATAACCCGTCGGCGAGTACATCATATCCATGTAATGACTGACAGGATAACTGCTGTAATACATCTGAGTATCGCCGCGCCCGATTTTATTATCGCTTTGCCTGTAGTCAGGAAATTCAATCAATATGCCCAGCACTTTGACAGTTGAAGTTTGCGAGGCAACCCGCTGAGGCGCCCGTTCAGATGAGTCTGTGTCTGAAGAATGAGAATGAGTGTTTTCATACGGCTTAGGTAATTCGCTTGAAGCTTGGTTTATCTCATTGATTTTATCGGCTTGTATAAATCGGTTAAACGCGGTTTGTCGTTCTTCGACTGAGGAGTCGGCTGAGATTTCCCCTCGTTTCTCTAACCAAAACTCAATACGCTCCTGATTAATCAAGCCCATGTCCGATGGCGTGGGCTGAATATCTTCCGCGAATACCGAAAAACTCAAAACTAAAGAAACTGACAGAGCTAAATACTTCTGCCTCACAACGTTGCTAGACATAACTCATCCTTGAACTATTGATAAATCCGTTTACATAGCTCTGAGATTCGCTGTATTGTTAGCTTAAAGCATCAGTATGATTATTGTTCTATCTGCACGGTTACATCAAGCGACAACTCGCGGAACTTCAGAGCAATGACTACTTATTGAAATGAAACAGATTTAAATATAGACCAAGAAACAAACTCTTGCCTTTATCAAAAAAAGTTGTGTAATGACGAACAAATTAATAATCGAGTAGGGTGAGGCGTTAATGCCCCATCCCTCTCACAGAACCGTACGTACGGGTCTCGTATACGGCTCCTGCTTAATTTTATTTGTACTCTATTATTTTGTACTGAGCACATAGCCCGTCCGTACTTCTTCAAGACTGTATAGCCCCATCTCTGTAAACCATTTATTCGGCATCGAATAGTGAGCTAGCGGACTCTTTGAGTTCTTCCACCGTCTCATATGGATATACTTAAATGGTGGCTTAAAGCCAAGCTGCTTCAGTCTCCTATGTAACCTTTTCGGTTTTTTCCATAGTCGCAGTTGAATACTTCTCAGTCTTCGTCTTAGCCATGTGGCTAGTTTCTTGAATTCACTACCAACATTCGCTATTCGAAAGTATTGACTAAACCCTCTTAATTTCGGATTTAACTCTTGTATCACTCGTTGCAGTGGCTTGCCACCATTGCGCTTAGTGAGAGCTTTTAGCTGCGCTTCGAAGCTATTCAGCTTCTTGGATTGGATGGTCGTGTATTTACTGCCAATCTCTACTCCGAGAAACTTTACCCCATCATCACTATGCGTAATATGGGTTTTACTTCGATTTACCGTCAACTTTAAGTCTTTTTCGAGTAGCTTTGCCGCTTGCTTCAAGGCGTTTTCTGCACCTTTGCGGCTGCGACACAATATCAGGATATCGTCGGCATACCTGACCAGTCGATGGTTTCGACGTTTCATCTCTTGGTCAAAGGCATCAAGGTAGATGTTCGCTATCAGCGGACTGATCACCCCGCCTTGCGGACTTCCTGTTACTGTTGCTTGCCAGTTGCCTTCTACAATGACTCCACTTTCAAGAAACAATTTTATCAACTTTAAGATGCTGCCATCTTTTACCCTTTTGCTTATGCTCGATAAGATTAACTCTTGGTCGAGTAAGTCAAAGCATTTGGATAAATCCATATCCACCACATGTTTTAAATCATATTGACGAATAAACATCGTGGCTTTATTAATGGCATCGTGACAGCTTCTATTAGGTCGATATCCATAGCTTGACGGATGGAACTGCTCTTCAAATATCGGACTCAGTATATCGTTTAGGCACTGTTGTACGATTCGGTCTCGAACTGTTGGTATACCAAGCTTTCTCACTCCACCGTCATCTTTCGGGATTTCTGCCCGTTTGACGGCTGAAGGCCGGTATTGCTTGGTTTTAAGTTCGATAAGAAGTTTATCAAGTTCATTGCTCAGATTTGAAGCGAATTGCTCTAAGCCCTGCTCATCTATACCAGCAGCGCCTTTGGCTCTCCAAACTTTCTTAAATCCGTCGTACAGTGCTTCCTTATTGAGTAAGCGACCGTACAGGCTGTAATGAACTCTCATTGACTCCTCTGTGTGCGTTGTTTGGGTTCAGTTTCATGTTTTCATCAGTTGGTATATTTCATTCAGCGTCAAAGCCTTCTAGCACTTGGCAATATACTTTGATATTAACTGAATTACTCCCATGTACGGTTTCTGTCTCCAGAGCCATTATTCCTAGTGGCTCCAGTCGGAATTACCTCACTCGCTAAAGTGATTTTCTATACCTGTGAAAAAAAAATCCTGTCCATCACAAGCTTCAATTAAGCTTCACCCCTTCGCCGACATCAAGGCTTTTGGCTATTGATGTCGCCAATGAACTACATCACTGGTCAATCCAGTTTTACCCTCCACACCATTACTGGCTTTCATCGGCTGGATTTTACTCACTACTACGGGCTCATCTGCCACCTCGCACCAACTTTTATCTTGAGTTTCCTCTTGTATAAAAGTTTCTGGTTGATTCCGGATTTGGTGTCAGGCTTCCCCAGTTACTGCACTGGCTCCCTGTTAGAAATTCCACCCTCAATCACATGATAGAGCTGACTGAGTATATGGCGTTGCGCTATTTCGCACGCTTACCTCTCTACCTTGCCGAATCAGGTTCGCTTTCGCTGTGTACCTCTAACTTCCTATGGCTTCCTTCAGACCCTGCCGTTAGCCAACAACGCCCTTGCCATTCAGATTATCTTCCCCTCAGTCAGGGTGATACAGACTTCTTTCAATCTGTCGGGTTTGCCAGCTTCGCTGGGCAAATCGAGTAGGGTGAGGCGTTAATGCCCCATCCCTCTCACAGAACCGTACGTACGGGTCTCGTATACGGCTCCTGCTTAATTTTATTTGTACTCTATTATTTTGTACTGAGCACATAGCCCGTCCGTACTTCTTCAAGCGACACAATATCAGGATATCGTCGGCATACCTGACCAGTCGATGGTTTCGACGTTTCATCTCTTGGTCAAAGGCATCAAGGTAGATGTTCGCTATCAGCGGACTGATCACCCCGCCTTGCGGACTTCCTGTTACTGTTGCTTGCCAGTTGCCTTCTACAATGACTCCACTTTCAAGAAACAATTTTATCAACTTTAAGATGCTGCCATCTTTTACCCTTTTGCTTATGCTCGATAAGATTAACTCTTGGTCGAGTAAGTCAAAGCATTTGGATAAATCCATATCCACCACATGTTTTAAATCATATTGACGAATAAACATCGTGGCTTTATTAATGGCATCGTGACAGCTTCTATTAGGTCGATATCCATAGCTTGACGGATGGAACTGCTCTTCAAATATCGGACTCAGTATATCGTTTAGGCACTGTTGTACGATTCGGTCTCGAACTGTTGGTATACCAAGCTTTCTCACTCCACCGTCATCTTTCGGGATTTCTGCCCGTTTGACGGCTGAAGGCCGGTATTGCTTGGTTTTAAGTTCGATAAGAAGTTTATCAAGTTCATTGCTCAGATTTGAAGCGAATTGCTCTAAGCTCTGCTCATCTATACCAGCAGCGCCTTTGGCTCTCCAAACTTTCTTAAATCCGTCGTACAGTGCTTCCTTATTGAGTAAGCGACCGTACAGGCTGTAATGAACTCTCATTGACTCCTCTGTGTGCGTTGTTTGGGTTCAGTTTCATGTTTTCATCAGTTGGTATATTTCATTCAGCGTCAAAGCCTTCTAACACTTGGCAATATACTTTGATATTAACTGAATTACTCCCATGTACGGTTTCTGTTTCCAGAGCCATTATTCCTAGTGGCTCCAGTCGGAATTACCTCACTCGCTAAAGTGATTTTCTATACCTGTGAAAAAAAATCCTGTCCATCACAAGCTTCAATTAAGCTTCACCCCTTCGCCGACATCAAGGCTTTTGGCTATTGATGTCGCCAATGAACTACATCACTGGTCAATCCAGTTTTACCCTCCACACCATTAGGGACGTTGCGATTTAAATTTTACCGCAATAGTATAGTTGAGTTCTTAAAATCGTTTATTTTGCTGCCAGATGTCTACTTCAATTTACATTTCTAGCGAGTCCAAACGGATAATCAAACTTGCCTCAAATAAACTTCACGGAATGGAAAAAAGAGTCTTTATGGCTGAAGTGTCTAAAACGTTCTGCTGTGGGAGTCCTAGATTAACGGAAACGGAGTTTGGCTGGGGGAGAAAAGCTGTAGAACTCGGGCTTCATGAGCTGGAAACCGGGTTTGAATGCTTTGGGCATTATGAAGGAAAGCATAGAAGTGAGGAGAATAATCCTCAGCTGGAGGTAGATATTCGGGCGTTAGTCGATCCAGAGTCACAAGCTGATCCAAAATTCAAAAATTCATTTGCTTACACTCGAATTACAGCTAAAGGTGTTCGTAAAAAGCTGATTGAGGAAAAAGGCTGGGATTCAGAAGAGTTACCAAAAGAAAGAACGATTAATGACATTTTGAATCGACTCGGTTACAAACTGAAGCGAGTTCAAAAAACCAGGCCACAAAAAAATTCCTGAAACAGACGCCATCTTTAAAAATGTAAATAAAATTAAAAAAGAAACAGCAGGGAATAAAAAAGTTATCCGTATAAGTATAGATTGCAAAGCCACGGTTAATTTGGGTGAATTTTCTCGACACGGTCAATCCGGAGGGATTGATGCGGTGCAAGCTTTAGATCACGACATGGATGTAAAAGATAAGCTTATCCCGTTCGGAATACTGAACTTGGAAAACGACCAGCTTCATGTGTTTTATGGTAACTCAAGTAAAACCAGCGACTTCATTTGTGACGCTTTAGAGTGGTGGTGGAATTTAGTTAAAGACGAACATCCAGAGGTAGAGGAGCTGGTTATTTTTTCAGATAATGGCCCAGAAAATAGTGGATGCCGGACTCAGTATCTTTTTAGATTAAAACAGTTTAGTGAAAGATCGAAACTGAGGATTCACAACGTTTACTACCCACCTTATCACAGCAAATATAACCCAATTGAGCGGGTTTGGTCATCTTTAGAAAAGCATTGGAATGGTACATTACTGAATTCAGTGAATACTGTTCTGGAGTGGACGAAAACAATGACTTGGAAGGCTATGACTCCAGTTGTCAATTTAATTGATAAGGTTTACTCAAAAGGAGTCAAGCTAACAAAAAGTGAAAAAGAAGATGTCGAAGATAAAATCATCCGAAATAGTGAATTACCTAAGTGGGATCTACTTATCATGCCAGAAGAGGGCGTTCAAAATTCTGTGTCAGCCTAAATTCTAAATTTCTAATACGTTATCCAATCTGCCTTCAAAATGGATTGCAAATTGTGACAATGCTAGCCTCCAATTTTGGACTGGCATTGTCCACTTTTTAGAGGCATTCAATATTCCCGCATAAAGCAATTTTAGCAAGCTGTTTTCATTTGGAAATGCCCCTTTTGTTTTGGTGAGTTTCCTAAACTGGCGATGTACGGCTTCAATCGCATTGGTCGTGTAAATCACTCGACGTACATATTCTGGATATTTGAAGTAAACGGACAAGTTCTCCCACTTTCTGCGCCAAGAGTCGATAACGATTGGATACTGGCTACCCCATTTGTTTTCCAGCTCATCTAAAGCCGTTTCAGCAGCCGATTTACTTGTCGCTCTGTAAACCGGCTTTAAATCAGCCATAAACGCCTTTTGATGCTTAGATGCCACATACTTCATTGAGTTGCGTACCTGATGAATTACGCAAAGCTGAACTTCTGTCTCCGGGTAAATGCTGGCAATAGCTTCAGGAAAACCGTTTAACCCGTCAACACAAGCAATTAAGATATCCTTAACACCACGATTATGAAGATCGGTCAGTACCGAAAGCCAATAATTAGCACCTTCTGACTCTGAAAGATACAGGCCAAGTAACTCTTTCTTACCTTCGAGATTAACGCCTAGAATCGTGTAAATAGCCTTACTGACATAGCGACCATTGTCTTTGACTTTATAGTGAATCGCATCCAGCCAAATAATTGGATAGACCTCGTCTAAACTGCGTTGCTGCCATTCTTTGAGCTGAGGAATAAGCTGATCGGTCACAGCCGTCAAACTGGCTTCTGAAAGCTCTAAACCATACAAATCAGCCACATGAGATTTGATATCACGATAACTCATACCCATTGAAAACATTGACAAAATCTTACGATCAATTTCATCAGAGAGCTTAGTTTGATTTTTTTTGACAAGCTGAGGCTCAAAGTTGCCGGCTCTGTCTCTTGGCGTTTCTAACTCAAATTCGCCAACTGAAGATTTAACGGTTTTTTTACTAAAACCATTTCTTCGATTGGGCTCAAGATCTGAGTCTAAATGTTGATCAAGTTCTGCTTTAAGCGCTGCTTCTGTTAGTTGTTTGATTAAAGGGGTGAGAACACCATCCGCACCAGTTAAACCTTTACCTGATTGAAGTTGTTCTAAAGCTTTATTGAAATCGAAATTTTGAGTCATTATGTCATTCCTGTTTTTGACATTTTACCGAAATGACACAGATTTCTAAACACTACCTGCCAGAATGGTAAATTCTTAACTGCGAGATCCCTTACTGGCTTTCATCGGCTGGATTTTACTCACTACTACGGGCTCATCTGCCACCTCGCACCAACTTTTATCTTGAGTTTCCTCTTGTATAAAAGTTTCTGGTTGATTCCGGATTTGGTGTCAGGCTTCCCCAGTTACTGCACTGGCTCCCTGTTAGAAATTCCACCCTCAATCACATGATAGAGCTGACTGAGTATATGGCGTTGCGCTATTTCGCACGCTTACCTCTCTACCTTGCCGAATCAGGTTCGCTTTCGCTGTGTACCTCTAACTTCCTATGGCTTCCTTCAGACCCTGCCGTTAGCCAACAACGCCCTTGCCATTCAGATTATCTTCCCCTCAGTCAGGGTGATACAGACTTCTTTCAATCTGTCGGGTTTGCCAGCTTCGCTGGGCAAACAAAAAAAGGAGACCGAAGCCTCCTTTACTCAGTGAAGTGACAATTCATTTCGGCCGGCCCGCCGGTTCGCAACCGAACCAACCTCTGAATTTCAAACGGATATCCTCAATCATCAGGTAAATACAAGGGACTAAGACCAGAGTCACCACTGTCGCGAATAAAACGCCGAAGCCGAGAGACACCGCCATCGGGATCACCATTTTCGCCTGCATACTGGTTTCTAAAATAATCGGAGTCACACCGATAAATGTGGTTAACGATGTCAGCAAGATAGCTCTGAATCTTCGTCCGCCGGCTTCGATAACGGCGGTTTTTAAAGGTGTCCCCCGCTTTCTGGAATTATTAATATAATCCACCATCACCAGTGAGTCATTCACCACAACGCCGGCGGCGGCAATAATCCCGAATATTGACAGTACGCTTAAATCGATACCCAGAATCATATGCCCGAGCACTGAGCCGATAATGCCGAACGGAATCACCGACATAATCATAAAGGGTTGTGAGTATGACTTAAGCGGAATCGCCAGTAAGCTGTAGATGACAAGCAAAGAGATCATAAAGTCTCTGAGCTGAGTGCCGGTACTGTCGAGCTGCTCCTGAATATTACCCGATAACTGGCTTTTCACTCTCGGATACTTAGCCAGAAGCTCCGGAATAAAGTTATCTCGAATATCTCTAGCAACTTTAAACGGCTCAGCTTGCTCCGCGTCGATTGATGCCCAGACATTAATGGTTCTGTTACCGTTTTCCCGGCGGATGCGATCCAGGCCGTCGGTGAGTTTAATCTCAGCCACCTCAGATAACGGCACTTCAGCGCCTGATGCGGTTTTAATCAGCAAATCAGATACCTGAGCGATAGAGTTTCGCTGCTCTTGCGGGTAACGCACCATCACCTTAATTTCTTCGCCGTTACGAAGAATACGTTGCGCTTCAAGGCCGTAAAAACTATAACCGGCCTGCGATGCCACGTCACGCAAAGTTAACCCTAAAGCATAAGCCTGCGGTTTTAACTCAAACTGAATCTCTTTGGTGCTGTTTTGGCGACTGTCGTTGACGTCTCCGACCCCTTTTAAGCTGTTCAGTTTGGCTTTTAACTCTTTGGCCGCTGCCACCAACTGTTGCTCATCTTTTCCTTCTAATCGGAAGGAAATGTCACCATCGTCACGACCGCCGCCGCCAAGGCTGTCCCGGACGGTTAATGACTTCATTCCCGGGATAACAGGAAATGCATTACGCCATAAATCCGCCACGGCAAAGGTGTCCATCGGCCGAAGTTCAGGATCAACTAATTTGGTGCTGATTTCAGCATCAGTTCTGCCATTCAAGCGGACTTGCAGGTCTGACAGCGTCTTTTGTCCGTACTCTTGTTCGATTTGCTGATCGATTTTTAATAATGTATCACGAATCGCCAAAGCCCCCGCTAATGTTGCCTTATCTGACGCATCGGTTTTCATCTCTAAACTGATACGAGGAAAATCGTGAGGAACTTTAGGCTGACCGATAAAGCGGACAAATCCGCCTTGATATAAGCCCGCGCAAATAATCAGAAAGCCGATAAACGCCATTATCACCGCGTAACGATATTTAACCGCCGTGGTTAAAAAAGGCAGATAACGGTTGTTGATAAAACTTTTTAGTGTACGGTCAACTTTACCTTGAACCGAGTTAACCCCGAGACGTAAGTAATCCAGCGGATTTTTTGATTCAGGCTTAATGACTTTCGGAGCTTTCATTCTCGCCAGGTGAGCCGGTAAAATCAGTTTGGATTCGATCAGCGAGAAAATCAAACACAGGATCACCACGAAGCCGATAGCCTGACCGAAGGCCGCTGACGGCCCGGTATCTAGGGTGATAGGTAAAAATGCCGCAATGGTAGTTAATACCCCGAAGGTCGCCGGAACGGCGACTTTTTTCACGCCGCGAATGACGTTATCAATCGAATGCCCTTTTTCTTCGGTTTCCGCGTGAACGCTTTCCCCCATCACAATGGCGTCGTCGACGACAATACCCAGCACCAAGATAAAAGCGAATAAGCTGATGACATTGATGGTCACGTCAATCATACTTAACGGCAGCAATAATAGCGTACCTAAGAAACACACGGGCAAGCCCATCATCACCCAAAAAGCTAGACGAACCCGCAGGAATAACGCCAGCATTAAGAAAACCAAAATCGCACCGGACTTCATGCTGTCTAACATCAAATCTAAACGACCCTGCAGGTAGTAGGTCATATCGACCCAAGGTTCAATTTTGACAGTTTGAGGTAACTGCCGCTGCTTTTTATCTAAATACTGACGCACGACTTTTGCCACATCGGTAATAGATTGATCCGCCGACGCCCCGACTGAAAAAGTTACCGCATTTTTGCCGTTGAATTTTGAATAACGAATGCCCTCTTCAAAATCATCATTGATGTCGGCGATATCACCTAATTTAATATGAGTTCCGTCAACTAAAGTAATGACCGGGATTTTTTCAAACTCATGCCCTGAATAGGACTGATTTTCTACCCTGAGATTGATGTAACCGTTTTCAGTGCGGATCTGCCCCGCTGACATGTTTTGTGAATAATTTCTGATGGCATCAGAAACGTCATTGAAGCTTAAACCGTATTCTCTGAGCTTGTCTTTACTCACTTCAACTGAAATTTCATAACCTAAGCCGCTATAAAAGTTCGAGATATTCACTAACGGCAGTTGCAGGATTTCATCATGGATCTTTTCTCCGATTTCTTTAAGCTGTTTTGAAGTAAGATCACCATAGAGACTGATATACATGACTTCCTGAGTGTATTTTTCCCTCTGGATCCTCAGCTGCTCCATGGTCGCCGGAAAACTTGAAATCGAATCAACGGCGGATTTGACCTCCTCCAGAACAACTTGAGGATCATAGTTGTCCTCGACCCGGATCCAGCCATTAGAGCTGCCGCGGTTAGAGTAAGTGATAACCCGGCGTAAACCCTGAACGGACTCTAACGCTTCCTCGACCTTAATGGTGATCCCCTCTTCCACTTCCTGCGGCGCCGCGCCGGGGTATCCGGCACTGAATGACAGCCAGTTCGTTTCTACCGCGGGGAAAAACTGCTTGCGGATGGTACCGGCGGTCAATAAGCCGCCGACTATGATAATTATCATTAACAGATTAGCCGCAACCGGATTGCGGGCAAACCAGGCAATAAGTCCTTTATGTGTGTCTATCATTTAGCTTCCTTACTCCTGCTCAGTGGCTTGTGAGTTATCTTCCGGAGCTTGTTTTGCTTTCTTTTTATCTTCAGGAAGTGCCAGCGCCATACCTTCAACCGGATAATCCAGCGCAGAGACAATCAGCTTATCTCCCGCTTGTAAGCCCTCGGAAATAACGGCTTGCTTGCCTGACTCACGAAGAATGGAGACGGGTTTTAATTTCAGTAACTTGTCATCACCGAGCACGGCAACTCGGCCTTCAACAATAAGATGACGGGGAACAACAGCCACCCGCTCCGCTTGCTGCCCCTGAATCGACGCGGTGACATATGAGCCGAATTTGAGCGCCGGTTTATCTGAGCTAATACCGTACGGGTCGATAATTTGAGCGACGAGATACGTCATGCGGCTATTTCTGTCTACCACTCCTTCAGAGCGAATGATTTTTCCGGCCCATAACCGTGTTTTACCCGCCAGAGAAGTCTGAATCTGAACCTCGGCGTTTTCGCCGGAGTCTTTGAGATAAGCCAGCTCTTTATCGGCGACAGGAAGTCTCACCTCAGCGGTAGTCACACTGATCATCATGCCTAACGGCGTCCCCGTATTGACGTAAGAACCTAAACCGATATCGCGCGCTTCAATCAGAGCGTCATAGGGCGCCCGAATAACGGTACGCTCGACATTTCTTTTGGCTCTTTTCAAATTGGCTTGTGCTGATTTTAATCGAGCGATTTCCTGAGCTAACTGTGGCTTTCTTAAGCTTAAAGCTGTTGGTGTGCCTTGAGTGATTTGAGACCATTCCCTTTGCGCTACTTTACCCTGAGCTTTTTCTTGAATTAACGCCGCCTGAGCATCGGCAACCGAGGCTTCGGCTTCGGTTAACGCCGCCTCATAGTCACTCGGATCAATTTTCGCCAGCACATCTCCCTCACGAACAAAGCCGCCGCGGACAAAGGCGTCTGAGATATGTAAAATCTGCCCTGAAACCTGGGCGACAAGCTGGGTTTCATACTTACCCGTCACCACGCCGTAAGAGTTAATAGTGTGAGTGTATTCCACCGGCTTGATTTCTTCGACGGTCACCACAGGGCGGTTATCCGCTTCGGGCTTTTCTGCCGGCGGTTTCTTTAATGACGCGAATACCATTGCGATCGCGACAGCGGATGCCAATACGACCATCGGCAGAATGATTTGTTTTTTTGTTGCCACACTTACTTCCTCTCAGGCTTTCCCTGTCGGGTTGTTTTTATTTCCGTGATTAACTCACTTTCCATTGTGAGTTTCAGCTACAGTTACTCGGGCTCTATGATAATCAAATTTTTGTGTGCGTAATCGCTTTCAATTGTTACTGATTATGTCATTTATTGTTAATTTTTATAATCGCATCAGTATTTCTGCCTTAAGGTTAAATTAAATTTAATATAATTTGTAAGCATTTTAATTTACTTATTATTTTTTTATCGTAAGATGTTTATTCAGACTTAAAAACAACAACTAACAATGACCAGTGAAATTAATACTCAAGCCAATAAGATATTAGCGGTAACCCTGCTTGTAACCTTACTCAGTGCCGCGGGAATCGCCCTGCCGTATCCTTTACTTGCTCCGTTATTCGAGCAGGGCACCAGCACGCTGACTCACTTTATGTCGCTGCCAAAAGAATTATTATTCGGTATTGTGATTGGCATCTACCCTTCAGGCGTGATCATTGGTTCGAGCTTTATCGGCGCCCTTTCAGACAGAAAAGGCCGAAAAAAAGTGTTAACCCTGACCATGCTCGGCAGCACATTGAGCTACTTATTAACCGCTTGGTCAGTTCATGAGGGTAACTTCTTGCTATTTTGCATGGCGAGGTTTATCACCGGTCTGCTTGAAGGCAATATTGCTGTGGCCCGCGCTATCGCGACTGACTTACATCCGGCAATCGATAAAACAAAAAGTTTATCCTGGGTAAGCGCGATGGGCTTTGGCGGTTATCTAATCGGTCCGTTAGCCGGCGGCCAATTGGCTTCGCAGGGTATTGAAGTGGTATTCCTGTGGGCCGCATTCGCCTGTATATCAGCGGCACTCTGCTGCTGTTTTTTACTGCCGGAAAGTCTCAACAGGACTGTTGAAAATGCTGAAAAAAGCTCAAGCTTGGTTTTACTCAAAGAGGCGCCTCTGCGACGATTTTTTTTATTGTACTTTTTGCTGATGCTCGGCATTAATATTTACTATGAGTTTTACCCTGTCTGGTTAGTTAAAAAACTAGCTTATGACCCTGCGGCTATCGGCTGGGCGACGGTGTTCATTACCAGCTGCATGATCATTCAGGCCACTATATTAAACCCTAAATTGCAGACCCGAGTTACCACCGCTAAAGGCAGCTTATTGGGTATGACCTTTGTTGCTCTGGGATTGCTGATTATGCCATTTATCGAGCATGAGCTTTTCTGGCTTTCCTTCGCGCTAATTGGTGTGGGCGTGGCAATCTATAACGGTTTTCTTACCAGTTATATTTCCACAGCTTATGAAAATAAAGCTCAGGGCAGTTTAATGGGGATGATGGTAACGACCTTCTGTTTGGGTAACTTAATCGCCGCGGCGGTCGGCACTCTATTACTCTTAGTTAAAGTCGATTACACCCTGGTGTGCGCCGGAATTTCGGTGATCACAGCCTGCTTTTTGTTTTACAGAGGACACTATCGCCTGGCTTTGTGGGGGAAGTAAGCCAGTACCGAAGTACCGACTAAGTACCTGACTATAAGTTTTTCGATATTTTCGGCGTTCAAATTAAGTACTCTGCAAGGCGATCTCGCGCGGTAATACCGACAGTCTTTCAGAAGAGTATCCATACATCAGGCTGCAAAACGGAGTTTTCGGCTCATTTTCGGGCGGTTCCCGAAGCATTATAAGTAATCCGGAATAACTCTCTCATTAACCGCTTTCGTGACTCTAAAATCCGTTTTTTTTCTTGTATAAGGCAAGATCTTATCTTTCGATTGCGGTTGCAAGCGAGGAAAATATCTTAAGCTCAATTGATTCAGCTGTTGTTCATTCGGCACCTTGTTTTGATCAACAAGTTCATTAAGTTCATGACTCTGCGTAGTGCGATCGACACAGGCCGCGAAATCTCTGGCTAAGTATTTTGTAAGAGACTCTAAGTCAGTAAACCGCCCAGTATTAATATTGTGTTCTTTTAACTCGTTTAACTCACCGTCAAGGCCTGCGCAATATGACTCTGTACCTGGGGATTCCAGCTTAGCTTTAAGGGCTGTTTTTGCCCGTATATACCCAAGCAAATTCAAGTTGCAGATGTGAGCGTTTGAAAGTTGTCAGTAATCCTACTCGTTAAAGTATCCGCGATTTCTGGAAGTTTGACATCGAAAAAATGATTTATCCGTTTTCGGAATTCTTTGGCTGAAGCAAAATATTCATTATTTCTCACATGCTCATTCATTACTTTCCAGAGCCGCTCAATTGGGGTTATACCCAAGCAAATTCAAGTTGCAGATGTGAGCGTTTGAAAGTTGTCAGTAATCCTACTCGTTAAAGTATCCGCGATTTCTGGAAGTTTGACATCGAAAAAATGATTTATCCGTTTTCGGAATTCTTTGGCTGAAGCAAAATATTCATTATTTCTCACATGCTCATTCATTACTTTCCAGAGCCGCTCAATTGGGTTTAAATTCGGACTGTATGGTGGTAAGTAATGAAGCTCGATTTTCAGCTCCTTTGCTTTTTCTTTTACGCTGCCTGCTCGGTGATAAGCAGCACCATCTAAGATGAGGTGAATACGCTCAGCTTTAGAATGTTGAGCTTTCAGTTTTACTAAAAAATCCACAACAGATTCTTGGTTGACGCGCTCATATTGGGCTGTCACAGTTTCAGCCAACTTCCCCAGCTGAATGCCACCAATAATATTCAAGCGAGTACGGCTGCCTGTGGTGTTAATCAGCTTATCTTCACCTCTTTTTATCCAACCGTAAGACAGCTTTGTTGCCATGGTAGGATGGACAGCGTCCATAAATACAATTGGCTCATTATCAGGCTTTTCGGCCTTTAATGTCTCGTATTTTTCTTTAAATTCGGCTTGCTTTTGCTCATCAAATTTATGGGGAACACCCTTAGGCTTTTTGTAACTGAAGCCATTGCGATGCAGCCATTTGTTTAACCCTGCAACCGTAAATTTCACACCAAAGGTTTCATCAATATAACTCACAATTTGATGTGTATGAGCGAAAGTGAATTTTGTTAAATGGGCTATCAAAAACTCGGTTTGCTCTGGAGTGAGCCGACTGACTGAACCGCCATTTTCGGGTTTCAGTTTTTCTTGAGATTGATAGTCATCAAAATGACGTTTGACTGTTGTTTTATCTATCCGTAACGCTTGAGCAATTAAAGAATAAGACCAGCCTTCTGAACGTAACAGAACAACTTTAATTCGGTCACATTCACGGCTATCACTTGACGATTTATGTCGTGATTCCAGAGAATGTTTTTCTTCTTTGGTTAAGGATATTTCAATCATGTTGCTATGATGATCTCATTACAGAAAATTGCAAGCCTTTGTTTGAAAAAATCGCATCTTGAATGATCACGGGTATAAATTCGGACTGTATGGTGGTAAGTAATGAAGCTCGATTTTCAGCTCCTTTGCTTTTTCTTTTACGCTGCCTGCTCGGTGATAAGCAGCACCATCTAAGATGAGGTGAATACGCTCAGCTTTAGAATGTTGAGCTTTCAGTTTTACTGAAAAATCCACAACAGATTCTTGGTTGACGCGCTCATATTGAGCTGTCACAGTTTCAGCCGACTTCCCCAGCTGAATGCCACCAATAATATTCAAACGAGTACGGCTGCCTGTGGTGTTAATCAGCTTATCTTCACCTCTTTTTATCCAACCGTAAGACAGCTTTGTTGCCATGGTAGGATGGACAGCGTCCGTAAATAAATTGGCTCATTATCAGGCTTTTCGGCCTTTAATGTCTCGTATTTTTCTTTAAATTCGGCTTGCTTTTGCTCATCAAATTTATGGGGAACACCATTAGGCTTTTTGTAACTGAAGCCATTGCGATGCAGCCATTTGTTTAACCCTGCAACCGTAAATTTCACACCAAAGGTTTCATCAATATAACTCACAATTTGATGTGTATGAGCGAAAGTGAATTTTGTTAAATGGGCTATCAAAAACTCGGTTTGCTCTGGAGTGAGCCGACTGACTGAACCGCCATTTTCGGGTTTCAGTTTTTCTTGAGATTGATAGTCATCAAAATGACGTTTGACTGTTGTTTTATCTATCCGTAACGCTTGAGCAATTAAAGAATAAGACCAGCCTTCTGAACGTAACAGAACAACTTTAATTCGGTCACATTCACGGCTATCACTTGACGATTTATGTCGTGATTCCAGAGAATGTTTTTCTTCTTTGGTTAAGGATATTTCAATCATGTTGCTATGATGATCTCATTACAGAAAATTGCAAGCCTTTGTTTGAAAAAATCGCATCTTGAATGATCACGGGTATATATCCCAGGTATTATTCAACGAAGATAATCGGTTTTGCATTGACTTATTGGTTTCGTGAAATGAATACAACTGAATTAATTCTTTAAAATCACTCTCACGAATAACCTTAAAATATTGTCCATTCAAGGCGGTGGCATCTCTGTGTGCTTTTGAGAATTATCACGCCAATTGAAAGGCTCTCTAGCGGCGCTTACCGCAGTCATAATAATCTAAGCCTTTAATAATTAAACCTTGCCGATTATTGTAACTCACAGAAGGTGAACTCATTCCCTGCCTTCAGGTTAAGATTTTTCACACAAGCCTCCCTGTAAATGCTCGTAACATATTAAACAGCATCATGCTGATTTTCAGGTAATGCATTTTTGAAGGCTTCAAGCTGATTGCACTCATTCCAGATACGCTGAATATTCGGGAAGTTATCCAAAGGTAGTTTGAATCGACGCGCGTTATAAACCTGAGGAATTAAGCACAAATCGGCTAGAGAAATTGTATCGCCAAAGCAATATTTACCACAGTGCCGCTCAAGCATTTTTTCTACAGCCGTAAATCCTTTTATGATCCAGTGGTGATACCAAGCGGTTTTGTCTGCATCCTCTACGTTCAACTCATCGGTCAGATATTGCAGAATACTCAAGTTATTAAGCGGGTGAACATCGCATGCCACCAGCAGAGCCATACTTTTAACAATCGCTCTGTCAACACTAGAAGTAGGCAGCAACGGCGATTGAGGATATTTTTCATCAAGAAAATCGATGATCGCTAATGATTGAGTTAACTTAACTTCTTTACCGTCTGATTCAGTGACGAAAGTCGGTACAAGTTCTTGCGGGTTTAATGAAACATATTCAGCGTGATGCTGCTGACCACCGTCTTTTACCAAATGAACGGAAATATGCTCCGCATCTAATCCTTTTAAATTTAGAGCGATGCGAACTCGATAAGCCGCGCTTGAACGCCAATAACCATATAATTTCATGATTTTCTCCTAATCGAGTAGGGTGAGGCGTTAATGCCCCATCCCTCTCACAGAACCGTACGTACGGGTCTCGTATACGGCTCCTGCTTAATTTTATTTGTACTCTATTATTTTGTACTGAGCACATAGCCCGTCCGTACTTCTTCAAGACTGTATAGCCCCATCTCTGTAAACCATTTATTCGGCATCGAATAGTGAGCTAGCGGACTCTTTGAGTTCTTCCACCGTCTCATATGGATATACTTAAATGGTGGCTTAAAGCCAAGCTGCTTCAGTCTCCTATGTAACCTTTTCGGTTTTTTCCATAGTCGGAGTTGAATACTTCTCAGTCTTCGTCTTAGCCATGTGGCTAGTTTCTTGAATTCACTACCAACATCCGCTATTCGAAAGTATTGACTAAACCCTCTTAATTTCGGATTTAACTCTTGTATCACTCGTTGCAGTGGCTTGCCACCATTGCGCTTAGTGAGAGCTTTTAGCCGCGCTTTGAAGCTATTCAGCTTCCTGGATTGGATGGTCGTGTATTTGCTGCCAATCTCTACTCCGAGAAACTTTACCCCATCATCACTATGCGTAATATGGGTTTTACTTCGATTTACCGTCAACTTTAAGTCTTTTTCGAGTAGCTTTGTCGCTTGCTTCAAGGCGTTTTCCGCACCTTTGCGGCTGCGACACAATATCAGGATATCGTCGGCATACCTGACCAGTCGATGGTTTCGACGTTTCATCTCTCGGTCAAAGGCATCAAGGCAGATGTTCGCTATCAGCGGACTGATCACCCCGCCTTGCGGACTTCCTGTTACTGTTGCTTGCCAGTTGCCTTCTGCAATGACTCCACTTTCAAGAAACAATTTTATCAACTTTAAGATGCTGCCATCTTTTACCCTTTTGCTTATGCCCGATAAGATTAACTCTTGGTCGAGTAAGTCAAAGCATTTGGATAAATCCATATCCACCACATGTTTTAAATCATATTGACGAATAAACATCGTGGCTTTATTAATGGCATCGTGACAGCTTCTATTAGGTCGGTATCCATAGCTTGACGGATGGAACTGCTCTTCAAATATCGGACTCAGTATATCGTTTAGGCACTGTTGTACGATTCGGTCTCGAACTGTTGGTATACCAGGCTTTCTCACTCCGCCGTCATCTTTCGGGATTTCTACCCGTTTGACGGCTGAAGGTCGGTATTGCCTGGTTTTAAGTTCGATAAGAAGTTTATCAGGTTCATTGCTCAGATTTGAAGCGAATTGCTCTAAGCTCTGCTCATCTATACCAGCGGCGCCTTTGGCTCTCCAAACTTTCTTAAATCCGTCGTACGGTGCTTCCTTAATTGAGTAAGCGACCGTACAGGCTGTAATGAACTCTCATTGACTCCTCTGCGTGCGTTGTTTGGGTTCAGTTTCATGTTTTCATCAGTTGGTATATTTCATTCAGCGTCAAAGCCTTCTGGCACTTGGCAATATACTTTGATATTAACTGAATTACTCCCATGTACGGTTTCTGTCTCCAGAGCCATTATTCCTGGTGGCTCCGGTCGGAATTACCTCACTCGCTAAAGTGATTTTCTATACCTGTGAAAAAAAAATCCTGTCCATCACAAGCTTCAATTAAGCTTCGCCCCTTCGCCGACATCAAGGCTTTTGGCTATTGATGCCGCCAATGAACTACATCATTGGTCAATCCAGTTTTACCCTCCGCACCATTACCGGCTTTCATCGGCTGGATTTTACTCACTACTGCGGGCTCATCTGCCACCTCGCACCAACTTTTATCTTGAGTTTCCTCTTGTATAAAAGTTTCTGGTTGATTCCAGATTTGGTGTCAGGCTTCCCCGGTTACTGCACTGGCTCCCTGTTAGAAATTCCACCCTCAATCACATGATAGAGCTGACTGAGTATATGGCGTTGCGCTAGTTCGCACGCTTACCTCTCTACCTTGCCGAATCAGGTTCGCTTTCGCTGTGTACCTCTGACTTCCTATGGCTTCCTTCAGACCCTGCCGTTAGCCAACAACGCCCTTGCCATTCAGATTATCTTCCCCCTCAGTCAGGGTGATACAGACTTCTTTCAATCTGTCGGGTTTGCCAGCTTCGCTGGGCAAACAAAAAACGGGCTTATCAGCCCCGTTTGTGAAATTAACTATCCGATGGGCTTAAGCTTTATATTCAACAACTGTCTGATCAATGGTGCCGAAAATGCTGTTACCTTGCTCATCATTCATTTCAATTCGGACTTTGTCACCAAACTTCATAAATGAGGTACTAGGCTTACCGTCAGCGATGGTTTCTAGCATACGCTTTTCAGCTAAACAGCTTGAACCTGCACTACGGTCATAGTTTGAAATAGTACCAGAACCGACAATCGCCCCCGCTCCCATCGGGCGCGACTTAGCGACATGAGACACCAGCTGCGCAAAGTTAAACGTCATATCTACACCAGCATTAGGCTGCCCGAAAAGTTCATCATTTAAATGAGTAATCAAAGGCAGGTGTACTTTGTTGTCTTGCCACTTGTCACCTAACTCGTCTGGTGTAATCGCCACGGGAGAGAAACTGCTTGACGGCTTAGATTGGAAGAAACCAAAACCTTTCGCTAATTCGGCAGGAATTAAGTTTCTTAAAGACACATCGTTAACGAGCATCAATAATTTTATGTGTTGAGCGGCATTATCAGCTGATACCCCCATTGGCACGTCATCAGTGATTACGGCGATCTCAGATTCGAAATCAATCCCCCAATCTTCACTGCCTAATGGAATATCTGCTTTAGGCGCGATAAAACTATCCGAGCCGCCTTGATAAACGAGCGGATCTGTCCAAAATGATGCCGGAATCTCAGCGCCGCGGGCTTTACGGACCAGCTCTACGTGATTCACATAAGCGCTGCCATCCGCCCATTGATAAGCACGCGGAAGCGGCGAAAGACATTTGCTTTCGTCAAACGCTTCAGCATTATCAATTTGGCCTTCATTAAGCGCTTCGTACAATTCTTGTAATTGCGGCCGTAATAAATTCCATGAATCCATTAACTGTTGCATGGTCTGCGCAACGGCCGGAACCGCTACAGCTTGAGTTAAGTCTCGGCTTACTAACATAAGTTGACCATCACGACGGCCATTTTCATAGGTTGCTAATTTCATCGGAACTCCTGAATTCTTCGCGGACAACAGATGTACCGCAAACAGTGATAAAAAGAAATAGCGCCAACGATATCACACCCTTGCTTTTTCAGAGAATTTCGTAAATGAATTTTGCCAATTACTTCTTTTTAGTGATTTTATAATCACGAAGTTTGTTAGCGATCGCGGTATGGGAGACACCCAGCTTTCTGGCTAACTGTCGAGTGCTCGGATAAGCGGGATAAAGCCGGCGTAACAGGCCGGCCTCAAATTGCTTCATAGCATCGTCCAGGCTGCCTTCAAACTCATTATCAAAATAACCAAAACCTTCGGCGTAAGACGGCAGTTTTAATTGTTCAACCTCAAGTTCATTGCCGCCGCCGTGCATGGAAACCGCCCGGAAAACGGCATTTTTCAATTGTCTCACATTACCCGGCCACGCGTATTTTAATAATACGTCTTTGCAATGAGCCGAAATCCTGCGAGTCGGGCTGGAAAGCTGAAGGCTGTAATGCTCAAGGAACATTTCAGTAAGCGGAATGATATCCGGCTTGCGCTCTCTTAAAGACGGAATGTGACAGCTTAAGACATTAATCCGGTAGTAAAGATCTTCCCTGAACCGGCCTGCCTGACAAAGCTCAGCTAAATTTTCCTGAGTGGAGCAGATGACACGAATATCAGCTCGGATTTGCTTATGACCACCAACTCTACGGAAAGACCCGTCTTGCAATACTCTGAGCAGCTTAACTTGTGCGGCCGCTGACATTTCAGCAACCTCATCAAAGAACAAGGTTCCGCCTCCGGCTTCATCAATATAACCGCGCTTGACGGTTTTACCCTGCTCACACAAACCGAACAGTTCTTCTTCAGCGACACTATCGGGCAAAACGGCGCAGTTAACAGCGATAAAAGGCTGCTCTCTTCTCATGCTGGCATCGTGACTCGCCTTTGCCATCAATTCCTTACCGGTTCCTGTTTCACCGGTAATTAACAATGGCGCGTCTAATTGAGCCATGCGTTGGGCCGCTTTCAAAACCGATTTCATTTTCTCGCTGACCGCCAGCACAGAGTCAAAGCCGGTGATCTGATTTTGAAGCGCGTTAAATTGCTTACCCACCCGTGCCGCTGATTTTAGTGATATAACGGCTCCGACAAGCACAGATTCCTCTTGAGCGTCAACATCTTCATTCGGTAAGAAAATAGGCAGCATTTCGGCGAGGTAGTCACTTTGTCCGATCTGAACTCTGGCGGCCTGAGCCGACACCTCAGGCTCTGAAAGCCATCGGCTGAAACTAAAACCGTTAATCCAATTATTTAGCGGCTCACCTGTGACGGTTTTTTCATCAGATTCAAGCACCATTAGCGCCGACTCATTAACGATTCGTACTCTGGATTTGATGTCAATTGAAAAAACAAGATCCGGAAGCGTGGTCAGCAGGGTTTTTAAGGCGTAATGCTTTTGCTCTGAAGGCATAAAGGAGACGGTCCGAACATCAGTAACGCCCTCAACCTTCCTTAGCTGGGGCATTAACTCACTTAAGGTTTCAAAACCTACTTCGGCGAACTGTAAAAAAATAAAACCAAAATTACTGGCATCGATTGCCAGAAGGTTAATTCCGTAACGCTCTAAAACTTCCAGAATGTCTTTGGCAAGACCCACACGATCATGACAGCTGATTTCCAGGCGCATAGCTTGATATTCCCTTACACTATTCGGGTAACTCTTAACTCACTTTCTTTTCCGCTGAAAGCGCGGATGAAAAGAGTCCTGACGCTAAAAAATGCCTATACGGTAGTGTGTTATCGTCTTGGTGGCAAGTCCCGTTTACAGATATTTTGTTTTATAAAAAAAATAATCAGTGCCCTGACGAACTAACACACTGATTAAATTGATTTAATTAACAATTTCTTTGGGGCGGACTTACCCGATCAACTGATCAGTCTTCGACGCGCAAATAAAATCGTTTTTATGCAGCCCCTTAACGGAATGAGACCACCAGGTCACGGTTACTTTTCCCCACTCCGTAAGTAAACCCGGATGATGACCCTCACCTTCCGCCATATCACCGACTTTATTGGTAAAAGCGATAGCTTGTTTAAAATTCTTGAATTTAAACACACGTTCAAGTTGCATAATGCCGTCACGGACTTCGACATGCCAGTCAGGCACCATTCGAATCAGCTCCGCTAACTCAGTTTCAGTTACCTTTGGCGCGTCACCGTGGCAAGATACACATTTCATTTCAGATAATTCAGACATTTTTATTTCCTTCACTGATTTGTTATAAAAGTACTTAACCGGCTTTTGCCTTAGGCTCAAATTTTGGTACAAACAAGCCGAGCTCTCGTGCTTTGGCAACGGTTCCCATAATGTCCATTTTGGTGATTTCATCCAGAAAATCTAAACTCTCAATCACATAATAAATCGGTTGCATGATATCGATGCGATATGGTGTTCTCAGCACATCGAGTAAATCAAATTTTTGATGCTCAGGTCTATCACTCAGCGCATACATGGTCTCGCCCGGCGAGCTCAAAATGCCTCCGCCGTAAATCTCAAAATCATCAGCTTTTGACTTCATCAGGCCGAACTCAACCGTAAACCAGTACATACGCGCTAAAAATACTCGCTCTTCTTTTGAGGCGGCTAATCCAAGTTGTCCGTAGACATGAGAAAAACGCGCGAAAGACGGATTCGTCAGCATCGGGCAATGACCGAAGATTTCATGAAAAATATCCGGTTCTTGCAAATAATCAAATTCTTCCCGGGTTCTGATGAATGTCGCTACCGGAAACCGCTTAGCTGCCAGCAGCTCAAAAAACTTTCCGAAA
Organism: Parashewanella sp.; assembly: GCA_965200795.1. Lineage (GTDB taxonomy): Bacteria > Pseudomonadota > Gammaproteobacteria > Enterobacterales > Shewanellaceae > Parashewanella. Next base: position 123,541 of record CBDAVB010000012.1, read on the forward strand.
CCAATCAGCGCGGGGACTGCCGCGGTTTTCCAGCCGGTGGTATCTAAAAGCACTTTGTCGATTTCGCCGAGCTGAGGGATTCTGTCCTTCGGCATATTCAGCGCGGCAATACCATCAAGGTATTCTTTACAGGCCCTGCCCGGCAAGTTAACTTCCTGGCGGGCATACAACTCACGCCACACTTGGTGTTCTTCATCCGGATAATGAATAAAACCGAACGCGTCAGGCGAGCGGGAAACGTATTTTGTAACTTTCATTGCTGTGTTCTTCTTTTATCAATGCCTCATGTTTCAATACTGTGCTATTCCCGATTTTTTGTTAACCGGATCACTTTTTATTGTCTTTTGAAATGAAACAGATTTCGTAAAGAAATTTTTACAAGGTGATATATTTATAACACCTCAACCGCATCTGAGAACTTTAAGGACTGTCCCATAATCACTTCCCGGTTTGTTACCGCTTAACATTGCCGGTATCAGGGTGCGGCGGGTTTTTTAGTCACTCTGAACAAAGTAACGCAAGTTGTGTATGCCGGTAAATTAATTTTGACCTTTGTACCGGCCGCAAGCCCGCCTTGAACCTTGTCCGGACGCGTCAATTACGTTTATTTCGAAGTCCTGGCTTTAGAAATGACAACATAGGGTCGTTTTGCTTTATTAATTGAACAATCGAACGGAGCAGGGTAGTATCTGGCTACCTGTCCAGAAATAAAGCAGAATTATGTTTGGAAAAAAGAACTCATTTTCTGAGTTAACCTACATCGCAAAAGGCACTAAGATTACCGGAGAGACGATTTTTTCCGGTGACGCCCTCATCGGCGGATATGCTGTCGGTAACATTTCATCGAACAGCAATGTTATCATTGAACTTGACGGCATTATCGACGGCGAGGTCAGCTGCAAGGAAATTAAAATTTCAGGAAAGTGTAAGGGTAAGCTTTTCTGTGAAAAGCTCATTATTACCGCGACGGGTATTTTTGAGGGTGAGGTAAACAGTACCAGTATTGAAATTTTCGACGGCGGTCAGTTTGTCGGAACTCGCATCAGCGCTAAACCCGTGCGTGACGCGTTAGAAGTAGAAGAGCCAGCCTCTCAGAATGTGACGCCAATCGAACAAGCTCAATGAATTTGAGCTTGCTTCATTGCTTTCAGCATGGTCACAAAATCTGTCAGCTCCCGGTCTAAACAGTCTTCGGGTATGTACAAGTGATAACCCAGATGCTCATCAAGCATTAAACATCTTCGGCCGAACATCGCCAGAATCCCCCGATAACGTTCATCATTGACCGTCAGCGGCATAAATTCATGGTTTAAGTATGACTCCAGCGCCTCTTCACCGCCCGCCTGAGCGCCCGCCGTCATTAAAAGAGAGCGCTGCTCGGTCAATAAGCCGGTAGCCAGCCGGGGCGAAATATTGTCTAAAACCGGGTTTATGGCTTTCAGCTTTACTCCAACATATGGCAGATCCAGCCGAAATGTCCCCCTCACGACCCCGGGAACATCGATACGCTGAATATTGTGCCAGTCAATCGTCACGTTACCCCGGCGATGAAAATAAACGATTCCCCGCTCATTTATTTTAAAACTGACTTTAGGTTCAATTTGTTTGGCAATCCCCAGAATAAAACTGACGGCTCCCGAAGCAAATAAAATGAGCCCTTGCGCAAACCAGCCGCCGTTTATAAACAAAATGAGCGCCAGCAGCAGACCAACAGCGCCGGCTAATGTGTATAACTGGCCGTTCTCATTGCCGTTAGGAGAAATCGTTACTTCAGAGCTCACCAAACCAACCTTTAACTGAAATCCACGCTAAGCCAAAGTATTCATGCGTTGCTTTTTGGGCGCTTAATAAATAATCCGCTGATAAACCACGCCACTCTCCCGTTACAGCAAAGTCTGTAGGCGCGGCTTCTGGTTTTAAGCCTTTCTCCTGAAAAATATGCATGACCCGTTTCATATGAGCCGCGGACGTCACCAGCCTGAACGGGCGGTTATCTAACACTGATTTAGCGTAACAGGCTTCCTCGATAGTATCTTTCGCGAACGGAAATTGGATAATTTTCTCTTCGGGGATGCCTAACTCAACCGCGGCATCGGCTAAAACCCCGGAATGGGCGCGAATTGAATAACCATTATAACCTGAGACAATAAGACTGCAGTCGCTTCCGAGTTTAAATTGCCTGATACCTTCAACTAAACGTGATAATGCCGTATTTGACAATTGCTGAGTCGCGGGCAATGTTGTGTTATCATTATGGCCGCTTCCCAGAATCATCACATAGCACTTTCCTGTTATCGGCCGGTTATTCACTTGATAGCTGTTTTCCAGCGGGCTGACCAGATAAGTATGCGATAAATGCGTACTCAGAAAAATAATCATCAGCAATGCCGTTAACAAAATTGCGCGGGTTAACTTAGGGCGGCTGATATAAAACCAAGCCAAAATAATCAATATCGCAATCAAAGACAGCGGCATTAAAAACTTTGAAATGATTTTTTTTACTAAAAACATCCCTGGTTAACCTTGTTCTCTGCCCCAGAGCCATGCCGCTCCTCGCACCCCGGATGAACAACCGAATTTATTTTTGAGAATCGGCGTCTTACACTCTCCGCCAAGTACATATCTTTGCAGGAGATCCGGAAGCAGCTGATAGATTTCATCGACATTGGACATGCCGCCGCCAAGTACCACGGCATCCGGATCTAATATATTAATCAAGTGAGCCAGTGAGCGGGCCAATCTGTCCAGATAACGGTCAAAAACATCCGCCGCTAGGGGCTCACCCCGGTAAAAACGTTCCATGACTTCAATCGCTGACGCCAGCGGCTTGCCGTATTTATTGTAATCATTAACAAAACCAGTACCGCTGATGTATGTTTCGATGCAGTCATGATTACCGCAAAAACACCTTGTAGACTGATGTTCTTCAGGTGTCATCCAAGGCAGCGGATTGTGTCCCCACTCACCGCCGATGCCATTACCGCCACCGTGAACTTTTCCGTTAACGGCGATACCGCCGCCACAACCAGTACCAAGAATAATACCAAATACTAACCCTTTACCCGCGGCCGCACCATCGGTTGCCTCTGATACCGCAAAGCAATTTGCGTCATTCGCGACCCGAACTTCACGATTCAGTAACCGGCTTAAGTCCTTATCCAGCGGATGATCATTTATCCAGGTGGAGTTGGCATTTTTTACCAAACCCGTGAACGGGGAAATAACACCGGGAATACCAACACCAAGGCTTGCGGTTATACCAAGGTTAACTTCCGCTTCATGAATCAGATCAGCTATCGCCGCAAGCGTACCCTGGTACACTCTGGGCGTGGGAACTCGTTTCCTGAGTATCTCCTCACCGTCCTCGGCTAAAGCTATCAATTCAATCTTCGTTCCGCCTAAATCAATACCGAAATGCATCATTAACTCATTTACTCCATATTGCGATTTTTCGACGACGCCAGAAACTGAGGGTTAAGAATATCCTGTTTCTGATTATATTTTAGCGGCTCATCCGAATTAAGCAGATTAACACGCCCGCCGGCGGCAATTAATACGGCTTGTCCCGCGGCGGTATCCCACTCACTTGTAGGCCCTAAACGCGGGTATAAATGCGCGTCTCCGGCCGCTAACATACAAAATTTTAATGAACTTCCGACAAAAACCAGTTCATAGTCATCGAACTGAGCTAAATAATCCGCCATCTCAGGACTTTTATGGGAACGACTGCCGACAACAGTTAATTTAGAAAGAGCCGCGTTTTTATGAGGAAGAGAGAATGTGTTTCCGTTGTCCTGACACCAGGCACCGAGGCTTTCAGCACCAAAATAGCATTTATCCAGCGCCGGCGCGTACACCACTCCCGCCGCAGGCTTTCCGTTTTCAATCAGTGCGATGTTAACCGTAAACTCACCATTTCGGTTAATAAACTCTTTAGTTCCGTCCAAAGGATCAACCAGCCAATATCGATGCCATTTTTGTCTTACTTCCCAGGGAGTCAGCGAACCTTCCTCGGATAAGACCGGATAATCAAGTTCTAAAGATTGTAATCCCTCAGCGATAATTTTATGCGCGGCGATGTCAGCCGCGGTAACCGGTGTCTCATCACTTTTTTGTATGACCCGGACAGCTTTATTTTGATAAATTTCCATTATCGAAGCGCCTGCTTCAATGGCAATTTGACATAGTTGTTTTAATTGTTGCCGGATGATCATAGGGTAACAAAACATACTGATAAGAAATGTGAACGATTATGCCACTAATATAACCGGAGATAAAATAAGCATACGTTTTCATCAGAGATGCTGACGAATAAAAACAAATCTTAACAAAGGCTAACCTATTTTATATCCGGCTTCAGTGCTGGTTGTTATATGTTATATGTTAGGATAATAACTTGCCTGTTGTTGTCGTTTATTTTCGGCTTACAGCGAGACGGTGAGAGCGTGTCGCGGTTATTACCGGCGTACACACAAAAGCCCCGCGATTCGCGAGGCTTTTAATTTTAAATAGCGGTTTATTAACTGATTGAATTCAATAACTCGGATGCTTCGGATTGTTGTCTGTCATTGCCGTCAACTTGAATCTCTTCTAATAACGCCTTAGCGCTGTCTTTATCGTCAATTTCGATATAAGCACGGGCTAAATCTAACTTAGCGTTGACAGAATTTTCCGCATCATCGACGTCAGTCATCGGATTACTTTCAAACAAACTGTTCAAATCCGAGGATTCGCCAAAATTTACGTCAACATCTTGGTACGGATCAGCATCACTCGAATCTTCCGATGACTCATTTAGCAGTTTATCAATATCAATGTAACCGTTTTCTTTCTGGAAACTGCTTAAATCGTCATCTGATACTTTTTCAGCTTTAATGTCGGTATCAATTTCATTATCTAAAGCCGCAAGTGCCTCATCAACCGTCATATTATCGCCTTCAAAAGAAGACGCTTTTGAATCATCATCGGTTTTCAAGTCACCTATATCAGCCATGTCACTCGCTAACAGCGCCTCTGTGTGTTTCATTTCATCACTGACTCTGGCGAATGAATCAAACAGTTCGTCATCATTTAAATCGACTTCAAAATCAAGATCCGGCATTGAGCTATCGCCGGCAGCCGCTTGCGGAGAACGAGTCAATTCATTATTCAGGGAGTTCACAGAAAGATCACTTTCTGATTGAACCCGAGGTGAAATTCCATTCCCAGAGTTAAAATCGGTAACACCATTCTCTAAAGCATCTCCTTGAGCCTGCTCCGCTGAAGGTATCTGTGTCTGAAAGCTCTTAAGCTGAGATTTATTTAAGTCATCTGATGACTCGCTTAACTCCGGATCAGCTAAAGAGCCTGAATGCAGCTGAGACGGCAAGTCCACATCAAACTCAGCCATTAAAGCATCAAGATCATCCGCAGGTTCCCGCTCTGCTTGCGGTTCAATATCTTCGGCCACGACGTCATCATCGAACCCGGCCGTCGGTTCTGTGATTTCAGGGACTGCTGATAAATCAGATTCTTGTTGTTCTTCAACGTCGCAAGTCAGAGAAACTTCAGAGTCGTTTTCTGATGACTCGATAACAGGCTCATAAGGTATATCACTCAGCTCATCCGAGTTTTGAGCGTCATCTGAACCAGACTCAACCAATTCTGTATTATCATCTTGATCTTCACCAATATCTTCCTGAAAATCAACAGATTCAAACTCCAAACTGTCATCAGCATCAACCTCCGGTGATTCAGCGCTCTCTTCAGAAATAAGATCAAGCTCATTCTCTTTAACATCCGCCTCAATATTTTCTTCAAAAGCCGTTGGCTCAAAGTCTAACGAGTCATCCTCAGCAGTGATTTCTGACAATTCCTGAGTTTGTTCCGGCGGCAACTTAAGATGATCACCGTCTGGATCCGACCCTGTCGTTTCTTCTGAAGATGCCGGATGAAAATCCAAAGTGTCATTTTCTGAATCCGCTTCAGGAGATTCCGCGCCCTGCTCAGAGGTAAGATCAAGATTTACCTCTTCAGAATCTGTCTCTGTTGTTTCTTCAGCAGAGTCCGGTTCTGTATCTAATGCCTCAGGCTCAACGCCTAGGGCGTTATTTTCTTTATCCGTCTCAAAAAAAACGGTATCGAACTCTGTATCTTGCGTGTCTGCAGGCTTATCTGATTCATCCGGATTCACCTCTTCAGAATCTGTCTGTGTTGTTTCTTCAGCAGATTCCGGTTCTGTATTCAATGCCTCAGGCTCAACGCCTAGGGCGTTATTTTCTTTATCCGTCTCAAAAGAAACGGTATCGAACTCTGTATCTTGCGTGTCTGCAGGCTTATCTGATTCATCCGGATTCACCTCTTCAGAATCTGTCTGTGTTGTTTCTTCAGCAGATTCCGGTTCTGTATTCAATGCCTCAGGCTCAACGCCTAGGGCGTTATTTTCTTTATCCGTCTCAAAAGAAACGGTATCGAACTCTGTATCTTGCGTGTCTGCAGGCTTATCTGATTCATCCGGATTCACCTCTTCAGAATCTGTCTGTGTTGTTTCTTCAGCAGATTCCGGTTCTGTATTCAATGCCTCAGGCTCAACGCCTAGGGCGTTATTTTCTTTATCCGTCTCAAAAGAAACGGTATCGAACTCTGTATCTTGCGTGTCTGCAGGCTTATCTGATTCATCCGGATTCACCTCTTCAGAATCTGTCTGTGTTGTTTCTTCAGCAGAGTCCGGCTCTGTATCTAATGCCTCAGGCTCAACGCCTAGGGCGTTATTTTCTTTATCCGTCTCAGAAAAAACGGTATCGAACTCTGTATCTTGCGTGTCTGCAGGCTTATCTGATTCATCCGGATTCACCTCTTCAGAACCTGAAACAGAGCCTGAATCAATAATCTCTTCTGTATCAGTTTCAGAATCATTAACGTTATCCGTTGATAAACCCTCAATCTCATCTATGGTCTCTAACTCCGCGGCCGAAAGCTCGGAAATAGACTCTTCAAAAAATTCTGATACTTCAGCGGTTTTTTCTTCTGCCGTTTCCTTAAGCGACTCAGAATCTGTTTGAGAATCGAAATCGACCGATTCAGTCAGCTCATCTGAGTCGTCACCTGACGAAACATCATCTGAAGTTTCCGCGGAAGTCTCGTCAAGCTGATTTAAGAGCTCTTCTGCATCCGCGCTGATTTCATTACCTTCAATTTGCTCATCAAGAGCTTCAGCCCACAAATCATCTAAATCAGTTTCTTTACCCTCTTCTTCGGCTTCTTCCGGCGCGGTAAGGTTATCTGTGCCGGACTCAACCTCAACTTCATCAAGCTGAACCGCCATTTCCTCGAAAACCTCATCAAGATTTTCTTCTTCAACGGCGGGTTCAAGATCAATTTCCCGCGGTTGAATTTCTTCAACGACTTCCGCCGCCTGTTCTGGCTCAACTTGTTTTTCCTCCGTGAGGTTTTCCTCAGCGGAAGGTTGCCCGCGACGCCAGATTAAGAAAATAAGTAAAATGATAAGTAGTGCCGGAACGATTGCGATTGCAATAAGCATTAAAGGATTATCAAGTAAAGAGCGCCAGATATCTGTCGGCTCTTCTTCCCGCTCAAGCGCAAGCGTGTCCTGAAGAACCTTGTTTTCAGCTTTAAGTGTCGCGTTGAGCTGGCGAGTCTCAATAAGCGTACCCTCTAATACATCAACCTTATCAGACAATTCCGCCAGCTTATTTTTCAGCGCTTGCAAGTCATCTTTAGCTATTGTTAATTCATCTTGAGTACGACTCAGCTGATCGGTTAAGGAGATAACCTTATTTTCTTCTTCCTCTAATAACAGGGCTAGCTGGTTGATTTTTTGAGGGCTTTCAGGCTCAGTTTTTATTTCGGCGATTTGCTGTTCGATTGTTTGCGGCTTTGGTTTCTCATTGGGTTTAGCGGCTTGATTTTTCGGCTGTGTTTTTTGTTTTTTCCAGTTTTTGTCATCCTGCTCCGCACGCTCTCTCGCGATTTTTAACGGGATTGCCAACATCTTCTCAGCAGACGGAACAAGTAAAATTATTCCGGCTTCTAAGCTGTTGTAATTGGCGTTGGCAAAAGCATGAGGATTGGCATCGTAAATCGCGGCCATCACCTGATAAATACTGACCTTATTATTCGGACGCATTTTCACGGCAATGCGCCAAAAAGTATCAGATTTAGTAGTCGGGCCGTATTGTCTGTTTTGCTGACGAGACTGCCCGTCCGGACCTGTTATCTTTAACGGTTCCGCGATTGATACCGGATTAAGGGAAACAAGAAATACGCAAACTGAGAGTTGAATTATGCGTTTAAGATACGAAGTCCGAAAGTTCATCCATCCTTTCCTTTCTAACATTGCTAACTCCTGAAGTAAAAGTGTGAAAATATAGATAGTCGCAATGCCGCTGAGCAATTGAATTTATTTCAGTTTACTATAAACCAGAAACCTCTTACCTGCTAGTAGGCGGAAGATCCAGGAAACTAAAAAGCTTACGGTACCGCAAGCTTATCTTATTTTGTAATAAGTTTTGTTGTAAGTACCCGACTATAAGTTTTTCGATATTTTCGGCGTTCAGGGTAAGCGCTCCGCAAGGCACTCTCGCACGGTAATACGGCAGTCTTTCGAGCGGGATTAACACCGCGGAGGGCTTAAGACGGACACCAAAAAAAGTGAAAAAGTTATAGCCGGGTATTTAGAAACTATGAAGGACAGTAACTTAACTCCCCTTTAATCATTAAAGTAAACAAGGGGAACAAAATATGAGCACCGTCCTTCAAGTAAAAGATAACGTAAAATATGACATTTTGTATATTGCTTTTGAACTCAGCAATAAAAAATGGAAGCCCGGTTTTTCTAATGGTGACAAAAAGCGGATAAAAAGCATCGATGCCCGTAATTGGAAAGCTTTGCATTTTGAAATCGCCCTGGCAGGAAAAGTTGCATTGTAATAATGATTGCCAGCAGCTGAGCTGTCACAGTGCACGGATTAAGTCATTGTTATGCCTGCACGGGGTTTCTGCGGACAATGTCGGCAAACTAAAAGGCCAAGTCAGACAGCTGAAGACAGCGGTACTCAATGAAGCCTTCCCCGCGGATTTAGCGGCGGAGATAGAGCGTGAATCGGATAGATATGAGACGGTCGATAAGCAAATCAGAGAAATAGAGAAATCGCAAAGGAAGCGAGTCGCAGAGGCAAGTGATAAAGCGGCACAGGAAATTAATCAGCTAATGCGGCTCAAAGGCGTAGGCTGGCAATCGGGCCGGATATTAGTGACCGAATTTTTCCGTTGGCGGGAATTTAAGAACGCCAAACAGGTGGGGGCTTGCGCCGGAATGACGCCGACGTCTTACGATAGCGGTGACAGTCAGCGGGAGCAAGGTATTTGTAAGTCAGGCTGAATCATTTCTTAGAAGAGTTAACATCCTAATCAGGTTAGGCGTGAAACACGCATGCAATTTAAGGTTGCCGACTTAAGCCGGAACGGATAGAAGGTGGTTACCGGTTAAGGTGACAAGACTCAAACCTGAGCAGCACTTTTTAAGCACAGGAAAATTGAATGAGATAAATTTAATGATTAAAGGGCTTGACAAAACCGTCCTCACAGAAGGAACTGTCCCGAAATAACTTCCCTGTTTGCTCGTTTATTTTTGGCTTATACAAGGCACAGAAAGCGAGGTGTCGTCATTCTACATATTGGCAATTTTAAGCAGTAACAAATCGGGAAGTTATTTCGGGACAGTTCCTTACATTTAAGGCGCGTTATGTGATGAAGCAGCGGAAGTGGTTTATACGCCGCGGTCAAAAGGCGATGAGAGACGGTAAAGAAATTGACCCATGTTCTTACGTGAATGATAAACTTCTGCGCCAGAGCGGACATCTGACCTGACAGGTAAAGTTCCGGCCGCCTGAAAGCGCCTGAAAAACGGACAATCTCAGAACTCAAGCGGAGAAAACCGCCGAATCGTTTTTGAGTCAGTAACTTAAACAATAATTAACTGTTATTCGGATTAATAACTAAGCTAAATTACAGACACTGTCTAACCGCAAGGGGTATTTTAAATGAAAATAGCATTAATCGGAGCAACAGGAACCATCGGGAAATCCGTCAGCCGACTGCTTTCAGCTCAGCATCAGATCATTAAAATCGGTAACAGAAGCGGTGATTTTATGATGGATATCGCCTCCAAATCATCGATTAAAGACGTTTTCGGCAATATCGGTCAGGTTGACGCCATTGTCTCAGCCGTCGGCTCGGTCGCATTTAAGAAACTGGATTCAATGAATGATGATGACTGGTTACTGGGTTTTAAAAATAAGCTGCTCGGACAAATTAATATTGTTCAGGTAGGCAGTCAATACCTGAATGAAAACGGGAGTATTACTCTCACCAGCGGCATTATATCCGAGCGCCCGATTGCATACGGCATCGCCGCCGCTACCGTAAACGGAGCGCTTGAGCATTTTGTCAGAGCCGCCGCGCTGGAGTTACCCGCCGGACAGCGAATTAACATTGTCAGTCCGACGGTTCTGACTGAGTCATTAGATAAATACGCTGACTTTTTCCCGGGCTTTATCGCGATGGACGGAAAGGACGTCGCTCAATTTTACAAAAGAGCCGTTATGGGCGTGGAGAACGGTCAGGTTATCAGGGCATTTAACGGAAGTTAAGAGCGCGCCGCACGTTCTCCTGACTTCGATTCAGACTAAAGTCTTTGGATTTGAGCCGTAGCCATTGTCATTACGGCCGTCCTGACAGCGGAAAATAATAAAAATGACGGAACCGATAACGGGTATCAACATAATTAGTCGGTACTGAAAAACATAACTTCAAGATTTAAAATGTACGGCATCTGATTTACGCAAAATTCAGAACCGTACCCAAAAGCAACATTTCTTATATTTAGCATCAATTTCACTACAAAATAGTCAAAACTCACCATCTTTTCCGAGCAAAAAGAAAATGGCTAACCACTTTCTCAGGTTCCAGGCACACGCAGCCATTAGAAGGTTTATTGAGTCGCCAGCACCGCCCTTTAACCAGTTCTTACACAGCCTAAAATCACTCTTCAAATGCCCGATTACAGGCTCAATTGTTGCCCGTTTTTTACAGAGTTCACTTTTGCGTTTTCTCTTTGCTTGCGAGTCCCGTTTTAATGGCCGGCTAGGGATAACAACTTCTTAATCAACATACTACATACACCCTTTATAGCCTTTATCTACAACGGCTGTAGTGATTTTACTCTTTCGGTGTTTATGGGCATGGTCAAGTGCAGGTCTAAGCAATTTTGAGTCGTGTTCATGTTTGTCATGACTGGTTACACCGATGATTAATTGACTCTGCTCTGTGAGCACGACAGAAGCCTTTTTACCATACTCGTAAGGCTTGTGGTCTTTGCCTTTCCCTACGCAGTAAACATCGGGTTCATGAAGGCTGTAAATCTTGTTCTTGTCTTTACGTTGCTGTGTAATGGCTTTTTCATAATTGGAAAAATTCTCTTTTTGTAAATCAAGGAAATCTTGTGGAAGTTTGCGTTGTAGCTCCCTTAAAAGCTTACCTGCGATAACACGTAACCTTTTTAACGCTCTTCTGGCTTTGCTTCGATTTTTGGCATGTCTAAAGCTTCGACAGTCAATGCGTAGCTGTTTGACTTCTTTGACATAAGTACGTCTTTGCTTGATCCCAAATACTTTGGCTAGTTTATTGAGTCGGTTAACCACCTTGATGGCAAGTTTGCTATCTGTCGGATAAGTAATGGCTTTTTCTTGGACGGTTGTATCAACGTACACGGTGTCATCTTCAGCTTTGTCACCGTGTAAAGCCACAGATAATGCAAAGATTTTTTCACAGCCTTTTTCACCGATGCGCTTACGAAAAACACTGAGTTCACTGGCATCACAAGGGCGTGCTGTTTGAAACTCTGTCTCACCACAAAACACTTGAAAATACACGTTCATCAGCCACTCATCGACCAAGGCTTCATCGCTGAGTTTGTAGAGCTGCTTGAGTATTAGCAAACCGCACATCAACCTAATTGGCTTCGCTTTACGGCCTAATTTTTTGTATAACGGCTTGAACTCTTCTTCCAACGCTCGCCAATCAAAGGCATTAGCTAAAATGAGTAAAGGGTGAGTTTGCAGAAGTTGGTCTGTGATATTAAACAGACTGGCATGAGGTAAATTTGACGGGCTTTCTTTGAGCACTTTTAGCACCAAAACGACCAGAAACCGTAGGTTCACTATATCATTTCTGGTCGAAATTGAATGCATTAAATAGCTATATTTTATTAGCGATCAGAATGTTAGATGTTTTTCATGACCGACTAATTAAGCGTCTCTCCCCGACAGCCAACGAAGGCGGTAACAAGCCGAAACTACAGATAAAACCTGAAAGTATTCCGCCTGTTTGGTATTCATAAACAGAAACAGACATACAAAATCAAATAAATTAACGTGTGCATCCGATATTCCTCACGACTCGCCGACCTGTAAAATCAGCGTACTTTTTCAGGCATCCGGCAAAATGACTCCCTGTGTTAATTACGGCTTTTCGCGGGCTGTCTTACCGGATTAAGTACCCGACTATAAGTTTTTCGATATTTTTGGCGCTCTCGCGCGGTGATACCGGCAGTCTTTCAAGCAAGATTAACGCTGCAGAGCGCTTAAGACGGGCGTCAGAAAAGTGAAAAAATTATAATTGGGTACTTGTTTTCTTCTTTTCCGAGATCCAAAGCTTAATCTGACCTTTAACTACGACAACGTCATTGTCGTCGTAGGCCGTTACATTAACGATTAAATCCCCCGGCTGCCAGGGCTCCGTAACTTGTGCGACACAACGAATGTCGCTTCCGGCTTTTGCGGTATAATCCAACGTCATGCCTTTTGGAATCCATCGTAAATGATTTGGCACGGAAGCCTCAGCTAAAGCTCCCATCGCGATTTCTAATCCATTACAAATAGCAATCACATGTACTGTTTTAATGTGGTTATGAACCCGCCGGGCTTTTTTAAAAGTGCAAACACAATAGTCATGTTTTAATTCAGCGACAAAAGGGCGAATAGTACGAAAATAAGGCGCTTTATAACTTAATACAATCGAAAATAATTTTTTGCCGAAGGGATAACCCGATAGTTTTTGATATAAGCATAACGTTTTATTAGGCTTACGAGTGTCTGCGTTTGTTGTTTCCATGATTCCCTTTCTGGCTGGTCTGACGTGCGTGATAATGATAGAACACTTTATATAGCGAGTCTATAAGATGAAACCGAAGTTGCAACGCCGAAGTGCGGTAAAGATGGGCATAGAAAAAATGTTAGAAAATTTATGGTCAGCTGCTTAACATCATCCTAAAAATGTGATTACGCAATCTGGAAAATTTTTAATTTTTATGTAAGTTACCAATTAACCCTCAATAAGGAAGACGGGTTAATTCATTGACAACATCACCGATAAATCAGCTGACTGAATCTGTCAGTTTAAGAGAGCCGATCACAAAAGTGCCCTGCGAAAGCAAAGTGATATTTAATGATAAAGTTTATCAGTTAAATTCGAAGGAAATCCCGGCGATTAACGATTTTATTCAGCATGATGATGACGCTGGCGGATTCAATATGTGGGGAGGTTACCCTTTTCTCGATTGTCACTCAACTTTCCTGGGAGATTTACTGCAGAGGAAAAGAAACTTCAATCTTATTTTAGCCGCTTATAACGGCCGGAGCGAAAAGACAGGAAACATAAACCCTATTTTAACCGCTAATAACCGCCGGACCGTAAAGGCGAGAAACATAAACCTTATTACAGCCGCTGATAACGGCGAGACCGAAAAGGTAAGACTCCTGATCCAATCGGGCGCCGACGTCAATCACAAGAACAACGAAGGCTTCACAGCGCTCAGCTCAGCCGCCGATAAAGGGGATACCGCAATGGTAATTCTCCTGATAGGATCGGGCGCCGAAGTCGATCACGAGATAAAACACGGCTCCACTCCCCTTATCGCGGCCGCTAAGAAAGGCCATAGCGAAGTGGTAGAGACCCTTTGCCGGTTCGGCGCCGATGTCAATCACACCACCCAAGAAGGCTTCACCGCTTTTACCTCAGCCGCTGTTGGCGGCCATATCGAAACGTTAATGCGACTGTTTTGCTTGGGCGCCGACGTCCATCACCAAGTCAAAGACGGCTCAACCGCCCTCATCTTAGCCGTTAACGGCGGCCATACCGAAGTAGTAACCTACCTGATAAACCTGGGCGCCGACGTCCGTCACAAGACCCGAACCGGCTTCACCGCCCTCACTATAGCCGCTAAGCACGGCCGCGGAGAAGCGGCAAGAATCCTGATCCGACAGGGCGCCGACGTCAATAACATAACCAACGACGAATTCACGGTGCTCAACTCAGCCGCCGCCAACGGCCATACCGAATTGGTAGACCTGCTGCTCAAAGCGGGCGCCGATGTCAATCACCAGACACCAAAAGGCTTTACTTCACTTAACTCAGCCGCTAAGAAAGGTCATCCCAAAGTGGTAAAACTCCTGCTCCTGCGGGGCGCCAGCGTCTTTCTCCAGACCAAAGTCGGCTTCACCGCTCTCATCTCGGCCGCCGGTGCCGGCCATACCCGGGTAGTGGAACTCCTGATCCAATGGGGCGCCGATGTCAATCACCAGACCGGAAACGGCTTCACCGCCCTCAACTCAGCCGCTAAGAACGGCCATGCCGAAGTGGTAAAACTCCTGCTCCTGCGGGGCGCCAGCGTCTTTCTCCAGACCGGAAGAGGCTTCACCGCTCTCACCTCAGCCGCCTGTTGCGGCCATGCCCGAGCAGTAGAACTCCTGATCCGATGGGGCGCCGATGTCAATCACCAGACCGTGAACGGCTTCACTGCCCTCAACTCAGCCGCCAAGAACGGCCATACCGCAGTGGTAGAACTTCTGCTCAACTCGGGCGCCGATGTCAATCTGCGGACTGACATCGGTTACACTGCTCTCATCTCAGCCGTTAACAGCGGCCATACCGCAGTGGTAAACCTCCTGCGCCGGCACATGATCTGGCGCTAATGCAATTTTAACTTCGGCCTATGCCAGCGAAGTAGTTTTTGCGCAAAACGATAAATGAGCGCCGAAAAATACCCGTACAGGCTGGAAAGATGACGCTGATACAGCGACATATACATGAATCTTGCGATATGCCCTTCAACAAAAAATTCACCGGACCGTAAACTCCCCATCAGATTTCCGACCGCTGAAAAGCGGCTTAATGAAACCAGTGAGCCGTAATCCTTATAAACGAATTCACTCTCCTGGCGACCGTTAAACCTGCTGACTAAATTCTTATATAATCGATGTGCCATTTGATCGGCTGACTGCGCTCTGGGAGGTGACATTCTGCCGTCTTGTAACTCCATGGCCGCGCAGTCTCCGATCACATATACGTCATCAACACCAGCCACTTTCATGAAGCGATCAACTTCAATTTGATTTCGCTTAGTGACAGGTAACTGAGATATTGAGGCGCAGATATCCGGCCCCTTAACACCTGCCGCCCATACTTTAATATTGGCCGGAATTAAATTGCCGTCATGAGTGATAAAACCATCTTTGGTGACTTCCTGAACTTGAACACCGATATGCAGTTTAACTCCGATCCGATCCAGTAAAGATTGAGCTCTGGCGCTTATACGTTCAGGCAGCTGAGGCAGAATTTTAGGTGAAGCCTCAATAAGGTGAACATCTAAGTGACCGTCAGAAACATTGTCGTAGCCGAAGTCTTTCACCGAGTCTATGACATGAAATAACTCGGCGGCCAGCTCGACGCCGGTCGCGCCAGCCCCGACGATTCCGATGCTGAGTTTTTTATCCTCGTTTTCACTCAGTTGTAATAGCGCGTCTAAAAGTTTTTGATGGAACAGCTCAGCGCTTTGCAGATTATCTAAAAAGATGCAATGCTCCTTGGCTCCGGGGGTGCCGAAAGTGTTCGACACGCTGCCGAGCGCGAGAACCATATGGTCATAATCAATGGTTCTGGAAGCCAGCAATAATTCACCGTCTTCGGCGTATACCGGCGCTAAATGTATTTGCTTTGCTTCGACATCACAACCGGTAAATTCACCGCGGATAAAGCGATAACCGTTTTTTAAGCCGTGATCGCGATAAAGCAAACCGTCAATCGAGCGATCAATCGCTCCCACAGCAACTTCATGTAATTTGGGTTTCCACAGATGAACCGGGCTTTTATCTATCAAACAAATATCAAAATTATCTTTTTTTCCGAATTTGCGACCTAATCTTGACGCCAAAGCTAAACCGCCTGCCCCACCACCTACAATGACAATTTTTTTTACCGTCATAGAAACCTCAGAGTTATTGATAGGAATTGAATTAAATTGGTCAGACCAAATAACCGCAATATAATCTAGCACAAGTGACTAATTAACATAAGCAAAAAAAGCTTATCAGATGGTCAACCTGATTAATGATAGTCAACAATAGCAAAGTTACATATTTGAATAAGTAATAAGAAAAGTAAATTTGAATAGAATATAAGCAGCTGACGATAAGTTTCTTCGGTATTTTGGCGCTCAGATTTGGCGCGATACAAGGCGCGACGCCGAAGTGCGGTAAAGACGGGCATCAAAAAATGTCAGAAAACTTATGGCCGGCGACTTATTTTAAAACCGCTCAGTATGCGTCCGGGGAACTCAGTCCCCGGACTTAATATCTGAAATTAAACGGCGTCTTCGTTTTCCTCGCCGGTTCTGATACGGATCACCCGATCGATATCGGTAACGAAAATCTTACCGTCACCGATCTTATTTGTTCTGGCTGTATTAACAACGGCTTCCAGGGCCTGATCCAGCAGTTCATCCTGAATAACGATTTCAATTTTCACTTTCGGGAGAAAATCCACCATATACTCGGCGCCGCGATAAAGCT
This sequence comes from Parashewanella sp., assembly GCA_965200795.1. GTDB lineage: Bacteria > Pseudomonadota > Gammaproteobacteria > Enterobacterales > Shewanellaceae > Parashewanella. The sequence goes on from CBDAVB010000012.1 coordinate 140,445, forward strand.
CTGTATGGCCTTTCTGACGACCAAAACCTTTGACTTCCATGACCGTCATACCGCTGACGCCGATTTCCGCCAGCGATTCCCGAACATCATCCAGTTTAAAAGGTTTGATGATCGCTTCAATCTTTTTCATTGTTTTTCCCCGAATTTGCTTAACACGCCGCTCAGACCAAAGTGAATGAAAACAAAGTTTCTAATATTGTTAATATTCTAGCGTTAACGGTTCAGTTTTCATACCCGCAAAGCAGAATGAAGTGCCTGACTGTAGGTTTTTCGATATTTTTGGCGCTCAGGTTAAGTGTCCCGCAAGGCGCTCTCGCGCGATAATACCGGCGGTCTTTCAGGCAAGAGTAACGCCGCGCAGTGCTTAAGGCGGACGTCACAAAAGTACAAAAACTTATAGTCGGGTACTTAAAGACCTGACGCGAGTAATCAGCCGGCCAAACGTTTCAGGAACGAACCTTTCCGCCAAGTCCCTTAGTAAAAAAGTATTATTCCTTCGGGTTTTGTGATGGGCTAAACTTATTAGGTCAAATGGATTCAAGGAAGAAGCCGTGTGTGAGGTTAAGGGATTTACGATTTTAGAGTTAATGGTAACGATCGCCGTCGCCGCAATACTTCTGATTATAGGCGCGCCGTCACTTAACAGCCTTTACCAGAGTCAGCGGGCTGACATGGCGGCTCGTAAAATCCATCAGATAGTTATACTCGCCCGAAGTCACGCTGTCTCGACTGATCAGTTCGTGACAGTTTGCAATCTTAAAAACAAACAATGTACGACAGATTGGTCTTCGGGTATCACCGCATTTGTCGATTATAACGGAAATAAAACGCTGGACGCCGGCTCAGACATCAAGTTAAAGCAGATAGACGGTTTTGATGACGATGATAAAATCAACGCTAAACCATCATCTTTTCAATTCCGGCTTGACGGAACCGTAAATAAAGGCGGAACCATAGCCTATTGCCCGAAAGACTACCGAAACATTCCGTCAAAACAGGTCGTCATTTCTAACAGCGGAAGAATTCGTTTAAGAGAGCTGAATATCAGCAAATGTGAATAAAATGATATTATCCTCCGATCACCGGTTTTCACTAATACAAAAGGATGATTCCTAAAACACAATTCTATATACTCGACGTCACGCTTTTGAGGATTAAGTCATGTCGGGTAAAAAAGGATTCACACTCATAGAAATTATGGTCACGATTGCCGTTGCCTCAGTTCTGCTTGCTGCCGGCGTACCTTCGCTTAACTCTTTGTACGAAACGACCAGAGCCGAGCAGGCCGTAAAACAAATTCAAAGTACAATTGACTTCGCGCGTAACCAAGCCATGAGTTATAACCTCATCGTCAGTCTCTGCCCCGCGTCAAAAAAAGGGTGCGGTAAAAAATGGCAGGCGGGCATGCAAGTATTTGTTCAACGGCGATCCGGCGGTAAGGCAGACGCGGGTAAATCCTCTCAGAAAAATAAAAAAGTGGTTTTACGAAATATCGGAGCTTTCAACTCAAAAGACCAGATAAAACTGAAATACAATCAATTGCAATTTTATCCTGACGGACGCGTCGCGTTCTTATCGAAAGGTGTCGCTGATAACGAAACCAGCCGTACCCGGCTGGTATATTGCCCGAGCAATCGCGCCAATGAAAATTCTCAGGCCGTCGAAATCCATTCCGGAGGTTCAACAAACATTATCGAGTCCGGCGTCAACTGCAAATCTGGTGCCTGATATTAATAAACAGTATAATCGCGGCCGTAAACTTATGCGCTGCGAGGTATTTTTTTTGAACCTTTCTTATATTCCTTTAACTGAATACCGCCGTAAATGGATTTTTAACCATCACGACATTCCCGTAAGTGATGACGATAAAAACGCCATTAACCCTCTCACTGAAAAAAGCGCGATGCTTATCCGGAATAAGTTAATCAGCAATAAAAGTATCCGTCCGGATCTGATTTCTAAAGGTGACCGGGCAGCCAGAAGCAACAGCTGGAAAAAAGAGGGGCTTTGGCAGGATGCCTGGGCAGTAACGAACCCCGGCTGCCAGAGCCGATACCCGAATCCATTAAGTGGGATGATAATCTTAAGGTGTATTTCCGCTATGAGAAATATCAAGTCATTGAAACTGAATGGCAGGTATTTAAACGCAACTGGAAATGCTTTTTATTCTTTGATGACGGCCCGCTATTAGTCTCAGTCAGGGAGAAGCAGGCAATTTGGTTTCATCAAAATGGTGAATTTCAGTTAGGGATAAGAAGTTAATTAAACTTTAGGACGTTATTAAACTCTGACCGAAAAAGTTAGTCTAAACTCATGTAAGTTCTTAGTTGTTAACACATCAATGAGGTGGTTATGAAACATCTATCAAAAATACTGTTAATAGTAATGATACTTTTTGGCAATCAAGCTTCCGCTAAAACGCTATCAGGTGTTTCTGTAGCAGAAAAGCTCAATATTGAAAATAAGCCGGTGCTGTTAAACGGCAGCGGCGTCAGAAGTAAGTTCTTTTTCGATCTTTATGTCGGTAGTCTGTATCTGTCAAATAAAACCGACGATGCCGACAGAGCCATGAATGAGAAATACGCGGCGATCAGACTCAATATAATATCTGAGCTAATCACCAAAAAAAGGATGCAAGAAGCGATTGTTGAAGGGTTCGAGCATGCGACTCATAACAATCTGAAGCCGATTAAGCCCGAAATCGATCAATTTATGTCGTTATTCGATTCAGGCATTAAAAAAGGCGATCAATTTACTTTTATATTACATAAAGGCGTCGGCGTTACAGCCTATAAGAATAAGAAAAAGCTGGCGGAAATTAAAAATGAAGTTTTCAGACACACCTTAATGGCCGTTTGGCTGGGAGATAAACCCGCGCAAAAGAGTCTTAAAAAGCAGATGCTCGGAAAGTAAAAGTAACAGGCATGCGATCAGGCGTGCCTTATTCTCAAACCTTATGGGTCTTCAGCTCTTTGAGGTTAACAGCGATTGTTCTACTTAACTGTCCCGAAATAACTTCCCGGTTTGTTACCGCTTAACATTGCCGATATCAAGCCACGAAGAATGAAGGTTCCAGCCGTTTACAAATTAATAATGAGACCAGGAAAGGCACCGTTGCTCGAAGTTGAAGGCAAAAATCAAGCCGCCGACGCTTAAAATTCGGCGGCTTGATTGGGCGCCTGTAAGATTAGGTGAGCTCCATTTCCTGGACGGTTTCATAGGCGATTTCAGGACTGGTGCAAGCAGGCTTTTCATGTCTGCCGGCTTTTAGCTGCCCTTTTCTATGCTTAAGTGCTGCATCAAGTCTTTTCGCCGCTTCGGCTATTGCCGGATACATCACCTCATTTGATCCGGAAGCCGCAATCGCGGCACCCTCATAATTAGTTCTGAGTTCTACTTCAAATGAATTGTGTTCTTTAGCAATGGTGACATCGAGCGAGATAAGTGATGGAAAATGATTGGCGATTTTTGCAAATTTTTCGTCGACGTGTTGTTTTACGTTGTCAGTGACATCAACGTGATGACCAGATAAATTTATTTTCATAGATTTTCCTTTTCAAAGAATTATTTATACCGCCGATAAAAAAGCTAACGCTTTCAATAACAAACGGCTTATGGCAAATAACGCAACGGTTTAATGTCATAAGGCATTTGAACGGCACGAAAGGGCTTTATATCACTACCAAATAGTTTAAGTCGTGATCTTGATCACTAGTTCGCTTCTAAAAAACCGTCAGCGGAACCAACCGCCTGCCGCCCGCAAAGCGGGGTAATCCGTAATTAGAGCGTCATGATGAGCAAAAAACAACATATTCGATTATCCTAAAAAGCAGCCGGACGCATAAAGACCCGATAACTTTATCATATTTAATCACAAAGCCGTTAGCGACTTCACTAATCCGGTGAATGCCTGACGCTCATAAACCGGCTAAAATTACCGCTGGCGTCGTTACGAATAACAGCGGGCGGACAACAACTAACCGTCATTCAAGCCTTGCTGCCGGCAAACGGATTAACGACAGTTTTTATGCCGGTAACTTTATCCGCGCTTAAGAACACCACCAAATACTTTTTCTAGGACTATTATAATCAAACATCCTTATTATTTTTTTATTATGTTATACATTCATTTTATTAATTAATGCAACAGGTAATCGAATGAGTTTCCATACATACATCGAGTGGACGAGACAAGTTAAAGAAGACGGTGAGTTTTGCCGGGATCACGTCATCACTTTTGGTAGCGGTCAAAAAGTTAATGCGTCTTCAGCGCCGGAATACAAAGGCAATGGTAATTTTGTAAATCCGGAGGAAAGCTTACTGGCGGCTCTGTCTTCTTGCCACATGCTGACATTTTTAGCGATCGCTCATTTAAAGCGGTTACCTGTAGCCAGCTACCGGGACAACGCCACAGCGACATTAGGCAAATCAGAAAATGGAAAACAGGCGGTTACTGAAATAGCGCTGTCTCCGAAGATAGAGTTTGCTGAAGGCATTGAGGTGGACGGGGAAACCATTAAAAAAATGCATGATAAAGCGCACGCCAACTGCTTTATCGCCAATAGCCTGAGTTGCAGAGTAACGATTCACAGTTAACCGTAACCAGGACTGTCCCGAAATCACCTGCCGATATTAAGGCGCGATTATTGAGGTTTAGTCACTCACGAAGTAACGCCGGTTTTGTATGTCGGTAATAACGACACCATTTCTCCGCCTTGTGAGTACCTGACTATAAGTTTTTCGATATTTTCGGCGTTCAGGTTAAGTGTTCTGCAAGGCGCTCTTGCGCGGTAATACGGGCAGTCTTTCACGTCGCGGAGCGCTTGAGACGGGCGTCACAAAAGTGAAGAAACTTATCGTCAGCTACTTATAAGCCGAAAATAAACGCCAGCAAAACAGCGTGGTTATTACGGGACAGTTCCTGCTCAGATGAGAACCGAAGGCAGTTACTGACCCCCGGTTCTCAATCAGCGGTATTATTCGGCTATAAAATATCCTCAGCCTCACCTTTAGGCGGCATCGGCAGCGCTTTAAGCGGCTTAACGGGATCTTTCGCAAGCTCAGTTCGCAAATATTCAATCGCTTTGCTGAGCTGCGCATCATCACCGTTGAAGGTTGCTACCGGCAGATTATCAACTTTGATATCGGGTTTTACACCATAACCTTCTACAATCCAGCGGCCGTCCATCGCATATTGCGGATATTCCGCGACTCTCGCCATACCGTTGTCAGACAGGCGGTTGCGTCCGGATAACCAGACACCGGCGCCGGCGGTTCGATTTCCGATCACAGGCGCCAGTTTGAGCGCCCGGATACCGGCGGTGAAGGTTTCACCGTCAGAATAAGTAAGCTGATCAGCCAGCACCGCCAACTTGCCTCTGAAGGTTTGCTGCATATTGGTGTTGGCGTCACCATGCGTCGGCTGCCAGAATGCCCACGCTTTTCGCAATAGCTTCTCTATGATCCAGCTATCAATATTACCGCCGCGGTTTCGGCGCACATCAATAATCAGCCCGTCTTTGTTATAGTCGGCGTAAAATTCTCTGACAAAGTTCGCCATGTCGTCTCCGCCCATAGCATACAGGTGCAGATAGCCGACTTTATCGTCCGTGGCCTCGGCTACTTTGTCAGAGTTAGACTCAGCCCAATCCTGATAGCGCATTTTAGAATTAACACCGGCGCTGACCGGCTTAACAATGGTTTTCACCTCCCGCTTACCACGTCTTAAGGTTAACAGTACCTGTCTGCCTTTCTGATTACGCAAAAGCCGGGTCACATCTGCCAGGTTGTTCACCGGCGACTGGTTAATCGAAACGATAAGGTCGCCCTGACGAGCGTCGACGCCCTGGCGGCGTAACGGTGAGGCCGTTTCAGGCAGTTCCGGATCGCTGTCATAGATATCAAAAATCACAACGCCATTCCTGGTTTGCTTTAACCCCGCTCCTAAACCCGCGGCTTCAGACTTTTCAGCGTTGGCCGTTAAGTCACCGCCACGAACTTGAGAATGCAGTGAGTTAAGCTCAGCCATCATTTGCTTAAACACATCATTAAGCTCAGCCCGGTCTGTAACCCTGTCCACCAGCTTTTGATATTTTTGTCTGGCTTTGACCCAGTCAACACCGCGCATGTTTTTATCAAAAAACTGATCGCGGTGCATCAGCCACGCGTCGTTAAAAATCTGCTGCCACTCATCTTTCGGATCAACCGCAAAGCTCCAGTTCGCTACCTGAACGGTATTCTTACTGAGATCCCGGGGCATTTTGGTAACAGTATCAACAATCAACAGCGCATTATCAGCATTTTGCACGATTAACTTTTTGCGATCTGACGAAACACCGTAGCCTTTTATTCCTTTAGCGACCGTATTCACTTCCGGCTTACTGTCTCCAAACGACACGAACTTAAGCTCATCGCCCTGTCTGAAATAGATGCCTGTATCAGTAACATTCAAATCACTGTATTCACCGGCTTTTACCGGCACCTGCCAAAGACGTTGTGACATATCGGACCAAGTCACTTTAGCCTTTTCATTATCATTAGCCGTGACTGTAAGTTCCGTTCTTTCCGCGAACGGGAACTGAGCTTTTTTATCTAACGCTATACCGTAAATTAACGTACGGTCATTAAATTGCGCGCCGAGATTACGGTCACCCCACGGCGAACCGTTAGCGAGCCTGAATGAACGGTCAGACAGGAAGTACAACCAGCGGCCGTCAGAGCTGAAGCCCGGGGAGTATGACTCATATTTATCCGTAGTCAGTGCAACTTGTTTGTTATTCGCTAACGAATATAACACCACCTGCGATCTCAGTTTGCCGGTTTCAGACATGGTGATCGCGAGGTACTTGTCATCCGCCGACCAGCGAATATCCGCATAAGGGCCTAAGCCTTGTCCGTCAGTGATGATCTTTTTGTTTTTCGAGGTCTTAGTATCAAACAACCATAAATTGCCGTCATAATCGTCATTAGCCAGATAACGACCATTGTGTGACTGAACCAGACTCATTCTCTGGGTTTTACCGTCAAACGTCATTTGCTTGCTTTTACGACTGCCGTCAGCGGCAAAACGCCAGATTTCCTGCTCTCCCGACGCGTCGGAGATCGCGTAAACCCATCGGCCGTCTTTACTTAACACGCCGTTACGACTGCGGCTGTGATCCGGTGAGGTCACATTGATGATTCGGCGCTGATCGGTCGTCGCGATACCGATATGACCGCGAGCCGTAATCACCGCTTTATCGCCGTCACCGGCAAGGTTTACGGCGGTCATGTAATTCAGCGGCTGCTTTATCCATTTTTCACGTTGACGCGGTGAGTCAGAAATCAGATTGATATCCACAACCTCCGCTTCGCCGGATTTAATATCAAATAAAACGATATCAGCGCCGTGCTGATAAACGACCCTGCCTTTATCTAAACTCGCCGCTCGAACCGGGAAATCCCGGTAATGCGTGTGCTGCTTTACCCCCTCTCCTTCGGCGGACATTGACCAGAGGTTGTCCGTGCCGTCTTTGTCGCTGATAAAATACACACGATTATTCCAGTACATAGGCTGTCTTACAGAGCCTTGTTCCGGCTGAGTGAGCTTTTGGGCTTCTTCGTCGCTGCCGATTTGATAACGCCAGATCTCACCGGCAGCGCCGCCGCGATAAACCCGGGTGTTGTCACCGGTGGTTTGCAAACCAAAACGAGTGAAGTAAACGTACTCACCTGTTTCATCTACGCTGCCCTCGACCGCATCGGCTAACGGCAAGTCCCGTGTCATCAGGGTATTCGGATCAACTAAACGTAATACCCAAAAGTTAGACGGCCCGCTGGCATTATCGGTCGAATATAAAATCTGCCCTTTTACTGTCCAGCCTTGCAGACGAACGCGGCTGTTCTCAAAGGTAACTCGTTTTGCCGCACCGCCTTCTACAGGCATAACATACACTTCCTGTGCCCCGTCGTAATCGGCGAGATACGCCACCCGCTTTCCGTCTTTTGAAATGGAGGCGTCAATTTCCTCTGACGCGATACTGGTCAAGCGGCTTGCCGTATGCCGTGACAGTTTTTGAGTCCACAAATCCCCTTCCGCCGTAAAAATTAATCGGTTGTCGTGTAAAGTTGGCGAGCGGTAATAACCGTGGTGGTTATGATCAGCGGCCAGGGCGGATAAACTGCCGGTGGCGGCAAGCGTCATTAAAACGCCTGCCATGCGAGAGGTTAATTTCATTGTGCGACTCCCTGTATTTAGTGATTCTCGGAAAGTACCAAATTATCGCGGAAGTTTCAGGCGGAAATTTTAAGAAAATGTGTTTGTGTTTGCTTTAAGCCGCTTCGATATTTGATATCTTCCGCGTTTCGCGGATCAAATCAGTATCTGACTATAAGTTTTTCGATATTTTCGGCGTTCAGGTTAAATATGAATATCGTAAACACACACCGAAAAAGCCCGGATATCCGGGCTTTCAAAATCAATGAACTCCCGGGCAAAATTATTTAATGAACTTGCCGCTTTCATCAAACGGCCAGTCGATACCCAGCCACTTTTTCAGAAATGCTTTTTGCTCTTCGCTCGGCTTATCAACAGCCTGAACTGAATATTTGCCCTCAGGCTTTTCGGCCAGTTTAACGTTAACGGTGTTAAGCCGGTCATCCTGGAATAAGGTCACCGCAACCACATCGCCGGCTTTAAAATCATCAAGGCGTTTCTGGAAACCTTTCGCCGTGACTTTTAAACCGCCGACGGCAATCAATTGATCGCCGGCGCCGATACCCGCTTGCCACGCCGGGCTGTCTTTCCGCACCCGGCTCAAAGTTAGACCGTCAGCTCCGCCATCCAGCCTGATACCGCTATAAACCCGTGTTTTATCCCCGCGATTGAGTTTCAGTCCGGCGTGTTTTAATAACGAGTCAAAATCCAACGCTGACGGTGAGTCAATGTGTGATTTCCACCAGGCGTCATATGATTCTCCGGTCAGCTTTTGCGCGATGGCCTTTACATCCTCGGACGTGTAACCTTTCGGCACTTTATGGTTACGGTACAATTCACGATGAACGTCACGGTAGCTGTGTTTCAGGCCGCTTTGAGTCATAATGGAATGATCTAACGCCATTGACGCCATGTAACCCTCAGAATAAATATTGACACTGAAGTTACGGGCGTAATCACCGCCTGTACCCGCCCACGCGCCTAAACTGGTATCCGCCGCGGATTGCGTTTCTTTACCCGGCTTGTTTTCATTCGCCTGAATACGCCCGGATAAATCAGCGAAAAACTCTTTTGGTGTCATTACCCCGCCGCTCAGCAGCAATTGATTCTGGAAGTAGCTGGTTGAACCTTCAGCCAACCAAAGCAAAGGCGTGACCACTTCTTTTTGATAGTCGTAAGTCGCTATCCGAGCCGGACGATAAGCTTTTACGTTCCAGGTGTGAATAAATTCATGGGAAGCGGTACTGATAAAACGCAAATAATCTTTACGCTCCCGGAACATAAAACGCGGTAACTGAATAATCGTCGAATTTAAATGTTCCGTCGCCCCGCGGGCGCCGCCGGTCGCGTGAACCATGTAAACGAAACGCTTAAACGGATAATCATCCCACAGACGGTCAGCCTGGCCGCTGATTTTCTTAAGATCGGTAACGATCCGGTCAGCGTCATAGTTACCCTCTCCCCAAATCACCAGCTCGTAATCACGGCCGTCGGCAGAGAAGGTTCTGTGTTTATTGATCCCGGTTTCAATCGGAGAGTCCACAAGCACGTCATAATTCGGCGCGACAAAGCTGTGTTTATCCGGGCCGTAATCCATTCCCGAAAAACTGCGCCAGCCTTCAGGTACTTCAAGTTCAACTTTTACGTCTTCATTTCTGAATTCAGGGCTGTACATGAATACCGCGCTCGCGTCCAGATAAGCGTGTGTGGCGCTTATATGACGGGTACGGGAACCTAATTGATTGGCGTAAAGCTGATAATTAACGGTAACCTGAGTCGGTTCAGAAAGCTTAACCCGCCATTCACCGGTTTCGGTTCGCTGCCAGGGGAGCTCGTTACCTTCCGCGTCCGTCGCCGCGAACTTACGAATACCGTCAGACAAAGGCAGAACGGTGTACTTGCCGGTACGCCAGATCGGTAAATTCACAGTCAGCGTATTCGAATCCGTTTCCGGGAATACAACTTCCACGTTCGCCAGATGATGCCCCGGAGACCCGGTGAGATCAATTCTGTAGTTAACATCAGCCGATGCCGATGCAGAAAAAAGTGTCGCTGTAGTCAGCAAGGCAAGATAATCCGTTTTCACCGCATTTCCTTTATGTTTATGTATTTTATCAGTTTTATAATCATCAGCCATTAATCATATTCACGGCATCCGTCAGAGCGGCCATCACTCTGACAGCAGATTTTATATAAAGCGGGCATTATAACAACCGAAATTAAGATTCAACAGCCGTTATCACAAAACAAAAAATTCAACAGAAATAAAAAATTTATCCTTTGGTAAGCGATATGTTTGAGATAACATGAGGCGATATTTTCCCATTTTCTTTTTTCGCGCTTTTTTGAGTATTTTCTGTAGGGAAACATAAAAATGAAGGGATCGACGACTTCCCCGGTATTAGAAGTTCAGCAGCTGCAAAAAAAATTAACCGGCGTATCGCGGGCACTTGAGCAAGCTCAGCAGGAGCATGATGAAAACGTTAAAACGCTGCTGAGCTTTATTTCACAACTCAGTCTGGCTTGTAAGGGACAAAACTTAGAACTGGATAATAAACTTGCCAGGTTACGCCGCTTACTTCCGCGGGCTGAATTATTTCAAGAATCAGTTCAGGATATCTGCGAAGTCGAAAAGCTCCTTAAAACTCAGTATCAAAAAGTAAGGATTCAGCTTAACGACAGTCGCCACGGATTAGGCCGAATCGTCACTCAGCTTCAGCGGGTGCGAACGCTGCCGGAAAAAACCAGACGTGAACTGAGCTGCCTCAAACAAGAATTAGCGAAGCCGTTTCATACGGTCTGGGACTATATTCCCAAAATTAAACAATTAGCCGGGTTCTACGAACAAGTTTTAGAGCTTCAGTTTGATGATAAAAATCATTTTGAATTAGAATCAAAACATAAAATCCTCGCCGCGGAATTGTTGTCTCTGCTTGCCGATATTGAATTCCTGCCCGAAAACCACGATAAAATCTGTACCGTTCAGGCCGTACTTCAGGAGGAACTTTCAGTAGACGCTCTGCTTAGCGCCTATCAGACGGTGCTGACCTTAGTCGTTGAAAACCTGGTTCATGAGAAAAGCTCGGCGCGGGAGTTTATAGCCGCGCTTAACGAAACGTTATCGGCTGTCGGTGATATCACCAGCGCGATGCAATTGAGAAGTGATAAATGTTTCACAGATAAATTAAGACTGAACGGCACAATTGAGAATCACGTCGATAATGTTGATTTATCGCTGCATGTCATCAATGATATTGATAAGCTGAAGGCTCAGGTAGGTAACCAGCTTAAAGAATTACGAAAAGCTCTGGCTCAGAGGGAACTGCTGGAAAGGGAAGACAAAGCGCAACTCAAAAACTCTATTCAGCTGATGGAACAGCAGCTGAATAAGCTGACCAATGAAGTGGTCGATTACAAAGACAAACTTCACGAACAACAACGTTCTACGCTTACGGATACTCTTACGCAATTACCCAACCGCGCCGCTCTTGAGGAACGAATGGCGTTTGAATACCAGAAACTTCAGCGTAACGGAGGCGAGCTTTGGATCGTAGTCGCGGACATTGACCATTTCAAAAATATTAATGACAGCTTCGGCCACAGTACCGGAGATAAGACGTTACAGGTCATCGCCAGGGCATTAAAAGGAGCTATCCGCGACTCAGAATTCGTGGCTCGTTACGGCGGTGAAGAATTTGTCTTGTTACTGCCCGGAATACTTGAAAGCGATATTGAATTCATTCTGAACCGTGTAAGGGAACGAATTAAGAGCATTCCCTTCAAATTTAAGAAACAGCGTATTACTGTTACCTTATCAATGGGCGCGGCTAAAGTCTGTAAACAAGAGAACATTGAAAGCACTTTTGACAGAGCTGATGCCGCGCTTTACAGGGCAAAACAGCAAAATCGTGATAGGGTAGTGATTGATATATAAAGAATTATCGCCCTCAAATTGTTCATTTTGAGGGCGTTTCCCGCAATTTAGGAGATGCCGATGAATGTATTCGTAAGTCCCCGTGGCAGCATGGAGCAGCTTTCCCAGATCGAAGTTAAACGTCTTCAAAAGTGCGCCTCAAGTGAGCTTTACCAGCTTTTTCGCCGTTGTTCTCTGGCCGTACTTTGTGCCGGACTTCATTCTGACAGCGACGAGGATTTATTTGCCGCTTATGAAGATTTTGAAATCAATGTCATTCAGCGGGCTCGCGGAGTAAAACTGGAGCTGATCAACCCGCCGGAGCAGGCTTTCGTTGACGGGAAAATCATTACCGGAACACAAGAGCTGCTGTTTACGGTTTTGCGGGATATCGTTTATCTGAGCAGCAAATATCAGGAACGGGACAGCGTAACGTCAGATGACAGCGTCCGTATTACTAATTTCGTTTTCGATATCCTGAGAAACTCACAAACACTAAAATCAGCGTTACCCAATATCGTGGTTTGCTGGGGCGGTCACAGTATTAATCAAACTGAATATCTTTACACCAAGGAAGTCGGCTACCAGATGGGGCTGAGAAAACTCGACATCTGCACGGGATGCGGTCCCGGCGCCATGAAAGGCCCGATGAAAGGCGCCGCCATCGGCCACGCTAAACAACGCGTCAGAAATGCCCGTTACATCGGTCTGACAGAACCGAGTATCATCGCGTCTGAACCGCCTAATCAAATTGTCAATGAGCTGGTGATCCTTCCTGATATTGAAAAGCGCCTTGAGGCCTTTGTCAGAATCGGTCATGGTATTGTCATCTTTCCGGGCGGCGCGGGCACCGCTGAAGAGTTACTTTATTTACTCGGTATTCTGTTGCACGCGGATAATAAACATTATCAGATGCCGGTAATTCTGACCGGACCGGAAGAGTCCGCCGGTTACTTTGAGGAGATTGACAAATTCGTGACGTCAACATTAGGTAAACAAGCGCGGGAAAAATATCAAATCATTATCGATGACCCCGGGCAAGTGGCCGGATACATGTCAAAAGCTATGGAAGAAGTGAAATTGCGCCGCCGCGAGGCCGGTGACTCATACCAGTATGCCTGGTCTTTAAAAATCGACGAGAAATTCCAGCGGCCTTATATTCCGACCCATGAAAATGTAAAAAAATTAAAACTTGAATTTAAAATGAACCGCGCTGAATTAGCCGCGAATCTGAGGCGCGCGTTTTCAGCCGTTGTCGGCGGCAACGTAAAAGGAGAAACCATTAATCTGATAAAAGAGCACGGCCCGTTTGAAATAAACGGAGACGCCGGGTTAATGGAAATGACGGATAATCTTCTGTCGGCGTTTGTCGCGCAGCGGCGAATGAAATTGCCCGGCACCGAATATATACCTTGCTACAAAGTTAAGCGGCAGGGAGTTTGATCCAGACAATGAACCGGTTATTAATTATTGACTCGCTCAATCTTGTCCGCAGAATGCACGCGACTCAGCCGGATGAAAACGATATGGATGCTCTGGAAATTCGTATTACCTCCGCCGTCAATAAATTAATTAACTTTCACGCCCCGACCCACTTAGTGTCAGTCTGGGACGGTAACGCCGTTTCATGGCGTAAAGCGCTTTATGAAGATTACAAAAAAGGCAGAAAACCTATGCCGGAGTCACTCAGGAAAGGGCTGCCGAAATTAAAACAGCAATTAGGCGACAGAAACTGGCGTCACTTAGACGCGGAATCCGAAGCGGATGACGTTATCGCTACGCTCGCGATGAAGCTCGCCGGTAAAGGGGGACAAGCCGTTATTGTTTCGAACGACAAGGGTTTCAGTCAGCTTAATCACCCTATGGTGTCGCAGTGGGATCATTTCGGGCAGCGGTTCTTTGATATCGCCGCCTATGAGCGAAAGCTTGGCGTAGAAAGAGAACAGTTTCTCGACTATTGGGCTCTGGCGGGTTCCGGCGGCAATAAAATACCCGGTGTTCCGGGCATCGGCCCTAAATCAGCGGCACAGTTATTGGGTATGTTCCGCTCAATAAAAAATATTTACGGCTCTTTACCGCGGCTCGGGGACAAGCAGGCGCAAAAGCTTGAAGCCGGAAAAGAAATGGCGAGACTCAGCTATAAACTGGCGCGGCTAAAAACCGACATGCCTCTCAAAGTAACGTTAAATCAGTTCAGACTCGCGGGTAATGACGCTGACTGACTAAGAAACCGTCCCGAAATGGTCGTCCGCGGACCGGGCAAGGTTTGCCCGGCGGATGAGTTTTTCAGGCATAAGTACCCGGCTATAAGTTTTTCGATTTTTTCGGCGTTCAGGTTAAGCGCTCCGCAAGGCGCTCTCGCTTGGTAATACCGGCTTTCAGGCAGGAGTAACGCCGAGCGCTTAAGGCGGGCGTCAGAAAAGTGAAAAAACTTATGGCCGGGCACTTAGTTACCGTATTAATTTTAAAAATGAGACAGCGTCATCACTGATCGCCTGTTTTTTTTCCTCACTCATAAGGTCATAGGTTCTGAACATCATGGCAATACGGGGATTGGTCTGCAGACGCCGGCGATTACGCGCCAGAAAATCCCAGTAGAGGTAATTGAAAGGACACGCCCGCGGTCCGTTTTTCCCGGTGACCTGATATCGGCAGTTGTCGCAGTAATCCGACATTTTGCTGATATAGTTACCGCCGGCCGCGTAGGGTTTACTGGCGACAACTCCGCCGTCAGCGAATAAAACCATGCCTGAGACGTTGGGCAGCTCAGCCCATTCATAAGCATCGGCATAAACGATTAAAAACCATTCGTTAACTTGCTTTGGGTCTATGCCCGCGATTAAAGCGAAGTTGCCCAATACCATTAAACGCTGGATATGGTGAGCGTAGGCGTTACGTTTCGTCTCGGTGACACACTGCTTTATGCAGTTCATCCCGGTGTCAGCTGTCCAGTAAAAATCAGGTAAATCCCGTGTCGCGCTGAAGAAATTGGCATTGGCGTAATCAGGCATGCGTAACCAGTAAATGCCCCGGATATACTCGCGCCAACCGAGAATCTGCCGGATAAATCCTTCCGCGGCGCTCAGCGGCGCGGCTCCTTGACGATAGGCTGTTTCTGCCGCTTCAATACATTCAAGAGGCAGCAATAAACCGCAGTTTAAATAGAAACTGATGTGTGAATGATACATCCAGGGTTCATTTTCCAGCATCGCGTCTTGATATTCGCCGAAGTGATTAAGGCGCTGCTCAATAAACTGATTAAGCACGGATAAAGCCTGATTACGGGTTACCGCAAAATAAAACGGCTCAAGATCCCCGAAGTGGTGTGAAAAACGATGTTTTACCAGTTGTAAGACGTCCTGAGTAATTTTGTCCGTAGTTGTTGTCAGCGGTTTCGGGACACAAAGATCTCGTTTAGGCGGCTTACGATTCTCAGCGTCGAAATTCCACTGACCGCCTGAAGGCTGGCCGTCTTCCACAAGCACATTGTATTTAAGCCGCATCTGACGGTAGAAATACTCCATTCTCAGTTGCTTGCGGCCTTCAGCCCAACGTTCAAACTCTTCCGGCGTGGATAAGAATCGGCTGTCCGGGCGAATTTCAACGGGGATCTCAAATTCATTTTGCCACTGTAAAATATCTTCAAGTACCCGATATTCACCGGGATGAGTGACAATCACTTTTTCGATTGAATGACGTATTAAGGCGCGGGCGACTTCATTTTTAAAAGAGCCGGAATTAAGCTCGTCATCCAGCTTGACGTAATCCACCTGATGCCCCGTCTGTTTAAGCTCGGACGCAAAGTGACGCATAGCGGAAAACAAGAATGCTATCTTCTTCTTGTGATGCTTTACATAACCGGTCTCTTCGGTAACCTCACACATCAGGATGATGTCTGTTTCTGTCACACAGTCAGTTAAACTTGAAATACTGCGCGAGAGTTGATCACCTAAAATCAGTCTGAGTGTTTTCATTGTTGACCCTGGTTGAGTGATTCAAATGCCGGTAAACGCATACCCGGTTACATCTGAGCCGCCGATGATTATGATTCTTTTCGTAATACGGCGTGTTTTTTTAAAAATCCTTTTTTATACGTGGTCTTATTCTTATAAGTTCATTTTCTGTCTTGTTTTCAATGAAAACCTTAGCTCACCACTGAAGGCCGATTTTGTTTGTATCTGAAGAATCTGTCTTTGTTGTATTCCCACTGGTATTTGTCCGCTAAACCGTTATCATTAAGCAACTTTTTCTTACTTGCGCGAGATATATGAATAAACCCGAGAAATGGACGCTCAAATCCGTCGCCCGCCAGTTAGGTGTTTCCACCGCCGCCGTTTCTTATGCGTTTAGCCGCCCTGATGAATTATCCGAAAATAAGCGTGAGGAAATATTAGCCGCCTGTAAGGAGCTGGGTTATCACGGACCGAACCGCGCGGCGCGGGCACTGCGTAAAGGTAAGTTCAACATTGTCGCTTTGGTGTTATCTGACGATATCGAGTATGTGGTTTCAGATCCTTTTGCAAATGACTTTTTAACAGGGGTTTCCAGAGTCCTGGAGCGGCGGGGGATTAATATTATGTTATTCTCGGGCGCTTCAGAAAACATCAAAAGTATTGAGGATATCGTCGACGGCTTTATTTGCTACGGTCAACCCCGGAATACCGGTTTGATTGAGCAGTTAAAAGCCACGCCAAAAAAAGTGGTCACTGTTGATTTTGATATCGCCCGAAACGCCTCGGTGACCATTAATAATCAGCAGGCGGCTTATGAGATAGCGACTCACGCGCTGAGAAATAAGATTAATAATGTTTCCGTATTGGGTTTAAGGCTGTTTGAAAGCGCTGAGGCGGTTCAGCTTGAAACTTTGCCGGCGCTGAATATTTATCCGTCGGTTGCTTTTCAGCGATTTCAGGGTTATCAGCGGGCGCTTAATGAGCGAGGTATCTCGCTGGAAGCCTCGCAAATCTGGAGTGTGCCTCAAAATACACCTGAATCCGCCGGCCCCGCCCTTCAGCGGATTCTGACCGCGGGGGAGCGACCTGAACTCTTACTTTGTATGAGCGATCTTATTGCTTTTGCCGCGATTAATATGGCGAATGAGCTGGGTCTGAACGTCGGCCGGGATATTAAGATTGTCGGATTTGACGGACTTTCTCAGCTCAATCCTGGCGATAAGGCGCTGACTACGGTGATTCAGGACAACGAGCAAAAAGGGCATATCGCTGCCGGGTTGTTTATTAATAAATACGGTACAGACGTAGAGCTGGATTATCAGCTGGCTTTAGGGGAAACGGCCTGACTTATTTAATAAAAGATTCAGCGGATCGTTTAACCTGAAAAAAGCAGCCGGTCACGTAAAAGTCTGATAACCGCGTCAGGCTTAATCAGAAAAGCGGTTTAGCGGCTGCGCTTATCCGGTGAACGCCCGCGCGATCATAAACCGGCCGGAATAACCGCTTACTGTCACTCAGACCCTGCCGCCGGCATTTTTCAGCGTTTAAGCGCGCCGCCGACGGCTTTTGCGGGTCAGAGCAGCGAGCTGATTTCAATCACGTCTTGATCATCGTTTTCCCGGTATGAGATTCGCGCTGATAAATCAGGCAGCCTGACCGTTAACCGGGCCCGGTTCCGCTCTTTTTCCCAGCTTAATCGCAACGCGTCGTCGCTCAGCTCAGAGGTGAACTCACCGTTAAACGCGGACAATGTGTTTCTCAGCGTCATCAGTTTAACCAGAGCCTGAGAGAAACGGTTTTTCACCAGGTTTTCGACTTTCTCTTTGGTCAGGTAAGGCCGGTTGATGTCCCGGCCGACACCGGAGGCCTTGAGTAAGTCCATATCATTAGTTAACCCGAACAGACCGCCGTAATAGACCTGAGGCACGCCCGGAGCGAAGAATTGAATGGCTCTCGCTAACAGATTAAGGCGTTCATCTTTACCCAGCGCGTCAAAGAAAGTGCAGTTAACCTGATAAAGGTCAACGTTAGACGCGGCCTTGCCTGTCGCCTCTAAGCTTTCTCCGCCGCTGTTTTTATGGATGGCGTTAACCAGGTCATCAACTTCACCGGCGTTAAGTAACCCGTCTTTCTCATTTTCAGGACCGACGTCGATAATGCCGATACCGTCATGGGTATCCAGCACGGTTACGCAGTTTCTCGGCGCGATGTTCAGCCAGCGGTTTAACGCACCCGCGTCCTTCTGAATCAGGGTGTGCAATACCAGCGGCGGCAGCGCGAAGTCATAGATCAGATTCGCTTTTTCAGCGATTGCGATCTGGGTCTCAAAGTGAGAATGAATCTCAACCAGCGTGGTCATGCCCAGCCGCTCAGCCCGCGCGGTGAGCTGATCAATAAAATCAAATGTCTCAGGCAGCATGAAACAACGGCTGCCGGCGCGTTTGATGGCGTAACCGGCCGCGTCCAGCCGGATGAGTTTGATATTACTTTCACTGAACGTCGTCAGAATGTTATTCAGATATGCTTTACCCGCCTCGGATTCAACGTTGATGTCAATCTGGCTGCTGGTAAAGGTCGTCCAAAACTCAACTTCCTCACCTGACGCCAGCTTGTACGCGGTAAAACAGCTGCCGGGTCTGGGCCGGTAAATCGCCTGCCGCGCTTGTTCGGACATGCCGTCAGGGAATACGCTTTCTTTGCTTAAAAACAGTTCCCAATAGGCCGAGTCGCGGCCGTTTCGCAATACATCCTGAAATTCATCAGACTCAGCGGACATGTGGTTTACAATCAGATCGGCCGTTAAATCATAATCCCGGCCTAATATTCTCACATCTTCCCAGTTACCGAGACGCTCATCGACACCGGCATGGTCAATCGGGTCAAATCCCGCGTCACTGCCGTCAATCGGATAATAAAACGGCAGCAGATGAACGCCGTTAACGCTCTGGCGAAAATGCGCGTCCAGCAATTGTTTTAAATCAGAGATTTTTCCGCCGGAAAAGCGGTTCGCATAGGTAATGAGCTGAATTTTATTATTCATGACTGCTTTTTTTTCACTCACTCAACTTGAAACTTAATCGATTAAGTATTATCTTTGCCGATAAATTGACAAGATTCAAGTTAAAAATTGATTTGAGTGTTCTGTCTCACTGAAAGCGGGACAAGTTTAACAAAAAACGACAATAAACAGGCTTAAGCATGACACAAACTTATCGCGCTCAGGGAACAGCGCATACGTCAGTATCACTGTTACGACTGAATATACTTGTATATTTAATGTTCTTTACTTTTGCGATGACATCCGACGCCGTCGGCGTCATCATTCCCCATCTTGTTGAGCATTATCAGCTTTCCCATACTCAGGTCAGCGCTTTCCATTACGCTCCGATGGTCTTTATCGCTGTCAGCGCGTTATTATTCGGCTTTCTGGCCGATAAGTCAGGCCGCAAACCTGTTATCGGAGCGGGGCTCGCGTTATTTGCCCTGGCTTGTTTTTTCTTTTCGGTTTCCGAAACCTTTTTAATGTTCGTCGCCTTACTGTCTTTAATCGGCATTGCTATCGGACTTTTCAAAACGGGTGCCGTCGGCCTTATCGGCGACATTTCCTCTGATTCAGCGCGGCACACTGAAACCATGAACCGGGTGGAAGGTTTCTTCGGTATCGGCGCCATCGCCGGGCCCGCGCTTGTCAGTTACCTGCTGGCGGAAGGACTGTCCTGGAAGTATTTGTATCTGGCCGCGGGCGGGTTGTGCGCGCTGTTATGTATCGCCACTTTGCTGACTGCTTTTCCGGCGATTAAGAGAACTGATGAGCCGCGGTCAGACAACGTCAGTTTAAAAGACACCTTCAGCTTATTCCGCGATAAGTTCGCTCTGGGGTTTTCGCTTGCGACGGCGCTTTATGTCGCTGTAGAGGTGGCGATATACGTATGGATGCCGACCCTGTTTACCGATTATCAGGGCGGCCACCTCTGGTTAGCGACATATGCTTTAACGATATTCTTTGTTCTGCGGGCCGGAGGCCGGTTTTTGGGAGCCTGGCTTCTGCGGCGTTTCCCGTGGGAAACCGTGCTGTTTACCTCAACCTTAATGGTCGCCGTCTGTTATCTGATCTCGATGCTCGGCGGTATTGACGCCGCGGTCTGGGGACTGCCGTTATCAGGTTTATTTATGTCGGTGATTTATCCGACACTCAACTCTAAAGGCGTCAGTTGCTTTCCTCGTCACCAGCACAGCGCGATTGCCGGAATTATTCTGTTTTTCACCGCCGCGTCGGCCGCGCTGTCTCCGTTACTTATGGGCTTCATCAGTGACACGTTCGGACACATTAAATACGGATTTTACTTCGCGACGGCTTCAGCCGTTCTGCTGACCCTGATCTGCGGAGTGAATTTACTTAAAAAGCCGGCTGCCGGGGTGCTGGCACAGTTAAATTAAAAACATAATAAAATCAATCACAGGAGTGATAAATGATAAACCTTGCAAGTAAGTTCAGTATCGGCGTTTTAGCTTTATCAATTTCACAGGCTTTAACCGCCGCGGAAACTGAGGACAATAAAAAATCAGGTCTTGATCTTGAGCGTGTCGTCGTAACCGGGGTGGTCAGGGGCACCAATGTTATGGACTCAAGCGTATCGACCAGCAGTATTGACTTAAGTGACATCGAGGTCGCCTCGCCCAGAACCACGGCCGAGGTGTTCCGCTTACTCCCCGGTGTCCGCTCAGAAGCGACGGGCGGCGACGGTAACGCCAATATCGCGGTCCGCGGTTTGCCCGTGGCTTCCGGCGGCGCCAAATTTCTTCAGCTTCAGGAAGACGGCTTACCTGTTTTACAGTTCGGTGATATCGCCTTCGGCACCGCGGACAGCTTTTTAAGAATTGACAGCACCGTTGCCTCGGTTGAATCAATTCGCGGCGGCTCGGCGTCGACACTCGCGAGTAACGCGCCCGGCGGCATTATTAATATCATCAGCAAAACAGGAAGCGTCGAAGGCGGAAGTGTAGCTACTACTTTCGGCCTGGATTACGATACTTTCAGAACTGACTTCGAGTACGGTTCTGAGATTTCCGATACCCTGCGTTTTCATGTCGGCGGCTTTGTCCGCCAGGGTGACGGCCCCCGTGACGCCGGCTATACCGCAAACAAAGGCGGTCAGATTAAAGCCAACCTGACCAAAGACTTCGATAACGGTTATGTGCGGCTGTACTTTAAGCGTTTAGACGACAGAAGCATCGCGTACCTGCCGATGCCGGTAAGATCTGACGGTTCGTCGGTACCCGGTTTTGACGCGTTAACCGACACGCCGCATTCGGCTTATTTCCTGAACACCTTATCACGCGGCGATAACGGTGAGCTGCGCGGCGGTGATATGCGTGACGGTATTCACCCTGTCGTGGATTCGGTAGGTTTAGAAGCGTCATTCGACTTAGGAAATGACTGGGAAGTGGTAAACCGTTTCCGCGCCGCTTCGGTTAAAGGTTCATTTAACGCGCCGTTTCCCGCCCAGATCGGCGCGCCGGGCGAAATTGCCGCGAGCATCGCCGGTGAAGGCGCGACCCTGACTTACGCCAACGGCCCGCTGGCCGGCCGGGCTTATCAGGGTGATTACCTGATGCGTATTCACACCTTTGATGTCGAGCTGGATAACTTTGATAACCTGGTTAACGATATTAAGCTGACCAAAACCTTTGAGGACACCAGCGTGACTTTCGGTTACTACGTCGCTGATCAGAATATCGGCATGACATGGAACTGGAACTCATACCTTTTAGAGCTGAAAGGGCACAACGCGGCTTTAGTTGACGTTTACGCCGCGGACGGTACTTCATATTCTGATAACGGCCTGTACGCCTACGGCGCTCCTTTCTGGGGCGCGGACTGTTGTCAGCGTAATTACGACGCGAACTACAGCATCACCGCGCCTTATATCGCCGTTAATTCCTCACTGGGCGACTTAACGCTGGACGCCAGCTTGCGTTACGACAGCGGTGAGGCGAGAGGGACTTATTCAAACAATACGGTTTCCCCTTTTGACGTAAACGGCGACGGTGTCATTTCCAAGCCTGAGGAAAAGGTGCCGAACGTTGATAAGGCAAACCCGTCGGTTATCAATTACGACTGGAGTTACACGTCTTACTCAGTAGGCGCCAACTACCAGTTTACCGATGACTTAGCCGCGTTTGCCCGGCTCAGTCACGGCGCCCGGGCTAACGCCGACCGTTTATTGTTCGGACGGATCCGCGCCGACGGTTCGGTTGCCGAGGCCGACAAGACAGATGAGGTCGATCAGTTCGAGCTGGGCGTGAAACTGAATCATAATGACTTGTCATTATTCGCGACGGCGTTCTACGCACAAACCGAGGAGCAGAACTTCGAAGCCACAAGCCAGCGTTTTTTTGATCGTAAATACGAGGCAATCGGTCTGGAGCTGGAAGCGGCTTACAGCCTGGATTCATTTGATATCTACGGTAACCTGACTTATACCGATGCTGAAATCGCTGAAGACGCGCTTTATCCCGAACTGGTCGGCAACACGCCGAGACGTCAGGCTGACTTTGTTTACACATTGACGGGTAAGTATACCTTTGACCGCAGCGCCGTGGGTGTCAACCTGATAGGCTCTACGGCCGCTTACGCTCAGGATAACAACGAGCTGAGATTCTCACCGTATACTCAGGTGAACCTGTTCGCTGATTACAGTCTGACGGACTCGCTGACGGTCTCCCTTAACATCAACAACGCGTTTGACGCGGACGGTATTACCGAGGCGGAAGAAGGCGTAAGACCGGCGGATGACATCATCAGAGCCCGCACCTTAACCGGGCGCAGCAGCACGGTTACCCTGCGTTACGATTTCTGACGGGTCAATTAAGATATTAATGTTCCGGTTACCTGACACAGATGTCTGAAGACTCCGGCCACCGGCTCGCGCCGGCGTGACAGCGGCTTTAAGCTGATTTCAGTCATAAATTGTGTTCAGGGACCGGTTAAGGTCAGGAAAGCTCTTTATGAGCTTTCTTTTTTCAGGGAGTTCAGTTGTTATGAAACCGGTTTTTTGTTTTGGTGAGGCGCTGGTGGATTTTATTCCCGATGAGTCAGGAATGTATCAGCCCTTCGCCGGCGGAGCGCCCGCGAACGTCGCGGCGGCCGTATCCAGACTTGGCGGTGAGAGTTACTTCGTGGGTGGTATCAGCCGGGATAATATGGGGCGGTTCTTACTTAATGAGCTTAATGTCAACGGTGTTAATACTGACTTCTCAGCATTCAAGCCCAATAAAACGGCACTGGCGCTGGTTACGTTAAATCAGGGTGAGCGTTCATTTGATTTCTATCGTGATGATACGGCCGATACGGCGCTGAATAAAGCGGACATATCTTCAGTTAATTTAGATTCTGACGGCATCGTTCACTTCTGCTCTAATACACTTACTACAGCTTCAATGGCGGAGGTGACTCACGAGCTGCTCAATCGCGCCAGACAGGCGCGGACACGCGTGAGCTTTGACGTCAATCTTCGTTTAAACCTGTGGAGCGCTGATAACTCTGCAATCAGCCGTGCTGTTGAGCGGTGTTTCAGGTTCTCAGACATCGTGAAACTGGCGGGTGAGGAGCTGGATTATCTGTCAAGGCAACGCCGGAAAACACAGCGGGAGTATATTGAGCTTATTCAGTCCCTCGGCGCTGAGCTGATAATGGTTACCGACGGCGGTAATTCAATCGCCTGGTATACTCAGGATCATTTCGGCGCTGTTGAGCCGGCGAAAGTTACCCCCGTTGATACCACAGCGGCGGGTGACAGTTTCGCAGGCGGTTTTTTATATCAGTTACAACGGCAGTCTTCTCTTAATGATTTATTAATCAATATTGAAAAGTTATCTCAGGCGATTCAGTTCGCCTCTGAATGCGGAGCGTATACCGTACGGCATTACGGCTCATTTTCGGCGTTACCCGGTATAAAAGATGTCGGGTAAAACCGTCTTCTCACCGGACGGGTATGATTCGTTACGCTCCGCAATTGGCGGCACGGGGAAACGAAGCCGTCTTAAAAGAACAGTTTGGTATAAAAAATAGCGATTAAACCTTATTACCGGCGGTATTTGTTTGATAGTGTGACCAGCAAGGTTCTTAAGGCGATAAATTCCGATGCGTTATGTTAAGCGCTGAAGCGGCTTGTGCCGGGGTTTCAGCGCTCTCAGATGCTTATAATACCGGTAACGAACCGCCCGACCTTGTTGTTAACGGCAAGGGTTACATATTAAAAGAGGCGGTTTCGGATAAATACTCTGAGTTAGTCGCCGAGCTTAACGGTTAAACCTGGAACCACAGCCGGGTCAGTGTCTGCCCCTCACGGTTATTAAGCCATATCGCTCAAGAATTTCATTCACTTATCGCAAAAGCAAACGTATCGCCCGCTCAGGTTCTACAAGAGACGGTACCCGACTATAAATACGTGGTTTGCGACGCGGATGATCTCCGTTTTCATGCTGCTTATGTTAAACATCAGACTTGCCACGGCCCCGGCGGAGCCCGCGGTGAAAATGATATAACAGATTGCGAACCGCTGATACCGGAGAAACTTGTTACCGGGGCCTCCCGGAGCCGGCAACCTGATACGGAGAAGCAACTTGATGAACTTGCTTTAGAACGCATGAGTACTGAAAGCTTGCTCAGTAAAATGAGCGGGATCTATGAATGTCTGCCTGACGTGATACGGGCGAAGTTGACTGAGATTAATGTCTTAATTTCTGAGACTAAAAGGTGCGTTAATCAAGGCGGACGAGTGTTTATGGTCGGAGCCGGCACCGGCGGCCGAATAGCGGCGGACAGCGCGAGTTACTGTCCCGACAAAATAATCGTTATTCCCGCCGGCGGCTCAGAAGCGATTTTTAGCGCTAAAGAAGGCGCGGAAGATAAATATACGAGCGCATGGACAGCTATAAAAGCGCGCAATCCGGCACAAAAGGATATAGTAATCGGCATCTCAGCGTCAGGCGGCGCGCCTTTTGTTATAGGCGCTTTATGTCGCGCGAGGCATAACGGTTTGACATCCTCCACGCCACGCCCTAAAGGACGCGGATTCCTACAGCTAGACGGTCATGCCCGACCGCAAGAATGTTCTTTGCCGCGTTGATATCTCTATCATGCGTAGCGCCGCAATTGCTACAAGTCCATTCTCTTATTCGCGAACCTGCTCTGCCTTTCGGACTGCTGTCGGGTATCTCACCGCAGCTCGAGCAGGTTTGGGTTGTGTAACTTTCGCTGACCTCTTCAAAAACTATACCTGCGTGATCGCACTTATAATTCCAGCATGGTTTTTAACATTCCCCAGCCCGCATCCAGTACAGATTTAGCCATTTTTGTTTTGGTCTGGGGATTGACGTTACCAACGAAGATCGCCGCATTTTCTCTGACGAGCTTACGGCTGTATTTGTGTAAGTCGTCAGACCTGCGATTTTTGATTTTTGCGTGAACGGCTTTGACTCTTTGTTTTTTGTTAGCCCGCTGAGCCAAGCCTAATTGTGATTCTAATTTACGGTACTGGCGACCTGTAACGCCCTGACCATTACTATCTGTCGCAGACTCTTTACAGCCCAAATCAACCGCCGCTGAACTTTTACTCTCTGATTGCTCCGCTTCATATTCAACAACCGCATTGAAATACCAGCGTCCTCTGGCGTCCTCATTGAAACTCGCGGTTTTAAACTTATATTGTGATAGACCGTAGCTATCCCACGCCTTGTAGTAAGTGCCATTGAAGTATATCTGACCATTTTTCCACTTAGCCGCACCAGTATTAACGGGGTTCCAGCCAAGTGAACGCTTTGCGCCGCCTGACTTACGCCAATTCAAGCGAGACTTTTTGAATTGTTTACGTCTGGTCACATACTCTTTTGCGACACATCGCAGAGTTTGACTGTGCAAACCAGGCTCTTTATTTGCGCCTTTCGTGTATGGGTGAATGTCAAAGGCAGACAAAAAATTTCCACGCTCACGAATGGAACGAGCACTTAATTCGTTAATGTAGTTCCAGACATAGTTAACAGATTTAGCTTATTGGTCTAAATTTGCTATATGCTTATCCCGAACTTTAACTTTAAGTGTTTTTGTCCTTTTCATGGCGATAATATACGAATGGCCTGTATTAATTTCAAGGGTTAAATTATGGCAAATAGTCTCAAGGGTGTTACAAGTAGAAAGTTAAAGCTACACCATCCAGAAGTTGCAGACCGATATCACAAAGGATCTCTTTGGTCTGCTGGCTATTTCGCTAATTGATATAGTTAGAAAGTACATTGAAAATCAATAGCGTGGTTACAACGCTTACATCCCCGACCTAAAAGGACGGGGTTTTACGCTTATTTAGATAAATGTTTTTGATTTGTTACCCGCAGATGATGAGTTCCGGATAAATTAAAGCAATTTAAACCGGTCAGCTGAGTTTTTCAGGATTACCGGCGAACGCATAGCGGGTAAGTACCAGACTATGATTTTTTTCACTTTTCTGACGCCCGTATTAAGCACTCTACAGCGTTACTCTTGCTTGAAAGACTTGCCGGTATTTCTCCGCGCGAGAGCGCCTTGTCGGGCACTTAACCTGAACGCCGGAAATATCGAAAAACTTACAGCCGGGTACTTAATCGAGCCGGAAGAAAATAGCCGCGGGCAAAGGAATGGTGACCGAAGCCGACGCCAGATCCGCGACACAAGAAAACAAGATACAAGAAAACAAGCATGCGGGCTTAAAATGTATCAGAGGATTCTTAAGTCAGTGATATTGAATGCCGGGCTCGATAACGACGAAAACCTCGCGGTCGTTGTAATTAAGAAACCTTACACGTTCGGGTCTAAATCTTCAAAGTCAAAAGAGGAGCCTGCCTTTCTCTTTCTTTTATCCCGGTGATGTTTGGTTTTTTTCGATTTATCTTTAGGGGGGTCTTGGCGGTTATGGTCTTCACCGTCAGCCCAATCATCTTTATTATAACGATGATCTTTACTCATAAAATTATCCTTTAAAATTAAACCAGCTTTACTTGAATACGCTGTATCAATTGTTCATAAATAATCACTGCTTCGACACCTCAGGAATTAATCGCCTTACCGTTCAGAAAATACCCTGATGGTTACGTCGCATTGCCGTAACCGAATCACAACCTGAGAAAAATTCTTACTCGCTTTACAGAATACCGGCCGTTCATCATAGAGTGTCAGCCTTTGTTCAAAGTCACTTTTGTTCGGTAAATAAAATAAAACCCGGCTGATTCTGACGCGGTCACCGGTTTTCCGCTGATATTTACAGCGGCGCGGTAACAGCGCATAACCGAAGACATCAAAGCACACCCGAAATGCAGAATAATACACCTCAGCAAGTATAAGCCAGATGTATAAAACCGTAATCAAGATGAATAAAATTTAACTTTATTAACTCACTTACAGCTGATAAAGTCACAGATAAAATTAACCAATTAAGAGTAATAGGAAACAATAATGTCAGCGACTTCAGTAAGCTCAGCATCAATACAGCAGCAATATCATAGTATCAACCAGATATTCGAAGATAAATTTAAGCAAGCGGAAGATGATTACAGTGAACAAAAACAACTTCTTAAAGACAGAGAGTTGCGTTTAGCGTCATTATATAACGAAGCGAATAAAGATTATTTAAAACAAAATGATATTAAAACTCCATTAATGTTCAGATTGCCATCATACAATAATAGGAATTATCGTGTGTACGGTATAGACCCGAGTGAATACGGAAAAAGCACGGTTGCTTCAAAAACATTTAAATTATTTTCTATGACGGTTGGAACGGCAGTTGGAACGGCAGCAGGTTTGGCTATTGCTTCTCCCGTTTTCGCTGTCGGCGGCCTTCTTATGGGTTTTGTTACTGCAGGAACAATAACCACATCTGGTACTTTTCAAAAATGGTCAATCAATCAAGCAAAACAGATTTCTGATAAAAAATTCAGTAAATACTTTAATTCTGATGGTACTATAATCAACCTAAATGTATTGTTAGAGACTGATTGCTACAATGACAATCTTGTCTAAAAGTAAAGCCTGTGTTACGTGTAACGGCCGGTAAATTTATAACCGCGTTTAACCGCAGGATTTCCATGAAATTTGAAAAAATACGAGAAATTTGAAAAACACGAATTGCGCTGATTCTCAAACAGACAGATCATCAGCGGCGTTCAGGCTGCTCCCGGTTCAAAAGATAACGGCTCAAATAACGACAGCCGGGTGATTTTATCCGCACGGCCGATTTAAGGAAAAAAGATATAACAGTAAAAGCAGAAACTGAAAATCAATTCCGGATAATTAAGCCAATGACCATCTCGAAAGTAACAGTATTACCTCATCCGATTGAACGTCAGTACCCGGAGATTCAGGAGGACTATCAAAAGTGGGATGCGATTTTAAAAGATAAAGGCACATATAAAGACAGGCGGTTATTATTGTGTCTGCGGGACAGCCAGCTGGCGATGTTATATAACAAAGCTAACGCTCTTAACATTACCCCGTATTCAACCGCAATCGTCTTACCGTCGGATTTATCTCTGGGCGACAAACACTATTCGGTTTTCAGCCGGGAGTCCGCGGGCTGCGGTGAAAATACTCCGCCGTCGGTCGACCCGGGCTTTGCCGGTATTTTAGCCGGCGTTCTGATCGGCGCGCCTTTCGGGCCTGTCGCCGCAATTTTAACGGGGTTTTTTTCCGCCTGTATCACTACCGGGGCAATTAATTCCGCTTTAGAAAACCGGTCGATTGAACAAGCTCAGGCCGCTTCTGATAAGGTATTGAGAAACTATTTTTCAGATTCCGGTGAAGCTGTACCTAAAAGAAACGTGATACTGCAAGCGGCGGTTGCTGATAAAAAGCTATTTCATAATATCTCCGCTCTGAACCGGCGACATGACGACACGGATAACGGTTTTATCGACCCGAACCGGCTGGCGCGATGGTTAACGTTCCCGTTCGGAGAAATCGGTAACTGAAGCGCTGAATAAAGATGAGGTTTCGGATGTCACCGATACCGCGATCCGGTAATTTTCAACCGGCCGGCTGAAAAATGTAAACCACTTCTTATCCCGGTGTAACGGTTCAGGTGTTAATTCAACTTCCTGATTGCCGTCCTTATCAGCTGAAAAAGCAAAACAGAATGAATCTAATTTGGCGGCTAATCCCCGTCCCGTGGCTTTAATGTATGATTCTTTTAACGCCCATAAATCAAAAAAACCCTGCCGCTGCTTTTCTGCCGGCAAAGCAAGCAGGGCTTTAACTTCCCGTTCAGAAAAATACCGGTTTAAAACGGCGTGAATATCGGTCTTCGCTCTATCCCTTTCGATATCAACACCCAGCAGAATCTCAGAATAGTCAAGTTCAGAATGCAAGATACCGATAAATAAATACTCTCCGCTGTGACTGAGATTAAATTGTATGCCTGTGCGCTCAAACTGAGTTTCGCTCAGTCTCGGCTTGCCGAAATCACCCGCTTCAAATCGCCACTCCCGCGGTTTCACGGGTTGCAGTCCGTTATCCCGGCAGTAATCTGAGAGTGTCTGCCGCAGTTTCGCCCGCACAAACAAGGCCTGAGAGCGCATTTCGCCAGACTTATACCGATTGACCCTTCGCCTTTCGGATTCACAAATCAGCGTCATTGCCTGAGCGAATTCATCATCACAAAAGGGTTGGATTTTAAAAAGAAAGGTTGAAATCCGGATCATTGAGTAAGCATTTTCAGACAATATTTAAGGAAACATATGAAACACAAGATCAATTATAACCACTACATTAAGTACCCGGCTATAAGTTTTTCGATATTTTTGGCGTTTAGGTTAAGTGCTCTTCAAGGCGCTCCGGCGCGGTAATAGCGGCATTATTTCAGGCAAGATTAACCCTGCGGAGCGCTTAAGACGGACGTCAGAAAAGTGAAAAACTTATCAGCTACTTATTAATTTAGAAATTATTCGCCAAAATCATTTTGTCCCGTATGATTGTATCTCGGCTCAGGCTCATGTAATCTTGCCGTTCATTTCGGCAAAACTGAACAACAATATCACCATGCAACCGGTTACCTGAAAATAATGACCACACGTCAACGACACGGAAACGCGACTACAACACCTGAAATGCGGCGTTTTATTCAAACGTCGGACTTAAGCGTGACTGAGCTTTCCAGAATTCTGAACATCAGCCCGGCCACTGTGCGTAAATGGCGAAAGCGTGAAGATATCAGTGACGGTGATCACACTCCGATTCATCTCAATACCACGCTGACACCAATAGAAGAATACGTGGTTGTCGGTTTACGCTCACAGCTGGAATTGTCGTTAGATAAGCTGTTGAAAGTTACTCAGACCTTTATCAATCCCGGCGTTTCCCGTTCCGGTCTTGCCCGCTGCTTAAAACGTTACGGGGTTTCGAAATTAGATGACGAAACGCCGGTAAAAGTCCCGGGGGATTGTTTCAAGCAGCTGCCTGTCGTACAAGGCGGTGAGATCAGCGCGTACCCGTTAAACACCGAAACCTTAGCCAAAACCTTAGAATTGCCCGAAAGTGAGCCGAACTCGGTGGTTCAGGTGGTGTCACTGGCGATACCGGGTGACATTGCGCAGGATAAACCGAGCTCTGTTTTTATCGGAATGGATCCGAGTTCAGACTGGGTGTACGTTGATATCTACCAGGACAGAGACACTCAGGCCGCTAACCGTTACATCGGTTATGTTCTGCGACACGGACCGTTTCATCTGCGGCGGTTGCTGGTTCACAATTACCACACCTTTTTAGCTCGTTTTCCGGGAGTGCGAACCGATATTATCCCCGCGCCGGACCGTGACGAGCGACAAAACACGACAAATTCAAAAGATACCCTTAGCGTTCGCCAAAAAAAGCTTTTTTCCGGAGACTCTGTATGAGCCAAAACTCTGAACCCGCTGATGACAAGCGTTTAAACAAGCGTCTAAAAGATACGCCGATTGCCATCGTCGGCATGGCAAGCATCTTTGCCGGCTCCCGTTATTTGAATGAGTTCTGGGATCTGATCAGTGATGAAATTAACGCCATAACCGATGTGCCGCAAAGCCACTGGCGAACGGAAGATTATTACGACAGCGATAAATCCGCGCCTGACAAAGTGTATTGTAAGCGCGGCGGCTTTATACCCGATGTCGATTTCAATCCGATGGAGTTTGGTCTGCCGCCTAACATTCTTGAGCTCACCGACACCTCGCAACTTTTGTCCTTGGTTGTTGCCGGAGAAGTTTTGGCTGATGCCAATTTATCAGATGACTACGACCGGGATCGCATCGGTATTACGCTGGGTATCGGCGGCGGGCAGCAAATCAGCCAGAGCATGAACGCCCGCCTGCAATACCCTGTGTTAAGGCAGGTGTTCAAAAACAGCGGCATCAGCGACGAAGACGCTGAAATGCTGATTCAGAAGGTGCGGGATCAATACGTGCCCTGGGAGGAAAACTCATTCCCGGGCTCCTTAGGTAACGTCACCGCCGGTCGGGTCGCCAACCGCTTTAATCTCGGCGGTATGAACTGTGTGGCCGACGCCGCTTGCGCCGGTTCGTTAGCGGCGGTTCGAATGGCGTTAACCGAGCTTACTGAATATCGCTCGGATATGATGATAACCGGCGGTGTCGATACCGATAACTCGCCGTACATGTATATGAGTTTCTCGAAAACCCCCGCCTTTACCGATAAACAAAACATCGCTCCGTTCGATGAATCATCAAGCGGCATGATGATCGGCGAAGGCATCGGCATGATCGCCGTTAAGCGGCTTGAGGACGCGGAGCGGGACAGCGATAAAATTTATGCCGTAATCAAAGGTATCGGCGCCTCATCTGACGGTAAGTACAAGAGTATTTACGCGCCTCGTTCTCAAGGCCAGGCTAAAGCGTTAAATCGAGCCTATGACGACGCCGGTTTCGCGCCTCATTCTGTCGGCTTAATTGAGGCTCACGGCACCGGAACCGCCGCGGGTGATTTAGCGGAGTTTCACGCTTTAAACGCCGTCTTCAGTGTAAACAACGACCAAAAACAACATATCGCGCTCGGCTCAATTAAATCACAAATCGGTCACACCAAAGCCACGGCGGGGACGGCGGGTTTAATCAAAGCCGCGTTGTCTTTATACCACAAAGTATTGCCCGCCACGATTAATGTAAATCAGCCTAACCCGAAACTCGGGGTTGAGCGGTCACCGTTTTACATCAACAGTCAAACCCGGCCCTGGATTGCCCGGACTGACGATACCCCCCGCCGCGCCGGTATCAGCTCGTTCGGTTTCGGCGGCACCAACTTCCATATCGTATTGGAAGAATACGCTCAGGAACATCACGGCGAATACCGACAGCGTACAGCGGCGACCGGCCTGCTGATTGACGCCGCCACCAAAGCCGGATTAATCAGCAAGCTTGAGCAAATCCAGGCAGGTGAAATTCATTTAGCGCAACTGGCTAAGCAATATCCTCATCGTGTCATCGGAACCAGTCAGCATCGAATCGGTTTCGTCATTGAAACGGTTGCTGAATTAGAAAAAGAACTCGCTAATGCTATCGCTCGTTTAGCTGCTGATGATAACGGACATTGGCATCTGCCTTCTGGCACCAGTTATCAAGCCAAAGCGATTGACGGGAAAGTGGCCGCCCTGTTCGCGGGCCAAGGCTCGCAATATGTTAATATGGGTAAAGCGTTAGCCTGTAACTTCCCTGAGCTGCGTCAGCAGGTCGCTCTGAGTGACAAGATTTTCGCGGACGATAATCAGCCGGCCTTATCAGGCAGGTTATTCCCGATTCCGGCCTTTAATGAGCGGGACAAAAAGAAACAGCAAGCTGAGCTAACCAACACGGCCTACGCTCAGAGCGCGATCGGCGCACTTTCGGTGGCGCAATTTGATCTGCTGACTAAAGCCGGTTTTAAAGCGGACTTATTCGCGGGGCACAGTTTTGGCGAGTTGTCGGCGCTTTATGCCGCGGGAGTCATCAGCAAGCGGGATTACACCAGACTGGCTTTCGCCCGCGGACAGGCGATGGCTTCAGCACCGGAGAATACTGACGCCGGTTCAATGGCGGCGGTAATTCTGCCGGCGAAACCGCGGGCATTAGAAAAGCTGCACGCCTTTATTGAGCAATGTGAGGGTGTCAAAGTCGCTAATGATAATTCCGATACTCAGCAGGTAATCGCCGGAAGCTCTGAAGCCGTCGGTGCTTGCGGTAAAGCGATTACTCAGAAACTGGGCTTTAAAGTGATTGCTTTGCCTGTTTCGGGCGCGTTCCACACACCATTGGTAAGCCATGCCCAAAAGCCGTTCGCGGACGCCATTAACGCCGCTGAATTTAAGCAAGCGCAAGGCAGGGTTTTCAGTAACGCCACCGCGGCAGAATATCCGGATGACGCGAAACAAATTCAGCGGCGGTTTACTGAACATATGCAGCAGCCGGTACAGTTCCGCCGGCAAGTGCGCGCGATGTACCGGGCCGGCGCCCGCGTCTTTGTCGAGTTCGGTCCCAAAGATATTTTGCAGAAGCTGGTTAACGCTAATTTAGCCGAATATAAAGATGAAATCCGAGTTGTCAGCTTAAACCCGAACGCTAAAGGCGACAGCGATAAGCAATATCGCCAGGCCGCGATGCAATTAGCCGTTGCCGGTGTAACACTCTCCGATATTGACCCGTACCGGGCTGAGATTTCGCATCCTGAAATTGCTGCCGGCATGTCAGTCAAACTCAACGGCAATAACTACATCAGCCCGGCGACTAAGCAAAAAATGCAAGCCTCACTGGAAAACGGCCGAGTGAGCGCCCGAATTGAATACGTCGACCGTGAAGTTGAAAAAACGGTCGAAAAAGTGATTGAAAAAACAGCGGAATCACCCATGACGTCAGATAAGACAAATCAATTTGAACAAGTAATGAATCCGGCTGCGCCGCAACCCGCAGCTTCAGGGGATACTTTAGGCGCTTTCTTCAGCGCGCAAGAGCAGGTAACGCGGCTGCATCAGCAATTTTTATCGATTCCGAAACAGTACGGCGATACCTTCAGCGAGCTGATGTCGGAGCAGGCCAGAATGGCAAGCCGAGGTTTAGAAATTCCTGAAGCCCTGACTCGTTCGATGGAAATGTTCCACCGGCATCAAAGTCAGACTCTGCAAAGCCATGAGCTATTTATGCGGCTGCAGGCAGACCAAAATCAAGCGGCGCTTTCAATGCTGCAAAACGGCACGGTGCCGCAAAATACAAACCTTGAAGTAAGTTCAGTACCTGCCGCGAAGCCGGCAATCGCTCAGCCGCGGATGCCGTCTCAACCTCAAGCCGCGACAACTCCGGCATCGCCCGCGCCTCAAACCGCGGCACCGCGACCACAAGCGGCGGTAAACGCTGCTCCGCCGGCGACACAAGCCGCGGCCGCTGAAATTAACACAAAAGCGCCTGTAACTGAATCAAACGCCACATTGAGCCAAACTCAGGTTCAGCGAACCATGCTTGAAGTGGTAGCGGATAAAACCGGCTACCCGACAGACATGCTCGATTTAAGCATGGACACGGAAGCCGACTTAGGTATTGATTCCATCAAACGTGTTGAGATTTTAGGTACGGTTCAAGATGAACTTCCCGCGTTACCTGAATTGAACGCCGAAGATCTTGCCGAATGCCGGACTTTAGGTGAGATTGTCACTTACATGAACAGCCGGTTAGATGACAGTTCGACCGCCAAAGTTGAAACTCCGTCAGTAACAGCCGGTTTAGGCGATGATCAGGTTCAGCAAACCATGCTTGCCGTTGTAGCTGATAAAACGGGTTATCCAGCTGAAATGCTGGATCTCGCTATGGATATGGAAGCCGACTTAGGCATCGACTCCATTAAGCGGGTAGAGATTTTAGGAACGGTCCAGGATGAACTTCCTGCGCTTCCTGAACTCAATGCTGAGGATCTCGCGCAATGCCGCACCTTAGGCGAAATCGTTACTTATATGAACCGCCGGCTCGGCGAGATTTGCGCGACCTCAGCTGCTGAACCCTCAACTGAGTTAAGCAGTGACCGGGTTCAACAAACCCTGCTCGATGTGGTTGCCGATAAAACCGGTTATCCGGCTGAAATGCTCGATCTCGCTATGGATATGGAAGCGGATTTAGGCATTGACTCCATCAAGCGAGTGGAAATTCTGGGTACAGTGCAAGATCAGCTTCCGAAGCTTGCGGAATTGAATGCCGAAGATCTTGCCGAGTGTCGTACATTAGGCGAAATCGTTACTTATATGCAAAAGAATCCGGGCAGCCAGCCGGTATCAGATATTGAGGTAACGGCTGAAGCCGCGTCCGATGAAACCATAGAAACGCAACCGGCGGAATTGCCGCCGCACAGCGAGGTCGCTTTAAAAAAGTTGCCGGCGGCGGTTAAAACAGAATTAAATTTTGCTCAGAACAGTGTCGTTATCATTAATGATGACGGTCAGCACGCGGGATTACTCGCGGAAAAACTCACAGCAAAAGGATTAATCGTCGCCGTTGTTCACGCTCCGCAAACGGTATTAGCGCAACAATCAACTGTTAACAGCGATATCAGACAAATTACGCTTGATATCATCAGTGATAACAGCATCAGCTCAGCGTTAGCTGACATTAAGACATCGGGCGAAATAGCGGGCTTTATTCACTTACAGCCGAAAGTTGAAGCCTCTGAAAAATCGGGATTACAGCTGTCTGATCAAGCTTTCGCTCAACTCGAAAGCGCGTTTTTGTGGGCCAAACACCTGCAGCCGTTATTAACTCAACATAGTGCGGGTCAGTTTGTAACGGTAAGCCGTATCGACGGTGGTTTTGGTTACTTAAATTCACACCTGGTCGCTGATACTGAACTGAATCAGAGCGCCCTTTCAGGACTGACAAAAACCTTAAGCCATGAATGGCCCGGCGTTCGTTGCAGAGCTTTAGATATCGCTCCGGAATTGGATTCAAACCAGTTCTGTGACGCCGTTATGAATGAGTTAGCGGATCCTCAAACGCCCGTTGAAGTCGGTGTTGCTGATGACGGCCGCCATACGCTGATTGCCGGCGAAAAAGCCGGCATTCGGCGGCCGGCGGCCGAATTATCATCAACAGACAAGATTTTGGTCACAGGCGGCGCTAAAGGCGTTACATTAAAGTGCGCCTTAGAACTGGCAAAACAAACTCAAGCTCACTTTATTCTTGCCGGTCGCAGCGCCTGTTTTTCTGAATCACAACTCCCGGCGTGGGCGAAAGGCAAAGCAACCGCTGAACTGAAAACCGCGGCGATTGCAAAACTGCGAAGTCAAGGCAAAACACCAACGCCAAAGTCAGTTAATGACTTAATGAACCCTGTAATCAGCAGCAGGGAAATTGCCGATGCGATTAACGAGTTCAGTAAAGTCGGCGCCAGCGCTGAATACATCGCTCTTGATGTGAATAACGCTGACAGCGTACGCTCGACTCTTGAAACCTTTAATTCCATTACACCAGTTACAGGCTTGATTCATGGTGCCGGAGTGTTAGCGGATAAGCTTATTCAGGATAAAACCACAGATGAGTTAGCGAGAGTTTACGGCGCTAAAGTCAATGGCTTGCGGCATATTCTGTCAGCTTCAGATCCGGAGTCGCTGAAACTTATCGCCCTGTTCTCGTCAGCGGCCGGCTTCTACGGCAATGAGGGCCAGAGTGATTACGCGATGAGTAATGAGATTTTGAATAAGGCCGCCTTACAGTTATCACAACAGCTTGCGCAGGCTAAGGTTGTGAGTTTTGACTGGGGGCCGTGGGACGGCGGCATGGTCAGCGACGCGTTGAAAAAAATGTTCATCGACCGCGGCGTTTATGTCATTCCTTCAGATGCCGGCGCTCAGTTATTTGCAAGCAAAGTGCTTTCAACTTCCGCGAGCCAGTTATTGATCGGCTCGGATATGCAAGGCAATCCGGCCGCTGAGAAAACAGCGGTACTTGAAGTAAAAAAGCCTGACGCGGATCTAACAGCTACCGATCTGACTCTGACGTTAGATCCGCAAAAGCTTGGTTTGATTGCTCACCATAAAATCAACGGCGACCCCGTGCTGCCGACGGTTTGCGCTTTGCAGTGGCTGCGGCGGCAAGCGGAGAAGCAACTTGGCGGCAAGCTGAAAGTTATTGATTACCGGCTGCTCAAGGGCATCGTTTTCGATGACCAAACGCTTAAAACGTTAAGTTTGAAAATCATTCCTGAGAAGAATGCATATTCAGCGATGATTTGGTGTGATAACAAGCCGCGGTACAAAGCGCGTTTAGCCGGGCTTGAACCGGGTGAAACTGTCACCGTTGTTGATGCCGGGCGAATCGCGGAATATTCGATTTCCGCGACTGAGCTTTATCAGAACGGCACTTTGTTTCACGGCCCTATGCTGCGGGGGATTGAGCGGATTACTCACTTTGATGACTCGGGATTAGCGGCAAAGATTAAATTACCGCAGTGCGGTGAATCAGGTGTTTTCAGGGCGACTGAACGTCAAAATGTCATTGCCGAAGATACGTTATTACAAGCCGTATTAGTCTGGGCAAGGCTTAAGCGTAACCAGGCGAGCTTACCGGTCAGTATCGGAGAGTTCGTTTGTTTATCAGCGTTAAATCCGAATGAGGCTGGTGAACTGGTGCTGGAAATCATTAAAGACAGCAAATCCGGCGTTGTCGCTAACGCGGCGCTTTATCATCAAAACGGTGAGTTAAGCTGTTTTATGAAACAGGCTAAAGTGACATTGAGCTCAGATTTAGATTTCGAGCCTCATCAGACAATGCTCGCGGGCGGGGTTACTCACTAAGGTGTCTCAAGCTGAAACGATAAAAAAAATGCGAATCGCGATCCTCTTAATCAGCAACGGGGATCGTGATTTTTCGTCTGAAATTGAAGCCGCGGTTAAAGACGTGATTAAGCTTGATAGTTCAGGCCATAGCTTTACTGAGCTGTTAACTCAGATTATTGAGCAGCCCGGTTGCGAATCAGCCCTGACAATTCAGAGTCAAAATCATCGGCTTTACTTTTTGAATGACGTGTTTTGCGCGCGATTGAAAATCCGTCCTCACGCTTATTTGTCCGGTTTTTCAGTCGCCGGCTCATTATCAAAAGCACAGCAACAAGCATTAGCTCAGGCCGGGCGAAGTTCTGAGCAAGTCGCGGTTCATACGCCAGAAATTAATCCAAAAACGAGTGAGTTAGATTGTTTTATTGACTCGATAAAACTTATCGCCTCACGCACAAAGATAAGCTCGGACGGAGCTGAAAATTATTGGTTTATGCCGCGACATCAACCCAGAATATTACAGCTTAATTTAAACCGGGAACACTCGGCCGGATCTCTGGTTCTGGTTCAGGGCTCAGGTGTCTTGCACGCAAAGCCATTGATCCATGAGCGGCAGCTGTTTTTTGTTATTTCCGGGAGTTCGATTGATGACATCATTAATAAGACACGGTTGTTAGACAAAGATATTCGCCGGCAAAGCCAATCATCCCCCCGCGGTTTTTGGGAAAATTGTTTTAAATACTACCGGAGCGCGCACAAACTGGCGCTTGTTTTACAGGCCACCGGCATTGAACAATTACAGCAAGAAATTCAGCGATTTTTACCGGCGGCCGAATTAAATCAGCAACAGCTCAAATGGCATTGGCAAACGCCCGGCGGCAGTTGTTTTTTCGCGGGTTATGACCATGTACACACAGGACTCACTTTTGTTTATCCGGGTGCGGGGACAAGCTATAATAATATGCTGTCATCACTGCATTTGTACTTCCCCGCCCTTTATCAGAATTTAGAGAAAAAACTTGACTTAGGAGCCGCGCTGCAAGCCGATCACTTTTATGCCGACGCGGCCGAAAAACCGAATTTAAGTCAGCTGGCCATCAGTGGTGCCGGTACAAGTTATTTACTCAGTCAATTGCTAGTGAATGAGTTTAAGCTTAAGCCTGAATTCGCTCTGGGCTATTCCATGGGCGAAGCCGCCATGTGGGCAAGCCTCGGCGTATGGCAACACCCCGAATCGCTGATAGAAAAAACCGCCGGCAGTGAAATTTTTAACACTGAAATTTCAGGTGAGTTAAAGGCCGTAAGACGTCTGTGGCAACTTGACAGCAATGAACCCATTAATTGGAATAGCTTTGTCGTTCGCTGCCCGGCTGAAAAAATTGAAGCTTTACTCGATGAATATCCGAAAGCCTATTTAGCCATTACTCAAGGTGATACTTGTGTGTTGGCCGGTGATGAGCAACAATGCCGGCAATTGTTAAACCACCTGGGTAAACATGGTATTGCCAGCAATATGGTTACGGCAATGCACACACCCGCAGCGGCTGAAGTATACGGCGCGTTGAAAACGTTTT
The DNA here is from genome assembly GCA_965200795.1 of Parashewanella sp. Lineage (GTDB taxonomy): Bacteria > Pseudomonadota > Gammaproteobacteria > Enterobacterales > Shewanellaceae > Parashewanella. The sequence continues at coordinate 179,873 of CBDAVB010000012.1, forward strand.
ATCAGTTGCCGTTACAACTTAACTCACCCGCGATTAACTTTATCAGCGCGGGCTGTGAGCAAGTTATGCGACAACCCGGCAGTCAGGCGATTGCCCGGTCAATTGCTCGCGCGTTTACCGAGAGACTGGATTTTTCCGGTGTCATAAAAAAAGCCGTCAACAACGGCGGCAGAATTTTTTTAGAGGTGGGCGCTGACCGTCAGACCGCCGGCATTATCGATAAACTTACTAAGCGGAATGATGATATTCATTCGTTAGCGATCAACAGCAAAGCCCAGCCCGCCATCACCGGCTTATTAAAATGTATCGCGCGGCTCATCAGTCTGCGAGTACCAATGTCACTTGAACCTCTGATGCCGGGCAATATCAAAAAGAATTAAAAGGAAGCACTTCAGTCAATGAATAAAATCGCCGTTGTCGGACTTGCCGCACGTTACCCACAAGCCAAAGATGCCGATGAGTTCTGGCAGAACCTGCTGAACAAAAAAGATGCCCGCGGCCGCTTATCCGCGCAAAAGTCAGTCGCTGACCCGAGTGATTATTCAGGCAGGCCGGGCGAGTCCGATCGTTTTTATTGCGACCGGGGCGGATACGTCACCGGCTTTGATTTCGACGCCGGCGGTTATCAACTGCCGGCGCGGGAGCTTGAGCGGCTTGACGAAAGTTACTTATGGGCATTGGATTGCGGCCGCAAAGCCTTACAAGACGCCGGTATTTCTTTATCCGATAACAAACTCACTCGCTGCGGCGTGGTGATGGGAAGCCTGTCTTTTCCGACCAAAAGCTCGAATCAGACCTTCTTACCGATTTATCACAAAGCGGTGGAAAAAGGCTTGCGGCAAAAATTTGCTCGACCGGACTTTAAACTGGCGGACTTTCAAAATCAGCAAAATGTTTTTATCAGGAATTCCGGTGATAAAAGCCGGCTTATGGTATCTCATTCAGCATCTCACATTATCCATCAGGCTTTAGGGCTGGGCGGCTGTCAGTTAAGTTTAGACGCCGCCTGCGCCGGCTCGGTTTACGCGGTTAAACTCGCCTGCGATTACCTTAATACCGGCAAAGCGGATTTAATGCTGGCGGGCGCGGTTTCCGGAGCTGATCCTTTCTTCATCAATATGGGCTTTTCCATTTTTCACGCTTATCCTGAGAACGGGCAGTCAGCGCCTTTTGATAACAACAGCCAAGGCTTATTCGCGGGTGAGGGTGCCGGCGTCATTGCCCTGAAACGATTAGCGGACGCGGAGCGTGACGGCGATAAAATTTACGCGGTGATCAGCGGCATCGGTTTATCCAATGACGGTAAAGGTCAGTTTGTGCTTAGTCCCAATTCCAAAGGTCAAGTGCAAGCTTTTGAACGCGCTTATGAATCAGCGCGAACACCGGCCGCTGATATCGAAGTGATTGAATGCCATGCCACGGGTACGCCTTTAGGTGACAAAGTTGAACTCACTTCCATGGAGACCTTTTTCAGCGGCAAATTACAAGGTCAGAACCCGCCGCTCATCGGCTCGGCAAAGTCTAATTTAGGTCATCTTCTGACGGCGGCGGGAATGCCGGGGATCATGAAAATGATTTTCGCCATGAAAACCCGGATACTGCCCGCCAGCATCAATCTTAACGACGCCATCAGCTCACCGAACCAGTTATTTAGTGCCGATAACATTCCGACTGAAACCACGCCCTGGCCGGTTAAAGTGAGTAATGACCGGCGTAAAGCCGGGGTTTCGGTATTTGGTTTCGGCGGCTGTAACGCGCATATGTTACTTGAATCGCATATCGCCGGCGAAAGTGCGACTGAACAGCCGCACGAAGATAAAGCTGAGTTCAGCGTCACAGGTATCGGCGCTCATTTCGGAAAATTCAGCAGCGTCAACGCGATTTATCAAGCCGTTAAAACTCAGCAACCGGCTTTCATCGACGTGCCGCCGCGGCGCTGGAAAGGGTTACAGCATCACCCTGATCTTTTGGCGCAATTCGGCTTACAACAAATCCCTCAGGGCGCTTACATTGAAAACTTTGATTTCGACTTTTTGCGCTACAAAGTGCCGCCCAATGAAGATGATCGTTTAATCGCTCAGCAGCTTCTGTTGATTAAAGTCGCCGATGAGGCCGTTCGTGACGCGAAACTGCAAGCCGGCGGCAAAGTCGCGGTATTAGTGGCGATGGAAACCGAGGCGGAGTTACATCAATTCCGCGGTCGGGTGAACTTACACACGCAAATCGCCGACAGCCTTAAAAAGCAAGGCGTGGGGCTTTCAGCGGATGAGTATCATCAGCTTGAGTCCGTGACCATGGACAGCGTGCTGGACGCCGCCAAACTCAACCAGTACACCAGCTTTATCGGCAATATTATGGCGAGTCGCATCGCTTCACTTTGGGATTTTAACGGCCCCGCCTTTACCATTTCCGCCGCTGAGCATTCGGTAGCGCGCTGTCTGGATGTCGCTGAGAACTTAATCAGCCAGGAAGCCCTGGACGCCGTTGTAATCGCCGCCGTTGATCTTACAGGCAGCGCGGAGCAGGTTATTATCAACAATCAGCGTCACCCGGTGAATATGACGCCCAATGCTGACCCGAACAAGTGGAATGTCGGTGAGGCCGCCGGCGCCATTGTTCTGCGATCCGAGACTCAATCAAAAACGAATGATTCCGGCTACGGTAAGATTTCGCGATTAAGCTTTTTTCCGCGGCGGGAAAACCAATCACTCGTTGAGCATAATCACGCCATCGGGTACGGGATAAGAACCGGCGATAATCACTTATCGGCGCAAGCGTTATTCGGTCATACTTTTGCCGCCTCCGGCATGACGGCGTTAATCAATACACTGCTTGATTTACCGCGGCACAAGACTTGCCCGGCATTGGTTACAACTCAGGCTGAAAATCAATATTCTGAGTTTGTACTGCGACAGAGCATTCAGCAGCAAGACCGTTTATTATCACGCCTTTCTCAGGATTTAACCTGGAGCGATCAGCAGCATTTGATTAAAACCGTCAGCTTAGGCGGCCGGGGCATTGTTGAGCATATTTTAGAAACTGAGCTTACCGGCCTTGAAGATATTAAACATAAGATGAAAAATATCCGGCCTTCAGTCACGTACGCGCGGAAAGGTGAAAAAACACGGGATGGCCGTTTTAACGGCAGTGACCAAAACTTAAGCGCATTAGCGCATAATCAAGCGCTGGCCCGTAATGCCCATACGGCCTTTTTAAAAAGTCGTGAGCAAGGGTTAAAAGTGGCCGACGCATTATTAAAACAGCAAGCCGGATTATTAAAAACACAACCGCGGGCAATCAATCCGCGAAGGCGTGAAAGCCCGGTTCATCCGCACGCTTTATCAGCGATTGCCAGCTACACGCCGCCGATACCTGAACAAAAGCCTTGCGTCTGGAATTATCAGGATTTAGTGGAATACGCCGAGGGTGATATCGCCAATGTATTTGGCGACGAGTATGCCGTTATCGACAATTACGCTCGTCGTGTACGCCTGCCGACATCGGATTATTTATTGGTATCGCGAGTCACCAAACTGGATGCCGCGATCAATGAATTTAAACCGAGCACAATGACCACGGAGTATGATATACCCGCGGACGCGCCATTTCTGGTCAACGGTCAGATCCCCTGGGCGGTCGCCGTAGAGTCCGGTCAGTGCGATCTCATGCTTATTAGCTACTTAGGCATTGACTTTGAAAATAAAGGTGAGCGTGTTTACCGCTTGCTGGATTGCACCCTGACTTTCTTAGGTGATTTACCGCGCGGCGGTGACACCTTGCGTTACGATATTTCCATTAATAACTATGCCCGAAACGGCGATACGCTGCTGTTTTTCTTCAGCTACGAATGTTTTGTCTCCGATAACATGATCCTGAAAATGGACGACGGCTGCGCCGGTTTCTTTACCGACCGGGAACTGGCGGACGGCAAAGGGATTATCCGCACTGAAGATGAAATCAAAGCCCATCAGTCAGCGTTATCTAATCCTGATAAACCGGGGTTTAAACCGCTACTGCGCTGCCCGCGTACCCAGTTTAACTATCAGCGGATCCGGCATTTGCTTAACGGTGATATCGCCTCATGTTTCGGGGGTGAGCATGGTCATCATCAGATGGTTCACGGCCAGCAGTCTGGTTTAAGTTTTGCCTCGGAAAAGTTTTTGATGATCGAGCGGATTAATCAGCTTGATGTTCATGGCGGCGCCCGGGGGCTCGGTTTCGCTGAAGGTGAGAAACAATTAGCGCCGGATCACTGGTATTTCCCGTGCCACTTTAAGGATGATCAGGTGATGGCGGGCTCATTAATGGCGGAAGGCTGCGGTCAGTTACTGCAATTCTTTATGCTGCATATCGGCATGCACACTCAAAGCAGACAAGGTCGTTTTCAGCCGTTAAAAGACGCCGCGCAAAAAGTGCGTTGCCGGGGTCAGGTATTACCGCGGTACGGCACCTTAACTTACCGTATGGAAGTTACCGAAATCGGTACGCGGCCGCGGCCTTACGCGAAAGCAAACATCGATATTCTGCTGGACGGTAAAGTGGTGGTCGACTTCAGGAATCTTGGGGTGATGATCAAAGAAGAGCCGGACTGTGCGCTATATAAAAAAATGAGCGCCAGCCGTCCGGCCGGCTCCGGCAAAAATCCGAACGCGCCGTTAATGGCGAAAATTCGCTGACACGCAGGCTCCGGCGAATAAAGGCGTTGTGCCGCTCAGGCACATTGAAGCCCCTTTAACTCCGGATTATCCGAACCGCGCTCCGGATACCCTGCCTTACACACCTTTCCATATGTTTGAGTTCGCGACGGGTGATATTGAAAAATGCTTCGGTAGTGACTTTGCGATTTACAGGGATCTGATCCCGCCCCGCACTCCATGCGGTGACTTACAACTCACTACCCGTGTTATTGACATTCAGGGCCAGCGCGGCGACCTGAAGCATGCCGCATCTTGTATCGCTGAGTATGAAGTACCGGATGACGCCTGGTATTTTGAGAAAAACAGCCATCATAAGGTAATGCCGTATTCGATATTAATGGAAATCGCGTTACAGCCTAACGGCTTTATCTCGGCATGGACGGGAACCACCCTGAAGTTCCCGGATGACGAGTTGTTTTTCCGTAACTTAGACGGCGCGGGCACGCTGCTTCGTGAGGTTGATCTTCGGGGTAAAACCATCAGCAACGATTCCCGCTTATTATCGACGGTAATGTCCGGCGGCAACATCATTCAGAGTTTTACCTTTGAACTCAGCACAGACGGTGAACCTTTCTACCGGGGAACGGCGGTATTCGGCTATTTCAAAGAACAAGCCCTGATCCGTCAACCTGGATTAGACAACGGAATAATTCAACAACCATGGCATGTTGAAAATCAGGTCAAAGCGGATCGCACTATCGATTTGCTTGATACTCATGGCCGCAGTTTCGTCGCCCCTCAGCATCAGCCGCATTTCCGGTTAGCGGGCGGTCAGCTCAACTTTATCGATAAGGTTGAGATTGTCGAAAACGGCGGCAAAGCCGGCAAAGGTTACTTATATGCCGAGCGTGCCATTGACGCGGGCGACTGGTTCTTCCGGTTTCACTTTCATCAGGATCCGGTAATGCCCGGTTCTCTGGGCGTTGAAGCCGTTATCGAATTAATGCAGGCCTACGCCGTAGAAATGGATTTAGGCCAGGGTTTACGTAATCCTAAATTCGGCCGGATTCTTTCTGAGGTGAAGTGGAAATACCGCGGTCAGATCACGCCGCTGAACAAACAGATGTCGCTTGACGCGCATATTACTGATATTCAGCGCCGGGCTGATAAAATTATCATTATCGGTGACGCAAATTTAAGTAAAGACGGTTTACGGATTTATGAAATCAGTGATATCGGTATTTGTATCGAAGAAGCTCAAGACTGAACACCAGGAATAACAATGACATTACAACTCGACAATAATAACAAACTCAGTCCGTGGCCCTGGCAGATAGACGAGTCTAAATTGCATTTTGAACACACTGAGCTGGCTGAGGCGTTAAAAGATCTCAATCAACCTTGCTACCTGGTCAGTCATAGTGAAAAAGGCTTAGGTGTTTCTCATCAGGCCGATATTGTCATCCCTGCTTATCAGGTGTCAGACCATCAATATCCGGTCAGCGCCTTCGCTCCGGCGCTGGGCACGGAAAGTTTAGGTGACAGTAATTTCCGCCGCGTCCATAAAGTTAAATATGCATACTACGCCGGCGCGATGGCAAACGGCATCGCGTCTGAGGAACTGGTTATCGCCCTCGGTCAAGCCGGAATTTTGTGTTCCTTCGGCGCGGCCGGTTTAATTCCGGACCGAGTCGAGTCGGCAATCCGGCGTATTCAGCGGGCTCTGCCGGACGGTCCCTACGCCTTTAACTTAATTCACAGTCCGAGCGAACCGGCTCTTGAGTGGGGCTGCGTCGAGTTATACGTTAAACATCAGATCCGCACTGTAGAGGCATCGGCGTTTTTAACCTTAACACCGCAAATCGTTTATTACCGTGCTGCGGGTTTAAGCCGGGACGAACAGGGCAACATTCAGATTGCCAATAAAGTCATCGCTAAAGTCAGCCGCAGCGAAGTCGCCGGTAAGTTTATGGCGCCGGCTCCTGAAAAAATGCTCCGCAAACTGGCGGATGAAGGCCGCATCACCGCCGGGCAAATGCAAATGGCACTGCGGGTGCCTATGGCTGACGACATTACCGCGGAAGCCGATTCCGGCGGTCATACCGATAATCGCCCGTTAGTGACCTTGCTGCCGACTTTGCTCGCCTTAAAAGATGAAATGCAGTCAAAATACAACTACCCGGCGCCACTTCGTGTCGGCGCCGGCGGCGGTATCGGCACACCAGACGCCGCTCTGGCCGCGTTTAATATGGGCGCCGCCTTTGTTGTCACAGGCTCGATTAACCAGGCCTGTGTCGAAGCCGGAGCGAGCGAGCATACCCGCAAATTACTCTCTGAGACAGAAATGGCGGATGTGACGATGGCGCCGGCGGCGGATATGTTTGAAATGGGCGTAAAACTTCAGGTTGTCAAACGTGGCACATTATTTCCGATGCGGGCGAACAAGCTTTATGAGATTTATACCCGCTATGATTCTATTGACGCCATTCCCGCCGATGAAAAGCAAAAGCTTGAGCAGCGGATTTTTCGCTCATCACTTGAGGATATCTGGCAAGGTACGGTTGAGCATTTTAACGAACGCGACCCTCAGCAGATTGAGCGCGCTCTGAATAACCCGAAACGTAAGATGGCGTTAATTTTCCGCTGGTATCTCGGTTTATCAAGCCGCTGGTCAAACGCCGGTGAAGCGGGTCGTGAAATGGATTATCAGATTTGGGCCGGACCGGCTTTAGGGGCGTTTAACGCCTGGGCTAAGGGGTCATATTTAGATGATTATAAAAAACGCGAAGCCGCTGATTTGGCTCGTCACCTGATGGTCGGCGCCGCTTATAAGGCCAGAATCAACTTGCTGCAGTCTCAGGGTGTTACGATTCCGGTCGCACTGCAAAGATGGAAACCTGAGTTTTAATCATTTAACCTTAGAAGCTCAGTCGGATACGTTCTCAGGCGCAGAAAAAATTACCGGCATAAAAAACTGTCGTACTGCGTTTGCCGATAGCAAGGCTTTAATAACAGTCAGTAGCCGTTCTGCTGACTGTTATTGGTAACGCCGCCAGCGGTGATCTCAGCCGGTTTATGAGCGTCAGGCATTCACCGGATAAGTGAAGTCGCTTAACTGCTTTAGGCTGAAGCGGACTCAGTTACGAGTTCCGGCTCTCTTTGATTAACAGATATTATTTGAATTGGCGCTCAGATAAAACGAATTTAACTGTTCATTGTGCGATGTGCGATAATGAAATAAATTTTCAGTATGGGGATTTTTCTATGAAATTTACGACCTCCGGTATATCAAGGCCAGAATTTACGCTTAACTGGGACCGGGAAAAGAAATGCCTTAATGATTGGGATCAAGAAAAGTTTGAACGCGAATGCGAGGCCGCCGGCGTCAATTGGCGACAAATCTGTTTTACCATAAAACAGACCAGCTCTCCCGTCCGCAAATATGTATTAAGACCGGTAACAACTACTGAAAAGGCCGGCTCAACAATATTGCGCTTTAACCGTAATGACGATTGTAAGAATGTAATAGAAGCTGAATTTCACAAAAAAAATAACAAAAGGAATCACGAACATTCAGAAACGGTCAATAAAAAGCAAAAGTTAATTGATACTATACCAGAACTCCGTGAAGTTATATCATTTGATGAAATATGGCAGATGACGGACTCCGCTCCCAAACTCTTCGTTTTAGATCTCGACGAAACATTAGTCAAAAACCCGATATCCTTATCTTTAAATAAGTTTAAAGAAAATTGGCAGTTAGCTGAACCCGGATTGATAGACGGTTTTCTTCAGTTTAGTGAAAAACAACCTGAAAATGAATTCATCCTGATTACTAACTCTCCTGAAACGGCAATGCACTTAAAGTTAAACGCGATCGGGTTCCCTGTTGATAAACTTTCCGGTTTATACCCAAAATCAGAAGATCAGGAGCAAGATAAAAGCCAGCGCCTTAAAACTCATTTAAAAAAATGTGAGTCCGCGAATTATACTCAAGTTGTAATCATTGATGATGAAAAAACTAACCTTTACTCAATGATTGCGGCTTGTAACGAATTAGAGATCAGCAGTATCGGCATTCATTACTTAGGGCTAATTCCTAATAAGCATCAACTGGTCATAAAAGATCTCATCGAAAATGAAAGTGTAAAGTCCATAACAGAGAGCTACTCAATGGAAGACGTATACGCGGAGAATGAATACTGGAAAAAGGAATGGGACGCATATCAACGTTGTCTTGAAGTTAGTGTAAAAAAACAAACACAATCAAAAGAATAAATGCTTGTCTGACTCAACTCATTAAAAAAGCCCCTGAAAATAAGAGGCTTTTTACTAAAAAAATGACTTCAGCAATTACTGTAAACCTGTCTGTTCATCTAAATCTGAAGCGTATTTAATTTCAGCACGGGCTTTTAAATAAGCGATCAATGACGTGTAATCCTGGTTACTGTATTGATTGCTCAGCTGCTGCTGTAATGAGGCGATAACATTATCGTCAATACCCTCAGCGGGATTGATTTTGTCAACAACCACTACCGCGTAGCCTGCAGGCAAGCCGGCAGTATCAATGCTGGGACCGGCTTTCGGCGCGGGCATCCGGAAAGCTTTAGTCACAATCGCGGTGTTTACTTCACGATCATAACGACGCAGCTTAGTTTTAGCCGTGAGGTCAACTTCAGCTTTACCCGCTCTGATACTTGCCGCGTATTCTTTTGCTTTAGTCTCAGCTCGCTCATTCGCTTTTTCCTGTTTGATACGGGCAATGATATCGGCTTTGACTTCATCAAATGTTCTGGTGCCGGCCGCTTTATGCTCATTAACACGCAGAACAATTGAGTGGCTGTCGTCGATATCGATAACCTCACTGTTCATGCCGTCCTGAAGCACTTGATCAGAAAACGCCGCCTTAATCACTTCAGGGTGATTTAATGCCGCCGGAACGTTATTACGTGAAAACAAAGCCGTATGCTCAACTTTACCGCCGACCGCTTTGGCGGTATCAACGAGTGAATCGGGCTGCTCATAACTGGTATTGGCTAACTGTTCTTTTTGCTCGTAGTATTCTTCGTCAGCTCGCTTTTTCTTCAAATCATTAATAATGTCTTGTTTTACTTTAGTAAACGCAATGGTCGCGGACGGGTGAACATCTAATAACTTGATCAGGTGATAACCGAACTCACTTTCAACCACATCTGATATCTGACCTTTCTTAAGAGCAAACAGCGCTTTATCAAAAGCCGGATCCATTACACCGTGTTCGTACCAGTCAAGCTTGCCTCCGTCTTTAGCGCTGAATGTATCCTGAGAATCTTTTTCAGCCAGTTCCGCGAAGTCCGCGCCGTTATCCAGTTGTTTTTTGATGGCTTCAATCCTTGCTTTCGCTTTCGCTTTATCGTCACCGAATTGAATCAGGATATGAGCCGGCAGGCGCTTTTCCTGAGACTGATACTCAGACTTATGCTCATCGTAATAGGCTTGAGCATCGGCATCTGTAACGTGAACATTTTTCGCTAAATCAGCTGAATTCAGCTCAACGTAGTTGACGCTTATCATCTCAGGGCGAATGAACTGATCCTGATGAGTGTCATAATAGTTTTTTGCCTGCTCATCCGTTACTTTAATATCCGCCTTAAACGGCTCAGCGTCAACGATAGCGTACCTGATATCACGGCTCTGCCCCTGCAGCTCGGCAATGTGTTTCGCCTCACCTTTAAGAGCGAACTCAGAACCCAGAGTACCTTCAATTAACTGACGACGGGTCATGTCACGGCGCATGGTATTACGGTACGCGGCCGGCTGATAACCTAACTGACGAAGAAGCGCCTGATAACGGTCATTATCAAATTTACCGTCAGTCCGGAAAGCCGGCTCAGCCAAAATCGCTTGTTTAACTTGTTCGTCAGAAACCGTTAAACCTAATTTCTGAGCCGCTTGATCAATCAGCTTTTGCGCGATAAGACGGTCTAAAACGCCTTGTTTTACAGTTTGCAGATAACCATCATTGGCTGAGAGCGTATCGAACATCTCACCTAACTGCTGTTGCAGGCGGTTACGTTCATTTTGATAAGCCTGTTCAAGCTCTGCTTTACTGATATCCTCGCCATTTACCGTCGCGGCCGGAATTGCCGTTGACGAACCCAGGTAACTACTGATACCGGCAAAGGCGAAAGATAAGATCACAAGAACCAGAATGCCTTTCGCAATCCAACTTTGTGAACCGTCACGAATCTTTTCTAACATCAGATTTCTCGCTTATTGCGTAAAATAAAAAAGGCGCAACTGACGTGCGCCTTATGTCGGTTGATGGAGTTCCGTTCAGAATCCAGGGCCCTTCTCGTAAAAAGCACTGCGATGCAGTGCTTAAAAACGTAAACCTAAAGGCTTCAAAACAACTTTTCTTAGTTAACAGCGTCTTTCAGAGCTTTACCAGCTTTAAACGCAGGAACTTTAGCCGCTGCGATTTCGATTTCCGCACCTGTCTGTGGGTTACGGCCGGTACGCGCTGTGCGTTCACGTACCTCAAAAGTACCAAAACCAACTAGAGAAATTTTGTCACCGCCTTTCAGAGTGTCAGTAACTGCAGCGATGAAAGAGTCTAATGCGCGGCCGGCAGCAGCTTTAGTGATGTCTGCATCAGACGCAATTTTCTCGATTAGTTCAGATTTGTTCATGTCATCCCCTTGAATGTAATATTTTTAGCACCGCAACCAAGTCCTTCTCTATACGCGGTTTGCGGAGGCTTTTATAACAAGCTTAAAACCAAAGTTCAAGCTAACTATTAAAACCAATGAAAAATAATTGGATATAGCTCTACACCAGCCCTTCCGCAGGATTCGGTGCTGATTCTCCACACCCCTAGGCTACCACAGGTCTATATTTTGTTAAGCCCTTTTTTCATATTTTTTAAGCGAATAGCACTATTTTTTCGCTTTTTGTTGATTTTTGACCACTTCAAAACCCTTGACCGGTTTCTCAAGCGCCAAATCAAGTACCTCATCCACCCAACGAACCGGGTGAATTTCAAGATCCGCTACTACATTTTTCGGAATTTCTTCTAAATCACGTTCGTTTTCTTTTGGAATCAATACTCTTTTAATGCCGCCGCGATGTGCCGCAAGTAACTTTTCCTTAAGGCCGCCGATGGGTAAAACTTCACCGCGAAGGGTGATTTCACCTGTCATCGCCACATCAGCGCATACCGGATTACCGGTCAAGCTCGATACTAATGTGGTACACATCGCGGCTCCCGCCGACGGACCGTCCTTAGGTGTCGCGCCTTCCGGTACATGCACGTGAATATCACGCTTCTCGTGGAAATCAGGGTTAATACCTAATTCTTCAGCGCGGGCGCGGACCACCGTCATCGCCGCTTGAATCGACTCCTGCATTACGTCGCCGAGTGAACCGGTATAAGAAAGCTTACCTTTACCCGGAACTGACGTGGCCTCGATAGTCAGTAAGTCACCGCCGACCTGGGTATAGGCTAAGCCTGTAACCTGACCGATTTGGTTTTTCGATTCCGCTTTACCGTAATCAAAGCGTCGGACACCGAGGAAAGACTTAATGTTCCCCTCATCCACGTTAACTTTCTTAACGGACTTGTCGAGCAGAATTTTCTTAACAACTTTGCGGCAGACTTTTGAAAGTTCACGTTCAAGGGCACGCACACCCGCTTCACGCGTGTAATAACGAATAATACTCATGACCGCGCTTTCATCAACCTCAATTTCAGAGGCTTTTAAACCGTTACGCTCAATCTGCTTAGGCAGCAAATGCTTAACCGCGATATTGAGTTTTTCATCCTCGGTGTAACCCGATAACCGAATGACTTCCATACGGTCTAACAAGGGCCCCGGAATATCCATTGAGTTCGATGTCGCGACAAACATGACATCAGAAAGATCGTAATCAATTTCTAAGTAATGGTCGTTAAAGGTCGCGTTTTGCTCGGGGTCTAACACCTCAAGCAGCGCTGAAGCGGGGTCGCCGCGCATATCGGAACTCATCTTGTCGATTTCATCTAACAAGAACAGCGGGTTCTTAACGCCGACTTTCGCCATTTTCTGAATAACTTTACCCGGCATTGAACCGATGTATGTTCTTCTGTGGCCGCGGATTTCCGCTTCATCACGCACACCACCTAACGCGACACGTACGTATTTACGTCCCGTCGCTTTCGCGATGGACTGGCCTAATGACGTTTTACCGACCCCCGGCGGTCCCACTAAACACAGAATCGGACCCTTGAGTAATTTAACCCTGCTTTGAACGGCCAGATATTCAAGAATACGTTCTTTCACTTTCTCAAGACCGTAATGATCGGTATCTAAAACCTCTTCCGCTTTGGAAAGATCACGTTTGATTTTAGAGCGTTTCTTCCAGGGCACTGTCGTCATCCAGTCAATGTAACTGCGAACTACCGTAGCTTCGGCGGACATCGGTGACATCATTTTTAATTTGTTCAGTTCAGCTAAGGTCTTATCTTTGGCTTCGGCCGGCATTCGCGCTTGTTCGACTTTTTTGCCCAGAACTTCAAATTCATCCTGACCTTCATCGAGATCACCCAGCTCTTTCTGAATGGCTTTCATTTGCTCATTCAGATAATATTCACGCTGGCTTTTCTCCATCTGTTTTTTTACACGGGAGCGAATGCGTTTTTCAACCTGAAGTAAGTCAATTTCCGCCTCCATCATGCTCATCAGATATTCAAGACGCTCAGAAACATTGAACATCTCTAACACCGACTGCTTGTCGTCAAGCTTAAGCGGCATGTGCGCCGCCATGGTATCGGCCAGACGGTCGGCCTCCTCAATTCCTGAGAGAGAGGTCAGCACTTCCGGAGGAATTTTCTTATTTAACTTGATGTAACCTTCAAACTGACCGATCGCGCTGCGAACTAAAACTTCTTCTTCTTTACCGTCCAGCGGCTCAGATTCTCTGAAGCTGGCTTGCGCGGCAAAGAACTCTTCTTCCTGAGTAAACTTTTTAATGACCGCACGCTTTCCGCCCTCGACCAGCACCTTCACCGTGCCGTCCGGTAATTTCAGAAGCTGAAGGATAGAGGCTACGGTACCGACACCAAAAATGTCATCTGTGGTCGGATCGTCAAGATCGGCGTCGCGCTGGGCAACAAGGATAATCTGCTTATCCTGCTCCATTGCTGCTTCTAGACAACGAATCGATTTTTCGCGGCCTATGAACAACGGAATAACCATGTGAGGATACACTACCACATCTCTCAGCGGTAATACGGGAAGTTCGATATGCGCTTCTCTCTCTTGGGTCATATTGCAATTCCGTATGATGAAATGAGTTGTTAAGAGTATATTGGGGTTGAAATTACCGTTTCAATAGCATTGTTGAAAAAAGACTGCCTGTCGAGGATAATTCCGTTATTTTTTATACTTGAAATTAACTGCGGATGAGAAAAATCCCGACCGGGATACCGTCGGGTCTGATTGCTCAGGGTGAGTGAACACTTATTATTTCTTACGCCAGGTCGTGCCGTCAGCGCAGTCCTCAAGCACGACACCTAACGCGTTTAACGCGTCACGGGCTTTATCCGCCGCGGGCCAGTCTTTTTCAGCCCGGGCTCGGTTGCGCTGCGCGATTAACGCCTCAATTTCAGCCACTTCATCCTGGTTGCCCTCACCCCGGAAAAAGGCTTCAGGCGTTTGCTTTAATAAACCCAGCACATCAGCTAACTGCTTTAACTTAGCGCCCAGCGCATTCGCCGCCGCCATATCCGAACCTTTAACTTTAAGACGATTGATTTCACGAGCCATATCAAACAACACTGAGTACGCTTCCGGCGTATTGAAATCATCATTCATCGCTTCGTTAAAGTCAGCCGCAAACGTTTCCGCGGCCGCGGGTTCAACGGTTAAATCCAGATCCTTAATCGCGGTATACAGACGCTCAACGGCGGCGCGGGCCTGATTTAAATTTTCTTCTGAATAGTTAATTTGGCTGCGATAATGGCCGGACAACAGGAAATAACGAACGGTTTCCGCGTCGTAATGACCAAGCACATCGCGAATGGTGAAAAAGTTATTTAATGACTTCGACATTTTTTCCTTGTCGATCATCACCATGCCTGAATGCATCCAGTAATTTACATACGGGGTATCGTTAGCGCAGCACGACTGCGCGATTTCATTTTCATGGTGCGGGAACTGTAAATCCGAACCGCCGCCGTGAATATCAAAATGTAAGCCCAGATGTTTGCTGTTCATCGCTGAACATTCAATGTGCCAGCCCGGACGACCCGGCCCCCACGGTGAATCCCAGGTCGGTTCATCCGGTTTAGACATTTTCCAGAGCACAAAATCCAGCGGATTTTCTTTAGCGTCCTCAACTTCAACACGAGCGCCGGCTTTTAACTGCTCCAAGTCCTGTCCTGATAATCGTCCGTAGTCTTCATATGACTCAACACGGAACAACACGTCACCGTTGTCAGCGACATAAGCGTGATCCTTTTCAATTAAACGCTCAATCATCGCGATCATTTCGTGAATATGCCGCGTCGCTCTGGGCTCAAGATCTGGGCGAGCCATGTTCAGCGCATCGAAGTCCGCGTACATCTCGCCGAGTAAACGTTCGGTTAACGCTTCGCAAGATTCGTTATTTTCATTCGCGCGTCTGATGATTTTATCGTCAACATCAGTGATGTTGCGGTGATACTCCAGATTATAACCACTGTATCTGAGATAACGCGCTATCATGTCAAAGGCCACAAAAGTCCGGCCGTGACCGATATGACAGAGATCGTAAATGGTTACCCCGCACACATACATCCCGACTTTATCAGAACGAATCGGTTTAAATTCCTCTTTTTTTCTGGTTAAGCTGTTGTATATTCTTAACATTGTCGTCTCTTAATTTTAATGGTCATAACATATTAAGGAGTAAAACCTCTGAGCCGCTCCGGACCCGTGAGCGCCAAAGTCTATCATGTCATCAGACTTAATGAACACCGCCTCTTTATAGAATTTAGCGCTTAAGTTAAAATTAACCCTTTATAATTTATTAAAAGTATTCAAATGATCACACTACATACCAATTTTGGTGACATCACAATCACTCTGGACTTTAAAAACGCGCCTAAAACGGCTGAGAACTTCATGCGCTACGCTGAAGAAGGCTTTTTCGAAGGTACGATTTTCCATCGTGTCATCGACGGTTTTATGATCCAGGGCGGCGGTTTTACCGCTGACATGGAACAGAAACAAGGCCGTGAAGCGATTGAGAATGAAGCCAACAACGGTTTATCAAACAAAACCGGAACCCTGGCGATGGCCCGTACTCAGGCGCCGCATTCCGCGAGCTCTCAGTTCTTCATTAACGTAAATGACAACACCTTCCTGGACTTCAAATCAGAAACCCCTCAGGGCTGGGGTTACTGTGTTTTCGGTGAGGTCACCGAAGGTATGGACGTCGTTGAGAAAATCAAAGGCGTAACGACGGGTCGTAACGGCATGCATCAGGACGTGCCGACAGAGCCGGTCATCATTGAAAAAGTCACTATCGAAGGCTAACTTGTTCAGATGGCAACTTTATTTATCGGAGATCTTCACTTAAGCGAGGATCTCCCTTATATCACCAAAGCATTTTACCAATTTTTAGAGACTCAGGCTCATAAAGCTGAGGCATTGTATATTCTCGGCGATCTGTTTGAAGTCTGGCTCGGTGACGATGTCGCTGACGATCTGGCACTTAAAGCGGCGGAAAAACTCAGGGCCGTTTCCCGCTACACGCCGGTTTACTTCATCAACGGTAACCGCGATTTTCTTTTAAGCCACAGGTACGCTCGTCTCGCGGGCATGAAAATTCTGCCCGAAGTCGACACCATTAACCTTTACGGTAAGAAAACCGTTATTTTGCACGGTGACACTTTATGTACCCTGGATGAGGAATATCAAAAATTCCGTAAGCTGAGAAACAATCCGGCGGTACGCTGGATTTTCGCGACCATGCCCGGCGGTATCCGCGGTTTAATCGCTAAGTCTGTCAGGAACAAGAGCAAAAAAGCCGGTAAATCCAAAAGCCAGATGATCACGGATGTTACCCCGTCCGCCGTCAGGCGGCTGATGACAGAAACCGGATCCGTGCAGATGATTCACGGCCATACCCACAGACCGGGGTTTAATGAAGTCTCGTCAGGCAGGGAAAGAATTGTTGTCGGTGACTGGTATGACGAAGGCAGCGTGTTAGAAATCAGCCCTGAAGGCGCGAGGTTAACCACGCTGCCGTTTTGAAAAGTCAACGAACACTTTTTTATTCCCATTGATATAAGGGGATTCCGCACTTATAAGCTGTATTTTCAAGCTCGGCAAGGCAATTGTCTAAATAAGTTAGGGTAGCTTTTTTTATTTTATTACGATGTTCCAGTGCTTCTTTCAATCCAAGCCGGGCACTTTCATTGAAATTATGTATTTCTCCGGCATTTTTTTTCCAGCGGCAGCCAGTCAAATCACCTTCTCTGGCTAAATCTCTCAGTAGTATCTTTACCTGAAAATGTAAAGCTACAAAACGCTGTTTGTCCTTATCTGAAAATCGTATTTTATGACACATTTCGCTAACTTGTGAATCAAAACTGCCTTTACTTTTAAACTCATCAGGAAACAAATACAGTGCTTTAGAAGTCGGTCTCAGTTTATAAGTTCTGAACATGCAACTTTTCTCAATATAATCTCTTACCGAATGTTCAGGAGGATTAATGGAACCTTTTGATTGGCGCGGCTGAGCGGGCATAGAGCAGAAATCAGAATATGAAAGGCTTCTCATTGCTTCAGTATGACTTAAACTTCGCGAAAATATCTCGTCCACGGAGAGACCCGCTGCCCTGCCGCTAACGCCTCGCCGCGGAACGGAGCGCTGCAATTGAGAGGTTATTCCCGCGCTGTCATATAAATAATCAGAATTTGTGGAATCAAGCCTCTGTTGCGCCGCGATGATATCTTTTAATTCAGTTTTAAAAGCTTCACTTGCGGGAACCGAGCCGGATAAGAATGCCGAACCAAACACCCGCCTCTTTTCCGCTTGATTTACTATTTGTTCGTATTCTGAATCGAAAAGATCATCCTTCTCTGATTCAGCATGAGCTAAACAGCGCATACATCGCTTAAACTCGTTTTCACCTGTGCAATTATTTGCCTCAACTAAAACCAGCGTCGAGAGTTTTTGCTTTCTCTCATTTATATCCTTTCTATCCCGCATACTGACAGTAGCTATTATTTTAAAGCATTCAGTAAGCTTCTGGTAAGTGACGGGAAACTCACCTTTGCCATATGCTTTGTCCACTTCCTCTTTAACTTTAAAATCAGTTACATTGTCACGATCCGTCCAAAGCTCTTCTAACGTCTGAAGCTTTTTTTCAAGTTTGTCATTAAACCCTTTTGAATCAAGTGTCATTTCATCAGGTCGGGCCGTACCCCCGAAGATTAATGAACTTACAGACGCACCGTGAGACCCAGACGTAGAAGACGCACCGTGAGACGCAGAACCGTTAAGCGGTGATAGATTCGGTGATAGACGCGGATAAAGTGATGCCGCCCCGGAGCCGGACGCTACGTTATAACTTTGCGGACCTGAACCGTTGAAACTTGTGCTTTCCTCCATTAAATCCGGGTATAGACATCCCGTCCTGGAAGAATTAATACTGTTTTCCATACTTTTATCCTTAATTAATTTTGAAGTTATATTAATAAGATTATGACTTTTAGTATCTGTTAGTATCTGTTAGCATCTGTTCCCTAAATAAAAAACTTAACAAAAAGCGATGATGTAATTAACTTATGTAAACCGATGATTACCTTGGGCACAAGGGAGCCCTCGATACAACCTGTTCAGTAAATCGTCCTGATTAATATTAAAGCCGCGCTGACACGCGCTGATTTGCTTGTGCCTGCCGTTCGTGAATCATCTCAATAACCTGCTTTAAATTACTGACGTTTATTTGATTCGTGAACCACGGGGAAGACTCTAACTGAGAAGTCAATAGTAATCCCGGTTTTTTCGCATCATCACACTCTAAATACGCCAGATAAATTAACCCTTTCTTATATTCTTCAGGCGTCAAATCAGGAACTAAGTTATCTCTTATGTCTTTTACTACCTCATATAACTTACACAATAAAAGGTCTTTTAATTCACGAGGCCGACCGTCGCTCTGATAGATAATTTTACATTCACTATTTCTTGCATATCCGCATACTTTAACAAACAAACCGGCCGCGGGAAAAGGAGCTAATCCATCTTCATATGTGCGATTCCATTGTTTTATAAAATATAATTGATCCCTGAAAGATTCCTTGTGTATCTTATTAAGATCTTTATAGCGGCCGGCGACTCCCTGTTGGTAATCTGACGTGGAAAACTCATTTTTAGCGGTCGCATTTACAACCGCACTCATAAATGCTCTACAAGTGGAAGCGTCAAGGTTAACTCCGAAAGAAAACATAATTAATCCTCATATATGAATATTAATTAATTGTGAAAACGAGCCGCGGGTATCGGATAAAAGACCGCCGTTACTTCATTTCCGCATGCCGTAAACGGAAATCCGGTGACTTTCAGCGTTTTTACGCCGGAACATTGCGGGGAATTTGTCACCTAAGATGTCAGATTATTACCGGCAGCTAAATTTTCATAATGAGCCGTTCTTTTAATCTTACTCTTAATCTTCTTTATACTCTTTCATACGACGACATGACTTGAGTTTTACCTATGAACAAACATCATTTCCGTCGTTATCGAGTAAAGGTGCATCTATCCCGTATTGAAGGAATCTAGCACAATTTCACAAAGAAACAATAATGCTGTTATATCAAATTCAGATTAATTATTTTTAACTTTAATTGCATCAGTGATATAGGTAAGTTATACCAATTACATTAAATAAGCGCGCAATTCAGCGCTATGCCCGGAGCTATGCCGGCAAGCGGCCGAAGGGAATATGAATTAAGTAATCAGCTATGAGTTCTTTCACTTTTCTGACGCCCGTCTTAAGCGCTCCGCGGCGATACTCTTGCCTGAAAGACTGCCGGGTATTACGGCGCAAGAGCGCTTTGCGGAGCACTTAACCTGAACGCCGGAAATATCGAAAAAACTTATTGTCGGGTACTTAGAAACTGTCCCGAAATAACTTCCCTCTTCCGGGACAGTTTTGCGTGTCGGTTATCGTTATCCGGCGATTTTTATCAGTAAAATCATAAAGCAGCCGTGACGAAAAAACGTATCGGCATGACCGTTTATCCCGGACAACCGCTGTGGAATTTAAAGTCACTGTCTTTTGATGAAATCAGATCCGCTTCCGCTTTACCGAAGAATCTCACTCTGTCACTGATATCACCGCCCGCAATCTCCTCTGCGAGCGTCAGATAATCCTGATAATGACGCGCTTCACTGCGCAGCAACGAGACATAAAAGTCACCTAATCGTTTATCGACACGCGGAGCAAGTGAGGCAAAACGCTCACATGACCGGGCTTCAATGTACGCACCGATAATGAGTTTATCGATCAGGGTATCTGGTTCATAAGTAATGACATGGCGAAACATACCTTTGGCATAACGGCCGGAAGTGATGTTTTCATAAGGCACATTAAATTCATCCATTAGCTCAAGCACCTGATAAAAATGGTGCAATTCCTCTTTAATCAGTAACACCATTTTTTCAATCAAATCCTGCCCGTAAGGCGTATCCGATTTCGGGATCATAGCTTTGGTTAAATTGCCGCGCCGGATTAAATCACGCCGGTTACCCTGTTTGCGATAGACAAAATCCTCAAACGGCTTTAACCACGCCAGTAACGCGTCACCGCTGGTTTTATCAACCGCGTATTTACGAATGAGATACATCGCGCTTTGCGCGGCCTTTAATTCGCAGATCAGGTGATCGATTAATATTACCGGAAGATTTTTAGGCTTTACCGCTTCATCAAGCCACGCCTGCGGAGTCTCGCATTGTAAAAATCGCTTAATTGGGTCTAATAAAGATTCCAACGTAACATACTTTTTTAATTGATATAGCCTTGCATTTTATAACACTCACTTTTGTGATTGTAATTTTTTTATCCCGGCATGGTTGGCATTTCCAGAATTTAATATCCAGATTTCTAGTTTCAGCTAATTTATGCGATTGGCGGTATATTTTCTTTAATAAATCTTTCCCGGTGCTCTGACATTTATCGGAGTCGATGACATATCAAGACCGCTTTTGTTCATCTGAAATTCAAGGATTTATTAATTTGAACTAGCTTCACAGTATTGCGGACAGCAATCTAAGTAAGCAGCCGGCTAAAATTTTTTTTGATTTTGTCATACCAGCGTAGGCCGGTATTCAGCGACTTTACCCTTAAAATTATAAAGTAACCCGACTCCGGCCTTCGCTGGAGTGACGAAGATACTTATAGTCAGCTACTTACATCCATATCCGATAAATCCCGTGAAGATTAATTTCTTGACTACCGGCCTGTTTTGTTTAATAAATAAACTATGTCAGATAAAAAATCTGATTAGTCTTATCTCAAAGATAAGCCGGTAATAGAGAAGGCGATTGCCTAAGCCATTATTTGTATCGGAAGTAGGTTAAGGCAATTGATAGCCGTAAAGATGCAACTGATCGCTTCTGCAAAGTAACAGAAGTCATTAAGTGACATCGTGAATCAGCAAATAATGAAAAAGGATAATTATAATGATTTTAAATCACCTTATGGGTTTATATACCCAACCTAAAAAAGAGTGGCACACGATTGAGCAAAAACAAGAATCCCTCGGCAGCAGCCTGAGTCATGTGATACTCGTCGCTTTAATTCCGGCGATTTGCGCTTACATCGGCGCGGCTCATATCGGCTGGAATCCCGCGACTGAAGGTGACAAACTCTTCTTAACCGATCAAAGCGCGACATTAATGGCCGTCGGAATGTACTTTGGCCTGATAGCGGGTGTGTTCGCACTCGCTTACCTTGCTTATTGGATGGCAAAAACCTTTGATGCCGAACCCACTTTCACCCAAGCGCTCGAGCTCGCTTCGTATACGGCGACACCATTATTTATGGTCGGACTTTCCGCGCTCTACCCTGAGCTGTGGTTCATGATGATCATCGTCCTGCTCGGTATCTCTTATTCGGTTTACCTTCTCTATACCGGTATTCCGATTATCATGAATATTCCCGAGGAAAAAGGCTTTATTTATGCCAGCTCAGTGGTGACTTGCGGGCTTTGTCTATTGGTTGCGCTAATGGCTGCAAGCGTGATTTTATGGAGTAACGGCTTCGGCCCTGAAATCGCCAATTGGTAATCGGACGTATCGCTGAAACAAAAACGCCGGTCAATCCGACCGGCATTTTTGGTTTTTACGGTACTTCAATCAGCCGGTAAAAGTATCTCTTAGCGCAACGGTTAAGTTGAATACAAGATTATCCGCGCTTGAATCTTTATTATCCGCGCAGTAATAACCCTCACGCTCAAATTGGTAGGCTTTTTCAGCTTCCGCGTTAACTAATCCCGGCTCAGCCACGCCGTGTTTAATCACTAATGATTCAGGATTAATGATGTCATCAATTGATTCGGCCGCCGCGGGGTTAGCGTCGGTAAACAGGCTGTCGTAAACCCTGAACTCGGCGGCTTTCGCGTTAGTCGCTTCCACCCAGTGAATAACACCTTTCACCTTACGACCGTCACCGGGGTTCTTGCCTAATGTTTCCGGATCATAAGTACAATACACCGTTGTCACATTGCCGTCCTCATCTTTGTCACAACGCTCGGCTTTAATGACATAGGCGTTACGCAGGCGAACTTCTTTACCTAAGACCAGACGCTTGTATTTTTTGTTCGCCGCTTCACGAAAATCAGCCGCGTCAATGTAAAGCTCGCGGCCGAAAGGAAGCTGACGAACGCCAAGCTCTTCTTTATTAGGATGAGCGGGCGCGGTTAACATTTCAGTTCGATCCTCATCGTAATTTTCAATGACGACTTTGATCGGCTCAAGCACCGCCATCGCTCGTGGCGCGTTCTCGTTTAAGTCCTCACGAATGCACGCGTTAAGCATACCGGCCTCGACTAAGTTATCCATCTTAGTCACACCGATACGATCGCAGAATTCACGGATTGAAGCCGGGGTGTAACCGCGGCGACGTAATCCGGCAATCGTAGGCATGCGCGGATCGTCCCAGCCGGTGACTATCTTGCGTTCAACTAAATCATTTAGCTTACGCTTAGACATGAGGGTGTACTCAAGGTTTAAGCGTGAAAACTCATACTGACGGGTGCGGCTGGGTTTTCGGAAGTCATCAAGATTATCCAGAATCCAGTCATAAACCCGGCGGTTGTCCTGAAACTCAAGCGTACACAGCGAGTGAGTAATATTCTCAATCGCGTCCGAGATACAGTGAGTAAAGTCGTACATAGGGTAAATGCACCATTTGTCAGCTGTTTGGTGGTGCTCAGCGAAACGAATGCGATAAATAACCGGATCGCGCATGCACATAAACGGCGAAGCCATGTCAATTTTGGCACGAAGCGCGCACTCACCTTCCTTAAACTCACCTTCACGCATTTTTTCAAATAACGCTAAATTCTCTTCTGCTGATGTATTGCGGTAAGGGCTGTTTTTGCCCGGTTCTTTTAACGTGCCGCGGTATTCACGGGTTTCATCAGCGTTTAAGAAACAAACGTAAGCTAAGCCTTTACTTATCAGCTCAATCGCATATTGGTGAAGCTGATCAAAATAGTCCGATGAATAGCGAATGTCACCATCCCAGCGGAAACCTAACCAGCGCACATCTTCCTGAATCGAATTTACGTAATCGATATCTTCTTTCTCGGGGTTGGTATCATCAAAGCGTAAGTTACACTTCCCCCGGTAATCTCTTGCGATACCGAAGTTCAGGCAAATCGACTTGGCATGACCGATATGCAAAAATCCGTTCGGCTCAGGCGGAAAACGAGTATGAACCTGAATGTGCTTACCGCTGTCAAGATCATCATCTATGATATTACGAATGAAGTTACTCGGGCGTACTTCGGTGTCCACATGATCCATGAAATTCCTCTTTGCGAACAATTAAATCCAGTTAACATTGCATGTTCCTACAGTTAAGCCGCGGATACAATGCTACTTTTTAAAATCTTTGATAAAAAAAGCGACCAAGCGGCCGCTTTTTATTATTTTATTAAAAAATGCGGATTATTCGGCGACAATTCTTACATCCGGAATTATCTGCTGCGCTTTTTTGCCTTTCCTCTTTAACCAGAGATAAAAGACATAAAGCGCGGACGCAAAAAAAGCGGCCCAGGCCACAGACTGGACGGGATGCTCTTTAATGGTCAGCAGCTGATAGCAAACGGTCGCGCTGCCGTAGGCTAAAGCGAGTGTCCATAAGGCGCAAAATCTCGCCCATTTAGCGCCAAACTCACTGACCAGAGCGCCTAATGCCGCGACACAGGGTGTATACAGCAAAATAAACAACAAATAAGAAAACGCCGCGGCCTCTGATCCAAAGCCTTTTTGAATCGCCGCATAGGTCGACTTATCTACCTCCTGCTCTGCCGCGGCGTTATCTAAATTGCCCACATCGCCCACATCCAGTGACAGCGGATCGTCTAATTTAATTCCGAACAGGTTTTCAGGAATCGTCGATACGGCCTGTTTAAAGCTGTCTCTTAAAGGGGTAAGCTCATCATCAGCGGCAGACGGGCTATATAGGTTGTTTAACGTACCGACAACCACTTCTTTGGCGAACACACCGGTAATAATACCAACCGTAGCCTGCCAGTTATCTTCTTTTAAGCCCAAAGGCTCAAATACCGGCGTCACTTTCTGACTCGCCACACTGAGCACTGAATTACTGGTATCTTCGTTGCCGAAAGACCCGTCAACTCCAATGGCGTTAATGAAGTTTAGAATCGTGACCACAATCACAATGGTTTTACCGGCGCCAAACAAAAAGCTCTTCGTTCTCTGCCATGTGCGACGCATTACCGGCATAAACTTCGGCAGTTCATAGTCCGGTAGTTCCATTACCGCCGTGCTGCTTTCGCCCGGTAACACCGTAACTCTCAGTAACAGCCCGGTTCCGACCGCCGCCGCAATGCCGATGAGATAAAGTAAAAAAACAAGGTTTTGACCTGAATGCGGAAAAAAGGCCGCCGCGAACAGCGCGTATACTGAAAGACGCGCGCCACAAGACATGAACGGCGCCATCATGCCGGTAACAATTCGCTCACGCTCATTACCGAGAGTCCGGGTCGCCATGATCGCCGGCACATTACAACCGAAGCCGACAATCATAGGCACGAAAGCTTTACCGGGCAGACCAATCTTGCTCATTAATCCGTCAACCACAAAAGCGGCCCGGGCCATATAACCTGATGTTTCTAATAAAGATAACACTAAGAATAAGGCGGCAATAACAGGAATAAAAGTCGCGACAGTTTGAATACCCTGCCCGACACCGCCGGCCAGAATCGTCACCAGCCATGCCGGCGTTCCGATATCAGACAGAAGCGCGCCGAAATGATCGACAAATAAGGCTCCCGCGGAGATATCAAAAAAGTCAATAAAGGCACTGCCCACATTGATGCTCAACATAAACATCAGGTACATCATAAACAGGAAAACAGGAATACCTAAAACGGGATGAAGCGCCAGCTTATCAAATTTATCGCTGAAGGTTACGACCCGCTCAGATTTAACCGACCGCGAAATCGCCTGATCAATAAATTGATAACGAGCACCGGCAATCAGGGTTTCTAATTCCTGACCATCTGACGACAAAACTGAAGTACCGCAATCATGCTTTTTGGTTACTTGAGTCAGCGCATGGCCTTTTGTAGCGGCACCTTTGCCTATTTGTTTTGCGATCTCCCTTTCAACGGCTTCAGGGTATCGAACCGAGCCGTGATTCATTACCGGCTCATTAACTAAAATATCAACAATAACGGCTTTGACCTTTTCGATATCAGCTTCATTTTTTGAGCATACGGCAATAACCGGACAACCTAAGATGTCACTGAGTCGCCCGGTATCGATATCAATATTTCTTTTTAACGCGACGTCATACTTGTTGAGCAATATAACCACCGGCTCGCTGAATTCTAAAAGCTGTGTGGTTAAAAATAAATGGCGCTCGATATTACCGGCATCAACCAGATTAATAATGCAGTCAACCTGATTTTCAGCTAAGTATTCCTGGGCGATTTTCTCATCAACGGAGCAATCACAAGCGTCGTTCGCCGCGGTGAGATCATAAATACCCGGTAAGTCGGTTAAATTGATTTCAAGCCCGTCAACCTCAAAGCGACCCGTTTTCTTCTCAACGGTAACACCGGCCCAGTTACCCACATGCTGATCAGAACCTGTCAGCGCATTAAATAAAGTAGACTTACCGGCGTTAGGATTACCAACCGTAACGCAATTAAACGGCTTACTCATTTTATCACCTCTATCGCACCCGCTAATTCTGAACGTAAACAAAGTCGACTGCCTCTCACTTCCACTTCCAGACCGCGGCCCATAGGCGCCCGACGTACCATAAGAATCTTGGTTAACGGCGTGATCCCCATTGACAATAACTTACGTTTGATAAATCGGGACATTTCCGCGTCCCCTACTTTTGTCACGGTCACAAAATCACCCGGGCTGAGCTCACTCAACTTCATTTTTGTCTGCCTTATTACAGGTTAAATTCGAACAACAGGACAATATACCCGCTTTAAAATGCATTTACCTTTACCTTTACCTGGATCATGAACCGGCGCAACCGGTAACGATAATGGTTTTCAATATCAGTCAGGTATTATGTGATAAACGATAAGATTAATAAATAGAAAAAACAAATTTAATAAATGAATAAAAACACAGTGGAAGCACCGGGATATAACAATGTGCCTGATATTTATTCTCTCACGTAAGACCCGGATTTTACTTTGAGGTAAAAAAGCTTACAAGCTGCCTCTCCTCGGTTCTATATTAAAATGTGTCAGTTATTATTAGGATCTAAAAATAACGGCTGGCATCAGGGCACGAAGAATGAGGTTTGGCACTCTAAACGAAGTAACGACGACAGTTTTTATGCCGGTAATGACTATACCTCGCTTACTCCGCCCTGTAATAAGCCGAAAATAAACGACAGCACAACCGGGAAGTTATTTGCGGACAGTTTCCTTATTGATCTTTATAAGCGAGCCGCCGGCTCGCTTTTTTATAACCCGGCAAATGACGTTTAATCCGACAAATTATTTCCTCTGGTAATCTGGCATATGAGCCGGCCTAACACCGGACAAAATATAAATCAAAAAAATATTTGTGATCTCAGGCACAATAATAATCAAAAAAGCACCGGCAAAGCTCAAAATACAAGCAAACGATTCATTTTACCGCTTCAATTAACGCACTCTGAAAACTCACTTAATTTTTACATTATTTTTACATTTTTAACTTATTTTATACTTTAATCTATTTTAAGAATCTTAAAATCCATTTAAAAAGTGACTAAAGGCCACAAAATAATCAGTTAAAAATTTTTTTGTACAATAATCACACATTAAAAAAAACAATTATGTTAATTAAAAATACTTGTTAAGTTTAAAATCTACTTAACGTGCTATTGAAGCGGATAAAGTTATATGTTTATATCATTTCATGTGAATAAAAAATTAAGTTTTATTAACTTATTTAACTTTATTCTCATATATAAAAATAAAAATCATAAAAATAAATAATCACAAATCATAACAAGCGTGATTGTCAGGGAGTAAGAAATGAAAGCTCAGAATGTACTAACGAAAGCCGTACGCTTAGCGTTAATCGCGGCGGCGTCGTCAGCGACTTTATCTGCCACTTCCGTTGCCGCGGAAGAAGGCGCGGATAATGTTGAGAGAATTGCGGTAACCGGTTCCCGTATCAAAAGAACTGACATGGAAACGGCAAGCCCGGTAAGCACGATTGACGCTTCAACGATTGCCGCCTCCGGCGCGACATCCATCGATGATGTTCTGCAAAAAATGACCGCCGCCGGCGGCGCTATGACCAATGCCGGTATCAATAACGATTCCGGCGGCAACAGCCGTATCAACCTTCGCGGTCTCGGTGATAACCGTACTCTGGTTCTGGTAAACGGCCGCCGTATGATTGCGTCCGGTACCGGCGCGGCTTCAACTGTTGACTTGAATACGATTCCGGTTTCGATGATCGAGCGTATCGAAGTTCTTAAAGACGGCGCTTCAGCGGTATACGGCACAGACGCCATTGCCGGCGTGATTAACGTTTTTCTCAAGCGCGACTTTGACGGTTTCGAAATGAATGTTCAGTCAGGGATCTCCGGTGAGGGCGACGCCTCTGAAACCAGCGTAGATTTCACTTTGGGTAATACTTTCGACAAGGGTAACTTTGTGTTTAACGCCCAGTACACCCGGCGCGGTGACGCGAGCCAGGCTGACCGTGATTTCTCAGACTGCCCGCTGGCTGAGGGGGACGACGGTTTATTTTGTGCCGGTAGCGCCTATTCTGAAGGCGGTCACATCTGGGGTAACCGTAATCACGGCATTACCCAAACGGGTAGAGACGCTGACGGCAATCCCGCTTACGCCATCGGTGATTCCGGTTACTACGGCAGCTATGTTGATAACGGCGAGGGTAAACCCGTATTTCAGTCCTGGGCGACCATCACTGACAGTAACTCAAAGTTTTATGACCCGAGTATCGACCCGGAATGGGGAAAACGCGCCGTACCTGACGTAAGCGGCCGCGGCGGCGAGTATCATGACTTTGTCGGCTCGGGCGACAACAACGACAGATACAACTATTCACGGGATTCTTTCCTGTCAACGCCGATGGAAAGACTGAACCTGACCTTCGCCGGTACTTATGAAGTCGCGGAAGATCTGCTCTTCTTCTCAGAAGCCATGTACACCAAACGCTGGTCTGATCAGCAAATGGCGCCTCAGCCAATCTGGAACAGCTCGCCGTGGACATACGATTCTTCGTGGATGAACCCGGAGCTGGCCAAATTCGTTCAGGAAGGCGAAGAGCTGAGTTACGGCCGCCGTATGGTTGAGTCCGGCACACGTAACTTCTCTCAGACCGTTGATACCGTTCGTATTGTGGTAGGTCTTGAAGGTGAATTCGGTGACGCGTTCACCTGGGACGTTTCATACAACAAAGGGAAAAACGACTCGGTTGATACGCTGGCCAACCTTCATAATATCGGCGCTATCAATGACGCGGTTAAAGACAGAGAGTTTGATCCTTTCTCTCAGGATTCCTGGGTAGGCGACAGCATCGCGCCGTTTATCTATACTGAGCTCAACAGCGGCGGCAGTGAACTGGATATCATTTCAGCCAACCTAGCGGGTGAGCTTATCGAACTTCCGGCGGGTTATATCGGTTTTGCTTCAGGCATTGAATACCGTAAGGAATCCGCTCACTTCACGCCGGATTCTTTAACGGCTCAGGGGCTGGCGAACGACCCGAGAGTTGAGGCGACAGCGGGTGAGTTTGACGTTAAAGAGGCTTATTTAGAATTAGCGATTCCTTTATTGTCTGACGCTCCGTTAGCGCAGCATGTCGAACTCAGCACGGCGGCTCGTTTCTTCGATTACAGTACATTCGGCTCAGACAGCACATGGAAAATGGGTCTGACATGGCGCGTTAACGACTCACTGATGTTGCGCAGTGTAGCCTCTACCGCTTTCCGCGCTCCGACGGTTGATGAATTGTACGGCGGCGCGTCGCCGTCATTCGACCAGATCACCCACCCCGCTACAGAGCAAGATCAGGCGGAAGTGACGGTCGGCGGTAACCCGCTGCTGACCCCTGAGGAAGCCGACACCTTCACCGCCGGTGTTGTTTTCGAGCCGACGGAAGGTCTGTCACTGACTGTTGATTACTATGATATCGAAATCGACAATACCATCACTCAGGTTGATTCAAACTATGTCGCGAATCAGTGTATGGATGAGTCCGGTAACAGAATCAATAACAATCTGGCATTGTGTCAGTTCGCTGATATTTCGATTGACGCCACAGGTCGTATCTCATTCAATAACGGTCTGCAAAACGTCGGTTCCTCAGGGACGTCCGGTTTTGACATCAACACGGCTTATAACTTTGAGGCGATGGGCTTTGACTGGAGCGCGAACCTTGATACGTCAATTCTGACTTCTTTTGAGGAAAGAGATACTGACGGCAATGTGATTGACTACCGCGGTTACATCACCGGCGGCAGCGGCGCATACGCGAAACTTAAGTCTAACCTGAGTGTCAAGGTTCAGTCTGATGACTGGTCGGCAACCTGGGAAACCCGTTATATCCAAGGTATGGATTCTCTGTCCTGCCAAGAAGATCCAAGTGAATGTTTAGCGCCTGCGGTAGGAAGCGTTGTTTACCATGATCTTTTAGGCTCATACGCGCTCACTGATGACATTATGCTTTCCGGCGGTATTCAAAACCTGTTTGACAAGCAGCCTCCTTATTACACAGGTAATAATGACTCCAATACTGACCCGTACACTTATGACGTGATTGGTCGTTATGTATTCCTGAAAGCTAACATCAAGTTCTAAAATTAAAAATTCAGACTAAACCCAAGGCCCCGGATATCCGGGGCTTTTTTCGTATAAATACCTGACCAAGCAGCTGACGATAAGTTTCTTCGGAATTTTGGTGCTCAGATTCAGCGCGGAACAAGGCGAGGCGCAGGGCGCATAGCCGTAGCTATGTAACCGAAGTTGCCACGCCGTAGCGCGCTAAAGACGGGCATCAAAAAATGTCAGAAAAATTATGGTCAGCTACTTAACCCGACCGAAAGCACTCTATGCGAGCAGAATACTTTAATTCACAAGACTTTCTTATTTGGCTCTTCGTCATTTAGTGTGGATTTAACTAAATTATATTTGAGATAATAACCGGAGTTTTTTGTCGCCTTAATACTGGAAGTAAATAGCATGGATGGTACTCAAGTTTTGATGCTCGGTCTTGGAATTCAGGAACCTTGGAAGCTGGTTAATCAACACCTTGATA
This sequence comes from Parashewanella sp., assembly GCA_965200795.1. GTDB lineage: Bacteria > Pseudomonadota > Gammaproteobacteria > Enterobacterales > Shewanellaceae > Parashewanella. Next base: position 210,532 of record CBDAVB010000012.1, read on the forward strand.
TGTCAAGCTCACCGAATGAACTTGTTCTCGAAATTGAAGCTGAACGAGGAAGCTTAAAGCGATTGGACTCGATGAAACGGCGGCTAAACGCGGCCGCAACTATTCTTACAGAGCATCGTTACTGTTTTCATTGGCCTGGACAAGAAAGACAAGCCTGCTGTGTTCGCTGCGCCCGGAAAAGGTAAGGAAACCGTTAAGCGATTTAAGTCTTTTCTTACAGAGCATCAAGGCAAAGCCGATAATGTACCTGAAGTCGTGTGTGATATGTCAAGAGCTTTCCTGTCAGCAGCAGAGGAAGAGTTCCCGGACGCTAACGTAACGCTTGATTGGTTCCATGTTGTGCGACTGTTCACTAAAGCGGTTGATGAAGTACGTAAAGCGGAGAGAAAAATCCAACCGCATCCAAAGAGCCTGCGCCGGGCAGTACTGAAAAATGCAGACGGCTCACTTACTGAGAAACAAAAAGAAGCACTTGCAGAGCTGGAAACCAGTGACTTAAACACAGCAAAGGCTTGGCGAATTAAGGAACAACTCCGTCGGATACGTCAGGCTGAAACCGCTCACGCCGCCCGTTGGAGGCTGACGTATTTCATTAATTTCGCTAAGAAACAGTTGGGTAACATAGAAATGTCAGAACCAGTCCGAAAAGCGCCTGAAACGGTTCAAAGGCATGCGGAGAGAATTTTACGGCGCTGGTCATCCACGTATACGAATGCTCGGATGGAAGGTTTAAACAATCTATTTCAAGCGGCCAGGTGTAGTTGCTTGCACTTATAAATCGGTTTGCCCGCGTTTATCAGCTAATTTCCGCTCACAATAAATGATTTTATAAAAATGCGATTGCTCACATTAACCGATTCTCGAAAGCACGCCGCTCACTTTAAGTGATTTTATCGAGCTATGCTATGTTGCTCACTTAAAGTGAGTCTGTATCCGATAGAACCCTCCGATAAACTGATACACATTTTTAAAACGGCTGTCTCATTTTCGGACAAAAACCATTTAGATGGACTGCTCTAAATGGGCCGCGCCGGATTAGAAAAAAGCCATCATTTGATATTATTCAATCCAATCACTCACTAACTGAAGATAACCAAACTGTCATCAACCCTTGATTTGAAGTATCTGTCTCATATCGAGCAACCCGACTTTGCCTCCGGAGCACCACCTCAAAAGCCGCGCGGTAATGAATGCCATGCCGATACCCCGTAATTAACCTAAGCATGTTAATATTTTTTTGGTCTTTTGTACTATTCAGGTGCTTCATTAAAACAGCGACGGCCACGTCCGTGGTGATAATCTCGCTGATTTTCGTGATACCCGCTTTTCCCGTTAATGCGCTGTGATGAAAATCAATTGTCAAACAGTTAGGCTTTGATTCACCTTCTTGTATGCCAAGGGTACCGCATAAGACCTTCTTCTCCACAAGGTTGTCTAAAAGGGAAAAAGCACGAGACTGGTATTTTTCCGCTGTATCTTTTATTGAACAAAATAAGGCGACATTAGCATAAGCGCTTATCAGCGCTTCCAGGGTGGTGACGTCTTGTGTCAGCTTTAACGTACCGAACAAGGCCGCCGCGTCTTCTGCTTTTTTTATCCAGTAAAGCCCGGCATCGTGGCGGGCCGCGTTACCATAGGCCGTAATACGAGCATTCAAGGTGGTGACGTTTTGCGTCAGTTTTAACTTCTCGAACAAGGCCACCACGTCCTCTGCTTTTTTTATCCAGTAAAGCCCGGCATCGTGGCGGGCCGCATTACCATAGGCCGTAATAAGAGCACTCAAGGTGGTGACGTTTTGTGCCAGCTTTAACGTCTCGAATAAGGCCGCCGCGGCTTCTGCTTTTTTTATCCAGTAAAGCCCGGCATCATGGCGGGCCGCGTTACCATAGGCCGTAATACGAGCATTCAAGGTGGTGACGTTTTGCGTCAGTTTTAACGTCTCGAACAAGGCCGCCGCGTCTTCTGCTTTTTTTATCCAGTAAAGCCCGGCGTCGTGGCGGGCCGCGTTACCATAGGCCGTAATAAGAGCACTCAAGGTGGTGACGTTTTGTGTCAGCTTTAACGTCTCGAACAAGGCCGCCGCGTCTTCCACTTTTTTTATCCAGTTAAGCCCGGCATCGTGGCGGGCCGCATTACCATAGGCCGTAATAAGAGCACTCAAGGTGGTGACGTCTTGTGCCAGCTTTAACGTCTCGAACAAGGCCGCCGCGTCTTCTGCTTTTTTTATCCAGTAAAGCCCGGCATCGTGGCGGGCCGCGTTACCATAGGCCGTAATACGAGCATTCAAGGTGGTGACGTCTTGTGTCAGCTTTAACGTACCGAACAAGGCCACCACGTCTTCTGCTTTTTTTATCCAGTAAAGCCCGGCATCGTGGCGGGCCGCGTTACCATAGGCCGTAATACGAGCATTCAAGGTGGTGACGTTTTGTGTCAGCTTTAACGTACCGAACAAGGCCACCACGTCTTCTGCTTTTTTTATCCAGTAAAGCCCGGCATCATGGCGGGCCGCGTTACCATAGGCCGTAATAAGAGCACTCAAGGTGGTGACGTTTTGTGCCAGCTTTAACGTACCGAACAAGGCCGCCGCGTCTTCTGCTTTTTGTATCCAGTAAAGCCCGGCATCGTGGCGGGCCGCGTTACCATAGGCCGTAATAAGAGCACTCAAGGTGGTGACGTTTTGTGCCAGCTTTAACGTACCGAACAAAGCCGCCGCGTCTTCTGCTTTTTGTATCCAGTAAAGCCCGGCATCGTGGCGGGCCGCATTGCCATAGGCTGTGACGCAGGCACTTAAAATAGGAACATCAACAGGAATACCCGCATGCAACGCATATCGGATAAGGCACTCGACAATAACGGGGGAGCCATTGTCATCTGCTTTTTTTATGTTGGAATTTAACACCTTCAGTACATTGCGGTTGCCATAATCCGAACTATGACGACTTAATATTCTCTTTATATCGTAACCGAGGAAATCCCGATATACTTCTCTTTGTTCAGAAGGCTGAAGAAATGAGCGTGTGAAGGCATTGAACTCTTCAAATGAAGTGCGTGTTGACCATTGAAAGCCGTCTCTGCTTTGCATTGAACGATGAGAATACTGTGCTCCTTGCGATTCAATACGTCGATAGCCTTGATGAAAATGTTTCGCTCGGGCAGCGCCGGCCTTTTCGGGGGCGTAGCTTTCGTTAGAACGGTGTCCCAACCGGACGAGTTTTTGTTCTTTACCTTTATCTTGATAACTTTGAACGCGGCGCTCCGCTTTGCCGGTCGCACCACTCCCTGTGGAGTCAAGACGGTTTAATCCTGATGCCATCTTTTAACTGAGAGGAGAGTAAGTAGTCGCTTAAAAGTTTTTAACTCAGGAAATTTATAAAAACTTTGCGGTGTATCATAAAATAGTACTTTCAGTTCATATTTTTATTTTATTCGAGCGTTATAAAGTCGTATGCGTTTTTGTTAAGTAATAAAAAACTCTCAATAAAACAGACAGCTGAAATCTTTGAGGTGTGCGAAATTACGGTTTCAAAGCGGATTGATGCCTGGTATGAGCAAGGCGTATCAGGCTTGTTTGATGACAGACGCTCCGGGCGCCCGGGAATTTATTCTCAAGATGAGGCGTTACTTTTGAAGTCATTCGCAGATGAAGAGCTCACCAACTTAAGAGCGCGCAATCATTAATAATAAATTCAACAGATAAATCACGCAGCTTAGGCACCGTAAAAAGAACGATAAAAAAATTTTAATCACAGCTACAAGCGAATGAGGCGCTCACTTAAGAAAAAGCGCGATGAAACACATTTTCAGACTACTTACGATGAGTTAACGAGCTGTGTAAAGGCAGAAAAAGAAGGGGAAACAGAACTTTACTACTCCTGAATTCGGATAATTAGTGCTTACGAAACTTATTCTAAACTTAAAAAAGAAGTCATGACAATACCGGACGATTACCGTTCAAAATATGAACTGACTTTTAGTTAGCTACTTATGTTACCGCAATAGTACCGCGCATTTAGATATCGAATAAATGACTGAAAAGTATTTAATATATTCGAGGCGTTTTTTTTCGTTCCTGAGAGCAAACAAATCAGTAAATCACAAGCAAAAAAACGATTTGGAGTAATTAATCCAAGTTGAAACGGGGCAAATATGTGTTAGCCCCATGAAATAACCGTCATCAAAATCGTGAGCAGAAAATGACGGATAAACGCAAGCAAGCGCGCTTATGAAAGCGAGCGGCTACAGCTAGAACACGAGCTGGAGGGTATCGTAATACAGGGACATTTATGACCATGATTTTTATGATTGCCAGCCCGGTGTCTGATCTACTCAAATCCATATGAAACGACGAAGAGCCACTTATTTGAATACCGGCCCGGTGTAAAGAGCCATCATATCAAAACAGATATAGTTAACAGTACCGTTACTATTCATTTTAAGACCTGTTAATGCTTTTTCATCAGGGCAAGTGAAACTAATTTCCGTTGATTCCTTTTGAATATTTTCCAGATGATTTTGATAGATGTTATTTGCTAAAGGAGCATCCAGGTGGTAATAGGCACACTCAATTCCTTTATTAGTTTTACCTATCATAAACGAATTACTTGGACATACATGCCACTTCCTATCAGCAAAAACTCCTTTCATGTACTTACCCTTTGGTTTTTCTGCCATTCGATACGGCCGATAAGGGAATAAAGGACGCACAGCGTAATTTGTTGCACACTGAAGTTTAAAACTCCAGGAACTCTCAGAAAATGTACCGTTCAAACCAACAACGACAGCTGGATCAGAGCAGGTAAAGCGATACTTATCATTACTGCCTCCCTCAATCAACTGACTCCACTGATACCCCATCATTCCGCCTTTCATTTCAGAAATTCCCCACGGAGATTCCAAATCGTTACAAGGACCCCATGGCGGAATATCGTCGTCCTTAGTACATGCATACACATTAAACGCGGATATCAGTAAGAGCACACCGGCTATTATTTTAGAGATGGTTCGTAAACAGATAGTGTCAGGAGTAATCTTATGAAAAATCAGTCTAAAAAAAGATCCTGGTGGTACTGAGCTAACTTTCTTACTTGATGATAGATAAGTGAACATTCGTAAGCCTCCGCAAAATTGTGAATGATTTTGCATTATCAGCAACATAAGTTGACTTATTGTCCTATTTTGAAATGAAACTCCTTATTAACAACTCAATATCGCAATGCAAAGGGGAGTGAAGACACTTCTGAATTTCTACCATATCACCTTATGAAGTACAAGAAACATTAAGGCATGAGCTATGATTGAGCCAGGTCTTGACAAATAATTAAAGCTATTTTGAACTTGCCTGCGAAACAGTGATCAGATCGACAACAGAATACTGATTTGAGTCTGATTATGTAGGTTACGAAAGAGGTTGAGCAAATTGATGACCATCGCGCGGATGCTAATAAAGAGTATGATTCAGCGGATATTATTTTTCTTACAATTGCAGCTGTGCTGCGGTGCGACAGGCCGCAAGGCAATCAATATTTTCGCAGAAGCTCAATCAGACTGGCTCAGACCAATGTTGCAGTAATTGTTTAAAAAGAACAAAAAGTGTATAACCCCGCTTCTTCCCTGAAGCGGGAATTGCTGAGCCTATCCCAATATTTTGTTATTTTTCTTTCTTACATTGCTGTAGATTTCTTCCATAGCCGCGACAAACGAATTATTTCGGTGCCAAAAAGCGGGGTAGTCACCCTGTTTCTTAATTAAAGGAGCTGATATGGTTTGCCGCGTTGTTTCCGGCTCTTTTTCCGGCCAATCTGACATTTGCCAAAACGCTTTGACTCGATGATTTGTTCGGAGTGAATTATCCGCGGAGATATTTTTCGGCTTTTCAATCTCTTTGTGGCTGATAAGAGGGGCGTATTTATATTTGTGAACGGTAATCTCTGTTCTGATTTGAGTATCAAGATGCTCTGCGAAAAGTTGTCCTAATTCTGTTTTTTTCAGTGCCGTTTGAAGCTCCGCGGCACTCAACCCTCTGAGCTGGAATAATAGCATAGGGTCATAATCGAGAATGTCCGCCAGGCGATAATACACGCCCGCGATGTGTTTGCACGGACTGGCATAATCCGGGCAGCTGCAATCCGCTGTCACATCATTAAACGATGTCGGTAAAAAGCTGATGTCAGCGAAGGCCTGCTCGATGTTTGCGGGAATTTCATTAAGCATCAATTTTGAAATCCAGCTGGGGTTTTGGCAGATTTGATTAATTATTTCTGCCCAGCGTTTTTTATCGATCGCCTTTAACGATAATGTCACCTTATATTTGGGTTCTTTGGTGACGCCAAAATATGGGTTGGTATTCCCTCTGATGGTGGCTTTGATCTTGTTTTTGTTAATTTCAAAAGCCAGTATACGGCTATCAGTGCGGTAAGCCCGACCCCTTTGTAAGCGTCCTGAATCGATAAAATGGGTCAGTGAATCAATAAACGCCAGTCCCCACCATGTTTTTTGAGTTGCCATCAGCTATTTTCCCGACTGAGTTGAATGAGTTTTACAAAGGCCTTGGCATCGAGCTTTGATAGCCATGACTCATCACTACCAACAATTGAATCCGCCATTTTTTGCTTAGCTTCGAGCATATCATCGATTTTTTCCTCAACGGTGCCGATGCTAATGAATTTATGGGCAAACACGGTTTTTTCCTGACCGATACGGAAGGCTCTGTCCGTAGCCTGATTCTCAACGGCAGGGTTCCACCATCGGTCAAAGTGGATAACATGGTTGGCTTTGGTCAGCGTTATACCGACACCACCGGCTTTGAGTGATAAAATAAAAATGCTTGGCGGTGTTTCAGCATGCTGAAATTCCTCAACCATTTTTTCTCGCTTGCCGCGGCCGGTTCCGCCGTGAAGGTAATAAGTGCTGAAACCGTGCTGCCGTTTTAGAAGTGACTCCAGTTGTCCGCAGATGTCGGTGAACTGGCTGAAAATTAAAATGCTTTCCCGGTTATTAATGGCCTCGCTGCACAGTTCGACTAAACGCTGCAGTTTGACTGAGCGTTCAGCACTGAAGTCGCTGCCATCCTGCAATAATTGAGCCGGATGATTACAGCATTGTTTTAATTTCAGTAATGCGGACAACATCACGGCTTTTTGTTTAGCATTGTCATTTTCAGCTTCTTCAATCTGCTGAGTAATTTCATCAACCAAAGTCTGGTAGAGACTCGCTTGCTCGCCGCTCAGTTCACAGTAGACCTTCTGTTCAATCTTATCAGGCAAGTCTTGAATGATATTTTTGTCGGTTTTTAAACGGCGCAGAATGAAAGGCCCGACAATACGTTTGAGCAGTTTATTTTGAACAGGGTTGTTATCGCGCTGGATCGGGGTCTCAAACTGCTTTCTGAAACCGGCCTGACTGCCGAGTAAGCCGGGGTTCAAAAAATTAAATATAGACCATAGATCCATCAGGCGGTTTTCAATCGGCGTACCGGTTAACGCTAATCTGGAAGGAGCGGATAAACTGAGCAGCGCTTTGGTTTGCTGAGCGGTCGGGTTTTTAATATTCTGCGCCTCATCAATGATGATCCGTGACCAGGCGATGTCCTTTAAAATGGCTTTATCTTTTCTGAGCAAACCGTAGGAGGTTATGATTACCTGATATTCTTTCACCTGCTCGGCAAACGCGTTGTTGTTTCTCGTCGTTCCGTGATGAATTAACGCTGTTATTTCAGGAGCGAATTTCCGCAATTCTTTATACCAGTTGCCCACGACTGATGTCGGAGCGATAAGTATCGCCGGTTGTTGCCGCGGCTGGTGCAACAGCAATGCGATGACCTGCATGGTTTTACCCAGCCCCATGTCATCGGCGAGGCACGGATTCATCCCCAGACCTTCTAAATACGCCAACCACGATAGACCCCGGTTTTGGTACGGTCTTAAGGCGGCTCTTAATGCCGGCGGTTGGGTGACGGATTTAAACGCCTCTTTATTAAGCAGCTTTTCAAACATCTGCTGAACTTGATGGTCGAGCTCGATATCATAACTGCCTGAATCCGCGCTCATGGAAATGAGGTCGGCAATGCTGCCCTGCTGTTTATCCTTATTAGCGGTTTCGATTAACTTTTGCATTTTCAGCATTTCATCTTTATCGATCTCCACCCAATTACCGCGAAAATAAACCAGCTGAGATTTCGCGTCGAGTAATTGCCGCCATTCATCGGCGCTGAGCTCGTGCTCGCCCATGGCGTAATTAAAGTCGAATCGGATGAGATTGTCCCGGCTTAAGTAACCACCGTCGGCCTTGCTCAAGCCGCCGGCATTTTTCCTGGCTTTCAGTTTTGCTTTGGCTTTTAGCCGGCCTTTGGTTGTCCACCACGCCGGGACGATAATCCGATAGCCGCAGGCACTTAACGACCAGGCGTCTTCTTTTAGAAACTGAAACGCCTGCTCATGAGTCAAAGCGGCAAAAGGCAGCTGCATTTTGGCTTCGAAAAAGGCCTCGATAATGGGATAAATCCGGCTGGCATACCCGAGCTGCAGCAGTAAGAAACGTTCCGCGTGCTGCCCCAGCAGTTTGGCATAGAGCTTACGCTCTTTATCTTTGTGTTTCCAGAAATCGCAAAGCGACAGGCTAAATGACGGATCGCTTTTTGATTGCAGCTGAATGTCCAGTCCCCAGTCATCACCGAGTCCGTTGCTGGCCTCAAGCAGTTTAAAACAAAGATTAAATTCTACCCCTTGCTGCTCACTCTCAAACCGGCCAAACCACGTGTGCCAATGATGGTATTGTTCATCATCTGAATATGCCGTGCCGCCATTAATGCTCGATTGAATAATCGTATCAGCAACGCCTTTTAAGGCTTTCTGTGTAAAAGCGGTTTGGATAACGAGTTGATTTAAACAAACATCAGAAAAGTGGCTTAACGCTGAAACAGCGTCAAATCGGCTGAAATCACCAAGGCAGGCTGAAAAAGGCATGCATGGCGCTATTTGCCTGATTCGGTTATGAAAGGTTGCGTCAATCCACTGCCATTTTGTCTGAAAAGACGTGTTTGCCGAATGACGACGCTTGCCTCGCGGGTTCTCCGGCTTGATGAGCATTGGCACATAGAGATCCTGCTTTATGGTGTCGATAAGCTCATAAACAAATTTGATCCAAAACTTTGCGTCATCAGCTAATCTGACATCGTCATCAAAATGAAAACTTTTAAAGTTCAGCTGTTTTAAGAATTCAATCGGCCGGGTGATTTCAACAACATTAAGCTTTTGTTTTTCGTATCGGCAGCTCTTTGCATCATCAAGATCACACAGGTTCGCTATGACGGGGGAAGGAATGGGATGACCTTGTTGATTGCAAGGCATTAAAACGGTCGCGGCTTCAGGTCGGGCTGTAATTGAGAGCAACTCACCGCAGGTTTCTTTTAATGATTTTGAATCTGATTGATACCAATAGCAGCCCGCTTTTTTTCTGTAGTGACTGCTTTCTATCCAAAGATATAAAGCGCCGGTATTATCGAAACCGCCATTATCGATACTTTCATTATCGATACAATCGCATCTCGCTTGCCAAAAAAGATGAATTAACTTCATGTGAACCATGTGAACCTTCGGTTATTGTTCGATTAAAATTCCTGTGACATCAGCGACAACAGTATGCGACTCCAAAACCGGGAATACCATTGAATAAGGAACATTCCAGAGTCCGTCCTCAAGTTCAATGACCACTCTTTTCGGGTTAAGCTTCACTACCGTACCGATACATTCCTGACGGGTTCTGCTGTTAACAAAGCCTAAGGTATCATCGATGGCAATCTCAGCTTTAGACATGCCGACTTTAGTATTGCTCTGAAGGCTGGTTTCAATATCATCGAGATTTAAATAGTAAAAAGGCATGTTCCAGCACTTACCAGACTCAACCTCTCTGACACTGACCAGTGTTCGCTTTATTTTTACCACTTCACATAAAACGGCTTTGTTTCTGTCCGGGCAGAAGTAATCAACTTGCACACCCGGTGAAAGTTTTGCTTTAAGCTGATTACTGCGAGCGGGATCTTCTAATACTTTTTCAATGGCACACTTGAGCCGGAACAGCTCGAAATCACTGGCGGTCTCAAGTTTTTGGAAAATATCCTGAATATTCATAGAACGGTTTTTGTGTGCGGAAAACCACTAGAATTTATCAAGTTGTGACGGATATATCAAATCATGATATCGGTTAAGTCGTATTCAGAAAGAAAAATTTTTTGGAACTCTTCACCTGCAAAGTTTGCAATTACTGTCCTTCATAAGTTTCTAATGCCGGCTTTTTCCTTAAAACGTTCAGCCCCTTTAGGAACTGTCCCGAAATAACTTCCCGATTTGTTACTGCTTAAAATTGCCAATATCAAGGCACGAAGAATGAAGTTTAGTCATTCTAAATGAATGATGAGTAACGCAGGGAGTGGCAATTTTAAGCGTAACCCTTTGGGCTGTGTTTATTTTTGCGTTCTTTGAATAAAGCGTTACGGCGTTGTCGAAAGCTTATGTAGAAACGAAGTAACGACAGTTTTGTATGTCGGTAATGACTACACCTCGCTTTTCTGTGCCTTGTATAAGTCAAAAATAAACGACAGCAAAACAGGGACGTTATTTTGGGACAGTTCCTTAATGTCTCGATCATTTTAATATCCACATGCTTATGACTTTTCAGTGCGGTAACCGGTGGCGTTAAAAACGATTCCGGATTATCTGAGAATACCGCTAAGGCTTTTTCTAAATCTGAATGATCAGGTTGCCGTACACTGACCTGTAATTTTTGGCGTTTAGGTTAAGTGCTCTGCAGGGCGCTCGCGCACGGTAATACCGGTATTCTTTCAAGCAAGAGTAATGCGGTGAATTGCTTAAGACGGGCGTCAGAAAAGTGAAAAACTTATAGTCGGGTACTTATGTCGGTAAAAACCCTCCCGCGGGCATGAGCGTATCCTCTGACAGAATTTTAATAATCAATCATTCTAAGATATGTTGATGTCTTCTCAAAATTAATCACACATCGGGTAAAATACCGTCATGCGTGCCCAAAAATCACACGTCGGGTTAAATTTCACATGGAACGCATTCCTGAATTAACGCCGGTAAACGCGGCTTCAAACGCCGCGGAGGATGACGCTTTACAAGAGGAAAGTCCGGCGCTGCTTCATGCGGCCGGAAACCGGTATACCGTCGTTGAAAAACCGATTCCCGTCAGAGTTAACAACAAGCGTTTCGCCTGCTCTTCTCAGGACGCCCGTTTTCAGTCAGGCTTTCAGGACGAAGCTTCCCCTGCCGGGCACGCCCGGGAACATCAGACTCATCAGACGTCACCGCTGAGCGTAAACAAGCTCCGTCTGCCCGGTAAACCCGGTAATATCGATATAAATATCACAAACAGTCTGCTGAAATTAATCGATGATAAGAGTCTGACCACAAAGGACATTACCGCTCTGATCAGGTACTTCGGTATTTTTATTATACGTCACCCTGAGGTGCGGCCGTCGTTTGAATCACAAGTTGACTCATTTAATGATGAGCAGAAATCAATAATCGTAAAAATGGCTAAACTGGGGTACTGGCAAACAGATGAACCGCCCTGGCATATAGATATTCTGGACATTTTACCGAAGTCATTAATTCCGCCGGAACTTTACCTTTTCGCTTGTCAGCGAAATGGTCTTAGTCTTAAAAAAGTGCCGGCGGAAGTGCTTGAAACAGCAGCGGGAATTCAGATACTTACGGCGGCCTGCGAAGAAGACGGTCGGGCCTTAGCTTACGTACCCGGTTTTTTCTTTTACGAAGACAGTTACCGGGAAATCTGCCGCCGCCTTTGTAGAATCGCCTGCGCAACAGATGGCGGGGCATTGGCGTATGTGCCTGAAAAGTATCTGCGAGGCATAAAAGGCAGAACACTCTGCGAAATCGCGTCGCAAAGCAAAAGGGGTTTCGCGTACCCTCACATACCCGGGAAGTTCAAAATCGGCGCTTCCGGCGCTCGGTTGCTCAAGCTGGCGACTGAGCAGAGCGCAAAGTGCCTTGCATATTTTGACCGGAGTTTTTTTCAAAGTGACGCCGGCCGTGACTGTTTCAGAAAATGTCTGAAACGTCATGGTAGTATCAGCCTTGATTCTATTAACAAAACAATACTAAACGACAGTGACATCGGCCCGGCGCTCTGTGAAGAGGCCATAAACGTTTGCGGCCATGCCATAGTTTTTACACCGGGAAAATACCTGACCGGCCTTCACGGACTCGGACTTTTTTTTAGGGCGTCTGTAACTTATGATAACGCGTTAGAAACATTACCCGACCGGCTTGATCAATGCGTAAAAGATACAAATGAACACTTTTATTATAACGCCTGTAAAGTTAACGCTAAAAGTTACCAGTACATTAAAAAAGAATACCTGACGAAAGATACAGAAATATTCCTGACCGGAATGGTACTGAACAAATGCGGTGAAATGCTGGAGTTTGTAAGGCAGGAACTCTTACAAGGTCAACATGGTCAGAAGTTTTGTGAAACGGCGTGTCACCAGGATCCGGGCGCACTTAAGTTTGTGCCGAAGGCACTGCTGACACTCCCCCGGGGATTAGCGCTGTGTGAGGATTGTTTATCGAAACAAGGATGGCTGTTAGGCGATATTCCTTTAAATGAGTTAAGCGATGAAGACGCCTTAAGGCTGTGCGGCATAGCTTGCGGTATTTACTCGGGTGCGCTGAAATACGTTCCTGACCGCATAAAAAACGACCGGTTATGCCGGCTCGCGCACAACCGGCTCGCTTACAGCTGTGATAAAAACATCATCCCTCATATAACCGACACGTTTTTTATGACTCTTATTGATCTGCACTTAGCGTTAGAGCAGCAGGCGGCCGGTCAGCTACCCGATATTATCAGGCGCTGTAAAACTCAATGTGACCATCTGCTGCCGGAACTCATTAAACAATGCGCTCATCAGAGCAGCGCCCACCATCTGGCGGTACTGACGTCCTCAGACGTGTCCGATGAACTCAAAAAGCAGCTGATTGACTGGATAAATACTCCGCCGGAGCTGAACCGGCCCGTAACTTCACAAATGCGATTCACCGAGCCCGTAAATCCTCTGGATTTCAAAACTTATGACCCTTTTCATAATGAATTACTTGACTCCTGCTTTCACGCGGCCGGTTATACTCCGCCGAGACTCAGTGAAGGCTTCAGACTCCATGATTATATCAATCAGAACCGCTTAACGGCCTTCCCCCCGTGTCCGGCGGAGGAATTAAACAGAATGAAGCGGGAAACCGCGGCAATCGCGGAAGGCCGGACAATCAGAATCTATGACAACGGAGAGTATTATCATTACAAGTTTCAGCGGCAGGATGAAAGCCCGCAGGTGTTAGTCACGCAAGGATTAATCTATCAGTACCTTCAACGGGAAAAAGCCCGCATCCCGCTTCACAGCCGAATACCGGTCTTTGTCTGTTTCGCCGCCGTTAAAAAAAGTGAATTGCCGGCAATCACCTGGCGGCTTGAGGATGAAATCAAAACAGACGCTCAGGATCGGGTTAACCTGCTCTGCTATACCCAAGCAAATTCAAGTTGCAGATGTGAGCGTTTGAAAGTTGTCAGTAATCCTACTCGTTAAAGTATCCGCGATTTCTGGAAGTTTGACATCGAAAAAATGATTTATCCGTTTTCGGAATTCTTTGGCTGAAGCAAAATATTCATTATTTCTCACATGCTCATTCATTACTTTCCAGAGCCGCTCAATTGGGTTTAAATTCGGACTGTATGGTGGTAAGTAATGAAGCTCGATTTTCAGCTCCTTTGCTTTTTCTTTTACGCTGCCTGCTCGGTGATAAGCAGCACCATCTATACCCAAGCAAATTCAAGTTGCAGATGTGAGCGTTTGAAAGTTGTCAGTAATCCTACTCGTTAAAGTATCCGCGATTTCTGGAAGTTTGACATCGAAAAAATGATTTATCCGTTTTCGGAATTCTTTGGCTGAAGCAAAATATTCATTATTTCTCACATGCTCATTCATTACTTTCCAGAGCCGCTCAATTGGGTTTAAATTCGGACTGTATGGTGGTAAGTAATGAAGCTCGATTTTCAGCTCCTTTGCTTTTTCTTTTACGCTGCCTGCTCGGTGATAAGCAGCACCATCTAAGATGAGGTGAATACGCTCAGCTTTAGAATGTTGAGCTTTCAGTTTTACTAAAAAATCCACAACAGATTCTTGGTTGACGCACTCATATTGGGCTGTCACAGTTTCAGCCAACTTCCCCAGCTGAATGCCACCAATAATATTCAAGCGAGTACGGCTGCCTGTGGTGTTAATCAGCTTATCTTCACCTCTTTTTATCCAACCGTAAGACAGCTTTGTTGCCATGGTAGGATGGACAGCGTCCATAAATACAATTGGCTCATTATCAGGCTTTTCGGCCTTTAATGTCTCGTATTTTTCTTTAAATTCGGCTTGCTTTTGCTCATCAAATTTATGGGGAACACCCTTAGGCTTTTTGTAACTGAAGCCATTGCGATGCAGCCATTTGTTTAACCCTGCAACCGTAAATTTCACACCAAAGGTTTCATCAATATAACTCACAATTTGATGTGTATGAGCGAAAGTGAATTTTGTTAAATGGGCTATCAAAAACTCGGTTTGCTCTGGAGTGAGCCGACTGACTGAACCGCCATTTTCGGGTTTCAGTTTTTCTTGAGATTGATAGTCATCAAAATGACGTTTGACTGTTGTTTTATCTATCCGTAACGCTTGAGCAATTAAAGAATAAGACCAGCCTTCTGAACGTAACAGAACAACTTTAATTCGGTCACATTCACGGCTATCACTTGACGATTTATGTCGTGATTCCAGAGAATGTTTTTCTTCTTTGGTTAAGGATATTTCAATCATGTTGCTATGATGATCTCATTACAGAAAATTGCAAGCCTTTGTTTGAAAAAATCGCATCTTGAATGATCACGGGTATAAGATGAGGTGAATACGCTCAGCTTTAGAATGTTGAGCTTTCAGTTTTACTAAAAAATCCACAACAGATTCTTGGTTGACGCGCTCATATTGGGCTGTCACAGTTTCAGCCGACTTCCCCAGCTGAATGCCACCAATAATATTCAAGCGAGTACGGCTGCCTGTGGTGTTAATCAGCTTATCTTCACCTCTTTTTATCCAACCGTAAGACAGCTTTGTTGCCATGGTAGGATGGACAGCGTCCATAAATACAATTGGCTCATTATCAGGCTTTTCGGCCTTTAATGTCTCGTATTTTTCTTTAAATTCGGCTTGCTTTTGCTCATCAAATTTATGGGGAACACCATTAGGCTTTTTGTAACTGAAGCCATTGCGATGCAGCCATTTGTTTAACCCTGCAACCGTAAATTTCACACCAAAGGTTTCATCAATATAACTCACAATTTGATGTGTATGAGCGAAAGTGAATTTTGTTAAATGGGCTATCAAAAACTCGGTTTGCTCTGGAGTGAGCCGACTGACTGAACCGCCATTTTCGGGTTTCAGTTTTTCTTGAGATTGATAGTCATCAAAATGACGTTTGACTGTTGTTTTATCTATCCGTAACGCTTGAGCAATTAAAGAATAAGACCAGCCTTCTGAACGTAACAGAACAACTTTAATTCGGTCACATTCACGGCTATCACTTGACGATTTATGTCGTGATTCCAGAGAATGTTTTTCTTCTTTGGTTAAGGATATTTCAATCATGTTGCTATGATGATCTCATTACAGAAAATTGCAAGCCTTTGTTTGAAAAAATCGCATCTTGAATGATCACGGGTATAAAAGGCTTCTGAAAATTATACCCGCTACGCGCATCAGCGCGGCGATAAAGAGGAGGACACCTTCACCGGGCCCGAGCGGGGGCTGCTCACCGCCTGCCGCGATTTAGGGCTGATGGACTCAGCGGGCGTGGTGTTAACCGATGTACTGCCGGCATTTCATTGTGGTCTGGGAAAAAGCCGATGGATTGCTTTACGCTGCTTGCTGGGGTGCCGGCCATGTGAGGAAATTTTGTATCCGGGCAATTTCAGCGGATGGCGGCAAAGCGTTACTGACAGGCCGGATATCGGATACGACGGCTTACGGAATGTGAGCGACTATGAGTTATTCGGAAATATCACCGGTTATTTTGAAAGCAGCTTTTTTTTAAATTACGGCATCTATCCTGAGCCGGTAATACAACGACTGGCTTTCAGCAACGCTATCTGCGAACAATTAATCGCCGTTATTCTGCTGCGATCACGGCTAAGATCTCAGCAAGCCGGGACTTATCACTATAAAAATACCGCCGCGGTTGAGCGGACAAAAGAGTTTATAGCGCAGTCGTACGAAGCCTTTCTTAAGGGGTATTTCACCCCGGAAACCGCGCCGTCTTTACAGTCGGTGTTGGGGTTATCTGAAACCGTTTATCAGCGGTGGTTAACTTCAGCCGCGAAAGAGATCCTTTACTGGACGGCGATACAGCCTCTGCTTAGCGGCGATGAACTCACCGCTGATAACGCTCAGACAGAAACATACAGTCATGATATTCGAGGGCGTTCAAAATTCTGTGTCAGCCTAAATTCTAAATTTCTAATACGTTATCCAATCTGCCTTCAAAATGGATTGCAAATTGTGACAATGCTAGCCTCCAATTTTGGACTGGCATTGTCCACTTTTTAGAGGCATTCAATATGCCCGCATAAAGCAATTTTAGCAAGCTGTTTTCATTTGGAAATGCCCCTTTTGTTTTGGTGAGTTTCCTAAACTGGCGATGTACGGCTTCAATCGCATTGGTCGTGTAAATCACTCGACGTACATATTCTGGATATTTGAAGTAAACGGACAAGTTCTCCCACTTTCTGCGCCAAGAGTCGATAACGATTGGATACTGGCTACCCCATTTGTTTTCCAGCTCATCTAAAGCCGTTTCAGCAGCCGATTTACTTGTCGCTCTGTAAACCGGCTTTAAATCAGCCATAAACGCCTTTTGATGCTTAGATGCCACATACTTCATTGAGTTGCGTACCTGATGAATTACGCAAAGCTGAACTTCTGTCTCCGGGTAAATGCTGGCAATAGCTTCAGGAAAACCGTTTAACCCGTCAACACAAGCAATTAAGATATCCTTAACACCACGATTATGAAGATCGGTCAGTACCGAAAGCCAATAATTAGCACCTTCTGACTCTGAAAGATACAGGCCAAGTAACTCTTTCTTACCTTCGAGATTAACGCCTAGAATCGTGTAAATAGCCTTACTGACATAGCGACCATTGTCTTTGACTTTATAGTGAATCGCATCCAGCCAAATAATTGGATAGACCTCGTCTAAACTGCGTTGCTGCCATTCTTTGAGCTGAGGAATAAGCTGATCGGTCACAGCCGTCAAACTGGCTTCTGAAAGCTCTAAACCATACAAATCAGCCACATGAGATTTGATATCACGATAACTCATACCCATTGAAAACATTGACAAAATCTTACGATCAATTTCATCAGAGAGCTTAGTTTGATTTTTTTTGACAAGCTGAGGCTCAAAGTTGCCGGCTCTGTCTCTTGGCGTTTCTAACTCAAATTCGCCAACTGAAGATTTAACGGTTTTTTTACTAAAACCATTTCTTCGATTGGGCTCAAGATCTGAGTCTAAATGTTGATCAAGTTCTGCTTTAAGCGCTGCTTCTGTTAGTTGTTTGATTAAAGGGGTGAGAACACCATCCGCACCAGTTAAACCTTTACCTGATTGAAGTTGTTCTAAAGCTTTATTGAAATCGAAATTTTGAGTCATTATGTCATTCCTGTTTTTGACATTTTACCGAAATGACACAGATTTCTAAACACTACCTGATATTCTGAGGAAAGGCCGCTTATGCCCGGAATTATACCCGAACGCGCCCGCCGCGGGACATATCGTCAGAGAGGATTTTTTTTCCGAGGATAATGAACTGGTTTTAGGTATCTCTTACAGGACATTTGCTATTAATTTCTTTCTGCGCGGGGTAATGAGGTTAAGTATAAAAATTTTTGAAATATAAACCCGCACGCCGTTTAAGATAAGCTTGCGGCGAGCGGCTAGCCCGGTTCTTTTAGGCCGGGGGAGCGAGCTTACAGCGATCTATCTTTTTCTTGCAGGCTTGCTTAACCCAGATCCCCGTCGGTGTGTCGCCACGAACTTTATTTATCTCTAACAACTCACCGAAGCGTATTTGTTTTCTTGTATCGTTATTTTGAGGTTTTTTTCGCATATGAAGATATTTATTTACGGAGAATATTTTTAATCAGAAATGACATCGCTGCAAAGTCTTTATATGCTTTCAAAGGTACTTGTTGTTTAAATCGGGCTATATGCCAAAGAGATAATTCAAACGCGACCTTTTGTTTGTATAGCTCACTATTAACTGCTAAGCTTTTTTCTAAGCTGCTTATTTTAAGTTTTATCTGTTGTAGATAATTCTCAAATATTTCAATTTCACTTACATGTAGATTTTTTATTTTCTTAATTATATCTGCTGCGTCGAATTGTTGCACAATAGCAAGAATACATGGTTCTAAGTCATGAATACTAATTGTTATTTTACTTGTATCTACCTTTTTCAGAAATGAATTAAATAACAGATACATTTGAATTTCCCGTACACTGTGCTCTTCCTGAATTCTCTGTTCAGTTTCAACTAACTTTTGTTGTAGTTCGGATTCTTGCAGTTCTGACTTTGCTTTCAGCTGTTGCGTGATCAGGGCAAATTTAGTCTCTTGCTCTTTTACCCTTTGTTCAAGCTCATTTAATAGAGTTATTTTGTGCTGTTGTTCAGACTTTAATTCTTGATTTTCTTGCCTGGCTTTTTCAAGCTGAGCAACTAGGAAATTAACATTATTATCGCTGGCTTGTTGCTCTTGATGAAGACCGACGTTAACTGATTCGGTTTGAATTTCAGGTTCGGTTCTTTCATTGAATGCTTGGTGACAGATTATTTCAAACTCATCAGCAAAAGAATTAAGACCTATTACGGGGTTTCGCAGAATATCAAGAATATCTTCAGCCCCCGGATTTTTTTCAATAAGATAAATTTTTAACATTTCTCTAAAGCATGTCTCCGCAGAATCCGTATACGTCCCCCGCGAAGCAGCTCTAATTGTGTTTAAACGGCCAAGAGGTATATCCATTTGAACTCCCATAATATACCAATGAGCCGCAACGTTCGGACTAAGCAGACTCAAGAGTTTTGCATAATTAAAATGGCAAGTTTTTAAACGTTCATCCTCTTCAGAATCGGTATTTGTTTGAGTGGCTGCATCCTGTTTGTTTATATTTGTCGTGCTGTAGTTTTATGTTAATAGCTGTTGAGGAGCTGTTAGTGCTGATTCAATTGTCATAGTCATATTTGGGTTTATAAGTTGATATATTGATGTAGTTAACAATTGTCCTCTGAAAGGGCGTTTTTAAGCAAATTAAATTTTATTAATGAAGCGATGAGCACAAATGCCAAAGTGCGTATCTGGTTGAATTAAAAAATGGTGCAACCTATTATACAGAACATCATGCTAAAGGTAATTTATTGCCACTTTCTTATGGGGTACTTCTATATGTTTTATTTATGCTGTTTGGGTGGTAATCCCTCTATTGAAAGTGAGCGAACTGATATTCATGAACCTATGAATCGGGAAAATAACTTTTCTAGCTCTGATGCCTTACAATTACAATATGATACATACACATATATATTATCTAATGTGTGATTTTATAACTCATTGAAATTGTTTGTTTCGTCATTCCTGCGAAGGCAGGAATCCAGCGTCTTTTTCTTTTTCCGAGCAAAAAGGCACTGGATTCCCGCTTACAACATGCGGGAATGACGGGGGTTGCAAGTTCAGTAGCGTAATTAGATTGCCAACATCTCCTCAAATTTCATTGCATCTCTGCCAAACTCGATATTGAAGCTTAGATCCTAACAGCAACTGACACATTTTAACATTTTAATATAGAACCGAGGAGAGGAAGTTTGTAAACTTCTTTACCTCAAAGTGAAATGAGGTTTTGAAGTGAAATCTAAATACAACCAACTCACATTAAAAGACAGACATCAGATTGAAGTGTTAAAGGCAGAAGGTAAAAGTGCCAGAAGTATCGCTAAGCTGTTAGGTCGTGGCAACGGAACCATATCTAAGGAGCTGAGGCGTTGTCCTTCTGAAGCTTATTGCGCTGAAACCGCTCATCTGGATGCGATAAGTAACAGGCAGACGGCTTTCAAAGCGACAAAAATCACTGATGACATCATAAACACTATAAAGTCATTGCTTAATTTCGGGCTAAGCCCGGAGCAAATTTCAGGTCGGATGAAACAGGAGAAAACCAGCGTAACGTTATCTGCGAACACGATTTACGGTGTGGTAAAACAACAAGGTCTGGAAAAGCTATTGCCCCGAGGCGGCAAGAAATACAAGCGGCGGCAGGGAATTGAAGCGGGAGCCCGT
>CBDAVB010000013.1:0-775883 GCA_965200795.1 Parashewanella sp.
GCTTATTTTAAGGCTTCATACTCTCATCAAATTTAATTATACCACTTGATTTTGAAGCTAAAAATTCCTGATTTATCTGATTCAGCTTGCCCTGAATGTCGTCCAGTCGTTGAAGAACTACAGCAAACTATTGTAGAGCTGTCTGAGCGTGTTCAAATTTTAGAAGATGAAATCAAAGAGCTTAAGAATCAGAAAAAGAAACCCAAGTTCAAACCCAGCGGTATGGATGATAATACTGACCCTGACAACGATGAAAACGGTTCGAACAAAGGGAAGTCTGGCAAGCGAAAAGGAAAGCGCGGTAAAACCTCGAACCTGCGCATCCATAATGAAAAAGTCATAGAGCCGGAAGGTCACATTCCATCAAACGCTCAATTCATCGGCTATAAAACTTTTGTTGTTCAAGACATCGAAATTAACAACATCAATACTTGTTACAAGATGGCCCGCTACCGTCTCGCTGACGGCAAGATAGTATCAGGCCAACTCCCGGCAGAGCTCAAAGGCTCGCACTTTGGTACAACATTAAGAACTTATGTGCTGTATCAGCACCATCATTGTCAAGTGACTCAGTCGCTACTGCTCGAACAACTCAGAGAGTGGGGCGTCGATATTTCAGCAGGCCAACTCAATCGTTTGTTATCAGAAAAATATGATGACTTTCATCACGAGAAGGATGACTTATTGACTAAAGGGCTAAGCGGTACAGGTTACATTACGACCGATGATACAGGTGGACGTCATCAAGGCAAAAATGGGTTTGTCACTCATATCGGTAATGAGCTGTTTGCTTGGTTTCAAAGTTCAAAAAGCAAAAGCAGAGTAAATTTCTTGTCATTGCTGTGTGCGGATCAACTCGGGTATCGCATTAATACTGCGGCGCTGAATTATATGAAGCAACAAAGGTTACCCATGGCACAACGGGAAAGTCTTGCTAATCACCCATGTCAATTTTTTAATAATGAAGCACAATGGCTGGAGCATTTACAGCAGCTCGGATTTACCAGCGAACGTCATATTCGATGTGCGACCGAAGGGGCATTATTTGCTCAAGCCGTTGAAGTGCAACCTATCGAATCATTGGTGGTTGTCAGTGATGGCGCGGGACAATTTAAGGTACTCATTCACGCTCTGTGCTGGGTTCATGCTGAAAGGCTCATCCACAATCTTATTCCACTTTGCCCAGAACACCGTAGTGATATCAAAAAAGTGAGAGATGAGATTTGGGATTTTTACCGTGAGCTTAAACGTTATAAAGTTCAGCCTTGTATCAAGAAAGCAGAACAACTCTCTCAAAGGTTTGATGATATTTTTACGCAAAAGACCAGTTATCAAACCTTGAATCAACAGCTAAAGCGACTGCACAAACATAAGTCGTCGCTACTTCGAGTACTGGAACGACCTGAAATTCCGATACATACCAACGGCAGTGAAAACGATTTGCGAGAACATGTCAAAAGGCGAAAAGTCAGTGGTGGAACAAGAAGTGATTTAGGACGCCGATGCCGAGACACCTTTTCGAGTTTGCGCAAAACCTGCCAAAAACAAAACGTGTCATTTTGGGCGTTTTTAAATGACAGGCTTTCTCTTAAAAATACCATCCCTTTACTGGGAGACTTGGTGCTGCAAGGGTCTCGAACTACCACAACTTATTGAGTAGTTACTTTTTCATGACCGACTAGTTAAAATAAAAAATTTACGGTAATTTAATGATAATGTTTTCAACTAATATACGGACAGAGGTAATCATAAAATTCAATTTTAATAATGATAAAATATGTTTTATACCTTTCGGAATGCGTTTTTTACACTCTTCAAGCCACGTTTCCACTGATTGCCCCAGCCGATAAATATCACTATAGGTTCCTGTCCGCTCAATGTTGTTAAAAGGGCAGAAATCAAATTGAGTCGCCGCGATTTCAACGGCTTTGAAAAAACCGGCTTCAATTTTCAAAATAGGATCAGGCAAAGCCTCATCTTTTTTTTCGGACACAGCTTTTAAAGTCGCTACCTGAGACTCAACACTAGTCATGATATCATGCGTTTCAGGTAAAATGATTTCATTAAGGATATTTTGCTTACTGTCTTCTGCTACAGGGCCGCCAAAGCGAATTTCAAAGAAATCAATGTTACTAATATACACTTCAGTGATGAATGCGCAATGCTTCTCGATCAGGGCAATCGCGTCGGCATCACCTTTAAAAAAATGATAGTGAGCGATTGCTTTTTCCGGCTTTTCTGCCGCGGGCAGAACTTCCTTTTCCGGCTTTTCAGTAGCCGCCGGAGGAACTTTCTTTTCCGGGTTGTCTGACGTTTTTCGGCCGGGAGTAATCTTCCATAATGTTGAGATCTTGCGGATGTCATTCGGGTTCTTTTTCGGATCAGACCGCAATAAGCTATAAAAGTTTTTTTCTATATAAGACGCGAAACCGCGTCCGATACTCAAATAATCATCATGACTGAATCCGGCTTCTGGGTGAATTACTTCTTCCACATAATAATCCTCTGTCTTATCAGTTTCGCTTTCATTACAAAACATCTTTAAAATGACTTTATCTTCAGGCCAATCATCTATGTGATAATTCTTATCATCAAACTCTAATATTTTTTGAAATTCAAAAGAAACACCCGGCGGCAAACCAATAGCAAAAGCACTCATAAAATTTCTCACTTATCTAACTTACTGAAATACAGTCTTACGGACGAATACCATTAATCGTAAGCGACTGCCCGCAGATTTGTCAGATTTCCTGACGCCCGGCTTCAGCACTGTGCGATGGCGCAAATATAGCTGCTTGTCATCCGAAACAGACTTTATTGAATTTAAATGGTTACTTTTGTTTTTTTTCGCAAAAATTACCCGCGTTCAGAGCATGTCTTAAACGGTTTCTCCGGCAGCCGCTTATGGGTAGATCTGATAATCAACTTCTCAATTCCGGGATTATTGTATAATCATTTATCTGAATAAAATCTTTACCGTAGAGCTGATTCTTCGCGCTTTTGAGACTGTCCCCCGGCGTACCTTCCCGGTTTGTCACTGCTTAAACCTAAAAACGCGGCTGGATGCGTAAAAGTCTGAAAACCGCATTATGTTTAGTTAAAATACAACATTTACCGTAATTTTGTGATAATACTGTCAACTAAAATACAGACACAGGTAATTATGAGGTTCAAATTTAAGGAAAATAAAATATTTGTTTTTGCTTTCGGACTGCATTTTTTATACTTTTCCAGCCACGCTTCCATTGATTGCCTCAGCTGATATAAATCATTATAGGTTCCTGTCCGCTCAATGCTTTTAAAAGGGCAGTAATCAAATTGAGCCTCCGCGATTTCAACGGCTTTGAAAAAACCGGCTTCAGTTTTCAAAATAGAAACCGGCAAAGCCGCATCTTTTTTTTCGGGCAGAGCTTTTAAAGCCGTTACCTGTTTATCAAATTCAGCCATAATAAAATCCCGAAGATACACAAGGGATTCTGCAATGAGCTTTTTCCTGTGGATATTGCCGAAACGGCCGCTGTTTCGTTCAATGCGTTCAGTTAGTTCAAGATGCTCTTTAATGATAAATTCGCAATGTTCCTTGATCAGGTCAATCGCATCGGTATCACCTTTAAAAAAATAATAGTGAACGATTGCTTTTTCCGGCTTTTCAGCCGCGGGCGGAACTTTCTCTTTCGGGTTGTCTGACGTTTTCCGGCCGTGATCTTCCATAATGTTGAGATCTTATCAATGTCCTTCGGATTCTTTTCCGGAACGGATAGCAATAAGCTGTCAATGTTGTTTTGTGTAAAAACCAAGAACTGATAAGCAATACTCCAGATATCATCATGACTGAATCTTACGCTTTCAGAAGTTATTTTTTGGCTCTTCGTCGTTTCATATGGATTTGAGTAGATCTGATACAGGGCTAGCAATCATAAAAATCATGGTAATAAATGTTCCTGTATTACGATACCCTCTGGTAGTGTTTAGAAATCTGTGTCATTTCGGTAAAATGTCAAAAACAGGAATGACATAATGACTCAAAATTTCGATTTCAATAAAGCTTTAGAACAACTTCAATCAGGTAAAGGTTTAACTGGTGCGGATGGTGTTCTCACCCCTTTAATCAAACAACTAACAGAAGCAGCGCTTAAAGCAGAACTTGATCAACATTTAGACTCAGATCTTGAGCCCAATCGAAGAAATGGTTTTAGTAAAAAAACCGTTAAATCTTCAGTTGGCGAATTTGAGTTAGAAACGCCAAGAGACAGAGCCGGCAACTTTGAGCCTCAGCTTGTCAAAAAAAATCAAACTAAGCTCTCTGATGAAATTGATCGTAAGATTTTGTCAATGTTTTCAATGGGTATGAGTTATCGTGATATCAAATCTCATGTGGCTGATTTGTATGGTTTAGAGCTTTCAGAAGCCAGTTTGACGGCTGTGACCGATCAGCTTATTCCTCAGCTCAAAGAATGGCAGCAACGCAGTTTAGACGAGGTCTATCCAATTATTTGGCTGGATGCGATTCACTATAAAGTCAAAGACAATGGTCGCTATGTCAGTAAGGCTATTTACACGATTCTAGGCGTTAATCTCGAAGGTAAGAAAGAGTTACTTGGCCTGTATCTTTCAGAGTCAGAAGGTGCTAATTATTGGCTTTCGGTACTGACCGATCTTCATAATCGTGGTGTTAAGGATATCTTAATTGCTTGTGTTGACGGGTTAAACGGTTTTCCTGAAGCTATTGCCAGCATTTACCCGGAGACAGAAGTTCAGCTTTGCGTAATTCATCAGGTACGCAACTCAATGAAGTATGTGGCATCTAAGCATCAAAAGGCGTTTATGGCTGATTTAAAGCCGGTTTACAGAGCGACAAGTAAATCGGCTGCTGAAACGGCTTTAGATGAGCTGGAAAACAAATGGGGTAGCCAGTATCCAATCGTTATCGACTCTTGGCGCAGAAAGTGGGAGAACTTGTCCGTTTACTTCAAATATCCAGAATATGTACGTCGAGTGATTTACACGACCAATGCGATTGAAGCCGTACATCGCCAGTTTAGGAAACTCACCAAAACAAAAGGGGCATTTCCAAATGAAAACAGCTTGCTAAAATTGCTTTATGCGGGCATATTGAATGCCTCTAAAAAGTGGACAATGCCAGTCCAAAATTGGAGGCTAGCATTGTCACAATTTGCAATCCATTTTGAAGGCAGATTGGATAACGTATTAGAAATTTAGAATTTAGGCTGACACAGAATTTTGAACGCCCTCTACCCTCTGGCTCGTGCTCTAGCCGCTTGAAATAGACTATTTAAACCTTCCATACGAGCATTCGTATAAGTGGATGACCAGCGCTGTAAAATTCTCTCTGCATGCCTTTCCACAGTTGCAAGTGCTTTTCGAACGGGTTCTAACATCTCAATATCACCCAACTGCTCTTTTGCAAAATTAATGAAATACGTCAGCCTCCAGCGTGCAGCATGAGCGGTTTCAGCTTGACGTATCCACCTAAGTTGTTCCTTAATCCGCCAAGCTGTTGCTGTATTCAGGTCGCTGGATTCTAGCTCTGCAAGTGCTTCTTTTTGTTTCTCAGTAAATGAGCCATCTGCATTTTTTAGTACTGCCCAGCGCAGGCTCTTTGGATGCGGTTGGATTTTTCTCTCCGTTTTACGTACTTCATCAACCGCTTTAGTAAACAGTTGCACAACATGGAACCAATCAACCGTTACGTTAGCATCCGGGAACTCTTCCTCTGTTGCTGACAGAAAGGCTCTTGACATATCACACACGACTTCAAGTACATTATCTGCTTTGCCTTGATGCTCTGTCAGAAAGGACTTAAATCGCTTAACGGTTTCCTTACCTTTTCCGGGCGTAGCGAACACAACAGGCTTGTCTTTCTTGTCCATATCAATGAAAACAGTAACATAGTTGTGGCCACGTTTAGCCGCCGTTTCATCGAATCCAATAGCTTTAAGTGCTGACAAGTCCATCAATGCTAATGCCTTGCTGACGTAGTGTTTGATGATGCGCCAAATACGTTTGTCACGAATTCCAACATATTCAGCACATGCCTTAACCGGCATTTCACGAGCCGGTACCAATACAGATTGTTCGAACAATAACGTGAATTTACTACCCGCTCTCGCCCAAGGGACATTGACACGCTTAACGCCATGCTCAGCACATCGAGTTCTCGGGACGTTTGCTTTGATATAACAGTGGTGCTGAAAGAAATTGAGATGACGCCAAGTCAGCGATTTAAAGTCATGTGCCGGACAAGCTTTTGAGCAAGTCGGGCAGGGATACAAGCTTCCTCGTTCAGCTTCAATTTCGAGAACAAGTTCATTAGGTGAGGCTAATATATCCAGGTGTTGGTTAACCAACTTCCAAGGCGCTTCTATACCAAGGCCGAGCATCAAAACTTGATTTCCATCCATGTATTTACTTCCAACTCTTGACTGCAAAACTGGGTTTATTATCTCAGAAATAAATCCATTAAATCCACACTAAACGACGAAGAGCCTATTTTTTTAGCGTCAAATTTATCCGTCTTATCAGTTCCGCTTTCTTTAGCCAATATCATTAAAATGACTTTATCTTCGGGGAAATGTGCTACGGGATAATCCTCATCATCAGCCGCTAATGTTTTTTTGAAATTCAAGTGAAACACATGGCAGATCAATAGAAAAAGTACTCATAAGATTAATTAATTGAATTTAAATATTTATTTTGCTTTTTTTGTAAGAATCACCCGTATTCAGAGCTTGTTTTAAGCGGTTTATCCGGCAGCCGTTTATTTGATGTTGATGAACTGTTCAACTCCGGTATGATTCTATATCATTTTTATGAATAAAATATGTACCGTATAGGTGACGCTTTGAACTTTATCCGATATCAAAACCGAAATATCATTCCTTCAAAAATCCTCTGTATCGGCCGTAATTATGCTGATCATATTCATGAGCTGAATAATGACATGCCCGATGAGCCGGTGATTTTTATCAAACCCAACTCTGCGATCAGCGGTGAAATTAAGTTTTGTGATGATTTACATTATGAGGGTGAGCTGTGTTTTCTGATTGAGAACGGCAGCTACGCCGCGGTGGGTTTCGGCATTGATTTCACCAGGCGAAACTTACAATCAGAGCTCAAGCAAAAGGGACTGCCGTGGGAGCGGGCCAAAGCCTTTAACGCATCAGCGGTATTTAGTGATTTTATCCCTCTGCCTGAGAATATCACTCAGCTTGGTATCACTTTACGCGTCAATAACGAGCTGAGACAGAAAGGCGGCTATGAGTTAATGACGTACAAGCCGGAAACCTGTTTAGCGGCGATTAAACGGGACTTCGCTCTGGAAGACGGTGATATCGTGATGACGGGAACGCCCAAGGGCGTGGGAGCCGTCGCGTTAGGCGATCAGCTGCTCGCCAGAGTGACTTACGCGGAGCAAACGCTGCTTGAAGCCCGCTGGCGAGTGAATCGGCGGAGCTAATATCCCAGAGCGAAATCAACCTGATACAACAAGTCGGCACCTTTTAGCCAGCGGCGGTAATTTTCAGCGAATACATCAACGATTTGTCTGATATCGCCGGGTGCGGCGACATGAGGAGTAATGACGGCGTTATCCCGCTGCCAGATTTCTTCAGTTTCAGGCAGCGGCTCGGTCTTAAATACATCTAATACGGCGTGCATACCCGGGCGCTCGATCAGCAGCGTATTCAAAGCCGTTAAATCAACCGCGTTACCGCGTCCGACATTAAAGAATACCGCATCGTCCCTGAGGAGACTCAGGCGCTGCCGATTAAAAATATCCCTGGTTTGCGGGCTATCCGGCAATACTGAAACCACAGCATCGGCAGACGGTAATTCCTTGTCTAAATACGACATATCATGACATTCATCAAAACCGGGTTTGCTTTCTCCCAGACGGCTGATGCCGGTGGTTTTCATGCCGAATAATTTAGCGGCCCGGGCAAGATGCTGACCTATTGAGCCCGTACCGAGGATCAGAATACGTTTATTCAGCAGCTTAGGGTCATTCAAAAATCGCCAAACCTGCTGTTTCTGCTGCCGCTGATAGGCATCATGATTTCGATAGCGGGCAATAAGGTAGCCGAACACATATTCGCTCATCATAGAGCCGAAAGCATCCCGGATATTGGTCAGTTGATAATCGCAGCGCTTTGACGCTGATAGCAGCTTATCGACGCCCGAATAAGTGGATTGCAGCCATTTTAAGTTTTTAGCCAGATCAACGATCGGTGCCGCCAGCGGCGGATCGGCTAACCAGATATTGGTCCGGGTGATATGGCCGGTTGCGTCGTCGGCAATTTCAAGCTCAGGCAAATTACGCGCCCGCAGCAGTTCAAGGTATCGCGCGTTATCATAGGTGAGCAATAACAATTTATTTGACATGATTTATCACCTTTATGAATTAAAAAACCCGATGGCTTTATCCGGGTAATCAGTAAAAATGCCGTCTACCCCCATTTCAGCGAGCATGTTCATATCTTCCCTGTGATTCACCGTAAAGACATTCACCGATTTGCCCCGGTTATGGGCGTCTTCGACCATAGCCTGATTGACAAAGTTCAGTGATAAATTAACCGCTACCGCCTCGAGCGAAGTGGCTGCCTGAGCTAAGTCCAGCGGGACGCCGTCGATGATAGGAGCGATAGCGGCGTCAGGAATATACTGCTTCAGCTGCTGTAATTCGAAGTGCTTAAAAGAAGAAAACAAGATGTCCCGCGAAGTGAAATTGAGTTTTTGAATTGCCTTCGGGTAAAACTCAGTCAGCGGCTCAACGGTATCAAAACCTTTGAGCTCAATGTTAACCTCGCAACGTCCGGCCACAAGATTCATCACTTGCCACAGGGTCGGGATATTCTGATCTTCAATAGTGAGATTTTGCAGGGTTTCTAAGGTCAAATCAGCGACCAGACCTTTCTGCCTGGTCAGACGATCGGCGCGCCTGTCGTGAAAGACAATGAGTTCCCCCCCGACATTATGCACATCAAGCTCGACGGCGTCCGCGCCCATTTGAATGGCTTTGTCGAAAGCTAACAGAGTATTTTCCGGATAATAACCACTGGCGCCGCGGTGTGCGTATATTTTCATCAGCTTTTAATTACTCCCGAATCTTTCGGTACACCAGAGTTGAGATGAATTTCCATTTGAGGATACGCTAATTCCAGATGATTATCTTTGAGTTTTTTAGTGATCTTTTTATGCAGCTCATGACGCAGCGGCCAGCGGCTTGCCATATCGGTGGCGTAGGCGCGGATCTCATAATCCTGAGTGTGTCTGCCAAAGCCTGAGAACCACACTTCAGGCTCAGGGGTTTTAAGGGTGTGCCGACACTCCTCGACAGCCTGGTACAGCGAGGCTTCAACTTTGGCCGGATCAGAATCCCTCGCTACCGATACCTGAACCGAGACACGGGTGATCGGATCCGAAAGCGACCAGTTAACGAGCTGCTCGGTAATAAAGGCTTTATTGGGAACGATGATCTCCTTGCGGTCCCAGTCAATGATCGTCGTCGCGCGAATTTTAATTTTACTGACGGTGCCGGTTAAATCACGAATGGTGACGGTGTCGCCGATTCGCACTGGTTTCTCAAACAGGATGATCAGACCCGATATAAAGTTGGCGAAGATTTCCTGTAAGCCGAAACCTAAACCGACCGACAGAGCCGCGATAAGCCATTGCAGTTTCGACCACTCCACTCCTAACGTATTAAAACCGATTAAGCTGCCGACAAATAGGACTAAATACCGCGTAACCGTGGTGATGGCGTATCCCGTACCCGAAGTCAGTTCAAGTCGCTGTAACAGAGTCAGCTCTAACAGACCCGGCAGATTAGTGGCTATCATCATTGAGAAAGCGAAAATGATAATCCCGTACAACACTGACTTAATGGTGATAGGAATCGGCTGATCGATACCGTTCACGGTTGCGGTTGAGCTCCATAATGTAATGCCGTCAAAAAACGAGAACAGCGCGGTATGGGTTTGTGTCCACAGGCCGATTAAACTTACCAGTAATCCCAGTATTAACAAAGAGCGAACCAAGCCTAAAGACTGGCTGGAGATGGTTTCGAGATCCACTTGCGGTTCTTCATAAAACTCACTGCTTTCGGCCTGGGAGACGGCTTCCGCCTTTTCACGGTGAGCGAGAATTTCAGCACGCTTGGTTTTGGCCCGCTCAAAGGCAATGCGTCGTCTCTCAATCAGCATCCAGCGCTTAATGAGCTGATACAGCATCAAGAAACCCAGAGCGATGAATACCGATAACATCAGTTGCTGCATCATTTGATAAGCCGAGAAATAGTAGCCCGCGAAAGTGAGAATTGTCGCCGCTATCGGCGCGGCGGACAGCGAACCCCATAATATTTTTTGCAGCAGTTTGGCGTTGGTTTTATCGCTTTGCTGTTTATAGTCTTTCATTAAACGGCTTAAGTGGCGTACAAGGAAGAACAGCTGCAGACAAATTAAAATAAAAGCGCCGCGTCCTAAGCCGTTTCGCAATAAAGATTCATCTATCAGCTGTGTGAAGGCCAAAGTACCGATTAAAATAATGTTGACGTAATAAAAACGCTTAATGTAACGGTAAGCACGGGCCACCATTTCTTCCGGACGTTTAAAGTGACCGACAAGCAGGCCTTCCGGAAGGGAGAATACGTAAACTAATCGTTGCAGCAGGTAAAATAAGCCGATCCCGAACAAGGCGCCGCCGGCGGCAAAAATAATGTTGCGTTCTGACTGCAGCATTAACACACCGGCGAGAATGACTGACGCCGGTTTAAGCAGACTGTAACCGAGCGTGGTCAGTAAGGTTTTAAATGTCGAGCTGAATTTATCCAGCGTTACATTACCGACGTTTTCCATGTTGATCCGAAGCACGCGCCTGAAGCGTGTACGGTTGAGATCTTGGCTTACCATACAAACGGTGACAACCAGAATCCATAACAGCCAGAGGTTCTGCTGTTCCTGCCATGAGTATTTGATCTGATGCCAGGGTGCTTTCGTCACTAACCATTTTATGCCTGCGCCGACATCGATAAACCATTGTTTACCGATGGTGCCGGCATTAGGGATCCAGAATAGCTGCTCATTGAGAATGCCGGTCAGTTCCCGGTGCTGGACGATAAGCTGATTATAACTGACTTTCAGGCGGTCAAGCTCACTGAGATATTGGTCGTACTCTAACAGCAGTTTAGCCACTAACGATACTTGCGCATTCAGAAGTTTTCGCTGCTGCGGCGTAAGCGCCTGATCTGAGCTTAATCTCCGCTTATTTTTGTTTTGCTGCTGATTCAGGTTATAACGGGTTAAGCGGTTGCCGGACAATTGTGCTTTCAGCTGAGTCATATCCGGCGGTTTAGGCAGCGACTCTAAGGTTCTTAAAAAGTGCTCACCGAAGGTTGAGTCCAGCGTGACCCAGGAAAGCTGCTCTTTGATGTTAGCCAGCTGCTTGGCTTGTAACTGATAGCGTGTTTCTGCTTTTTCCTGCTGCTTAACGGTTTGATTGATTTTATCGGTAATCTCCAGCAGCGAAGCGGCGTACGCCTGGTTTTCAGAACTTAACTGCTTAGTAATGGGATCATCAAACTTAGTTTTTATTTTTAACGTCTTAGCAATGGTTTCGGCGGTCTTTTTCTGCCGCTGCTCACTGAGTTTGTAATTCAGTGCCTCAATCAGTTTTTCTTGTTTGAGCAGTTGAGCACGGATAAGCTCCAGCTCTAGCTGGGTTAAAGTTAAGCGGGCCGGAACACTGGCAAAATCGGCTTCTAAAGTATCTATACTCTGCTGATAAAGCTGACGCCGCAACTGTTGTAACTGACTGGTCGGAGTGCCGATAGGTGCGAGCATGGTTTTTTTATGCTGATTTAAATTTTTTCGCGCGGCATTGATTTCCGACGGTAACTCGTTGCGCTTATCCAGTAATTCGGTTATGTGCTGCGATAAGTCAGATTCTTTGGCTTTTAAGTCATTCAGGACGAAGTCCGCCTGCGACGCTTGCCGGTCAAGACTCTGAGCAGGGTTGATTGAAACTTTAGAACCGACATCAGCGATCTGCTTCTCTAAAATCGCTTTTTGCGATTCAAAGTCGGCCTGGATCTGTTCAAATTCTCCGGCCTGCTCGGCTAATTGACTGATGCTTCGCTCAATCGAGCTTTGCATATTGTCTTTGGAGCCGCTTTTGTCTTGCTGGCCAGAAATACTCAAAGGTTTATTTACAGCAAAAGCATGCTTGGCTTCCGCGCCGCAAAGCAACAAAAAAGAAAAAAATATAACCCGGCAGAGCCAGCGGACACGTTTCATTTACAGCGTTTAAATTAAATACAAAAACTCCCTTAATATTAGATAAGTTAGCGTGAATTTGGTATGTCTTTTTTAAGTAAATTTTATGAAGTTTACGCCTGGTTCAAGTTCTTACTTTTACTCGATTATCAGCATCACGGTTTTGTCGAATAGGGTCGGTATTGTGAATCACCCCGGCGTTCGCGCTTTGTGACTGTTCGGCTGATCTGTCGTGCAGCAATACATTGACCGCCGCCGCTGAATTGATAAGGCGGAGCGTTGCCTAAAAGAGCCGCGCCAAAAACTAACCCGATACTTTTGAAGAGGCCGTATCAGAAGCCTGGTGCAAGATATATCGGCCGCGGCCTTTGGCTTTAGCCTGATACATCGCCATATCGGCATTTTTCAGCAAAGCTTCAGTGGACGTTGTCGCCGCGGAGCTGATTGCTATCCCGACACTGGCGCTGGAGTAAAACATATGTTCATTCAGTGAATAGGGGCGCGACAGCAATTGTAAGACTCTATCGGCGATGTCAATGGCGTCAGCGGGTTGCTGAATACTGTCGAGTAAGATCACAAACTCATCGCCGCCTAAACGTCCCAGGGTGTCGTTTTGCCTTACGCAAAGCCTGAGCCTGTCAGCGGTTTCAATCAGAAATCTGTCACCTTCAATATGGCCGAGCGTGTCATTAATCAGCTTGAATTTATCAAGGTCGATAAACATAAGTGCGAAGGTGTCTTCTTTATGGCGCTGAATATGATTGATCGCCTGCTGCAGCCTTTCCATAAACATGGAGCGGTTAGGTAATCCAGTGAGCGGATCGTGCTTGGCTTCATAGATTAACTGTTGTTCGACTTTCTTTCGGCGAAGAATTTCTGACTCAAGCTCTTTATTTGTCTCAGCTAATTCCCTGGTTCTTTTTTCAACCTGCTTTTCCAGCGATTTATAGCTGCGGCGCATCGCATCCCGGGTTTCTTTGCGTTCAATGGCCGAAGCAATATGCTGCCCGACAAAATTGAGCAGTTCTAAGTCTTTTTCCTGGAATGTCACGTCGTTTTGATTGTGATGGACGACTAAACTGCCTCTGATTTCCTGACCTATGATGAGCGGTGCTCCCATCCACTGTTTGATTAAAGGGACGTTGAGGCAAAATTGCGTTTCTTGAAAAATGAGTTTTTTCTCCGTCATCGACAAAATGTCATCTTTAGATAGCAGAATCGGTTCTTCGATGCGCATTACATATTCGGTTAATCCGTCTTTGAACGGCCTTCCCTCATGAATGCTGACAGACGCTTCACGGGAACAGTAAAAGGGAAAAGTGAGCCAGTTGTTCTTTTTATCGTGCATGGCGATGTAGCAATGTTTGGCTTCAAGTAAATCAGACAAAATAGCGTGCAGTTCATGATAAAAATCCTCGTCACCGACATAAGACTGGCTGAGATTAGCGATTTCGAATAATGAATTTTTCAGCTTCTCTGACTTTATCCGCTCGCTTACCTCTTGCTTGATGTCGTTGTAAGCGTCTATCAGCTCGCGCGTTCTGAGTGATATGGCTTTCTCAAGTTCTGTATGTTTTTTAAGGCGTTCGGTAACACCCGCGATATGCTGACAGATGAAACTCAGCATTTCGATTTCTGGCTGGCCGTAGCAGTTCTCTTCGGTATAGCTTTGTACGACAATGGCACCGACCGCTTTTGAACCATGGAAAATGGGGGTGCCGAGCCATGACTTACACCCCGGTCCGACAGAAGCGATAACACCGCCTTCAATCATATTAACGATATCATTACTGTCACATAGCAGCGGCTTTCCCGTTTTTATAATATACCCAGTTAAGCCCTGCCAAAGAATTTTTGATAGCTGCTCCGGGTCATGCAGGTAAGGACAGTTGTCCTGTTCATCGACGAAAAACGGGATTTCAATTCTATCTCCGTTTGAGGATAGCGTAGCGATAAAGAAGTTATCAGCGGGAAGAAGTTGCTTTAAGTGATCATGAACACCCTGATAAAACGTATTTAGTGATTCAGCCCGGGAAGCGATATTTGAAATGGATATCAGGGCGTCACGAGCACACTTTGCCTGCTTATATTGCAACGCAAGATCTTTTAATCGCGCAATGCGCTTTTTTAAGCGGCTTATGGTCGTGCTTCTATCAACTGCACTCGGTTTCTTGAGATCCAAATCCATTTGTTCAAATTACTCCCGCAGCAGAAATTTTCACTTTTTCCGTAACAATAACTAGAATTAACATGATTTTTTTTATCTGCCAAGTGAAATTTTGAAGAAGAGTTGTGTAAAATTTGGCTGAAGATGCTAAAACTTGAGCAAACGAGTAAAAAAATACAATCAGTGCTAGACGCGGCGGTCATTTATCCCTACTATATGCCGCGCTGACCGATGATGAGCGCCCATAGCTCAGTTGGATAGAGCGCACCCCTCCGGAGGGTGAGGCCGAGGGTTCGAATCCTTCTGGGCGCGCCATGTCTGGAAACAGAACGTGGTATTCAACAGGTCGTCAGCAAAAAAATGCGGTGATTGTAGCTCAGTTGGTAGAGCCCCGGATTGTGATTCCGGTTGTCGTGGGTTCGAGCCCCATCAGTCACCCCACTTTCCGGTGATTAGCGCAGCCCGGTAGCGCATCTGGTTTGGGACCAGAGGGTCAGAGGTTCGAATCCTCTATCACCGACCACATTCTTAAAAGCTGAAAATAAGTTTTCAGTTTTGCGACGGATTACGGTGATTAGCGCAGCCCGGTAGCGCATCTGGTTTGGGACCAGAGGGTCAGAGGTTCGAATCCTCTATCACCGACCAAAACATCAGGCCCTGGTAAATCATTCCGGGGCTTTTTTGTGTCTGATTCTAAATGGATGAAAAAGTGATCGAGTGACTGTGCCGATGTTGTTCTTAAAGCCAGCGGCATGGCGTTTTTCACCGCTTTCGAGTGCTCATTAAAGTAAGATAATAACTCTTCAGAAGTATTTTTGGTAAGCTGACAGAGCTCATGGGGGTTATAAACGCTTAAGTTCTCATTGTACGGAATACTTCCGGCAGGTGAATACAACATAATTCCACTCCTTGGAAAATGATTAACAAAGCCCGTAATACTGAAAACATCAAATGTAAGCAGCTGACCATAAGTTTTCTGACATTTTTTTATGCCCGTCTTAACCGCGCTAAGGCGTTGCCAGATCTGAGCGCCAAAATTCCTAAGAAACTTATCGTCAGCTACTTAACTTGACGGAGTACTAGTAAACTAACCAGACATCACCGTTTTCATCAATTTCTTCGGTTCCGCCGTTTTTGATGTATATTTTCTTTAATAGCTCAAGTTGTTTTTTTTCTTGATCTTCCCAAGGAAAACAACTTTCAGTTTGAACCATTCCTCTGACTCTATCGATGTCTGGCAGCTGTTTGATGGTTCTCAAAAGCTCAACAAAAACACCGACTAAACTTTTTATGCCTTTGGGTGATTTGTCGAATGTCTCAAATTCACACATGATGGCTTCCCTGTCCTCAACCCGATAAGTGATGCTCCACTTATCGGTTGTGACTGTTTTGCCTACCTCGAAAAAACTATTGCCGAAGTAGGCGGTTTCAGGTGTTAAACCTTGTTCTTCAAAGTACTTAGTAACCGGATCCATATTACCGCCTGAAACGTTGTTTAAGATTTAGCAAGTGCCGCAAGCAATGCACGGTGTAAACTGACAAGCTCGGTAAGCAGCGAGATCATATCGGATGATGTTTTCGCCGCGCGCGAGTACGCGTCATTGATATCTTTATGGAACTGCTCGGCGCTTTGTTCAATCAATCCCGCGAGGGTTCTTGTGGTATCGGCTTTCGCTGTTCCCCTGGCGCTAATCAGTGCGCCTGCCTGCTCAGAGATTTTTCCCGTGCTCTGACCGAGAATTGAAAGGGCTTCGCCGAATTTAGGGAAGATGCCGGCAAAACTGAGCACTGTACCCATGGTTCCGGCAACGATTCCCGAAATTGCCGCGGCGTAGGCGGCATTTTTCGTCTGTTTAATCGCTAATTTCTTTTGACTAACGCCGGTAACGGTAATATCCCAGGAAAGTCTGTCGAATAACTCTTTCGCTTTTTGAACAATGTTACGTAATTCCTGGAACATCACAGCCAGTTTGAACATCAGATCGTTAATTTCGGCGATGGCTGACGCGCCGTCCAGATCGCCGGCGCCGAGATTTTCGTAATCGGTTTTAAGGGCATCGAAAAAAGCACCACAATTTTTATCAAAGTCCTGTGCATCGTGCACGAATTGACTTCCCGCCCGCTGAACTGACTGGCTACCGCCGGAGTCTGATCCGCCGGTAAGCTGCAGGTATCTAGTCTGAAAACTTTGTGTGTCGCTTTCAATTTGGAGGAGCTGCCCGGTCAGCCACTCCATATCACGCAAAAATTCACTCTTACTGTCAGCGGCCGACTGACGCTGCCGGCTTTGTTGAGCTGACGGTGTTGACGCGCGGACAGACGCGCCTCTTTTGGCTTTACCTTTTCCGGTGACCGCATCATCGAGTGAGTCGGCGTTATACGCGGCGATCATCGCGGCGTCTGTTGATGAAATTTGACGAATTGGTGTTGACATAATCTGTTACCTCGCTTTAATTTTATCGTGTTAATCATCGGGCGATATTGATCGCGACTTTGACGCTGGTCATACCGAACATCTCAATGGTATCTTTGGCGTTTTGCAAAGATGTCGCTGACTTATTCATTACGTCCTTGATTTGCTTATTTTCTTCTTTCTTAGACTCGTCCAGTTCCTGATCCAGAAGTCCCATCAGTCCCTCCTGGAGAACCAGTGTTTCGATTAACGCTCTGAATTTACTCTGTATCCTGACGTTAGTCCCTTTTACGACCTGCGAGCCGCCCTGTCCCGTACCGTAAACGGCGGATAAGAAACTCGCTCTAACAAATGTCTTCATGCAGGTATACATTATGCGTTTAGCAATCTTGCGTTTCATGTCGTTGATGATACGCTCAACGCTCCGCTGAACCCCTTTCTTGGCCTGTTTAGCGGCGTCTTCCATTGACTCTTTAAGACTTTGCTTAATCACGGTTTTCATGGCGTCTTTGCCGAACGATTCGGTAATCCGCTTCCAGGCGCGTCCGAGAATTGTTTTGGTTACGGATTTAGCCGCGTTTTCCATCGTCTCCTGCGTAGCTTCACTCGTTATTTTCTGAACAACTGAGCTGCCGATTTCTTCAGCCGCCTTTTCCGCGACCTCTTCCGCGACTTCTTCGATGGTTTTCGCCGCTGTATTAACCCCTAACTCGGTCATTTCCACCGCGCCCGCCTCACCGGCTTGTGTCGCGGCTTCAGTGACCGCTTTGGTCACCGCTTCTTCCGCCAGCCGGGTCGCCGCCTCGGCCGCGCCTTTAGCCGCGCCTGTCGCGGCCTTAAACGCTAACCCCGCGCCGAATATATCCGTCGCGAGACCCACCATTTCACAACCGAGCTGAACCCAGCCGGCAACCTGAGCTATTTTGTCGCAGGCTTTGGGATTGACACCGGTAAGCTTCAACGTTTCTGCCATAGCTTTCATCAGGCCGGCAGCGCCGGCTAAGGTGTACGCGGAGCCGGCTACGATACTGGCGTAAGCGTTCGGATCCGCGCCGAAACTGGCAACGGCTTCAGCGACACCTTCAACCAGTTTGAAAAGACCGTAAGCGGCTTCGGCGGCACCGACAACCCAGTCAATGACGCAGGATATAATTCCCATTTTTCTGGCTTTTTTGGCGGCCTCGATTCTTTTTTGTAACTGCTGCTGGTATTCTTTAACTTTCTGATTGCGGATCTCACATTGTGAGTCCGTCATTATCTGGCTGGCTTTACACTTCGCGTCAGCGGTTTGCGCAAATACGGTTAAACTTAAATTGGCGGCCATTAATAACATTTGTCTCATGTCGCTTTTCACCAAATCCGGACCTGAACAGCGGGCGCCTTTTAACGCCTGTTTCGATTCGGGGGACTGGCTGCCCGCGTTCACACCTTCAAGACCTTTAAAAATATTTTGCAGTGAATCTTCAAATAACTGCTGATTGACAACGCGCCTTTTTTGCCGGCGTTGATTTTCTATATCTTCCTCACGGCTGAGCATCGCGGCCGTTGACTGGTTAAAATGAGGCAAAGATGTTGCCTTTTTTATCGCCAGCTGATTCGCCGCTTCTATTTCTGGATTAGTATCTGAAGTACCGACACTGTGCGGAACAGTGGTTCGGTGCATACTGGGATTAGTTTGAATTGATGGCATCTTAAGCCTCCTCACTTTCAGTGGGCAGCAGAGCTAATTGCTCTTTAGCCGAAGCTTCTACTTCTGAAAATTCGGGCCTTCCTTGTGTCCAACGTAACGAAGCATTGAAACTTTTAATTGCAAATTCTGTGTTTCCGAGAGCCCCGTAGCTCAAACCGGCATGATAGGCTGGCAGAGGGTTCTCAATTTGAAGTGTACCTGCCCGGCAAAAGCAGAAGATGGCCTCATGATGTTCATCAAGCTGCTGACACATCAAGCCGAGTGAGAAGTTGTAATCAAAATGCCAGCTGTCAATGCGCCATAAAAGATAAAAGATGTTTTTCGCACCCTGATAATCTTTGTACGCGACCAGTTGCAACGCATATTGATAAAGATTGTCGAGATCTTTATCTTCAATATCCGTAAGCATTTTGAGAGTGCCGCCCATGTGAATGAACTTTTGCAGAGTATCAAAATCTTCATTAAACTCTTCTTGCCTCATCTTACAACTCCTACATCAGGTAAATCTTCGATGAATAACTGTTTTAAATCCGAAGTCTTTTAAACCGTAATTTGTTTTATCAGCGCGCCGCACATCTCAGCCGTTCAGCGCTGATTTGCAGCTGCTATAGTCTTTAGTATAGTCGTGTCTTTAAAATTGGCTTGTTTACAAACCTTTTTTTAAAGGCCGCGAACCAGGACTTCTTCTGATGTTAATAATAGAACTTGAGATTTATGGTGATATCGAAAAACGGGTCTGGTATTTTATAACTGGTCAAACCAGTACTTGTATTTTACGGGCGAACGAAGCAATTGCGAGGGGCTGAATGTCAGATACAGATCTTGTGGTTATAGGCGGAGGGATTTTAGGTGCCGGTGTCGCGCAGTGCGCGGCGGCAGCAGGATTTAAAGTGGCTGTTATTGAAAAGAATTCGATAGCCCGGGCGACCTCGGCGAACTCAAGTAAACTCATTCACGGTGGCTTGCGTTACCTTGAAACCGCGCAGATTAAACTCATCTATGAGTCCTTGTCAGAGCGGGCATCGTTAATTAAACACGCGGAGCCTCTGGTTCGCCCCGTTAAGTTTTATATTCCGGTTTATCAATCCGGTAAAAGAAAACCGTGGCAGTTGTTTCTGGGGTTAAGCGCGTATTATTTTTTAAGCGGTTTCAGTAAATACGGCCGTTTTAAAAGCGTGCCCGAGCATCAGTGGCAACAAGTCACGGCCGTTAATAAGCGGGGATTAGTCGGATTATTTCAATACTGGGACGCGCAGACGGACGATCACCAACTGGCTTTATCCGTGGTGGACAGCGCTAAAAAAATGGGCGCGGAGGTATACGAATATCACGATTGCATTAATGTGCTGAAACAAGAACGGGGTTATTCCGTTGAAGCGGAGCACGCGGGAAAGAAAGTTAATTTCAACGCGAAATGCGTGGTCAACGCGGCCGGACCCTGGGGAACGGAAGTACTGAAAAGACTGTCGCCGCAAGTGCCGGATCTGGAAGTCGACTTAGTTCTCGGCTCACATATCCTGCTGGATATTCCCGCGGTTGAGCATATCCTTTATATAGAGTCTCATCTTGATTCAAGGGTGATTTTTGTCATGCCGTGGTACGGCAGGACTTTAGTCGGCACGACCGAGAAGGCGGTTGATACCGTACCTGAGACATTTTCCGCCTCTGAACAAGAGATTGATTATCTTTGTGAAATCTACGCTCATTATTTTAATGACTACTCGGTCAATGAGTTAAAGCTGCTCATTGTAAAAACCTTCTGCGGTGCGAGAGTGTTACCTAAAACGTCGTTAAATCCTTTTCGCCGCTCGCGGGATACCTTAATGAAAAGTTATGACGCCCACCCCGATATGCTGACCATTCTGGGGGGCAAGCTCACAACGTACCGGGTTACGGCAAAACAAACCGTGAAATGGTTAGAGCGAAGATTAGGCAAACGAGAGCGAGTTGCTGATTTCAGTAAAATCAAACTCAGGCGGGTCGGCTGATTGTAATAAATATGACATTAATGAGTCATATTTTAGTCTTAAATGAAATATGACTAAGAGCCGTTAAGGTGAACTTTCAAATCTTCAGACAATTCTTAATGCTCGGCTGCGTGTGTTTCGGCGGCCCCGCCGCCCATATCGGTTATTTCAAAAAACGCTTTGTTGATGAGCTGAACTGGCTTGATAATAACAAATTTCAGCGCTTACTGGCCTTGTGTCAGTGTCTGCCCGGACCGGCGTCGAGTCAGCTGGGGTTCGCCATTGGTCACCATAAAGGCGGTATTGCCGGCGCCCTGGCGGCATTTATTGGTTTTACCTTACCTTCATTTTTATTGATGTTTGCGTTAGCCATTCTCAGTGCGGCATGGCTTGAAACGTTCTGGCCGCGATTATTGATCCACGGGCTGAAATTACTCGCCGTAATTGTGGTCGCCGATGCGGTGCTCAGCATGTCGAAAAATTTTTGTAAAGATTCAGCGACTCGTTTAACCGCCGTTTCTGCTTTTGCGGTGCTGTTATTTTTACCCGGCTCGGTAACGCAAATCGCGGTGCTGATCATCGCGGCGGTCATCGGCGGGATATTTTTAGCTCCGCCAGAAAGTGAAGCTCAGTCACATCCATTAAAATTGAAAAAGCGCTGGCTTGCGGTTTTTTCAGTATTACTTGCGCTTCTGCTCGCTTCGGATCATTACCCGCGGAACATTCAGTTACTGAAAGAGTTTTACCTCGCGGGATCATTGGTGTTTGGTGGCGGTCATGTGGTATTGCCTTTGCTGCAAAACGGCTTGTCAGACATGATCCAACCGCGGTTGTTTTTGTCCGGCTATGGTTTTGCTCAGCTAATACCGGGACCTATGTTTACCTTAAGCAGTTTCCTCGGCACAGAAACCTGGCGGGGCAACAGTTTTGTCGGTGCCTTATTGTCAACCTTGGCAATATTTACACCGGGTTTCCTGCTGCTACTGGGCGTTCTGCCGGCCTGGGAATCACTCTGTTTGCGTCCAAGGTTCAACGCTGCGATAACAATCCTTAATGCTGCCGTAGTTGGCATACTTGCCGCGGCTTGGGTTTCGCCAGTGGTAACGTCTTCTATTTTATCATTTGCGGATATTCTGGTTGTCGCCGTTGGTTTTTATCTGCTCAGACGGCAAAAACTTTCTGTTTTTAAAGTCAGCCTGGTTATCCTGCTATTTCAGTTCATAAATTTGTGCCTGAATTTATCTGGTGGCGGTTTTCAGCTCTGACGGCTTAGGTTAAAATACACGGCTGTTTTTTTAATATAATTGAATAGTGTGATTATGTTGTCATATCAGCGCAGGCTGATATTCGCTGACTTTTAACAAAAGCAAAAGTCGCTGAACTCCGGCCTTCGCCGGAGTGACGAGAAATTACCTGTCACAGCTATTATTGATAAGCGAATAGAAATTCATGTTTGAAGTTAATCCGGTGAAAGCCAAAATTAAGGAGTTGTCTGAGCGGACAGATCTTCTCAGGGGGTACCTTTGACTATGATGATAAGAAAGAGCGTCTGGAAGAAGTCACCCGTGAGCTGGAAAGCTCAGATGTATGGGATAACCCAGAACACGCCCAGGCTTTAGGTAAAGAGCGGGTATCCTTAGAAAAGGTGGTGAAAACCATCGACGATATGGATAACGGTCTTGAGGATGTCGAGGGCTTGCTTGAGCTGGCTGTCGAAGAGGAGGACGAAGAGACCTTCAACGATGCCGGTGCTGAGTTAACCGATCTTGAGACCCGCCTTGAGGAGCTGGAGTTCCGCCGGATGTTCTCCGGTCAGAATGACGAATCAGACTGCTACCTTGATATTCAGTCAGGCTCAGGCGGCACTGAGGCGCAGGACTGGGCGAACATGGTGCTGCGTATGTTCCTGCGCTGGGGTGAGGCTCATGACTTCAGGCCGGAATTAATTGAAGTTTCAGACGGTGATGTCGCCGGTATTAAAAGCGCGACCGTTAAGTTCAGCGGTGAATACGCGTTCGGCCGGTTGCGAACGGAAACGGGCGTGCACCGTCTGGTTCGTAAATCACCGTTTGACTCGTCCGGTAAGCGCCATACCTCATTCTGCTCGGTGTTTGTTTACCCGGAAGTTGATGACGCCATCGAGATTGATATCAATCCGGCGGATCTTCGCGTCGATACTTATCGCGCGTCAGGCGCCGGCGGTCAGCACGTAAACAAAACTGAGTCAGCCATCCGTATCACTCACTTGCCGACGAACACCGTTGTGCAGTGTCAGAACGACCGCTCTCAGCACAAAAACCGTGATAGCGCGATGAAGCAACTGAAAGCCAAACTTTATGAGCTTGAAATGCTGAAGCAAAACGCCGATAAACAAGCGGCGGAAGATGCGAAATCCGATATCGGCTGGGGCAGCCAGATTCGTTCTTACGTTTTGGATGACTCACGCATCAAAGACTTACGTACCGGTGTTGAAAACCGCAATACCCAGGCCGTCCTTGACGGTGACTTAGACAGATTTATTGAAGCCAGCCTGAAATCAGGCCTTTAACGAGAGAAGAAAATGACTGATCACGTCCAAGATGAAAATAAGCTCATTGCCGAGCGTCGTGCTAAGCTCGCCCGTATTCGCGAGACTTGTCCCGCTAACGGTCACCCGAATAACTTCGATCGAAAACACAAGGCGGCTGATATTCAGGCTGAGTACGGCGGGTACACTAAAGAGCGGCTGGAGGAAATGGGCATTCAACGCTCTGTCGCGGGTCGTGTTATGGCCAAACGCGGCCCTTTCTTAGTGATCCAGGACGTTTCCGGTCGTATTCAAGCTTACGCCGGTAA
Source organism: Parashewanella sp. (assembly GCA_965200795.1). Classification (GTDB taxonomy): domain Bacteria; phylum Pseudomonadota; class Gammaproteobacteria; order Enterobacterales; family Shewanellaceae; genus Parashewanella. Next base: position 23,360 of record CBDAVB010000013.1, read on the forward strand.
AGACGTTCAAAAAGAACTAAAAGCAAAATACCAGGGGTTAGACATCGGTGACATCATCGGTGTAACCGGTCAGCTGCATCTTTCCGGTAAAGGCGACCTTTACGTGAATATGGAAAACTACCAGTTGCTGACCAAGGCGTTGCGGCCGCTGCCTGAGAAATTCCACGGTTTGACTGACCAGGAAATGCGTTACCGTCAGCGTTATGTTGATCTTATCGTCAATGAGGAGTCCCGTAACGCATTTATGATGCGCTCTAAAGTGGTTACCGCGATTCGTAACTTTATGATGAAAAAAGAGTTCATGGAAGTTGAAACGCCGATGATGCATTCGATTCCGGGCGGCGCTTCCGCGCGTCCTTTCGTGACTCATCACAACGCGCTTGATTTAGAAATGTATCTGCGAATCGCGCCGGAGCTATACCTTAAGCGTTTAGTGGTCGGCGGTTTTGAGCGTGTGTTTGAAATCAACCGTAACTTCCGTAATGAGGGTCTGTCACCGCGTCACAACCCGGAATTCACTATGATGGAATTCTATATGGCGTACGCTGATTATAACGATCTGATGGATCTGACCGAGGACATGCTCAGCTCAATCGCCAGAGAATTGTGCGGTGATACTCAGCTTCCGTACGGTGAGCATACGGTAGATTTCGGCGCGCCGTACGCCCGTATGAGCATGTTAGAAGCGATCAAACACTACAACCCGGACAATGAAACTATCCGGTCTATGACTTATGAACAAGTTAAAGATGTGGCATTCATGCGTAAACTGGCCAAGAGCCTTCATATTGAGGCTGAGCCGTTCTGGACCTGCGGTCAGCTGCTTGAGGAAATCTTCGGTGAAACCGCGGAGCCTCAGCTGATGCAGCCGACCTTCATTACCGGTTACCCGGCGGACATTTCGCCGCTGGCGCGCCGTAATGATGAAAACCACTTTATAACTGATCGCTTTGAATTTTTCATCGGCGGCCGTGAGGTGGCGAACGGTTTCTCCGAGCTTAATGACGCGGAAGATCAGGATAACCGCTTTAAAGCGCAGGTTGAGGCGAAAGACGCCGGTGATGATGAGGCCATGTACTATGACGCGGACTACATCACCGCGCTGGAGCACGGTCTGCCGCCGACAGCGGGGCAGGGTATCGGTATCGACCGTTTGGTGATGCTGTTTACCAACACTCATACCATCCGCGACGTGATTCTGTTCCCGGCGATGCGTCCGCAGGCATAAGCATTACGTTCGGTTAAACGCGGGCTCATAAAAAGGCCGGTTCCGGTCTTTTTACGGCCGCGTAATGAGGACGGCGTTACAACCAACCGTATCAGTCCGCGCCCGGCTATTTAACCGTGTGATAAATTTATCGTTCGCCGGCTTACGCTTGAGTCGTTTCGTTATTGTCTGTTCTGTCATTTCAGAACCAGCCTTGGTTTTGTAACCTTAAACTTCGCGTCTTTAAAATCTTTTTTCCACCTGGCAAGTAACTGTTCAGCCTCATAGCGCTCAATAAGCCCGTCAGCTTTTGACTCGCGGCTCTCGGGCTTCTTCGAAAAGAGGCTTAAAAAGCGTACTATCTTAATATGAACCCTCTGACTGAGTTTTAATGCGATATTTTGTTCTTTTCTGTCAGTTAAATTAAACTGCAGCTTCGAATCGACAACATTCGCCTCATACTCATTTCCCGCCTTATCAATAAATTTATCAACTATCAGTACATCTTTTTTATTCTTTACGAATTTCTGTAAGCTAGTTTGTTGACCGTTAATCATTACTGTAGTCATAATTCACCCCCCGTAACTTTTTGTAATCACTTAATAAGTTGAATCAATGCATTTCTGTCGCAGGAATAACAACTTAAGTTTAATTAAGGCCGCAATTTATGTCATAGTGATGTTTTATTATGTTCTGATCTTTACTGACATAACTCATACTAAAACTTTTTAATTGATAAATCCCGCTTATTAAAGATAATTAACTTACTTTTCATCTTCTTAGTGACTGCTTAAGAAAGGGATGTCGCGGTTCAGAAGATACGGTTTCCGGGCTGGTAAGAAACGCCGCGGGAAACCCGTTGCGGCGGCGGCCGCCGATATGGGACAGGCCTATACCCGTTGCGTGAAAGAACCGATCAGCAGTTCATAAAAACAACAAAACCCGCGTAAAGCGGGCTTTTCTCAACGAGTTACGAAACGCGCTAAATTTTATCTAGTATTCTCATACACGAAGCTTTCGCGTCACCGAACAGCATTTGGGTATTCTCTTTGAAGAACAGCGGATTTTGCACGCCGGCGTAACCTGTGTTCATTGAGCGTTTGAATACCACGACGTTATTCGCGTTCCACACTTCCAGTACCGGCATGCCGGCAATCGGAGAGTTCGGATCGTCTAACGCCGCCGGGTTAACCGTGTCGTTGGCGCCAATCACTAACACGGTGTCAGTGTCAGAGAAATCAGCGTTAATTTCATCCATTTCTAATACGATGTCATAGGGCACCTTAGCTTCCGCGAGCAATACGTTCATATGACCGGGCAAACGTCCCGCGACCGGATGAATACCAAAACGGACATTCACGCCTTTAGCGCGCAGTTTCTGGGTGATTTCAGCCACCGGATATTGCGCCTGCGCCACCGCCATGCCGTATCCCGGAGTGATGATGACACGGCGGGCGTTTTTCAGCATATCAGCCACATCCTCGGCTGAGGTTTCACTGTGCTCCCCCAGCTCTTCACCGGAGGCGGATTGTTGAACGTCAGTACCGAAACCGCCGGCGATAACGGAGACGAATGAACGGTTCATCGCCTTGCACATGATGTAAGACAGAATCGCGCCGGATGACCCCACTAACGCGCCGACGATGATAAGAAGATTGTTTGACAGCATAAAGCCCGCCGCCGCGGCCGCCCAGCCGGAGTAGGAGTTGAGCATTGAAACCACCACCGGCATATCAGCGCCGCCGATGGACGCCACCAGATGCCAGCCGAAAACGCCGGCGATCAACGTCATGATGATCAGAGTCGTAATGCCGGCGTGAGAGCCGACAAAATGAATCAGCATGCCCGCGCTGACCACTAAAGCAAGAAGGTTCAGTTTATGGCGGTGAGGAAGCGTTAAGGCTTTTGAGTTAATAACGCCTCTGAGCTTGCAAAATGCCACCACAGAGCCCGTAAAGGTCACCGCGCCGATAAAGATACCCAGATACACTTCAACCAGATGAATCTTGTATTCAGCGCCGCCGTGGCTGATTTGCTCTAAGGTTTGAGTAACCGTGGTCACTGAGTCCGGGGGCAGACCGATAAAGCTGTTATAGCCCACCAGTACCGCGGCTAAACCCACAAAGCTGTGCAGAACCGCGACCAGTTCCGGCATTTCGGTCATTTCAACCCGGCGGGCCAGATAAACACCGATAGCGCCGCCCGCGGCCATGGCGAAAAGAATCCATCCGACACCCAGGGTTTCAGGTTTCAGAATGGTGGCGATCAAGGCGACGGTCATACCTATGATGCCGCTGATGTTGCCTCGCCTCGCGGTTTCCTGTTTAGAAAGCCCCGCAAGACTGAAAATAAATAGTACCGCGGCAATTAAGTAAGCGGCTGTAATAATCCCGTTAGTCATCACAGTTCGACTCCTTAATCTTTACGGAACATTTTCAACATACGCTGGGTGACGGTAAATCCGCCGAAGATGTTGATACTGGCAATTAACACGGCGAAAAAGGCAAGCCCTTTAATCAGCGGGGTTTCATGGCCGATCTGCAGCAGGGCGCCGACGACGATGATGCCGGAAATCGCGTTAGTTACCGACATTAACGGCGTGTGTAATGAGTGAGAGACGTTCCAGACCACGTAGTAACCGACAACGCAAGACAGCACGAACACCGTAAAGTGCGATAAGAATGCGGCCGGGGCCGCGGCGGCAACGGCGGTGAACGCCAGCGCGCCGAGCGCGCCTAACCAGTATTTCTTATTCGACGGTTTTTTCTCTTCCTTAACCTGTGGTTCCGGCTTTTCTTGCGGCCGCTGAGGCGCCGCTGATACCGAAATCGGCGGCGGCGGGAACATGACGCCGCCTTCGTGTGTTACCGTCATATGCCGGGTAACCACATCTTCAAAATCTAACGAGACCTGTCCGTCTTTTTGTTTGCACAGCAACTTCATCAGGTTAACTAAATTGGTCGAATACAGCTGTGATGACTGAGCCGGGAGGCGTCCCGCTAAGTCGGTATAGCCGATAACCGTAACACCGTTATCCGTTATCACTTTTTCGCCGGCGACACTCGGCTCGACATTACCGCCGGAGCCCGCGGCCAAATCCACGATTACCGAACCGGACTTCATGCTGCCGACCATTTCCTGAGTGATCAGCCGCGGCGCGGTTTTTCCCGGAATTTGCGCCGTGGTGATGATGATGTCAACATCTTTGGCCTGCTCGGCGAATAAGGCCATCTCAGCGGCAATAAATTCCTCTGACATGACTTTGGCGTAACCGTCAGATGAACCGCCGTCCTCGTCACTGAAATCCAGTTTCAGGAATTCACCGCCCATGGATTCAATTTGCTCAGCGACTTCTAAGCGGGTGTCAAAAGCCCGGACCACCGCGCCTAAAGAGCCTGCCGCGCCGATAGCGGCCAGACCGGCGACACCGGCACCGATTACCAGTACCTTGGCCGGCGGTACTTTACCCGCCGCGGTAATCTGACCGGTAAAGAAACGACCGAATTCATGCGCCGCCTCAACAACAGCGCGGTAACCGCTGATGTTCGCCATTGATGACAGGGCGTCTAAAGACTGCGCCCTGGAAATTCTCGGCACCATATCCGTCGCCAGAACAGTGACTTGCTTATCGGCAAGTCGCCGAACTAACTCAGGATGTTGAGCCGGCCAGATGAAACTGACAAGAAGAGTTCCGGCGTTAAGCCGGGAAATCTCCTCATCCGTCGGGGCATTCATTTTGAAGATGATATCAGCCTGCCAGATGTCCCGGCTGATACCCGCACCGGCTTCGATATAAGCCTGATCGGTAAAACTGGCCTGTGCTCCCGCCGAGGTTTCGACTTGAACATCAAACCCGAGCTTGATCAGTTGCGCCGCGCTGGAAGGTGTGGCCGCGACTCGGGGTTCATTTAACAGTGATTCTTTGGGTATTCCAATTCGCATTGTGTATCCCTTTGTTAATAACTACTGGACGCATAAAAATTGAGCTGTCTTAGACGATATGGCACAGATGATAAAAATGCAATCAACAACAGGTAATTACCATCAATTCATTTCGCCGGCGCTGTTAATTTATGTGCATGCGGTTTAATCAATTTTTATTAGGGCGTGCCCCTTTTATTGAATTTGAGTCTTGTGAGGGAGCAAACTTTGCCGCGCGGTCAATTAATTGGCCAATTTCATTGTCATAGATGTCTGCCGTGTCACAGCCCGGAGGTTTGTGTGAGTTGTGTTGTTTATAAATCCCCGCTCATTAATGAGCGCTCAGCAAGAGCGAGAGACTTACAGTCAGACACTCGCGCCTTGTCGGGCGCTTAATCTGAACGCCGGAAATATCGAAAAACTTATTGTCAGGTACTTAACGACAGTTTTTATGCCGGTATTTGTCCGGCACAGTACCGCCGCGCCCGCGCCAGTGGCGCTTGTATTTTGCTGACCGCAGGAATCCAGACAGAGCTCCGGGTCGTTCGAGTCTGGACGCGGATTGGTGTTTTAAACATTAACAAAAGTTAATGAAAAATTTATTTAAACTTTAAAAATGATTTCGTACAGTTGACGGTTGTACTTAATTTCATTACGTGAAGACCTACAAGATAACGGCATTTTGACTATCAAGTCCATAGAAACGGTAGGCGAGGTAATTAATAGGTAGAACAAACAGCCGATTCTTCTACGGATGAGTTTCGACGTTGATATTTCAATAAAAAAAGGTATCTATGATGAACACTCATAAATTATGTGAAGCCATAAAAGTTCCAGTGGCTTTATTTACGTTATCGATTCCCGCGTTTGTGGTTTATGCCGGTGATTCGCGAAATTACGATCCTGAGAGTGATGTTCAGACTACCGTGCTGCGTTCGGGGCAAGGTTATGAGTTAAAGGAAATGCTCTTTACCGCGCCTGACGGTCAGCGGAAAACATCTACATTGTATTTTATCCATTCAGCGTGGCGCAGGCGCTGAGAATGCCGCTATTGAAGCAGGCTTGCCGGAATCGGAGCGCGATAGCGTTATGAAAGATTTTCAGCATAAAAGCTGCGGCAGAGCGAATGCGAAGTGTAAGGATAGCCCTGCTTTCTTAGTCTTAGTCGACAAGGGAATTGCGGAACATTTAAATGACTCGCCCGCTGATTTTAACCGTTATGCCGCCGGCCGCGGTCTGACTTCGATGCGAAACAAATTTACGACAATGGCGGGCCATTCCGCTGATGAGGCAAACCCGGTTAGCCCTATGTATCTGTGCGACGGAGATACAAATGGAAGTCATGACTTTCATAATACACTGGAATTCCCATTGCGTGACAGTCATTCAGGCAGTTCAGGCCCGGGTTCGGTTATTTCAGATATTGACGCTGATTTTAAGGTGGAGACAGACGCCGAAGTGTTTTACAGCTTTGGTTCAACCTTGTGCGTTCCGCACAAACTGGCACTGAAGAAAATCGACGCGTCAGCGAAATATCAGATTAAGGGGGATATTGACGTTCACGGTAAAGTCTCAGGTCGTATCCCGACGTTTGACTGGCATTCTTATATCGGTAATTTAGGCAGCGGGATTTTCATGGCGGGACCTTTTCCCGTTGAATATGATTTACGCTTACCGGTTTCCGCCGGTGTCGGAGACATTATTTATCAAGCTAACGGTGACGTGGGTTTAAAAAAACAGCTGGAAGTTGACGGTGACTTTAAATTTGAATGCACGTTAGACAGCTGTATGCGTATTAGCTCAAGTTATGATGATCATGGTCTGATCCAGCCCGGTGATATTAAATACACCCTGATGGCTGAAATTTCTATTGAGCCCTATGTCAACGTAGAGATCGACGCCGACATCTATAAGCGTTTAATTTGGGCGCAAGCCGGCGCGAGCGCTAAGCTGCCTATGAGTATCATCGGCTATTACGGTAATACCTGCGGTAACGGCGACGGACTTGGTCAGGAAGAGACGGTCGCGGCCGGTTTAATTAATGTTGACTTGAATGTAAATGCCTATGCCAAGGGGAATCGATTTAGCGATAAATACTGGCCGGTTGTTGATAAGAATCTGTTTTTTACCGATCTGGTAAAACCAAGTACCGCCATGTCTCCGATTGTCCGTCCAAGTGTTAAAGGGCAGCAAGTTGATTTGCTGGTGGCATTACGATCATGTGTCAGTCAGGTGCCTTCCTCTTACCAGAATTACATCATAAACTGGGGGGACGGTACTTCTGAGGATATCAGTCAAATGAACAACTCTGAAGATATACTTCATAATTACGCTGAAAAAGGGAATTATACCGTGAATGTCAAACATAAGAGCGGGCCGAGTACCACGGTTCAGGTGAAAATCTAGGCCGGTAAGTAGCTGATGATAAGTTTCTTCGGAATTTCGGTGCTCAGATTTGGCGCGATACAAGGCGCGGCGCAGGGCATAGCCGTAGCTATGTAACCGAAGTTGCAACGCAGTAGCGCGGTAAAGACGGGCATCAGAAAATGTTAGAAAACTTATGGTCAGCTGCTTAAATTCTCCGTTCAACTCAATCCGCTCTGACTCTGTTAGAGCGGATTGAGTACCCAACGATAAGTTTTTTCACTTTTCTGACGATCGTCTTAAGAAACTGTCCCGAAATAACTCGCCGATTTGTTAAGCGGCTCTTAACCCTTTGGGCTGTGTTTATTTTTGCGTTCTTTGAATAAAGCGTTACGGCGTTGTCGAAAGCTTATGCAGAAACGAAATAACGACAATTTTGTATGTCGGTAATGACTACACCTCGCTTTCTGAGCCTTGTACAAGCCAAAAATAAACAACAGCAAAACAGGGAAGTTATTTTGGGACAGTTCCTTATTTTGGTTAGCCATACGGAATGTGCTCTTCTAAAATCACAACTCCATGTTCGATTCATTTATAACTATTTCAAATAAAAATATAATGATTCTTTTTCTCAAAAACGGTCGTTTTTGAGAAGCTGCGACTCATATTTTTCGCAGCCGAACGAAAAGGCTTTACACGTTATCAAAAACCATTCTTGAATTGAAGTTATCGATTGCCTACCATGATACGAGTTTTGAGAACAATTTGGTTTACATTATGTTGAATGAACAATTTCCATCACCTGATCTTATCGGTCAGTACAGACAATTTGGAGCAATGGGACCTGCTTATAAAATTGTTAAGCCTGTTCGCCCAGCAGATAAAGATGATTGGGTGTTATTAATCGAGGTCTTAGAAACAGGCGAGGAAACTGAATATCGGTTTTCAAAGGTCAAAAATGATCCGAAGGTACATTAATGTTCGCTATCGCCTTTGACTTAGTCGTTGCCGACACTGACCGTCATCACCCAAAAAGTGTCTCACAGGCTTATACGGATATTGGCTCAACCCTCTCAGGTTTTGGGTTTAATAGGGTTCAGGCAAGCTTATATGTTTGCGATAATGAAGATATGGCAAACTTATTCCGTGCTATCACTGCATTGAAAGCACTGCCTCGGTTTTCTGATTCAGTTCGTGATATACGAGCATTCAGGGTTGAGCAATGGTCTGATTTTACCAGCATGATTAAAGAGTAAAAATAATGCAAGTTGGTTATGCCCGAATTTCAACTAAAGACCAAAATATATCACTTCAATTAGAAGCTCTTAATCAAGCAGGCTGTGAAAAAGTTTACGCTGATAGAATTAAGTGGAGTTCAAGCTGCTCGCAAAGAGTTTAGTTTAGCTTTAGAGGTTTTAAGAGAGGGTGACACTCTTGCCGTTTGGAAGCTAGATCGCCTTGGGCGCAATGTTAAAGATTTAGGTAACCTTGGTTGAACGATTAGAAAAAAGGGGAATTAACTTCAAGAGCCTTACTGATAATATTGACACATCAACTCCAGCTGGAAATTCTTTTTTCATGTAATGGCAAGTCTTGCGCAGATGGAGCGTGAATTGATGCTTGAAAGGACTAAGGCTGGACTGGATGCAGCAAGAAAGCGTGGCAGAATTGGCGGGCGTAAGAGGCGAATGACCGACTCCAAAACAGCAGCTGCTAAGAGGTTGCTTGAAGACGGGATCCGCCAAAGGATGTCGCTTCAGATTTAGGTGTATCAATCCCTACTCTCTATAGATGGCTTCCTGCATCAAAAAGAACACGCTTCACAACAGATTGAAAATATCAGTCCGGACTCGCTTCTGCCCCGTTTCAACTTGGATTAATTACTCCAAATCGTTTTTTTGCTTGTGATTTACTGATTTGTTTGCTCTCAGGAACGAAAAAAAACGCCTCGAATATATTAAATACTTTTCAGTCATTTATTCGATATCTAAATGCGCGGTACTATTGCGGTAACATAAGTAGCTAACTAAAAGTCAGTTCATATTTTGAACGGTAATCGTCCGGTATTGTCATGACTTCTTTTTTAAGTTTAGAATAAGTTTCGTAAGCACTAATTATCCGAATTCAGGAGTAGTAAAGCTCTGTTTTCCCTTCTTTTTCTGCCTTTACACAGCTCGTTAACTCATCGTAAGTAGTCTGAAAATGTGTTTCATCGCGCTTTTTCTTAAGTGAGCGCCTCATTCGCTTGTAGCTGTAATTAAAATTTTTTTATCGTTCTTTTTACGGTGCCTAAGCTGCGTGATTTATCTGCTGAATTTATTATTAATGATTGCGCGCTCTTAAGTTGGTGAGCTCTTCATCTGCGAATGACTTCAAAAGTAACGCCTCATCTTGAGAATAAATTCCCGGGCGCCCGGAGCGTCTGTCATCAAACATGCCTGATACGCCTTGCTCATACCAGGCATCAATCCGCTTTGATACCGTAATTTCGCACACCTCAAAGATTTCAGCTGTCTGTTTTATTGAGAATTATTTATTACTTAACAAAAACGCGTACGACTTTATAACGCTCGAATAAAATAAAAATATGAACTGAAAGTACTATTTTATGATACACCGCAAAGTTTTTATAAATTTCTTGAGTTAAAAACTTTTAAGCGACTACTTACTCTCCTCTCAGTTAAAAGATGGCATCAGGATTAAACCGTCTTGACTCCACAGGGAGTGGTGCGACCGGCAAAGCGGAGCGCCGCGTTCAAAGTTATCAAGATAAGGATAAAGAACAAAAGCTCGTCCGGTTGGGACGCCGTTCTAATGAGAGCTACGTCCCCGAAAAGGCCGGCGCTGCCCGAGCGAAACATTTTCATCAAGGCTATAGACGTATTGAACCGCGGGGAGCACAGTATTCTCATCGTTCAATGCAAAGCAGAGACGGCTTTCAATGGTCAACACGCACTTCATTTGAAGAGTTCAATGCCTTCACACGCTCATTTCTTCAGCCTTCTGAACAAAGAGCGGTATATCGGGATTTCCTCGGTTACGATATAAAGAGAATATTAAGTCGTCATAGTTCGGATTATGGCAACCGCAATGTACTGAAGGTGTTAAATTCCAACATAAAAAAAGCAGATGACAATGGCTCCCCCGTTATTGTCGAGTGCCTTATCCGATATGCGTTGCATGCGGGTATTCCTGTTGATGTTCCTATTTTAAATGCCTGCGTCACAGCCTATGGCAATGCGGCGCGCCACGATGCCGGGCTTTACTGGATACAAAAAGCAGAAGACGCGGCGGCCTTGTTCGGTACGTTAAAGCTGACACAAAACGTCACCAGCTTGAGTGCTCTTATTACGGCCTACGGTAACGCGGCCCGCCACGATGCCGGGCTTTACTGGATAAAAAAAGTGGAAGCCGTGGTGGCCTTGTTCGAGACGTTAAAGCTGACACAAGACGTCACCACCTTGAGTGCTCGTATTACGGCCTATGGTAACGCGGCCCGCCACGATGCCGGGCTTTACTGGATACAAAAAGCAGAAGCCGCGGCGGCCTTATTCGAGACGTTAAAGCTGACACAAGACGTCACCACCTTGAGTGCTCGTATTACGGCATATGGTAACGCGGCCCGCCACGACGCCGGGCTTTACTGGATAAAAAAAGCAGAGGACGCGGCGGCCTTGTTCGAGACGTTAAAGCTGACACAAAACGTCACCACCTTGAATGCTCGTATTACGGCCTATGGTAACGCGGCCCGCCACGATGCCGGGCTTTACTGGATAAAAAAAGCAGAGGACGTGGCGGCCTTGTTCGAGAAGTTAAAGCTGACACAAGACGTCACCACCTTGAATGCTCGTATTACGGCCTATGGTAACGCGGCCCGCCACGATGCCGGGCTTTACTGGATAAAAAAAGCAGAAGACGCGGCGGCCTTGTTCGAGACGTTAAAGCTGACACAAGACGTCACCACCTTGAATGCTCGTATTACGGCCTATGGTAACGCGGCCCGCCACGATGCAGGGCTTTACTGGATAAAAAAAGCAGAAGACGTGGTGGCCTTGTTCGGTACGTTAAAGCTGACACAAGACGTCACCACCTTGAATGCTCGTATTACGGCCTATGGTAACGCGGCCCGCCACGATGCCGGGCTTTACTGGATACAAAAAGCAGAAGACGCGGCGGCCTTGTTCGAGAAGTTAAAGCTGACACAAGACGTCACCACCTTGAATGCTCTTATTACGGCCTACGGTAACGCGGCCCGCCATGATGCCGGGCTTTACTGGATACAAAAAGCAGAAGACGCGGCGGCCTTGTTCGAGACGTTAAAGCTGACACAAGACGTCACCACCTTGAATGCTCTTATTACGGCCTATGGTAATGCGGCCCGCCACGATGCCGGGCTTTACTGGATAAAAAAAGCAGAAGACGTGGCGGCCTTGTTCGAGAAGTTAAAACTGACGCAAAACGTCACCACCTTGAATGCTCGTATTACGGCCTACGGTAACGCGGCCCGCCACGATGCCGGGCTTTACTGGATAAAAAAAGCAGAAGACGCGGCGGCCTTGTTCGAGACGTTAAAGCTGACACAAGACGTCACCACCCTGGAAGCGCTGATAAGCGCTTATGCTAATGTCGCCTTATTTTGTTCAATAAAAGATACAGCGGAAAAATACCAGTCTCGTGCTTTTGCCCTTTTAGACAACCTTGTGGAGAAGAAGGTCTTATGCGGTACCCTTGGCATACAAGAAGGTGAATCAAAGCCTAACTGTTTGACAATTGATTTTCATCACAGCGCATTAACGGGAAAAGCGGGTATCCCGAAAATCAGCGAGATTATCACCACGGACGTGGCCGTCGCTGTTTTAATGAAGCACCTGAATAGTACAAAAGACCAAAAAAATATTAACATGCTTAGCTTAATTACGGGGTATCGGCATGGCATTCATTACCGCGCGGCTTTTGAGCTGGTGCTCCGGAGGCAAAGTCGGGTTGCTCGATATGAGACAGATACTTCAAATCAAGGGTTGATGACAGTTTGGTTATCTTCAGTTAGCGGGTAATTGGATTGGATAATATCAAATGATGGATTTTTTCTAATCCGGCGCAGCCAGTTTAGAACAGTCCATCTAAATGGTTTTTGTCCAAAAGTGTGCTAGGTTGTTGAGTTGCTTTTCTATCAGATTCAAAAACTAAGAGATAATGGTACCGACATATTTGAACTACTGGATTCGCGGGATATCCAAAGATTATTCGCACGATTTTATAAACTGGCACAAAAGCATCCGCAATATGAAGCTGATTATAAAGACAAGCAAGAAAGATTGAATGTGGTGCGTAACGGTCTGGAGCAGCTCGGGCCAGAGCGTAAAAAAGCGTTATGCGGTTTTGCTTGTACTGATGATAATACTGTCGCCGACACAAAACTATTACTGGAAAAATTGTCCGAAATCAAACGACATTAAAAAAGAAAATGAGCTGCGAAGAAACTGTCCCGAAATAACTTCCCGGTTTGTTACTGCTTAACATTGCCGATATAAATTGCCAATAATAAGTAGCTGATCATAAGTTTTTCGATTTTAGGTTAAATGCTCTACAAGACGCTCTTGCGCAGTCATACCGGCAGTCTTTCAAGCAAGAGTAACGCCGCAGAGTGCTTAAGACGGGCGTCATAAAAGTGAAAAAACTTATAGTTGGGTACTTATTAGGTTAATTTAAAAAGTCAAAGGGTAACCGGCATACACAAGTGTCGTTATTTCATTTCCCGCCTTAGCGGAATGACCGGTCAGTCACTTTTTCATGCTGATGTTACGCGGAAACATCCGGATTAAAAAAAGTTACAATTTTATCCGAATCCAGGTCTCGTCCGGGGTCGGAAATAAGAGTGTACGTATATACTTTACCCTTTGCTCTGTACTCTGAATTTTTCCCGACATCACGTATGTTCTCACTAATTCTGAGTTCAGTTTTTTTGCCGAATATAAAAAACTTCTTACCTACTGTTACCCGTTCTAAATTATCATTAAGGCTTTTGAAGGCTTCCTGAATAGGCTTAACATCAAGATATTTTTGATTACCGCTTATGTTTTCACTGAAGTATTTAGCGTGTGATAAATACAAATAATAAAAAGCGACATAAACCCTGATTGAAACCGCGTAGTTCTTCATACAATCCTTAGAATTTATTGATATAAACTTTGAGTTAAGACCCGCGGTTTTTTTTTCATCATCACTTAAATTTAATATTTTGTGAAATTCAGTGTCATCATCGTGCGGATTATCCAAAACCGCCTCAAATTGAACATTGCTTAGATTTTTAATTCTACGTAACTGACTCATGGAAAGCTGATATGCCTGACCGACCCAGCTTGAGCCGGCACTGACTATTGATATCTTAGGCGTCGAACTGAAAGCCATAATTCATACTCCTTATCTGTAAATACAAATCACGTTTAATAAGCAGCTGAACATGACTTTTTAGATTTTTTGCCGTCCGGTGTTAACACTCCCCCGTATTACGACCCGGTTACATAGCTACTTAAGTACCCATGCAAATGAAATTATATACTTTGACATCCTTTTCATGCACTTTGTTCAGGCACTTTGGCGCGTTCCTCTTGCTTGAAAGACCGCCGGTATTACCGCAAGAGCGCGGCACCTGAGCTGAAGGCCGGAATTATCCGGTGACATTATAAGGGTACTCAGCTGAGACTATGCTCCCCGCTCAGCGCTTTGTAAAGCACTAAATCTGAACGCCGTAATGATTAAGAATTTATCGCTTCCCTGACTTACCTTCCCAGAACCAAATCTTACAACCGTTGATTCCGGTGCGTTGCAGAATATGACGTTCTCGCTCAGCCTGACGCTTTCTCGGGTAAGGCCCTAACACCACTTTATGCCATTCACCGGAAGAGCCGTTCACTTTTCTCACCATCGCCTCAAGTCCCTGAAAGGCTATTCGTGCTTTCAGCGCGTCAGCTTGTGACCGCTTACGGAAAGAGCCGCACTGCATTTGATACGGACGTGCCGGCTGGTCACTTTTCCTGGGGAGATCGACCTTAACCTCTTTGTTTTTAAGCATGTCCTGATACTCCCATTGCTCTTTCGGCTTAGGAGGCAGTTCATCCTTTTTACGAGATTTCGGTTTCGGCTGTTCCGCCTCGGGGGGCGGCGTGGTTTCAGCGCTGTCTTTGATGCTCCATAAAAAGTAGCCGAAAGCGCCGATGCACATCACAACAAACAGCAAAGCAAAAACCGGGAAAGATTTCGGCTGCTGTGTTGTCGGTTTTTTGCCGCGGGTATTACGTCGCGGCTTAGGTTTATTAGCGTAATCGCGGCCCATTACATCTGCTCTAACGTTTCAATCCCTAGAAGTGCCAGACCTTGTTTCAAGGTGCGCGCGGTAAGTTTAGCTAATAATAAGCGACTTTGCTTTTGTGAACCGGTGTCAGCGTTTAATACCGGGCAGGACTCATAGAAACTTGAGAAGACGCCCGCAAGTTCAAATAAGTAACCGCAAAGCACGTGCGGCTGACCTTTGGCGCTCACACGAGTCAATATCTCGTTAAACTGCCCCAGTTTATTGCCCAGATCTTTTTCTTTCTCATGCTCAAGGCTGATTTTTCCGTCAGTCAAATCAATGCCCTCAGCGCGCTTAAAGATACCGGTGACACGGGCGTAAGCGTAAAGCAGGTACGGCGCGGTATTACCCTCAAAGCTCAGCATCTGATCAAAGCTGAAGATGTAATCGCTGGCGCGGTTTTTCGAAAGATCGGCGTACTTAACCGAGCTGATCCCCACCACTTCAGCGATCCGCCCAACCGTGGCGTCATCCATATCAGGATTTTTACCGCGCACTAACTCATCGGCGCGAGTGACCGACTCATCAAGCAAATCAACAAGTTTAACTACGCCGCCGCTGCGGGTTTTAAACGGACGACCGTCCTCGCCGTTCATGGTACCGAAGCCGAGGTGCTCTAATGACATGGATTGCGGTACAAACTTGGCAAGTTTAGCCAGACTGAATACCTGCTGGAAATGCAGAGCCTGACGTAAATCAACGAAATAAAGCACGCGATCAGCTTTGAGCTGGTTCGCTCGATAGCGCATTGCCGCTAAGTCGGTAGTGGCGTACAGGTAACCGCCATCGGCTTTTTGAATAATTACCGGTAAAGGCTCGCCGTCTTTATTTTTGAATTTGTCCTGGAACACAACTTTAGCGCCGTCACTTTCAGTCAGTAACTGTTGCGCCTCTAAGTCAGCGACCACTTGGGCTAAATCATCGTTATAAGCACTTTCACCATGCACGTCATCACGGGTTAAGCTGACGCCTAATTTTTCATAAACCTCATGGCAGTGGCTTAATGATATGTCATTAAACGCTCGCCACAACTTATTGCAGTATTCGTCACCGGACTGCAGCGCCACCACTAAGTTACGGGCGCGGCTCGCGAACGCTTCTGACTCATCAAAACGCACTTTGGCGGCGCGGTAGAAGGTTTCTAAGTCGGAAAGCTCAAGGCCGGCTTTGTTGCCGTCTTCCGCTTGCAGCTCTTCCATGTAAGCCAGCAGCATACCAAACTGAGTACCCCAGTCACCTACGTGATTCTGGCGGATGACCTTATGACCTAAAAACTCAAGCGTACGAACCACGCTGTCACCGATAATGGTTGAACGCAGGTGACCGACGTGCATTTCTTTCGCTAAGTTTGGTGAAGAGTAGTCAACCACAACGGTCTGAGATTCCGGCGGAATCACGCCTAATCTTTCATCGCCCAGGGCATGTTGCAATTGATTCGCCAGTGCGTTGTCATCGATAAAGAAGTTAATAAATCCCGGCCCCGCGATTTCTACTTTAGCGACATGAGCTGATTCCGGCAGGTTATCAATGATAAGCCGCGCCAATTCACGGGGATTTTTGCGAGCGGCTTTTGTCAGCGTCATCGCTAAGTTAGTCGCAAAGTCGCCATGACTTTTATCTTTAGTCCGGTCAACCTGAATTCGAGCCTGAATGTCAGAAGGAACGATCTCTGACCGGATTAATGCGGCTAGTGTTTGTTCAAGCAAAGACTGAATATGTGATTTCATTAGCGATCTTCAATTACTTCTTGGATTAATGATGTAAATCCGGCATTCTATCTTGTCGTGAGGCGACTGACCAGAGGCTGAACTCAATTAGCGATGGTTTGAGCCTGACTTAATAAAGCCCGAAACTGGTTTTTTCAGACCCGCGACCAATATCCGACCGTCAGTGAACACGACTTTTGTTGTCATGTGTCTGTTCCCTCAGACATAACGTTGAATTCATTTGAATAGAGTGCAAATATGTCGCTTTGTTTTTCAGATATTACCCGGAACTCATTATGAAAATGCTTTTAGCCGCGGTGGTGATAGCCATGGTCGTTTTTTACTTATTCACTCAGTCACAGAATAATGAGCAGGCGAAAAAGAATCTTGCCCTAGGCACGGCTTTTCTGGCGCAAAACAAAACCAAAGCAGGCGTGATGACCACTGACTCAGGATTGCAGTACAAGGTACTGCAAAAAGGTGACGGCAACGTGCATCCCGGACCGGCCGATACGGTTAAGGTGCATTATCACGGCACATTAATTGACGGTACGGTGTTTGACAGCTCGGCAGAGCGTGGCGAGCCGATATCTTTCCCGTTAAACCGGGTCATTAAAGGCTGGACGGAAGGACTGCAACTGATGACCGCCGGCGATAAGTATCGCTTCTTTATTCCGGCGAATTTAGCTTACGCAGGTCGCTCAACGGGTAAAATACCCGGCAATTCGGTATTGATCTTTGATGTTGAGCTTTTAGGCATCAACGAGTAGTCATTGCAATATTTACGAAATATTTATGCCATTTCCCTGTCATATTTGCTCGCTAGGGTGTTCGGCTGATTATTCAAACGCAAAGTGACAGGAAAATGACAACCAATAAAACCCTACTCGCAACACTTATCTTTTCAGTTTTACTCAGCGCCTGTGACGGTGATGACGGTACAGACGGCGCGAACGGAACCGACGGTCAAAACGGCGCGCCGGCTTTAGTCAGCCATACGCCGCTTGAGCAAGGCCACTTTCATTGCATGCAGGGCGGTCTGCAAATCGACTCAGGTACAGATCTCAATCAAAACGCCGTTTTAGACGCTGATGAAATCACGTATACCGACTATGCGTGTAATCAAACGGCGCAACAATACTTTAAGCGCGTCGCCACCTTCCCGGTTTGTAAACAGCTTGAGGCTGACTGCGATACCGACGACGGAACCGTAGCCGAAATTTCAGCGGTATCAAAAGACGGCAACATGATTTACTACACCGACGGTAAGCGAGAAGCCTTCGGCATGGTTGATATCAGTAACCCGGCATTGCCTGAAGCGAAAGGCGCGGTCCGTCTGGACGGTGAGCCGACGTCGGTGTCGGTACTGGATGATTATCTGCTGGTTGTGGTTAACACGTCCGATGCCGATGGCCAGAAAGGCAGCCTTGAGATTTATGATATTTCAGATACCGACTCACCCGGCTCAGTTCGTTCTGTCGCTTTAGACGGTCAGCCTGATTCAATCGCCGTCAGTAAAGATGGTCGCTTCGCCGCGATTGTGATTGAAAACGAGCGTCAGGACGAAGATTTACCCTTCCCGCAAGCTCAGGCCGGTGAGCTTAAGATTTTAAGCACGGACGGCGCGGTCGCGAACTGGGCGTTAGCAACCGTCTCCCTCACCGGAATCGCACAAATCGCCGCCGCGGATCCTGAACCTGAGTACGTTGATATTAACGATGATAATATCGCCGTCGTTACCATGCAGGAAAACAACCACATCGCATTGGTTGATCTTAAGTCAGCGGAGATCATTAACCATTTCAGCGCCGGCACGGTTGATCTGACCGCTATTGATACCGAGGAAGACTTTCAAATCAACTTAACCGGCGGTCTGTCTGACGTTCCCCGTGAGCCGGACGGCGTAAGCTGGATCAATAATGATTTTTTCGCCACCGCTGATGAAGGTGACTTTGAGGGCGGTGGCCGCGGTTTTACGGTTTATAACAAAGCCGGAACCGTCGTGTATTCCTCCGCTAACGAACTTGAGCATCTCGCCGTGCGCTTCGGACATTATCCGCAAGGGCGTTCAGAAAACAAAGGTAATGAGCCTGAAAACGCTGAAGTCGGCACATTCGGTGACGACAAACATCTCTTTGTCGCTTCTGAGCGTGCCAACTTAGTGTTCGTTTATGATGTTAATGACGCTGACACACCTAAGTACAAACAAACATTACCGTCAGCGGCCGGCCCCGAGGGCGTTCTGGCGATTCCTGAGCGCAACCTGCTGATCGTCTCCAGCGAAAGAGATAATCGTAAAAAAAAGATGCGCGCCGCAATCAATATTTATCAATACGGCAGCAGCAAAAATCACTACCCCGGCATTCAGTCCGGTAACGATGATAACGGCAACCCGATCCCCTGGAGTGCGCTGTCGGGTCTCGCCGCCGGTGATGACAAGCATTTATATTCCGTTGAAGACGGCGTTTATCAGGGCAGCCGTATTTTCAAAATTGATACCGGCAAAACACCGGCTTTAGTCACTCAAGCCGTCAGGATCACTGACGCTGATGACGTACTGGCCGGACTCAGTGTTACTGATGTCGCCGCGGATGCCGCCGATGACTCACAGGCGCGTAAAGATGTATTTGACTCCGCTGACTTAGCCGGCATGATCAATGACGACGGCACGGTGAACCTCGATCCGGAGGGTATCGCCGTCAGTAGTGACGATCATTTTTGGGTCGTATCCGAAGGCAGCGGCGGCGCCGGGGATGATGACAAGCCTGTTAACTCACCGAATTTACTTCTGAAATTGAGTACGGACGGTGTGATTAAACAGGCGCATCGCTTACCGGAGTCACTGGAACGGGCGCAGTCTCGTTTCGGGTTTCAGGGCGTGGCCGAAAGCAACGGCAGAGCTTACATTGCCATGCAAAGACCGTGGAACGGGGAATCTTATGCCCGTATAGCGGAATTTGACCCGGATAATGAAACCTGGCGGTTCTTTAACTACCCGTTAGATACACCAAGCTCACAAAATGGCGGCTGGGTCGCGCTCGGTGAAATTACCGCGCTGGCGGACAATAAGTTCCTACTGTTAGAGCGGGACAACCAGGCCGGTCCTGACGCGGCGGTCAAAAAGATTTATCAAATCGATTTAACTGACGCAAAAGACGGTGACAACCTGACTAAGACGTTGATCAGGGATCTGCTGCCGGATTTAGAATCAAACAACAATTTAGCGTTTGAAAAAGCGGAGGGCTTAGCCGTTATGCCGTCAGGGGACGTTTATGTTATCAATGACAACGACGGCGTTGACGATAACAGCGGTGAAACCCGGCTGCTTAATTTAGGCAAGATTTTGTAATTATTTGAATCCAAAGGTAAAGCGCCGGCCGGCAAAGCCGGCGTTTTTCAGGTTTATCGAGGCGGGTTAATCTCCCGCCAGTAAATCACTTTGTTATGCCCTGAGAACTGGCCGAACGCCGCGCTCGACTGCGGATTGACTAAGCTGTTGTCGCCGCGCCAAAACCACTTCAAATAATCGGGGACGAACAAATTATCCGTGGCTTTACCCCGATACGCCTCACCTGTACTTCGCCATATTAAATCCGTTTCTCCCGCGTTCAATGTCACCGATAAATCGGCGTTCGGGGTATTAAAGTAACGTTCAATGCTCTGTCGCGGATTTAAACCCGGCACATAGCTCACTGCTGAAGTCAGTAATGGCCGGTTGATTGTAGTGCAGTTATCGTCAGTGTTAGTTAACCAGTTTCCTTTTTGCCAGTATTCAGCTCGAATCCCGGCGGCGACGGGCTTGTTTTCAGGGCCGAAGCCGTTATCCGGGGTTATTCTTCCGTAGCGAAAATCCAGCGGTTCAGCATTTAACAGAACGGCGTCACAAGTTTCTCCGGTTTGAGCGCAATCCTGAACACCCGCTTTAAAATCAGTACCTAACATATCAGTGACAATACTGTCATTGCTCAGTACTTTTAATCCCAGTCGAACGGCAGTAAAAGGCCCGTCAAACACCCTGTTTGTTAAGCGGGTCAATTGCGGTTCCAGGCTGACTTCGGCCTGTCCGCTGACAAAATGTAACGCTTGACCGGAAAGCCGGTTATCTGCCGCGCTTCTCTGGGCAAGCAATCGATTTGAGATATTCTGATCTTGGTGGTTATCCGCCGTCAGCTCCGCGCCGGCTTTTGCGAAAACGCCGCTGTAATTACTTGTTATCGTGTTATTAATATTCAGCGCCTCAATGTGAAAAGCGGCGTTGAACGGCTGATTAAAATAAGTGAATGAAGATGCCTCAGTGTCGCCGGCAGACGCGATACAGGCCGGTAACGCGCTTGGCCGGGAAATCCGGAAACCGGCGGGGACAACGCGCCCGATATTAGTCGTCTGACCGTCTTGTATTTTAAGGCTTTGTCCCATGTAAGCCGGCGCCGACGCGCGCAAACGAAACACGCCGACCTCACTGATCCCGCGGTTTAAAACATTATCACCCTGGTGATAATCGTACTCATCAGGCGCCTGATTGCCGTTCGCCGTCAGCGTGCCCTTAATTCCGTCCGCGGGCGCGATTAACTCATGTGAAATGCGGACGGGTTGCCCGTCTTGGGTTTGATAATTCCGCAGATTGCGATTGTCGCAAACCTCTGAGTTATCATTGCTCCACGCTCTCGCGGTTAATGATAACCCGAAGGGCTGGCCGGCCCTGGCAAAAGCGCTGCAATCCGCGAGCTCGCCGTCGCAGGCGGCGCTCTCGCCCGTCGCTTGCAAACATAAGCCGTAAGGCACAGAAATAAAGCCGGAGGCGCCGGCCATATTCAAACCTTGCTCATTGCCCTCGCCGAGCAGTCGCGCGTGCAATTCCAGCTTTCCGGCCTCATTATAACTGAGCCTGGCGGTTGCGATGCCCTGACGGTTAAAGTGTAAATTTAAGGCCGTCAGATTAGTGCTGTACTGACTGATCTTGTTTCCTTTCAGATGAACGCTGGCACGACGCGAGGGAGATACCGGATCAATATACTGACTGTAAAAACCGATATTTTTATTTTCGCCGGCGAACGCGGGCACGCATTCCTGAGTGGCGTCGTCTTTTCTGACGGCCCGAATAGAAAGGGTTTGCGGCTGATTGGCGTATCGGTCGGCGATATTAAATTCCAATCCGCTGTCCGCGAAAGCTATTTGGCATAACGCCTGGCTTCTCGCGCTGCCGCCTTGGTGCCCGCAGACGGTATTATTAACGGAAGCCGGCGCTGAACGGCTGACACCAAGCGTGATAACTGAGGTGGAAAAGTGCCGCAGCTGTAATTGTACCTCGCCGGTAAAATTCACCACCTGAGTACGATTACCGCTCAAATACCAGCCGCCCTGATTATCCGGGATATTCGGCGCAAGAGTGACTGACGTTGAATCACCGTAGACCTGATTACACTCAGCGTCAGCACAAGCCTTTAACGTGATATCCTGCGGCTGACAAGTCAGCGGATGAGATGAATAACTGAGCTCAAAATGATCAATTAAACTTTCTTTAACCACCTGAAAAGCGGCAAAACTATAAGTTTCCGGTATATGAGTTCTGTCATTGCCGGTATAGGTATCCTCATCCACCGCGACGCTGACATGAGCTGACGTCAGACGACAACGGCGCAACCAGCCGCCGTGAGCGCCGTTGCGGCTGGTTTTTTTTGCCACCAGAAACGGAGCCGCGGTAAAGCCCGTCATTGAAGTTAATTGAGCGCATTGCTGACTCAATGAGCGATTCGCGGTGTTTGCCGGAGCTGTTATCCCGTTACCGAAATGATAGCGGACAAGCTGATGATTTAATTTGATCTCATCACTGCCCGCCTCCAGCGCTAAAAACGCCACGGTTTCAGTCGCTAAGTCAGGTGAATTACTCACGGTTCTAGGCTGGCAGCGGCGGCTGTTTAAGTTGTTGCCGTTTTGGCTGTACACCCGGGAGGCATCTAAATTAATTCTGATGCCGTTGTTATTAAAAACTGAAATACTGCTCAGCCAGCAGCTATTATTTTGAGTTTGCTTTTGAGTTAAGACCACGTTGTAACGATTATTCAGCGCCACATTAGTCCAGGCCGAAAAACGTAAATTAAGCGCCTGATTGATGCCGCGTGCTCCCGCGAACACTTTTCTGTCATTGGGCAGCGTATGTTCACCGGGCAGCACCGCTATCCAGCTCACATTAGTCATGGGTCTGGCATTGACATTAGCAAAGCGTCCGTCGGGCGGGTCGCGTTGAATCCAGCTGAAACCCGCGTTAGAGATACCGGTGATTTCAATGTTTGACGGGCCGTCATTAGCATAAGGATTATCAGGAGAAATGGTCGGCATAACAAAAATCAGCGGGGTTTGACCGGCTCCGAAAGCCGTGGGAAAAGTGACATTAACAGCGTCTTTATTTGAATCAGTGCCGGAAGTGCCAAACTGCATAAACAGTTCCTGCGCTGAACCTGAAAAGGATAGCGACAGCAAAAGTACGCTGAAAATCCGCGGCCATTTGTTGAATAACATCATTTAATTATCTCTGGCAATCACTTCCACGCCGCGGCTTACGCGAATTGAGCCGGCACGACAAACCGCTCTTGAAGTCACCCGGTACTGTATTTCATTGTTGAAGGTGAACGATTTGCAGGTTCGCGTTACTTGGCACTCACGGATTGATACGGCATTGGCGGGCACCGGCCAGGTATCGCTCGGCGCGCATGTCCCTGAGCCGCCGGCAGCGGGAAACAATCTCGCTAACGCGGCGTCAGCGCCGCTGCCGGCGGCGAATAACGCCCTCGCGCCTAACACTTCCTGATTGATCGCGTCATGGCCCCGCCGCGAAATATTAATCAGCGCCGCCGCCAGAGCGAACATCACGGTAAGAACAAAGATACCCAATATCAGCATACTGCCCTGCTGACGGCGTAAAGGGGTTAATCTACGGAACATTGATCACCTGTACCTGATGCTGATATTGAATACTCTGCCCGTCAATGCTGAACCTCGGTGTCAATTGCACAACGGCGTTGTTGACTAAAGAAGACGGCGTATACTGAAACATCAAATCAGCCGCGCTGATGTTATTAACAATATTCGTTGCCAGCAAACTGCCTTTATCATCAGCGAACGTCATAGGCTGAATGACTTCAAAACCGTATCCGGCATAGCGGATAAGTTGATCAGTGATGCCGTTAACACAGTAACTGACCGGCTGATGAACAAAATAAGCTCGTCTGGACGGTGATTTTTCAGCGAATATCACGGGTTGTTTATAAAATAAGCCGATCTCATCAGGATCCGAACTGACAGTCTGAATTTCGGCGTATTTACTTAAACCAAAACCGGCGCCGGTACGATAAACCTCCGCCGCTGATGTCGGATAAATATACATGCGGTCTTCGGCCGCGATTAAGTTATTATCGGCATTGCGAAAAACCGTGCCTAATTGTGACGCGCCGGATTCGGTAAAAGACACGCTCAGATAAGCGCTGGACGTTTTCGTCGGCACAAACTCAATGCACTGAAGCTGATTATCGCGGCTTATACGAATACTGTTCGGTAAAGCGGCTTTGATCTCACGGGTCATTCTTTGCAACGCATAGCGGCTTTCACTTAACACCTGATCGGTTAAGCCTGAGTCGATAAAAATACGTGTTCCCGTCACCACAAAGCCGCCGATACCCGCCGAGACAATCCCTAAGATCATGATTACGGTAACTAACTCAACCAGCGTGAAGCCTTTACTTTTACGTCGCGGCATCAGTAATTACTCCTGATAGCATCAAAACGAATGGTTTCGTTCATCGCGGTGGTGACATTAATTATGATGTGCTTCGTGCCCGCCGGGCTGTCACCTTCAATCGTGACGCTCAGCTGATAATTCCGGTAAATCTCGGCATAAGTCTGATCAGAATTCAGCATCAGTGAATTCTGGTTAAGGCCGTTATAATCATTGAGGTTATCAAACTGATCCCGGCTTTTATCGCTGCCGCTGATGCCGTAATCGCACGGGTTTGAAGCCGCCGCGCCGCAGACGGGCGTGCCGCCGCCGCCGGTATTGGGATCAAAAGCTTTGCTCCAGATTTCCTCCATCACGGACTGCGCCAATTCAGCGGCGCGCATGCGGTGCAGGGTTTGCGCCGCCCGATCCGCCTGCGGGAATAACATGGTCGACATCATCACCAGCCCCGTCCCCAGTACTAACATACCGACAACCAGTTCAATAAGGGTAAAGCCTTGCTGAGATACAGAAATTCTATTGAGCACTGATGTACCCCGCTGTCGTGAGTTCAATTTGTACCCGGTCATCAGCGGCTACCGTAATGCAATTCCCCACACAACGATTACTCAGTTTAATGCCGCCCAAGGCGTCAAAATTAACATTAAAATCCTCAGCGTTTCGTGAGGTCACCGTTACCCCGTCATCCCAGGTAAGCCCGGTTCCCGGAATATCGGAAAATCCGTCACAGTCCGTGGCGGTTCGGGCGGCCCGCTGAGCGACATAACCGTTATGATCAAAACTGACCCGGTAACAGAGATCGCTGTTATTGAGCGCGCTTTGCTGAACGGCTCTTAACTCAGAGATAATTTGATTACGCACGCTATAGGCGCTGAATCCCGTAACCTTTATCAGGCGAGGGGCGACGGTAACGGCTAAAATTCCGATCAAAATAATGGTGGTGACCAGTTCAACCAGTGTGAAGCCTTTATTCTTGTTCAATACCCTTGTTTCCGTACTGCAAATCCGACAAGCGGTGTGTCCGGCGGCTTTCATTAATTAATTCAGACAGTGCCTTAAGCGGCGAAACAGAATAAAAACCGCGGAAAATTTACCGGCAATGGTATTACAACCCGCTCGGTTTTGAAACGCTTTCAGAAATAAAAAACCGGGAAACACCGGATAAAAACGCCCGCCGAAAAATTAATCAGCAACCGCTGTCGGTAATAACAACACCCGGTAAACTGCCGTCAGCGGAGGATTCGGTATACACAATATTGCAATCAGCCGCGGACGCGCCCCGCTGCGCGAACGTCGCGGTATTGGCGTCAGTATCAATCGTCACGACCCAATCGCTGTTGCTTGCTGTATCAGTAGATAAAGCGATATCCGCATCCATCGCGTTTTGAAAGGTGGTTAATGTCGCCTGCATATAGCCGTACTTAATGGCCACGTTATCCGTTCCGCCGACCGATAACGTGCTGTCAGCTTCCCCTTGCTTAGACTCCAGCGCCGCTTTTGAGAAAATCAGCGCGTTGGTACCGTCAATCGCCCCTGTTAACCCCTGCAGAGCGGACTTTCGGGCGTCGGATTGTAAATTGATGAATTTAGGCGCCGCGGTAACGGCAAGAATCCCGAGAATGACGATAACGACGACCAGTTCGATTAACGTAAAACCTTTTTGTTGTTTTTGCATAGCAATACCTCAACAATTGTAAGCTGAAATAAACAATGATTACACCTAAAAACTCAGCTGACCGCGTTAAATTACTTTACCTCATTTTAATTTACTGAAAAGCGCGGCAAGTAAAATTCACCCGGACAGTAAACGGCTTTACGCTCACAGGCTTGCTGAAATCGCCGCCGGCCGTGTTGTAACCTTCGCGGGCAGAATAAGCGCCTGAGAACCTATCCGGCTGAGCGTTTAGGTTAAACATCCTTATCGGTTATCACATTTCGTGATTACCGTAAGTTACCCTACATTGTCCGTTACCACAAGTCGGAAATCCGAGCGCTTGAGCCGTGCTGATAACAACAGGCATAATTAAAAAATTAAATTAAATTTCATTAGGTTAACCAATAAAAGATGAAGTCATGATGAACAATGTTTAACCCCGTTTGTCTTGTTCATAGATTATAATTAAAGCGTAACCAATAAGAAAACAGAGGTGAAAATTATGACAGCAGTAACCTATAGCAGGCAAACAAATACAGTTACATTGCCAACTTCATCAGTCAGTAATAGTACAAGCGCTGGTAGCTCAGCTTCTTGCCGCCTGGGAGGCGGAAATTACCAAGTCGATCAGAAGGGGACTGATAACAAACCGTTCTGGAAGAGCCTCAGAGATTCATTAAAGAATCGCTTTTCCGGGGGTGAAACCAGTGACACACTCAAACCCGGGGATCAAACCAGTGACATACGCAGACTTAACAACGAAAGTATGGATACACCTGTCAAAACAAGACCCAATAATTCGAGACCAGCATCTACCGATGTAAGAGAATCGCGATTAAGTCGAAAAAAACAAAAGATAATAGATGAACTGACTACTCCGGTAAACGGAAATTATGAAAATATACGTCAAGCGCATGTCAGAGGATCAGGTACTCCGAGAGAATCCGGCGCTCAACGATCTGTAAAAAAGCCGTCTGACGCTGAAACTTTCCGTCCCTATCATTTATATTAAATTAACGCCTGAAAGCGCTTTGCATTCTAATGCATAAGACAGAAAAAGCTCTTATGTCGTCTGTTAAGATAAATTGAGATAACGGAGGCTGATTTGATTGTTTCGTCAGGATTATCGCTTCTCAGTACGGGAGCGATATTGACTCCGCTTACAGATATTTTCCTGACCTGCCAATTCCGTTACCGATAAAAACCTCCCGCCGGCGGCCGTAATCCGCAATTGCATAAGTACCCGCGCGAATGTAACCCAATAATTTTACCGGCATACAAAACCGTCGTTCGTTCATCCGGCATTCAGACCAGGCGCTCAGACAGAAGCGATAAAAACATGCAGGGCAACCCCCTTGAGGATGCCAAAGCCGTATCAGCCCGGTTAACATTACAGCGACCCGCGCTTCAGATGACGGCAGTGAGATGCGGGAGCTGAAGCAGCGGATATGTACATGTGAAATATTAAAGTTTTATCTGGTGTTAGCCATTGAATCAATATCACTCTTGCATAAGCAAGAGTGATATTCTTCACTCACAAACTTAATCAGCACTTATCAGCATCTGCAATCTCATAATTAGGCTTATTATCAGCGTCAGCTTGTGTATAAGTAGTCGGTACTGAAAAACATAACTTCAAGATTTAAAATGTACGGCATCTGATTTACGCAAAATTCAGAGCCGTACCCAAAAGCAACATTTCTTATATTTCGCATCAATTTCACTACAAAATAGCCAAAACTCACCATCTTTTTCGAGCAAAAAGAAAATGGCTAACCACTTTCTCAGGTTCCAGGCACACGCAGCCATTAGAAGGTTTATTGAGTCGCCAACACTGCCCTTTAACCAGTTCTTACACAGCCTAAAATCACTCTTCAAATGCCCGATTACTGGTTCAATTGTTGCCCGTTTTTTACAGAGTTCACTTTTGCGTTTTCTCTTTGCTTGCGAGTCCCGTTTTAATGGCCGGCTAGGGATAACAACTTCTTGGTCAACATACTGCATACACCCTTTATAGCCTTTATCTACAACGGCTGTAGTGATTTTACTCTTTCGGTGTTTATGGGCATGGTCAAGTGCAGGTCTAAGCAATTTTGAGTCGTGTTCATGTTTGTCATGACTGGTTACACCAATGATTAATTGACTCTGCTCTGTGAGCACGACAGAAGCCTTTTTACCATACTCGTATGGCTTATGGTCTTTGCCTTTCCCTACGCAGTAAACATCGGGTTCATGAAGGCTGTAAATCTTGTTCTTGTCTTTACGTTGCTGTGTAATGACTTTTTCATAATTGGAAAAATTCTCTTTTTGTAAATCAAGGACATCTTGTGGAAGTTTGCGTTGTAGCTCCCTTAAAAGCTTACCTGCGATAACACGTAACCTTTTTAACGCTCTTCTGGCTTTGCTTCGATTTTTGGCATGTCTAAAGCTTCGACAGTCAATGCGTAGCTGTTTGACTTCTTTGACATAAGTACGTCTTTGCTTGATCCCAAATACTTTGGCTAGTTTATTGAGTCGGTTAACCACCTTGATGGCAAGCTTGCTATCTGTCGGATAAGTAATGGCTTTTTCTTGGACGGTTGTATCAACGTACACGGTGTCATCTTCAGCTTTGTCACCGTGTAAAGCCACAGATAATGCAAAGATTTTTTCACAGCCTTTTTCACCGATGCGCTTACGAAAAACACTGAGTTCACTGGCATCACAAGGGCGTGCTGTTTGAAACTCTGTCTCACCACAAAACACTTGAAAATACACGTTCATCAGCCACTCATCGACCAAGGCTTCATCGCTGAGTTTGTAAAGTTGCTTGAGTATTAGCAAACCGCACATCAACCGAATTGGCTTCGCTTTACGGCCTAATTTTTTGTATAACGGCTTGAACTCTTCTTCCAACGCTCGCCAATCAAAGGCATTAGCTAAAATGAGTAAAGGGTGAGTTTGCAGAAGTTGGTCTGTGATATTAAACAGACTGGCATGAGGTAAATTTGACGGGCTTTCTTTGAGCATTTTTAGCACCCAAAACGACCAGAAACCGTAGGTTCACTATATCATTTCTGGTCGAAATTGAATGTATCAAATAGCTATATTTTATTATCGATCAGAATGTTAGATGTTTTTCATGGCCGACTAAGTAAGAGTGCAAGTAGCCTTAGCGCTAGTAAGACGAATTGTTACAGCTGATGACTCTGTTGCGGGAGCTTCGGCTGGAACTCTCTCAATAGTATAATCAGAAACGTCAATATCCAGAACATCAGTTAAATTTTGTGCTGTAGCACCCATGCGGCCATACACTAATTCCACTGTCACCGGTGTATCAGTCGCACTGATATTAACAGAGCCGGTCGCACCAGTCTGATCAGCAAGAATAGCTTTGGAGTTAATCATCGCATTTGCGCTTCGCAAAGAGCCGTTTACACCTTCTAGCACACCTCTGTGAGCGTCACCTTGCAGGTTTAAAAATCTCGGCGCTACAGTCACCGCCAAGATCCCTAAAATTACAATCACCACAACCAATTCAATTAGGGTAAATCCCTGTTGTTTTGTTTTCATATCACTTCTCTGCATCAATCAATACGGCCGGGCGTTTTACATTTAACCGCCGCGAAACCGCCGTCCCGGAAATCACGCCATAAACAGCCTGTCGGCGCATGGCAATGACACCCTCTACATCTATCTTCCGTGACATTAAGCAACAAACTGTTCTGTTAAATGGTTTATGTTGCCGCGCTCGCGAAAACAATGATTCAACCAATTTAAACGATTAACTTGTTGCTTTTACCGCTCCGATTCTTTCGCACAAGAGCGCTGCTTTAAAACTCCGTCCTGTGTTGTAATTTTCTATTCCGTAATCATTATTAACGGCTTAACTCAGCTATCTGAATAAGTACCGCAATAGGCCTTATTACCGGCCATTCTATCTTAATTTTAACGGAGTACCAGTCCTTAACTTGTCCGGCCGGCGATTTTTGTCTCAGTAAACCGAACAAGCTTTTTACTTTTGATAACCGGCAAATACGCCACGATTCCCGTTTGCGGCTGATAGCGAATTTCAGCCGTGGCCCGCGGCCGGTTATTTGCTGAACGCTGATGAAACCGGCAAGCCTGATCTTGTTTCTCATACTGAGCTTTTACCTTTAAAAGCTCAGTGTCCGCCGCCGTGAGCGATTGCCACAGCCGCTCACAGCCTTGATCATCTGCGGTTGTTAATGCCGGATAGCCTTGTAAATTAAACTCAATTAACGTTGCGGCCGCGTTTTCATCCGCGCTGATAACGGCCGCTGAATCTTCGGATAATCGCGACCACTTTACCTGTAAACGACCCGGCTTACCTTTTATCAGCCACTGGTGACGCAACACCTGAATCACCTGTTTTAAGCGCAATGATTCCTGCTGCAAGGTTTCATGATAAAAAGCCCGCGTATTCGATAACATGCGCTGAATGCCAGCAGCGACCAAAGCCGACATCAGCAGCACCACTAAAATGCGGGTAAAGGTTCGCAGTAAACTGGCGTCAAGCTGTTGCTGGCGGCTCATTCTTGCCACGATGAATTACCCGCCTTTCACCAGGTTGAGCATATCCCACATCGGCAGATAAATGCCTAAGGCTAAGATCAATACCATGGCGGCGACCACGGCAATCAAAAACGGCTCAAGCCTGGCGGTTAAGTTTTTCAGGTCGTAATCCACCTCACCCTCGTAAAAATCAGCGGCGTCGTTAAGCAGACCGTCAATCTGCCCCGTTTCTTCCCCCACGGCGACCATTTGCAATACCAGCGGCGTAAACAAACCGCTTTGGGACGAAGTTCTTAACATGGACTCGCCGGACTCGATACCGCGGCGCATACCGACAATCCGGTCATGCATATACCGGTTATCAACCGCGTCGGCCACCAGACTCAGCGCCTGGGTCATGGGTACGCCGGCACTGAGCATCATTGAGAAACTGCGGCAGTAACGGGACAGCGTCGAGCGCTCGATAATCGAGCCGACCGCGGGAATGCTTAACTTCCATTTATCCCACTGCTTTTCGCCTTTCTCACTGGCATGCCAGAATCGAATCCCGATAATCAGTCCCGATAAAACCAACAGCATGATCAGCCAGTGATTCACAAAAGCGTTCGAGGTAGCGATTAATATTTTGGTCGCCCAGGGTAAATCCGAGCCAAAGCGGCTGAACATGTCCGCGAACTTCGGGATCACCAGTACATTAAGCACCGCGACGGCAATCGCGATAGCGGCGATAACAAAAGTCGGATAACGCATCGCCGCTTTGATACGGCGGCGGGTTTCCTGCTCCCGCTCGATATAACCGGAAAGCTGAATCAGCGCCTCTTCGAGTTTACCTGAGTTCTCCCCGACGTGAACCATTGACACAAACAAGGGATCAAACACATCAGGGTGCTGATTCATGGCCGAGGATAACGGGCGGCCGGAGGTGAGCTGCTCCAGAATCGATGTCAGCGCTTTTTTCATCGGCGCGCAATGAGTGCTTTCCGCTAAACCCGAAATTGAACGCAGAATCGGAATTCCGGCTTTGGTGAGCGAATACAGCTGACGGGTGAAAATCAGCAATTCCTCAAGGCTGATCCGGCGACGCAGTAAAGCGTTTAAGTCGAACTGCCGGATCTCTTGATGCGGCCTGACGTCAAGCGGAATCGTGCCGCGAGCCGTCAGCAGATCCGCGGCCGCGTCTTCGGACTGCGCCTCCAGCCTGCCTTTAACTTCCTTTCCGCTGCCGTCCCGGCCCCGGTATTCAAACCATGCCATTAATTTACGATTCCTGTTGTCTTACTTTCATTGTTTTCGTTAAACCTGAAGTCACCGGACTCCCGCTTTCGCGGGAGTGCCGTCAATCCCGCCGCGCTGGTAAAAACGGGTGCCCGGTTCCTCTGCACGAATTAACCCTCAAACGCGGCATCATCTTCAAACCGGCGATTTTGTCTCATCCGCCGTTTCCACTAATTTCGCCACTTCTTCGATGGTGGTCATGCCCCGGTACAAATAATCCAGCGCCGCCTGCGCTAACGGCACAAAATCAGGTTTATTTTTGGCGGCGCGGGCAAAATCCCGCGGGTTACCGCCGCGCATCATATCCATCAGCTCATCATCAAGCTCAAGCATTTCAAACACGCCGATACGCCCGCGGTAACCGCTGTGGTTACAGTTCTGACAACCCGTGCCGATTTTAAGCTTAGCGTTACTGAAATCTTTAGCCGTGACGTTCATCAGCCAGATCACATCCTGGTGACTGAGCTGATAATCCACGGCGCAGTTCTGACAAACCCGGCGCACCAGACGCTGCGCGATAATCACCCTTAACGCGCTGGCGACCAGATAACCGGCGGCGCCCATATCTAATAAACGCAGGGCACTGGTGACCGCGTCATTGGTATGCAGCGTGGATAATACAAAGTGACCGGTCAGCGCGCCCCGAAGCCCGATTTCAACGGTTTCTTTATCACGCATCTCACCGACCATGATGATATCGGGATCCTGCCGCAGGGTTGTCCTCAGTACATTTGAAAAATCTAAGCCGATTTTGTGATTCACCTGAACCTGGTTAATGCGCGGTAACTGGTATTCCACCGGATCCTCTACGGTGATGATTTTTCGATCCGGCGTGTTCAGCTCACTTAACACACCGTACAAGCTGGTGGTTTTACCGCTGCCCGTCGGCCCCGTGACCAATAACATGCCGTGCGGGCGCTTGATCTGACGGCGCACTTTCTCCAGCATTTCCGCCGGCATGCCTGTCTCATCAAGGGTCAGTAACCCGGCTGACTGATCCAGCAAACGCATCACCACGGACTCACCGTGATAAATCGGCATGGTCGACATCCGCACGTCAATTTTATGGCCGCGAATTTCAATGTGAAAACGCCCGTCCTGCGGCAGACGTTTTTCAGAAATGTCCAGGCCGGCCATCAGTTTTAAACGTAAAACCAGCGCCGCGGAAATATTGGCCTCGTTAAGAATATTTTCCTGCAGCTGACCGTCAATACGCTGACGAATAAACAGTTTGCCGTCACCCGGCTCAATATGAATATCCGAGGCTCTTACCTGCACCGCGTCTTCAAAAATCGATTGCAGTAATTTGACTACCGTGGTTTCGCTGTCAGAATCACCGGCGGTTAAGCCGCTTAAGTCAAACAGTTCATCGGCGGCGTATTCCTGCTCAAGCTCTTCCGCGATCTGAGCGATTTCCCGGGTGCGGCGATACAGGGTATCAAACGCGTTCAGCAGCTGTCGCTCCGGCACTACCGCTAACTCGATACCGCGGGGCGCCAGCGCGGCCTCAATGTTGTCCAGGGCTTGCAGATCGGCGGGATCACTCATGGCGACACGGGCCGACCGTTCGTCGGCCTCTATCACCAGGGCGCGATAGCGGCGTGCCTGAACCTCGGGCAGTAACGCCACGACATCGGCCGATATCGGGCGGCGGCTGATATCCAGAAACGGCAGGTTAAGCTGCTGCGACAGAAAGGTCAGCAGCTGCTCTTCGGTAATATGCCGCAGATCGATCAGCGTCCTACCCAGTTTTTTGCCTGTCTTGCGCTGCTCGGCCAGTGCCGCCGTCAGCTGATCCTCACTGATAATTCGGTTTTCTACCAGCAAGTCACCCAGACGTTTTTTTAACTTAGGCTTCATATAAAACTCTACTTCCTATTTGCCGGCGGCTATCTGAGCTAACCGCGAAACGATATAATTGCGGCCGGCATCAGACAGACCCGGCAGGCGCAGGGCGTTACGGTAGGCTTCAGCCGCCGGCTGACGCAGTCCGGAGGCGTCTTGGTTATAGCCTAACCCTAACCACCAGCGCGCGGCGGACGGTTCGAAAACCGTGAGCTTTTTAAATGCCGTAACCGCTTGCGAATACAGTTTTTGCCGCTGGGCGATCGTGCCTTGCCGGATCCATTTCTCCGGCGCTAAATTGTCGCCGTCGGCGATGGCGTCTAAGGTGACTAAAGCCTGCCGCGGTTTGTTTTCTTTAAGCTGAATCTTAGCCAGCACTAACCTGAATTCCGCTTGCCGGGGAAAAGCCTCAATGCCGGTAGTAAGCAACCGGACGGCCGCCGCGTTGTTTCGCTCGCCATAATACAGGGCGGCTAATTTTGAACGGACGGAATGCATGGCGGCATTGAGCTTTAAGGCTTTAGCGTAGTTTTCACGAGCTAAAGATAAGTTACCGGACAGTTCAGCGTCTTGCCCTTGTTTGGCAAATTTTTTCGCTAACGCCGCGGGCGGCAATTTTACGGGTTTAATTTCAAGCACGCTTTGGCGCCGCGGCCCGGGGGAAGCGCCGGTCACCGGTTTTGTCACCGGTTTTAAGCCTTGCTCGTCAGAAGCCGTCCGCGGCTCAGCCGTTAAAGCGAGCGCCGCTTTGTCAGCGTTTAACTGAGGCTCTGCTTGTGACGCCCGTTCAGGCAAAACCGCGGCTTTGTTATCGGTGTTCAGATTATCTGTCTGAACTTTTTCCGGCTCAGTGATCCGCGCCTTCGGGGCTGTAATCTGAGTGACGGCAGTTTTTTCACTTGCCGGCGCTGACTTCACCACGGCTGCGGCGTCACTGTTAACCGCGCGTTTGTCAGGTAATGACAGGCGCAGATAAAAACCAGCGCCGAGCGCCGACAATAAGATGATGATTAACCGGGGTAACTTATTGCCTGCCGCCGGTGTGGTATGTTGACTCAAAGCCGGGATATTTCGCACATGATGAGGCTGCTGACGCTTGTCTAAATCTTTCAGCATTTTATTGATAACACTCACAGCGCACGCCCCCCGGATCACGCATAAGCGGCGATAACCGCCAGTAACAAAACCGCCGCCGCGGCGGTAATAATGTACTTGCCTTTCAAGCCGCTGCCGTGACCGGCATCTTCAGTATCAGAAATGGCGGTTTGCACATGTTGTTTGCTGATCTGACGCTGCCCTTCCCCGAAACACAGTAATAACGCTTTGTGGCTGAGAATATTGATAAGCCTCGGGGTTCCTCTCGCCGCGGCTGAAATCATACCGGCGACGGCCGGACTGATGAGACTCGCCCCCGTTAAGCCCGCCGCCCGAAGCCGCTGTTCAATGTAATTATGCGCTTCAGCGTCGGTGAGCGGGCGCAATGAATAATTAAAACCGATCCGTTGCCGTAATTGCCTGAACTGCGTGGTCGCGAGGCGTTGATCCAGCTCCGGCTGACCGAACATCACTACATGCAGTAATTTGCGTTTTTCGGTTTCTAAGTTGGTGTATAAACGCAGCGCCTCTA
The DNA here is from genome assembly GCA_965200795.1 of Parashewanella sp. Taxonomy (GTDB): domain Bacteria; phylum Pseudomonadota; class Gammaproteobacteria; order Enterobacterales; family Shewanellaceae; genus Parashewanella. Next base: position 58,554 of record CBDAVB010000013.1, read on the forward strand.
AGGTCTCAGACGGAATCGCCTGAGCTTCGTCCAGCACCAGCACCACTGTTTTTCCGCCGCGGGCTGACCGGATCAGTTTTTGTTGGATCAGATTACTGAGCTGAACCTGATTAACGTTTTGTCTGGTTTTGATGTTGAGCTCAGCGGCCAGCGCCCAGTTTAATTCTTGCGGTGTTAAATAGGGGTTAGGAATATAAGCGCACTGAAACCGCTCCGGCAGATCATTGAGCAGCTTTCGGCACAAGAGCGTTTTACCGCTGCCGACCTCACCCGTTACTTTGATAAAACCCTCACCCATCTGCAGCGCCGTTTGCAGCACCTGAATCGCCTCGACATGCGGCGCCAGGCCGACGAAATAACCGGTGTCAGGCGTCAGCGTAAACGGCAGTTCGGTTAAACCAAAGTGTTGCTCGTACATTATTTGTTAAAAAACCTTATTTATTTTTGCTTGCCGGATTAACGCAACGTCACCGGATGCCGGCCCGCGCCGGCGTTACGATAATGAATTAATGACCGGGATACCAGCGGTTAAGCAGATCTCTTGAGCGTTCTAATTCACTTTTCCATGTTCCCTCACCGACAACCGTCGGTTTAAGGAGGATAATGAGTTCTGTTTTATGATTGACTTTTCGGCGGTTAGTGAATGCCTCGCCGATAAACGGAATGTCACCGAGTAAAGGCACTTTAGACACTTGATCCACTTTCTGGTTTTTCATCAGGCCACCGATAACCACAACATCACCCGTTTTCGCTTTAATAACCGTATCCGATTCACGGATTTGGCTCTGCGCCAGCGGCAGCACTAAAGGATCATCGCCGATATCAATGCTCTTAGTCTGTTCGTTAATATCGATGACGGACGGGTGAACATGTAACAGCACGCCGCCGTTATCATCAATCTGCGGTGTAACGTCCAGCGCTATGCCCGAGAAGAACGGCGTGAGCTCGACTTCCGGCTGAATGATCGGCGCTGAGCTGTTCGCGGTCGACACCACGTTTGACGACACTTCAGTGACAAAATATTCGTCAGACCCGACTTTAATCACCGCTTTTTGGTTATTTGACGCTGTGACTCTCGGGCTTGACAGCACATCGACATCCCCCTGAGTTTTCAGCAGGTTGATCATGGCTGAAAAGTCTGAGCCGGTAACGGTCAGGCTGCCGATACCGCCTAAAGCACGGGTGATATCATTTCCGATAGCCTCACTCGGCGCTGAGCTGCCGAAACCTAAATCGATATTGCCGCCGCTGCCGATCTTAGCCGTCGGGATTAAATTACCGGCGGCGTCAGCAAGCTGTCGCCACTGGATCCCTTGCTGATAACCGTCTGACAAGGTAACTTCGATGATCTTGGCCTGCAGAATGACCTGGCGCTGCAAGTGGGATTCCGCTTTTGACAGGAACTCTCTCACCTGGCGTAATTCATCAGGATATGCTCTGACCGTGACTAAGCCGGCCTGAGGCGTCACTACCACCCGGCGTCCCTGATCTTCGCCGCCGACAATACCGCTTAAGGTCTGTCGCAGATCTTTCCAGAAATCCGTTTTGTTCGTCGAGCGGATAAAGGTGCCGTTGGTCACCGTATTATTGCCGTCACCGTTCTGATTTTGGTTATCGGAATTATCGTCGTTACCGCTGTTATCAGTGTTATTGTTATTATTACCGTTATTATTGTTACCGTTATTATCTGTTATACGGCCTGAGTTTACGGACGTTAACGATATTCCCTGACGCTTCATATACAGGTAGTTTACCGGGAAGGTCTCGGTTCTTAATCCGGCGGGATAAACTCTTAAAATTCGTCCTTCACGGCGAACCTCATAACCGTAAATATCCTGCACGACGCGCAGCGTTTCCGACAGGGTTACCGCTTTGAGTGACAGCGTAATCCGCCCGGTGACCTGCGGATGAACCACAATGCTCAACGGTGTGTTACGCACCAGACCGGCGAAAAACACTTTAGCGCCGACATCCTTAGCGTTGACGTCAAACCGTTTTTCCTGAACAGGCAGGCTTTGCTGCCCTGATAGGCCGTCAGCGGATAATTCTTGCTGCACCGCCTGAGGTAAAGGCGGCGGCGGTGTCAGTGCTGATTTCGCTCTCGGCGTTGCCGCCGCGATCGCCTGATTCAGTTCAGCTTTAGAATTTGCCGGCTGTGAACGCCCGGTACTTTGACAACCAACCAGAGACAGAGCGACGACCAGGATAAGCATTTTATTAAAAGTCATATTGTTGTTATCCTTTTTGCTCTGTTATTGATTGAAAGAGTTTAAGCGTCCGACCGTCAGCGAGGCTCACGGTGTCAGTGGTGATGGCGGTAATTTTCACGCCGTGAACGGGTTCACCGATCTGAAACAGTTGATCGTCAATAATGGCAAACGGTTTATCACCGGTAACAATGCCTGTGAGGTTCCAGTCCGCCATTTGGTTCGCCCGCGCCGCATTACTTACCGCGGCGACGCCGGGACGAGTCGGATCAATAAGCTGTTTCGCTTGCGGCGAAGATGACAAAACCAAAACCGCCGTTGATATCATTAATTTAGTTTTGAGCGACACGCATGAACTCCTCGGACATACTTAATGAATACAGCTCAAGCTCAATTTCCGCTTGCGGAAAAGACGTTACCTGATAATTTAAACGCTGCCAGCGGAGTTTTTCCGGCATCGCGTCGACGGCCTTAACGAATTTAAGAAAATCGAAGTAACCGGCGCTTAATTTCAGTCTGATGCCGTGACGATAAAGATTCGGCGCGTCTTCGACCTCAGTCTGAAGCAAAGCCGCCGGCGCTATTGACTCCAGAGCCAGTAATTTATTGCCCCGGGTTTTTTGTAACATCCGCTCAAGCAGAATCGGCATCCGCTCAGCCGGAAGCATATCAGCCACTTTGGCTTGTAACTGAGCTTCCAGTCCATTTTGCCGCCGGTTGAGTTGCTCGATTTGCCGCTGTAAGCTCTGATTCGGATCCCGGTTCAATGCTTGCCGGTAACTGTCACTCAACGTCTGAGCCGCGTTGATTTGCGTATTTACTTTTTCAAGCTGCTGCCGCAGCCCGCTAAGCCGGTGCCGCGAACTTTCAACCGGTAACCAGGATAACCAGCAAATTATCACTGACGCTGATAAAGCGACAAGTAATCGTTCTCTTTGTGATAACTGGTCATAAGCTTGCTGCCATTTCAGGAAAAGCGCTTTCATTCCCATTCCGCCTCTCCCCGCGTTCGCTTATCCCGCGTTTGCGAATTCACTTCAAATCGCAGCAGATCATTCTGATCACGGCTGATGATAAGCTGTTCAAACCCCGCGTCAGCTAAAGAAGCCGTCCGGCTTAAGCGCTTGATCCAAGCCGGAACGGCGGCCGCGTTTTGGGTTTCACCGCTGAGACTGACGCTGTCACCGTCAACCTCAATGCCGGTCAGCCACGTACTGCCGTCAGCCGCTTGGGCGAGATCTGTAAGCAGAGCCTGATAACTCCCGCTTTGCCTGTGCTCAGAGACGCCGGCCTTCGCCAGCAGCTGTTGAGTCAGTCGCAGTTTGGTTCGTTGATGTTCCAGTCGCTGAACCATATCGGCGGCGGGTTTATGTTGATCGAGCTTTTGTTTAAGCGACGCTTGCTCGCCGGTTAAATGTTGTAAATTCAAATCGGCCTGATTGAGCTCAGCTGTTAAACCTTGCTGCTGAACATAAGCAAACCCTGAATATAACGCCGCGGCGCAGGGCACGGTCACAAGCACCGACAGCAATCTTAAAAACGATAAGCGTAACTTTACCGGTAATAAATCGACCGAGTATAAATTAACACTCAACTTTAACGGTGACCTGCCCATCACGCCACCTCCGGTTTAACATGCTCAAGTTGAGCTAAAGACAATTCAGATAAGTAGGCGCTCACATCAGAAGCTCTGACAACTTCAATATGTTGATCAAAATTAGCCGTTAACAATGAAGCTAAATCCGCGCCGATATTATCCAGTAACAGGGTTATTTGTTTGATCGGCGCTTGTCTTAGCTGGCCTTCATAAAAGTCCATCGAACGCTGAATTTCGACACTCAGGTTTTCTGCGGCGCCGTAACTTAAATCCTCACGAGTCATTTTATCTAAAGCGTGAAGCCCGCGGATGCGACGCTGCAGATATAAAGCGCCGTCTTTAACCACCGCCAGTAATAACTCACCGCCGGCATGATGACAGAGGATTAACTGAGCCTGCTCATTTTCAGCGGTTAACTTTGTCAGCATCAGCTCTTCGATGCTGATAGATTCTATGCTTAAACCGATCTTACTCGCCGCGGCGGCGATTTGCCGGGCTAAACTGCGCTCCATGATCACAACATTGATTTTACCCTTGCCGCTGAAAGGAGAGTCGAAGTAATCAAGATGAATATTGACCGGAGGAATACTGACAAGATCTTTCACAGACCAGATTAACGCTGACTTCAATTCTGAAGCATCAACATTCGGTCTGTCGGCCTGAAGGAGTTGATAGTAGTCTGAATCTAAAACAATCGATAATTCAGCGTGCGGCAATTGCTGATGTATCTGACGGAAAGCCAGCTCCCAGTCACCGTCAAACTCAATATCAGCCGGCCGCGGTTCGGCCTGCCGGTTTTCGACGGTTAACCACAGAGTGGTTTTTGAGACAAACACCCCGACTTTAACCCGCTGTTCGGATTGCCTCCAAAAAGCCAGCTTTTTATACAACCCAGCACCCATAAAACGCCTTTGTGATTATTATTAGTATACTTCGCGTACAACCCGAATCCGGGCAAACAGGCTGCAATTTTCCAACAATTGTCATGGCCGGGTCAAGCTTCAGGATCAATTTAAAGCAAGACAAACGTGAGCTGGTAATTTTTCGGACAATTAGCGGAGTTATGACCTGACTGAGATAGTCCGACCGAACACTATCCTGGGTCACGGACATCGCGACCTAACTGATTTTTTACTTTGATATTATAGAAATAGATTTATGCAGCGCCTTACCTGTTACCGCGCCGGCAAGACAACCGCCAGCAAAAGAGGAGACTGTCGGAAATCGAGAGCCCATCGAAACCCCCGCCGCGATCCCTCCGCCCGCGACACTGCAAAAACAACCAAAGCACATCATCAAATAACAACTGGCATGATCACCTTCACACAGAGCCAGTCTGGAACCTAAATAAGAAACAGCGTTGGAAACGGTATACTTATTACCTGCCGGCCCCAGCCCGACTACCGGCGTACTCGTGCTGTCAGACGGTTCAGGTTGCTCAGTGACTGAACTCGTGTCCGCGTTTTTTGACGGTTGCTGACTGATAAAGTGCTGATTCGAAATCGGGCCGACTGCCATACGCACACCCCTTGCGTTGTAAACAAACGGATAGTAGCCCCAACTGACCACCGGATAAAAATTACTTTTTACGCTATTTTATTACTTAACTTAATTAACCGAACGGATATCCGTTCTAAGTAGCTGATTTTCCTGGCAACCTCCCGGCACACAAAATAAAACGCAATAACTTACTTAAGATTATTCATGCGGTTTCATAAAAACATACTTATGCGATAACCTGCCTGCTACAGTACCCAGAGCGCAACCGCCGGCGAAACAAGTCGCGGCGGGTTCAGCGCCAAGGGAAGCCGCGGCCGCGATCCCTCCGGCAACAATGCCGCAACCACAACCCAGGCACGCCATTAAAAAACATCCAAGACGCTGATCCGCGGTCATTTGCGGACCGCAAACGGTATACTTGCGTCCGCTCTTTCCCAGCTCAACCTTTGCCGGTGCGTTAAGATTTATACCGGATTGAGGTTGCGCTACTATTGTTTCTGCCTTTTTTAATAAGGGCGGACCGGAAAAAGTTTGATTCGACATTATTCTGGCTGTCATAAGTCAGACCTTTAAGAAACTGTCCCGAAGTAACCTCCGTGTTTTTGTCGTTTATTTTTAGCTTATAAGTTATAAGGCGGAGAAAGCATGGTGGTTATTACCGCCCACTTCAACAAAATCGACTCGTTGCAAGCCTCGCGGTAACTTAGCGCCGCGGCGGCCGCGCTCGCCGCGGTAATGCTCAAGATCGTCCGGATTTAAGGTCAGCTTACGCTTACCCGCCCGCAAGGTCACCGGCGTTTGCGCCGCAATCACATGTAAATGGATTAACAGCTCTTCCCTGTCTTTCGCTTTCGCCGTCGCAATACCGATAATTTTATTGCCCTTACCCTTGCTTAATCGCGGTAAGGCGCTGACGGCGAATAACAGCATCCGGCCTTCATTGGTAATCGCCAGTAACGACGCGCCCTCGGCATTATCAATTTTACGCGGCGGCAGCGCCTTAGCGTTTGCCGGTAACGTTAATAACGCCTTACCCGACTTATTACGCGACACCATATCGGCAAAGTTACAGATAAAGCCGTAACCCGCGTCACTGGCAATCAAATAGCACTGCTTATCCTCAGCCATCACAACGTGTTCCATACGTTCGCCCTGAGCGAGATTAAAGCGAGTGGTGATCGGCTCACCTTGGCTTCTCGCCGACGGCATAGTATGGGTTTCGGTCGCAAAGGCCCGGCCGGAAGAGTCAATAAACACACTTTGCTGATTACTGCGCCCCGCGGCGCTACTGAGGTAGGTATCACCCGCTTTGTAATTCAGCGCGGCCGGGTCGATATCATGGCCTTTAGCGCAGCGGATCCAGCCTTTCTCAGACATCACCACGGTTACCGTCTCACTCGGAACAAGGTCTTGTTGCGATAACGCTTTTGACTCTTGACGCTCGACAATCGGCGAGCGGCGATCGTCACCGTAAGTTTCACCGTCTTTAATCAGCTCTTTCCTGACCAGCGTTTTTAAACGGCGCTCAGAGCTCAGTGTCAGCTGCAGCGAGTCACGCTCTTTGGCTAATTCATCCTGCTCGGCGCGGATCTTCATTTCCTCAAGCTTGGCAAGATGACGTAATTTCAGTTCTAAAATCGCTTCCGCTTGTTTATCCGATAAATTAAAGCGAGACATTAACTCGGCTTTCGGTTCATCATGGAATCGAATGATTTCAATCACTTCATCAATATTAAGAAACGCAATCATCAAAGCTTCAAGGACGTGCAAACGAGCCAGAACTTTATCAAGGCGGAACCGCAGGCGACGACGAACGGTTTCGGTTCTGAACGTCAGCCATTCACTCAGCAGCGTTTTTAAACCTTTAACCTGCGGGCGGCCGTCAAGACCTAACACGTTAAGGTTGACCCTGAAGCTTTTTTCTAAGTCCGTGGTCGCGAATAAATGCGCCATCAGCTGCTCACAATCAACACGGTTAGAGCGGGGGACAATCACCATACGCACCGGATTCTCATGATCCGACTCATCACGTATATCCGTCACCATCGGCAATTTCTTGGCTTGCATTTGCGCGGCGACCTGCTCAAGGATCTTAGCGCAGCCCACCTGGTGCGGTAGTGCGCTGATAACAATTTCACCTTGTTCCGCACTGTAAACCGCGCGCATCTTGATTGAGCCGCGGCCTGTTTCATAAATCTTGCGCAGATCTTTCCCCGGGGTGATGATTTCCGCTTCTGTCGGATAATCCGGCGCCGGTACCAGCTCCATTAAACGCCCGGTATCGGCTTTAGGGTTTTCGAGCAGCTCAACACCGGCACTGACTAACTCACGCGCGTTATGCGGCGGAATATCGGTCGCCATACCAACGGCGATACCCGTGATGCCGTTGATTAAAATATGCGGTAAACGGGCGGGCAGAACTTGCGGCTCCTTTAGCGTGCCGTCAAAGTTAACCCCCCAGTCAACCGTGCCCTGGCCGAGTTCACTTAACAGAATTTCGGAAAACTTAGACAGTTTAGCTTCGGTATAACGCATCGCGGCGAAGGATTTCGGATCATCCGGCGCCCCCCAGTTGCCCTGACCGTCAACCAGCGGATAACGGTAAGAAAAGGGCTGCGCCATCAATACCATGGCTTCATAACAGGCGCTGTCACCGTGAGGATGATACTTACCCAATACGTCACCGACGGTACGGGCTGATTTTTTGTATTTTGCCGCGGCCGATAAACCCAGTTCGCTCATGGCGTATACGATGCGGCGCTGAACGGGTTTCAGGCCGTCACCGATATGCGGCAGGGCTCTGTCCATGATCACATACATGGAATAATTCAGATAAGCTTCTTCGGTAAAACGCCTCAGCGGCATCTGCTCTACGCCGTCCAGGCTTAAATCAATGGCATCACTCATGTTCCATGTCCTGTTGTTGTGAAGATGATTGTTGTTGCGGGTGTTGATCTTTATAAAACAGGCGATAAAGATTGCCTTTGAGATCGTCTGAGATATACATAGCGCCATCGAGACCGACGGCAAGCGAATAAGGTCTCGCGACCGGAAACTCGCCGTCTAAAAAGCTCGCCAGAGTATTGCGGCTGATAACCTTATTGTTTTCAATTTGCAGCCAGACAATTTGATAGCCCACTTTACTGGAGCGGTTCCAGGAACCATTTTCCGCGACAAAAAGCTGATTATGGTATTTCTTAGGAAATTGTTCAGCGGTGTAAAATTTAACGCCTGCCGGCTCCACATGAGCCGGCAGTTCATATTCCGGCAGGGTGATTTTTAAATTCCTCGGCTTAATGTAAGCCCTTTCTTTTACTGAGGCGCCGTGCAGGTAAGGGAAGCCGAAATGCTCGCCGTGATGGGTAACCCGGTTAATTTCATCGGCGGGTAAATTATCGCCCATCCAGTCACGGCCGCTGTCGGCGAACCACAGGGCACCGTCAGCGGGAGACCAGTCAAAACCGCGGATACGACGAATGCCTGTCGCGATCTGCTCGGTTGAGCCGGTATTGACATCAATGGCTATAATACCGCCGAACGGCTGCTCCGCTTCACAAACATTGCAGGGTGCGCTCAGTGACACATATAAGCGTCCGTCAGCGCCGAAGTGCATGGCTCGGTAGGTACGCTTTTCAGGGGTCGGCAGTTTGTCATAAATGGTTTTCGGACGCCCCGGGCGTCTTAGTCTTTGCTCAATCGCGCGATACTTTAAAATACGATTTTCGACCGCCACATATAAACTGCCGTCGCGGAAGGCGACGGCTTCAGGCGACTTCAGCCCTTTCGCAATCCAGTAACGTTTTTCCACTTTACCGTCTTGATCGCTGTCCACCAGTGCGATAACGGTTCCGGCTTTGCCTGAACCGACAAACACGGTTCCTTTATCACCGACGGCAATCTGCTTGGCATCACCGAGATCGGAGGCGTACAAGGTCATGCCGAAGCCTTTGGTCACCGTAATATGCAATGCCTGAGAAGCCTGCGCGCGGGCTGTGATTAAAACAGCGAGTACGCCAAACCAATATCGAAATTTATTTAGACTGCTCAACATAAATCACCAAATTTTAGTGGTTACACCATAAACTCGCGTAAACTCGTTTTCAAAGCCCTTGCAAACTCTGACTTCAACAAATCACGGGTAATCACTTATTCCTTCATATAACCGCGCGTGACGGACTCCCTTAAACCATAAAACCGCATGTTATCTCTGACATATAAGTACCCGGCTATAAGTTTTTCACTTTTCTGACGCCCGTCTTAAGCACTCCGCGGCGTTACTCTTGCTTGAAAAACCGCCGGTATTACCGCGCGGGAGCGCTTTGCGGAGCACTTAACCTGAACGCCGAAAATATCGAAAAACTTATAGTCAGGTACTTAAGGCGTCGTTTTACGGCAAGCCATAATATATATAAGAACCGCTTTAATTGAAAATTAAAATAGCCCTTTATCACTAACACTTGTAACATTTCCTGATAAGGAAATGTTTTCGGCGTCAGGGGATGTCAGTCCGGTAATGAGGATTTCTGAAAACGATTAAATCGCAACGCTGTAGCGCGGTAAAGACGGGCATCAGAAAATGTCAGAAAACTTATGGTCAGTTCCTTACCTATTGAATAACAAACTTTCTGGTCGCTTGCTGTTGTATCTCACTTCGGTGTGTCGCCATGATCATAGTGATTTTCTGATCTTTTATCCGGGAAAGTATTTTTGAGCTTGTCGCGATATCGACATGGCTGAAAGCTTCATCGAAGAAAATGACCTTCGGATTGAAACAGTATGCTCTCGCTAAGCTTAACCTTTGTTTCTCACCCACGCTTAATGTGTCGAGCAAGTCCGGAGTCATCCCCCCTTTTTCAATTTCAAAATCAAATTTCGCTTCAAGTTCAACCAGTTCGAGCGCCGCTCTCATTTTGTCCTCATCCGCGGTGTTATCCGCGAATAAAAAGTCAGCGAGATTACCCTTTACCTCTTCATGCGCGAAAACAAAACCCGAGTCAACTCTCCGATAGGCATCCCGCTGTTTGTAAAGCATATTACCGCCTGTCGGTCTGCGTTGTCCTGACATCACTTCCAAGAGCGTTGTTTTACCGCAGCCGCTCTCGCCGATGAAACAAATAACATCACCCTCATACACGGATAAGCTGATATTTCTGAGTAAACTTGATTGTGTTTCATTGTACGAAAATCCCAGCTGATAAGCCTGAAACAAGGCCTTTTTATCCGTTAAGGGTTCTTCGGGTGGACTTTGCGGCGCCAGTTCATGTTCATCCTCACCGGTGAAAAATTCTTCTGAATCCTTCGCCAGATCTTTTGTTTGTATATAAGTATCAAACCTGTCCTGAATTTGTTTCAATTTCGGGATCAGCACTAACCCGAGCATGTAAGTAAAAGAATAAGCGCCGAAAGTCAGCCCCTTAGTGAGTAACAAATATGAGGAGGAAAATAACACCGCGGGCAGGGTAATGCTGTCTAACGCCTGTGACAGGGATTGATAAAGGGCCAATGACTTTTGATATGAGAATTGCGCGTTTTGTTGTTCCAGCGCTTTGGCTTTTAAAGGCGGAAATAAAACTGACCGGAGCCCCATGGCCTTAAAGCGCTCAAGATCAAAAAGCCGTTGATTAAGGCTTGATCTGAACCGGCTTTGAGCCATGTCTTGCTTAATCTGGTGTTCTCTCAACTTATAGTGAATGTTATACCGGTAACCCATCAGCAGAAAATAAGGCAGAAATAACACTAAAAATAACGGCGGATTAACAAATAAGATAATGAGCAGTGAAATAACTAAAAAAGGCAATGATTCTGCGATACTGAAAAAAGCGACGGTTAAATTTACCGAAACAGTCCTTAACTGCGTAATTCTGTAGCTGATCTCACCGTCATAATGAGACTCAAAAAACTGAACGCTCTTAGGAATGAGGTTATCAACAAAAAATGAGTTCAGTCTGAACTCAAGGTCTTGAATAAGATTCACTTTAGACTTTGAAAAGGCTGAGTATATCCGGTAGCGCAATACAACAATCACCATCGCCGATAACGCGATAATTCCGACCCATTTACTGAGTTCATTCGCTACGGCATAGTCATAATACGCGTGAAAAATGCCGGCGTACAACAGTTCTAAAGTAACAAAAATGAAAGCCGGGAGTAATAAATATTTGCATGACTGCTTCCAGAGTAACGGAAAAAAGTATTGATAACGGGTCAGTTTATCCTGAGCGGGGTTTACGCCGCCGCTTTCGGGGATTATTTCTATACAGATGCCGGTAAAATGCTTTTTAAATTCGCCGAGCGGAATCGCGCGCCTGCCCGCCGCGGGGTCGTTCAGATAAACAACCCCGTTGATAATGCCTTCGAACACCAGAAAATGATTCAGATCCCAATGAATAATCAAAGGTGAGTTGTGCTTTTTTAGTGTATTAATGCCTTTTTTAGAAACGCTTGCTGAATACCCGAGCTCCTGAGCCCCTTTTTGTAATTGTCTGATGTTCGCGCCGTCCCGCCCTATACCGCACAAATTTCTCAGCCTGCTGTTACTCAGGCTTTCCCCCAGCCATTCCAGAACAATACCCAAACACACCGAGCCGCACTCAGCGGGATGATGTTGCAGGCGTATCGGCGTTTTAGTTACGCCGGTCATAGTTCATCACCCAGGGGTATGACGTAGTCAGGCTCAAGGTTGACATCATGACGGTGACTGACCCGAAAAATAAATTGATAACGCTCGCGGATATTTTTGATGATTTCAATTTCGTTTTCGGCGGGAAGCCCTGATAAAGCCTCATCCAGCACTATGATTTTCGCGGGTTTTAACAGCAGCTGAGCTAACAGTATTCTCTGGCATTCGCCGGTAGAAAATGAACTCCCCGAAGACATGACCGGTGTATCGAGTTTTAACGGCAGCGCCTTAAACTTTTCATATATCCGCACGACTTTAAGCTGCTCCCAAATCTCGTCATCAGTAACGCCTGACCCACACAAGAGCGTCAGATTATCACGCAAAGACCCTGTCACAAGCCGCGTGTCCTGACTTAAATACGCGAACAGCAGGCTTCTTTGGGAATCGGTTAATTCGCGGGAGCGGACTCCGGCTATAGTGACCGAACCTGATGCGGGTCGCTCAAGACCTAAGAGGCAACGTAAGAACGTGCTCTTTCCCGCGCCTGACTTTCCCCTTATTTCTATCAGAGAATTCGCGGGCAATTCCATTGATAACGTGTCTTTACCTGAAAAGACGCAGTTATGGGGCAGCGCTAATTCATGAAAACTGATCTCCGGTTTAGTGAGATTGCGTTTACTGTCTTTTTCTGAGCTGACGATGTCATTGAGCGCGCCTTCGAGCAGATTAACTTTCTGCTCAATACTTTGACGGATCTCAATGACCTTAATGAGTCGGGGAAAAGCCCGGAAAATGGTGTTGGTCAGGTACAGCATGATATAAGCGCCGCCGATAGTGAGCACCGGGGACTCACCGGAATAAGAAATGAATTTCTCAGTAATCAGCATGGTCGCGGCCAGCGCCAGACCTTGTAACAATTGCGAATTTAATTCCGTCTGATGCGAATGGGATTTTAAGTCGTAATCACAACGTAAACCGTCGATTACCTTACTCTTGTAACTATCAAAAGCTTGATTGATTCTTCCGTAATATAAATTCGGCTTTATATTACTCACCGCCTGATACAACACGGTTTGTGACTGAAGCTGATTTGAGGAGAGCTGACCGGACAGTCGGTTGACTTCTTTTTTCCGCAACAGCTCAATCAAGCTCAGGGTTAATGTAAGCAGTACAGGAATAATCACTAATATAAAAGGCATCCGATAAAAGATGCTGATAGCTAACGGAATTAACGCGACGCAGCCGGCGAATATATTACGCAGTCCGAGCCGGAGCGCTCCGAGCTGGGAAGCCTCGGCGATTAAGTCGTTAAAATGCGTATGTTTCTCAATAGGCAGATGGCTTAACATCGATAAATAAAGGTATTGCTCTCGCTGCGCGGTAACCGAGTTCAGCCAAATCTGAACCCGGTGAAGTAAGTAACGGCTGGCGCAGAAAAAAGCGATGATGAATAAGACCAGTATCAGTACATTAAAATAACTGACAAAAGAATGAGAAGGCACTATAAAGTTCAGAGTGTCTAACCCGGACATATAAAGCAGGCTGATTAAAAGGCTTGATAAAAAGCTTACTTTTATCAGCTGCTGATTCGCTTTTTGTGTCGGAAATTGCAAATACTCGATGATCGAGTCGACACTGACGTTATCTTTCCAGTTCAGGTCGTCGGTGACTAAAAATAAATCGGTTAAATGCTCAGTGTCCGCCTGATGAAGCTTTTGCTCTTCTCCCGTTGATAACGACAACATCCTGCTCGGGTTACGGCTGAAAATCTCAATCGGATTTTTGATTAAAACCGCGCCTTTTTTTGTATGATACGCAAGCAGTAAACCGGCGTTTTTTAACTGCCGTTTTTTTGATTCAACAGGGACGAGCGTACAGCCCAGTTTATCACTTAAATAATTCTGCCAGTCCGCTAATCGTCCTGAATGAAGTATTGTTTTTCCGCCGGGAGGTGAAGGAACAAGAATAACCTCACTGATAAACCGGCAAAATTTATTGAGTGACAGTTGCTCCCGGTTATGACTCATAAAGGCTTCCGAGGCCGGGCCAAAATACCCAGGACTCAATAGGGCAGGACAGCTCCTGAGCGTCCGCGGGATCTAAAGATACGTTTTGCCTCTGATCGATATTACAAAAATAATGACTCGCGCCTATGTGTTGTGACATTTTTTCCGCGGCAGACAGCCGATTCACTTTCTGCGTCGCCTTTTTAGCGCCTGAGGTTAAGCGCATAGACTTAGGAATCGCGTTTTTACTCTCTTCAGGGAATGCTTTAGGCGGCAGATCGCCGAAGTAAATCACTATCGATTTATCATCAACGGCGGACTTAAATGATTTATACCAGGACCGCATTTTTTTAAATTCATATAACTGTAATTCGACGTTATATAAATTTTTAAAAAGCCCGCGCTGGAACACCAGTCTGGCATCCGGCTGTTCTCTTTGATGCATCATGAAGACTTTATCGTAACCAAACTCTTTGCTGAGCCGGGTAATAACGCAATAAAGTATGGAAAAAATACTTTGATGATGAATGCATTCTATGAGTAACGGGCCTGAAACATCTACGTTGAGGTGATTAAAATGCACGCTGCCGGTGATATTGGTGAAATAACCGTCCGCTTGAATCTCTCCCATTGTCGGAACAAAAAACCGCTCAAAATGAAAATCCAGACAGCTTCTCGCGGCCTGATCTTCAATTTCGGTTTTATAAACAATGTCTGACTGGATTGAGTTTAAACCTAATGTTTTATATGTCTCGTCATTTCGCCAGTTATTTCTGATATAGTCATAGGTTGATTTTACATTTTCACTCTCATCAAAATCCCGCAGCAGACTCAGATCGAATCGTTTTGTATCGGACGAACTTTTCATTTTCAAAACCATAACTTTCTCCTTGTTAACTGTTCCCTGTAAAGAGCTTAGCAATATACGGTATGACCACTAAAATCGGCGGCACTTTCTCAATCGTAATTAACGTGTCCGTCGGCACGCCCGCGGAAATGGGTCTGACGGGCGCTTTGCCTCCCCAGTCATATTTGCCCATAGCGTTTTTCTTTAACTCCAGTAACACGATGACGCCGTTTTTATTACCGATAATTCTGTTGGCTAAGTCCGAATTACCGATTAATGAGTAAGACTGGATCTGAGTGAGCGCGTAAGGACTCACTTTTTCGACCGCTCCGCGAAGCTGCGCGCCGATCAGGTGTTTTTCATAGGCGGGCTTGATTAAAGCCCGGTTGCCCCGGCTGACAAGTTTCGCGTCTTCATATCTGACGATTGCGATATTCACTAAATCACTATCGGCGCGGTTGTCACCGATGTGCTGCAAACTCGCGAAAACAGGTATATCGTGTTGATCAGATAAACGGTATTTTCTCAGAAAAATATGCTTACCTAAAAACTCAAAAGCAACGGTGCTGCCTTTGATTTCCACATTGTTTATTTTTTCGTGCGCGGCTAACTCTTGTCGTAACTGTCGCAAAAAACTTAAAGATTTAAGGTCTGATACAGCGAACCGATAATGTTGATCATCAATAACAAAAAGTAATTCACCTTTCTTCGCTTGTTCAGAAACGATTAATAAATGCTTTTTTCGCTGCTTGCTCAGGCTGATTAACGATGCGCTTTCTCCTTTCAGTAAAATTTGTCCCGCGCGTTTTTTTCTTTCCAGTAACCGCCCGTCATATTCAGTGAAAATATTCGCTTCAATCCAGTTCCGGTGCTCAAGTGAAATTAACTCCTGTCTGGCTTGTTGCCGCTTCACCTCGAGCGCGGAAAGTTTTTCATCCAGTTCTAAATCAAATTTTGAAAAGTCCGCCAGATTCTTATGAAAATTAATCTGCTCTTTTGTCAGCTCATCTTCGAGATTGAGTAATGCCTGCCACTCTTTAGTGACACTCAGATTCAGCTGAGGAACCTGCTGCTGAAGATCCGCTAAATTCTGGCTTAAAGACTCATACTGTGTCAGCACGGAAATCACGGATATCTCACTGGTAAAGCCTTTCTTTTCCAGCGCTTTTAATTTTTGTAAATATAACTGATACGTCGCCTTTATCTTTTTAAGGTCGACTTCTTGTAAACGGACTGATTCAGATACCACTTTTTCATACTTATCAATCACACCCTGAAACTTATCTGACAGCTGTGTCAGATGCGTTATTTTCTCAGAAACCCGTGCTTTTTGCTTATTAAGGATCTCGACCCGCTTGTCATAATCATTGCGGATTTTTTTAGCGCTGCTCGCAAGTTGTTTCTGCTGTGCCTGATAAATGTCCGCCTTAGCGCGGTACTTCTGAGCCGAGATCGGGTTTGATAAAGTAAATAGCGGATCTCCGGCTTCTATCACGCCGCCGGGATAATCAAAAACTTTTATGATCCTGCCTTCACCGACGGAGATATTCTCGATGACGCCTCCTACCGGCAGAATCATTCCTTTTGCTTTCACATGCACTTCAACTTTGGCGAAAAACAGCCAGCAGATGATGACTAATAAAACGGCGGAGATTAAAAAAACGGCGGGAAGATAAAACGGAAAGTACCTTTCAGGCAGGTGATATTCTAAGCTTTGCTGACGCTCATAGTGGTCAAGAAAATGCTTTCTGAATAACCTCGGCATAAGGTCAGCCTATTTGCCTGATTTGTATCAGTGAATCATCCTTTAAGCCTAAGCGCCGGAGTTTGTCTTTTAAATCTGCCTGAATCTGACTGAGACTGACCCGGTTGTGCCTTTTCCCGGAAACCTCGGTGTCAATTGTCGCCTGCTCCTCAAGCCAGTCATCTTCCGCGACCGTTCCCCTCTGAAGCGCCCGGCTGAATATGTTCTCCGCGGTATTCCACTTCCAGTCAGGGCAGGGAGTGGAATGCTCATCATTCTGATCGTTATAGACAAATCGATGACCGCACATGCCGCCGCATATGGGGATAACTTTACAGTTTCTGCATGTTTCATTGTCATAGGGTGACCAATGCCGCCACAGCTGATTATTGTATGAGGCAAACGCTTTATTTATTTCAAAAATAGTACCGATTTTCTTGGTTGAGTCGTGCATGGTTTCCCAGCACTTGTGAACGTCACCGTTAGCGGCGATCACTAATCCGTTTTTTTGAACGGCCACACACATTCCCAGAATAGAGTTTGGCGCGGCAGTCGGATTAATCACCCCTAATTTCTGCCCGAGCGCCGTCAGCTGTCTCAGTTTTTCATTGAATACCTTACGGCTCAGTGACTGTTCAAACGCGGAGCCGCTTTCCGGCGTGGACGCGTCAATAGGCGCGAAATACACTTTGAACCGGCCGGTGGATAACGGCATTTCCTTATGAAAAAAGTGTAATAACTCCTCACACTGTTCAATATTATCCTGACCCACGTTGACTCTGACATGAATCGCCATCGGTGTATTAACTAAGACATCCTTAATATTCTCTGTGATTTTCTCAAAGCTGCCTTTACCGTTAACTTTCGGCCGCATTTTATTGTGTGTCTCAGGCATGCCGTCTATGGTTACCTGCGCCCAGGTAACCCTTCTGCTCCATAGCTCCGAAGCCGTTTTTCTGGTCAGCAGGTACCCGTTGGTGACAATGGACGCCGAATAATTGATTGAGTTTAAATCACAAAAAGAAATTAATTCATCTGACAAATCTAATAAACCCGGCTTAGCCATCAGGGGCTCGCCGCCATACCAGGTGACGCTGAGCTGCTCTAAACGCGCTTTTTGATTTCTTATATGCTCTAAGATGCCATCTTTCACTACCGGCGTTATTTTACTTTTGGCTTTATCCAGCCCTTGAAAGCAATATCCGCATGCTAAATTACAGTCAAACGTCGGTGCGATGGTGAGATTTAAAGCTGAGTCATTTTGACGAACAAGATTATAATTTCTCTCAAGCGCGGCTAACTCGTCTTTTTCTTTCGGAACAATAAATTGATTGGATATTAAAGAGTGAAGCTGTTTATCGGGGAAGGATTCTTTTAAATCAGTTTCAGGGTCACTTAATTTTAAATACTCGCCCTTACTGAGCTTGATCAGAGCCCGGCTGCATGAATTAAACAACAGAACAGCGCCGTCTTTCAGAAAAACAGGAATATTATAGTCTGAAACTTTGAGTTTTCCGTTATAGGTTTTAGCACCGTAGAGCTGGACGACTGATCGAGCTTTTTGTTTCACCCGGAGTAGCTGGTTTTTCCCCATTTAAATACTTCCCTGTATCAGTGTTTATGACTAACATGGTTAACAAGAAGGCAAACCGGGGATAACATTAACCGCGCATGCGCTTACCGGATCACCATCGTCAATATCAACGCCGCACGCGCCGGCATGAGCACCGCAGGTATCTAAAATTCTAGCTCCGCAGGCGTCAGCATTCGCGCCGCACCCGCCGAAAGACACGTCAGCGCCGCAAGCCGTCGCTTTACCGGCACATCCGTCAGCTACGTCTACGTCAGCACCGCATGCCGCGGCATTACCCGCGCAGGCCGTGCCGGCGGATACCGCAGCGCCGCACGCGGCAGCGTTACCGGCACAGATAGTACCCGCTGAAGCGTTAGCGGCGCAGGCTTCGATATTGCCGGCGCAAGCCCTGCCCGCCGACACATTCGCACCGCAGGCGCTTGTATCTATGTTGCAATTGGTTCCGGCGTCGACATTGGCGCCGCACGCGCTATAGTCACCGGTGCAGTGAGAATGAGAGTTGTAATCGGCACCGCATACCTTTGTATCTGCGGTGCAACTGACGTGGGTGGATTTATCCGCTGCGCATGCTGCGCTATCCTGATGGCATTGACTGTTTTTACCGCCTGAGGGCATACCATAGAGCTGTAATTCCGTATCACTGATTTGTCGGTTTTCATCTTCATCATCACCTTCCAGAATGTCTTCGGAAAGGCTTAACAGCAGTCCTCTCAGGTATGAAACAAAAACCTCAGGCGCAATGGCAATATCACAAATACTCTGATTTGTTTGTAAATCGGTCGGGAGTCCGGTCAGAACAACAACGCGTTGATTCAGTTCGTAGACAGAATAATCTCCGACGCCATTTATCGTCAGTCCGAGACAACCGCCTATCTTACTTAAGTGATTGATATCATAACAATGAGGAAGCATTTCAAGCATAACGAAATTCAGACTGTATGCGATGGAGTCTGACATTGAGCCGTCAAGACTGTTCCACTGATCGCAGAGCAAAAGATCCGAATCAATTTTAAATCCGGCCGTAAATTCCTTGAATTTATCCTTACCGGTTATCTGAAAATCCGCAAGTTGTAAAACTTCTTCACTTGAAAGTGTCAAAGGGATCGTCGAATCAATACTGTACATTTCTTTAGCCTGAAAAAACTATATTGATTAAAAGTCTAGGCAAGATTTTCAATTCTTCAAATTTCGCGCGAAATGGAATCGGAGTGAAAAAACGGAGCCGGGAGTGATTTTATTGCTTTATCCCTTAAGCAATCTCCTCATACAAACCAGCTTTGACGGGGTTTTAGAGTATAACACCCCAAACTGACATGCACGGGCAATTACTCTGAACCCGGTCTCATGGTTAACCAGAATTTTCCTCGAATACAACAAAGGCGCTCATAAAGCGCCTTTGTGCGGTTCAGTTCAAAGCGGAAATTACTTCCTGTTTGAAAGCGCGCCGAAACGCTTGTTGAACTTGTCGATACGACCACCGGTATCAACAACTTTCTGAGTACCTGTGTAGAACGGATGACACGCGCCGCAAACGTCTAAGTGCAGATCTTTACCTAGAGTGGACTTGATTTTGATTACATTACCGCAAGTACAGGTTGCTGTGATTTCTTCGTATTCCGGGTGGATATCTTTTTTCATCTGGGTTACCTCAAAAATAAGGCCATGTCGCCTTCCCAGCCCGAAGCTGGGCACCACATGCGTTAAAATTCTTTGCTGTCTCTGTACGAATGCCGCTTACCAGCGGTATCCGAAAGCGCGAGATTCTAACTGATATATCAATCACGAACAAGTAAAAGTTAAATTTTCTAATGAATTTCGCTTGCCGGATATACTGTTCCTGAAAATACGGTTCCCCAGACATGAATATCTCTGATGTCCTTTTTATTCACCTTGAAGGGGTCGCTATCCAGAATCGTAAAATCGGCAAATTTACCCGCTTCGATACTTCCGATTTTGTCTTCAACGCCTAAAGTATAAGCGGCGTCAATGGTGATCATTTTCATCGCCTGGTGCACATTAACCTTTTCTGGCGCGCCTCTCACCTTTCCTGAAAGTCCCAATCTGTTGACCGCAATCCATACTTTTTCTAATGGTAACGGTGGTGATACAGGCATATCAGAATGCAAAGAAACAGGCACTCCATTTTCTATTAAAGATTCCAAAGGAAGTGTGCTGTATGCCCTGTCTGAACCAATATAAGGCTGGTTTAACTCAGAACGCAGATACAGGTAATAAGGGTTAAGGCTTGCTATCGCACCTAACTTCGACATCTTTCGAATCATCTCATAGCTAACGCTGCCAAGATGTTCAAAGGTAAAACGATGATCAAAACGGGGTTTAATGTCCTGCAATTTTTGCAGAGCGTCAAGTGTTGATTGATTTCCCCCGTCGCCATTTGAATGAATATGAATGTGATTACCCGCCTTCCACCACGGCAACATCAGATTAGCCAGCTTTTGCGGAGGAGTTAAATATCGACCTTGATGGCCATCAAAATAACCGGGAGGTTTCATTTTCATCGTCAGACTGAGAAAGGCATCATCAGAAAAGAACTTGACGCCATTAAATATCAGCTTGTCATTACTCTGAGCCTGCAAACGGTTAAGTTCATTTAGCGCGTTTGCACCGTATTTTTTGATGAGCGACCCGGAGAAAGAAACAACAACGGCTCGCATCGGGGTCTGATCCGAATCATAAAATTGTTTATTCGCAGACAGTTCCTTATCCCAGTTAACAATTCCCATCGCTAATTCACTGGTGGTAGTAATACCATATTTACGACTTAATTTAGTGATGTACCGCAGACTTTTTCGGGCATCGTCAGCGTCAACAATGTCAGAAAAAACTTTGTCAATGATAACAGCTGAAGCAATAACGCCGTTAAAAATCCCATTCGGTTTGCCATCCTTCCCCAGCTGTACTCCGGAAATCTTAGCTTCCGCGGCTGTGATATGGTATTTGTCGAGCACGGCACTATTAACGAAAGTATTATGGAAAGATGCGTCCATCACTACGATTGGATGAGTATTAGAAATCTTATCAAGCACTTGCTTATCCAATAAAAACTTACCATCATCCAAAGCTAATACATCATAGCCCGTGACGATTAACGGCTCGGTCTTACTTTTTAGCGCCGCGGCGTATTGTTTTAATCTCAGCATAGCGGCTTGTTTGTTTTTTACGGCCTGTGTTTTTTTATCATCCAGCCTCGGGATAGGAAATGTACTCAGCGACGGCAACCTGAAAAGCATACCGGCGAGAATTCCGTGAGCGTGCGGCTCAATAAAACCGGGAGTGATGATTTTATCTTTAAAGCGATCATCGACCTTATAGCTTTTCCCCTTTAACCAGGACTGAAAAGAAGCAACATCTCCCACCGACAAAACCTTTCCGTCCTGCACGGCAACAGCAGTAGCTTCAGGCAGCATCGGGTTCATTGTGTAAATTTGCTTTGCGGTAAAAACAGTAATAGGTTTTGTGTTTCCATAAGCGTCACAGACAAAAAAGAGATGTGAAATGAAAAACAACAATCTAAAGTATTTACTTTCCATAGCGGCTTCCTATTGATTACGAGAGGATCATGTCTGGCTTAAAGTTTGGTACTTCTATCTGAAATAGCCAGTATCAACTTAAAAAATCCATCAAAAGTTATAAACATCATCGGCACAGAGTTCAGGGCGTCACTCCGCATGGCCGGAGTAGAGAGCCTTTGGTTAATTTAGCAAAAGCCGCCGGATACCTCAGAGAAATAACTTTCCGATTTGTTACGGCTTAACATTGCCGATATCCAGATACGAAGTAATGAAGCGCTGAAATTTAAATCGGTGTCTTTTGATCTGCCGGCTCCCCCTGTTCAATTTAAAAAATTAATTTATGTGGCCGATTAGCGAAAACAAAATAACTCTTCTACTTTTATAAATGCCTGTCATATAACTGGTTTTAGCTGTATTTGCTGTAAATTGTGTAAAAAGGAGTCACACAATGAGATTTTCACCCGATAAAACAATATTGGCCCTAACCGTCACAACCTTGCTTGCCGCCTGTGGCGGCAGTGATAACGACAAACAGGTTGTTGTTCCCGTCGTTCCAGACGAACCTCAGGTCGTGTCAATCCCCGGCACCGTAATCAACAACCGCTTGAGTAACGTCAAAGTCTGTACGGACTGTAATTCCAATATGAGTTGTGATGAAGATGAAGTGCAAGCCGTTTCCGGAACCGACGGTCAATTCACATTAGAAAATGTCCCGGAGGCTGACGCGTTAAGTTGTCCTTTGACAGCCGAAGTCACGGAGCAGTCGCAAGATGAAACCTTGAACGCGCCGGTCAGGCGGCCTTATACCATGTCTTCTCCGGCCGGTTGTAACCTTATCACTCCGATGACCAGCATGGTTCAGAGCTTTATAGAGCTCGGCGACGAGTTAGATGAAGCCATCGCGAAAATTCAGCGTAAAATGATGACGAGAATTCATCCTTGTGATGATGATTTTCTGGCCATCATAGAAAATGAACAATCAACCCCGGAGCAGGTCAGTGATGCGACTCATGTTTATCAAATGGGTGTCGTCTACACTGAGATGATGATCCGAAACATGGAAACACTGACAGCGGTAACCGGTGATGACGACATGAGCAACAGCGAAGGAATGGCTATCATTCATAACTACCAGCTCAATGGTGACGGTATGCGAATTATGGCTTCGGAGCTGGCGGAAATTAAGCGCCTGACGGAAGAAGAAAATAATGAGCAAAGCGCTTCATCGGCCACACCACAGGGCGTGCCGGCAAATATCGTCGATATCTTCCGCCGCTCGGAAGAAAGATTAAAGGGCACACGCCTTGCGATGCTTTACGAGGGACTAAGAAGAATTGCGGAAAATGCTTTTATACGCAGTGAAAACGTTAAGCTGATGCTGGCGAAAGCCAGCGCTCAGCCTCTTGATTTTAGCAATCAGTTTCTGAACAGAAACCAGAGGCTCAACCGTTTCACGTTACTTGCTGATACCAATACCGACGATGATTTTGAGCTTTCTTATAAAGTTGAGCGTATCAACCACTCAGGCGGCACCGGGCAGGACGCTAAGTCAAGACTGATATCACATAAAAATACACTGGACGAAGAAAGGCTGAACTTCGGCCGATTACCCGGTCATGATTTAGGTAACTCACTGGTGCTGGTTAATGACAGATGGCTGCCTGTCGGCAGTCAGTTTGAATTCTCCCGCGCCAGCGTCACCCCTTACGCGAACAGAGATCAGATCAAATTAACCAGTGTCAATGTTCCGGCTTTCAGCTACAACCTTGAAGGAAAGCAGTATGAGATTTCCGGGCGTTCCATTCCGGCGTTACTGGAGATGCACTCAGACATTCAAGTCTGGGATAAAATGTACGATATTCTGGACTTATTCCCGGGCAACAGCTTAGCCTTTGATTTAATACTGCGCAGCGCTCAGAATAGCTACCTGCTGCCGGATCGTGAGGACTGTAATCGCGACTACTTACTCAGAACGGTATGTAACTCGGCAACGGCATTAGTGCCTAAAGACGACTTCTTCAGCATTGATTCCGGCAGATGGCACTTTAGTGTTGATAAGGCTGATACTTTCGAGGATACCGAATCCCTGATGCCCGAGGAGAGAGGCGTTCCGGTTATGCCGATTCTGCACACTGACAAGAACGGTCACATCGTTGCCCGCTTAGACAATGACGGCAGCGTAGCATTCATTCAGTTCCCGCTGAACTTAAGACAAGAGTTCTATCGTCATCGTACAAACCTTGAATACAACAGCGAAACTAACGTCAGAAATCCTTTCGTACTCGCTCGCGGCTCATGGAGAGAAAGACCTCAGGCTGACGGGTTTGTAGAAATCGATATTCCGAATACTATCATTCGCATGAACCCTGAACTCAGCCCTAAGATGTTCTTTACCGAAACCGCCGGCGTGATGAGATTTGGTAAAATCGTCGAATCCGGTGATGTGATCTCGGAAGGGAAGTTAAGAGTCAACGCTCCGGCCAGCGATACTATCTTGTATTTACTGGACTACGACAAGCTCTCTGACTTTATCAACCAAAGAGATCTTTAATCGTCACCGAAATTCATAACCGCAGAGCCGGATTATCGACTTTACGTTAATCCGGCTTTTTATTTTCAGACAAAAAACCTAAATATTTCTAGCCCGCGATAGCTAAGCCGAATAGACTTATAACACTTAATCCGATAACAAGCCTGATATGCCCAAATATGTTGATGTCGCTTTACCTGTTCCGCTCAGGCAAAGATTCAGTTACTTACTCCCCGATGAGCTTCTGTCTCAAGCCGGCATAGGTTCAAGAGTAAAAGTGCCGTTTGGAAAGCAGCATCACATTGGTATTGTGTTAAACATCACCCCATTTTGTGAGCTTGATGAGTCCAGGATCAAGCCGGTTACTGAGTTATTGGATACACGCCCCCTTCTTCCTGAGTCGCTGGCTCGCCTGTGTGACCGGGCGGCGAAATATTACTTTACCAGTCACGGTCAGATGCTCAGCCAGGCGATGCCGGTATCATTAAGAAAAGGAGCGGACAGTGAATTTAAAGGTCAATCAGAGTATTGCTTAACTGAAACAGGAAAACAAATTGAACCCGGCACGCTAAGACGCTCTCCGGCGCAAAAAAAGTTATTAGAAACCCTCAGACAACAAAATTTAACCTCTGCCGAATTTAACGAATTAGCGCTCAGTAAGTCCGCATTGAAGGTCATGACAGAAAAAGCCTGGGTCGAATCAAAAATCACAGCCGCCGGTTTCGATCTAAACTGGCGAACTGCGCTCACGTTAAGTGAGACGCCGCACCGTCTCAATTCAGAACAAGCCGTTGCCGTTGCCGCATTAACCCAGCAACAAGGCTTTAAAACCACGTTAATTGAAGGGGTTACCGGTTCCGGTAAAACCGAAGTTTATCTCGCGGTCATCGAAAACATTTTAAAGCAAGGCAGGCAGGCCTTAGTGCTGGTACCGGAAATCGGCCTGACACCGCAGACCATCGGCCGCTTTCGCCGCCGCTTTGATGTTACCGTGAGTGTCATTCATTCCGGATTAACCGACAAGCAACGCTTAATCGCGTGGCAGCAAGCCCGTGAAGGCGAGGCCGCAATCATTATCGGCACTCGCTCGGCCTTATTTACGCCGATGAAATACCCCGGGATTATTATCCTGGATGAAGAGCACGACAGCAGCTTTAAGCAGCAGGAAGGCGTCGGCTACCACGCCCGTGATTTAGCGGTGATGCGTGGTCAGCTGGAGCGTATTCCGACCATTTTAGGTTCAGCGACGCCGTCGTTAGAAACCTTGAGTAACGCGCTGTCTGAGCGATACCAGCATCTGCAACTCACCGGCAGAGCGGGCGCGGCGCAAAAGATCAGGCAAGGGATCATTGATATTCGAAATCAGCCTCTGAAAGCGGGGTTATCAACGGCGTTAATCAATGAAATTCGAATTCATCTTGACGCGGGTAATCAGGTGTTACTGTTTTTGAACCGCCGGGGTTACGCGCCAGCGCTTCTTTGCCACGAATGCGGGCATTTACACGAGTGTGATCGCTGTGACGCTTTTTTTACCTTGCATCAGTCATTAGGTGAGATCCGCTGTCATCACTGCGGCAATCAATACGCGATTCCTAAGCAATGTCATCAATGCGGCAGCACCATGCTGGCCGGGCAGGGTCTCGGTACCGAGCAGCTTGAGCAAGCTCTGCGGCAGTTATTCCCAAAATATCCCGTGGTTCGAATCGACAGAGACAGCACCAGACGAAAAGGTTCGTTAGAATCCCACTTAAACGCGATTCACAAAGGCGAATACAGGATATTAGTCGGCACCCAGATGCTGGCAAAAGGGCATCACTTTCCCGATGTTACTTTAGTCGGCTTACTGGACGTTGACGGCGCGTTATTTTCCGCCGACTTCAGAGCGCCGGAGCGTTTCGGCCAGCTGTACACTCAGGTCGCGGGGCGAGCGGGGCGCGCCGCCAAACCCGGTACGGTTTTACTGCAAACCCGTCAGGCCGATAATCCGGTGCTAAGAGAAATATTGTATAAAGGCTACGCTGAGTTCGCCCGCGGTCAGCTCGAAGAGCGTAAACAAGCCCTGCTGCCGCCGGCGTGGAATATGGTGCTTGTAAAAGCGCAGGCGCATAACCCGGCGGACGCCGAAGCCCTGCTCGCTGAATTCAGACTCCGCCTGCCGCAAAATGAACATTGCGAGGTCATCGGCCCCATGCCCGCCCCGATGGATAAAAAAGCGGGAAAATTCAGGAGACAGTTAATGTTTCAGACTCAGACAAGACCAATGATGCAGCGAGTGTTTGAGCGGGTATTAGCTGAAGTAGAACAGCTCGCGGTCGCTAAGCGTTGCCGCTGGAGTGTCGACCGAGATCCGCAAGACTTAATTTAAAAGGCGCGTAAACAAAGTTTAATGTTCAAATCATCTTGATTGTATATAGTATCTAATGTGTGATTCTATAACTCATTGAAATTGTTTGTTTCGTCATTCCTGCGAAGGCAGGAATCCAGCGTCTTTTTCTTTTTCCGAGCAAAAAGGCACTGGATTCCCGCTTACAACATGCGGGAATGACGGGGGTTGCAAGTTCAGTAGCGTAATTAGATTGCCAACATCTCCTCAAATTTCATTGCATCTCTGCCAAACTCGATATTGAAGTAAGCCCCAATGGTTAAGCTTAATACCTTTCTTCCCATTCGACTGGTTAAGTGCCATAAGTCTCGACAGTTAACATGTTCAATATCAAAATATTTAACAAGTTGCCCTATGGTTGTTTCAACCCTTCTTCGAACATTCATTAGTTGTTTAACCGCCCACTTAGGACGATTATCTTTCATGTTTTTCCGTAATGGAGTTTGTAAGTCAATATCAGCTTCAGAGCAGTCGTTATTGAGTATTGGTCTAATAAGCCCTTTATCACCAATTAAAAGTCCTTTGATATTATTGATGATTTCATAGGCGGCATCACGTTCATCAACATTTGCGGCGGTTAAAGTCAATTCCACAGGGATACCTCTTTCATCTACAAGAAGGTGACCATGAAATCCGTAATACTTCATATCCTTAGAGGCGCAGTAGCCATAACTTGCATATCCCTTAAAACTTTTACATTTTCTGACACGAGTAAGTTTACAAAACTCAATGGGAAACCCATCAATCAAATGAACATCACAAGTATCTGCTCTGAGTTGATGACATAAGTACTGATGAAATAATTGCTTCACTTTCCAAAGGTTACTTGCTTGTCTGGCAAACTGTGAACGAGCAGGTAAATCGGGAAACAAGGGTAACCAATACCCTTTGAAATACTCCCAAATTCCTTTATCTGTGTGATGCCCAGTCCATTCCCCAACAATTTCCATTGTAATTACTTCAGAATCAGTGAGTTTAGGAGCTCTACCACGGGTTCTTAAGGGAGTGGTTATTTCTCTCTGGTAAAAATCATCAACTAAACAGTAAACATAAATGATAAAATCTTCGACAGGCATGATCGTATCCTTCAGATAGGATTTTTTAGAACCAAACATTCTAAGGTATGGTCATGCCTACCAAAAATTAATCACACATCAGGTATATAGTATAAATCATAAAGAATTGAGGAGGTATCATGTTATCAGCATTATTCGACATTTATACCTCACGGCTCTCTTTTATTGATGACGACGGAACTCCGTTAACCTCTTCGAAACCTGACCGGCATTTAGTCACAAAGAATAACAAATATCAACTCAGAAAAAGCGAGAATCAATTTCATGCGGCAAAATTTAAAACAACGACGACGGTAAACGTGACTGACTGGCTCTCCGGCGTCTTTCATTGGGTAAAGGCGACAATTCGGCAATATTTAGGCAGGATAAATGACTCTGAAGCTAAAGATGTCGCGAAAAGTGTCGCAACCCGATGCAAAAATCCGGGCGACGCGCTTTTACTGACTTTTAATGGCGGAGCGCATTCCGCGATTATAGTTAAAACAGCTAAGGGGTTAGCTTACCTTTCCTATCACAGTGACGGAGACGTAAAAGGCTATGAGCCGGAAGAAGTTCAGTCTGACATAGAAGCCGCGACGGTTTCAAAATTAAAAAATGAGATAAAACGTTATAAGGCAAACGACCTGAGCAGAAACGTAGTGAGACTAACGGGTATGGAAACCGGAAAAATGATCGATTTTTTCAATCAGGTAAATATACCCGGCGAATATCAGCTACGCTCGAACAACTGCGCGACAATCGCCAGCTCAACCCTAAAACAAGGTTTACCCGAAGAGGTCTTAAAAAAACACCCTGAAATAATGAGCGCCTGTAACTTTCCGAGTCTTGCTCAGTGGCGCGCTAAAAAAATCGCTCACGATGTCAACGCCCTTGCTAAGACAGCAGTCAAAGAAGTTACCCGTAACGTTTCAACCGCTGACGGGAACGATTTTTATTCGCTGAAATCATATTACAGACAAAGACTATCCCGGCCTGGTATCAGTAAAAAATGCTGAAGTCAGTCATTAAGCATCCAACTGTAAACAGGTATCTTATTGATTATTTAATGGATATCTTCTGCTCCGGCTAAGAGGCGAGGTTAAGGGTTTTATTTAACGTTAATTTAATTTAATAAACTTGTAATGTCACTACTTCTTGGTTTAACCCGCTGAATTATAATGATTTCTATTGCGTATGCATTACGGTTGCTCATTTTCGCTTTTTTATCATATTAACATGCGGTCGTGAACGTGCTATCAGTATTAATAAATTTTCGTATAACAATATAAGGTTGATTATGTTAAGAACAGATTGTAACGCCGCTGCCGCACGGGAGGCTTTTGTGACAAATAATGATAATAAAAAGAGATCCTGTGACACCGGAAGTATCAAACAAATTCAGGTTAAAAATTTAACCGGTAAGGTAAAAAAATATGAGGTTAACCGGGAAACGACCGTCAAAGAAATCGTAGATAAACTTATAAAAGAGTACTTACAAGAAGCAGATGCACCGGATACACCAGAGCAAAGCTTGACCGTTTGTCTGATATCTGAAGGGGATCATCAGGTCAATGTAAATTCAGCCCGGTATCAACCGCAAACTAATAAACTTTTGAGCATCAATCCAGACGGCGGAACGTATTACTCGATGCTGCAGTTTTTCTTAATTGACAATCATGCAGCATAACCCATATTCTGAAATGTTTTTGCATGGGATTTTAATGAAGGAATTTCTTCCTGACGACCTAAATCTCTACCTGCCATATGCCTGCTAGAGTCTCGTTCTGGTAAGGAATCATGGAGTGCCGTAATTAAGCTCTCTAATGCTGCATTTGGATCATTGGCACATACCACTTCTTGAATCGTAGCAACAAGCGCTTCAACTTTTAGGCGTTCAATTAGGCAACCCACAGGCATCCCAGGGTGTTTGTTTTTAAGCCGGACAGACTGCTCAGGATGTTGCAACAGTAAATGCTCGCACAGAAGGCTTAAGATCAGGCCATGCTCCGAACCATCGACACCTTGCTGTTTGCTCAACTTGTTCCAACCGCAATGAGCTTTCCAATCTTGGATAAAAACCTCTACTAACCACCTTAATGTATAAAGTCTTGCTATATCATGGTGATGCCATGACATATTGCTAGCGATCAAGTAACGATATTCTTCTTCTCCTTCATATTTTAGCGCCACAACAAATCTCCGTTTACTATGCGCATTAACATATAGCCTCGCAGCCATCATGGTGACTTTCTTCTCTTCACCACCGCGAATAGACAGTTGAAGTTCAACACCTTTTTGACGATTAAAATAGGTATCAACTCGTGCTTTTGAGTTCTTGCTGCTCACTCGTTGATTTGTTCTTAATTGACTGACTATTTGAGCGTGATGAGTGATTTCTTCAGCTTTATCCATGAAATCAGCAGTCCCATATAATGCATCGGCTAATACGCTCTTGATTTTAAAGTTTGGAAAGGCGGTGGTAAATTCTCTTAGCATTTCTAGTGCAAGCGCTTGTTTAGTCGGATAGTTAACATGGTCAGGCATGGGTCTTTGTGGTCGCTCTTTTTTAGCGATACCTTGTCGTTGCAGCTCTTTATCCCGTTTGCTCCAAATGGCGAGATTCGGATCGGGGGTATAAAACCTAAACCCAACTGGAAAGGTTACCGTATCGGTGACAAGTACCATGAATATCAGCTCTTGCCCATTGATATACCCACCTGTCGGTTTGTCTTTGATTTTATGTGCACCTGCAATACAAGTCGTTTTTTTAGCTCGGTGTTTATGGGTATCATCAATATCTAAATGGCCGTTTGTTAATTGATAATGTTTGAATATATTGCAAATACTCGCTTGAAGTAGGTACTGCCAAGGGATTTTAGCTTTGTAGAATATCCAGCATAAGCCCGTTGACTTGAAAACGCCTAAACTTCTCCGTTCAAAAGCTGCCCAGTTCAAAGCCTCAGTCATGATAACTCCAGTGATCATCGCTCCTAATACTATTTTTTGAGTTCTTGTTAATTTTAATGAGGGTTTAATCAAGGATAACGAAACATTTAATGCATCAAAAAATTGAGTAACAATTGAAAGGCTACGAATAAACATAATGAACTGCTTGACGAGTATAAGCTTTGAGTTCACTCTAACACTTCAGACTGCTGTTGTGATGCTGATTATGCTTCGGATGCCTTAGCATGGAGTCGCAGCAGTAGTTTGACCTATAGCTAAATCAATTTTTTATCAAGCTCTAAAAACTGCAGCATCGAGTATTATGTTGTTTATAAAAAAACTGAAAAAACTGAAAAAACTGAAAAAACTGAAAAAACTGAAAAGGCTGAAAATCATCAAAGGCAAGCTTATTGCTGTGTTCTCATGTAGTTAATTTGCGTTATCCGCTGCCGCGGCTCTGTAAGGCCGCAGTCCGGTGCCTTATTGATTTTATTGATAAAAGTCTCCTGATAACCGATATACAAAACCGCCGTTAATTCATTTCCGACCCGCTCTGGTATGACATCTGATGTGACAAAGTCAAAAAGAATTTTCAGCCGGCGACTTATGCACCCTGTACAGCACTGTGTCTGAACGCGCTAATTTTTGAAAAACTTATCGGCGGCTAATTAAAATTACCGGGCTGTATCGGATTGATTCAAAGCAGTCAGTTTTAATGGCGGCATAACTGATTGATGCTCTGTTGAGAGAGAATGTGTCGGCTCACTTGTTGTGTTGACTGATTCACCGACCGCGGAAACGGTACCGCTATCTGAGGATGCTGAAGAGCCGTTTTTTGCTCCCGGTTGAGGATTTCGATTACTCAGCGCCCTTTCATCCTGATCAGAGGAAGGATTTTCAGTACATCTCCTTGCCGCTACCCCTCCCGCCCCGAGAAGTGTGAGTAAGGTCATAAACGTTATAGCTACACCGGCAATTAATGCAATACCGCTCGCATTAATATCTTCTTCATCGTTTTCACCGGCAGTTCCGTTTGTTACATCAGTGGCGTTATACAGCGTAGTTTCTGAGCTGTCAGTCAGATTTGACGCCGCTGAATCGTTTGAATCCGCGTCTCTTATCGATAAGTTTGAGCCGGACGCTGGAAATGCGTCAGTTTGAAGAGTATTGAGCGTAAAAATAATAAAAACACCCCCGGCTGTTCTCATGTCATTCAGTAAGCCGCGGAGATTTTTAATTGAAACTTTATACAAACCGTTTACATTATTTTCAGCACACTCCCCTGAATTATCTGAATCCGGTTTAATTTTTGACGCCGGTAATCTGATTAAAGCTTTATTGCCGTCAGAAAAAGAAACCGCGACTGATTCTGAACCTGCCGTGTAATTGTGTAACGGACTATCGGCTGATCCCTGAGCTTTTGTAATTGACCCGCCGTCAATCATTCCGTGCATAAACTTGTTAACGGGAACGTTATATTTTTCAGTAACGGCCGCTACAGTGTAACCAATAACGCCTCCGGCGGGACCCGCGACTATAATGCCTGCCGCGGTCATAAAAGCGGTATTAAAATTAAAGGTAGGAAATTGCGGAAAATGATTAATAATATAACTCATAAATATTCCTCAATATTAATGCAGTGCTTAAGGATATTAATTCTGATTGCGGGCTGGTCTAAATAATCATTTTTTATACATTATTAATTATGGCTCTTCGTCGTTTAGTGTGGATTTAACTAAATTATATTTGAGATAATAACAGGAGTTTTTTGTCGCCTTAATACTGGAGGTAATAGCATGGATGCTACTCAAGTTTTGATGCTCGGTCTTGGAATTCAGGAACCTGTTTTCATTGGCCTGGACAAGAAAGACAAGCCTGCTGTGTTCGCTGCGCCCGGAAAAGGTAAGGAAACCGTTAAGCGATTTAAGTCTTTTCTTACAGAGCATCAAGGCAAAGCCGTTAATGTACCTGAAGTCGTGTGTGATATGTCAAGAGCTTTGCTGTCAGCAGCAGAGGAAGAGTTCCCGGACGCTAACGTAACGCTTGATTGGTTCCATGTTGTGCGACTGTTCACTAAAGCGGTTGATGAAGTACGTAAAGCGGAGAGAAAAATCCAACCGCATCCAAAGAGCCTGCGCCGGGCAGTATTAAAAAATGCAGACGGCTCAACTTACAGAGAAGCAAAAAGAAGCACTTGCAGCGCCAGAAACCAGTGACTTAAACACAGCAAAGGCTTGGCGAATTAAGGAACAACTCCGTCGGATACGTCAAGCTGAAACCGCTCACGCCGCCCGTTGGAGGCTGACGTATTTCATTAATTTCGCTAAGAAACAGTTGGGTAACATAGAAATGTCAGAACCAGTCCGAAAAGCGCCTGAAACGGTTGAAAGGCATGCGGAGAGAATTTTACGGCGCTGGTCATCCGCTTATACGAATGCTCGGATGGAAGGTTTAAGTTGCCTGCGCTTATAAATCGGTTTGCCCGCGTTTATCCGCTAATTTCCGCTCACAATAAATGATTTTATAAAAATGCGATTACTCACATTAACCGATTCTCGAAAGCACGCCGCTCACTTTAAGTGATTTTATCGAGCTATGCTATGTTGCTCACTTAAAGTGAGTCTGTATCCGATAGAACCCCGATAAACTGATACACATTTTCAAAACGGCTGTCTCATTTTCGGACAAAAACCATTTAGATGGACTGCTCTAAATGGGCCGCGCCGGATTAGAAAAAAGCCATCATTTGATATTATTCAATCCAATCACCCGCTAACTGAAGATAACCAAACTGTCATCAACCCTTGATTTGAAGTATCTGTCTCATATCGAGCAACCCGACTTTGCCTCCGGAGCACCACCTCAAAAGCCGCGCGGTAATGAATGCCATGCCGATACCCCGTAATTAACCTAAGCATGTTAATATTTTTGTGGTCTTTTGTACTATTCAGGTGCTTCATTAAAACAGCGACGGCCACGTCCGTGGTGATAATCTCGCTGATTTTCGGGACACCCGCTTTTCCCGTTAATGCGCTGTGGTGAAAATCAATTGTCAAACAGTCCGGCTTTGATTCACCTTCTTGTATGCCAAGGGTACCGCATAAGACCTTCTTCTCCACAAGGTTGTCTAAAAGGGCAAAAGCACGAGACTGGTATTTTTCCGCTGTATCTTTTATTGAACAAAATAAGGCGACATTAGCATAAGCGCTTATCAGCGCTTCCAGGGTGGTGACGTCTTGTGTCAGCTTTAACGTCTCGAACAAGGCCGCCGCGGCTTCTGCTTTTTTTATCCAGTAAAGCCCGGCATCGTGGCGGGCCGCATTACCATAGGCCGTAATACGAGCATTCAAGGTGGTGACGTTTTGTGCCAGCTTTAACGTCTCGAACAAGGCCGCCGCGTCTTCTGCTTTTTTTATCCAGTAAAGCCCGGCATCGTGGCGGGCCGCGTTACCATAGGCCGTAATAAGAGCACTCAAGGTGGTGACGTTTTGTGCCAGCTTTAACGTCTCGAACAAGGCCGCCGCGTCTTCTGCTTTTTGTATCCAGTAAAGCCCGGCGTCGTGGCGGGCCGCGTTACCGTAGGCCGTAATAAGAGCATTCAAGGTGTTGACGTTTTGTGTCAGCTTTAACGTCTCGAACAAGGCCGCCGCGTCTTCTGCTTTTTTTATCCAGTAAAGCCCGGCATCATGGCGGGCCGCGTTACCATAGGCCGTAATACGAGCATTCAAGGTGGTGACGTCTTGTGTCAGCTTTAACGTACCGAACAAGGCCGCCGCGTCTTCTGCTTTTTGTATCCAGTAAAGCCCGGCATCGTGGCGGGCCGCGTTACCGTAGGCCGTAATACGAGCACTCAAGGTGGTGACGTCTTGTGTCAGCTTTAACGTACCGAACAAGGCCACCACGTCCTCTACTTTGTTTATCCAGTAAAGCCCGGCATCGTGGCGGGCCGCGTTACCATAGGCCGTAATACGAGCACTCAAGGTGGTGACGTTTTGTGTCAGCTTTAACGTCTCGAACAAGGCCACCACGGCTTCTGCTTTTTGTATCCAGTTAAGCCCGGCATCGTGGCGGGCCGCGTTACCGTAGGCCGTAATACGAGCACTCAAGGTGGTGACGTCTTGTGTCAGCTTTAACGTACCGAACAAAGCCGCCGCGTCTTCTGCTTTTTGTATCCAGTAAAGCCCGGCATCGTGGCGGGCCGCGTTACCGTAGGCCGTAATACGAGCACTCAAGGTGGTGACGTCTTGTGTCAGCTTTAACGGCTCTTCGTCGTTTAGTGTGGATTTAATGGATTTATTTCTGAGATAATAAACCCAGTTTTGCAGTCAAGAGTTGGAAGTAAATACATGGATGGAAATCAAGTTTTGATGCTCGGCCTTGGTATAGAAGCGCCTTGGAAGTTGGTTAACCAACACCTGGATATATCAGCCTCACCTAATGAACTTGTTCTCGAAATTGAAGCTGAACGAGGAAGCTTGTATCCCTGCCCGACTTGCTCAAAAGCTTGTCCGGCACATGACTTTAAATCGCTGACCTGGCGTCATCTCAATTTCTTTCAGCATCACTGTTATATCAAAGCAAACGTCCCGAGAACTCGATGTGCTGAGCATGGCGTTAAGCGTGTCAATGTCCCTTGGGCGAGAGCGGGTAGTAAATTCACGTTATTGTTCGAACAATCTGTATTGGTACCGGCTCGTGAAATGCCGGTTAAGGCATGTGCTGAATATGTTGGAATTCGTGACAAACGTATTTGGCGCATCATCAAACACTACGTCAGCAAGGCATTAGCATTGATGGACTTGTCAGCACTTAAAGCTATTGGATTCGATGAAACGGCGGCTAAACGTGGCCACAACTATGTTACTGTTTTCATTGATATGGACAAGAAAGACAAGCCTGTTGTGTTCGCTACGCCCGGAAAAGGTAAGGAAACCGTTAAGCGATTTAAGTCCTTTCTGACAGAGCATCAAGGCAAAGCAGATAATGTACTTGAAGTCGTGTGTGATATGTCAAGAGCCTTTCTGTCAGCAACAGAGGAAGAGTTCCCGGATGCTAACGTAACGGTTGATTGGTTCCATGTTGTGCAACTGTTTACTAAAGCGGTTGATGAAGTACGTAAAACGGAGAGAAAAATCCAACCGCATCCAAAGAGCCTGCGCTGGGCAGTACTAAAAAATGCAGATGGCTCATTTACTGAGAAACAAAAAGAAGCACTTGCAGAGCTAGAATCCAGCGACCTGAATACAGCAACAGCTTGGCGGATTAAGGAACAACTTAGGTGGATACGTCAAGCTGAAACCGCTCATGCTGCACGCTGGAGGCTGACGTATTTCATTAATTTTGCAAAAGAGCAGTTGGGTGATATTGAGATGTTAGAACCCGTTCGAAAAGCACTTGCAACTGTGGAAAGGCATGCAGAGAGAATTTTACAGCGCTGGTCATCCACTTATACGAATGCTCGTATGGAAGGTTTAAATAGTCTATTTCAAGCGGCTAGAGCACGAGCCAGAGGGTATCGTAATACAGGAACATTTATTACCATGATTTTGGTAGTGTTTAGAAATCTGTGTCATTTCGGTAAAATGTCAAAAACAGGAATGACATAATGACTCAAAATTTCGATTTCAATAAAGCTTTAGAACAACTTCAATCAGGTAAAGGTTTAACTGGTGCGGATGGTGTTCTCACCCCTTTAATCAAACAACTAACAGAAGCAGCGCTTAAAGCAGAACTTGATCAACATTTAGACTCAGATCTTGAGCCCAATCGAAGAAATGGTTTTAGTAAAAAAACCGTTAAATCTTCAGTTGGCGAATTTGAGTTAGAAACGCCAAGAGACAGAGCCGGCAACTTTGAGCCTCAGCTTGTCAAAAAAAATCAAACTAAGCTCTCTGATGAAATTGATCGTAAGATTTTGTCAATGTTTTCAATGGGTATGAGTTATCGTGATATCAAATCTCATGTGGCTGATTTGTATGGTTTAGAGCTTTCAGAAGCCAGTTTGACGGCTGTGACCGATCAGCTTATTCCTCAGCTCAAAGAATGGCAGCAACGCAGTTTAGACGAGGTCTATCCAATTATTTGGCTGGATGCGATTCACTATAAAGTCAAAGACAATGGTCGCTATGTCAGTAAGGCTATTTACACGATTCTAGGCGTTAATCTCGAAGGTAAGAAAGAGTTACTTGGCCTGTATCTTTCAGAGTCAGAAGGTGCTAATTATTGGCTTTCGGTACTGACCGATCTTCATAATCGTGGTGTTAAGGATATCTTAATTGCTTGTGTTGACGGGTTAAACGGTTTTCCTGAAGCTATTGCCAGCATTTACCCGGAGACAGAAGTTCAGCTTTGCGTAATTCATCAGGTACGCAACTCAATGAAGTATGTGGCATCTAAGCATCAAAAGGCGTTTATGGCTGATTTAAAGCCGGTTTACAGAGCGACAAGTAAATCGGCTGCTGAAACGGCTTTAGATGAGCTGGAAAACAAATGGGGTAGCCAGTATCCAATCGTTATCGACTCTTGGCGCAGAAAGTGGGAGAACTTGTCCGTTTACTTCAAATATCCAGAATATGTACGTCGAGTGATTTACACGACCAATGCGATTGAAGCCGTACATCGCCAGTTTAGGAAACTCACCAAAACAAAAGGGGCATTTCCAAATGAAAACAGCTTGCTAAAATTGCTTTATGCGGGCATATTGAATGCCTCTAAAAAGTGGACAATGCCAGTCCAAAATTGGAGGCTAGCATTGTCACAATTTGCAATCCATTTTGAAGGCAGATTGGATAACGTATTAGAAATTTAGAATTTAGGCTGACACAGAATTTTGAACGCCCTCATGATTTTTATGATTGCTAGCCCTGTATCAGATCTACTCAAATCCATATGAAACGACGAAGAGCCGCTTTAACGTCTCGAACAAGACCACCACGTCTTCTACTTTTTTTATCCAGTAAAGCCCGGCATCGTGGCGGGCCGCGTTACCATAGGCCGTAATACGAGCATTCAAGGTGGTGACGTCTTGTGTCAGCTTTAACGTCTCGAACAAGGCCGCCGCGACTTCTGCTTTTTTTATCCAGTAAAGCCCGGCATCGTGGCGGGCCGCGTTACCATAGGCCGTAATAAGAGCACTCAAGGTGGTGACGTCTTGTGTCAGCTTTAACGTACCGAACAAGGCCGCCGCGTCTTCTGCTTTTTGTATCCAGTAAAGCCCTGCATCGTGGCGCGCCGCATTGCCATAGGCTGTGATGCAGGCATTTAAAATAGGAACATTAACAGGAATACCCGCATGCAACGCATATCGGATAAGGCACTCGACAATAACGGGGGAACCATTGTCATCTGCTTTTTTTATGTTGGAGTTTAACACTTTCAGTACACTGCGGTTGCCATAATCCGAACTATGACGACTTAATATTCTCTTTATATCGTAACCGAGGAAATCCCGATATACCGCTCTTTGTTCAGAAGGCTGAAGAAATGAGCGTGTGAAGGCATTGAACTCTTCAAATGAAGTGCGTGCTGACCATTGAAAGCCGTCTCTGCTTTGCATTGAACGATGAGAATACTGTGCTCCCCGCGGTTCAATACGTCGATAGCCTTGATGAAAATGTTTCGCTCGGGCAGCGCCGGCCTTTTCGGGGACGTAGCTTTCGTTAGAACGGTGTCCCAGTCGGACGAGTTTTTGTTCTTTACCTTTATCTTGATAACTTTGAACGCGGCGCTCCGCTTTGCCGGTCGCACCACTCCCTGTGGAGTCAAGACGGTTTAATCCTGATGCCATCTTTTAACTGAGAGGAGAGTAAGTAGTCGCTTAAAAGTTTTTAACTCAGGAAATTTATAAAAACTTTGCGGTGTATCATAAAATAGTACTTTCAGTTCATATTTTTATTTTATTCGAGCGTTATAAAGTCGTACGCGTTTTTGTTAAGTAATAAAAAACTCTCAATAAAACAGACAGCTGAAATCTTTGAGGTGTGCGAAATTACGGTTTCAAAGCGGATTGACGCCTGGTATGAGCAAGGCGTATCAGGCTTGTTTGATGACAGACGCTCCGGGCGCCCGGGAATTTATTCTCAAGATGAGGCGTTACTTTTGAAGTCATTCGCAGATGAAGAGCTCACCAACTTAAGAGCGCGCAATCATTAATAATAAATTCAGCAGGTAAATCACGCAGCTTAGGCACCGTAAAAAGAACGATAAAAAAATTTTAATTACAGCTACAAGCGAATGAGGCGCTCACTTAAGAAAAAGCGCGATGAAACACATTTTCAGACTACTTACGATGAGTTAACGAGCTGTGTACAGGCAGAAAAAGAAGGGGAAACAGAACTTTACTACTCCTGAATTCGGATAATTAGTGCTTACGAAACTTATTTCTAAACTTAAAAAAGAAGTCATAACAATACCGGACGATTACCGTTCAAAATATGAAATAACTTTTAGTTAGCTACTTAGTCGGTCATGAAAAAGTAACTACTCAATAAGTTGTGGTAAGTACCCAGTCAAATGTAATCGAATATTTTTCTTTCTGAAACGCCAGTCAAGAGCGACTTCTTCAGATGAAAGCAATTGACTAGGTACTTAAGTCATCAAACTGTAAGATTTTGTAACGATCGTGCGATCAACTTGACTGCTTATTTTAAGGCTTCATACTCTCATCAAATTTAATTATACCACTTGATTTTGAAGCTAAAAATTCCTGATTTATCTGATTCAGCTTGCCCTGAATGTCGTCCAGTCGTTGAAGAACTACAGCAAACTATTGTAGAGCTGTCTGAGCGTGTTCAAATTTTAGAAGATGAAATCAAAGAGCTTAAGAATCAGAAAAAGAAACCCAAGTTCAAACCCAGCGGTATGGATGATAATACTGACCCTGACAACGATGAAAACGGTTCGAACAAAGGGAAGTCTGGCAAGCGAAAAGGAAAGCGCGGTAAAACCTCGAACCTGCGCATCCATAATGAAAAAGTCATAGAGCCGGAAGGTCACATTCCATCAAACGCTCAATTCATCGGCTATAAAACTTTTGTTGTTCAAGACATCGAAATTAACAACATCAATACTTGTTACAAGATGGCCCGCTACCGTCTCGCTGACGGCAAGATAGTATCAGGCCAACTCCCGGCAGAGCTCAAAGGCTCGCACTTTGGTACAACATTAAGAACTTATGTGCTGTATCAGCACCATCATTGTCAAGTGACTCAGTCGCTACTGCTCGAACAACTCAGAGAGTGGGGCGTCGATATTTCAGCAGGCCAACTCAATCGTTTGTTATCAGAAAAATATGATGACTTTCATCACGAGAAGGATGACTTATTGACTAAAGGGCTAAGCGGTACAGGTTACATTACGACCGATGATACAGGTGGACGTCATCAAGGCAAAAATGGGTTTGTCACTCATATCGGTAATGAGCTGTTTGCTTGGTTTCAAAGTTCAAAAAGCAAAAGCAGAGTAAATTTCTTGTCATTGCTGTGTGCGGATCAACTCGGGTATCGCATTAATACTGCGGCGCTGAATTATATGAAGCAACAAAGGTTACCCATGGCACAACGGGAAAGTCTTGCTAATCACCCATGTCAATTTTTTAATAATGAAGCACAATGGCTGGAGCATTTACAGCAGCTCGGATTTACCAGCGAACGTCATATTCGATGTGCGACCGAAGGGGCATTATTTGCTCAAGCCGTTGAAGTGCAACCTATCGAATCATTGGTGGTTGTCAGTGATGGCGCGGGACAATTTAAGGTACTCATTCACGCTCTGTGCTGGGTTCATGCTGAAAGGCTCATCCACAATCTTACTCCACTTTGCCCAGAACACCGTAGTGATATCAAAAAAGTGAGAGATGAGATTTGGGATTTTTACCGTGAGCTTAAACGTTATAAAGTTCAGCCTTGTATCAAGAAAGCAGAACAACTCTCTCAAAGGTTTGATGATATTTTTACGCAAAAGACCAGTTATCAAACCTTGAATCAACAGCTAAAGCGACTGCACAAACATAAGTCGTCGCTACTTCGAGTACTGGAACGACCTGAAATTCCGATACATACCAACGGCAGTGAAAACGATTTGCGAGAACATGTCAAAAGGCGAAAAGTCAGTGGTGGAACAAGAAGTGATTTAGGACGCCGATGCCGAGACACCTTTTCGAGTTTGCGCAAAACCTGCCAAAAACAAAACGTGTCATTTTGGGCGTTTTTAAATGACAGGCTTTCTCTTAAAAATACCATCCCTTTACTGGGAGACTTGGTGCTGCAAGGGTCTCGAACTACCACAACTTATTGAGTAGTTACATGAAAAACATATAACATTCTGATCGCTAATAAAATATAGCTATTTGATACATTCAATTTCGACCAGAAATGATATAGTGAACCTACGGTTTCTGGTCGTTTTGGTGCTAAAAGTGCTCAAAGAAAGTCCGTCAAATTTACCTCACGACAGTCTGTTTGATATCACAGAACAGCTTCTGCAAACTCACCCTTTACTCATTTTAGCTAATGCCTTTGATTGGCGAGCGTTGGAAGAAGAGTTCAAGCCGTTATACAAAAAATCAGGCCGTAAAGCGAAGCCAATTCGGTTGATGTGCGGTTTGCTAATACTCAAGCAGCTCTACAAACTCAGCGATGAAGCCTTGGTCGATGAGTGGCTGATGAACGTGTATTTTCAAGTGTTTTGTGGTGAGACAGAGTTTCAAACAGCACGCCCTTGTGATGCCAGTGAACTCAGTGTTTTTCGTAAGCGCATCGGTGAAAAAGGCTGTGAAAAAATCTTTGCATTATCTGTGGCTTTACACGGTGACAAAGCTGAAGATGACACCGTGTACGTTGATACAACCGTCCAAGAAAAAGCCATTACTTATCCGACAGATAGCAAACTTGCCATCAAGGTGGTTAACCGACTCAATAAACTAGCCAAAGTATTTGGGATCAAGCAAAGACGTACTTATGTCAAAGAAGTCAAACAGCTACGCATTGCCTGCCGAAGCTTTAGACATGCAAAAAATCGAAGCAAAGCAAGAAGAGCGTTAAAAAGGTTACGTGTTATCGCAGGTAAGCTTTTAAGGGAGCTACAACGCAAACTTCAACAAGATGTCCTTGATTTACAAAAAGAGAATTTTTCCAATTATGAAAAAGCTATTACACAGCAACGTAAAGACAAGAACAAGATTTACAGCCTTCATGAACCCGATGTTTACTGCGTAGGGAAAGGCAAAGACCATAAGCCATACGAGTATGGTAAAAAGGCTTCTGTCGTGCTCACAGAGCAGAGTCAATTAATCATTGGTGTAACCAGTCATGACAAACATGAACACGACTCAAAATTGCTTAGACCTGCACTTGACCATGCCCATAAACACCGAAAGAGTAAAATCACTACAGCCGTTGTAGATAAAGGCTATAAAGGGTGTATGCAGTATGTTGACCAAGAAGTTGTTATCCCTAGTCGGCCATTAAAACGGGACTCGCAAGCAAAGAGAAAACGCAAAAGTGAACTCTGTAAAAAACGGGCGACAATTGAACCAGTAATCTCGGGCATTTGAAGAGTGATTTTAGGCTGTGTAAGAACTGGTTAAAGGGCAGTGCTGGCGACTCAGTAAACCTTCTAACGGCTGCGTGTGCCTGGAACCTGAGAAAGTGGTTAGCCATTTTCTTTTTGCTCGAAAAAGATGGTGAGTTTTGGCTATTTTGTAGTGAAATTGATGCGAAATATAAGAAATGTTGCTTTTGGGTACGGCTCTGAATTTTGCGTAAATCAGATGCCGTACATTTTAAATCTTGAAGTTATGTTTTTCAGTACCTACTACTTATGAGAGCGGAAGTTTACTCAGCAACCTCTGATACCAGAAAGATGCAAACAGAATAAAACCGCCGACACCGACAAACAGCAGCACCTTTTCCCCCTGCGTCGAAGTTACGGCATCAACAAAGGCAATTTTTAATACCCCGGTGAAAATCAGCAAAAAAGCATAGCGGACGGCGGCAAGATTAGGTTTAGTCAGTAATAAAATACCAATCGCATGCGCCGCTAAAGCGGGACCGGTGAGTATTGATAACTCAACACCTGAAAGCCAGGCCGTATAACTGGCGGCGGCTAACGTATGTAAAAACAGGTCATGATGCGGTTTAAAGTACTTTGACAGCCGGGACTTGTGATAAGAATTTACTCTGTGACGAACTAAGCAAGCCGAAGCGAAATATAACGGAATAACCGCAAAGTGTATTTGATCAAGCGCGAGTCCCCAGGATAAAACCAGGATCA
Source organism: Parashewanella sp. (assembly GCA_965200795.1). Classification (GTDB taxonomy): domain Bacteria; phylum Pseudomonadota; class Gammaproteobacteria; order Enterobacterales; family Shewanellaceae; genus Parashewanella. Next base: position 101,385 of record CBDAVB010000013.1, read on the forward strand.
TCAGTGACATCAGCGTGATCAGCCGCTCATTCTGCCAAAGCGGTTTGGCATGGCGCGCGAATACAAAGCAGGACAACCAGTAAAGCGCGGCAATATGAAAAGCCATTTCACTAACCGCGAACACTTTCACCGCAAATATCGGAACGGCGAACCCGAAACTTATCAATGCCGTGGTAAACAGAAACTCAGCGTCCTGCCTGAGATTATGTTTAACCGCAAGCTGATAGCCGGCGACAAACATGACGGCGAAACCGCAAAATCCGGTTATCACAGCGACCTTTGAAGCGAAAATACCCGACACGATCCACACTAACGCAGCAAGCGCTGATAACAATTTCGCTTCGAACCGCAAAAAATTATGCTTTATATAAGCTGCCGGCAGACTTGCCAGTAGCGGCGATAGCCACAGCAGCATAATGACATCATTATTCAGCCACCTGTTAAATGAAGAAATCCAGCAAACCGGGATCAGAGCGTAAAATACGACACGTGCCTTTTCAGCCCAACATTTGAGTTTATTGTCAGGAGCGAAACGACGATAAAATTCAGACCACAGCCATAACTGCGCAAAAGAGGTGATTGTCGCCAGTTTGGCAAAATCCGGCAGATCGGTGAAGCGATAACCGGCCGCCGCATCAGCGGCCGAAATGATCACCGTCAGCGGAAGTACCGCCAATAACAAAGCGGCAATATCGATGGCAGGCTGTTTCGTTTGCCGCGCTCTGAATAATAAAGCCGTTTGAACCGCGATGACGGTTGCGGCAAACCAGTTTCCCAACACTAAAAAGCCGGCGCCAATCACCACGGCCGAGATGAGAACCGCCTCGACAACCGTAATCACAGGCAGTACGCGCGTTTCGGTTACGGCATTGGCATAGGTATATCCCTTATTAACGGCAAAACACCAGAGCCTGAGACTCAGCACAATCGACAAAACGATGCCCCATCCGTCAAATCGAGTTAACGCCGGCGCGGGAAAATAAGGCGCGACGGCGAAAATTGAAAACAACAGGCCGATCACCAGCAATCCCTGCCCCTGATAAAGAGCGCTCCCGGAATCGAGTCGTTTTGAAAGCAGCACCAGTAATGCCCCCTCGAAACCCCAGGCTATGCCCCAAGCCTTAACGTTTAAAGCGGCGATGATCGCCAGTGCCAGCCACATACCCGCCAGCAGCAACTGAGCCGGATCCGGTTTCATTTTCCGCCTTACGGCGTACAGATAAACCAAAGCGGAAAAAGCGGCATTAATCAGCATGCAAGCGAGTAACGTTTGTGAATCAATGCCTTCGACTTGCAGCATCAGCGCGATATGCGCGCCGGCGGCCGCGATCAACAGTTTAAGGTCGCGGCCGGAACACTGACCGGCAAAGACATTGAGTAAGTAATAACACAAGAATATCAGGTAACTCAGGTTTATTACCCGCAGAGATACAGAGCCGCGGACTATGCTCCACTCAATGGCCAAAACCACGAAACCCAGCGCTAAAGGCCCTAACCAGAAAAATGACCGTTTACGGGTAAACCAAAAACCGCTGCATACGGCGAGCAAGAGTGACATAAGATAAGTATCACTCAGTAACACGGACACCGGAGAAATGACCGGCATAACCGCGATGCCGGTGATACCTGTGGTGACTAAGATTCTGGTGTCAAAACGCCAGGCGAGAGTGTGGGAAACAGCGGTAACGATAACATACCCGAGTAACGTGTAGGGCGGCGATAAAATTTCATAGACATTACCGACAAAGTGAACCGTGCTGTACCCCAGTAAAATCCCCAGCGCTGCTATCGCCGTGGCGAATTCTGAAAACGATGTTTTACGTTTTATGAAGCCGCCGACACCAACGACAGCAACCGACGACAACCCCATCAGCATCGACTTTTGCGACGCTTGTATGGACTCGATGACAAACTGCATCCAATAACCAAAACCGGCTAATACCAAGGCGATACCGATTACGGTCAAAATAAATACCGGCAGCAGCCCGCGCGCTTTATAGGATTTGACGAACTCTGTGACAGGTCTGAGCCAGTCATGAAAGCAACTGATGATGAATAACAGAATTTTAACGGTTTGCTCAAACAAACCGGGAGGGGCGGATATCTCAGACGCGTGAAAATCAGCGGTTGAGGCATCTGATTTAGCGGATAACGCCGTAACCGGCTGAAGCCTGGTTTCAGATCCGGGTGTCAGCCGTGTTTTTAAGCCGCCGTCATAAGACGGTTTATCAGATATAGTCCGCTGCTGTCGCACCTTTTCGATTCTGAGCTTCAGATCAGCTAACTTGCGTCCGAACTCGGCTTCAAGGGCAAGCAGCTCCAGGCGCAGCTCTTCCGTATCCCTGTTCATTGATAGCATTCCTTTATCTTTCAACAAAGTTAAGCTACCAGAAAAAAGAGGCAATTAAAATTCTTAAGTAGCTGACGATAAGTTTCTTCAGAATTTTGGTGTTCAAATTTAGTACGATACAAGGCGAGACGCAGAGCGCATAGCCTTAGCTATGTAACCAGAGTCGCAACGCTGTAATGGGCTAAAGGCGGACATCAAAAAATGTTAGAAAACTCACGGTCAGCCACTTATAACTGTGCGAGCTCATTAAAATAAGGGCCTTGCCCGCCGGTTACGCCTAATACTTTTAAAGTCTGCCATTCTTCAAAGCTGGTGACGCCCTCCGCCTGTATTTGGATGTCGGTTTTGTATAACGCGCCGATCAGGCTGCGGACAAACAACTGATTTTCCGGCCTTAAATGAATCTGACGAATGATGGAAGGATGAAGCTTAATGAAATCAACCTGTAACTCTTTTAAATACTGGCTGCCCACGACCTGCTGACCGACAAAATCGATACTGATTTTCGCGCCCATTTTTTGGATCATATTAAAGGTCGGCTTTAACTGTTTGATGTGTTTAAAAGCCGCGGATTCGTTAACTTCAAAAATTAAATTGCCGATATGATTTCTGTGCTCAAGTAAGCTGGTTTTCAGCCAGCCGGTAAATGATTCACTAAGCAACGAGTCCAGACTTAAGTTGACGCAATAATTCTGTCGCTGGTATTTTCTCTGTTTTAAGTATTTACTGAACAAAACATCAATCAGTAAACGCTCGATTCGCGGCATCAGCCCGCACTTTATCGCCATCGGCATGTACTGTGTGGCACGAATGTAACTGTCTTTCTTTTCTCTTAACCGGGCGAAAACTTCTTGATGAAGCACCTTGCCCTCATAATCTACCGTCGGAATCGCATAATGAACAAAGCGTTTTTTCTCAATGGCGTTTTCAAGTAATGCCCGCCACCTGACCGATCCCTTAGCGAACTCTAGATCGACACTGCCTTTATCATACATAAACCAGCTGTTGTGACCTTGATACTGAGCCGCCCGAAGTGCCATCTCGGCGTCCTCAAGTAATTGCGAAGGCTTATCCTGTACACTGAAGTAAGCCCCGCCTATATGATAAAAGTCCTCGTATCTTAAACCTTCCGGCATAGGGATCCGCTGGCAGATACTCAGTATCTTCGCCGCGATATTGTCCGCTTCAGTAAGTGAGATTTGCGGAATCACTATCGCAAACTGATTAAATTCACGGCGGGCGATAAAGCTGTTTACCTGATTCTTAAGAGCCACATCAATAGCGGTCACGCAAGCGGTCAAAAACTCGTTAACGGTCTGCTCACAACAGTCTTGCGGCAGCTCATCCAGCGCTTCCATTTCCAGTAAATAGATAACGCCGTGAGACAGCATGCCGTAGTCATTTGATAAGGCCGCGATACGATTTTTTAAATACAGACGGTTGCCTATTCCGGTGTCGGCATCCAAGAAGGTATTAGAACGAATAAATTTATCGAACCGGGAACGCTCCTTATGAGCATCCTTAAGTTCCTCTAAAAGCTGTGTCAGCGCCCGGTTAATGATCCTCGGCTGTCCGTTTCCGACCGTCCTCAGTGCTCGTTCATGTTCGCCGTTCAGCACCATCTGCCCTCTGGCGACGAGTTCTTCAACCCCGGAAAGTTGGTTTCCCAGCCAGTTAAAGCCGTAACGGACATACAAGCCGATCAAACTCAGAATAATGAGAATAACGGCAACCTCAAAGCCATCGACCCGATGCAAAATGTAAGGTGATTCAAGAGTTACGCGCATCACCATCTTATGCTCAGGGTCGAACGACTGCTGATACTCAGTCACAAACTCAGTGTCGATATTGCCGTGGTATTTAAACAGGGATTGACCGTCTTGAGTCAGCTCAAATCTGACGGTGTTATAGGTCATCAGCACGGGAGGTAACCATTCCTCAAGATCCCAGGTGATATATTGGTGATGATGCTGGAGAATGATATTCTGCAGCTCAACCACTTGTTGCCGCTGAATCCGGTTAGTAAGGTGAAAAAAGCTGATTAACGCCGCTAATAAAAATACACAGGCCACGCCAATCAAAGAGCCGAGCCAAAAGCCCGCTAATCGTTTTGTGAGCATCCGTGTAAGTTTCATCAAAGCTTTCCGTTGTAAATCGTTATTACCGCTTACACCGGATTATTAGTGACCCCAAAATAAAACGCAACCTTTAGTTTGCCGGGCTAATATTCTAAAAGGGTACTTAAATACCCAACTATAAGTTTTTTCACTTTCCTGACACCCGTCTTAAGCACTCTGCAGCCTTACTCTTGCTTGAAAGACTGCCGGTATTACTGAGCAAGCGCGCCTTGTCGAGCACTTAACCTGAGCGCCAAAAATATCGAAAAACTTATAGTCGGGTACTTAAGATGAGGAGCCTTAGGGTATCAGGAGGTTTGTCCTGTTCTAAAATTAACAAAGTTTAATCTCAAAAAAGCAGCTTATCTGTTGTTGCCTGCACTTATAAATCGTTTTGCTCGCATTTATCTGGTGCAACCTGCTCACAATAAATGATTTTATAAAAATAGTGCTGCTCAGATTAACTGATTCTCTACGTAACACTGACCACACTAGTGTAGTGCATCAAATTAATCTTTGATATTTAATGCCTTTCTTGCCCTCTCGACTTTTTCCGTAATCACATCGGCTGATTTTGTCCGGACAAAATGTTCACATCCGTCATTGCGCCTCTATATAGTCGGTCATGAAAAACATCTAACATTCTGATCGCTAATAAAATATAGCTATTTGATACATTCAATTTCGACCAGAAATGATATAGTTAACCTATGGTTTCTGGTCGTTTTGGGTGCTAAAAATGCTCAAAGAAAGCCCGTCAAATTTACCTCACGACAGTCTGTTTAATATCACAGACCAACTTCTGCAAACTCACCCTTTACTCATTTTAGCTAATGCCTTTGATTGGCGAGCGTTGGAAGAAGAGTTCAAGCCGTTATACAAAAAATCAGGCCGTAAAGCGAAGCCAATTAGGTTGATGTGCGGTTTGCTAATACTCAAGCAACTTTACAAACTCAGCGATGAAGCCTTGGTCGATGAGTGGCTGATGAACGTGTATTTTCAAGTGTTTTGTGGTGAGACAGAGTTTCAAACAGCACGCCCTTGTGATGCCAGTGAACTCAGTGTTTTTCGTAAGCGCATCGGTGAAAAAGGCTGTGAAAAAATCTTTGCATTATCTGTGGCTTTACACGGTGACAAAGCTGAAGATGACACCGTGTACGTTGATACAACCGTCCAAGAAAAAGCCATTACTTATCCGACAGATAGCAAGCTTGCCATCAAGGTGATTAACCGACTCAATAAACTTGCCAAAGTATTTGGGATCAAGCAAAGGCGTACTTATGTCAAAGAAGTCAAACAGCTACGCATTGACTGTCGAAGCTTTAGACATGCCAAAAATCGAAGCAAAGCCAGAAGAGCGTTAAAAAGGTTACGTGTTATCGCAGGTAAGCTTTTAAGGGAGCTACAACGCAAACTTCCACAAGATGTCCTTGATTTACAAAAAGAGAATTTTTCCAATTATGAAAAAGCCATTACACAGCAACGTAAAGACAAGAACAAGATTTACAGCCTTCATGAACCCGATGTTTACTGCGTAGGGAAAGGCAAAGACCATAAGCCATACGAGTATGGTAAAAAGGCTTCTGTCGTGCTCACAGAGCAGAGTCAATTAATCATTGGTGTAACCCAGTCATGACGAGCATGAACACGACTCAAAATTGCTTAAGACCTGCACTTGACCATGCCCATAAACACCGAAAGAGTAAAATCACTACAGCCGTTGTAGATAAAGGCTATAAAGGGTGTATGCAGTATGTTGACCAAGAAGTTGTTATCCCTAGCCGGCCATTAAAACGGGACTCGCAAGCAAAGAGAAAACGCAAAAGTGAACTCTGTAAAAAACGGGCGACAATTGAACCAGTAATCGGGCATTTGAAGAGTGATTTTAGGCTGTGTAAGAACTGGTTAAAGGGCAGTGTTGGCGACTCAATAAACCTTCTAACGGCTGCGTGTGCCTGGAACCTGAGAAAGTGGTTAGCCATTTTCTTTTTGCTCGAAAAAGATGGTGAGTTTTGGCTATTTTGTAGTGAAATTGATGCGAAATATAAGAAATGTTGCTTTTGGGTACGGCTCTGAATTTTGCGTAAATCAGATGCCGTACATTTTAAATCTTGAAGTTATGTTTTTCAGTACCGACTATATAATTCATTACGCAGGTCTCCAATTCCGCTACTGATGCGCGCGCCCCTCGCTTGAGCTGCTTTTCCGTAAGCAGACCAAAAAAACGTTCGACTAAATTGAGCCGGGAGGAACTTGTCGGAATAAAGTGCAAATGAACACGTTTGTTTCTTTTTAACCGGTTCCTGACCTTTTCATGTTTACGGGTGGCGTAATTGTCAATAATGCCTGAACAGAGCTTTTTCACCCGCGCGGAGTACTAATGCATTTTCCGGCGGTGACATATACAAGCCGACCACATCCCTGAGCTTTTCCTCAAAACAGGGATCGTTACTGACCTTAAAAGTTTTATGCGGACGGGGTTTTAAACCGACTTCCCGGCATGTTCTTTGAACTAAAGAAGGTGAAATCCCCGTATATTTAGCTAAAGTCCGTGTTGACCGGTGAGTGGCGTTGCCGGGTGCATAATTCGGAGCAATCCGATCACTGAATTCGGTATTATCCGATCACCTGTTTCGGCATAATCCGATCGCCGAATCCGCTATTATCCGATCAATTTTGGCCTAAGTCCGAAATGAGTGATCGGATAACCCCGAAATCCAGATTTCTCTTTTAAAACCATTAGCTAACTATCCTTAATCCTGTTTATTCGAGGCTTAAGGTAAAAGAAATGTCTAGAAAGAGAATTGAAATGAAAAAAGTACGTTAAATTTTAAGGCTCAAATTCGACTGTCAGTTATCAAACAGGAACATCTCAGCCTGTTTAAAGGTCGGCTCTGCAACTGTTTCAGAAATCCTTAGCCGCTTTAAGCTCAGCGAGCCGGGCTGGCTCTTTGCCAGACGGAACTTCTGGGCGGTGTCCCGCGCTTGCTCGTGCCTGATAACTTAAAGTCCGTGGTAACCACACCTTGCCGATATGACCCAAAGCTTAATGAATCACCCCGCCCCAGAGGGGCGAGATATCTTTAACTGATACCTAAAACATCACCAGTTGATGATCCGAGTGTAATTTCTCGTACTCATTCTTTTTCCCTGATTTTTTACATATCTTGAAATCATTTGCTCATCTCCATGTTTACCGACTGTACTTGCAAAATATCCATCACTCTGCATATTCCGGCCTAAGGTGAACACTCATTCAGAAGAGAGACTTTTTGCCTTAAACATTCCCGGTAATGTTATTGAGGTCACAGAAGCAGAAGCAAATGAACTCGGCGCATTTGAGGAAGACGCGCTCAGCGAAGATGAAGCGATGGATGCCACAGAAGAAACCACTGATGATGATGAGGAGGAGGAGGAGGAATTTATGGCCACATCAAAATCTCCAAAACTTCCGTACCACGAACAAATCACCAATAAACTGATCGAACAGCTAAAAGTTGGCACCGCACCTTGACAAAAACCTTGAATAGCAGGACAACCAAGAATGCCGCATAATCCAATTAGTGGCACTCGGTACAAAGGCTCAAACGCCATCTGGTTAGCCATGCAATGCCGACAAGTCCACGTTGGATGACTTACAAACAAGCAAACTCCATTAATGCGCAAGTTCGCAAAGGACAATACGGCACCATCGTTCAATAGTGGAAAATATTTGATAAAGTCGACAAGACGGACAGCAACGGCAATAAAATATTAGATGTAGATGGCAGGCCGATTAAGGTTAATGTAAAACTCGACAAGCCAATAGTTTTCAGTGCGGTTGTATTTATAGGAACTGTCCCGAAATAACTTCCCGATTTGTTACTGCTTAAAATTGCCAATATCAAGGCACGAAGAATGAAGTTTAGTCATTCTAAATGAATGATGAGTAACGCAGAGAGTGGCAATTTTAAGCGTAACCCTTTGGGCTGTGTTTATTTTTGCGTTCTTTGAATAAAGAGTTACGGCGTTGTCGAAAGCTTATGTAGAAACGAAGTAACGACAGTTTTGTATGTCGGTAATGACTACACCTCGCTTTCTGTGCCTTGTATAAGACAAAAATAAACGACAGCAAAACAGGGAAGTTATTTTGGGGCAGTTCCTTAATGCCGAAAAATTGATGGTTTGCCTGAGCTAGAAGTTAAACAACTTCCAGAGTGGCAACGCCATGAACGGGCTGATAAAATACTGCAAAACTCAGGCATCACTATCCATCATGATCAGTACGATAACGCCTACCACTCCCCTGCTACAGACAGCATACACTTACCCTCCGGAAACCAGTTTAAAACCGCTGATTCCTTCTATGCTTTAGCCTGTCATGAATTAGCTCACGGATCGGGTCACTCTAGTCGATTAGATAGAGATCTATCAGATCGATTCGGTGATGAATCCTACGCCAAAGAAGAACTACGGGCTGAAATCGGCTCATTGATGATTGGTGATGAATTGCAAATAGGACACTCGTTTGGCCAACATGCTGCTTACGTTGACCACTGGGTTAAGGTACTACAAAATGATCCGAAAGAAATTCTACGAGCGTCGAGGAATGCAGAAAAATTCAGGAGTTTGTAATGCAATTAGAGCATGAAAATCAAAATAAGAAGTTACTGGTCAATTCCAGTCTGAAAGAACCTTCTATAAACTTGCATACATCAATAAGTCAAGAATACGAACTTGCTTAAAATAAATATGGTTAGAATAAATCGCACGATTTAATCATTTCAATCTTTTGGTTCGATAAGCTATAATCAAACGGATTTACAAATGAGGAGACAGAACATGTATACACTAACCGCTAATGATGCGAAACGAAACTTTGGTGAGTTGCTTATGAGCGCCCAACGTGAACCTGTAAAGATCAGTAAAAACAGCAAAGATACTGTTGTCGTTATGTCTATTAAAGACTATGAGGAGTTAGAAGCAATGAAAGCTGAGTACCTGAAACATTGCTTCGAATCAGCAAAAGAAGATCTTGCTAAAGGTAACGCTGTAGACGGTCACAGCTTCTTAAGTGCTCTATAGATATCAAAATGCCAAACAAACATTACAAACTGAGTAAACTCGCTCAGACACACTTACAAAAAATTACAAGCTACACCATTGAGAATTTTTCTGAGTATCAGGGTAGTGTTTAGAAATCTGTGTCATTTCGGTAAAATGTCAAAAACAGGAATGACATAATGACTCAAAATTTCGATTTCAATAAAGCTTTAGAACAACTTCAATCAGGTAAAGGTTTAACTGGTGCGGATGGTGTTCTCACCCCTTTAATCAAACAACTAACAGAAGCAGCGCTTAAAGCAGAACTTGATCAACATTTAGACTCAGATCTTGAGCCCAATCGAAGAAATGGTTTTAGTAAAAAAACCGTTAAATCTTCAGTTGGCGAATTTGAGTTAGAAACGCCAAGAGACAGAGCCGGCAACTTTGAGCCTCAGCTTGTCAAAAAAAATCAAACTAAGCTCTCTGATGAAATTGATCGTAAGATTTTGTCAATGTTTTCAATGGGTATGAGTTATCGTGATATCAAATCTCATGTGGCTGATTTGTATGGTTTAGAGCTTTCAGAAGCCAGTTTGACGGCTGTGACCGATCAGCTTATTCCTCAGCTCAAAGAATGGCAGCAACGCAGTTTAGACGAGGTCTATCCAATTATTTGGCTGGATGCGATTCACTATAAAGTCAAAGACAATGGTCGCTATGTCAGTAAGGCTATTTACACGATTCTAGGCGTTAATCTCGAAGGTAAGAAAGAGTTACTTGGCCTGTATCTTTCAGAGTCAGAAGGTGCTAATTATTGGCTTTCGGTACTGACCGATCTTCATAATCGTGGTGTTAAGGATATCTTAATTGCTTGTGTTGACGGGTTAAACGGTTTTCCTGAAGCTATTGCCAGCATTTACCCGGAGACAGAAGTTCAGCTTTGCGTAATTCATCAGGTACGCAACTCAATGAAGTATGTGGCATCTAAGCATCAAAAGGCGTTTATGGCTGATTTAAAGCCGGTTTACAGAGCGACAAGTAAATCGGCTGCTGAAACGGCTTTAGATGAGCTGGAAAACAAATGGGGTAGCCAGTATCCAATCGTTATCGACTCTTGGCGCAGAAAGTGGGAGAACTTGTCCGTTTACTTCAAATATCCAGAATATGTACGTCGAGTGATTTACACGACCAATGCGATTGAAGCCGTACATCGCCAGTTTAGGAAACTCACCAAAACAAAAGGGGCATTTCCAAATGAAAACAGCTTGCTAAAATTGCTTTATGCGGGAATATTGAATGCCTCTAAAAAGTGGACAATGCCAGTCCAAAATTGGAGGCTAGCATTGTCACAATTTGCAATCCATTTTGAAGGCAGATTGGATAACGTATTAGAAATTTAGAATTTAGGCTGACACAGAATTTTGAACGCCCTCAGTATCAGTGGCATAAATACAAAGAAACTCTTCTATCTGGGTTCCAAATGCTTGCTGAAAATCCAGATTTAGGAAAATCTTGCGATGACATTTACGCCAACGGGTTCTATTTCCCTGTTGGAAAGCATATGGCATATTTCACCAAAGAAGACGGTTTTATTTTAATTGTTGCTGTTTTAGCTCAATCACAGCTACCGCAAAAGCATTTGAAATAAGAACGCTGCAATTTACTCACTATCAGGTTACACACAACAAGTCCATAAAAAGGCTCCTTTCATGAAGCTAGCATACTCAAACTCACTCGAATATTCATTCTTTTCTGAAGCTAAATTACAATTCGAACGTAACCGATCATTTTAAGACGCATTTATTTCACTAAAATCCGGCCTCAGACTATCACTTTCAATTCTCAGAGGTGAAAATGTTACGCGCTCAGCGAAGTCTCGCACAATGGCAACAGCTTATTGAGCAACAACAAACAGGCGAACTCACGGTTAGTGAATTCCGCGCAAAACACAACCTGTCTTCATCGAACTTTTATCATTGGCGTAAAAAACTTAATCTTAAAGATAGCGGGCAAGCTGATAACAATGATGACTGGCAAGCCGTTAATCATTCAGCCGCAAACAGAAGCCTCAATTGAGTCCGCGCCCCGCCGCTTAGCGCAGCGCCCGGGCGGTTATGCGGTACTGGTTTATCGCCGTCCCGTGATTAAGCGTAAATCAGAGCAAAGCATAACGACTTCACCCGCGCCCGCGGCGGTGCCGGAGGGCTGTTACTGTGATGTGTCCCTGCTCGCGGGGCTGATGGTCGATAAAGCCATTTATCATTTACCGCTTTATCGTCAGCATCAGCGGATGCTCGGAGTGCCGGCGATGGATGAGGTGCCGATAAAAGCCGGAAAGGCGGGCAAAGGCAAAATGAAACAAACCTGCTTCCGGCCGATTTACGGCGAAGAGGATGAAGTGGCGTTCACCTGGTCGTCTTCAAGAAGTGCGGCTCATGCCATTGAGCAACTGACGGGCTTTAACGGTACGTTATTGACGGACGGTTATCCGGCTTACACCAAAGCGGTCGATACCTTGCGCGAGACCACAGCATCATTCACGTGACGTGTTGGGTGCATTGCCGTCGCTATTTTGAAAAAGCCTTAAAGCCTGAGCCTGAGCAAGCCCGACATGCTATGGATTACATCGTCCGGCTATACAAGCATGAAAAACATATGCGTGATAAAGACCGGGCGGCGGAAAAAGTGCTGAGTTACCGGCAGGGAAAAAGTGAACCTGTCGTCCGTGAGTTTTTCGAACGGGTGCGTGAGCAGCGCCAACGCCCGGAGTTACTGCCGAAAAATCCGTTACGCATTGCCCTTGAATACGCGGCGGAAAGAGAAATGGCACTGAAGGTTTTCCTGATCAATCCGCATGTTGCGCCTGAAACCAACCATCTGGAGCGAGCCCTGCGCCGCATCCCGACGGGAAGGAAAAATTATCTGTTTTGCTGGTCAGAAATGGGCGCTGAGCAACCGGGTATGCTGCAAAGCCTGATGGTGACCTGCCGCATGCACGGCATCAATCCTTATGAATATCTGGTTGATGTGCCGCAGCGAATATCGACACATCCCGATTCGCAAGTCGAAGAATTAATTCCGAGTAAACGGAAAGCCAAATTCGAAGGTAAAATTTTCAAATCAGATTTGGCGAAAACGGGGTGATCTGAGAGCATATTGATCGCTTACGAAGATTTAACGGTTTTTTTACTAAAACTATTTCTTCGATTGGGCACAAGATCTGAGTCTAAATGTTGATCAAGCTCTGCTTTAAGCGCGGCTTCTGTTAGTTGTTTGATTAAGGGGGGGGTGAGAACGCCATCCGCACCAGTTAAACCTTTACCTGATTGAAGTTGTTCTAAAGCTTTATTGAAATCGAAATTTTGAGTCATAATGTCATTCCTGTTTTTGATATTTTAACTAAATGACACAGATTTCTGAACACTACCGCTGAGCGCACCGTGGTTTATCACAGGGAAAACTACCACTTTATCTTGGCTTTTTTGAGTTTGCACATAATGTAGGGCTACGAGGAAAAGGACTGCTCGAACCATTAATCGAGCTACTGGTATGCTAGCAGTCTGGAATCCAATAAGGGATCTGGCAGTTCATAAGATACCAATTTAAATTTCAGCACTTCAATTGTCATACCTGCGAAAGCAGATATTAAAGCGACTTTTGCAAAATTAACCAAAGAAAACGGACTCCAGCTTTCGCTGGAGTGACGGCATATTTGGTATGAACTCTTCTGCGACGTCCCTAAGAGTCTTCTTTTTTATACGTTGACTGTGTTAACTGTATTAAATCTAAATTAATTGTCTCTAAATTATTAATCCACTTTTGAATAGCTTCTTTGACTTCATTCAACTCAGTGTGTTTTTCTTGGCATACCGAAATATCTTCATTTTTTTTGTATGCATTTTTAGCTTTTTGCATATTTGAGAGTGCAAGTTCAGAGTATTCAAGGGCTTTTCTTAATTCATCCAGTTTATTTTCTAATGAATCAGAGTCCAATGCACGACTGAATCTAAATCCATAAAGTTCTTGAAAAACAAGTGAAAGGTTCCAATGCACACCACCTTTAGTTTGAGCACTAAGTTCAGAAAAGGATTTATTCTTAATAATATCTAAATATTCCCCTAGTCTTTCAATAGGCCTGTCTAAAGCATTAGCGCTATCAATCTTTTTACAAAGTTTTCTTATAGATGTAGAAGATCGGCAGCTTGAAAGATTTACGTCGGTACTGGTATATTTGTAACCTGCACCTGTGGTGGAGACTGGCATATTTGAACTTAAAACTTGTAAGCATGTATGTAGGTTATCACCATTTAGTCTAGATTGTGAATCTAAGCCCAGAAATTTGTTTTTGCTTCCACCTGAGAGAGTCTTCAGCACAGTTTCAAGCCTCTTGCGTGCTTTTTGCTCTCTTGCCAGCTCATTTTCAAGTCTCTTGTTTGCTCTTTGCTCTTTTTCCAGCACAATTTCAACCCTCTCATAATATTCAACTTTTTCCTCTAATTCAACTAATTTACTTTTCAGTCGTTTAATTTCTTTTTTTGGATTGTCGATTTTTGTGTCTTTTACTGCTTCTACTGCTTCAGCTTGTTGAGTTAAATTATCGTCTATACACTTATTAATGAAAGCAGCACGCGACAAACTTAAACGTCTTGCTGCATTCTCTACTAATCTGCATTTCTCTCGAGTAATAGGTACTTCTGCTCTTTTTCTTTTTCTTTTTCTTTTTCTTACAGCTTTGGGTAAATTAATTTCACTAAAATTGGTATACATAGTGAAGGATTCCTTTAGGAACACAGGGTTTTCTTTTTGAATTAATTTATATTCTTTAAGTAAAGGAATGGAGACCATTAACTCGTTTGTATCACCCTCTTTTTCCTTTGAAAAAAACGTTGGTATTGGTAAACGAACGGGAGTTTCAATATGTAAAGGAAAAGCATCATCACCTAGAAGTTGCTTCTCACCAACAGTGATGACTTGCGGTGAATATTCGACAGGCTTACCTTGAACGCTCTTAACCTCTATCGTTGATAATTCTGAATTAGAAATGCACTCAGCTGCCCCCCTAGGCATCCCATTTAAAAGCCCTTCAGTAATTCCTGCCTTACTTACACTCATCAAAATAACTCCATATATCATATCTCTTCGGGTTTAATTCCTCCATCTTCGTGTGCGAGTGCTTTCATTAAGTGCCTCTCAGAAGGAATTTACTAGGTGGAAGAAAAAAATCACAAATCGGGAGCAAAAAAATCGTAAAAAAAGCCCCTCGACGGATGAAATAATTTTGTCAACTCCATCAAACCACCACAGCGCTCACATTGCAACTGATTTCTACCAGCTACTTCATTAAAAAATTCACTGTACCTGAGCCGACTCACATACGTCATCATCTGGTCAACTAAATGGCTCTTCGTCGTTTCATATGGATTTGAGTAGATCTGATACAGGGCTAGCAATCATAAAAATCATGGTAATAAATGTTCCTGTATTACGATACCCTCTGGCTCGTGCTCTAGCCGCTTGAAATAGACTATTTAAACCTTCCATACGAGCATTCGTATAAGTGGATGACCAGCGCTGTAAAATTCTCTCTGCATGCCTTTCCACAGTTGCAAGTGCTTTTCGAACGGGTTCTAACATCTCAATATCACCCAACTGCTCTTTTGCAAAATTAATGAAATACGTCAGCCTCCAGCGTGCAGCATGAGCGGTTTCAGCTTGACGTATCCACCTAAGTTGTTCCTTAATCCGCCAAGCTGTTGCTGTATTCAGGTCGCTGGATTCTAGCTCTGCAAGTGCTTCTTTTTGTTTCTCAGTAAATGAGCCATCTGCATTTTTTAGTACTGCCCAGCGCAGGCTCTTTGGATGCGGTTGGATTTTTCTCTCCGTTTTACGTACTTCATCAACCGCTTTAGTAAACAGTTGCACAACATGGAACCAATCAACCGTTACGTTAGCATCCGGGAACTCTTCCTCTGTTGCTGACAGAAAGGCTCTTGACATATCACACACGACTTCAAGTACATTATCTGCTTTGCCTTGATGCTCTGTCAGAAAGGACTTAAATCGCTTAACGGTTTCCTTACCTTTTCCGGGCGTAGCGAACACAACAGGCTTGTCTTTCTTGTCCATATCAATGAAAACAGTAACATAGTTGTGGCCACGTTTAGCCGCCGTTTCATCGAATCCAATAGCTTTAAGTGCTGACAAGTCCATCAATGCTAATGCCTTGCTGACGTAGTGTTTGATGATGCGCCAAATACGTTTGTCACGAATTCCAACATATTCAGCACATGCCTTAACCGGCATTTCACGAGCCAGTACCAGTACAGATTGTTCGAACAATAACGTGAATTTACTACCCGCTCTCGCCCAAGGGACATTGACACGCTTAACGCCATGCTCAGCACATCGAGTTCTCGGGACGTTTGCTTTGATATAACAGTGATGCTGAAAGAAATTGAGATGACGCCAGGTCAGCGATTTAAAGTCATGTGCCGGACAAGCTTTTGAGCAAGTCGGGCAGGGATACAAGCTTCCTCGTTCAGCTTCAATTTCGAGAACAAGTTCATTAGGTGAGGCTGATATATCCAGGTGTTGGTTAACCAACTTCCAAGGCGCTTCTATACCAAGGCCGAGCATCAAAACTTGATTTCCATCCATGTATTTACTTCCAACTCTTGACTGCAAAACTGGGTTTATTATCTCAGAAATAAATCCATTAAATCCACACTAAACGACGAAGAGCCAACTAAATCCCCTGTCACTTGTGCAATGCTTTCATACCATTTTTTAAAGCTGGCTGTCGCCTGTAAGCCATAGTCATAGACTAGTTCTTAAGAATTAAAGCGGGCGTAATATTGTCTAACTTACTATAACCTTTAGACTTTTTCTGCCAACTGGAAACAGCGTTATTTCTCAGATAAATATACGCCCGCTCAAGTCGTTCTTTCAAATCAACATATTCTCTGCCTGCTACAGCCTGAAGAATTGGAATAAACCAAGCATCTACATTCATAGCCGCTTTGAACAGCGAGATAGGCTCTTTTAAGATTCCAGACTGCTTTGATAGACTAAGGCTACCTATTCATTTTCATAGCACTACTGAAGATGGAAGTTCTCAAAATCACAGACTTGATTAGCAATGTTAAATGTTTTGAAACTGTACGTCAGTTAAGGTGGCCTAATGGCATTAGTTGCCCTCATTGTCACTCAGATTCCATCAAGAAAAACGGTCACGACTCAAGTCAGACAGACTGCCAGCATTACCAATGCAAAGGCTGTGATCGTTACTTCGATGATCTCACCGCGACAGTATTTTCAGGGCATCACCAACCACTAAAAATTTGGATAACCTGTTTGTATTTTATGGGGTTAAATTTATCCAATAATCAAATAGCTAAAGAGTTAGATTTGAACGCCTCAGATGTGCATGAAATGACAAGTGTACTCCGCTCTGGTGTAGTCGATTGCAAACCTAAAGCCATCCTTGAAGGTGAAGTTGAATTTGATGAAATGTATGTGGTTGCTGGCCATAAAGGATATCCAGAGGCCGTAAAAAAATCTGAAGCGAAAGCCAAGAAAAAGAAGACTTAAAGGTGCTCCCGGCAGAGGAACAATGGCTTCAGAAAAACCACCAGTATTCGGTATGATCAAGCGAGGTGGGGAAGTTGCAATAAGCCTGCTTGAGAACGTTCAAAAAGTTACAATCAAACCGATCATTGAGAAGTTAGTGAAGTCTGGTTCAACGGTATATACAGATGAGTACAATATCTATGACTCCCTCGAAGATTGGGGCTACAAGCACAAGAGCGTTTGTCACGGGAAACACGAGTACGCAAGGGATGATGATGGTGACGGAATTTATGAGGTACACGTCAATACGATAGAAGGTTTCTGGTCATTACTCAGGAGTTGGCTGAGGCCTCACCGTGGTTTATCACAGGAAAAACTACCACTTTATCTTGGCTTTTTTGAGTTTGTGCATAATGTAGGGCTACGAGGAAAAGGACTGCTCGAACCATTAATCGAGCTGCTGGTATGCTAGCAGTCTGGAATCCAATAAGAGCCAAAAAATTTATTTCTAAGCTCTGGAGATAAGCCTTCTTTGTTCGGAGTAGCAGAAGTATATGGTGACTTTAAATACAGCTTAAAACCTTCTTTCATTGCGGTAAATTGCATTTTTGCGGCTTTTAAGTTGTCTAAGCTATTTTTTGTTCGATTCTGGTAAAATAACCATAGCCATTTGATGAATGCCCAACTGACTCTCATTCTCTGTTCATAATGCCCACTACCTACCTGCTCTCCAGTATTAATTTCAGCTGAGCAAAATGCAGAATATGATTCAATTAATCCCATTGAAAGCGGTGATTGTGAAGAAACAAGTTTATGAACATCTATATTATTACCAATACAAAAACGATAAAAATGCTGTATTGATTGAGCATCCTTTTTTACCGTATTGGGTTTACTTCCACTATCGTAGCGCTGAAGTATATAACCAGCACTTAACATATCAAGCTCTCCATCAATTTCGACAAGCTTTAATTTAATGTTGCCCAGCTTTGTAAATGTAACATCGACAAGTTTTACTTTGGACAAGTTATGAAACACCACAATTAATATTCGTATATTTTTAGGGTAACATTTGAATTCAACCTGTCAATAATGAAACGTGAAATTTTATATACAAATATTTTAAGGAAAAGAGAGAAAATGAAACAGGTTTCGTGCAGTCTCTTTAGAGGCAAAACAAAAACCCCTTGCTAGGCAAGGGGTTCTAAAGGTTATTCACATTTTATGAAACGAACCATACCTAGTTGCAGGCACCTTTTAACGCCTTGCCGGCCTTAAATTTAGGAACCCTTGCGGCCGGAATTTGAATTTCTTTACCTGTTTGCGGGTTACGCCCCGCTCTCGCGGAACGGGTTGATGTCTCAAACGAGCCGAAACCCAAAATCGATACTTTATCACCCGATTTCAGCGCTCCGGTCACAGCCGTTTCAAATGCGCTCAAAGCGCGACCAGCTTCAGCTTTAGTGATGCCTGCTTTTTCAGCCATAACGGCGACAAGTTCACTTTTTTTCATATTGTTGTCTCTTCTTTCCATAGATAATTCAGATAACGTTTTACGAGTTCATCACGTAAAACTTACCGCTTAGCGTAAAATAAGCCTGACCGGCTTATTTACTAGAGATATACGGGAAACTCCCAATAACTGTGCTTTATATTGAATTCTACAACAACAGAGATACTCAAAGAATTACCGCCAATAACCGCAAGCAAGAGGCTGACTTACAACCTTCCACTCTAGTATAGACACATAAATCAAGGGCTACACCAGAAAAATTTATTTGTTTTAAAAAAATTTTGCAGCTTTGACTGAATGCGACCCGCCATTGAAATGCTAAGGGACATGGAGAAAGTAAACCAATTCTATCGTCTCCTGCGAAAGCGGTAATCCGGTGTCTTTGGTTAATCTGGATAAAAGTCTCCGGATACCCGCGTTTGCGGGCATGACAAACTAATTCCAACTGTTTGCTTCAAACTCTGAGTCAATGCGGTTTTGGACGCAGGATCTTGTGCATACAATTTGTAAAACTCCAGCTCATCTTTACGGCTCTTCGTCGTTTAGTGTGGATTTAACTAAATTATATTTGAGATAATAACAGGAGTTTTTTGTCGCCTTAATACTGGAAGTAAATAGCATGGATGCTACTCAAGTTTTGATGCTCGGTCTTGGAATTCAGGAACCTGTTTTCATTGGCGTGGACAAGAAAGACAAGCCTGTTGTGTTCGCTGCGCCCGGAAAAGGTAAGGAAACCGTTAAGCGATTTAAGTCCTTTCTGGCAGAGCATCAAGGCAAAGCCGATAATGTACCTGAAGTCGTGTGTGATATGTCAAGAGCTTTCCTGTCAGCAGCAGAGGAAGAGTTCCCGGACGCTAACGTAACGCTTGATTGGTTCCATGTTGTGCGACTGTTCACTAAAGCGGTTGATGAAGTACGTAAAGCGGAGAGAAAAACCCAACCGCATCCAAAGAGCCTGCGCCGGGCAGTACTGAAAAATGCAGACGGCTCACTTACTGAGAAACAAAAAGAAGCACTTGCAGAGCTGGAAACCAGTGACTTAAACACAGCAAAGGCTTGGCGAATTAAGGAACAACTCCGTCGGATACGTCAGGCTGAAACCGCTCACGCCGCCCGTTGGAGGCTGACGTATTTCATTAATTTCGCTAAGAAACAGTTGGGTAACATAGAAATGTCAGAACCAGTCCGAAAAGCGCCTGAAACGGTTCAAAGGCATGCGGAGAGAATTTTACGGCGCTGGTCATCCACGTATACGAATGCTCGGATGGAAGGTTTAAACAATCTATTTCAAGCGGCCAGGTGTAGTTGCTTGCACTTATAAATCGGTTTGCCCGCGTTTATCAGCTGATTTCCGCTTACAATAAATGATTTTATAAAAATGCGATTGCTCACATTAACCGATTCTCGAAAGCACGCCGCTCACTTTAAGTGATTTTATCGAGCTATGCTATGTTGCTCACTTAAAGTGAGTCTGTATCCGATAGAACCCCGATAAACTGATACACATTTTTAAAACGGCTGTCTCATTTTCGGACAAAAACCATTTAGGTGGACTGCTCTAAATGGGCCGCGCCGGATTAGAAAAAAGCCATCATTTGATATTATCCAATCACTCACTAACTGAAGATAACCAAACTGTCATCAACCCTTGATTTGAAGTATCTGTCTCATATCGAGCAACCCGACTTTGCCTCCGGAGCACCAGCTCAAAAGCCGCGCGGTAATGAATGCCATGCCGATACCCCGTAATTAACCTAAGCATGTTAATATTTTTTTGGTCTTTTGTACTATTCAGGTGCTTCATTAAAACAGCGACGGCCACGTCCGTGGTGATAATCTCGCTGATTTTCGGGACACCCGCTTTTCCCGTTAATGCGCTGTGGTGAAAATCAATTGTCAAACAGTTCGGCTTTGATTCACCTTCTTGTATGCCAAGGGTACCGCATAAGACCTTCTTCTCCACAAGGTTGTCTAAAAGGGCAAAAGCACGAGACTGGTATTTTTCCGCTGTATCTTTTATTGAACAAAATAAGGCGACATTAGCATAAGCGCTTATCAGTGCTTCCAGGGTGGTGACGTCTTGTGTCAGCTTTAACGTACCGAACAAGGCCGCCGTGTCTTCTGCTTTTTTTATCCAGTAAAGCCCGGCATCGTGGCGGGCCGCGTTACCATAGGCCGTAATACGAGCATTCAAGGTGGTGACGTCTTGTGTCAGCTTTAACGTACCGAACAAGGCCACCACGTCTTCTGCTTTTTTTATCCAGTAAAGCCCGGCATCGTGGCGGGCCGCGTTACCGTAGGCCGTAATACGAGCACTCAAGGTGGTGACGTTTTGCGTCAGTTTTAACTTCTCGAACAAGGCCACCACGTCTTCTGCTTTTTTTATCCAGTAAAGCCCGGCATCGTGGCGGGCCGCGTTACCATAGGCCGTAATAAGAGCACTCAAGGTGGTGACGTCTTGTGCCAGCTTTAACGTCTCGAACAAGGCCGCCGCGTCTTCTGCTTTTTTTATCCAGTAAAGCCCGGCATCGTGGCGGGCCGCGTTACCATAGGCCGTAATACGAGCATTCAATGTGGTGACGTTTTGTGTCAGCTTTAACGTCTCGAACAAGGCCGCCGCGTCTTCTGCTTTTTTTATCCAGTAAAGCCCGGCATCGTGGCGGGCCGCGTTACCATAGGCCGTAATACGAGCATTCAAGGTGGTGACGTCTTGTGTCAGCTTTAACTTCTCGAACAAGGCCGCCGCGTCTTCTGCTTTTTTTATCCAGTAAAGCCCGGCATCGTGGCGGGCCGCGTTACCGTAGGCCGTAATACGAGCATTCAAGGTGGTGACGTTTTGTGTCAGCTTTAACGTCTCGAACAAGGCCGCCGCGTCTTCTGCTTTTTTTATCCAGTAAAGCCCGGCATCGTGGCGGGCCGCGTTACCATAGGCCGTAATACGAGCACTCAAGGTGGTGACGTTTTGTGTCAGCTTTAACGTCTCGAACAAGGCCACCACGTCTTCTGCTTTTTTTATCCAGTAAAGCCCGGCATCGTGGCGGGCCGCGTTACCATAGGCCGTAATAAGAGCACTCAAGGTGGTGACGTTTTGTGTCAGCTTTAACGTCTCGAACAAGGCCGCCGCGTCTTCTGCTTTTTGTATCCAGTAAAGCCCGGCATCGTGGCGCGCCGCATTGCCATAGGCTGTGACGCAGGCATTTAAAATAGGAACATCAACAGGAATACCCGCATGCAACGCATATCGGATAAGGCACTCGACAATAACGGGGGAACCATTGTCATCTGCTTTTTTTATGTTGGAATTTAACACCTTCAGTACATTGCGGTTGCCATAATCCGAACTATGACGACTTAATATTCTCTTTATATCGTAACCGAGGAAATCCCGATATACCGCTCTTTGTTCAGAAGGCTGAAGAAATGAGCGTGTGAAGGCATTGAACTCTTCAAATGAAGTGCGTGTTGACCATTGAAAGCCGTCTCTGCTTTGCATTGAACGATGAGAATACTGTGCTCCCCGCGGTTCAATACGTCTATAGCCTTGATGAAAATGTTTCGCTCGGGCAGCGCCGGCCTTTTCGGGGACGTAGCTTTCGTTAGAACGGCGTCCCAACCGGACGAGCTTTTGTTCTTTACCTTTATCTTGATAACTTTGAACGCGGCGCTCCGCTTTGCCGGTCGCACCACTCCCTGTGGAGTCAAGACGGTTTAATCCTGATGCCATCTTTTAACTGAGAGGAGAGTAAGTAGTCGCTTAAAAGTTTTTAACTCAAGAAATTTATAAAAACTTTGCGGTGTATCATAAAATAGTACTTTCAGTTCATATTTTTATTTTATTCGAGCGTTATCATGAAAAGAGTCGTACGCGTTTTTGTTAAGTAATAAAAATTCTCAATAAAACAGACAGCTGAAATCTTTGAGGTGTGCGAAATTACGGTATCAAAGCGGATTGATGCCTGGTATGAGTAAGGCGTATCAGGCTTGTTTGATGACAGACGCTCCGGGCGCCCGGGAATTTATTCTCAAGATGAGGCGTTACTTTTGAAGTCATTCGCAGATGAAGAGCTCACCAACTTAAGAGCGCGCAATCATTAATAAGGCTCTTCGTCGTTTCATATGGATTTGAGTAGATCTGATACAGGGCTAGCAATCATAAAAATCATGGTAATAAATGTTCCTGTATTACGATACCCTCTGGCTCGTGCTCTAGCCGCTTGAAATAGACTATTTAAACCTTCCATACGAGCATTCGTATAAGTGGATGACCAGCGCTGTAAAATTCTCTCTGCATGCCTTTCCACAGTTGCAAGTGCTTTTCGAACGGGTTCTAACATCTCAATATCACCCAACTGCTCTTTTGCAAAATTAATGAAATACGTCAGCCTCCAGCGTGCAGCATGAGCGGTTTCAGCTTGACGTATCCACCTAAGTTGTTCCTTAATCCGCCAAGCTGTTGCTGTATTCAGGTCGCTGGATTCTAGCTCTGCAAGTGCTTCTTTTTGTTTCTCAGTAAATGAGCCATCTGCATTTTTTAGTACTGCCCAGCGCAGGCTCTTTGGATGCGGTTGGATTTTTCTCTCCGTTTTACGTACTTCATCAACCGCTTTAGTAAACAGTTGCACAACATGGAACCAATCAACCGTTACGTTAGCATCCGGGAACTCTTCCTCTGTTGCTGACAGAAAGGCTCTTGACATATCACACACGACTTCAAGTACATTATCTGCTTTGCCTTGATGCTCTGTCAGAAAGGACTTAAATCGCTTAACGGTTTCCTTACCTTTTCCGGGCGTAGCGAACACAACAGGCTTGTCTTTCTTGTCCATATCAATGAAAACAGTAACATAGTTGTGGCCACGTTTAGCCGCCGTTTCATCGAATCCAATAGCTTTAAGTGCTGACAAGTCCATCAATGCTAATGCCTTGCTGACGTAGTGTTTGATGATGCGCCAAATACGTTTGTCACGAATTCCAACATATTCAGCACATGCCTTAACCGGCATTTCACGAGCCAGTACCAATACAGATTGTTCGAACAATAACGTGAATTTACTACCCGCTCTCGCCCAAGGGACATTGACACGCTTAACGCCATGCTCAGCACATCGAGTTCTCGGGACGTTTGCTTTGATATAACAGTGATGCTGAAAGAAATTGAGATGACGCCAGGTCAGCGATTTAAAGTCATGTGCCGGACAAGCTTTTGAGCAAGTCGGGCAGGGATACAAGCTTCCTCGTTCAGCTTCAATTTCGAGAACAAGTTCATTAGGTGAGGCTGATATATCCAGGTGTTGGTTAACCAACTTCCAAGGCGCTTCTATACCAAGGCCGAGCATCAAAACTTGATTTCCATCCATGTATTTACTTCCAACTCTTGACTGCAAAACTGGGTTTATTATCTCAGAAATAAATCCATTAAATCCACACTAAACGACGAAGAGCCATTAATAATAAATTCAGCAGATAAATCACGCAGCTTAGGCACCGTAAAAAGAACGATAAAAAAATTTTAATTACAGCTACAAGCGAATGAGGCGCTCACTTAAGAAAAAGCGCGATGAAACACATTTTCAGACTACTTACGATGAGTTAGCGAGCTGTGTACAGGCAGAAAAAGAAGGAAAAACAGAACTTTACTACTCCTGAATTCGGATAATTAGTGCTTACGAAACTTATTCTAAACTTAAAAAAGAAGTCATGACAATACCGGACGATTACCGTTCAAAATATGAAATAACTTTTAGTTAGCTACTTATGTTACCGCAATAGTACCGCGCATTTAGACATCGAATAAATGACTGAAAAGTATTTAATATATTCGAGGCGTTTTTTTCGTTCCTGAGAGCAAACAAATCAGTAAATCACAAGCAAAAAAACGATTTGGAGTAATTAATCCAAGTTGAAACGGGGCAAATATGTGTTAGCCCCATGAAATAACCGTCATCAAAATCGTGAGCAGAAAATGACGGACAAACGCGAGCAAGCGCGCTTATGAAAGCGAGCGGCTACAGCTAGAACACGAGCTGGAGGGTATCGTAATACAGGGACATTTATGACCATGATTTTTATGATTGCCAGCCCGGTATCTGATCTACTCAAATCCATATGAAACGACGAAGAGCATTAATTATATTTAAGATATCAGTAAGCGTAGTTATGCGTATGGCTGAGCGTTCTGAGTGCCCGGCTATAAGTTTTCCGATATTTTTGGCGTTTAGGTTAAGTGCTCCGCAAGGCGCTCCGGCGGTAATAGCCAGTCTTTCAGGCAAGAGTAACCCTGCGCAGTGCTTAAGACGGGCGTCAAAAAAGTGAAAAAACGTGTAATTGGGTACTTCTTTATGTTCTTTGTAAAATATGACTCAGAAATTAATTTATATTAACTATTTTATTTTTATTATCTTGTGAAAACATCAGCTGATTTATATTTACCTATCAAAAAACTTATCTTTTAAAGTACATAATTATCAACTGGTAAGACTACAAATTACTTGTTCCGTATCAGAGATAAGATTAGAATCAGACCCGGATCTGTTTTATGCGTTTCTTTTTGAAAAGCATGATTTCCCTTAACCTTAAATCTCCGTCAGGAACAATAAAAACCGCATACTTCAGGATGTGAATATGTCAGATTTTCGCCAGCAAGCCCTCGATTATCATGAATTTCCGAAGCCAGGAAAAATGGCAGTAACTTTGACTAAAGCGGCTAAAACCAGTCATGACCTGTCTTTGGCATACAGCCCCGGAGTCGCGGAGCCCGTGCGGGAAATCGCGGCCGACGCGAAAAACGCTTACCGTTACACGGCAAAAGGCAATACGGTCGCCGTTATCTCGAACGGCACCGCGATCTTAGGTCTGGGAGATTTAGGCCCTATCGCGTCTAAACCTGTGATGGAAGGCAAGGCGTTATTGTTCAAAAGCTTCGCCGATATTGATGCGACTGATATTGAAGTTAAGCACAACACCACGGCTGAGTTCATTAATACCGTCGCCGCGATTGCTGATACTTTCGGCGGTATTAACTTAGAAGATATCAAAGCGCCTGAGTGTTTTGAGATTGAAAAAGTATTAATTGAAAAGTGTGACGTCCCCGTATTCCATGATGATCAGCACGGCACGGCGATTGTAACGGCCGCCGGTATGATCAACGCCCTGGAAATTCAGGGTAAGAAAATCGAAGATGCCGTGTTTGTGTGTCTCGGAGCGGGCGCCGCCGCGATTGCTTGTATGACGATGTTAGTAAAATGCGGCGCTCAGCGAGAGCATATTTATATGCTTGACCGCAAAGGCGTAATTCATACTCAGCGTGATGACTTAAATGAGTACAAGGCGCTGTTTGCCAATAACACGGACAAGCGTACTCTGCAGGACGCGGTTAAAGGCGCTGATGCCTTTTTAGGTTTATCAGGTCCGGATTTATTGAGTGAAGAAGACATTAAATTAATGGCGGAAAATCCGGTTATTTTCGCCTGTTCAAATCCGGATCCTGAAATCAATCCTGAGCTGGCTAAATCCGTTCGTCCGGACGTTATCATCGGGACAGGACGCAGTGATTATGCCAATCAGGTTAATAACGTACTTTGCTTCCCTTTTTTATTCCGCGGCGCACTGGACGTGCGCGCCCGTGAGATTAATGATGAAATGAAAGTGGCCGCGGTATATGCGCTGGCGGCGTTAGCCAAAGAACCCGTGCCTCAGAATGTATTGGAAGCGTATCCGCAAGTCACTGATATGACCTTTGGCGCGGATTATGTGCTGCCTAAGCCTGTGGACGCCCGTTTGCTGCCTAACATCGCTAAGGCCGTAGCCGGGGCGGCGATAAAATCCGGTGTCGCCGGGATTAATCAATTACCTGAAGATTATTTAGCGTAAACCCATTAAAATCTGTGGTAAATTTGCTGTCAAAAATAAATAGTTGTCACTCCGGCGTGGCGGCGTCCGGAGCCTTTTCTTCTTAAAATGGCACCGGATACCAGCCCGGCCGGTTTGACTGTTTAAAGTTTAAAGCTATCAGCATCATCATGGATAAAAACTTCGATAAGCTGGCGAAAAAGCTCGCTAAAAATATTTACGGTACATCTAAGGGCAAAATCCGCAGCGCCGTATTAATGAGAGATCTTTATCAGCATCTTGAGTTAGAAACCGGTGAACCGCTCCGCATTTTAGATGCCGGCGGCGGCTTCGGGCATTTAAGCCGGCAGCTCGCTAAATTAGGACATAAAGTCGTGCTGTGTGATATCTCTTCACAAATGCTGATTCTGGCTCAACAGCAAATAGAGCAAGCCGCTGAATTACTTGATATAGAGTTAGTTCACTCTTCTATTCAGGATCTTCGCGTTGAACAATACGGGCAATTTGATCTCATTCTCTGCCATGCGGTAGCTGAATGGCTGGCGGACGCGGAGCTGACCATCAAAGGGCTGCTGAAACTATTGAAACCTGACGGAACACTTTCCCTGATGTTTTATAACAAAGAAGCGCAGCGCTTTCATAATCTGGTGTCCGGTAATTTTGATTACGTGAAAACGGGGTTAAAAGTTAAAAAGACGGTCGGATTAACGCCTGACTACCCGCTTTATATCGATGAAGTGAACGCCTGGTTTGAAAAATGGAACTTAAAAAAAATTTGTACTTCAGGCGTAAGAGTGATCAATGATTATATGAAGTCACATTCAGTTCAACAAATTGATTTTGATAAATTAATGCAAATGGAGTTGACGTACTCTCAGAAGCAGCCCTATATTTCAATTGGGCGTTATGTTCATTTTATCGGCAAGTTTGCATAACTATACCTGCACAGGTATGTTAGACCGCTTGAAACCGCCTGAAATGCAAATCAGCCGGTTTTGAGAGGTTTTTAATGCTGCACCGTAAAAATGAATTTTTTGAGGGAGGTGTGTTCTGCACTCCCGAATCTAAGCACGAACTCCCTAAGAATAAACTGCCGAACTCCGGCCATGATTCAAATGTCATTTATCAGTTGATCAAAGATGAATTAATGCTCGACGGTAACTCCAGACAGAATCTGGCGACCTTCTGCCAGACATGGATTGACCCTGAAGTTGAAAAACTGATGGCGATCGCGGTTGACAAGAATATTGTCGATAAAGATGAGTACCCGCAGACGGCTGAGATAGAAAAACGCTGCATTCACATTCTCGCCGATTTATGGAACGCCGATAATCAGCGCTCAGCGATCGGTACATCGACAACAGGCTCAAGTGAGGCGGCGATGCTCGGCGGTCTGGCGTTATTACGAAAGTGGCAGGCCAGACGCGAAGCGAATAAGCAAAGCATAGAAAAACCCAATATCGTAACCGGGCCCGTGCAAGTTTGCTGGCACAAGTTTGCTCGTTACTGGGGAGTAGAGCTTCGTGAAGTCCCGATGGAGGACAACGGCTACCAATTAACCCCTGAAGCGGCCCTCAGCCGTTGTGATGAGAATACCATAGCTGTAGTCGCGACTCTGGGACTGACCTTTACCGGACAATATGATCCCGTCGAAAAAATCGCTGAGGCGTTGGACCGGTTTCAGCTGCAAACGAATTTGGATATTCCTGTACATGTTGACGCCGCAAGCGGCGGTTTTGTCGCGCCTTTTATTCAATCCGATCTGAAGTGGGATTTCAGGTTAGACAGAGTTCGATCCATAAATGCTTCCGGGCATAAATTCGGTTTAACCCCGCTCGGAGTGGGCTGGATTCTGTGGCACGATGAATCTGACTTACCCGCTGAACTGGTATTTCATGTGAATTATTTAGGCGGGAATATGCCGGATATCGCACTGAATTTTTCTCGTCCGAGCGGTCAGGTCATCGCTCAGTATTACAACTTTTTGCATCTCGGGTTTGAGGGTTACAAAGCGATTCAGTCCGCGTGTCGTGATACCGCGGTGTATCTGGCTAAACAAATTGAGGCTCTGGGTTATTTCGATATCATTTACGGCGGTGACGGCGGACTGCCTGTCATCAGCTGGAAGCTCAAATCTGATGTTAAGGATTTCAATTTATATGATTTAGCTGACCGTTTACGTATTAAGGGGTGGCAGGTTCCCGCTTACGCTCTGCCCGAAAATCAGCAGCAAACCGTTGTGCAGCGCATTTTAGTTAAAAGAGGGTTCAGTCTGGATCTCGCCGGCTTGCTGATGCGGGACTATAAAGAATCGATTGAACATTTGACCGCGCACCGGCTGACTAAGTCACTGGGGGCGAGTGAAGCCAGCGGTTTCCGTCACTGACAACTTGCCGGAGTCCGCCAGCAGTTCTCTACTTTTGCGCCTGAGCGTTGCAGATACTGATTAATGCTTTTATCTCCTGCGAGGTGAGCCGCTCCGACAGCCGCAAATAATCTTTTATCGGGATTTGCCTTTATTTTGCTGATCAGTGCCTCAGCCATGCTTTCATTTCTGTTCCAGAGTAATTTTTCGATAAATTTATTATCAGAGCATTGCTGTAACTCTTGCTCAGAAATAAGCTCGATAGCTTTTAAGTCACCGATTTTCCATGCATCAAATAGCTCGGTAATCCGGGCGTCAGAAGCCGTTATAGCTTGAGTTAACATAGTTTGCTGACCTTTCGCATCCAGCGAACTCATCAGCTTAAGCTGAAACTCCATGCTTTCTAATTGCATTAATGTCTTTGAGTCTTTGTTACGCGTTAAGTAAGACTCAACACCAAAGCCGGCTTGATAACCGTGCTGACTCAGCCGGTACATGGTAATTTGTGTTGCTTTAATCCAGGGGGATAACTGAGCCGATGCGTTACAAAAGTGCGATTGCCGGACACAGTATTGCTCATATGCGTGATTAGGGCGTCGCGGCCGCGGCTGCTGAGTTGAATACCGGGTTATTAGCGGTTGATCTTTGACGGATGGAATGGCTTCTAATACGATGGCATCGCTTTGGTTTAATTGTTTTTCTATAAGCTGAGGCAAGGGATAAAAGTCAGGTTTTCCGACATGAACAGAACCAAGTAAATAAGCGACATTGCCTTTATAGGTGATCTTAAAAAATGGTGGCGTGTAGCCCGGCTGAGCTGCTGAAGAAAAGGCGGTTAAGCAAAGAAAAGTCGTGAGAAATACACTGAGCCTTTTAAGGGTTGAGTTCATGATGTTTTATAATCCAGATAATTTTTTAGCGTCTAAGTTTATGTCGTTTTGCAAAGTTTTTAAACAATTTCAGAAAGATATTCAGAAATCATAAAATGAATTTTTTTCTGAGATAATTTTGTACGGGTTAAAATGAATTTTCAGAGTGTTGTGCTGTTTTTTATAATTCAGAAAGTAAGTGACGCAGGTGAATTTTAACTCAGAAAAGGAGTTGATCCTTAAGCATCCCTCATATAAACCGGGGACTAAAACATAATCATATTGAAAAACTTATAGTCGGGTACTTGATATGCGATGCGTGCAAAACGAGTTCAGTCTTTGGCTGATGAGACTCATGGTGTGATTGAGAAGCGACCGCCTGATAGCCGGTCTCCTTAGAAACTGTCCCGAAATGAATTCCCGATTTGTTACGGCTTAACATTGCCGCCAATATCAAGGCGCGAAGAATGAAGTTTAGTCATTCTAAACGAACTAACGACAGTTGTGTATGTCGGTAATGACTGCGCCATGCTTTCTCCGCCTTGTATAAGCCAAAAATAAACGACAGCAAAACAGGGAAGTTATTCCGGGACAGTTTCCTTAAGAAAGCTTACCGCCGATATCAGCGCATGCCCCTTTTGACATGAGTACAAAGCCCGTACCTTTACAGCTCGCGTGTCCTTTGCAGTTATGGCCTTTACCGCCGCAGTCGTTATGTCCCTTGCAGGTGTTTACGCCGTAGCATTTCATTAGATCTGACGTATCAGCATATTGTTTGGTGCGTTTGTTAATTTTTCCGCCGACATCCGTACAGGCCTTAGCGGGCATAGTAACAAAGCCGGATCCTTTACAGCTGGCGTGCCCTTTACAAGCGTTGCTGCCGGTTTTGCAATCGTTATGACCCTTGCACTTATTTACGTTATAGCAATGTACCATTTCAGTCGCGGATGATTTTGAGGTTTTAGCCTGTGCTGATGAACTGATCCCCGCCATGGCAAGAGCAAGCGCTACACCAGTCATCGCGGTTTGTGTCGATTTTTTCATTACAACTTATCCTTTTGTTAAGTGTTAAGTGTTAAGTGTTAAGTATTAAGGAAAAAGCAATCAGAGCGATAAAACGGCAAAACAGGCACAGGTACAGATTTTGATATTCCAGTTGAATAATTAAAATATTTGATTGTCTGTTTTAACGTTAAATAGGCTCTGGTTAACCGTTTTTTATTGAAATACAGCCCTTATCCTATAGCTAAATAATTTATAAAACCAGAAAGTATCTTTAGTTATCCTTATGTTTATTAAACATTTTTGTTTTTTTGCTTTTGGTGCTTACTTTAATTTTTTGTGGTTTTTTTGATTGTTATTATTATTAATTTATAGTTTTTTATTTAGAAATTAATGAATAGTTATTTTTAATGTTAGCTTATTGATGTGAATTTTAAATTTAAATTCAATAAATGATCCTAATGAGAGAGCTTAATAATAAGTAACAAATATCAGGCTGAAGATTATATTTAGTTATATGGTATATTTAATACTGTTTTTTCTTTTTATAATATTGATAGTAATGGTTTATTTGTTTTTTTGTTGAGTTTTATATGTTGATAAATGGCCGAAAGTTAAATATACGATTTAAGAAAAATTTATAAATTAGTGATTTATTTGTGACATATTTCACATCTTTTTTTGTTAAGTCTTTGAGAAAATTACACCTGATGGTTAAAAAATAAAGTATTTCGGCATAGTTAACTCGAATTAACTAGCACGAAGATAACCGAATTATAAAAAACGGGGTTGATGTAATGAGAAAATTAAATAAGTTAACAGCTGTTTACGTGGCTGTGACTAGTGCATTATCATGCGCTGCGCACGCTGATGTGATTATCAGTGAGTATGTAGAAGGCAGCGGCCACAATAAAGCCGTTGAATTGGTTAACACCGGCGACTCTGCCGTAAATTTAAAAGATTACCAATTGGTTCGTTTTGCTGACGGTAAAACCACCCGGCAGGTCATGGGTACGTTCAAAGACGTCACTATCGCGGCTAACGGTATTCTGGTCGTTAAGCACAAAGACGCGAAACTCGGGCTGGCCGCGGATGTCGCGACTCAAGATATGAATTTACAGCATAATGGCGGCGATGCTGTGGCTCTGACTGACGGCACTGATATTATTGATATTATCGGTGCCGTTCCGACACCGAAAAACTTCGGTAAGGACGTCACTATCCGCCGAAATACTTATGTTACAAAAGCAAGCCCGACTTATGATGAGTCACAGTGGAGCATCCATAAAAAGAACAGTTTTGAAGACTTAGGTGAGTTTGAAGAAGACAACACGCCTCCGCCGCCGCCGTACAGCTGTGATGGCGCGGAATTAACCTTTATTCATAAAATCCAGGGCGACGGCGATCGCAGCCCCTACGTTCCCGAAGATAAATATTCTTCCGCCGAAGCGGTTACCGTTCAGGGTATTGTGACGGCGCGCGCTGAAAGCCTGCAAAAAGGTTTCTACTTACAGGATGTTCAGGCCGACGGTAATGACGCGACATCAGACGGTGTATTCGTATACATGGGGGACGCCGCTCCGGAGGATATTCAGCCGGGCGCTTTAGTTTGTCTCGAAGCGAGAGTTAAAGAATATTACGATCAAACTCAATTAAACCTTGCTGAAGACACCAGCAGATATAAAGTGCTCGAAGCTGAAGGTGACGTTCCCGCGGCTGCGGCGTTTGTGGTCGCTGACGGCGAAAGCCTTGATCAAGCGCTGGAGCGTTACGAAGGCATGAAGATCGTGCTGGACGAGGGCAGCGAAATGAAAGTAAGCCGAAGTTACAGCTTTGATTACGACGTTTTCCGTAACAATATGATGCTGTCTCACAAAGCGCCGTTATATAAAGCGACTCAGCTTTATACGGCTGACAGTAAAGAAGCCGTCGAACACGAAGCGGCTAACCGTAAAAATGAGTTGATTGTAGAGTCAGACTACAAAGCGAGAGATGGTGAGCTGCCATATATGTCTGATTTCAACGCTGAAACAGGCTACATTCGTATCGGTGATCAGTTAACTAACCTTGAAGGTATGGTTGGTTATACTTTCGGAAAGTACCGTTTAATTGTCGGTAAAGACGAAAACATCACCGCCGGTGATTTTATTCGTCACAACGAGCGTTTATATGCCCCTGAAATCGCGGATGAAGGCGATTTACGTGTGGCGAGCTTTAACGTCCTCAACTATTTCAATGACTCCGTCGGCGGAGACAAAAGTGCCGCCGGTCAAAACCGCGGCGCTGAAAGTCAGTTCGAATTCCGCTTACAGCGTGAAAAAATCGTTAATGCTATCACCGGCATGAACGCCGACATCATAGGTCTGATGGAAATCGAAAACAACGGTTTTGGTGACAACAGCGCCATTGAGGATCTCGTTAACACACTGAATGACGAGCTGTCTGACGAAGACGCGTACAGCTTTGTCAAAGTCGCCGACGCTGATCTTTACCAAGATAAATTCTTCGGCAGTGACGCCATCACGGTCGGCATGTTATACCGCGCGGCTAAAGTAACTCCGGACGGTGAAGCGCTGGTGATCAAAACACCGGAGCAACACGCGCCGAAAGGCGCGGCGACTCGTGATAATAAGGGGGAAAAGCAATACAGCCCGGCTTATAACAAATACCAGCGCTATTCTCTGGCGCAGACCTTTAATATTGAAGGTGAGAAACTGACCGTTGCCGTTAACCACTTCAAATCTAAAGGTTCCGCGTGTTTTGAGGACTGGTTAGAGTTCGCGTCAGAGCGTAATGAACCGGATCCGGCGGATTTACAAGGTCACTGTAACGAGTTGCGTGTCAGCGCGGCCGAGGCTGTCGGTAACGCCCTGGAAAACATCGAAGGTGATGTGCTTATCATCGGTGATATGAACGCCTACGGTAAAGAAGATCCGCTGCAAATCTTCACCGATTACCATCCGTCTACGCATAACGGTAAACCTATCTATGCCGCGGCGCATACCACCATTAACGGCGAAACTTTAGACACGGAAGCTCGCTTGATCACTAAGAGCTTCGGTTATGTGAATCTGAATACTTTTTTCCACGGCACGGATACATTCAGTTACAGCTACAACGGTGAGTTAGGTAACTTAGACCATGCGTTAGCAAGCCCCGGCTTAGTTGATAAAGTGGTGGCGGTTGAAGACTGGCACATCAACTCCGCTGAATCGAATATGTTTGAGTACGGCGCTGAGCATACCGGTGAGTTAGTGAAATCGGATAACGCGTTCTCATCTTCAGATCACGATCCGGTTATCGTTGCCATCGAACTGCCGGCGCCTGCTCCTGCTCCGGATCCGCAAGACGATAAAGACAGCGGCGGCGGTGCCTTAGGCTTCCCCGGGTTAGCGTTACTCGCTTTATTCGGTATCAGACGTCGTCGTTAATCCGGCTCTGATAGCTAACATAAAAAAGGACAGCGTTCGCTGTCCTTTTTTATTCCTTGCCGTTGTCAGGATTGATTCAGGTTCGCTGGCATATCATCAATTTTGTTATTCCTCAGTCAGGAAGCCTTCTTGGACGGAATCGGATAACGCTCTTAAAATTATTTTCGGGGTTGATGTATGAAAAAGCGATCGCTGTTCTGCGAGATAGCACTGTTACTTTCAGGTGCCGCGGTTTCTTCAGCTCATGCGGCTGATTTTGTTTGTGATACCGATAACTTAACTCAAATTAACGCGATTCAGGATACCGAAGGTTCAAGTCCTTTAAAGGGGCAGATGGTTAACGTTCAGGGGGTGATCAGCGCCCTTGATTTAAAAAAAAGGGCTCTTCGTCATTTAGTGTGGATTTAACTAAATTATATTTGAGATAATAACCGGAGTTTTTTGTCGCCTTAATACTGGAAGTAAATAGCATGGATGGTACTCAAGTTTTGATGCTCGGTCTTGGAATTCAGGAACCTTGGAAGCTGGTTAATCAACACCTTGATATGTCAAGCTCACCGAATGAACTTGTTCTCGAAATTGAAGCTGAACGAGGAAGCTTAAAGCGATTGGACTCGATGAAACGGCGGCTAAACGCGGCCGCAACTATTCTTACAGAGCATCGTTACTGTTTTCATTGGCCTGGACAAGAAAGACAAGCCTGCTGTGTTCGCTGCGCCCGGAAAAGGTAAGGAAACCGTTAAGCGATTTAAGTCTTTTCTTACAGAGCATCAAGGCAAAGCCGATAATGTACCTGAAGTCGTGTGTGATATGTCAAGAGCTTTCCTGTCAGCAGCAGAGGAAGAGTTCCCGGACGCTAACGTAACGCTTGATTGGTTCCATGTTGTGCGACTGTTCACTAAAGCGGTTGATGAAGTACGTAAAGCGGAGAGAAAAACCCAACCGCATCCAAAGAGCCTGCGCCGGGCAGTACTGAAAAATGCAGACGGCTCACTTACTGAGAAACAAAAAGAAGCACTTGCAGAGCTGGAAACCAGTGACTTAAACACAGCAAAGGCTTGGCGAATTAAGGAACAACTCCGTCGGATACGTCAGGCTGAAACCGCTCACGCCGCCCGTTGGAGGCTGACGTATTTCATTAATTTCGCTAAGAAACAGTTGGGTAACATAGAAATGTCAGAACCCGTCCGAAAAGCGCCTGAAACGGTTGAAAGGCATGCGGAGAGAATTTTACGGCGCTGGTCATCCACGTATACGAATGCTCGGATGGAAGGTTTAAACAATCTATTTCAAGCGGCCAGGTGTAGTTGCTTGCACTTATAAATCGGTTTGCCCGCGTTTATCAGCTAATTTCCGCTCACAATAAATGATTTTATAAAAATGCGATTGCTCACATTAACCGATTCTCGAAAGCACGCCGCTCACTTTAAGTGATTTTATCGAGCTATGCTATGTTGCTCACTTAAAGTGAGTCTGTATCCGATAGAACCCTCCGATAAACTGATACACATTTTCAAAACGGCTGTCTCATTTTCGGACAAAAACCATTTAGGTGGACTGCTCTAAATGGGCCGCGCCGGATTAGAAAAAAGCCATCATTTGATATTATTCAATCCAATCACTCACTAACTGAAGATAACCAAACTGTCATCAACCCTTGATTTGAAGTATCTGTCTCATATCGAGCAACCCGACTTTGCCTCCGGAGCACCACCTCAAAAGCCGCGCGGTAATGAATGCCATGCCGATACCCCGTAATTAACCTAAGCATGTTAATATTTTTTTGGTCTTTTGTACTATTCAGGTGCTTCATTAAAACAGCGACGGCCACGTCCGTGGTGATAATCTCGCTGATTTTCGTGATACCCGCTTTTCCCGTTAATGCGCTGTGATGAAAATCAATTGTCAAACAGTTCGGCTTTGATTCACCTTCTTGTATGCCAAGGGTACCGCATAAGACCTTCTTCTCCACAAGGTTGTCTAAAAGGGCAAAAGCACGAGACTGGTATTTTTCCGCTGTATCTTTTATTGAACAAAATAAGGCGACATTAGCATAAGCGCTTATCAGCGCTTCCAGGGTGGTGACGTCTTGTGTCAGCTTTAACGTCTCGAACAAGGCCGCCGCGTCTTCTGCTTTTTTTATCCAGTAAAGCCCGGCATCGTGGCGGGCCGCGTTACCGTAGGCCGTAATACGAGCACTCAAGGTGGTGACGTTTTGCGTCAGTTTTAACTTCTCGAACAAGGCCACCACGTCTTCTGCTTTTTTTATCCAGTAAAGCCCGGCATCGTGGCGGGCCGCGTTACCATAGGCCGTAATAAGAGCACTCAAGGTGGTGACGTCTTGTGCCAGCTTTAACGTCTCGAACAAGGCCGCCGCGTCTTCTGCTTTTTTTATCCAGTAAAGCCCGGCATCGTGGCGGGCCGCGTTACCGTAGGCCGTAATAAGAGCATTCAAGGTGGTGACGTTTTGCGTCAGTTTTAACTTCTCGAACAAGGCCGCCGCGTCTTCTGCTTTTTTTATCCAGTAAAGCCCGGCGTCGTGGCGGGCCGCGTTACCATAGGCCGTAATAAGAGCACTCAAGGTGGTGACGTTTTGCGTCAGTTTTAACTTCTCGAACAAGGCCACCACGTCTTCTGCTTTTTTTATCCAGTAAAGCCCGGCATCGTGGCGGGCCGCGTTACCATAGGCCGTAATAAGAGCACTCAAGGTGGTGACGTCTTGTGCCAGCTTTAACGTCTCGAACAAGGCCGCCGCGTCTTCTGCTTTTTTTATCCAGTAAAGCCCGGCATCGTGGCGGGCCGCGTTACCATAGGCCGTAATAAGAGCACTCAAGGTGGTGACGTTTTGTGCCAGCTTTAACGTCTCGAATAAGGCCGCCGCGTCCTCTGCTTTTTTTATCCAGTAAAGCCCGGCATCGTGGCGGGCCGCGTTACCATAGGCCGTAATAAGAGCACTCAAGGTGGTGACGTCTTGTGTCAGCTTTAACGTACCGAACAAGGCCGCCGCGTCCTCTGCTTTTTTTATCCAGTAAAGCCCGGCGTCGTGGCGGGCCGCGTTACCATAGGCCGTAATACGAGCACTCAAGGTGGTGACGTCTTGTGTCAGCTTTAACGTCTCGAATAAGGCCGCCGCGGCTTCTGCTTTTTGTATCCAGTAAAGCCCGGCATCGTGGCGGGCCGCGTTACCATAGGCCGTAATAAGAGCATTCAAGGTGGTGACGTTTTGTGTCAGCTTTAACGTACCGAACAAGGCCGCCACGACTTCCACTTTTTTTATCCAGTAAAGCCCGGCATCGTGGCGGGCCGCGTTACCATAGGCCGTAATAAGAGCACTCAAGGTGGTGACGTCTTGTGCCAGCTTTAACGTCTCGAACAAGGCCGCCGCGTCTTCTGCTTTTTTTATCCAGTAAAGCCCGGCATCGTGGCGGGCCGCATTGCCATAGGCTGTGACGCAGGCACTTAAAATAGGAACATCAACAGGAATACCCGCATGCAACGCATATCGGATAAGGCACTCGACAATAACGGGGGAGCCATTGTCATCTGCTTTTTTTATGTTGGAATTTAACACCTTCAGTACATTGCGGTTGCCATAATCCGAACTATGACGACTTAATATTCTCTTTATATCGTAACCGAGGAAATCCCGATATACCGCTCTTTGTTCAGAAGGCTGAAGAAATGAGCGTGTGAAGGCATTGAACTCTTCAAATGAAGTGCGTGTTGACCATTGAAAGCCGTCTCTGCTTTGCATTGAACGATGAGAATACTGTGCTCCTTGCGATTCAATACGTCTATAGCCTTGATGAAAATGTTTCGCTCGGGCAGCGCCGGCCTTTTCGGGGACGTAGCTTTCGTTAGAACGGCGTCCCAACCGGACGAGTTTTTGTTCTTTACCTTTATCTTGATAACTTTGAACGCGGCGCTCCGCTTTGCCGGTCGCACCACTCCCTGTGGAGTCAAGACGGTTTAATCCTGATGCCATCTTTTAACTGAGAGGAGAGTAAGTAGTCGCTTAAAAGTTTTTAACTCAAGAAATTTATAAAAACTTTGCGGTGTATCATAAAATAGTACTTTCAGTTCATATTTTTATTTTATTCGAGCGTTATAAAGTCGTACGCGTTTTTGTTAAGTAATAAATAATTCTCAATAAAACAGACAGCTGAAATCTTTGAGGTGTGCGAAATTACGGTTTCAAAGCGGATTGACGCCTGGTATGAGTAAGGCGTATCAGGCATGTTTGATGACAGACGCTCCGGGCGCCCGGGAATTTATTCTCAAGATGAGGCGTTACTTTTGAAGTCATTCGCAGATGAAGAGCTCACCAACTTAAGAGCGCGCAATCATTAATAATAAATTCAGCAGATAAATCACGCAGCTTAGGCACCGTAAAAAGAACGATAAAAAAATTTTAATTACAGCTACAAGCGAATGAGGCGCTCACTTAAGAAAAAGCGCGATGAAACACATTTTCAGACTACTTACGATGAGTTAGCGAGCTGTGTACAGGCAGAAAAAGAAGGGAAAACAGAACTTTACTACTCCTGAATTCGGATAATTAGTGCTTACGAAACTTATTCTAAACTTAAAAAAGAAGTCATGACAATACCGGACGATTACCGTTCAAAATATGAACTGACTTTTAGTTAGCTACTTATGTTACCGCAATAGTACCGCGCATTTAGACATCGAATAAATGACTGAAAAGTATTTAATATATTCGAGGCGTTTTTTTCGTTCCTGAGAGCAAACAAATCAGTAAATCACAAGCAAAAAAACGATTTGGAGTAATTAATCCAAGTTGAAACGGGGCAAATATGTGTTAGCCCCATGAAATAACCGTCATCAAAATCGTGAGCAGAAAATGACGGATAAACGCGAGCAAGCGCGCTTATGAAAGCGAGCGGCTACAGCTAGAACACGAGCTGGAGGGTATCGTAATACAGGGACATTTATGACCATGATTTTTATGATTGCCAGCCCGGTGTCTGATCTACTCAAATCCATATGAAACGACGAAGAGCCAAAAAAAGTGATGCCCGGACGGTTCAGGGTTTTTATATTCAGGCTATGCGTCCTGACGAAAACCCGGAGAAATCAGAGGGGATTTACATCGAAACGGGTGACTTAAAAGCTGATGATGTTGCCGGCCTGACGCCCGGTTACAAGGTGTGTCTGCAAGGTACGGTTGATGAGGTTTTCGGCAACACCCTGGTCGATATCTCAAACGATAACACTCAATATAGCGTAACTGAGAACGTCGGTGTACCGGAGGCTATAGAGCTTGCCGTTAACGCCGGCGAAACTCTGCCGCATGCCTTAGAGCGTTACGAAGGCATGAAAGTGCGTTTAACGGCGAATACCGATATGCGTGTCACGCGTAACTTCGGTTTTGATTACTGCGCGTACCGGAATAATATGGTGTTGTCACGTCACGCGCCGCTGATAAAACCGACGCAGCTTTACCCGCCGGAAAGTCAGCAGGCCGCGGCCTTACAAAAAGAAAACGCCCGAAATCAACTTTATGTCGATTCGGATTTGAACCCGGAAGCCGGCAAACTGCCTTATAGGCCGTCGTTTAACCCTGAAACGGGTTACATCCGCACCGGAGATACGGTGACAGGGCTGGAAGGCGTCATTTATTACTCTTACGGAAAGTACCGGCTTATTCCGACTAATGAAATCAGCGAGGGTGATTTCATCCGGGACACGGATCGGACGGACGCGCCTGAATCAGCGGATGAGGGTGATATTCGTATCGCCGGCTTTAATGTGCTTAATTTCTTCAATAGTGTGCTGGACGGGGCGGCGAAAAACCCTTTAGGTCAAAACCGGGGTGCGGCCAAGGTGGAAGAGTTTGAGAAACAGCGGATCAAAATCGTCAATGCTATCACCGGTATGAACGCGGATATTGTCGGGCTTATTGAAATAGAGAACAACGGCTTCGGTGAGAACTCGGCGATTCAGAACCTGCTTGACGCGGTCAATGACAAAATTAAAGATACCGGTTCGCGTTACTCGTTTATCGCCGCCGCGGATGAATTACCGATTGGCAGCGACGCGATTACGGTCGGATTATTTTATCGCCCTGGCAAAGTGATCCCGCAAGGCGACATGATTGAGATAACGATGCCGAAACAGGAGTTTACCTTTAAAGGGGTTAAATCGGGCAAAGAGCCGCGAGATTTCGCGGTTGTTAAGGGGCAGCGTGACTCGTTATTACAGAAATTCAAAGTCGCTGCCGGCGGTGATGTAAAAGAAGGCGCTGAATTTACCCTTGTGGTGAATCATCTCAAATCAAAAGGCTCGCGGTGCAAAGAGGATTATGACGAATACGTTTCGCCTGTTCCTTTAACCCCAAAAGAAAAAATTGATACCCGAAAGGCGGAACATAAAGCCGGCTACAGCGATGACTTACAGGGCAGCTGTAATAACTTCAGGGTGGCGGCGGCGACAAGATTAGGTGACTACCTGAAAGAGCATGTAAGCGGAGATATTTTGCTTTTAGGCGACTTTAACGCCTACGGACAGGAAGATCCGGTTAAAGTGCTGACGGATTATGACGCTAAAGCGAGCGGCGCCAGACAAATAACCGCCGCCGGTAATACGACTGTTGACGATAAGCCTCTGTACGCGAGTCCGGCGCCGGTAACTCAGAATTACGGGTAATCTAATGTGTGATTTTATAACTCGTTGAAATTGTTTGTTTCGTCATTCCTGCGAAGGCAGGAATCCAGCGTCTTTTTCTTTTTCCGAGCAAAAAGGCACTGGATTCCCGCTTACAACATGCGGGAATGACGGGGGTTGCAAGTTCAGTAGCGTAATTAGATTGCCAACATCTCCTCAAATTTCATTGCATCTCTGCCAAACTCGATATTGAAGTAAGCCCCAATGGTTAAGCTTAATACCTTTCTTCCCATTCGACTGGTTAAGTGCCATAAGTCTCGACAGTTAACATGTTCAATATCAAAATATTTAACAAGTTGCCCTATGGTTGTTTCAACCCTTCTTCGAACATTCATTAGTTGTTTAACCGCCCACTTAGGACGATTATCTTTCATGTTTTTTCGTAATGGAGTTTGTAAGTCAATATCAGCTTCAGAGCAGTCGTTATTGAGTATTGGTCTAATAAGCCCTTTATCACCAATTAAAAGTCCTTTGATATTATTGATGATTTCATAGGCGGCATCACGTTCATCAACATTTGCGGCGGTTAAAGTCAATTCCACAGGGATACCTCTTTCATCTACAAGAAGGTGACCATGAAATCCGTAATACTTCATATCCTTAGAGGCGCAGTAGCCATAACTTGCATATCCCTTAAAACTTTTACATTTTCTGACACGAGTAAGTTTACAAAACTCAATGGGAAACCCATCAATCAAATGAACATTACAAGTATCGGCTCTGAGTTGATGGCATAAATATTGGTGAAATAACTGCTTAACTTTCCAAAGGTTACTTGCTTGCCTTACAAACTGTGAACGAGCAGGTAAGTCAGGAAATAAGGGCTGCCAATACCCTTTGAAATACTCCCAAATTCCTTTATCTGTGTGATGCCCAGTCCATTCCCCAACAATTTCCATTGTAATTACTTCAGAATCAGTGAGTTTAGGAGCTCTACCACGGGTTCTTAAGGGAGTGGTTATTTCTCTCTGGTAAAAATCATCAACTAAACAGTAAACATAAATGATAAAATCTTCGACAGGCATGATCGTATCCTTCAGATAGGATTTTTTAGAACCAAACATTCTAAGGTATGGTCATGCCTACCAAAAATTAATCACACATCAGGTTACGGGTACATTAACCTTAATACCAAATCGCACCCTAAAGACGCGTTTAACTACAGTTACAGCTACGAAGGTGAGCTCGGCACGCTCGACTACGCATTCGCTAATCCGGGGTTCGCCGAAAAAGTTGTCGG
The DNA here is from genome assembly GCA_965200795.1 of Parashewanella sp. Lineage (GTDB taxonomy): Bacteria > Pseudomonadota > Gammaproteobacteria > Enterobacterales > Shewanellaceae > Parashewanella. Next base: position 143,401 of record CBDAVB010000013.1, read on the forward strand.
TATCGAGGATTGGCACATCAACTCACCGGAGTCCGATTTATTTGAATACCCTACCGAAGATACCGGAGATTTAGAAAAGTCAGATAACGCGTTTTCATCTTCGGATCATGACCCTGTGATTATCGCGGTTGACTTCCCTGAAAATCACCCGCGTCATCACAGCGGCGGTTCATTAAGTTGTGACTGGTTACTCGTTCTTACGCTGCTGGGGCTGAAACGTAAGTCCGCGCGATAATTTTCATTTGCTTGTAATAAGGGATGGTTGAGGTACTATCCCTTTACTTTATCCGTACTTAAAGGAATAACAGTAAATATGAGTATTTGGTTCAGACCGGTAACTTTAGAAGACTGTGAGCGTTTAGATAAAGGCTTGCACGGGCGGGGCACGCTGATGCGGACGTTAGGCATCAGGATTACTGAAATCGGTGATGATTATTTAGCGGCAACCATGCCGGCCGGGCCGGGTCTGCATAATCCTATCGGCATGGTTCACGGCGGCGCTAACGTGGCCTTAGCTGAGACGGCGGCCAGTTACGCGGCCAACTTTGTTGTCGACTTTGAAAGCTATTTTTGTGTCGGTCAGGAAATCAACGCCAACCACTTAAAAGCCTCTCGTAAAGGTTTACTGACCGCGGTCGCTAAGCCTGTCCACTTAGGCAAACGAAGTTCAGTCTGGAATGTTGAAATTACCAACAGCGGCGGTGAGCTGGTGTGTGTTTCAAGAATGACCGCCGCGGTAGTAAAACGTTAATCCGCTGAACTTGCATTTAACAATGCGTGGTTTATTTTACGCGTTTTTTTTTAACATCTTTCAATTTTCGGTTTAAACATGAACTGAATGTTAAAAATAATTATGGGTTATTCAGGCCTTTTTAAGGTGATCACCTTAGGGCGCTTTGCGAACATTTGGCTAGAATTTAAATACAGAAGCTAATTAGGGTGTACAGGAGCGTCTACTTATGAAGGAACTAAACATTTGTTCAAAATCTGTGGTATTAGCCATTGCGTGGTGCGGACTGATTTCGGGTGCCTCAGCGGCAGACTCCGCGGTTGCCGCTGACGTTCAGCATCATCAGCTTATCAATAAGCAAAAAGTAACCGCGCGGCATCAGCCTCAGTTTAATGTCGCTCCTGAGCAAATCAACGGCCGGAGACTAGTGGGGAAAATTCAGATTCCCGCCGGACAAAATTTACAGGCCGGTGATGTGGTGACGCTGAAATTGTTTAATCGTCAGGGTAATCCGTTAGCGGAGAAAGTTAAGGTGGTCGTTAAGCAACCTTATCAGGAAAAAGAAAAATCCTGGTCTTATCAGCTTGCCAGTGAAATTAATCATAATTTAGCCGGTATTCGCGCCGGACAGCAAACCGAGTTAGGCATTATTCTGCCTTCGCAAACGGGAAATTATGTATACGCGTCAGCGGACAGTGTCGTACACAGAATCGAAACTCAGGTACAGAAGCCGGGTACCGGTAGCGGCGAAGAAAGTGATTTTAGTGTCACGAATTTAGACTCTACTATCCCGTTTAATGAATCAGGTACTCATGTGACCTTTGACGTGAATTCAAGTTCGAGAGGTTTTGTCACGGCGAAACTTTACAATGAGAAGAATCTTGCCTCAGGTTCATTTCAGCAGGAATTGAATCCGGGTAATCAGAATATGTCACTTCGCATACTGCAGCCCGGTGTCGGTAAATACCGATTACAGCTAACGTTCAAAAGTGCCGATGGTGTCCTCAGCGAGCAGCAGCACACGATCACCGTCACTGACGGCGGAACAGATGTCTGAAAATAAATAAAAAATCAGGGAAAGCATACCGCAAAGAGTTGCCGTAACAGATTTGATTTGATAGGTTCAGCGAACCCGTTTTTAAAAAGCTTGCGATCGCGCGGGCTTTTTTCATACCCAGTGCGATAGTTGTTGTTATCGCTTTGTGGGAGATAACAATAAGTTAGGACAAATCTGTGAATTCAAAAACTCTAGGCTCAATAGCTATCGTGTCAGGTACCGCTATCGGCGGCGGCATGTTAGCGCTTCCGCTTGCCACCGCTGGTTTAGGCACGCTGCCCGCGGTGATATTACTTGTCGCTTTGTGGCTGGTTTCAGCGTATACCGCTTTACTCATGCTTGAAATTAACCTCAGAAGCGGTGTGGGAGATAACGTACATGTCATTACGGGAAAAACATTGGGTAAAGTCGGGCAGCTGATCCAAGGCGCTTCGTTTTTAAGCCTGCTGTATGCTTTGACTATGGTGTATCTGCTCGGCGGCTCTTCATTATTTGAATCTAAGTTTGAGGCGTTATTCGGGCGGGCTCTCGATACCAAACTGACAATTATTTTGTTTACGCTTATTTTCGGCGGCCTTATCGCTGTAGGCGTACGCTGGGTAGATAAAGTCTCGCGTTTACTGTTTCCGCTGATGGTGATCCTGTTTGTTGTTTTAGTGTTCTTCCTGTTGCCTGAAGTTCACATCTCCGCCATTGTCGCTGATACCTTAAGTAACGCTGTCGCTGAAGGCGGATTCAGTAATATTCTTATGGCCGCGATTCCGGTGGTATTCACCTCTTTTGGTTTTCACGTCTGTATCGCGACCTTGGTGAGATACCTTGATGGTGAGGTTGGCCGCCTTAAGAGAGTATTGCTTATCGGTTCGAGTATTCCGTTGGTTTGCTATATCTTCTGGCTGCTGGTGACTATCGGAACCGTGGGCGGTGACACAATCAATGAATTTAACGGGTCGTTGCCGAAATTAGTTGCCGCGCTGCAGGATATCGCGCGTCAGTCGTTTATTGATCAATGCGTCAGCTTTTTTGCTGACTTAGCTTTAATCACCTCGTTTTTAGGCGTGACCATGAGTTTATTTGATTTTCTCGCGGAAGTTACCCGGGCGAAAAAGGGGTTTGCGGGCAGGGCGCAAACCTGGCTTTTAACCTTTATTCCGCCTTTATTATGCGCGTTGTATTATCCGGACGGATTTGTGAAAGTGCTCGGCTATGCCGGCGTACCGCTGGCGATAATGATCATCTTTTTACCTGTCGCGATGGCGTTAAAACAACGTAAGCAAACTCAAGACGGTTATCAGGTAGCGGGCGGCAATGTCGCGCTGGCCGGATCAGGACTCGCGGGTGTCCTAATTGTGGCGGCACAAATATTTGTTACAAGTTTCAGTTAGAAACTATGAAGGACAGTAACTCAACTCCCCTTTAATCATTAAAGTAAACAAGGGGAACAAAATATGAGCACCGTCCTTCAAGTAAAAGACAACGTAAAAAAATAAAATGGAAGCTCGGCTTTTCTGATGGTGAGAAAAGCGGATAAAAAGCATCGATGCCCGTGATTGAAAAGCTTTGCATTTTGAAATCGCCTCGGCAAAGGAAAAGTCGCATTGTAATAATTGTCGGTAATGACTACGCCTCGCTTTCTCCGCCTTGTATAAGCCAAAAATAAACCACAGCAAAACAGGGAAGTTATTTTGGGACAGTTCCTTAATCGCTTACCCCGGTAATAAAATAAGTATGGTAAAGTCAGGTCTTCGCCTGACTTTTTTGTTTAAGGGTTTAATGAAAATAAGGTGTTTCATTAAGCTCCGGCATTAGGTCAAACTCGCCTAATTCAGGGAATAGGCCTCAAAAATAACCAGAGAGAATGACATGAAAAAGTGGTTAATAGCCGCGGCCGCGGCCGCCAGCTTTAATAGCGCCGCGGATGAAGGTATGTGGCAGCCTTATCAGCTGCCGTCAATGGCGGCTGAGCTAAAAGCGAAAGGGTTGGAAATTGACGCTAAATCAATTTCAAAACTCACTGAGTTTCCGATGAACGCGGTGATCAGCCTCGGCGGTTGCACGGCATCATTTGTATCACCGAAAGGCTTAGTGGTAACTAATCACCACTGCGCTTACGGTTCTATTCAATACAATTCAACGCCTGAAAAAAATCTTATTAAGGAAGGTTTCTTAGCTAAGAATTATAAAGAAGAGCTGCCGGGCGCACCGGGCTCGCGTATTTTCGTTACCGAAAAGGTAACGGATGTGACTGACCGGGTGAAAGCCGGACTTGAGCATGCGCAAGGTGAGGCTTTCTACAAAGGTATTGAGAACAAAGAAAAGCAATTAGTCGCTGAGTGTGAGAAAGAAGACGGTTACCGTTGCAGCGTATACAGTTTCCACGGCGGTCTTGAGTATTACCTGATCAGGCAGATGGAAATCCGCGATGTGCGTCTGGTGTATAACCCGTCGGACAGTGTGGGTAAATACGGTGGTGACATTGACAACTGGATGTGGCCGCGTCACACAGGTGACTTCTCTTTCTACCGTGCTTACGTAAATAAAGACGGTCAGCCCGCGGATTACAGTAAAGACAACGTTCCTTATGAGCCGAAGAGCTTCTTGAAAGTATCGGCCAAAGGCGTTCAGGAAGATGATTTTGTCATGGTTGCCGGCTATCCCGGCCGTACAAACCGTTACCGCACCGCGGCCGAAGTAGAGAATACCTTCGGATGGCGCTACCCGTACAGCAAAATGCTGCGTGAGCGTATTATTCACATCATCAAAGACGCGGCGCCGGAAGGCAGTGAAGACCGGATTAAGTACGAAAGCATGCTTGCCGGCCTCGCTAACTACGCCAAAAACTTCACTTCAATGATCGAGTTCTACGGTAAAACCGACATGCTGCAAGAGCGTAAAGAACGTGAAGCGGCACTGACAAAATGGATTGCCGGAGATCCCGCGCGTGAAGCAAAGTACGGTAAAACACTTTCCCGCTTAAATGAGCTCGTTAAAGAAGGCGAAAAGAACCAGCAGCGCAAACTGTTAACCAGCTATACGGGTTACAGTGCGATGCTGAAAACGGCTGATCAGTTATACCGGTTAGCTCATGAGCGTCAGTTGCCGGATATGCGACGTGAACCGGGTTATCAAGACCGCGATATGAAACGTTTTGTCGCCGGTTTAGAGCGTATCGACCGTCGTTTCTCCGCCAAAGTGGAAAAAGCTTATCTGCTGGATTTACTTGAGCGTTACGCGAAATTGCCTCAGTCAGAGCGTATTCGGTCATTGGACGAAGTTTTCGGTATTACCGATAACACTCCTGCCGCGGCGCTGAAAAAACATCTGGATAACATGTACGCTAAGACGGAGCTGACGGACAAAGACACCCGTTTAGGCTGGATGAAAAAATCAGTGGCTGACTTTAAAGCTTCAAAAGATCCGTTCATTCAATACGCTGTAACGACATACGACGCACGTATCAAACGGGAAAATGAAGCTAAAGCGCGTGCCGGTGAACTGATGAAAGTTCGTCCTAAGTACATGGCGGCAATCATCGCTTATAACAAGGAGCTGGGTAAACCCGTGTACGCGGACGCGAACTCAAGCTTACGTGTAAGTGTCGGTAATGTTAAGGGTTATTCACCGCAAGACGGTCTTTATGCGCTGCCGTTCACTCGTTTAGAGGGTATTGTTCAAAAAGATACCGGAAAAGAACCGTTTGACGCGCCGAAGAAAGAACTTGAGCTGATTAAGAACAAGCGGTACGGCGATTACTATGTGAGGGAAATCGACTCCGTGCCGGTAAACTTCTTATCGACGCTGGATACGACAGGCGGTAACTCCGGCTCTCCTACACTAAACGGCCGCGCGCAATTAGTCGGTCTGCTGTTTGACGGTGTTTATGAAAGTATTATCGGTGACTGGGGTTACGATCCTAAAACTAACCGTTCTATTCAGGTAGACAGTCGTTACATGCTTTGGGTAATGAAGTACCTGGATCATGCTGACAACCTGTTAGATGAAATGGAAATTGTGAAGTAATTTCTGTTTGTTCTGAGTTATTAAGAGGCGGCGGGAAGCCACCTCTTTTATTAAATAGCCGACCAGAGTTTTTTAGATTTTCTGACGTGCGGCCTCAGCGCTCTCCCGCGTCGCGGCTTTAGTTACACAGCTGCGGCTATGCGCCTTGTATAGCCCTGAATCTGAACGCCGTAATTATTAAAAAACTTATCGGCATCTGCTTATTACTCCTGATCGACCTGAATCAATTTACTGATGTCATAACCTTTTTGTTTGGCTGTTTGATAAAAATCGTCTAATACCTGAAGGCTGACTTTCGGGGTTCTTGAAAGCAGCCAGAGATATTTTTTGTTATAACCGGTCACATAAGCGTATTGGTAATTGGGATCGATATAAAAAACCACATATGAAGAATAGAAAGGTCCGAAAAAAGAAACTTTCAGATAGCCGATGTCCGGTGATTTAACAAATTTTGCTATTCCCTCAATTTTACTGGTCTCTCCCGTCTTTTTGTTGTAACCGCTGTTAAGTACTTTGACAGAGTTGTCGTCATTTAAACTGTAGTTGGCAGTGACATGATCCAATCCTTTTTCAAAGCTGTTTTCCAGGCGGGCAATTTCATACCACTGTCCGGTATAGCTGCCGACATCAAAGTTTTCAACAGGCTTTACTCCCTCAGGAACACCTAGACAAGAGCATAAGAGTAGTGGAAACAATAACAAAAAGAGATTGCGAAAGCGCATAAGAATATCCTCATTGCTGGAAGGGCATGCTATCCTACGTTAGAAATCAAAATTGGGATCAAATTTTCCGCGATAGAAATTGCTTTCTTTAAAATCATTTTTCCTTCGGTTGATGACTCGACAGCGCAAAGACGCGCAGGACGGCTGCGTACATCGCAGTAAGAAAACGAGCGCGGATGTAAACCGAATATCCGGAGCAAGTGTCACCGGCCGGGCGCTTACTGAATTGGGTGTGATCGAAATCCGGGTTGAGCTGTAACAAATCAGGGGTTATTTCGGCACAGCTTATTCTAAAGTCAGTAAGTGAAAATCTCAGATACTGACTCCGCTAAAAAAATCAGCTTTAAACCTCATCCGGCTATTTTCTGATCGCAACGACGGTAACAGAAACCATTGCGAGTACCATACAGTACCAGGCATGCATTCCGGCGGTTACAGGGCTGATACCGAAAATTGACGCAATCAGCAGAGCTTGCGCGCCGAAAGGTAAGACACCTTGAACAATACAGGCAAAAATATCCAATAAGCTTGCTGAGCGTTTCGGACAAATATCGTGTTTTTCCGCCAATCCTCTGGCAATATCACCCGTTACCACAATGGATACCGTGTTATTGGCGATACAAGTGTTGGTTAACGCCACCATCAGCGCCATACAAAGCTCGACGATTTTGGGTGATTTCTCTGAACTGTTTTTCGATAACGTTCGTACGAAGGCTTCGATTTTGTGATTGATAAAAGCGATACCGCCTTGTTGCTGGATCAGAGCCGCCAAGCCGCCGACGAGCATAGATAAGATAAAAATTTCCTGCATGCCGCCGAAGCCGGCATAGATATCTTTGCTGTATTGAATTACGTCGTAATCAGCGGTAATGAAGCCTGTGAAGCCCGCGAGTAAAATCGCGATCGTGAGCACCGCAAAGACATTTAAACCTGAAACAGCAAGTATCAGAATCGTCAGATAAGGTATAACGTTGACAATATCGTAATCTTCAGGTTTTAACTCTACAGGCGTCTGAGCCGGCAGAGAAAAAAGAACCAAAGTGATAAGGGCGGCGGGTAAGGCGAAGATCAGGTTTTCCTTGAACTTATCTTTCATCTCACAACCTTGAGTTCGCGTCGCCGCGATGGTTGTATCTGAGATGACGGACAAATTATCTCCGAACAAAGCTCCTGAAATCACCGCGCCTGCCATCAGGCCGGCTTCAATATCGGTCTGCTCCACAACACCGAAAGCTACAGGAGCTACGGCGGCAATGGTTCCCATGGAAGTCCCCATGGCTGTAGCAATAAAAGCGGAAATTAAGAAAAAGCCGGGAAGCAGAAACTCCGGCGGAATATAAGACAGTCCCATCGCAACCGTGGCGTCCACGCCTCCTGTTGCTTTGGCTACCGCCGCGAAAGCGCCCGCAAGCAGATAGATCATACACATAGTGATGATATTGCTGTGACCGACACCTTTGATAAACGTGTCAATCGTTTGATTGAGCTTATGTCCGGAAATCAAAATGCTGATGATGATCGCCGGTAAGATAGCGACAACACTAGGTAATTGATAAAAAGCGTAATCAACATTCTGACTTTTAAAATACAAACCGGTACCGATAAACAGCCCGATAAAAATCAATAATGGTAATAAAGCGATGACTGATTGATGCTGTTTAGAGTCCACTGAATCTCTCTTGTTATTTTTTCAAATTGAAACTCACTTATTGGTTTAACATGAATTTTACAATTTGTGCTGATAGTCAAATTTGGCTTAGTTTATGTTTTGAACGGACGTTTGTCAATCTAGACGTCCGAACGTCCCTTTTGTTTCGGGGCAGTTTCTAAGAGCATACAGTTAATAGTTAAAAAAGTACCGAAAAGCGGCGTTAGAGCCTCGGCTTCGGTCATCCCTAAAAGGCGCTCCGCACGGTAATACCGGAAGTCTTTCAGGCAAGATTTTTCAGGCAAGATCTTTCAGGCAAGAGTAACGCCGCGGGGTGCTTAAGAAGGACGTCAGAAAAGCGGAAAAACTTATAGTCGGGTACTGATTACCTGACGAGATCTTTGTGTAAAAAAGCCCGGAGTTTTCCGGGTCTTCCGGGATGAAAGAAACACTAACGAATGTTTTGCGCGATGGATTTGTTCATTTCTTCTAATAAGGTCTGCATGCTATTGATTAAACTGACGGTTACGTTATAGGTCTGCATGACTTTCTGAAGTTGTAATTGGGATTGTGAAACAAAATCGGAAGCGCGGTTTGATTCGTTTTCAAGAGCGGATTTAACGGCATTAAGTTCCCCTTTATTAAGCGCCCGGTATTGTGTACCGGGATCATAGCTTCCGTTAAATTCAGTTCCTTTAGGGATATTCACTCCGTCAGAGCTGTAGTCGTCTTTAGTCGTGAAAGAAATCTTTCCGTCTTTAAATGTCGGCGCGTCTGTTTTTTGAGGCGTTCCGAATTCGGAGCCGTCCTGATTCTGAGATCTTATGTACCACTGGCCGTCTTTCTGGTATACATTAACGGTATATTTACCGTCCGCGGATTTCAGCGTCATATTTGTAGGTGTAGTCCCCGAGGATTCCAAATAGTCATCGATTGATTTCCCGTCAACCTCAACATCTTTATCTTCCATATACTTGATGACGTCAGGATCTAATTGAACAGTGGCGCTGTCTGAGTCTTTTCGTTTCGCGAGTTCAGCGATTTGTTCGTTGACCCTGTTGGCCATATCTTGTGCCTCACGGGATACTTGAGCTTTTTCCTGCATTTCTACATACTTATATCGAGCCAGATCGGACAGCAGATTCATAAACAAATAGAGAACGGATATACCGCCGGAAAGCACAATATCCCCCTGCGCCGCCAGCGCGCCATCGGCATCAGTGATGTTATCCACATGCCCGGAATCTGAAGTCTTACTGCCTGATTTTACTGAGTGGTTTCTTTTATTTTTGACTTTTTGTTTTTCTTTTTCTTTTTCTTTTTCTTTCCCTGAGAGGACGGCGTTACCGACAAGAGCGTTTCCGATATTCAGCGCTTCTGTAGCGCCGCTGTTTCTGTTATTCGTATTCGCTGAGCCGTTACCGTAGCCGTTTTTTAAATTAAGCGGATGCCCGCCGGATTTATGTCCTGATTTTTCCGCTTCTTCGCCGCCGGCATTTCCGGTTCCGGACGTGACCTCAAAATCCTCACTGTCCGCGGCGGAATTTTCGAGTCTGCCGCTGTTTCCCCGCTTTGAGTCCGAATGAGCGTTTCCGCTGCCTTTCTGTTTACCTGTGTGAGGGGCGCCGTCTTCTTTACCTGAACTGAGCAAAGTGCTGACGTCCTCCTCAGCCGGGGCGGATGAGAATTCACTGCCGTCATCAGAGTAAGAGTAATTGCCGTATTTATCATCAACCGGCTTATCAGCTGAATGCCGGTGGTGTTTAAACTTGTCTTTCGCGCCGCTGCCGAGGCGATAGTTAAGCATTTTCTGGTGAAGGCCTTTTCCTTTAACTGAACCGCCGCTCCGGCCGCCGGCGGAATTCTCAGGTTTGTCATCATGCAATCCGAATTGTTTTTTTACCGTGTTAATACCGTCCCTGAGCCGATTACGCAGCATACGCTGATGGTGATGGGACTTAGACGCAGGTTTGCCGCTCTCCTGCTCTTGCCGGCTTCCCAGGGTATTTTCTAACTGATGCACTAATTTTTTTAAACGCTTTTTTTCCTCAGCCCGGTTATGCGCGCCGTGAAAATGATGATGATACTTTTGCGTGCCGTCTTTGCGGCGGTTAACGTCCTCTGAGCTGTAATGGCTTATGTGCTCTGAGCCGGATCGGACTGGCGTTGTCATAGCAATCTCCCGAACAACAAAAATTAGGCTGAGTACTGACTTAAAATATGTATTTAATTTAACTTAGCATATAAAAAAATCAGATAAATAAGTACTATTTTATTGATTAAAAAATGAGAAGATATCGAAAAAGAAAAGGACTTATCTTTGCTGGTCTGACCAGAAAGGCTGCCGTCAATAAAGAAAGTGTTTAATCCGGTTTACTTTATTCAGGACAGTTACTTAAAGTAACGCCCGGAGGTTTCCGGGCGAAATACCGGCCGTATTTTTTATCTTATGTTTTGGGCGATGGATTTATTCATTTCCTCTAACAGAGTCTGCATACTGTTAATCAAACTGACTGTTACGTTATAAGTCTGCATCACTTTCTGAAGCTGCAATTGTGATTGTGAGACAAAATCAGACGCCCGGTTGGAGGTATTCTCCAGCGCGGATTTTACGGCGTTGAGCTCACCTTTATTCAGAGCCTTACCCACGTGATCGGGAACAGAGCCGCTGATCACTAATTTCTGCCCTGTTCCCAGCCCTAAAGTTTTAATAGCGTCAGAACCTAAATTAACTGTAATGGTATTTCCGGTTATTTGAAAATCGTCGGAAGTCAGCGCTAAATCGTGACTTCCGGATCCATCTTTATTTGTAATGTGGTAAACGCCGTCATCACCTTCGGTGATCGTGAAATTATCTTTGGATAAGCTTTTTCCGTCTAACGTTACAGTATCGACGTTATAACTGCTGCCGACCTGATTATCTAATCCTAAATATTTATCAATGGTCTCATTGTCAATTTGCACGTCATTGTCTTCCATATATTTAACAACATCGGTAGGCAGCTGTTCAGTATAAGTGTCGGAGTTGCTCCGCTTTGCTACATCGGCGATGATTTCATTGACTTCGTTCGCCTTGTTTTGCGCATCACGGGATACCTGAGCCTTCTGCTGCATTTCAATGTACTTAAAATTAGCTAAGTCTGACAGCAAATTCATAAATAAGTACAGCACGGCAATACCGCCGGAAAGCACGATGTCACCTTGCGAGGCAAGCACGTGCGCCGCGTCGACAAGGTTGTCCACTTGTCCTGAACCTGATACCGCGCCGCCTGAGCCGTCAGAGGTAACCTGAGGGTCATTTTCCTCACCGCTTGCGGTTGCGTTACCCGCGCCGCCCGTGCCTGAGCCGTCTCCGGCGCCGGTTATACCGACGCCGACGCCGTCATTTTCAGAACCCGGATCCGCAAAAAACTGTTGTCTGAAGTTGTTAATTCCGTCTTTTAAATGCTGGTGTATCATTTTCCGGTAATGATTTTCCGTTGTGGAACCGCCGGGATGTTCACTGTCGTCCTGGCCATGCATCATTTCTAACTGGTGTAACAGCTTTTTTAAACGTTCTTTTTCCGCCGCGTGATGGGCACCGTGAAATTTGTGGTGATGTCCGTGTTTATGGGTAATGCCGTCTGAGCCGGCATAGCCTGATTTTACTGAGCCTGAGCGATTTATTAGCGTTGTCATAGCAATCTCCTAATTTCAAGTTTCTCGGAGTACTGACTTTTAAATTTTACTGTTGATTTAACTGACATATAAAAAATCAGATTACCTAGGTGTATTTTATCGCGGTGAGATTTCGGGGATATCAAAAAAGGGAGTAATTATATTTATGCTGGTCTAACCAGTTGTGGCTTTGTTAACTTGAGTTAATATGGGAATAATAATTCGGCTATACATTGAATTTAAAAGTAAAGCCCGGAGATTTCCGGGCGCTACGCGGGAATAATTAACGGATATTCTGCGCGATGGATTTATTCATTTCTTCAAGCAGAGTCTGCATGCTGTTGATCAGACTCACGGTTACGTTATAAGTCTGCATGACTTTCTGAAGTTGCAACTGGGACTGAGAGACAAAATCCGACGCGCGGTTTGAGGCATTTTCAAGCGCGGACTTAACCGCGCTTAACTGACCTTTGTTCAAACCTATCTTACTGCGATCAGGATCCGGCGGATTTTTGATATAAAACTGCGTTCCGGGCTGAATAATTTTACCGCTGTCCTGTTCATATTTTTCAGTGTATGAGCTATTGGTACCGGTTCTGCCGTCGCGCTGAAAACTTTGTTTATTGCTCGGAATTTCAAAATCAAACTGAATCTCCCCTTCTTTGTTGACAAAAGGAGCATTGACTTTCTGGCCGTTATGCACGGCGTGTTCATCACTGCCATTGGCCACTTCCCACTGGCCGTGCGAACTTTTAAATACCCACACTTTCTGGCCGTTGTCCGCCGTATACCATGCGCCGCTGGTGTTGATGCTTGATGCGGGATGAATGTCATCCAGATACTGGTCAATGGTTTTATTATCAATTTTTACGTCATTATCTTCCATGTATTTAATAACATCGGCAGGCAGCGGTTCTGTATAAGTGTCGGAGTTTTTCTGCTTTGATACATCGGCGATGATTTCATTGACTTCGTTTGCCTTGTTTTGCGCGTCACGGGATACCTGAGCCTTCTGCTGCATTTCAATGTACTTAAAATTAGCTAAGTCTGATAACAGATTCATAAATAAGTACAGCACGGCAATTCCGCCGGATAATACAATGTCGCCTTTTGCCGCGAGTGTATGATCCGTGTCGACGATATTATCCACATGATCCATTTGCCCATCATTGATGCCGTATTGTTGTTTAAAGGTGTTAATACTTGTCCTGACATGAGCATTTATTTTTTTATTAATACCGTCTTTAACGTCCCCGTTATCATCACCGTTAACATCAGGTTCCCCGTAAAGCATGGTCTGAATTGAGTGTAAATGTTTTCTCAACCTCTCACGGTCGGCCATCTGCTGATGGGTGGAGTGAAAATCGCCGTACGGAGAGTGTTTATCTTGAATGTCCCGCTCACCCCGGCTTTGTGAGGCGAATTGGTCGTATATTTTTACGGGGGGTAATTTTACGAATGTTGACATGATAACCTCCAGCTTAGAATTCTGACTGACGAGTACTAAATACTCCGTTGCGTCAGAATTTTATTAACATAATAGTATTTTAGATTTAAATAATTAGAAATATACTGGAAAAAAGCCTTTGATATTTCACTCTGGTCATACCAGTTGGGCGTTTATCGTAAACCGCTTTTGGCAAAGGTTTTCAATCGGGTAAAAAGTCCGGCTGAAGCCGGACAGCGTATTGAATTTAACGAATATTCTGCGCGATAGACTTATTCATTTCCTCAAGCAGAGTTTGCATGCTGTTGATCAGACTTACGGTTACGTTATAAGTCTGCATGACTTTCTGAAGCTGTAATTGTGATTGAGAAACGAAATCTGACGCGCGGTTTGAAGCGTTTTCGAGCGCGGATTTGACGGCGTTAAGGCCGCCTTTATCGAGTTTTTTTCCCGCACGGTCGGGCAGCGAGGCGGCGACGACTAATTCTTGCCCCGGTTTCCCCGCGCCGACTTTACTCGCGTCGATATCAATCGTAATTTTGTCACCGTCGACTTTATACTCACTTGGATCTAAAGGTGTGGAAGTGTACTGACCGTCACTGTTTTTATACTGGATGTTGTATTTTCCGTTATGTATGAAAACTTGAATATTGTCTTTAGAGATATCCTTGCCGTCGAGCTTCGCGGAATCGATGTCATAGTCATTTCCGACGGGATCGCCCAGCTCCAGATACTGATCTATAGTCTGGTTGTCAACTTCGACGTCATTATCCTCCATGTATTTAATGACATCTGTCGGCAGTTGCTCCGTATAAGTGTCTGAATTTTTTTGTTTTGACACATCGGCGATGATTTCATTGACCTCATTAGCCATGTTTTGCGCGTCACGTGATACTTTGGCTTTTTGCTGCATTTCAATGTACTTAAAGTTGGCTAAGTCTGAAAGCAGATTCATAAACAGGTAGAGCACGGAAATACCGCCCGATAAAACAATATCGCCCTGAGTGGCGAGGGTACTGGCAGTGTCATTGATGTCCGGGGAACCGCTTACCTTGGTAGCGGTGCCGGTGGCGGTGGCGGTGCCGGTGCCGCTGCCGGTGTCATCGTCATTCAAATTATACTGCTGCTTGAGCTGGGTGATGACTTTGCCGGCGTGATCAGACATAATTTTGTCAAATTCACTGTTTTTATTACCGTCATCTTCTTCGCGCGCATGTGACGCGAGCATTTTCTCAACGTCCCGGAGAAGTTTCTTCAAGCGCTCTTTTTCAGCTCCGTGCTGATGACCGCCGTGAAAGTTATAGTGATTTTTTTGCTTGTCTTTTACGGCGCTGTGATTTTGCTCCTCTACCTGACTATGGCTGTCCATAGGCTGAGCGTTACCACCTGCGACTTTTGACATTCCTGTCATAATACCTCTCCGATAGCTGGAACTGTTTAAGCGGATTTCTCATGAGTTTCAGTATAGACGACATAAAATGAAATGCGATTTTTCTTATATAATCATCATGGTATGTATCTGTACGAAAAGTTTTTCTAAGTGTTATCGGGTTTTAATACCTTATGGTCATAACTGATTTGATTTATACTGCACTGCGTTAAGTTAAATTGCGCGGATGAGACAGAGAAACGAGATGCACGTTCACATTTTAGGAATTTGCGGTACTTTTATGGGCGGTTTGGCCTTACTGGCCAGAGCCGCGGGGCATAAGGTGACGGGGAGTGACGCCGACGTTTACCCGCCTATGAGTACTCAGCTGGAGCAGCAGGGTATTGAGTTAATTCAGGGTTTTGATATTGAGCAGCTGAGCGATGCTGACGGCGGCTGTCCTGACTTAATCGTAATCGGCAATGCTATGACCCGCGGTAATCCGTGCGTCGAAGCGGTGCTGGACAGAGGTTTGGCCTATACTTCCGGGCCTCAGTTTCTCTGTGACTATATTTTACCGGATCGGTGGGTGCTCGCCGTCGCCGGAACTCACGGTAAGACTTCGACGGCAAGTATGCTGGCATGGATACTTGAGGATTGCGGTTATCGCCCCGGGTTTTTAATCGGCGGCGTTCCGCGAAACTTCGGTGTTTCAGCAAGGCTGGGTAAAAGTCAGTTTTTCGTTGTCGAGGCCGACGAATACGACAGCGCTTTTTTTGATAAGCGTTCCAAGTTTGTTCATTATCACCCGCGTACGCTCGTCATCAGTAACCTTGAGTTTGATCATGCCGATATTTTTGACAGTCTTGGTGACATTCAAAAGCAATTCCACCATGTGATTCGTACCGTGCCCTCCTCCGGGAAGGTGATTTGGCCCGCTGAGGTAAAGGCCGTAAAAGAGGTTATTGAAAAAGGCATATGGAGTGAGCAGGAACAGCTTTATTCGCGAAGGAGCGAATCCGGCTGGTCATGGCGACTGCTCGCGGATGACGGGCATAAGTTTGAAGTTTGGTTTGACGGCGAGCGCCAGGGCTTATTAGACTGGCATTTAATCGGACGGCACAATGCGGAAAACGCCGTAAACGCGATAGCGGCGGCGCGTCATGCCGGAGTGCGCCCGCGTGACGCCATTGATGCTTTAGCCGGATTCGCGGCGCCTAAAAGAAGGCTGGAGTTATTAGCGCGGGTCAATAGCGTCAGAGTTTATGATGATTTTGCTCACCACCCGACGGCAATTGATACTACGTTACAGGCGCTGAGAGCTAATGTCGGCGGCGATAAGATTACCGTGATTCTGGAGCCCGGATCCAACACCATGAAATCCGGCGCGCATAAAGACACGCTCGCTGAATCACTGCGGCTGGCGGATAGTATTTTCATTTATCAAGACGAAACGGTTAAGTGGGATTTACAGGAAGTGATGTCTCATAAAGGCGTAAACGCGCAAGTCGAGAATGATATTGATATTTTGATTCAAAAAACAGTTATCCAGTCTAAGCCTCCGGAACATATAGTGATTATGAGCAACGGCGGCTTTGGCGGGCTTCATCAAAAATTGATTAACCAATTAAGATCCGTATCAGAATGAAACTATCAGCTAAATCAAAATCAATCAGCGTGGCATGGACGGGCGCGTCAGGAGCGCCTTACGGGCTAAAACTCGTGGAATGTCTTCTCGCCGCGGACTATCGCGTTTTTTTAATGATCAGCAGCGCGGCCAGAGTAGTGCTGGCTACGGAAGAAAACATCAAACTGAGCGCTAATCCGCAGAAAGCGCGGCAGCAGTTACTTCAATATTTCAAAACAGATAAAGGCGAGCTTAATGTGCTGGGCAAAGAGGACTGGTTTTCTCCGCCGGCGTCGGGCAGCGGAGCGCCCGGGCAGATGGTGATATGCCCCTGCTCCACGGGAACGCTCGCCGCGGTGGCGACGGGAATGAGTAACAGCTTACTTGAGCGGGCGGCTGATGTTGTCCTTAAAGAAAAAGGGCAGTTATTGTTAGTCCCCAGAGAAACGCCTTTTAATGTCATTCACTTAGAACATATGCTGTCATTAAGTAAGCTCGGAGCGACGATTCTGCCCGCGGCGCCCGGTTTTTATCATGATCCCAAATCTGTCTCAGATCTGGTAGACTTCATCGTCGCCCGGATTCTTGATCATTTGAATGTCGGGCATTCATTAACTAAACGCTGGGGTTACGCACCCTAAGTACCCGGCTATAAGTTTTCCGATATTTTTGGCGTTCAGGTAGAGCTCCTCGCAGAGCACTTAAGATGAGTGTCAGAAAAGTGAAAAAACCCATAGTCGGGTACTTTAGTACCGCGTTCAGTCGCATTTGTTAGTTTCAGCTCAAGGCGCCCGTAAAGCGGCCGTCTGACGGCGTTAGATTTGATTGACGTAGAACGGCTGCGGCAATCAAATCAGCCTTACATATTAACGCCTTACGAACCACTAAAACACTAAATGCAACCGGACGGGGTATCAGGCTGACCCCGCACGATGAGATAACTATGAAGCACACTACAGAAGTGATGATAAAGGAAGCTGAGATTGAGCGGTTGCTGACTGAGCTCGCGGCGCGAATTAACGAATATTACAAAGAAGATAAGCGTTTGTTAATGGTCGGGTTATTGAAAGGTTCAGCGGTATTCATGGCGGATCTGTGCCGTAAGATCAAAGGTCACGTTGAAATTGATTTTATGGAAGTATCAAGTTACGGCAGCGGCATGAAAAGTTCATGCGACGTCAAAATCTTAAAAGATCTTCAATCTGATATCGCCGGCCGCGACGTACTGATAGTCGAGGATTTGATCGATTCAGGCAATACCCTGAATAAAGTCCGTGAAATGCTGCTTCTGAGAGATCCTAAAAGTTTAGCGATCTGTACGTTATTGGATAAACCCTCACGCCGTGAAGTTGACGTGAATGTAGATTTTATCGGTCGCAGCATTCCTGATGAGTTTATTGTGGGTTACGGTATTGATTACGCCGAGCAGTACCGCAATTTACCCTATATCGCTAAGGTCATTCCCTTTGAATAGTTTTAGTCATGTTCAGGTTAAAAGCCCTGAAGTAACAGTCAGGGCTTTTTTCCGGTTATTCTTTGCGGTCATTTTGTTGGAGAAAGCAGTTTGAGCAGACCATTCGCATTAAAAATCCAAAACCTTAAAAAGACCTATAAGGGCGGTGTAGAAGCTGTTAAGGGCATTGATTTAAATGTCAGACAAGGGGATTTCTTCGCGCTTTTAGGGCCTAACGGTGCCGGTAAGTCGACGACTATCGGCATCATCAGCTCTTTAGTTCAGAAAACTCAGGGCAGCGTCAGTATCTTTGGCTACGACATTGATAAACAACTTGAACAAGCCAAGCTTTCACTGGGTTTAGTTCCGCAAGAGTTTAACTTCAATCAGTTTGAAACTGTTTTGCAAATCGTCGTTAATCAGGCCGGCTATTACGGCGTGCCTCGCAAACCGGCGCTAGAGCGCGCCGAAATCTACTTAACTCAGTTAGATTTATGGGCCAAGCGTCACAGTCCCTCCCGTGCCTTATCCGGCGGTATGAAACGACGTTTGATGATTGCGAGGGCCTTGATCCATCAGCCTAAGCTTTTGATCCTTGACGAGCCGACGGCCGGCGTTGATATTGAACTGCGCCGCTCGATGTGGGAATTCTTAACCCGGATCAACGAGCGTGAAGGCGTGACGATCATTCTCACGACCCATTATCTGGAAGAGGCGGAGATGCTTTGTAAGAATATCGGCATTATTGATCAAGGTGAGCTGGTGGAGTGCACCAGCATGAAAAAGCTGCTGAGTAAGCTGAACGTCGAGACCTTTATTTTAGATA
The DNA here is from genome assembly GCA_965200795.1 of Parashewanella sp. Classification (GTDB taxonomy): domain Bacteria; phylum Pseudomonadota; class Gammaproteobacteria; order Enterobacterales; family Shewanellaceae; genus Parashewanella. The sequence continues at coordinate 161,957 of CBDAVB010000013.1, forward strand.
TTAATGATGAACTAACCAAAGTGCCGGAGCTTGACGGGTTTTCCTGTCGTCTGATTGATGAGCGTACCCTTGAGGTTGACGTCAATAAAAATCAGAGTATCAATGAATTATTCGCTGTCGCGTCGGCGCGGGGTGTTGATGTCCGCTCAATGCGAAACAAAGCCAATCGTCTGGAAGAGTTATTTGTCAGCTTAGTGGAGGGCAAAAAGTGAGACTGCTGTACTGGATTGCCTTTAAGAGCATCGTAATTAAAGAGATAAATCGTTTTACTCGTATCTGGGTACAGACATTAGTGCCGCCGGCCATTACCATGACGCTGTATTTTTTAATTTTCGGCAGTTTAGTGGGCAGCCGAATAGGGAACATGGAAGGTTTCAGCTATATGGAGTTTATCGCTCCGGGGCTGATTATGATGACAGTGATTACTAACTCATTCTCAAATGTCGCAAGCTCATTTTACAGCGCGAAATTTCAGCGGAATCTTGAGGAAATCATGGTCGCCCCCGTTCCGCATTATGTATTGATTGCCGGATATGTCGGAGGCGGTGTGGCCCGGGGACTTATCGTCGGCTGTATTGTTACCGCCGTCGCAATGTTATTCGTCGAGATTCAGCCGCATTCTGTTCCTATCGTAATCCTGACCGTAGTGCTGACATCCGTTTTGTTCGCATTGGGCGGATTAGTGAATGCGGTATTCGCCAGAAGCTTTGATGACATCAGTATTATCCCGACTTTTGTTCTGACGCCGCTCACTTATCTGGGCGGTGTGTTTTATTCTCTGTCGCTGTTACCTCCGTTTTGGAAAGGCGTCGCGCAGGCGAACCCCGTGGTTTATATGATTAATGCGTTCCGGTACGGGTTCTTGGGTTATTCGGATATCAGTGTCGGCGTGTCAATCTCGGTCATTATCGCCTTTTGCGCCGGTTTGTTTGCGATTGCTTATTACCTGATTTCAAAAGGGATCGGTTTACGAACTTAGAATTGTCCCGTAATCCTGAAAAGCTTAAAATAAGATACGAAAAAGGAGCGCTTAAGCTCCTTTTACTGCATCAGTGGCGCGGTGACTAGAATTTATATCTCATACCGAGCTTCCAGCCGTCGAGATCAAAATAATCACCGTCGATTTTTAAGTACCCTAAGTTCGCCGCAAGCCGCGGATTAAATTGATAACCCACACCAGCGCCGTAACCAAAGCGAGTTTCTTTATACTGAACTTTATCTGTGCCGCCGTCACCATAATAAGTCGTTCCTTTTAAGTAATATCTGGTGTATTGAGGCTGAACATAGGCATAGAATTCAGGCGTGAAGTTAAACTGCGCTCTTAGATTGAAACCATAAAGCTGATTGATTTTTGCCTCAGATTTACCATTACCGGTTTCATCATCTGTAAAAGTGTAGTCATCATCTTTGACATTGAACGCATATTGAACTTCAGGGATTACCGAGAAATTTTCATTTACGGGGATCTCAAAGCCGACGGACGTTGAAATTAATCCGAAGTTCAAGTCCTTATTAGCGTCTGTGGCATCATTTTTAGATATGCCCAGATTAATGTAGCTTAAATCTCCGGTCCAGTTTGCCAGACAAGAACCTGAGACACCAGCGATAACTGCAGCAAAAAGTACTTTTTTTATCATATACAACCTCTGATTTTAGTCTTAATGTATCAATTTTGATATCAGCTTGAACGGCATAATTTGTTACTTAGCTCTGCCGCGGAAATTTGAACACAAACTGAATCTGATCGGGGACGTATATTAAATGGACTATTTTGAAAAGTTCAATGTAATTTACATTAAATAAAATTAATAAAGTTATAATTTGTGATTTATTGATACAAAAAAGTTATTTTAAAATTTAAACTGTATATATAAATGAACGTTTAAAATAATAAATTATAAAAATATTGTATTATTTGTTGTTCAAGTTGAGAACGTCTTTTTGTCAGGCTGTCGAACGTCAGACAGTTAAATTTATTTTCTCATCATCCTGGAAAAGCAGCCGTCGGCGCTCTTAAACGCGGAGAAAATAACCGAATAGCCGTGGCAGCCTGTTAATATGCGACCGGAGGTAGCAGGAGTACCGGTTTTTGTAACTCGCCGGCTTTGCTGATTTCCTTCTTTATATCTTACTTTTTGTTTCAAAAAGATAATTTCTGTGAAATCAACTTGATAAGTTTATCATGAGGCGCGTTAACATCATTCAGTAGTGCTTCTGAAGAACCCGTTTCATCGGCGTCTGAGTTAATTTTAATTATTACGTAATTTTTATTGTTAATTTTCATATAACTATATTGATTATGATAAATAAAGTGACCACAGACGAGGTTATCATCCTTAATGCTGTTATAGAGTGTATATGCACCAGATGGAAGCACGATAGCTGAAATGAATAAAAGACCGGAGTTTTTGTGCGTTTTTAAACCATATTTTATAAAATACCTTTATTTTTAGCTGATTATATTAACAGCATGAGTGCTTCATACCGATATTCGAACAGTAACCTTAAATATTAACTGAATTTGACAATTAGTATAATTTAGAACAAAGCGATCTTGTTATTCTTACATAAAATCAGTCACTTTAGAATAACCGGATTAATGGCTACTGTTAATTTTGAAGGCTGGCTATGAGTAAATTACTGTGTCAACATGAAACCCACATCACTTATATCACCATCAATAATCATGAAAAGCGTAATGCCGTAGATAACGGCATGTCGAGAGAAATCATGCATTATTTACTGGAAGCTGAGGCGGAAGAGCAGCGTGCGGTCGTTATCAAATCAAATACAGTAAAAGGTGTTTTTTCAGCGGGACATGATTTAAGTGACTTATTAGAAAATGAAAATATTTCAGATGATCCGATGTTTGAGATGTTTAATGTTATTTCTGAATTATCTCTGCCGGTCATTTTACAAGTTGACGGTGATGTATACGCCGGCGGAGTCATGTTGCTCATGTACGCGGATCTGGTTTACGCCACCTCTAATTCAAGGTTGTGTATGACAGCGAATAAACTCGGCCTGCCCTTGCCGCTGTTAAGTTATAAGAAGTGGTTATCTGTCATGGGAAGTCACAAAGCGAAAGAACTGTTTTTTACCGCCGCTCCTATCAGCGCTGAAGAAGCCCACATCGCAAACATCATAAATGAAGTATTTGAAACACAGGAAGCTTTAGCTGATAAAGTGCGGACAGTATGTCAGCAAATCGTGGATTGCAGCTCCGCAGGTGTAGCGAACAGTAAAAAACAAATTAACGCGCTCGCGGGTCAAATCGCTATTTCTTACCAGTCAGCCGTGGATATCGAAGCTGAAAAGCAGGCGATTATCCGCGGCGATGAAACTCAGAACCGAGTTACGGCACTTCTGAACTCTCTTCGCAAACATTAACTCAGTTTCAGTAATTTAAAGGTAATGATATGAAAACAGATATTTTAAATAAGCTTGTTGTTGTTGACTTTAGTCATGCTTTGGCCGGACCGTACTGTACCGAATTACTCGCAAAAAATGGTGCGAGAGTCATTAAAATTGAACGACCTGAAACAGGGGATATGATGCGAGCGGTTTATCCGTTTGATGATGAAGGGATATCCATTGCCTGGGCTGGCGTGAATGCCGGAAAGGAAAGTGTTGAATTAGATTTAAAATCAGAAGATCACCTTAAGATTGTCAGAAATATCATAAAACAAGCGGATGTTCTGGTGGAAAACTTCCGGCCGGGAGTAATGGACAGACTGGGGCTGGGTTATGAGGCGATGAATGAACTCAATCCTAAGCTGGTTTACACCTCGGTTTCCGGATTCGGAGCCACGGGTCCGATGTCGCACCTGCCCGGTTTTGATCTAATAGGACAAGGCTATTCGGGGCTGATGGCGGTGAACGGCGATTTAGAGAAAAATGAAGGCCGGGTCGGTTTCCCGATCGGTGACATCAGCGCCGGGATGTGGGCCTATATGTCACTGATGACGGCTTTGTATTCCCGTGAGCGGACCGGGAAAGGAGCGTATGTTGACGTTTCTATGCTTGACGGTTTGTATGCCATGATGCCGTCAGAAGTGCTTGCTTACACTAAACTGGGCGAAGTCGCTCATTGCAGTGGTAATGCTGATCCTCTGGTCGCTCCTTTCGCCGCTATAAAGACCAGAGATAGCGTCATTATTGTAGCTGTGCTGGGGGGCAAGCTTTGGCATGAGTTTTGTGCCGCGATTGACAAAGAGGAGCTTTTCGATGATCCGCGCTTTAAGACAAATAAGGACAGGATTGAGAACCGGACTGAGCTTCGTAAAATTGTGCGTCCTGTTTTTAAAACAAAAACAACTCAGGACTGGCAGGAAATCCTGACCGCGAGGGGGATTCCTAATGGTTTAGTAAACGATTTAGAACAAAGCAGTAACATGGAGCAGATTGAACACAGGAAGATGATTATTGAAGCGGGGAAATATAAAATTACGGGAAATCCGATGAAAATCAGTACCGCGATACAAACTTCTTTAATGGAAAACCCGCAACCGCTTGGTAAATCGACAAAGAAGGTTGTCAAAGAATTCAGTTAGCCTCCGAGGAAAACCATTTGCTCTGTAGTTAATCCTTTAACCTAAAAAACTCAGTTGAAAGCTTTAAACGGCGCTGAGAACGTATCCGACTGAGCTTTGTAGTTTAAATCGCGGGAATATTGATCTCATCGAGCGAGCCTGAGATCGAACTGTCCCTTAATTGATAACAAAGTACTGATTATCAATCAGACGAGTGGTACCAAGAACGGCCGCGACTAAAACGACCAGTTCTTTATCGTCATCTCGGACGTCCTTCATGGTGTTAGCGTTACGAATGATGATGTAATCGGTATTAAAACCCGCCCGGTTCAGTTTTTGCGCCGCTTTGTCCAGAACGGACTGACGCGCTTTGCCCTGACTGACTTCGCGAATCACTTCATCAAGTACTTTCTTAATGATGCCCGCGCGCGCTCTTTCCTCGCTGGTAAGGTAATTATTACGTGAACTCATGGCTAAGCCGTTGGCCTCACGACAGGTGTCCGCCCCAATGATCTTTACAGGCAGCGCCAGCTCTTCAACCATGGTTTTAATGATTATCAGCTGCTGATAATCTTTACGGCCGAAAATCGCGAAATCCGGTTGTACGATGTTGAGCAGCTTGAGGACGACGGTTGCCACACCAGTAAAGAATCCCGGTCTGCTGGCGCTTTCACCGCAGTTACCGGCGGCATCCTCAGGCACGGTAACTTTAGTGTGATTATTAGTGCCATTCGGGTACATTTGCTTAGCGGTCGGCGTGAAAACGAGTTCAGCGCCTGCGGCGGAGAGTTTTTCCAGATCCGCCTCCGGGGTTTTCGGATAGGTGTCCAGATCCTCATGAGCCGCGAATTGCATCGGATTAACAAAAATAGAGGCGACGACATGATCGGCCTGTTTTAAACCTTCTGTTATCAGTGAAATATGGCCGGCGTGTAAATTGCCCATGGTCGGCACAAAGGCGACGGTATCACCCGCGGCTTTCCATTGTCGGACTCGCCGGCGGACTGATTCAACTTCTGTGGTGACTTTCATTGGACGCTGCTCGGTTTATTTACTTAGTTGAACGTGTGCTCATCACCCGGGAATGTGCCGTCAGCCACTTCGGTGATGAAAGCTTTTACCGCGGCTCTGATCCCGCCGGTCTGAGCAAGATAATTTTTTGAGAAGCGCGGGATATAGCCGCTGCTGATCCCCAGGATATCGTGCATCACCAGAATCTGACCGTCAGTGTCTTTACCCGCGCCAATGCCGATTACCGGAATCGTCAGGGTTTGAGTTATCTTTGCGGCTAAGTCGGCCGGAATGCATTCCAGAACCAGTAACCGGGCTCCGGCTTTTTCAACGGCTCTGGCTTCTTCTAAAATGCGCCCGGCATTATCCTCACCGCGGCCTTGAATTTTAAATCCGCCGAATACGTTGACCGACTGCGGGGTTAAACCTAAATGAGCGCAAACAGGTATGCCGCGCTCAGTCAGCATTGAAATGCTTTCAAGCAGCCAGTGACCGCCCTCTAATTTAACCATGCCGGCGCCGGCACGCATCAGGGCGGCGGCATTTTCCATGGTTTGCTCCGCGGTGGCGTAGCTCATAAACGGCATATCAGCGATAAGCAGTGTTCTTTCAACACTATTACTGACACACCGCACATGGTAAGCCACGTCGGCGACGGAAACCGGAATCGTGTCTTTTCTGCCTTGAATCACCATGCCTAATGAGTCTCCGACAAGGAGCACATCAATGCCCTCCTGATCAAACGCCGCGGCGAAGCTTGAATCATAAGCGGTTAACGCGGAGAACTTTTTACCTTCCTGTTTAAATTTAAACAGGGTAGAGGTGGTGACTTTTGACATAACAGTATTTACCAAAATAAACGCATGTTGAATTTATAAGGTAAATTCGCTTTCGCCGCAAGGCTCTGTGTCAAGTCGCTGTAATTCAGTTCGCATATGATTGTTAACCAGACTTGCCAGCGGCGTTCCGCACGGCAGTGACAAAGCCGGTGCGATATCGCTCAGCGGAAGCAGTACGAAGCTTCGATGTTTCATGCCGCGGTGGGGCACGGTTAAACGCTCAGATTCTATGATTTCATTGCCGTAAAGCAAAATATCTAAGTCAAGCGTTCTGGGTCCCCAGCGCATTTCACGTACCCTTCCCTGCTGATTTTCTATGGCTTGAAGCGCGTCCAGTAACTCAACCGCGGAAAGCGAAGTTTCAAAACCGGTGACCGCGTTCACGTAATCAGGCTGCTCAACGTCTCCCATCGGCACCGATCGGTAATAGGGCGAAACCTGAAAAGTTCCGTTTGCGGAGATTTCTTTAATCGCGCCGCAGGCGCTGTTGAGCTGTGAGACCGGCCGCCGCAGGTTTGCCCCCAGCGCGACAAATACCTCAGTCATTGTTTTCCTGCTTTGGTTTGGCGCGGCGACGGCGCCGCTGACTATTGCGCTTAGGCTGATTTTTACCGGCTTCGCGGGCAATCCGCGCGCGGTTTTCTTCGTCAGCGTTCACAAACGATTTCCACCAGTCGGCTAAGCTTGTGACTTTGTCTGATTCAATGGAACCCCGCAGTTGCAGCAAATCGTACGCGGCGCGGAATTTCGGATGATCGACTAACTTAAAGGCGCGCGCGCTCCGGCTCTTTTCAAGGCGCGGCTGTAACTGCCAGATATCTTTGGTCACGGTACTGAAACGGCGCGGAATAGCGATGGTTCGGCACTGCTCTTCAATCACGTCGGCCATGGCCGTAACAAAGGCATCGTATAACGGCAGGCCGCTTTCAAGCACGATATCCCGGGCTTTGTGCTGCAGCGGGTACCAAAGTATGGCGGCATAGAAAAACGCCGGTGTAACGGATTTTTCGCGGCGAATCCGTGAGTCAGTATTGGTAAGCGTTTGCAGTAACATGCGTTTCAGATTGTCGTCATGCTCATCCCGCATGGCTTTGGTGATTTGCGGGAACAAAGGCTCAAAAAGACCGAATTTCTGCATTAAATCGTAATTCTCAACCGCCTTACCGCTGAAGAACATTTTCAGTACTTCCTCAAACATACGCGCCGCCGGAATGTCTCGCAGCAGCGGCGCCAGAGCCAGAATCGGCCTGACGGTGTGGTTGTCGATGCTCATGTTCAGTTTCGTCGCGAAACGCACGGCGCGGATCATTCTTACCGGATCCTCACGGTAGCGGGTTTCCGGGTCGCCGATCATACGAATAACGCCGTTATTCAGATCCCGCATACCGCCGCCGTAACTGCGAATCGAGTAATCACTGATATCGTAATACAGCGCGTTCACGGTGAAATCACGGCGTTCGGCATCCTCACCAATGGTGCCGTAAACGTTATCTCTTAACAGACGGCCTTCGGCATTTGATTTAGAGATGTTGCCGCTTTTTCGGGTGTCATGGTGTCCGCGGAATGTCGCCACTTCAATGACGTCACGCCCGAAGACAATATGAGCCAGACGAAATCTGCGTCCGATGAGACGACAGTTTCTGAATAAACGTTTAATTTCCTCCGGCCTGGCGTCGGTGACGACATCAAAATCTTTCGGTTTCAGGCCAAGCAGAATATCACGCACCCCGCCACCGACGAGATAAGCCTGAAAGCCTGACTTATGCAGGCGGTATAAGACTTTTAAGGCGTTTTCACTAATTTGGCGACGTGAAATCGAATGCGCGTTTCTCGGCACGATTTCGAGCGCTAAATCAGAAGATTGACTTGAATGGTTACTGTTATTCGTAGCGGCTGACTCATTAAAAAGCTGCTTACAAAACTGACTGATGCGGCGTAAGATAAGGCACCTCAAGCTGTAGATTTAAACGTAGCGAAAAATTCGGCGGATATGATATAACAAAGTTGAGTTATTGCATAATTGAGAACAGGGATCCCGCTCAATTATGAGCGGAATGTTCAAATTAACGGGAGAGATTAGTAAAGCACGCGGGTACGAATGGTGCCTTCGATGTTTTTCAGTTCCTCTGACGCCTGATCCGCTTTACTGGTTTCCACTTCCATCACCACATAACCGATATCGCCTTTGGTCTGCAGGTGCTGCGCTGAAATATTGATGTTTTTTTCTGAGAACGCCTGGTTGATCTGAATTAACACGCCGGGTTTGTTGGCGTGAATATGCAGCAGGCGGGAACGGCCCTCGTCGGTTGATGATAAGGTTACCTCAGGAAAGTTAACCGCTGAAACCGTTGAACCCAAGTCTGAATATTTGGCCAGCTTGCCGGCGACTTCGATACCGATATTTTCCTGCGCTTCCATGGTGCTGCCGCCGACATGCGGGGTGAGCAGCACTTGATCCAGGTTTCTCAGCTCGCTGATAAACTCATCATTATTTGATTTAGGCTCGGCGGGGAAAACGTCAATCGCGGCGCCTGAGATTTTATTTTCTTTAATTGCCGCCGCGAGCGCCTTAATGTCGACCACAGTGCCGCGGGAAGCGTTAATTAACATGCTGTCAGGCCCCATCAGCTCAAGTTCTCCGGCGCCGATCATGTTTTTTGTTGTATCGGTTCCGGGTACGTGAAGGCTGATCACATCCGCTTGCGAGAGCAGCTTCTTCAGTGTCCTGACCGGCCTGGCGTTGCCCAGCGGCAGCTTTTCCTCAATATCAAAAAACTTCACTTGCATGCCGAGGGTTTCCGCTAAAATGCCCAGCTGAGTGCCGATGTGGCCATAGCCGATAATGCCGAGGACTTTGCCGCGTACCTCATGGCTGCCGGAGGCGCTTTTAGCCCATTCGCCGCGGTGGGCTTTAGCGTTCTTTTCAGGAATCCCCCGCATCAGCATGATGATTTCGCCCAGCACCAGCTCCGCGACACTGCGGGTATTGGAGAAAGGGGCGTTGAAGACCGGAATCCCCCGTTTAGCGGCGGCGTCTAAATCGACCTGATTCGTCCCGATGCAAAAGCAGCCTATGCCAATCAGTTTTTGCGCCCGGCCGATAACTTCCCGCGTCAGCTGAGTGCGTGAGCGTAAACCGACAAAATGCGCGTCTTTAATTGATTCCGTTAAAGCCTCACTTGATAGTGACGACTTATGATATTCGATATTGCTGTAGCCGGCTTTTTCTAATGACTCAGCGGCGGACGGATGAACTCCCTCTAACAGTAAGATTTTAATCTTATCTTTTTGAAGCGAGTGTTTTGATGTCATTGGATACCTCGGAATTCAGGGAAGCGTCATTGTTTTTAATTAAGTAACAGTTTTTAAAGTAAAGGTAAATCAATTCGCTCTCATTATTTCAAATTAATCCGCCATAAGTACCCGTAATTACTAAAAGACTTGCCGGCCGCTGCTTACGTTAACCATTTTTAATATGAAGTTAATGACTGTCCGGTAGTTTATTCAGCTTTGAACCTATATATTGATTGTCAATAAGTTTTTTTGAGGAAATAGCGTATGACAGAAGTTACGAACAGGGTGGTTTTAAACTACAACCCTCACCAGGGCAGTAGTTATCAGGCTTTGGTTAACGACACTAATTATAATGCGCTTGAGCGGTCTTGCGAGGGTCTGAGCCAACTGAAGCAAGGACAGACGAAAATCTTTCAGGCCGAGCTTCCCGGCGGAAAAATCCGCACCTATAAAGTAAGTCGGCAAGTTCAGGTAGCAGATAATAATAAACCTGAGGAATATCTGCATTTTCAGGAAACTAACAGAGGGATATTTCGCGCGCTGAGGCAATTTTTGTTCGGTGAGACTGGAAAAGAAGTTCAGGCCAGGAGTTATCTGCAAAATCTGGCCATTCGCATGGTTCTAGCTCAGACTAAAAAAGTCGCCGCGATTAACCATATGCTTCCGGAACAGGATTTCGCGAAGTGCTCTTCAGTGATTAAAGGGGAGCAAGGATTTCCCGCCGTTATTTCACCTTGCGCGGTACTCGATAAAGTCGTCGATCGCAGCAAATCTATAGTGCTTATGTTAGATTTAGATGAGAATATCGCTACATCGTCAGGCCGTAATTCTGTTAGACCTGAAAGTGACATTTATTGTGTCAGCCCGCACCTGGCTGAAAAAATATCGGCGCTGAAACGTGACGGGGTTAAAATAAAAGTCGCCCTGAATACACGCTCTCATAAGGTGGAAGGGCAAATAGAAGATAAACTCAACGCGGCCGGCATTAAGCTTAATGACATTGATTATACGGCTTGCGTAGGAAGCGATGAGTTTAAAGGCGATAAAAAGGAGATGGCCGGGCAGATAATGGATAGAGTCTCCGAAGAAGAGGGTTATCAGGATAAACAGCAAGTTCAGGTACTGTATTTTGATGATGAACCGGCACATCTGAAACAGGTGAACAAGGGCGTGCGAGAGGCCGGCTACGCTGACTGTCAGTGTTTCCAGACGGTCGCTCACACGCCGGTTTCAGCGGTAAGGTGGATGAAGTTTGATAAACCGGAAACGGAACCGGAAGCAGATGAGCAAGTCTTGGCGGGTATTGATAAAAATGATAAAGATTTTCCCGATACCAGAAAGAAAGCCTGGAAAGTGACAGAAGCGGAGTTATTTAAAAATTACAAAAAAGAGGCCGTAATGTCCTATCTGTTACTCAATATGCCCGCGGGTAAACCGTTATCACAGCCGATGCCGGTCAATAATAATATAAGAACACCGGACTGCTTCAGACGAGACGATTAAGCTAAGTGCCGCTGTTTAACCTAAACGCTCATGACATCTATGCCTGTCATGAACGTTCAGATTAAAGTAAATAAGGTTTAATCATCAATGTTTAAACATGGCTGAGATTGACTCTTCATTACTTACGCGGCGAATGGCCTCGGCTAATACCGCTGACATCGTCAGCTGAGAAACTTTACTCACTTTCTGCATTTCAGGGCTCAACGGCACGGTGTCCGTAACGATGACTTCATCAATGACAGACTGCTCAATGTTCTTCGCCGCGTTACCGGAGAATACCGGGTGAGTGGCATAAGCCAAGACGCTTTTGGCGCCGTGCTCTTTCAATGCCTCGGCGGCTTTACATAAGGTGCCGCCGGTATCTATCATGTCATCAACAATGATACAGTCACGGCCCTGGACGTCACCGATGATGTGCATAACCTGAGACACGTTCGCTTTAGGGCGGCGTTTATCAATGATGGCTAAATCAGAGTCGTTAAGCAGTTTAGCTACCGCACGGGCGCGGACAACGCCGCCGATATCCGGTGATACGACAACCGGGTTTTCAAGTTGTTTCGCAAACATATCTTCCAGAAGAACCGGGCTGCCGAATACGTTATCAACAGGAACGTCGAAGAACCCCTGAATCTGCTCCGCGTGTAAGTCACACGTCAGTACCCGGTCAACGCCGACACTTGATAAAAAATCAGCGACAACTTTCGCCGTAATCGGTACACGCGCGCTTCTTACGCGGCGGTCCTGACGCGCGTAACCAAAATACGGAACTACCGCGGTAATACGACCCGCAGACGCACGACGAAGAGCGTCAACCATTACAATCAGTTCCATTAAGTTATCATTAGTCGGCGCGCAGGTAGACTGGATGATGAATACATCAGCGCCGCGAACGTTTTCGTTGATTTGAACACTGATTTCACCATCACTGAATCGGCCTACCTCGGCGGCTCCCAGTGAACAGAATAAACGGTCGGCAATCTTTTTAGCGAGACTGGGAGTGGCATTCCCAGCAAAAAGCTTGATGTCGGGCACGGTATGAACCTCAGGCGTTTGTATATTGTGTAGGTGAGCCTGAACGTGATTTTCAAGCCTCACAAAAATTAGTTTATATCAGCTAAGCGGTCTAACAACGGCGAACGGTTAAGGCCTTTCGCGACGAATCCCGAAAGATCGGGCGGCAGCTTGCCGAACACCTCCCGCGCTTGCTGTTCGTTGTCGAACTCCGCGAACACGCACGCGCCTGTTCCCGTCATTCTGGACGGCGCATATTCTATCAGCCACGCTAATGCCTTGGCAACTTGAGGGTATCGGGCTGTGACGAGCGGCTGGCAGTCATTTTTCCACTCACAGCTGAATAATCGTTCAATGGTGACTTTCGGCGTATCGCGTTTTAAATCCGCCGCTGAGAAAATTTCCGCCGTTGAGACTTGCACGCCGGGCGTTAACACGACAAACCATTTTTCAGGCAGGGTGATCGGCTCAAGTTTCTCACCGACACCTTCGGCAAACGCGGTGAAACCCCGAATGAAAACAGGGACATCGGCGCCGAGCTTTAAACCGATCTGAGCCAGTTCATCCGTTGAGAGTCTGCCGTTCCACAGTTGGTTTAACGCCAGTAAAGTGGTCGCCGCGTCGGACGAGCCGCCGCCGATCCCGCCGCCCATCGGCAGATTTTTTTCGAGATAAATATCAGCGCCGTACGCCGCTTTTGTGTGCCGCTGTAATAATTTCGCGGCTTTTAGAATTAAGTTATCGCCGCAGGCGACAACTTTATTTAATTCAGAGTGAAGTGCAAGCCGCTGATCCCGGCGAATCTCAAAATCAAGGTAATCGCATTTGTCGAGCATCTGAAAAATGGTCTGTAACTCATGATAACCGTTATTTCTCCGGCCTGTGATGTGTAAAAACAGGTTGAGTTTGGCCGGTGCGGGAAATCGTACTCTGCTTGCTGAATTCATACCTTACTTCTCAGGCGCTAACGCCCGCCATTCATTGATCTGAATTTTTAAATTTAAATCAGGTTGCCGTATTTGTAAAAGCCGCGGAACACTGGCGCCGCTCTGCCGTTGCCAGCTTTTGTAATCTAACGTCCAGTTAATGCCGTCCGCGTTAATCGCCGCGCGCTTCGGGTTCCCCGCCGCGTCGCGCGTTTTAACTAATTCATTGTGATGGATCTGCCCGGTAATCCAGCGGGGAAATTGTGTCATGGGAATTGACCAGCCGGTAAGGCGCCGCAGTAATGTCCGCGCGTCACGGCCGGTATGTGTTTTACCGTCCGCGGTCAGCGTCACCTTATGCGGCCGAGCGTCTAAGGACAGCACGGTGGTGCCCAGTACGGTGGTCAGCGTGAGCTGATCTCTTTGCGGCTCATGCAGCCAGAATAAATTGGCGCTGAACTTATCCTGTGGTGTTCTCACCAGCAACTTTCCTTTTAACTCCCAGGCCCGCGCTTGCTGTGCGGAAGAAACCTGAGCCGGAACCAACCTTGTCTGAGGAACAGAAGAGCAGGCACTCAGAAAAATAATGATAAGTGCGGTGATGACATGTCTGCGGTTTGTTAATGAAAAATTCAAGGCGCTAATTCTTAAATGATTTTACAGAGCATAATAACGGTTTCACGTCCAGTGAGCAAAGAGGCCGTTAACTCAATCAGCAAACTGGTACTCCGTAGAGTGCTTAAGACGGGTGTCAGAAAAGTGAAAAAACTTAACTTATAGCTGGGTACTTAAGCGCGTCATTTTGAAAAAAATAAATTTTTATATCCCTGTAAATTAGCTGTTTAGTTACTTTTGCCGAAAAAAATCCGCGTTCGGTTTCAGTTTGCTTTTTCGGTGTCGTCTTTTTGTTGGTGAGACAAGAAAATAATTTTTTACGGAGGAAGGCACTATGTTGTCCGTTCATACTAACTACGCATCACTGATTGCGCAAAACTCAGTAACCAACAGTAACGACAAACTGACAACCGCGATGGAGCGTCTGTCAACCGGCATGCGCATTAACAGTGCCTCTGACGACGCGGCGGGTCTGCAAATCGCGACTCGTCTGAACGCTAACGTTGTCGGTATGCAAACCGCGAGCCGTAACGTTTCAGACGCGACTTCTATGCTGCAAACCGCTGACGGCGCGTTAGATGAAATTACCACCATTGCTCTGCGTCAGAAAGAATTGGCGACTCAGGCGGCGAACGGCGTGAACTCTGATGAAGATTTATCGGCGTTAAACTCTGAATTTCAGGCGCTTACAGAAGAAATGGGGCGCATTATCGGCAGCACTGAATACGCCGGTAATAACCTATTTGATACATTGGACGGTGACGCTGCCGCGGGCACAGGTGGTGTTAACTTTCAAATCGGCGCCTCTTCAGCTGAAACCCTTAATGTGATTGTGGAAAAGTTGGATTTAGCTGACGTTGACGGTGCCGGCGGTGACTTATCCGCCGCGGACTTAACCGCCGCCGGCGGCGCGACAGCGGCGATTGGTCTGGTTGACTCTTTAATTGATACCGTGGGTGAGTCACGCTCTACATTAGGCGCGAACATCAACCGTCTGGGTCACACCGCTTCTAACCTGGCGAACGTTACCCAAAATACCCAGTCGGCGGCGGGTCGTATTATGGATACCGACTTCGCGGTCGAATCGGCGAATATGACCCGAAACCAGCTTCTGGTTCAGGCGGGTACGAACATTCTGTCCTCCGCGAACCAGAACACCAACCTGGTTATGGGTCTGCTTCGTTAATTCCCGATTTAAGTTACAGCGGGAATCGCGGTTGTACTTTAAGGCGCTGTTGACAGCGCCTTTTTTGTACCCGCTGAAAATCAATCGTTCAACGATAAGGAAAAACCGTTTCCTGCCGCATGAATCAAGCGGAAGTGAAGTGTAGTTGTTTTGGTTTTAAAAATCGTAACTTACTGAAGTTTAAGTTTTAAATTTTTTGGCACGAATTGTGTTTTTAAAGATAAAAATATTCGTGACTATCACCAGCGGAGAATGATTATGTTTGGCGGGGCAGGATTTATCCCATCTCAAATTTCTTTAGATTTAGTTAACGCTGAGCGTGCGGCCAGGGATCAGCTATACGCCGCGAATTATCAGAATTACCAAACTCAGCTCAAAGCATACAATACGCTGGAAAGCCAGCTTGACGGTCTGGCCGATAAACTGTCAGCGATCAGCGGCGACAGTTTTAACGCTAAAAGCGTCAGTGTTATCGGCGATCAGATTTCAGCCGCCGTCGCCGGTAACGCGCCGGTCGGAAACTATGATGTGGTGGTATCCCGGCTGGCTCAGGCTGAGCAGCTGAGTAAAACCTTTTCCGGCGAGGATGAGGCCTTACCGACCTCAGGCGTATTAAACATTCAGCTTGGTTCTGATCCCGCTGATGCCATCAGTATTGATTTATCGGCTGAGAACGCGGACGGCTCAAAAACCGTGGCTGATTTAAGAGATATGATCAATAAGCATCCCGATAACCCGGGAGCGCAGGCCTCTTTAGTGCGGACCGGTGATCATGTTGAGCTCATGATGACCTCAAAAGATACCGGCTCGGAGAATACGCTTGATGTCACGTTAGACGGCGCCGACTGGGGCATGACTCAGTTAAAAGCCGCTCAGGACGCCAAGTTCAGTATTAATGGTCTCGCGGTCACCAGCAGCAGTAATTTTATTGATGACGTGATTGACGGCATTTCGATTGAGCTGGATAAAGTTCACGCCAGCGGTGAAAGCAGTGTCATCAAAGTTGAGGCCGACACCGAAACGGCCAAACAATCAGTGCAGGATTTTGTTGACGCTTACAATGAATTATTAGACCAGCTTGATTCATTAACCAAAGGCTTTGGCAGTGCCGCCACGGACTCGGAATCAGAAACATTAGGTGTTCTGAACGGTGACGCTTCCGTGCGAATGCTTGAAGGGAAGTTAAAAGATGTGCTTTTCGATACCGCGCCCGGTGGTCAGCGTTTATCTGATATCGGCATTGAGCTTGATCGCTACGGGAAACTGAGCGTTGACAATACCAAGCTGTCTAATGTGTTACGTGACGACCCTGACACAGTGCAGGCTCTTTTTACCGCTGATGACGGTTACATCGACAAACTGGAGCAGGTGCTTGAACCCTATACTGAGTTCAACGGCTATATCGATAACCGCCAGACCAATCTTAAAGAGCGGAGCGATCGTGTCGAGTACGACATGGAGCAATACAACATTCAGATGGAGCAGAAATATCAGCTCTACCTAGCCCAGTTCACCGCCGCGGAAGCTGCCATTAACAGCATGAACGCGGCCAGTTCACTCTTCAACACAGGAGCGTAATTTCAATGCTTAACGAGCAAGATCCTTTTAACGCTTATCAGCAAATTTCAGTGGACGCCCGCGCGGCGTCCGCTAACCCCCATGACATGGTTCGCATGTTACTCGATGGTTTATTGGAGGAAATGGATCGCACCGCAGGCTTTATGGAACGTAAGAGCTTTGAGGACAAAGGTAAAAGCGTCAATAAATGCCTGAATATTGTCCACGGTCTGGACTCTATGCTGGATATGGAAAACGGCGGTGAAATCGCCGTGAGCCTTAACCGGCTCTATGACTATTGCAGTCGTCAGCTGGTTACCGCCAGCGTACAAAACAATGTTGATGAATTACAACCTGTTATTAAGGTGATTTCTGATGTCCGGGACGGTTGGCAAAACCTTAATTAATCAGTTTTTAAAGCTTGAATTGGCGCTGAAAAAATACAGCGCGGCGCAAGATTTCGCCAAGCTTGAACAGGTTAACGCGCTGCTGATTAAAACCGTCGGGCAATACGGTAAAGGCAGCTCAGCGGCTGAGCGGAAGGCTTTTAAGCGTTTAGGTGAAGCGCATCAGCGCACGCTGGCAAACCTGCTTGAAACCAAACAAGAACTCGCCGAAAAAATGAAGCGGCTTCAGGAGCATAAAGAAGGACTCAACGCTTATCAGCTTACTGAACTGAGCTCGGATTCAGATTCAGCGGGAAAATAAGCGTTATTCAATACAATTATGACAGTAATAAATACAGCCGGTTCGTCAGGCGCTCAACCGTCCGCTTGCGTTTCAGGTAACAGCGGCTCTGATTCAAATACCAGTTTGAGGAGGTGGTTTTTTCACAGCGCCCGGATCCTGAGACAACAAAAGCTGATAATGAAGATCTGAGCACGATTTATAACGCGGAAATACCACGGCGTGAATCAGCCGATTTAAACTTGCCCGGCAATCCGTTGTATGCCGGTGCTGTCAGTCACGACGCTGATTTAAACCAGGTGAATGACGATTCGGTTATCAGCCGCGCTTCGCGTCAGCCGGCTGAATCACTGAGAACAGCCGGTTCTTTGTTGTCCGCTTATGCTCAGGATCCCGCGATTAGCACTGATACGGCTAAAATTTTCGCCGGTTTGCCGCCGTCAGCAAGGGTTACTGAAGATACGGGTAAGTTACCCGAAACAGCGATTGCTCCTAAGGCCGTCAACGCTTCAGTAATACACCGGACCGAACATCCAATGACCGGTCAGGCGGTTAATAACGGCAAAACTCAATTCACACCTCAATCATTGTCGTTAAATCTGAATCAGTCAACGTCATCTTCCGCTTCACGGCTGGCGGCGCAAACGCAATTACAAGTACAGAGTGTGGTTTCTGAGTTAAGCAATATTGAATCAGCGGCTTCAGCTGCTCAGCCTAATCATTTTGTTAATCTTAAAGCCAGCCAGTGGGGACCGATTCCCGTAAACACATCGGCCGCTTTGCCGCAGCAGGCTCAGCAGCTGGCGGGAGCACTCAGGGAACAGGTACGTTTCCAGATTGATCAACAAGTGAAACAAGCCGAAATTCGTCTGGATCCGCCTGAGCTCGGCAAGTTAGAGATGAACGTTAAATTAGACGGCGATCGTCTGCACGTTCAGCTCCATGCAGCGACGGCACACGCGCGTGATGCGTTGCAGGCGGGTATTGAGCGGCTGCGCGGTGACTTAACGTCAGATCACGGCGGGCAGGTTGACGTGAATATCAGCTACGGCGACCAGGGTTCCGGGCCGCGGCACGGCGATGACGTTCAAATCATAGCGGGCGCTGAGGCAGCACAAACAGAACAAACAGAACAAGAATCAGTGACGTCTGAATTAGACGTAAGAGCGTAAGGAGAAATATTTTGAGTAAAGCGGCAAAGGTCATCGTGACCGTTATCTTTATTGCGATTTGGTCGGCGGCGGTTTTTTACGCGGGATGGCAAGCACCTCACTTATTCGGTGACTTGTTCAAGCAGGAGACCGAGGTAACGCCGTCCGTCGCTAAATATTATCCGCTGAAACGCCTTGTGGTGACGGTTCCGGGAGAGGATTACTCCCATTATTTACTGCTTGAAATGGCCATTAAGTCAGAATCCGAAGAGGTAAAAACAACTCTGGAGGAAGCGGACTCTCTGGTGAAAAACACGCTGATGAAGCTGTTCGCGAGAAAAAATTATCAAGAGCTGAATAACCCGGATCGTGTTGACGCGCTGCAAACCGAAGTGCGACTCGCTTTATCAAAAGTGCTCATCGACAATCATTATGATCTTAATGTGGATCAGGTGCTTTTTACACGAATGGTGATTCAGTAAGAGTCACTGTGCCTCAACCATTACTTTCCTCGTGAAAACAGCGGATAGAAAAAGAGATAAGGATATGAATTCAGGTCAACTTGCATACCAATTAACGGGTGAAGAGACACAAGATTCAAAACCCGGTGAATCGCGGCTTTTGCGGCAATACCTGCCTTTGGTTAAGCGTATTGTTTATCAGCTGAAAAGTCACTGCGGCGCTACCCTCAGCCAGGAAGATATGGAACAAATCGGGATGATGGCGCTGCTGGAGTCCTCAAGGCGTTATCCGGGCGGCTTAGACAAGGGGTTTATCTCATTTGTGAGTCAGCGCGTTCGCGGCGCTATTCTCGATGAGCTAAGGCGCCAGGACTGGCGGCCGAGACCTGTGCGGCAGCAGGCTCATGAACTCAATGACACGGTAAGAAAACTTACCCGTGAGCTGGGACGCGAGCCGACGGATAAAGAGGCGGCTCTGGCGTTAGGCGTCGGATCCGAAGAGTATCGCGAGCGCTTGCACGCGTCTTTGTCTGACTCAATGAAAAGCCTTGATGAGCTCCTCGGCGCGGGCAGTCACTTTGTTGACGAGAACAGTGAACTGGGTGAAATATCAGCGAAAGAAACATTATTTAAGGCAATTTCGAAATTAAACAGAAGAGATCAGGTAATCCTGTCGCTTTATTATCAGCATGAACTGAATTTACGTGAAATCGCAGCGACCTTAGGGTTAACGGAAACCCGGATTTGCCAGTTACACAAACTCGCTATTAAGCAAATTAAACACATTTTGCAAAAGTGGAATGAATAAGATCAGGAAAGCAACATGAACAAAGTCTTTGGGTTAGTTATCATTTTGGCGTCTGTTTTTGGTGGTTACCTCTGGGCCGGCGGTTATGTCAAAGCACTTTGGCAGCCCGCCGAGATTCTTATCATTATCGGCGCCGGTCTCGGTTCATTAATTATTGCTAACCCGAAAGCGGTGTTGTCGGATCTCACGGCGCAATTAAAAGAGCTGTTAAGCGCGGAAAAAGAAGATCCGGAATTATACCCGCAACTGTTCGGCTTAATGGGCACCTTAATGGCGCAGATTCAGTCTCAGGGTATGCGCGTACTGGATGACCACCTCGAAAACCCGAGAGACAGCTCGTTATTTTTGATGTATCCCGCGATTCTTGAACATCCTGATTTATTGCAGTTTTTAATCGATAATCTCAGATTGCAATCTATCGGTAAAATCTCTCCCCATGATTTAGAGCATATTCTGGAAGAGGAAATTCACCGCCTGGAGGATGACAGATTGCGTCCGTCTCACGCGCTGCATAAAGTGGCCGAAGCGATGCCGGGTTTCGGTATTCTGGCGGCGGTAATGGGCATCATTATTACCATGTCGCACATTGACGGCTCAATCAGTCTGATCGGGGTCAAAGTGGCGGCCGCGTTAACCGGCACCTTTATCGGTATCTTTTTCTGTTACTGCTTCTTTGACCCGCTGTCTAAAGCGTTAGAGCATCAAGTCGAGCGTCAGAGTTCGCAGCTGCGCTGCGTGGCGGCCATGCTGACGGCCTTTGCCAAGGGCAAGCCGCCGCTGCAGGCCATTGATGCCGGACGCAAGCAGATTCAGGCCGAAAACCGTCCGTCGTTTCTTGAGCTGGAACGCCTGATGGAGGAGCAACGCAGCTGATGAAGCGTCAAAATGAACCGGTAATCATCAAGCGAAAAAGCAATCGCAGACACAAAGCCGCGGCTCACGGCGGGGCATGGAAAGTGGCGTTCGCCGATTTCACCCTGGCGATGATGGCATTATTTATGGTGCTGTGGGTGATTCAAATGTCAGACAGGGAAGAGAAAGAAGCCATAGCCAGCAGTCTCAGGGGCGACCTGTTCGATGCGGGATCGATCAATCCGTTTGATCTGAGCTGGGCGCCGTCGCTGGCGGACATGCAGGGAGACTTGCCGATACAGCAATCGGTCTTGCCCGCTCACGCGACGGGCACGGATAAGCGAGGCCCGGCGTTGCATAATTTTATTCCCGCCGGCGAAGACAATCCGAACGCGGGTAAGGGCAAAGAGCTGAACGCCATGATACCGGGCGACTTTCAGACTCAGGCTCAGTTAGAATTGTTAGCGAGGGAAATCAATAAAGTCATTGAGGATGCCGGGGTCGAATCCCACGTTAAGCTCATTTTGGTCGCGCGGGGTATTCGGATTCTGATCCATGACGATGCCAATAAGGATATGTTCGCCAGAGGCAGCTACAAAATGTCGCCGTACTTTGAGGACTTATTAATGGCCTTAGGCCCGTCACTGAGTAAAGTGCGAAATAAAATAAGCATTTCCGGTCATACCGATAAACAAGTTTATGCCGGTAAAAACTTTACTAACTGGGAGCTTTCAAGTCTGCGGGCGCTCACGGCGAGACGCGTTCTGGAATATGCCGGTCTGGGACGTCATCAGATAATTCAGGTGACAGGAATGGCGGATCAGTTACCGATGAATACCGAAAAGCCGTTAGCACCGGAAAACAGGCGCATTGAATTGCTGATTTTAAGCGATGAGGCTCAAAAGCAGCTGATGGCGCTGAGCCGTATTCCTCACAGCGAATATAAAACTGATGTGAATAGCGCCTCGAAACAGGCGCAGCAAAACCAATACAAAAACAGGTATCCGGAGCAATGGACGAGCAAGTGACACCCGTCGGAGAATTTATTCCCGCCGAGCCCCGTGATGATAAACCGGCCTACAATGGAGAGGATCACCGAATCCACACCCGGCTGAGTTTAAAGCAGACGAAAACCGAGGATTTAAGCATGGCCTGTGACGGAGTCACGGTGAACTTATACAAGCCGGGTTTTTTAGGCTTAAATCGCAGAGCCGGTATCGCTAACGTAAAAGATCTGAGCATCGGCGGCTTAGGTTTTCTTTGCAGTAGCCGCTTAGAGTTAGGTAACGCGCTGGTGATCCGAATCGCCGGGTTTGACCTGAGTCTCAAAGTCGTCAGAGCCGTACCTGTTAATTCAAGACTTAGCTTTTACGGCAGTACGTGGACGGCTGAGTCAGAAGACAGAATCATTGAGCTGATGAACCGGGTTCAGCGGCAAATGAAAAATAAACAAAAGAGTTAACACAATGGCTCCGCATTATCAGCGCAAGGGCCCGGACGGCTTACAAAAACTCTTCCTTTATCTGATATTGACAGACTGGTTTGTATTGCTGTATCTGGGCACGCAGGTTAACAACATCACCTTTCGTCACGGCGCTTTTGTGTCCGTGCTTTTAAGCGCGTTCAATGTATTACTGGTCGGCTTGTGTTTCAAAAGAGCCCGCCGGGCTGAAGACGGCTATTTACTGTATCCGGTGATATTCGGTGCCATCTTTTCTTTTTTGCTGGTGTTTTATTTATTTTTGTTTTGAATACCGCGCCGTCCGGAGCCATTCAGCCGACGTAAAAAAACAACCGGCCCGGGGATGCCGGCGCATTGCGTTATTGACCTCCTTAAAGCTGAGGCCGTTACCGGTACACTGAAACAAGTCGTTTCGGCTGGCGCTTCAGCCGCCGTTTAATTCGTTTGCTGAGGCGATAAAAGCGGCGTTACCCGCAAGAGGTTCAAACGGCGTATGTCAGCAAGAGAGCCCGGAAAAACACGGGCGGCGGAATCACTAAAATCCCATGCGAAAAATTTCAGGAAACGGATCATGCCGCATCATTGTCAAGCTAAGAAAACGGCGGGATCGGGTTACACCTTATGCCGATTATTCATTTGTTTTTGCTTTAATCCGCATGTAACGTCGGCTGAAGTGATAATGTAACCTTTAGGGTACAGTATGGCGGTTTCTAATATACCTTCGGGTTCAGATTGTGGCGTACATCCTAAAGCTGAGGTGCAATTGCGGCGCGGTGATCATCGGCCGGAGCGAGTCGCCGGGCAATCAGTTCAGCTCAACGGCAACAGATATCAGTCTAAGCGTGTAAGCTCTCATTCTAAACCTGGCTGTCGAACGGCGGACAAGAATAAATCTCAGGGAAAAGGCTACCGTCAAAGTAAAAGAAAGTTTCAGTCTTCATCTCCATTAAAACCCGACATAAGGTTTAATTACGATAACGAGCGTGGTTCTGATGTTCATGACAGGAAAGGAAATCCAGAAGAGATAACGAATAGATGTGTGATAAGGCAATATATCCAAGGGAAAAAAGAGGCGAGTGATGTTATTGCGGTAACAATCAGTGTTATAAAAAAATCCCCGACGCTCGAAAAAGCTTGGGAGGCGGTAACAAATGTATACTATTCCTCGATACCGGAAGATAAAATCTCCTGTTTTAAAAAAGATCCCGGTTCGGTAAATGCTTTTTTAAATAAGCTGTATGATGATTGTCCTGATATGTCCGAGCTCTGCGGATTCGCAAAACGCACTCTTGAATTGCTTGTGAACAAGGGGGTTACCTGCAATATGTTAACTCACACTAACTTCATGAAAATTTACGATAAAGTGAGTGATATTGGAGGTGCGGAATGTCTTTTGAAAAGAGATAAGGTGGTTTCAGGAAATCCGGAAGACTGGTTGGGCGGTTATTATCATCTTGGATCAATTACTTTATATCTGAAATTGTGTCTTAAGATAAAGCGTTATCAAGAAGCCGGAACATTAATAGATGCTTTAATAAAATTAACAGACAATACGGATCGTGCGGAGCCCCTACGCTTTATTACACATAAATCCGAAAACGCACATCTGGTTACGGTAATTTTAGAGTACTGTACCGCCGTCGGTAATTTTGAGCTTGCAAAAAAGATTTTTAGCCCGGAAAACGACTACTGCCTTAAATGGAAAGCTTTGCGTAACCAATACGTTTATAACGCTTTTTTAATCCTGTGTCTTGAATCAGGTGAATATAATGAAGCCGAATCAATTATTGAGTTACTCATAAAGAATACTCAATCCGATGATGTATGCGATAAGAACATTTGGCCTAATGGTTACCTCGTCCTCACTATGCTGAAGTATTGTATTTGCGTCAAAGACTATAGTCTTGCGCGGCTTTTAACGTTTGGGACGGATCACCAATCTAGTTATATCTCAAGATGGGAGATTAAATCCAATGAAGCAATTTACAAACTTTACATAAAAGTGTGTCTGAAAACCGGCAAGACGCAAGACATTGAGCTTGTCATCAATGAGCTGAGTCAACATGCGCGGGACAAAAACAGTGACCCGTCACAACGGCCGACAAAAGATTCATGTCAAGTAATTTTAGAATATTGTCTGGAGACAAAAAATCTCAGTTTAGTAAATGAACTCTTGTTTGGTGTTGACGGTAAGCTTAGCCTTATCAGGCAATGGGGTATTGCGTATTCAATCCTATTTTTTAATCTCCACCTCAGAGTTTGTACGAACGCGGGCGAGTATCAACAGGCTGAACAGGCAATAAAGGAATTCATCAATAGAGCAAAGCATCCGCTTTATAAATATTTAGATCCAGATCTCTACACTGCGAGCGCCATATTAGAGTTTTGTAAAGCCGCCGAAAATGTCGGTTTAGTTAAAAAAATCGTATTCAGCGGTGAAGCTGATCGCGGCTGCGTTGATTTACGGGATGTAAAAATAAATAGCATTTGTCTGGCTGATTATATATCAGCATGCGCTGAGTTGCGCATGTTTAAACAAGCCGGGGAAATAATCGGCAAAATTATAAAAAGCGCTGAATGCGGGCGACCTTATTTAAATGTACCCCCGGATGTCATCATTGTCGTTGCTATATTAAAATACTGCGTGCGGGCCGATGATACTGACTTGGCCGATCTTATGGTTTTTGGTAATGAGAAACAACAAAGATATTTATCAAAATTGGGAATCGAGCCGAAATTTGAAATTTACGCTCGTTGGGCAGTGGTTCATAAAAACAACTTTGAGCGGGCTTTAAACAAATTGATTGAAAAGCGGATTTGCGTTAAAAATTTAGGTTATTTAAATGGTGAATTTGATACTCATATTGACCAGGTATTTGAAAACAAATACTGTGTGGATGATAACGGAAAAAAATTTCCCAGAACACCCGGGTTACCTTTTGAATTTGCCGAGGCGCTGTTCGAGCACCATCTCAAGCGCGGACGCGATATCAAACAAGTCATCACCGGATATCATGGATCAGGAGCGCTGTTTGATAAGTTTACTGACGTGTTACAGACTAAGTTTAAATTTGAAATTGAGGTTTCACATTATGTTGGACGTATTGAGATTAAAAAGACAGAGTCAGGAACAATGAAGCCTGAAGACTAACTAAGTAGCTGACCATAAGTTTCTAACATTTTCTGATGTCCACCCTCAGCACATTGCAGCGTTGCGACTCCGGTTTCATAGCTAGTGCCCATCCATAAACGCTAAGTGACTAACATATATAATATAAAGCTAAAAATAAGGTCAAATACTATACTCATTGCTTTATAATGTTACATGTTAAACCGTTGTTTTAAATGCATTGTATCTCATTAAGGAGGTTGCGATGCGTGAAAAAAATCACCTCAAATTAGCCTGTTTGAAACTTATAACGAACACGAGCTTGGAAGGCAGCTGAAAGCCATTTCCGAGTGTTTGGACTCACATCCTGAAATCCTCGATTCAGCCCTCAACTCTCTTATCTCAACAAAAACCAAAGCGACCGGACGCAATGGTTTAACGGCCGATAGTGTAATACGCGCAGCCATACTTAAACCAATGATGGCACTAAGTTATGAAGAGTTGAGCTTCTTTTCAGATTCATACAGTTATCAGAGCGTTACCCGAACTCATATCAACCCTTCGGTTTCCGCCTTGCGGCATGCGATATCATCAATTGACGCGGAAACATGGGAAGCGATTAACAAAGTGTTGCTCCGGGCGCGCGCATCGGAAGGCATTGAGAAAGGCCGGGCCGTCCGAATCGACAGCACAGTGACTGAAAGTCATATTCATCCGCCGTCTGACAGCTCATTACTCTGGGATTGTGTTCGCACGCTTTCCCGGGTCATGGTGAAATCGCAAGAAGAAGTGCCGCAAGGCTTAACGCGATTCTGTAATCATTGCCGCGGCGCGAAAAGGCCGGCAAGAGACATTGACTGCTGCCGCGGCAAAAACAAAACCATACTGTACAGAAAACTGGTATCCGTGACTCAAACGACAATGCGAGACGCTCAGAGATAGATTCAGCAAGCCGGCGATATCAGCCCGGGTTTCGCTGCGGACGGACTGGTAACCGAGCTGGGGCATTGGGTAGAAATGACAGAAAAAGTGATTTCTCAGACCCGACGCCGGGTATTTAACGGTGAGAAAGTGCCGGCGACAGAAAAGGTGGTGAGTATCTTTGAGGCGCGCACAGATATTATTATCAAAGACTCAAGAGACACCCGGTTCGGACATAAGTTAAATTTCACGACCGGAAAAATTTGACCTTATTTTTAGCTTTATATTGTATATGTTAGTCACTTAGCGCTTATGGATGGGCACTAGCTAACGGTCAGCAAGCTCAGATCAAAATTGAAGTTTCGCCTGTCGGCACTGAGAAAGCATGAAGTTGGGATATTGAATTATTATGATGAAAACATGACAAGCGGGAAGGTTGAAGTAGTCAGCAATCGACTAAAGACATTAGTTAAAGTGGCTTATGGTTACAGAGATTGGGAGTTCTTTGAGCTAAAGGTTAAAGCAAGCCATGAAGCTAGATCTTCATTTCCCTGATGAACCTATAAATGTTAAACAAGAATCAACTGATGAAGAAATTTTTTGAATAAAACAGGTGATAGAAAGATTTCTTTTTTGTGCCTTATCTATATTTGCTTTTGTGAGAAAAGGAGTTTTATTTTCGGGAGATGTTTTATTATCGTTTCCTTTGCTCTTTTTGATACTCTCAATGTACTCACCTCTTTTTTGATACAGCTGTTCAAAATTAAGCGATTGCCACCCTTTAGCTTGTTCTAATTTAGGTTTCATATCTTCCATTTTTTTGCTCAGTAAACTAAAACAACACTCGACGTCATAAGATGAGTTAGTTGGAAGTGCATTTATCAATTCGCAAACTGAAGTGAGGCTATTTTCTGCCTCAGGCAAACCTACACTCTCAATCCATTCCAAATAAGAGAATTGTTCCGGCAATTCCTTAATTAGATGAGTTACTATTTTACCCTCATTTTTTTTGGGCTTATTTGAGGAGGAAATATCATTTAATTGATTATTGTAGCGAATAATTAATCGGCTATAAGAAATCATTTTAATAATTAATTCGTATGAAATATCAAACACGTATTCAATTATGAATAAGTTAAACTCAATGGATAGTTGACAATGAGTGTGTTGTTCTGAGTTCATTTCTACTATTGATTGTTTCATCAACGTAATCAAGTCTGATGATTTGTTTGTATCATATTTATTTTTAAACTGTGGATCCTGTTTAAGCACAGAGAGGAATTCCCCCCATTTTTTTTGATTAGATAAAATTGTTAATTGTTCGATAGTGACCGATTCGTAAGCAACGTTAACTGAAGAGGGTTCTTTTGTTGTATCTTCAGGCTTAACAAGCTCAATCGTGCTGGCCTTATTCATTGAATGCTCGTCATCGTTTTCAGGTGACGCAGGTCGTGGTTGCGGGAGGGGGACAACACTTTTGCTTTGTTTAGCTTCCTGTTCGATTTCTTGCATGAGCTCATGCAATTTAGTTTTTGTATGCTGGTTAAGCTCATATTCTAACTCCTTTTTTAACTTTTCATGTTGCTTATTTAGTACGTCCAATTCTTCTGTCAGCAAGTCAATGTCCTGTTTAAATTCTTCAATTATTTCAGAAGTACTTTTGCAACACTCAGTCTTTATTTTTAACTGTTTAGCCTTTTCGGCACAATTCAATCCCCTTTGCCTGCTCTGTTCGAATCGGTTGTAATCAGCAAGGAGCTGCTTTACCGCATTTATAAGCATAAGTTTGTTTTTGCAGTCCTCTTGTTTTTTCGGTTCAGAAAGGTTCTGTGGTTCAGTTTGTTCTTTTTTCAAATGAGACTCTAATTGCTCAACATACGAGTCGACCTCATTTGGAGTAAAACCGATTGATCTATTTAATTTTTCGATTAACTCTCCAATCTCCGGGCTAGAATTGATATTTATAGTTTTCAGGAATCCTTCAATTGTCATTTTTGTATTATTCAATTTTAATTCAGCAAGTTGTAAACTTAATTGTACTAAAATTTCTTGTTTTTCAGCTTCTTTTATAATCTCTTTAGCGTCCTCCTTGATAATT
The DNA here is from genome assembly GCA_965200795.1 of Parashewanella sp. Lineage (GTDB taxonomy): Bacteria > Pseudomonadota > Gammaproteobacteria > Enterobacterales > Shewanellaceae > Parashewanella. Next base: position 189,980 of record CBDAVB010000013.1, read on the forward strand.
GAGCTCATCCATTTAAAAAAACCAGATTCAAAGCTTGCTGTAATGCACTTCGTAACATTGTGAAACATCAACCTTTCCTGCTGTATTTCATCACTTGCCGAAACTTCAGGTTTTGGAGCTGATTGAACATTAAATTTGTGCTTAGCTTTTGTGAGGAAACACTCTAACATTTTAAACTTGCTAGTAAAAAAATTGAGATGAGTAGACAGAATTGCCATATCAACATAAGGTTGGACAGCCGCCGATGAAGAAGTAACAGCACCAGAGGTGTTAGCGCACAAGCATTTTTGCAAATAGGTGAAGCCGGCATCCAATGTTTCTATAGCACTCGGCAACATGAATAAGTTCCAAGTTGTGAAATGGATTATACAAATATCGTAATTAACTTTAATTATTTCCACAAGTTGTTGCTTTGTGAATTGGGTATGTTGTGAATCGTGTGATAAACATGCCCCTTTGAAGCTTGTAAAAATATCCAACTGACTCAGTAATATTTTATTTAATTCTGTTTTTTTTTCTTCGTAATCTGCGCATTGCTCTACTTTACTGCAGCAGAATTGATTGCGAGCTATACATTTTTCTAGATGTCTTTGATACTGTTTTACAATTTGGTCATCCAGATTTTGTAGTGTTTCACCACATCCGATAGAAGTTTTTCGGGAAAAATTGGCTGCCTTTCGAATTTCATCCATTGCATTTAAGCACCAGCATAGGTTTGCGCTAAGCTCTGTTTGCGACTTGAAGAAGTATTGGGTTATCTGTGATGGCTCCGTAATTTTGCCAGTATCAATAGCCTTATCAGAATTTAGATTTTGAGTAACATCATAGTCGTCGATAAGTTGCAAAAATAAGGAAAGAGCATCAAGTATTGTCCAATGCTTAAAAAGGATTGACTCATATGTAATTCGGGCTTCTGCACTGCTTTTAAGCACGTTATGCAATTTTGTTTTCAGACCGTCATTAAGCATTGTTTTAAAAAGTGCTGCTTGTGTTTCCTTATGGGTTTTTGTTATATCTAATGTGACAGTTTTAAACCTTATTAAATCAGACAAAAATACAGAGTCATCCTTAAATGGTCTGGCTTCCCCAAAAAAGATCTTTTTTGCTTTCAATAATAAATCTTGGAAATCTTCGTAAGTAAGTTCCAATTGAGAAAGATCTAACGGTTCAGGAAAGAGTAACGTTCTAACCTGCTGATTATTTGTAGCTAGACTAATTTGTCTTTTTGACTTAATTAGGGTATCGAGCCTGGTATGCAGTTCTTGTTTGCGTTGTTCCTCAATACTTAGGGATAATCTGCTCGTCTCTGCACATAAGCCTTTATTTGTTTGACTTGATGTGTCACCTGGTAAAGTTTTTTTGTCGGCAGCTTTTGCTTTGACTTTGGCTTTTCTTGCAACCTTTTGTATCTTTCTCCTTTCGGCTGCAGTTAAAGTTAGATCGGATTTCCTTGTACTTTCCACGTTTCTCGTGTCGTCTTGTTCTTTTTTGTCAGCGGTACTTTCTCGAGATTTTTTCGCATCCCTTTTCAGCTGCCTTTTGCTTTTTGTTGCTGTGTCTGAAACTTGAGTCGCTGTAGTTTCACCGCTTTTCACACCGTCTCTTTCTGTACTTTTCTTTTTACCCTTAGTTTTTAGTGAACCAGCTGTTCCTTTATCAAGTAAAGCGGCTTCAGTCTGTACCGCTGATGACACTTTAGCTTGTGTATGTAATTTGCAACTTGACTTGCTTGGCTCCTTTTCTTCTGCACTATAAGTGACTTCACTTTTACCCAGGGAGACAGCTTTAGCATAGGATTCATGCGTTTTGTCGGTGGATTTACTAATGCGAGCACCATACTTACTGGAGCCATCAACTTGTTTTATTTCTGAGGGGACTATTGAAGATGCCATTTTATCTAGTTTTCCTTTGATTTTAATTCCTACAGTGCAGCAGGAGTGTAAAAATATTTAAGGGATGATAAGTACCTAGTACTCCGTCCAACTGCATTTGATGGTTTCAGTGGTTCGTAAAAAGGTCATATGCAAGGCAGACTTGTGCAGGCGTAGCCATTCTACGTTAATCAAGTCTAACGCTGTCAGATGGCCGTTTTACGAATCACCCTTTGGGCTCAAGGCAGAATACCCATTTCTTCGTTGCAGTTGCTTGAAATACTCCAGTATATCTTCACAACTGCGCCTTGAACTGGATACCCGGCCTTGAGCTGAAGATAACAAATGCAACTGGACGGAATACCAGTCAATTGCTTTTATCTCAAGAAGTCGCTCATGACAGGCGTTTCAGAAATAAAAATATTCGATTACATTTGACTGGGTACTTATGTTTTATTTTCAAAAATTAGTTATCTACTCTCACATTTTAATGATGTAAAGCTGAACAAACCATGAAGGAAAGTTGTATCTTCAGATTTCAGAGTTAAGTTGCCATCGATAACTTTTTAATCTTTGAGGGCTTTATTCAACCGTATCGCAAAAAATCGTGCTCAGCTTTGTGCTCTTATGGATGCACTGGCTGACGCTTTTCCAACCATTCAATGCAAAGTCGACGAAGTTAAAAATACGCTATACCAGATGACTGCTCAGCGCCAAGCTTCTACCTGTAAAGATATGGTGACCTTCTGGGATGTATTCGACTTCTTAGAAGTAGAAGAAAAAAGCTCAGTCAACCATTCTATAGTTCCCAAACTCATTGGTTTAAATCTGAATCAATTTGCTGAAATCGCTGCAACGAGAAGGCAAAAAATACCAGAATTGAAAGAATTAAGACTGCTATTAAAGTCTGGAAAGATACATCGTTATATTGGTCAAAAAAACAGTTAATAGTGCCGTCCACGCACGTGTAAAGAAAATCACTTCAAATTGACTACTCGGCCGCAAGCAACCGAGCTTTACACCAATTTGACCGGCCTTCGGCCAACCGTGATTTTCTAGTTAGAACTCGGGGGCAAGACCCCAAGATTTCTTGCTTTAAAAATGAACATCCAGAGGTAGAGGAACTGGTTATTTTTCAGATAATGGATGTCGGACTCAGTATCTTTTTAAATTAGAACTGTCCCATAATAACTTCCCTGTTTTGCTGTTGTTTATTTTTGAGCTAATACAAGGCGGAGAAAGTGCGATGTGCTCTACATGAGCTTTCGACAACGCAGTAGAAGCCAAAAATAAACACAGCCCAAGGGGTTACGCTTAAAATTGTCACTCTCTGCGTTTCTCATCATTCATTTAGAATGACTAAACTTCATTATCTTGGGTGCGGTTTAACGGAATGACACTCTATACAATGTTGTTTATATAAGCTTTTACCTATCTTGGCTTTTGACTTATTGATTTTTCCAAAAATAGCTTGCCCCCACTTGGGAGGCTGTAATTTATACAAAGAGTTTTCAATCTCTATTAATTCGTCGATTAAGATACTGGAATCAAATGAAGACTCTTTTTCATGTAAATTTACTTCAGAAAATGCAGCGGCAGCCTCTCCTATATTGCGAGCAAGAGGGAAATTTAAGAGCATGTTCCATTGAACAAATTCAAATTTTAAATTGGGCGCAGATCTTTTTAACGACAATAATCTCAAAAAATATCATTTTAAATCAAAAGGATAAATTAAAATTATTGTAAAAATATAGTGCGAAAGGTGTCGTTTTGTAGTGCTTATTGGTTTGCAAACAACACAAGTCCACAAAAGAGACCCTTTTGGCTCTTCGTCGTTTAGTGTGGATTTAATGGATTTATTTCTGAGATAATAAACCCAGTTTTGCAGTCAAGAGTCGGAAGTAAATACATGGATGGAAATCAAGTTTTGATGCTCGGCCTTGGTATAGAAGCGCCTTGGAAGTTGGTTAACCAACACCTGGATATATTAGCCTCACCTAATGAACTTGTTCTCGAAATTGAAGCTGAACGAGGAAGCTTGTATCCCTGCCCGACTTGCTCAAAAGCTTGTCCGGCACATGACTTTAAATCGCTGACTTGGCGTCATCTCAATTTCTTTCAGCATCACTGTTATATCAAAGCAAACGTCCCGAGAACTCGATGTGCTGAGCATGGCGTTAAGCGTGTCAATGTCCCTTGGGCGAGAGCGGGTAGTAAATTCACGTTATTGTTCGAACAATCTGTATTGGTACTGGCTCGTGAAATGCCGGTTAAGGCATGTGCTGAATATGTTGGAATTCGTGACAAACGTATTTGGCGCATCATCAAACACTACGTCAGCAAGGCATTAGCATTGATGGACTTGTCAGCACTTAAAGCTATTGGATTCGATGAAACGGCGGCTAAACGTGGCCACAACTATGTTACTGTTTTCATTGATATGGACAAGAAAGACAAGCCTGTTGTGTTCGCTACGCCCGGAAAAGGTAAGGAAACCGTTAAGCGATTTAAGTCCTTTCTGACAGAGCATCAAGGCAAAGCAGATAATGTACTTGAAGTCGTGTGTGATATGTCAAGAGCCTTTCTGTCAGCAACAGAGGAAGAGTTCCCGGATGCTAACGTAACGGTTGATTGGTTCCATGTTGTGCAACTGTTTACTAAAGCGGTTGATGAAGTACGTAAAACGGAGAGAAAAATCCAACCGCATCCAAAGAGCCTGCGCTGGGCAGTACTAAAAAATGCAGATGGCTCATTTACTGAGAAACAAAAAGAAGCACTTGCAGAGCTAGAATCCAGCGACCTGAATACAGCAACAGCTTGGCGGATTAAGGAACAACTTAGGTGGATACGTCAAGCTGAAACCGCTCATGCTGCACGCTGGAGGCTGACGTATTTCATTAATTTTGCAAAAGAGCAGTTGGGTGATATTGAGATGTTAGAACCCGTTCGAAAAGCACTTGCAACTGTGGAAAGGCATGCAGAGAGAATTTTACAGCGCTGGTCATCCACTTATACGAATGCTCGTATGGAAGGTTTAAATAGTCTATTTCAAGCGGCTAGAGCACGAGCCAGAGGGTATCGTAATACAGGAACATTTATTACCATGATTTTTATGATTGCTAGCCCTGTATCAGATCTACTCAAATCCATATGAAACGACGAAGAGCCACCCTTTTCGCCATGCCGGCTTACACAAATTCAAACGAACATTCATTTTTTAACGATACCTGTCCGCGACTTCACAAAATCATTCAACACCTTGAAAGTAATGAAGCCAAACAAGCGGAACACGGTAATATTGAAGCTTTCATTAATATTCAAGGGACTGAAGTTCTTCGTCGTCTGTTTCAAGGCTTTCTCAACCTAAAAGCCGCCGATGAGAAAACACAGCGCATAAGCGCAAATAACGGCACAGTGCTAAACCATGTCAGAAAAAACTGTAAACGAAATTTAGAAAGCCTCTTCGGGCAAGTGGTGGTGCGGCGAAAAGGGTACAATCAACGAGGGTATGACAGCCGGCTTCCAACGGATACCGGGCTGAATTTACCCGAAGATAAATACTCAGACGGACTAAAGTTAAGAACGGTTACTGAAGCCATACGAGGCTCTTTCTATGACGCCGCGGACGTGACAGACAATACAACGGGCGGACACGTTCCTGAGCGCCAGGCTCAGAAAATCGTTCAGGATGTGGCACAGGATTTTGAAGATTTTTATCTGCGACAGCGATATTTACAGCCGGAGCCTGCGTTGGATTTGTTAGTGATTAGCACAGATGCCAAGGGCATAGTCATGCAGACAGATAGTTTGCGACCTTGCACCAGACAGACGGCGAATAAGCAAAATAAACTCAAAGGTCGGCTCAGTGCGGGAGAAAAGAAAAATCGTAAACGTATGGCTCAAGTCGCCTCGGTATACACCGCAAAGGCCGCGCCAGGAACGCCTGAGTCCGTCATGCGTAAGGACGAAGATACCAATGTTTGCCATTTCAAAGCTCCGCCGAGAAATAAGCAAGAAATAAGCGAGTATGGGCAAGTGTGAAAAAAGACTCAAACCTGGTCATTGAAGAAGCCTTTTCAGAAGCCTTACAGCGAGATCCTGAGCCGCAACGTCAGCGGGTCATTCTGGTAGACGGTCACCCTGATCAGCTGAAACAAATCAAGCGGATAATGAAGCAGTACCAAACAGAAGCGACGATCATAATGGATTTCATACATGTACTTGAATATCCGTGGAAAGCCGCATGGTGTTTGTTTGATAAAGCCGCTTCGCAAGCACAAGAGCGGGTAGAAAATAAAGCCATAGAGCTCCTGCGAGGTAAAGCTTCTCAAGTCGCTCAAGGGCTTGGTATAGCAGCAACGAAGCGTAAGCTTAACAATCGAGAGGGTATTGATAAATGCGGACAATACCTCTTAAAAAACAAAGAAAACCTAAAGTATGGTTCTGCCTTGGAGCCGGGTTATCCAATAGCCAGCGGGGTTATTGAAGGAGCATGCCGCCATTTGATCAATGACAGATTAGATATCACGGGGGCAAGATGGAGTCTTAATGGTGCGGAGGCTATTTTAAAAATGCGCTCGTTAAAGTCCGGCAATGACTTAAATGAATATTGGGATTACTATAAAAAGCAATCAAAAAGCAGGCTGGGGAAGTGCGGCTAGATTCGTCGTTCTAAAAGAGCCGTACCCTTTTAAATTCTCATGCGGACAAACATCGACGATTTACTTCAGGTAATGGCTAAATTGCGCGAACCGCGGTCAGGCTGCCCCTGGGATATTGAACAGACGTTCGCCACGATTGTGCCTTTCACTCTGGAAGAAGCGTATGAGGTGGTCGATACTATTGAGCGGGAGTCATGGGATGAACTGCCCGATGAATTAGGTGATCTGTTGTTTCAGGTGATTTTCCACTGCCAGATCGCGAAAGAACAAGGCCGTTTTGAGTTTGCTGATGTGGTTGAGAAAATTCACAGCAAACTCATCAGGCGTCACCCTCATGTATTTGAGGATGTTTCTCTTCAAGGCACTAAGCGAGCCTGCTGGGAAAAGCTCAAAGCCGATGAGCGCCGTCAAAAAGCGCAGACTTCGGTGCTCGATGATATTCCGCGGGCGCTTCCGGCGTTAAACCGCGCTTATAAAATACAAAAGCGGGCGGCGGCAATCGGTTTTGACTGGGATAACATTAATGATGTATCGGCGAAAGTCAGTGAAGAGCTGCGGGAAGTGATGCGGGAAGTCACTGAGACCAATCAAAATCCGGAGCGGATAACAGATGAGGTGGGTGACTTGTTTTTCTCGGTTGTCAATCTTGCCCGGCATCTCGGTGTTGATCCTGAGCAGGCCGCGCGTCAGGCCAATAACAAATTCGAGCGTCGTTTCAGGCAGGTTGAAACGGCGGTTAAACAAGATCAGAAAGTCATGTCTGAATTGAACGCTGAGCGGCTGGACGCTTATTGGAATGCGGTAAAAGAATCTGAAAAATAATCCAAATCCTGATTGTTAAGGAAAAGCGGTTTTGGTAAACTGTTTACCCGTCCCAGTGCTTTTTAACTCATCCTTTTTACCCATCTGTTTTGTGCGTTTATGTTGCTCCTAAAACAATGCGTGAAGGGAGGGTTATCGGCACCGTTTTTTCAATTTCATTTTCTCAGGTTCAGCATGACTACAAGGTATATCTTCGTGACTGGTGGTGTGGTTTCATCACTAGGTAAAGGCATTGCGGCAGCATCATTAGCAGCGATTCTAGAAGCCAGGGGGCTTAACGTCACTATAATGAAATTGGATCCGTATATTAATGTTGATCCGGGTACCATGAGCCCGACCCAGCATGGTGAGGTATTCGTTACCGAAGACGGGGCGGAAACGGATTTAGACCTCGGTCACTATGAGCGTTTCATCCGTACCAAGATGACTCGCCTGAACAACTTTACCACCGGCCGTATTTATGAGGAGGTGCTTCGCAAAGAGCGTCGCGGCGACTATCTGGGCGCAACCATCCAGGTTATTCCGCACATCACTAATGCGATTAAAGATAAAGTCACCGCCGGCGGTGAGGGCCATGACGTCGCTATCGTTGAAATCGGCGGTACGGTGGGTGATATCGAGTCACTGCCGTTCCTGGAGTCAATTCGTCAGTTAGGTGTTGAGTTAGGTCGTGACCGCACGCTATTTATGCACTTAACCCTGGTTCCATTCCTGGGCGCGGCCGGCGAAGTGAAAACTAAGCCGACTCAGCACTCTGTCAAAGAACTGCGTTCAATCGGTATCGCGCCGGATATTCTGATTTGTCGTGGTGACCGTGCGATCCCGAGCAATGAAAAAGCGAAAATCTCGCTATTCTGTAACGTTGAGGAGCGTGCCGTTATTTCATTGAAAGACGTGGACAGCATCTACAAAATCCCGTCGCTGCTGAGATCTCAGGGTCTGGATGAGCTGGTGACGTCCCGCTTCGGGTTAACCTGTAAAGAAGCGGATCTGTCCGAGTGGGAAAATGTCATTTATCAGGAAGCCAACCCGACCGAAGAGGTTGTGATCGGTATGGTCGGTAAATACATTGAGCTGCCGGACGCGTATAAGTCAGTCAACGAAGCGCTGAAACACGCCGGTCTGAAAAACCGTGTATCGGTAACCATCAAGTATTTTGATTCACAGACCGTTGAAGCCAAAGGCGGTGAGGTGCTTGAAGGCTTAGACGGTATTCTGATCCCGGGGGGATTCGGAGAGCGAGGTGTTGAAGGTAAGATCCTTGCCGCGAGGTATGCCCGTGAGTACAAGGTGCCTTATTTTGGTATCTGTCTTGGTATGCAGGTAGCGTTAATCGAGTTCGCTCGTAACGTCGCCGGAATGAAAGACGCGCACTCAAGTGAGTTCAGCAAGGCGTCACCTTTCCCAGTTGTGGGCTTGATCACGGAATGGATTGATAAAGAAGGTAAGATCGAGCAGCGTGATGAGGATTCTGATTTAGGCGGGACAATGCGCTTAGGCGCGCAGCTGTGTCATCTTAAGAAAGGTACAAAAGCGGCGCGGGCTTATAATTCGGAAACTTGTGTTGAGCGTCATCGTCACCGCTATGAAGTAAACAACAACTTCGTTAAGCAGCTGGAGAAAGCAGGACTGATTTTCAGCGGTCTCTCTTCTGATAAGAAATTAGTTGAAATGATCGAGTTACCCGATCATCCGTGGTTTGTAGCCGGTCAGTTCCACCCGGAGTTTACTTCTACTCCAAGAGACGGACATCCGTTATTCGAAGGTTTTGTTGCCGCGGCGGCGGGGTTTCAGAAAAAATAAGTGCCTGATAAGTATTCGATATTTTCGGCGTTCAGATTAAGCGCTCCGCAAGGCGCTATTTGTGCGGTAATACCGGCGGTCTTTCAGGCGGGAGTGACGCCTCAGAGTGCTTACGACGGGCCACAAAAGTGAAAAAACTTAAAGCCGGGCAATTGCTTAATACCCTTTGATTACGTCATGACGGCTAAGGCCGGTATCCGGTGTTTTGTTCAAAAGTCAACCGGCGCCGGCTTTCTCCGGCGCGACGACTGAATATTCCGGAGAGATCGATTCTTATAACAGTCCTTTGCCGCGTCTGTTACAAGAATGAATTTTTCATTTTTTTATATAAGATTTTCAAATTTCAAAATTTAAGTCAAAAATCGAGGATTAACATGGCTAAGATTGTCAAAGTAATTGGTCGTGAGATCATGGACTCACGCGGTAACCCAACTGTTGAGGCTGAAGTCCACTTAGAAGGCGGATTTGTCGGCATGGCCGCCGCGCCGTCCGGCGCCTCAACGGGCAGCCGTGAAGCGTTAGAATTACGTGATGGTGACAAGGCTCGTTACTTAGGTAAAGGTGTTCTGAAAGCGGTTGAAAACGTAAACGGCTTAATCGCTGAAGCGTTAGCGGGGAAAGACGCGGCCGCACAAGCGGACGTTGACCAGATCATGCTTGACCTGGACGGCACCGAAAACAAAGATAAGTTAGGCGCTAACGCGATACTGGCGGTTTCGCTGGCTAACGCCAAAGCGGCGGCGGCATTCAAGGGTATGCCTTTGTACGCTCACATCGCTGAGTTAAACGGTACTCCTGGTCAGTTTTCTATGCCTGTTCCTATGATGAACATCCTAAACGGTGGTGAGCACGCTGATAACAACGTTGATATCCAGGAATTCATGGTTCAGCCTGTCGGCGCTTCAAGCTTTCGCGAAGCTTTACGTATGGGCGCTGAAATCTTCCACGCGCTTAAGAAAGTGCTTAAAGGCAAAGGTCTTAACACCGCCGTAGGTGACGAGGGCGGTTTCGCCCCTGACCTGGCTTCTAACGCTGACGCTTTAGCGGTAATCAAAGAAGCGGTAGCGGCGGCCGGTTACGAATTAGGTAAAGACGTAACTCTGGCACTGGACTGCGCGGCTTCTGAATTCTACAAAGACGGTAAGTACGATCTTTCAGGCGAAGGTAAGGTATTCGACTCAAACGGCTTCTCTGACTTCCTTAAGTCTCTGGCTGACGAATACCCGATCGTTTCTATCGAAGACGGTCTGGACGAGTCTGACTGGGAAGGCTGGGCGTACCAAACTCAGATTATGGGCGACAAAGTTCAGTTAGTGGGTGACGATTTATTCGTAACTAACACTAAGATCCTATCCCGCGGTATCGAGAACAAGATTGGTAACTCTATCCTGATCAAGTTCAACCAAATCGGTTCTCTGACTGAGACTTTAGCCGCGATCCGTATGGCTAAAGAAGCCGGTTACACGGCGGTTATCTCTCACCGCAGCGGTGAAACAGAAGACGCGACCATTGCTGATTTGGCAGTTGGCACCGCGGCCGGTCAAATTAAGACCGGTTCTCTGTGTCGTTCTGACCGTGTCGCTAAGTACAACCAATTGCTGCGTATTGAGGAGCAATTAGGTGAGAAAGCGGCTTACCGCGGTTTAGCGGAAATCAGCGCGAAGCGTTAATTTGTAAAAACGTGAACCCGGAGCATTCGCTTCAGGTTCACGTTTATTTTCTGTTCAGCAAAATAATGCACTCGGTAACCGGCTCAATCTGAGATTCATTTATCAATTATCTTAGCGTATAAATTTTTTCATAGCGATAAGACGCGGGTTAAGTTTTAATTTTCTGGTATCGTTACAGTTCGGTTTTTAAACGCCATTGCCGGTTACCTTTATCATTTGTATTTGGTTTATAACAATCGGCATGAAATTCTTCTAAGCTTTCAAGCCAGTCACTCACAGTACCGTATGGTTTTTTCACCGCAACAGGCGGGTTTCCTTTTTTTATTATGCAGTTCTTCACTTCTTGCTGTTGAACGGTTAACTCTTTTTTTGTATCCAGGTTGTATTTACAGTAACGACTTGGTCTGCATAAATTCGGAATTTCTATACAAGCGCCGCTTTGCGTCGCGGTTTTTAATAGTTGTTCCTCTTCTTGCGGGCTGGCTTTTGATAGAACTTTTTGTATTGAGGGAAGGCATTGGTATCCACAGTTGGAAAAGACTTCAGTATAATGAATTTCATCAAATGTCTTGGTCAGTGTATCACATTCAGCATGATATTCCGGTTGGTTACAGTGAGGAGCCTGTTCTCTGAACATTTTCAAAACTTTCTCAGTGATTTCACTTTCTGTATTAGCGGCTAAGACTGGTTTAAATACTGTGTTAGCTGAGGCTTTTTCTAAACATTCTACATACTCTTTATGAACTCGGTCGGCATCAGGCCTTGAATATGCCGTGCATTTTTCTAATGTACCTTTAAGTCCATCTTCACATTTAATGACAATCTGTCCCTCCTTTGCGTACTTTATTGGATTTACCTTACCGGGTTCAATTGAAGCGGCTGGTGTAACTTCATTAGGTTGAACCTTACCGTGTTCAATTGGAGCGGCTGGTGTAACTTCATTAGGTTGAACCTTACCGGGTTCAATTTGAGCGGCTGGTGTAACTTCATTAGGTTGAACCTTACCGGGTTCAATTGGAGCGGCTGGTGTAACTTCATTAGGTTTAACGATATATTGTACTACCCTGGCAGCGGCATAAGACGTTCCGAGTGAGCCAGCGGTTTTTGCAGCTGCTCTGCCCCATTTACTGGTAACGTTTAACTGATCCAGACCATAATCTATTAGCTGATTAACACCGCCGGATGCCGCGTATGAACTTACATTTGAGGCCAGATGATAAACAATACCACCTTCAAAAAAGTACTGACCGGTTATACAGGAACCGGCAATATTTAGGCTGTGTTTCAAAAAGTAACCGACAGCATTATCCGGAAGGAAGGAACCGGCACTTTCCGTGGCACAAGAGCTGATAACGTAAACGCCCGCAATCGGCAGAGCCTGAGGGCCGCTAAATGCTAGTGTGGCTCCAATGGGAATCGCTGCTTTAGGCAATACTTTATTGAACAGGTTCAGGTAATTGCTGGTAGCATGAATGGGCTGTTTCTTTAAGGCAATTGAGGTAATTAATCGTTGACTGCATAATTATTTCAGAACTTATAGTGTTTAGACCGATAATATCTTACAGCTGAATCTTGCGCGCAATAAACATGAATAAAAATTAATGCATGTTTCTAAAGTGTTAAGTTGGTAGTTGGAAATCTAACAATGGTAACAACTGCAACGGTTACCAGTTCCTGTTCAAAGAGTGGTGTTGTAAATTGTCTGCGGCGGCTGATAAAGCCGGTTAACTATTAGCGTCGGCGGCTTGCTTCATTGGTTTAATTCACCCATAATTGAGCTTATAATTAAGGCCGCCTGTTCAGGTGGCCTTAAATTTTGGTTATAGTCTGACCTTACTCTTCGATTTAATCGGTTTTGTTTGATTTTATGAGACTTTTGTACGCGGGTCTGTTGATACTTCTCGGAATGTTATTGTTTCGCCTGTTTCAGGGGGAGAACGGCCTGCGCGAGTATGTGAGCTTACAAAAACAAATTGAAGTTCAAAGACAGAGTAACGAAAAATTAAGAGCCAGAAACCAAGTTCTCAAAGAAGAAATCGCCGACTTGAGAGGCGGTACAGAAGCCATCGAAGAGCGAGCGAGAAACGAGCTTGGTCTGGTTAAAGACGGTGAAACTTTTTATCGTGTCGTTACCGGCAAGAAAAGACACCATTTTACGGATTCTGAATAAGCGGAGCGTTTTGGCATGAGCCGACCACAAGACCAAATCATCGCGATTATCCCCGCGGCCGGGGTCGGCAAACGTATGGGCGTCAATATCCCCAAGCAATATCTTACTATTAACGATAAGCCGATGTTAAGTCATACCCTGACCGCTTTTTTAGAGCATCCCCGGGTCAATAAGGTTATTGTCGCCGTTGGCCGGGACGATGGTTTTTTTGCCAAGCTTGAGGAAGCGAGTCATCCGAAACTAATCAAAACATTCGGCGGTAAAGAGCGTGCGGACAGTGTGTTAGCGGCGTTAGCGTGCGCTGAGGAACATGGTTACAGCGATGCCTGGGTGTTAGTGCATGACGCCGCCCGTCCTTGCGTCACCCGTGATGATATTGACGCCATGCTTAAAGCGAGGACTCAATTTCCTCAGGGCGCCGTTCTCGCCGTGCCGGTCCGCGACACCATGAAACGGGCGACAAAGGAAAATCAGATTGCGGAAACGGTGTGTCGTGAACGATTATGGCATGCGATGACGCCGCAAATGTTCCCGTTAGACGCTTTGCGGCGAAATTTAAAAAACGCCTCAGCTGAGAATGCGAACATTACTGACGAAGCGTCAGCGATGGAATGGGCCGGAGAAAGCCCGGGTTTAGTCTCAGGCAGACCGGATAACATTAAAGTAACCCGCGGCGAAGATTTGCGGCTGGCGCGTCTTTACCTCGATCAACATAAGAGAAATGAGCAATGACAATGAGAATCGGTCACGGTTTTGATGTTCATAAATTTGGCGGCGATAAGCCGCTTGTTCTGGGTGGTGTGGCGGTTCCCTTTGATGTCGGACTGATTGCTCACTCTGACGGTGACGTTGTGCTGCACGCCGTATGTGATGCCATTTTAGGCGCGATGGCTCTGGGTGATATCGGCAGGCATTTTCCTGATACCGATCCTCAATATTCGGGCGCCGACAGCCGTGAGCTTTTAAGACACTGCTACGGCTTAGCGAAACAAAAAGGCTACCAGCTTGGAAATTTAGATGTGACAGTGATCGCCCAGGCACCAAAGATGGCGCCTCATATTGAGTCGATGAGGCAAGTCATCGCGCATGATTTAGACACCCACGCCGATTTTGTCAACGTAAAAGCAACCACTACCGAAAAGCTCGGATTTACAGGACGTAAAGAAGGAATTGCCGTTGAGGCTGTGGTATTGATGCGGATCTGTTAAAATGATGACAAAAGATTTATTTTACCTTTTCGGTAAACCTTCGGCCGACGGTGATTTGCGTACGCGCAATTCAGATTTCATCGTAAAAGAGATTCTTCCGATTCATCCTGCGGGTGAAGGAGAGCATCACTTTGTTCATATTCGTAAAGATGGTTTAAATACCAACTTTGTCGCTGAAAAACTGGCGAAATTCGCCGGGGTTCACCCGAGGGATGTGACCGCCGCCGGACAAAAAGATCGTCATGCCGTTACCGATCAGTGGTTTGGTATCCGGATCCCGGGTAAAGATATGCCTGACTGGAATAATCTCGGACTTGAAGGCGTAACCGTTCTTGAAGCGCACCGACATAATAAAAAGTTACGCTCAGGGGCGTTATCGGGTAATCGTTTTAAAATCACAGTCAGAAATATTAGTGATACCTCAGGGCTTGAAAAGCGATTACGGCAGATTAAGCGGACAGGCGTGCCGAACTATTTTGGTGAACAACGCTTCGGCCACAACGGTAAGAACCTTGAAATGGCCCGCCGGATGTTCGCCGGCAAGCGGATTAAAGACAGAAACAAACGCGGTATTTACCTTTCCGCCGTTCGTTCTAATCTGTTTAATCATGTGGTGAGTAAACGTCTTGAGTCGCATAATACGGATTATTTAGAAGGTGACTGCGTTCAACTTAACGGCAGCCGCAGTTTCTTTACCGCGGAAGTCTGGGACGGCACCCTGAAAAATCGTCTGGCTGAAAATGACATTCAACTTTCAGCGCCGATGTGGGGGCGAGGTGCGCTGCCGGCGGTAAAAGAGGCGGCTGACTTTGAGCAAAGTGCCCTGGCTGGGTTTGAGGATGACAAGGCGGGGCTTGAAAGAGCCGGACTTGACCAGGAGCGTCGTCCGGTTCTGTTAAAACCTGAAAATCTGCGATATCAGATTGAGGACAGCGCTCTGATTATTGAGTTTGCTCTTCCCGCCGGTTGCTTTGCCACTTCTGTACTGCGTGAACTGATTAATGTTACTGATGTGCGTCAGCGGCAAGCTCAGCAGGCTTTTACCGAAGGAGAAAAGGTTCACTTATGAGTCATATTCTGGTAAGTAATGATGACGGTGTAACGGCTGAAGGCATCCGGATTCTGTCTGAGACCCTGAAAGAAATCGCCGAGGTTCAGACCGTCGGCCCGGATCGCAACTGTTCCGGTGCGAGTAATTCATTAACCTTGACGAATCCTTTACGAATTAATAAGTTAGATAACGGCTATATCTCAGTAAACGGTACGCCGACCGATTGCGTGCATATCGCCATTCGTGAATTATGTGACACAGAGCCGTCTATTGTTATTTCCGGCATCAATGCCGGTGCTAATATGGGAGATGATGTGTTGTATTCTGGTACGGTTGCCGCGGCGATGGAGGGACGTTATCTGGGGCTTCCGGCCATCGCGATTTCACTGGTGGGTAAAGAGTTAAAGCATTATCAAACCGCGGCTTTCTGGGCGGTAAGGCTGGTTAAGGGGCTGCTGAAAAATCCCGTTGCCAGCGACCAGATTCTGAATGTAAATGTACCGGATTTACCTTTAGAGCGGATTAAAGGTGTTAAAGTAACCCGCTGCGGCGCAAGGCATAAAGCCGAGGGAATGGTGAGAACTCAGGATCCGGCGGGAAAAGAAATTTTCTGGTTAGGGCCTGTGGGCGAAACTCAGGATTCGGGTAAGGGGACGGATTTTCATGCGGTAGCGAATGGTTATGTATCTATCACACCGTTAACGGTTGATTTAACCGCTTATAAGCAAATGGCTGATTTGGATAATTGGATCGAGGAAATATGAGTCAAGCGGTAATTACTGCGGCAGCTAACTTAGCGATGAAGCTGGCAGAACTGGGAATTAATAATAATCAAGTTTTGGATGTCGTTTCGAGAACGCCTCGTCAACACTTTTTAGATATGGCCTTGGCTCATAAAGCCTTTGAGAATACGGCGTTACCTATCGGAAGCGGCCAGACTATTTCACAGCCGTTTATTGTGGCTAAAATGACTGAATTATTGTTATCCGGTTCTCCTCGTAACGTACTTGAAATCGGTACCGGCTCGGGTTATCAGACGGCCATTCTGGCGCAACTTGTTGATCAGGTCTGTACTGTGGAGCGTATTAAAAGTTTACAAGTGCAGGCCAGGCAAAAGTTAAAATGGCTGGGTTTACACAATGTTTCTTTCAAATATGGCGACGGCTGGAAAGGCTGGAGTAACCGCGGCCCGTTTGATGCCATTATGGTTACGGCGGCGGCAAGAAAAATACCTGAGAATTTGATCCGCCAGCTTGCCGATGGCGGGCAAATGATCATCCCGGTCGGCGAGGATATTCAGCAGTTGATGCGAATAACCCGCAGAGGTGATCAAGTGAGTTCTGAAGTTATCTTGCCCGTAAAATTTGTTCCTCTGGTGAGCGGTGAATTAGATTAGTTTTCTTTCACACTGATGTAACAGTTCTTGTTTTAAAATAAAAATCGTCAGGGATGCGGCATGGAAAAAGAGCGTTGGAAATACGGAGTGGAGTTTTGATGTATTCACGATGTTTGTTAATGTTTTTTTTTCTGTTGCTGCTTCAGGGGTGCGGCTTCTCGTCTCAGTATGCCGCACCTGTTGAATCAATAAAACCTTATGATCCCGCTTATAAAAAAGGCTCGATTAAGACCGCGATTTATAAGGTTAAGACAGGCGATACTCTTTATTCAATCGCTTGGGGAGCGGGAAGGGATTTCAAGAAAATCGCCCGGTTAAATCGCTTAAAAAAGCCTTATACGATTTATCCGGGGCAATGGCTGAGGCTAAAACCGAGAACGTCATCAAAAGCTAAAGCAGGTACAAGTAACACAACCAAGGTCGCGAAAAATACTAAAGCAAAAACAAGAGCAAACGCTAAGAAAAATAATGTAAGTAATCAAGTGGCGAAAAATAGTTCTAAAAAAATACTTGATAAAAATAAACAGTCTGCTTACTCTGTAACAGTGTTACAACAAAAGAATAACACAACGAAAGCTACAACAACTAGTACAGTTTCCCGCGATAAAGTTGCTCGATGGGTTTGGCCTTCAAAAGGAAAAATCATCAGCAAGTTTTCAAACAAAACCCAGGGAAATAAAGGAATCAAATTTTCAGGCCGTCGCGGAAACGCGATTAAAGCCGCCGCTTCCGGGAAAGTCGTTTATGCCGGCAATGCGCTGAGAGGTTACGGCAATTTAGTCATCATTAAGCACAGTGATGACTACTTAAGCGCATATGCTCACGCCGACAAAATAATAGTAAAAGAACAGCAGCATGTCTCAGCAGGACAAACAGTTGCGACTATGGGTAGTACTGGATCGAGTAAGGTAATGCTTCACTTTGAGATTCGTTACCATGGAAAATCAGTCGACCCGCTTCGTTATTTGCCTAGGTAATCTGCTTAGGAGCCAATTTGGCGCAGGAGGTAGTATCGATTATACGATTTGAGTTTCCGCTTGGGGGGATCCATTATGGGAAGTAAAAGTAATACGGCAGTTGTAGAAGAATTTGAAGATCTGACAGAAGCTGAACTTGTACGGGATAAGCCAGCTAGTCAAGCTGAACAAGATGACGCGCCACGAAATTTAGACGCCACTCAGCTTTATCTGGGGGAAATCGGTTATTCTCCGCTCCTGTCCGCTGAGGAAGAAGTATACTTTTCACGCAAGGCGCTTCAAGGTTGTGAAAAATCCCGCAATCGCATGATTGAAAGTAACCTGAGACTAGTTGTTAAAATCGCTCGCCGTTACAACAACCGAGGTCTGGCTCTTCTGGATCTCATAGAAGAGGGCAACTTAGGACTCATCCGGGCGGTAGAAAAATTTGACCCTGAGAGAGGCTTTCGATTTTCAACCTATGCCACATGGTGGATTCGTCAAACCATTGAACGTGCCATCATGAATCAGACCCGCACTATCCGCTTACCCATTCATGTCGTTAAAGAACTCAATGTTTATCTGAGAACCGCCAGAGAACTCGCTCACAAGCTCGATCATGAGCCGACGGCGGAAGAGATTGCGCAGGAGCTCAACGTTCCCAGCCAGGACGTCAGTAAGCTTTTAAAACTCAATGAAAGAATCACCTCAGTTGATACGCCGATCGGCGGTGAAAACGATAAAGCGCTGCTTGATGTATTACCGGCTGAAGATATGGTCGGCCCTGATCACAAAGTGCAAACCAAAGACATCTCAAATTCAGTGATTAATTGGCTGAATGAACTCAACAGCAAGCAGCGTGAAGTTCTTGCCCGCAGGTTTGGCTTGCTGGGCTATGAGCCTTCAACACTGGAAGATGTAGGCGCGGAAATCGGGCTTACCCGTGAGCGCGTCAGACAGATTCAAGTCGAGGCGCTGAAACGGTTACGTGACTTATTAAGCTCACAGGGTCTGTCCGTTGAGGCTTTGTTTCAGCAAAATATGAACTAAATATGCCCGTGAGACCTCAAGATGCGTCTTCAGGTTTCACGAGTATTAAGTACCCGGCTATATGTTTTTTTACTTTTCTGACGCCCGTCTTAAGCACTCTACGGCGTTACTCTTGCTTGAAAAACCGCCGGTATTACCTTGCGGAGCATTTAATCTGAACGCCAAAAATATCGAAAAACTTATATTCAGGTACTTAAACGGCCTCAAAAAAGCCCTCGAGTTGCGAGGGCTTTTATGTTTGAGCCGCTTAATTCAAATCAGCGAGTCCAGACCCAGTTTTCGATGTTTTTCGGATCTACACCGTTTGCTTTGATGTAGTTCTGATGGTCAACAAGACGCTGGAGCATATCAGTAGTGATAGCAACGTGCTGAGTCTCATCGATTACACCTTGCTGGAACAACTTGTAAGCCATATCAATAACCAAGTGGTAACGGGAAGTACCGTTACGAACACCCATATCGAATGGAGTAGTAGTTGAACCTTCTTCCTCGTAACCCTTGATACGGAAGCGGTCGCTGCCTTTGTAATCAAATACGAGCTTCTTGATTGTGTTCGGATAGCCGTGATAGTTGAATACCACGCCTTTATCTTCAGTGAAGATTTCATCCATTCTCCAAGGCTGAGCCTGGAAGTCCAGGCTGCCAAGACCGGAACTTGTCAGCTCAGTAACACTCACGAAGCGGATACGTACTTTCGGCAGCAGCTCACGGATAAGAACGAGAGATGCCATAGCTTCCTGAGTCACATAATCACCGCAAGCGGCCAGAACCACATCCGGGTTTTCGTCAGAAGCGAAGTCCCAGACCATCACGCCGTCTTTAGCTTGCTGACGAGCCTCTTCCAGGTTCAGCCACTGAGGAAGTTCTTTCTTACCGGCAACTAAGATATTTAACTTATCACGACCGGCGTATGCTCTTTCAGTGTAAACCAATGTGCTGTTCGCGTCAGCGGGCAGGTAAGCTGAAATGATCTTAGGGTGTTTCTCCAGCATCGCACCTAAGAAAGACGGGTTCTGATGTGAGTAACCGTTGTGATCCTGACGCTCCAGCAATGAGGAAAGTACGACGTTGCAAGAAGGTAAAGGCTTACGGAAGTGTATACCTTGGCTGGCGTATACGTATTTACAGTATTGATCAGCCATAGAGGATACAACCTGAGAGAAAGACTCATAAGTCGGGAACATCCCGTGACGACCCGTTACTGTGTAGCCGTGCAGCATACCGAACAGCAGGTTCTCAGAAAGCAGTTCAAGTACACGACCGTCACGAGCCATGTCTTTATCCCACTCTTCGATGGGCCACTGCCAGGCGCGATCCGTTTCTTCAAATACCGCCTGTAGCTGGTTAGAATAAGTTTCGTCAGGGCTGAAAATACGCAGGTTACGCTGATCACGGTTAAGTTTGAACGCTTCACGCATCCACTCGCCCATCTTGTTCATTGAGAAACCGCGCTGACCGCGAGGAACTTCAGCGCCGTAAGCTAACTTAGTCAGATCCGGGTTGTTTAGGGCGCGAACTACTTCACCTCCGTAGCTCAGGTGCTGGCGGCCGCAGCACAGCTCTTTAGCCGGGATCAAAGTTTGAATGTCCTCATCGAAAACAATTTGATCATTTTCGATAGTGTACAGCTCGCCGAACTTGTAGCTTGCTAACCACGCGTCTAATGCCTCAAGGTGCTCTTTATCGGTAGCGCACTTGTTTACGATAACCTGGTGAGAATCACAGTTACCCTCAAGCTTGTTACCGTTATCCTCAGTGACACCAGTCCAGCCTTTAGCTGTGCGCATTAGGATCACCGGCCAGCGTGGTTTTTCGATGTCCTCACCGCCGCGGGCGCGGGCCTGGATGTCATTTATCATCGCATATGCTTTATCCATAGCCTGCGCCATAGTCACATACACATCGCCTTCTTCTTGATCATCAACGATGATCGGGTGATAACCTAAACCGCGGAATTCAAGCTCTAGCTCTTCATGGCTCATACGACCCATACGAGTCGGGCCGGAAATCTTATAACCGTTGATGTGTACGATAGGAAGAACCGCACCGTCAGTCGCCGGGTTAATCAGCCGGTTAGCATACCAGGATGCCGCCAGCGGGCCTGTTTCGGCTTCACCGTCACCGACTAATACCGTGGCGATCAGAGCCGGGTTATCAAGTACCGCGCCGAAACCGACAGAAAGTGAGTAACCTAATTCGCCCCCCTCAAGAATTTGACCGGGCGCTTCCGGGTTCGCGTGAGAAGGGTAACCGTACGCTGCTGAAAATTTATTACAGATATCGATTAATCCGTCTTCATTGTAAGGGATGATTTCTGGATAGTAGTGGCTTAGAGAGCCTTCTACGAATAGGTTTGCCTGAACAGCCGGGAAACCGTGACCCGGACCTACTAAATAAATGAATTCACGATTATTTTTAACGATTAAGCGGTTGACGTGCGCATAAACAAAGTTGATGCCCGGGCACGTACCCCAGTGGCCTAAAAGGCGTGGTTTAATGTCTTCATGTTTTAGCGGTCTTTTATGCAACACATTCTTTTTCAGATAAATTTGAGATGTTGCAAGGAAGTTGGTTGCTCTTACTAGTTTTTTAAGAGCGGTAATTTCAGTTGCTTGGGTCATGATTAGCCTCACTGGAGCAAACGGAATTAAATTAAATAGAATGATTACCTGGCGGTACTATAGTTGTAATTTATTTACAAAAATGTGTGCTACATCCAACTTTTGGCTATTGGCAGAAATCTGTCAAAATGATTGAACAAATCCATGTCATGACGGACGACAATAACGTATCCTTTTATTACTTTCGAGATATCTTTTGGCCATAAACTGACAAGTGTGACCTTGATCACAACCTGTTTTTGACATACTGTTCGTTAAATTCATTTAGTTTGCTGTCACCAAAATCAGTAATCCGTCACTTCCCTGAACTGACTGATTGAGTGGTACTATTAAACGTTACTTATTGGCACCGGCTAGTCTGATACAGGCTGAATTCATTCGGTTCAATCTGAATTTTCGCTCAAGAGCCGCGGTTAGCAAGAAGAATATGAACTTGTCTGGTCAGAACAAATAAAAAGTGAGTTATAAAAATATGTTAGAAACAGTCGTTGATTTTCTTAATGCGTTGCTATGGGGGAAAATTCTTGTTTACGGTTTGGTCGGCGCTGGCTTCTTCTTTACGGTCAGACTGGCGTTCATTCAAATCACAGGTTTTAAACATTCCGTAAAATTAATGACCATTAGCCGTGCGAAGTCAGGTGACGGTTTATCATCATTTCAGGTTTTCTGTACGTCTATGGCGGCGAGAGTCGGTGCCGGTAATATGGCCGGTGTCGCTGTGGCGATCAACGCGGGCGGACCGGGAGCGATATTCTGGATGTGGCTGATCGCTGTTTTAGGTATGGCAACGGCGATGACAGAGGCCACATTAGCGCAAGTCTATAAAGTAAAAGACGAAGACGGCGTTTATCGCGGCGGCCCGGCATATTATATGGAGAAGGGCTTAGGTCAACGCTGGATGGGGATTTTATTCTCGGTATTGCTGATCGTTTCCTTCGGGTTAATCTTCAGCGCCGTGCAAGCCAATACCATCACCAGTGCGATAACCAGTATGTATGACCTTGACGCTTCATGGATCGGTTATGCCATTGTCGCCGCGACAGCATTTGTGATTGTCGGGGGATTAAAGAAAGTCGCTCATGTTTCCGAGTTACTTGTGCCGTTTATGGCGCTGGCCTACATTATCGTGGCGCTCGTTATCGTCATTATGAATATTTCTGAATTACCGGCGATCATCATGCTGATATTCAAAAGCGCATTCGGTTTACAAGAAGCGGCAGCCGGTGGCGCGGCTTACGCTATTTCACAGGCGATGCAGGCGGGAATCGCCCGCGGTTTATTCTCAAATGAGGCGGGTATGGGAAGTGCCGCCAACATAGCCGCGAGCGCCACGCCTAATCCTGACCATCCTGCTTCACAGGGTTATGTTCAGATGATGGGGGTATTTTTAGATACTATCGTTATTTGTACGGCGACAGCCGCTTTAATTCTGACATCAGGTGATTTTAGCGGAGCGCATGACGGTATCGCGATTACAGTTCATGCGTTAAAGAGTGAGATCGGTCACTGGGGCGGCCTGTTTTTTGCCGGTGCGATTTTACTTTTCTGCTTTACCTCAATCATCGCGAATTACTCATACGCGGAAACCAACATTATTTTCTTATCAAGAAAAGGTAAGCTTTTAGTAAACCTGTTACGTATCGGCGTGTTAGTTATGGTGATGTTTGGCGCGGTAGCTAAAATTGACTTAGTATGGAACTTAGCTGACGTCTCAATGGGGTTAATGGCCGCCGTAAACATTGTCGCGCTTGTGTTGTTATCCGGAGTTGCCGTAAAAGTGGTTAAAGATTATCGTCAGCAGGTAGCTAAAGGTTCTGAGCCTGAGTTTGACATCAGAAAATTCCCGGAAATCTCAAAACCGCTCAAAGGCGGCATCTGGGATAAATAAGATTAATTTAGTACTCCGGCCGGTTGCATTTGTTAGCTTCAGCTCAAGGCAGAACGTCCGGTTCAAGGCGCGGCGGCGAAGATATACCGGAGTATTTCAAGTCACTGCAACGAAGAAACGGGCGTTCTGCCCTGAGCCCGGAGGGTGATTCGTAAAGCGGCCATCTGGCGGCGTTAGATTTGATTGACGTAGAATACTGCGCCGGCACAAATCTGCCTTGCATATGGCCGCTTTACGAACCACTGAAAACATCAAATGCAACTGGACGGAATACTAGTGAATGCTCTCTTTTTTGAGGCAGCGCCGTTCAAGATAAGGAAGAAAAATGCGGATACTTCTATCGCCCGCCAAGACGCTGGATTATGACAATCCGGCCACCACTTCAGAATTTACAATGCCTGAGCTGTTAACGCACAGTGAAGAGCTGATGAGCGTATGCCGTGATTTAACGGCTGTTGATATCGCTAAGCTTATGAAGGTAAGCGATAAAATTGCGGGTTTGAATGTCGCTCGCTTTACTGAGTGGCAGCCGGACTTTAATGCTGAAAACGCGAAACAGGCGATGTTCGCGTTTAAAGGTGATGTGTATACGGGGTTAGACGCGGAATCTTTGCCCGAACAGGAGATCAATCAGGCTCAGCGGAGCTTAAGAATTTTGTCCGGCTTGTACGGCTTATTAAAACCGCTTGATCTGATGATGCCTTACCGTCTTGAGATGGGTACTTCTCTTGAGAATACCCGGGGCAAAAACCTTTATCAGTTCTGGGGGGATGTCATTACCGATAAGCTGAACGAAGAATTGGATGATGACTCAGTCGTCATGAACTTAGCCTCTAATGAATACTTTAAGGCGGTAAAAAAGAAAAATCTTAAAGGTGAGCTTATTACCCCTGTTTTCAAAGACCGTAAGGCGGGAAAGTACAAGGTGATCAGTTTCTACGCGAAAAAAGCCCGCGGTATGATGGCCCGTTACATCATTCATAACAAGCTTGAAACCCGTAAGCAGCTGGAAAGTTTTGACGTGGCGGGTTATTACTACAGCGCTGAAGAGTCCGCTCCTGACACGCCGGTGTTCTTACGTGAAGAGCAGGTGAAGTAGCTAAGTACCCAACTGTAAGTTTCTTCACTTTTCTGACGCTCATCTTAAGCACTCTGCGGCGTTACTCTTGCTTGAAATACTGCCGGTATTACTGCGCAAGAGCGCCTTGTGGAGTACTTAATTTAAACGCCAGAAATATCAAAAAACTTATAGTCAGGTACTTATCTGTATTATTAATGCGTCAGTGTTAGCCGGTGCGTTTCCCCGTTCACTGATTACGAAGAGATGCCTGTGTTTAATTAACGGCCTGACCTTTCAACCTAAAGGTTCATGACATCTGTGCCTATCATGAACGTTCAGGTTCAAAACTAGCTCCGGCCGGGTAAGTTTAACGTTACCCGATACCTGGTTGTGGTTAAATATTTTTCCGCTTCGATTTCAATAGGAAAACCATGTTTCTTGAGTTCAGACAATTTAATTAATACCTGCCGGTAATCCTGATGTTTGAATGATTCAAGCGTCTCCTTCAGGAGATTTACGCACTTTTTCTCTGTCTCATTCAGCAGGTTATAGTCATTTTTTTTAGGCTGAATTGTTACCTCGTCATCACTTTGTTTTCCGTTGAACGTTGCCCTGTTGCTGCCTAAGGCTTTGTGAGTCAGCTCTTTAAATATGTTATAAGCAGTTTGTTCGGTTTCTTTTGTCAAATCTGACAGTAAAGTCGCTAAGCATATAGTCGCGCATCCTAAAGCCGGCAGTGAAGGGCAACCGGCAAGACCCGCGGCAATGCTGATTGTCCATTTCAGGCAGCAAGACATTGAAGAAGGTAATAAGAAAAACGTGCCAATCGCGGCCGCGCCGGCCGGACATAAACCTGCTTCAAGACCGACCAGATATGCTTTTGTTAATCCTTTATGGCATGTTATGTTACAGACATCCTCAGCTACCGCTTTTGCTCTGTCCGCGCAGTAACCTGTACATGAAATGCTTCCGTCTGTTTCGCTGAAAGAGATAACTAACTCATTTAATTCGTTATCCGGCCTGTCAAACGTATTATAACGCCTATCTGAAAAAGTTATTGAAGAAGCTGAGGTCGGTTGCAAAGTTACAACTTCAAAATTCGAAATTTCAACTACCTGAGGAATATTGCCGGGAAGGGTTACAGTAGTCATAATCAAAACTCACGAAACTAATAATGGTAAACGGATGACATTATTATCTGAATCCGGATTCGGGTACAATTAAATATTTTTCATGTGTTTTTTAAGTAAACCGTAACCTTCGCGTGTTGACTTTTCGCCGCTTTACGGGGCGGAACTTTCGTTGATTATTACTTGGTTATTCAGTGCCGGGCGCTCAGAAAAGATCAATTTATTAATGCTGAGTACCATCAGAGCCTTAATTCGGCTTCTGATAATACTGCGGCATGACTCTGACGGTTTTAACCATATTATCCGCCACGTCTACCACTTCGACAGGGTAGCCGGCTAAACGTAAGCTGGTATATTGAGTCGGGATGTTTTCCAGATACTCCAGAATCAGACCGTTTAAGGTTTTCGGTCCGTCAATGGGTAAATCCCAATCCATTTCTTTGTTAAGCTCACGGATGTTGATGCTGGCGTCAATAAGAAAGCTGCCGTCTTGCTGAGGGAAAATTTCCTCACTCGGCGCGGGTAACATTGTGGTGGTGAAGTCACCGACGATTTCCTCAAGAATATCATCCACGGTCACTAAGCCCTGAATATCACCGTATTCGTCAACCACAATGCCGACACGTTCCTTATTTTGCTGGAAATTAGCCAATTGCACATTCAGCGGCGTGCCTTCAGGAACAAAATATAATTCCTTAACCGCGCGCAATAACGATGATTTGCTGAACTGCTCTTTGGACTGTAAGCGAAGCGCGTCGCGTAAGTGAATAAAACCCACCGCGTCATCAATATTGTCACGATAAACTAAAACCCGGGTATGGGGGCTTTGCGTCACCTGTTTGTTGATGAGCTTAAAATCGTCGTTAACGTTAATGGCATAAATTTCAGAGCGGGGCACCATCACGTCTTCAACGGCGATCTTCTCTAAATCCAAAATCGATAACAGCATATCCTGATGACGCTGAGGGATTAAGGCGCCGGCCTCGTTCACCACGGTTCGCAGCTCTTCTTTACTTAAGGCATTGACTGAGGTTTCTTTATCCGCGCCCATCATTCTCAGAAAAAGCGAGGTGATTAAGTTTAACCCCCAGACGAGCGGACGCATGATCACCGCCAGAAGCGTTAAAAAGTAGCTTGACGGGAATGCCACTTTTTCGGGGTGAAGCGCCGCCATCGTTTTCGGCGTAACTTCCGCGAAGATAAGAATGACAACGGTAAGAATACCCGTCGCGACCGCGACACCTAAGTCGCCGGACATTCTGCGGCCGATTTCAGCGGCCAGTACCGGAGCGATAATATTTACTAAGTTATTGCCGATCAGTATTAAACCGATGAGCTTGTCAGGTTTCTCCAGCAGTTTCGCCGCTTTTTTGGCGCCTCGGTTTCCGCTGTCCGCGAGGTGTCGCAGACGATAACGGTTTAAGGTCATTAAAGCGGTTTCTGAGCCTGAGAAGTAGGCTGAGCATAGGATGAGTATTACAAGGATAACCAGAAGGGTTCCGGTTGAGATAGCGTCCAAAAAGGGCTCCGTTCGAGTAATTAAACTTACAAGTGCTAATTAAATTCCGATAACTAACATGAGGGCGCAGACAAAATACGCCCCGTGGCCGACAGTTTACGAAAGTATCAGCTCTTTGACAATTCTCGCGCCAAAGTAACCGAGTGATAACAGAGCCGCGCCGCTTAACGTATAAATCACCGCGGCGCGGACTTTACAGCCGACCCAATATTGCTGCCACAACATGGCGATGTAGACAAACCAGGCAATGATGGACAACACAGCTTTATGGCTCTTACCTTCCGCGAACATATCGTCGAGGAAAATAAACCCGGTCGCTAATGAAAGGCTTAATAAAATTACGCCGATCACAACCAGATGATAAAGCTGTTTCTCCACCGTCATCAGCGGCGGTAACGCGGGACTGAGAATAAGTTGCTTACTTTTGAGCTTATGCTGAATTACCGCCAGCTGAATGGCGTACAAAGCGGCAATCATCAACGTACTGTAGGCCATTAAGGATAAAATTACATGACCGAGCACTTCAGGATAAAGCTCAAAATGATAAATATTCTTTGGCGGTACAAACCAGAGCAGTCCGACTGACAGTATCGATAAAGCATAGATAACCGGCACTACAACGATAACCTTCATGCGCGTCAGTGCGACGGTGAAGGTGAGGGCGATGATCCAGTTCACTAATGAAATGACGTTCGTAAGGCTAAAGTTTTGACCGTCAGCGGTAAAAATGGCCTCAGAAAGCGCGGCGGCATGAAAAGCTACCGCAATCGCGGCCATCAGCACCACGATTTTGCGATTAGGCCCTTGAGCATGAAACAAACGACTGGTAACAAGGATTAGTGCACAGCAGTAAAAAAACATTGCAGATGCAGAAAATATAACCATTAAAGACAAACCTATTCCATTAGGGGAACTCTCAATCCTCAGATTAAACGATTAATCGAGAACACCCCAGCCGTAATAAAAATTAATATCGTAAAATTTAACTGTTTTTTTGATTAAGCGCGAGTTTAATTTGATGTAAGTGTCGTCGAATTAGCGAATTTAGGTATAATGTACTCAATTTTGCGGAAGGAATATAGCTCAGGATATGTTTGAGAATCTCAGTGACAGACTGTCGCGTACCTTAAAAAATATCAGCGGCCGCGGCCGCCTGACTGAGGACAACATTAAAGAAACACTGCGTGAAGTGCGCATGGCGCTGCTTGAGGCGGACGTGGCTTTACCCGTTGTTCGCGAATTTGTCAAAAGTGTTAAAGAACGTGCCGTTGGTCAGGAAGTTTCTAAAAGCCTTACGCCCGGGCAGGTTTTCGTGAAAATCGTTCAGGCTGAGCTTGAAAAAGCCATGGGTGAGTCTAACGAGGCGTTAGACTTATCCGCGCGGCCGCCGGCGGTTATCATGATGGCCGGTCTGCAGGGCGCGGGAAAAACCACCAGCGTGGCCAAGCTTTCTAAATTACTGCGAGAGCGCCACAAGAAATCGGTGCTTGTGGTCAGCGCTGACGTTTATCGTCCCGCGGCGATCAAACAGCTGAAAACCCTCGCGGGTGAAGTTGACGTCGAGTTCTTCCCGTCTGACGTAAGTCAAAAGCCGGTCGATATCGCGACAGCGGCGATTGCGCACGCCAGACTCAAATTCATTGACGTCGTGATTGTCGATACCGCGGGTCGTTTGCACGTCGACGACGCGATGATGGATGAGATTAAAGATCTTCATTCGGCTATCAACCCGGTTGAAACCTTATTCACCGTAGATGCGATGACAGGTCAGGACGCGGCCAATACGGCTAAGGCGTTCAATGAAGCTCTGCCGTTAACCGGTGTGATTCTGACCAAAGTTGACGGTGACGCCCGCGGCGGCGCCGCGCTTTCAATCCGCCACATTACCGGAAAACCGGTTAAATTCTTAGGTGTCGGTGAAAAGACCGACGCGCTGGAGCCGTTCCATCCGGATCGCGTCGCGTCTCGCATTCTGGGTATGGGTGACGTTCTGTCTTTAATCGAGGAGGTTGAGCGCGGCGTAGATAAAGACAAGGCCATGAAAATGGCTAAGAAGCTGAAAACGGGCGGCGGTTTTGATTTAGAGGACTTCCGCGAGCAGCTTCAGCAGATGAAAAACATGGGCGGCATGATGAGCATGATCGAGAAGCTGCCGGGTGTGGGTCAGTTACCGCCGGAGGCGCTGGCGCAGGTGCAAGATGGTAAGATGACCAACCAAATGGAAGCCATCATCAACTCGATGACCAAAAAAGAGCGTGCCCGCCCCGATCTGATTAAAGGTTCACGTAAACGTCGTATCGCGGCGGGTTCCGGTACACAAATTCAAGACGTAAACCGTTTATTGAAGCAGTTTACTCAAATGCAGAAGATGATGAAGAAAATGTCATCTAAAGGCGGCATGGCGAAAATGATGCGCGGCATGCAGGGCATGTTACCGCCCGGTATGAAGATGCCGGGACGTTAACGTTCTCGCGATAACCTGAACAAATTCCGCAAAAAATAACCGATTTAGTTGCAATTATCAGTAACTCAGGTAGAATTTTGCGGCTTTCTTTCCGGAACTCTAAGCGAACACAGGGTTTCGGTTTTATCTTTTGCCGATGTAAAGGCAAAGCATTAGAGGAATTAAAACGCATGGTTACCATTCGTTTAGCTCGTGGCGGCGCTAAAAAGCGTCCTTTCTACAACATCGTTGTTACTGACAGCCGTAACGCCCGTGACGGTCGTTTCATCGAACGTATCGGTTTCTTCAATCCGTTAGCTAAAGGACAAGAAGAAACTCTGCGTGTTGATCTTGATCGTGTTGATCACTGGATCGCTACCGGCGCTCAAGTTTCTGATCGCGTAGCTAAGCTAGTTAAAGACG
Organism: Parashewanella sp.; assembly: GCA_965200795.1. GTDB lineage: Bacteria > Pseudomonadota > Gammaproteobacteria > Enterobacterales > Shewanellaceae > Parashewanella. Next base: position 219,722 of record CBDAVB010000013.1, read on the forward strand.
CCCGTAAAGCGGCTTAACAGCATTAAGGTATAAATTGATGAGCGACAACCAGCAGCCGGTAGTTCTCGGCAAAATCGGCGCCAGTCATGGTGTCAGAGGCTGGATGAGAATCACGGCTTATACCGACTCTGTTAAAGGTATTTTTGATTACTCACCCTGGTTGTTAAAAGAGAACGGCCGGTGGCGGGAAGTAAAGGTGACAAACTGGCGTCAGCAGGGCAAGGCGATTATCGCCGAACTTGAGGGCGTTGAAAGCCGAGAGCAGGCTCAATTACTCACACATTGTGAGATTGGCGTGCTTCCTGATAAAATGCGGCAATTACCTGAAGGTGATTTCTACTGGAAAGATCTGATAGGCTGCGAAGTTACTAATACGAAAGGTTACAACATGGGGCATGTCGAGCAGTTATTAGAAACCGGCTCAAATGACGTGCTGCAAGTTAAAGCCAACATTAAAGATGCGTTTGGCAAAAAGGAACGCTTGATTCCTTTTGTTCCGGAACAATTCATTATTGATGTGAATGTCGCACAGAAAAAGATTTTAGTGGAATGGGATCCGGACTTTTAGGATGTGGCTAGGAGTAGTTACGCTTTTTCCAGAGATGTTTCGTGCTGTTACGGACTTTGGAGTCACGGGTCGAGCCGTTAAAAACGGCCTGCTGGAGTTGCGTGCGTGGAATCCCAGGGATTTCAGCCGTGATAAACATAAAACCGTGGATGACCGCCCGTTCGGCGGCGGCCCGGGAATGTTAATGATGGTGCAGCCGTTAAGAGACGCAATCCGTGCCGCGAAAGCCGCGGCGGGTGAAGGCGTGAAAGTGGTTTATCTGTCTCCTCAGGGCCGGAAGCTGACTCAGCGGGGCGTTGAGGCGTTATCAGAAAACCAGAAGCTGATTTTAGTGTGCGGCCGGTACGAAGGTATTGACGAGCGCGTTATTCAGACTGAAGTGGATGAGGAGTGGTCAGTGGGTGATTATGTGCTTTCGGGCGGTGAATTACCGGCGATGACGCTGATTGATTCTGTCTCGAGACTGGTGCCGGGCGTGCTCGGTAAGCGGGCCTCGGCGGAGCAGGATTCGTTTTCTGACGGCTTGTTAGATTGTCCGCATTATACGCGACCTGAATCTTTGGACGGTCTTGACGTGCCGAAGGTACTGCTTAGCGGCAACCACAAAAACATAGAACGCTGGCGTCATCAGCAAAGTCTGAGAAGAACTTTACAGAGACGGCCGGAGATATTTGAAAATCTAGCTCTGACTGACCAACAAACGGCTCTGCTGGCTGAGGCGATTGCCGAGACAGAGAAAGAGTAAGCAAGATTATGCACTATGGCTCAGTTAATTCTAGGACGGAGTGATAAATGAACAACATCATTAAAATGCTCAACGATGAGCAAATGAAAACTGACGTACCAGAGTTCGGCGCGGGTGATACTGTCGTTGTTTCTGTACGGGTAAAGGAAGGTAACAAAGAACGTCTGCAGGCTTTTGAAGGCGTGGTTATCGCTAAGCGTAACCGAGGTCTGCATTCCGCGTTCACTGTACGTAAGATCTCTAATGGTGAGGGTGTTGAGCGCGCGTTTCAGACGCACAGTCCGGCGGTCGCTAAAATTGAAGTTAAGCGTCGCGGCCGCGTACGCCGCGCTAAGCTTTACTACCTTCGTGAGCGTTCAGGAAAATCCGCGCGTATCCGTGAGAAGCTTTCAACTAAGTAATCACGCAGTAGTAAACAAATTTAAGTCGCAAGTGTTCGCGCGAAAAACCGCCTTTACGGCGGTTTTTTGTTGGCTGAATAAAACTTGAATATCGCTGTGAGTGTTATTGAAAAAGTGTAATTATTTGCTTACCGTCTATCTTTCTTCGTTTCAAATTTATTTTCCTATGGAAAACCTCCAGGCGATTGCACACAAAGTTATTGAACATTATAAAGAACCTAAAGAATTGATATGTAATAAGCAACATATAAAAATAGGTGATTATTACTATCAATTAAGACTTGATTCAGCTGGTATTCCTGTCAGCTTAGAGTATGTTGTCCCTGAAAAGTACCCTTATCAGCATACAAAGAAAAAAGCGGAATTTGACTTTTTAGTTCAGAATGAGAAAGAGCAGGTTGCGAAATACCCTTTAAAATTTAAAGAATATTTATTTAAAAAAATACAAATAAAATCTAAGTTACTGAAATATGACCGGCAGCTTAAGTTGTGGGCAAATGATCCTACGGTTCTGAGAGATCTGGAGTTGTTGTGTGAGAATAACGAGATCTGGCAGCGGTTATTGATCAATTTATGTCAGCAAGGGCAGCTGAACCGAGCTCAATTCATCCTGTTGTATCAAATGAATTATTCTGAAAACAGAGCCGCAAGGCTGATTGTTAATCTCAGGTCAAAAAATGAAAGCATTTTTAATCATTTCCGCCGTGCGTTGCAAAATATCATAAATACCGGAACTGACGCGCTTATTACACGCAAAATAACTACATTTATTCCTCATTTTCATACGCATCAATATGAAGAGCCTAAGTGTAAGGAGGCTGATGTGCTTTCATCTCCAAATCCGGTATTTGTATTGCTGAGTTTTCATTTGCGAAACTTGTGGATCCTTTTTCATAACGAGCCTTTGTCTCATTTTATTGTCACGCAATCCCATTGTATGGGACTACTGAATAATAATGAAATACAAACCATATTTCACGGAATCACAAAAGAAGAGCAGACCAGAAAGTTTTGGTTATTGATAGAGAGCGAGGATGCGCACGGTATAAATGCGCTGTTGACTATCTTTTCTATGCTATCAAATGAAAATATGAGTAAGATTCTCCTTATTAATGACAATGAGCGGGAATTAGCGCGTAACATGGTCACGAATTTTCTGAAAAGAACAAAATACAGTTTAGGTATTATCCGGTCAGCCGGTAAATTCACTGACGCTCACAAATGGTTAGACAATGCCTTCATAGAATTCTACCAGCTTATCGCAGGTGAGAATGTTTCTCCTGATTTGATTCATTTGTTTATTTCTCTGTTTGCGCGTATTGGATTCTTTAATAAGTCAGCGGTCAACGGATTGAACTCAGATTACATTTATTGCAAAATGAACTATCGGTTAATCAGCCAGTTAAAACGTAATCTAGTCGAATTTACGTTTCCGACAGACCACATGGCTTTAGTCATTACGACATTGTCACAGCTCCCGCAGTTAACGGACACAGACAGAGGCTTTATAAACCAACTATGGAATAAGCTGGATGCGACAAAAGACGGACAAATCACTTTTGACGCTCAAAGTCCAAAACTGACACATAGATTAAATGTATCATGGATGCCGAACGATCATTTCAGTTGGTTACATTCGGCTTTTCAGGAGATTACACAAACATCTGAAAATTATAATGTTTATTGTATTTTGTGTCGTAAACTGCTAGAGCAGACTATGTTGTCAAGAGATCAGTTTTCGAAACTCATCTCAGCCGAAAATTCGATGGTAGTAAGAAGGCAGTTACTCATTAATCTGGTTTCAGATCAGCACGGTAATCCCGCGAGGTTTATAAACGCGTTGGAAAATTTAAGAAATGACGCTGTTTTTTACGGGCTGGATTCAGATGAGACAAAAAAATGCGGTGATTTATTAAACCGTTTGAGACAAACGAGCGGATGTTTAAATTTTGACCCTCCGCTTTTTCAAGGCTTCGAATACGGACAGCGGCCGGTCTTTCTTGCCGGCTTATAAAAAGTTTAACAGAACGCGGCATAAAAGAGCTTATCAGGTAAGTTAAGTAGCTGACATAAGTGTTCTAATATTTTTTGATGCCCGTCTTTACCGCGCTGCGGCGTTACAACTTCGGTTACATAGCTACGGCTATGCTCCCTGAGTCGCGCCTTGTATCGCGCCAAATCTGAGCACCGGAATTCCGAAGAAACTTATCGTCAGCTACTTAGGAACTGTCCCGAAATAACTTCCCGTTTGTTACTGCTTAAAATTGCCAATATCAAGGCACGAAGAATTAAGTTTAGTCATTCTAAATGAATGATGAGTAACGCAGAGAGTGGCAATTTTAAGCGTAACCCTTTGGGCTGTGTTTATTTTTGCGTTCTTTGAATAAAGAGTTACGGCGTTGTCGAAAGCTTATGCAGAAACGGAGTAACGACAGTTTTGTATGTCGGTAATGACTACACCTCGCTTTCTGTGCCTTGTATAAGCCAAAAATAAACGACAGCAAAACAGGGAAGTTATTTTGGGACAGTTCCTTAATTCCGGGGCAGTTTCTAAGCGTAGCGGCTGGGTTCGCCGCGCTAAGCTTTACTGTCTTCTTGAGCGTTCAGGTAAGTCCGCGCCTGTCCGTGAGAAGCTCTCAGCTGAGTAATCACTCAGCGGTAAACCAATTTAAGACGCGAGGGTTCGCGCAAAAAAACGTCTTCAGAGCGGTTTTTGCTGCTTGAATAAAAAACTGTCTCACAGCTTTTAATGAGTTGCGAATACAATAAAGTCAGTGGCTTAATGATTATCATTTTTTATTGCCAGGTCTGTTTTTATGGCGCAGTTATCTGCAATTGCAAATAGAGTTATTGAGCACTTGCCTGAATCGGGCGAGTTGAACCGTTCTGGTTTTATACGGCTCGGAGCGAATTATTACCGGCTAACCCGTGACGCAGGGGGTATTCCGGAATCTTTAAAGAAAGATAACCCTGATGATTATAGTTATAAGGTTCATCGGATTCATCTTAGTTTTCTTGAACAGCCGGAGCAGGATGTTATCGCGGCTAATGAGACGCAATTTCAGTCAGTTTTATACCAGAAAATGAAAATCAAAGGCGAACATAAACTGCAAGACAATAGGCTGAAATCCTGGTCCGGCTATAAAAAAATATGCTGACAGACTTGTTTGTAAATACAGACCTTTGGAATCAGCTGCTAGTACTCCGTCCGGTTGCATTTGTTAGCTTCAGCTCAAGGCAGAACGTCCGGTTCAAGGCGCGGTGGCGAAGATATACCGGAGTATTTCAAGTCACTGCAACGAAGAAACGGGCGTTCTGCCCTGAGCCCGGAGGGTGATTCGTAAAGCGGCCATCTGGCGGCGTTAGATTTGATTGACGTAGAATACTGCGCCCGCACAAATCTGCCTTGCATATGGCCGCTTTACGAATCACTGAAAACATCAAATGCAACCGGACGGAGTACTAGTCAACTTAGCTCAGCAAGGTCAGCTCAACGCTAAGCAGGCAAAATTACTTTTCTCTTTGCCTGATTACCGGCGGCTTGGTGCGCTTTTTGATAATCTGGAAACGAAACAGGAAGATATATCCAGACATTTTTTTTTACGCGCTTCAAAGACTGAGAGGGTAAGTCAGCGTCATATGCATCAGCTCAAAACTGAATGTAAAACCTTTGACCTTGATTGTAGTGAGCCGACGCAAAAAGTCGCGGACTTTTCCTCCGGCGATTCCCCTGTACTGGCATTTTTCAGTTCTCACTTAAACGATCTTGAATTTCTTTTTCATACCTCAGCAATAACTTGCTTTCTGCTGTCAAAATTTCATGCCTTCGGAATATTGAGTAAGGATGACACGGAAAAAATAATGTTAACAGCAATAACAAAAGAGAGGACTCGTCAATTCTGGGTATTACTCGGGTGTGCTGATAACGGGGATTTCGGGTTAATCATTTGAACTTTCAGTCAGTTGAATGTTACGGAAGTGCGAAGAGATTTAAACACTTTTGATGAACAAATCCCGCATGTACAAAAGATTATCGTTGACTTTAATATTAATAATAAATTTAATCAGTATCAATTCGGCAGGCCGGCGCCTGAACACTTTGATAATGTGTCACAGTGGCTAAGTAATGCTTTTCTGGAATTTTATCAGTTAGAGTCAGCGCAGGAGGGCGTTTCCGCTGATTTGTTTAATTTATTCTTAGCGCAGTGCGTCAGCCACAATCTGCTGAGTCGTCATTATGCTGAATTAATAAAAAAATCTTCGCCTCTCACTACCGAGACCTTTGAGACGCTTACGAAATTATATCCTTCCGCTGACTTTTCTGACAGACTGGCTTTATGTATTCAAAAAACGCTCTCAACCTCGTTGATAACAGCTGCTGATAAACTCCGTTTGTTAAATTTAAACCGGAAATTGCTTGAAACCCGTTCAGCGGCGATTTCTTTTAATCAGGCTAATTTACATCCTGACGCGCCCGGCGATGCAAAAACGCTCTTTTGCTGGCTGCATTTTGCTTTTGAGGATTTAACGAAGCTGCTCAGTGACGAGAATGATTACATTGTCCTTGCCAAAAAATTAACGATAATCATTTGGTTACCGATTTTTCATTTCGCAGCCTTAAGTCTTGCGTGACTATCGCGCAAAGAAGGGAAACCTTAATTGATTTCTTTTCTAGGGACGGGATAAACGCCGCGGGCTTCGTCAGAGCATTACAGAAGTTACAACGCGGATATTATAGATATGTACCTTTCTTGCCGCGATTCACGGTGGCTTTAACTGCGGCCGGAAAACGGCATCGCGCGGCTGTGTTGCTTAGTCCGCGGAAACATTCGTCAGGAGTTAAGGAACTGCCGGATTGTTTTAAATAAACAGTTCATTTTTTTTGAGTCAGCAACCCTGTCGGTTGTTGTTATGAGTTTTTGTCAGAACTGAATAAAGCTTGAACAGACGGGCGGTTGCTGTTGCAAAAAAAACCGGATTGGATACATTTCTCGTATGGATTTTTTTTAATTAATGTCTATGGAAAATTTACAGATTATATCAAAGAAAGTTATTGATAATTATAACAATCCTTCGGAACTCATTCATAGCGGCCAATACATAGAAATTGCGGGAAAGTGCTATAAACTGCATTGTCATTATAACCCCTATAATTATAACCCCTATAAATTAGATTATATCAATCCTCGTGAGTGTAATTACTCCCGTAATTTAAAACCGGTAAGGTTAGATTTTCTGAATGACTCTGACTCAGCTGAGATTAATCGTGACCCTGAAGGTTTTAAAGAGGCTTTACTCAACCAGATGAAAATTAAAAGCCAGTTGATGCAATGTGACCAACAGCTGAAATCCTGGGTGCGTGACTACCGCGTCGAAAAACATTTAAAGTCACTGTTAGAAAATGATGATTTCTGGCAAAATTTACTTATCAATTTATGCCGGCAAGGACAGTTGGGATATACTCAGGTTGCTGATTTATATTACAAAGAACGTTGGGGCTGTAATAGGTTAACCTCACTGACCGAACAATTAAAGACAAAAAATGAGAGTGTTTTTGACCATTTTTATTATGCGCTGAAAAATACGCCTGCTGATGATATATCTTGCGGGCAACGCCAACAAAATGCTTTACGGCATCATTATTTTCTCGGAAAAAAATATCAGGAGCCTCAATGTAAGGAGGCGGATGTGCTTTCGTCATCAAATCCGGCGTTTGTATTGCTGAGTTTTTATTTGAAAAAGCTGAGGTTAATTTTTATTGATGAGCCTGTTTTTCATTTCGTTGTCGCGCAATCCCATTGTATGGGACTTCTGGATGATAATGCGGTACAAAACATATTTTGCCAAAGAATGCGGCATAAACAAACCATAAGCTTTTGGTTATTAATGAAAGACGAGACGGCTTACGGTGCGAATGCTTTATACACTATCTTTACCAGGCTATTAGCAGATGAAGCTGTCAGCAAGGCTTTCGATTTTGCTCATTCATCTGCACCTACTCAAGGATACGTGACTGATTTTATTACATATTGTCAGCAAAGAACCAATAACCGTTTAGTTACTGTTCAGCCGGCCGCAAAATTCACGCAGACTGACAAATGGCTGGATAACGCCTTCGTGGAATTCTACCTGCTTAGCGCGGGTCAAAATGTGACTCCTGATTTGATTCATCTGTTTATTTCTCAGTTTGTGTGTATCGGATTTTTTAACAAGTCAGCGGTCGGTGAATTGAACTCAGATGCCATTGCGGCTAGAGTGAGCTTCAGGCTGATCAGCGAGTTAAAGCGAAATCTGGTCGCATTATCCGCGGACGGTATCGCTATCGTCATTGTGAGATTGTTAAAGCTTGATCGGTTAACGTACGCGGACAGACATTTTTTAACCCGATTACGGGATAAGCTGAATAATACTAAAGACGGCGAAATCTCTTTTCAATCTGATAATTCAAACATCATTCAAAGCGCCGCCGAGCCGGCCGATACTTTCACCTGGTTACATTTCTCTTTTACTGAATTGACAGCGCTCGCTGAGGATTATGATGTTTATTATATTTTATGCGATAAAATGCGCGAACAAGGCATGCTGCCGGGAAATCAGTATCATGAACTCACCGCGGCTAAGGATTCTATGTTGGAAAGGCGGCGATTCATCATCAAGATTGTGACGGATCATAGAAATCAGCCTGCGAAGTTTATAATCGCGTTAGAAAATTTAATAAATAACGCTGTTTTTTTTAAGCTGAATTCAGCCGCGGTTCAAACGTGTCGTAACTTGTTAGACCGTTTGCGGCAAACAAGCGCAAGTGTAAATTTTGAGCCGCCGCTTTTTCAAGGGTTTAAAGATGGTGAGCAGCCGCATTTTATTCGCTTTTAAAAGATATTAACTATTAATAAGCGTTAATTTTGATTAATATTTTCTTCCGGATATTAACAAAATAACCTTGAGATTGCTCATCATATGACAGAAAAAACCACGGAGGCACTGGAAGCGCTGCGTAATAGTATTGACAGCGTCGATCAGCAACTATTGAGTTTATTGAAACAACGGCTGAATCTCGTTGCTGAAGTGGGAAAGGTAAAGCATGAAGCGGGACTTCCGATTTACGCGCCGCAAAGGGAAGCCTCAATGCTCGCCGGACGCCGTGATGAAGCACGGAAAATCGGTGTATCACCTCAGTTAATTGAAGACGTGTTACGCCGCCTGATGCGTGAGTCTTACCAGAATGAGAAAGACGTAGGCTTTAAGCGGGTAAACCCGAACTCAGGCCACGTTGTTATCGTCGGCGGCAAGGGAAGTCTGGGTGACTTATTCAGACAGATGCTGACGCTGTCCGGTTACCCAGTGCATGTATTAGATAAAGATGACTGGCAACACGCTGATATTTTGTTTGACGGCGCGGGCTTGGTTATTGTATCCGTGCCGATTTCAAAGACCTGTGAAGTTATACAGGAAAAATTAACTGACTTAGCTGATGACTGTATTTTAGCGGACTTAACGTCAGTTAAATCTCAGCCTCTGAATGCGATGCTGAAAGCGCACTCAGGCTCTGTTGTCGGTTTCCACCCTATGTTCGGGCATGACGTCTGTAGTTTGGCCAAGCAAGTCATGGTTGTTTGCCACGGGCGGAACCGGGAACGATATGCCTGGTTATTAGAGCAAATAAAAATTTGGGGCGCGCATCTGGTCGAAGCTGACGCTCAAGAACATGATGATGCGATGCAAGTGGTTCAGGCACTGAGGCACTTTTCTACTTTTGTTTATGGTCTTAACTTATACCGGTCAGATGTTGATATTGAGCGGTTACTTAAATTCAGCTCACCGATTTACCGGTTAGAGCTTGCCATGGTCGGACGTTTATTCGCGCAGAATGCCGAGCTTTACGCTGATATTATTTTTGCTCAGCACGATAATATTGGCCCGATTGAGCAATATTCAGAAAATTACCGGGATTGCCTGGAAACGCTTAAGCGAATGGACAGGGAGTCATTTATTGAAAAATTCAATAAGGTCGCTGATTGGATGGGCGATTTCGCCGGGCGTTTCCAGCAGGAAAGTCGTGTGATGCTGCAGTCCGCCGCGGATTTAAAAAGCCGCTAATTTCATTAATAAGGAACGTTATATAAAAAGGATATAACAAATATATTTTAACCTTACTCCGTCGGAGGGCGGGAGAGCCGTTCAGGGCTCTGAACGCCGGCTTTTTACGGCGGCCGAAGCGGATATGGCCTCAGATTTGCGCCTTACTCCGAAAAAGCCTTTCGCTCTTGCCGGTGATCACAGTGCGTTAATTGGCGGAGGATGTCGCCTGTTTTTAAACCTAAACGTTCATGGTAGACATGGTTCTCATGAGCGTTTAGGTTAAACAAGCGTCCCTTTTTCATTAACATTATCACTGCTATGATTACTGTCACTGTCACAGAGATAGTCTGTTGTCTGCCCGTCTGTTCGTAACTGTGCTATTTCTTTTTCTATTCCTTCCCGCGCTGATTTTACGGGTCTGGTTAGCAGGAAAAAAGGGTGTGGCGAGAGTTCTTTGCGCGGTTCACTGTGTGCTGATTTTAAGGATGTATGCACGCCGCGATGAAAGCCGGCTCTTTGATGGCAGGCGCCGGGTTTTGCTTCTGTTAATACGGAATTTAAAGGTTGCGAATAGTCATCACTCACGTTTGGAGATGATAAGCTCTGATGTTTATGTTTCATACTGATTTTTAGTTGAGCGGCATTAAAAACAGAACGAGATACTTTTGTCTCATCAATTGTGTCATAATCATTCGGATAGCAGCCGGATTCAGCTTTCCTTAAGGTAGACGGATAATTTAACAGATTGAAATCATAATGAACCCCAAAAGTCTCAGGTAGTTGAAAATCCAGGAATTTTTTTAAAGTGAAACAAGCCTGTGTGTGTTCTTTACATATATTCGCAATCCACATTTTAGTTTTATCATTATTAGCTAAATAAAACTGCAGCATAACCACACCTATGCGAAAATGAACTTCTTCTTTACATGGCTTAAAAAATTCAGTTATTAACTCCGAGAATTTCCGGTTAAGTATTTTTTCTCTGATCAAGTAACCCGCAATTTTATGGATTTTATTTCCTGTGGTGAATTTTTGTATTATTTCGGTATTGTTGGTAATTTCAGTGAGGCTTAAGATTAGTTCATGTCCGGTGGTAGTGGTATCTATCATTATCTTATCCAACCTTTGCAGCGCGTTTTTCTGATTCAAAGTATTAATTGACAATTCAGCACCGTAAACGGCGGTGCCGTTACTTACCGGCTCGCCGCCCGTTCTTTAAAGAATCCGACTTATCAGAAGACGGATTTGTTTTTTGCCCCCTGTTAAGCTTTAAGGGGTCTTGCACGCTATTCGTTTCGTCGTCAGGTTTAGCCGGCGATAAATCTTTTCCTGCCGATTGCCTTTCTGCCAAATTCAGCTCTGAAAACAGGGGCTCAAGTTCGCTCATACTGGCGGAACTCTTAATATTTTTAAATACCCAAGATCTCACAGAAGGGCTCACGGAAGATCTCACAGAAGATCTCACAGAAGAGCTCATAGTTAAATATTCGTCCGCTGAATTATCGTTTTTACCGGATTCCTCTGAATTATCGTTTTTACCGGATGTTGATGAGTAATGCCCGGTTTTCGCCGGCACCTGACAAGGTTTATCATTTTTAATGTTCGAGGCTAATTGACGAGCCAGTAAACGAGCTCCTTGTCCGTCAAATTGTTTTACGTCACATGAGCGTCTTTGGGGATTAACGTCTACGTAGTCATAAAAAAAACTGTTAACTTTCTGAGAGCTCGTGACTTTTGCTTGTGAAGATAATAAATCTTTCCGTGAAGATAATAAATCTTTCCGTGAAGATAATAAATCGCCTAATTTTAATTTTTTTATGCTTTCTGAATCAGCTTTAAAAATTTTGCTACCTTTTTGGTTAAGGTACCCCCTCATGCTAGAATCAACTTCAACGGCTTTATTTGTTGTCAGATCGACTGTTACGTTATATTTAATACCTCTGTAAGTAAATTTTACCCAATCATAGTGAGCAAAAGGAGTTTTTTTTGCATTCATAATTTCGTGTTTGTTGTCAATAACAGCGTCTGTAAAAGCTCGGATGAATGTATTTTCATTTGGATCTCCCGGGATCATAATGACCCTCCTGTAAAAGATTAACCAGAGTATAAATCAAGTTTAAATCTTTCTTACTGATAAAAACATCATCAAGATCACTACGCGTGTGATTAATTTGGGGCAGGAATGTACATCCCTTATCAAACAAGCGCCACGCTGCTTTTTTTGCAGCCTCTGAAAAACGATAAACACATGATTACATTACTACTACTACTATTATTATTATTTTTTGGCTGTTAGACGGATTGGCTTGAGCTGATGAAGGGGAACATCAGATAAGACAAGACCGCCCGATCCCCATTAACAAATCAAGGACGGAAAGCTTTATCCTGACTCATGCTTACGAGCGGCGTATATAAAGAAAAATTGTAAAGCCAGAATTGATGCTGAACGATTATAATACGGCTTAAATGCGCCGGTTGAATTTATCTCAAATTTATCAATCGTTCAGCTTATTTTGAATCGATAACACGAGTCTCCTCTTATTATTGTGCGGCAGTTTTCATTATTACTAATTTTACAGTTGTCAGAGTTCTGTTACTCTGATGAAGATTAAACTGCTACCCGTTTGACTTATGCGGCATATTCTTTTCTAAATTCCTCCTCGAAATCCACAGGTTTGATTTCTTCCGCATGCTTAATATTACGTTGCGCTGTCGGTTTATCTTGGGTTCGATTCAATTGCTTTTCAAGTTTCTGTCCCATTGCTTTTATTGCTGCGTACAGGTTTTCACTTTTAGCGTGTGCAAACAGTTCTCCGTTTGGAATGCCCAATGAAGCTTCAATTTTAAATAGTTGTTTTTCCCGTGTAATGATGACGTGAGGATTGATTAACGGCACATCATGACGAGCGAGTTTTTCTAATTTGGCTTCAATTTTCTCTCTGATGCAAGGAGTAACTTCAAGGTGTTTGCTAGTGATTTTTAACATACTTCGAACCTTTTTTTATTTTTTCCGCAGGTTCAGACTACTCAAGCTCATAAAAATAAAATGTGATATATATCCCATTTTTTAACTGGTCATACCTGCTTGCTGATTAATTCACCGATCGGATCAAAAATCGCCACAAATCATTTAAATGCGCTTGCTTTTGTAAAAAAACAGCGCGTATTTGACGGGTTAAGTTGATAGTCAGTTTCATTTTATTGGATAAATCGCCGTTTTTTTCAGATTCAGCGCGGCAATTTTCGGTTTTTCCCGCCTCATTACTGTGGTACCTTTCTCTGTCATTTTCTTTATGTTGTTTTAATCCATGACAGAACAAAAAGTTAAAATAAAAGTTTGGGATGTTTCCACTCGTTTTTTCCACTGGGGCATAATCGCCTTACTGGCGGTGCTTTGGTGGACGGCTGAGGAAGGGTATATGGAATGGCATCAAATATGTGCTTATACGTTAGCGGGTATGTTAGTGTTCAGGTTGATTTGGGGCTTTATCGGTAGTGAGACATCAAGATTTTCGCACTTTGTTAACAGCCCCGGAAATGTGATCCGGTACTTAAAAAATGTCAAAAGCTCAAAAATGAGCCGTCATCATATCGGGCATAATCCGATCGGCGGTTATATGGTGATTTTGTTGTTAGTTTTATTAGCGGCTCAATTTATCACCGGTCTGTATTCGACGGATGATATTTTTACTGAAGGTCCGCTTTACTCGGCTGTAAGTAATGATATCGCGGAATCATTAACACGGCTTCATAAGAATTTATATTATCTGATCCTTGTTTTTGCCGGGGTTCACGTACTCGCTGTTATTGTTCACTCAATAAAAGGGGATAAGATTGTCCCGGCGATGCTGACAGGCCGGAAAGAGGTAAGCGAGCAGCCGGAAAAGCCTTTGATGTTTCAATCAGGTTGGGTCAGCTTTCTGTTGTGGTCTGTAACCTTAGGTAGCGCGGCTTACTTTCTGATTATACCGATATGGCAATCGATATAGGCTGATGAATTTCGCTCCCGGGTTACTCAGGAGCGAAGGAAGATAGATACAAGCTTAGTCTTTCTTATAAGCTTTGTGGCAGCTTTTACAAGTTTTACCTACAGCGCCGAAAGCTTTCCTGACGGCTTTAACGTCGCCGGTTTGAGCCGCTTCAGCAAGCTTACCTGAGGTATTTTCAAAGTCTTTCATCTTACTTTCAAAATCTGGGAAGTTTTCCCAAATCGCCGGTAAAGCTTCAGTATTGCCCTCAGCGGACTTCATTTTGAACGCTTCAAGCGGTAATTTTGACAGTGCGGCAACATTTCGCGCACGAACGCTAAGTAGGTTACTGTCCATTTCTTTTTTGCCGCGAAGCATTGCGGAAATATCAGCAAAGTTATGATACATCAGGCTAAAGCTTGACTGGCGGTACTTAATGGCGTCTTCCGCTTTTTTGAAATTATCCGCGGACGCCGGAGCGGAAACTGCCAGGGTCAATGTTGAAATCAGAAGTGTTTTTTTAATCATAATTATTTCCAAAATACGTCATGAGAGTGCGGATTGTACTGAAATGTTAAGATTAATAAAGGGGAAAATGACCAGCATTACGAATCAGCGGCGTGTGATGTTGGTTTAGCAGAGTGTTTACCGCTTAATGAGAACAAGAGCAGGAACCTGAACAAGAGTCCTCTTTTTTCTCATGGGTATGACCGTGGGAGAGTTCTTTCTCAGTGGCCTCACGAACCGCTACCACTTCGACATGAAAACTTAGATCCTGACCCGCGAGCGGGTGGTTACCGTCAACAATGACTGTCTCGTCTTTCACTTCCGTAACACGAACAGGGAGCTCACCGTTGTCAGTTTCCGCGATAAAACGCATGCCCGGAGTAATATCTTCGATGTCACCGAAAGCGCTGACAGGTACTTCCTGGGTCAAGGCTTTATTATGTTCGCCATAAGCGTCTTTCGCGTCAACCACAACGTCGATTTTATCGCCGGCGGACTTGCCTTCAAGCTCAGCCTCAAGCCCCGGGATCATACTCTGTGTGCCATGCAGATAATGCATTGGTTCGGCTGAAAACGAATCTTCGATGACTTCACCGTTAGAATCTTTTAAACGATAGTGAATGCTTACCGCAGAGTGCTTGGTAATTTTCATTGTTTACTCCATTGAAAGTGAAAGCGTATGATAGGTGATATGGCGGTTTTTTTAAATGAAAAAAGAGCGTAATTTACGCTCTTTAGGGTGATACCATTACCGTAATTGGTATTATGACAGGACGTCGTTAAAATCCAGATGGAAACTATGGTCTATATCTTTTAGTTCTTTCAGTAACCTGTGTTTATCTTTTAACGTTTCAATTTCGCGCCATTTACGTTTTTTGGATGAATTTCTGGTTCGTGTTGGTTTTTCCACAACATTGCTTAATACGCTCGCATAATCCAGTTGTTCCATGGCAACCTCCTGTTGTTTTTATCGAACAATTATTTAATATCACGATTGCGAAACGCAATGCAACTAATATGTTTAATTAATGTTAATTTTTTGGCTGAATCATTATTTTAAATCAATTAAAATCATTAATATTATACTATTTAACGGGTTAGCTTTTAGGGTTAACTTCTGTGAAAAGATAAATAAGTAAATATAATGTTTACTTTGTATGCTTTTTCGCGAATTTATTATTGTTTGATACTAAGAACAGCGGGATAAAACGTTCATATTTTTAAGAGTGGCATTCTGAAAAAGCGTCGCGGCCCTGTGACCGCAACATCAACACCGGACTAAATCCGGCCGGCTTTGAACAAATTAATTAACGCGTTACTTGACGCGTCAAGCGCTTCGCAAACCTGATCACTTTCAAGGCGAGCCAGTACGTCAACGCCCAGAGCTTTGCCCAGTTCAACACCCCACTGGTCAAAGGAGTTGATATCCCAAACCGCGCCCTGAACGAAAGTTCTGTGCTCATAAAGCGCTATCAGAGCGCCGAGGGTTCGCGGAGTAAGCTTATCCGTTAAAATGGTATTGCTCGGGCGGTTACCCGGCATGACTTTATGTTTGGCGATAATATCCTTTTTCTCGTCACTTAAGTCACTGTCAGAAAGTTCAGCTGAAGCTTCTTCGTAAGTCCGGCCTTGCATTAACGCCTGTGTCTGACCGAAGCAGTTAGACGCTAATTGCTGATGGTGAACTCCGGTTGGATTATGACTCTGAAGCGGCATAATAAAATCAGCGGGGATCAGCGCGGTTCCCTGATGGATCAGCTGATGATAAGCATGCTGGCCGTTCGTGCCTTCACCGCCCCAAATGATCGGCCCTGTGGTGTAATCTAAGTTTTCACCCGCAAGGTTCACCGATTTACCGTTACTTTCCATATCCAATTGCTGAATATAAGCGGGTAAACCTCTAAGGTAATGATCATAAGTAAGAATCACTTGCGATTGCGCGTTAAAGAAATTGTTATACCAAAGGGAAATCAGCCCCATAATCGCCGGCATATTTTGTTCAATCGGCGCTGTCGCAAAATGGTTATCCATTTCCCTGGCGCCGGCAAGTAACTGCTTAAATGTGTCAAAATCAGTGACAAGCGCGATTGGTAAACCGATGGCGGACCATAGTGAGTAACGTCCGCCGACCCAGTCCCGCATAGGGAAAATGTTATTCGCGTCGATACCAAAATCGGTCGCTTTCGGCACATTAGACGTAATTGCCACAAAGTGTTTTGCGACATCAGCTTGAGTCGCGCCCGCCGCCAGAAGCCAATCTTTCGCTGAAAGGGTGTTGGTGAGTGTTTCTTGAGTGCCGAATGATTTCGACGACATCACAAATAACGTCGTTTCGGCATCTAAGTTTTTGAGCTTTTCAACGATTGCGGTGCCGTCAACATTAGCCGCAAAATGACAGTTAAGCCTGCCGTTCCAATAGGGTCTTAACGCCTGGGATACGATCTTCGGCCCTAAAAATGAACCGCCGATGCCGATGCTTACTACATCCGTGATGGCTTTACCCGTATAACCTTTCCATTCTCCGCAATGCACTGACGCGACAAAATCCTGCATTTTCGCGAGTGTCTGCCGTACGTCAGGCATCACATTGCGGCCGTCAGCGAACACCGCTTTATCGGCGTCAGCCCGCAGCGCCGTGTGTAACACAGAGCGGTTTTCTGTGGTGTTGATGGCATCACCGGCGAACATAGCCGAGATTTTTTCAGCTAACTTTGTTTCTTTTGCAAGTTCAAACAGTAAAGATAACGCTTTATCGTCAAGGCGGTTTTTTGAGTAATCCAATAAAAGGCCGCAGCTTTTAAGCGACATTTTATCAAAGCGTTGTTGATCATCAGCGAACAGCTGACGCATGTGAGGGATCTGCTCTTTATGCTGATGAAGGGCATTCCAGCTCGCAGTCTCAGTTAAAAAAGACATACTTCAACGTCTCCGGATTAAAAAGTGGGGGAAAAGTTACGCGGTAAGTTTTTCTCTAAGCATTACTTCAAGTTTATCCCGGTCAACCGCGAAGTTACGAATACCCTCGGCGAGTTTATCCACCGCCATGGCATCCTGATTAAATTCCCAGCGGAACTCAGCTTCAGTCATCGGCCTGGTGACAGATTTTGAAGCGTTAACCGCGGTGAGCTTCGGCTCGACCCTTTGTGTTGAGTTAGCTAATTCTTCCAGCAACGACGGGCCAATCGTCAGGCGGTCACAACCGGCCAGCTCTAAAATCTCACCTGTATTACGGAAGCTCGCGCCCATAACAACGGTGTTATAACCGTGTTCTTTGTAATACCGGTAGATATCAGATACGGAGATTACGCCGGGATCCTCACTCGCGGAATATTCTTTTTGATGATGTTTCTTATACCAGTCAAGAATACGGCCGACAAAAGGTGAAATAAGAAATACGTTCGCCTCAGCGCAAGCTCTGGCCTGAGCAAAGCTGAACAATAAGGTTAAGTTACAGTTAATGCCTTCCTGCTCCAGCTGTTTAGCCGCGCTGATACCTTCCCAGGTCGATGCCAGTTTGATCAGGATTCTTGATTTATCAATGCCGGCGTCTTGATACAGCTTAATCAGCTTGTGAGCTTTATCGACAGAAGCGTGCTGATCAAAAGATAAACGCGCGTCCACTTCTGTTGATATGCGTCCGGGAACGTAATTTAGAATTTCAACACCGATATTAACGGCTAATTTATCCGCGGCGTCTTCGATCCGCCGCTCAATATTATCGCTTTGTGATGTCGCCCAGTTGATAGCCTCGTCAATGAGATTGGCGTACTGAGGAAGCTGTGACGCCTTTAAAATCAGCGACGGATTGGTGGTGGCGTCTTGCGGCTGATGGCGTTTAATGGCTTCGATATCACCCGTATCAGCCACCACGGTTGTTAATTGTTTTAATGCTTCTAACGTGTTTGTCATTGATACATCCAAAAGGCGTTTTGTGACCAGGGAAAGTATTAGACTTGATTTTGATACGGAATCCAACCGCAAATGAAAAAAATTACCAAACTGACGTGTCATCTTGTTAATTTTTAGAGTTTTTGTTTTCAGAGGCAGTTAAGCTGATTTTTTATCAAGACTGTAAGTTTACAATTATGTTAAGCGCCGCGGCCGCGGCGCTTATGCCCGGAACAACCACACTTTATGAGCCTGCTTTGCTTTCATCATTACCGACTTTAAAGAAAATACTGTAAAGCACGGGTACGATAATTAACGTCAGTACGGTCGCAAAGGTTAACCCGAAACCTAACACCACTGACATGGATTTAAAGAAAGCATCAAAGAACAGCGGAATAATACCAAGAACCGTTGTCAGCGCGCCCATGGTCACGGGACGAACACGACCGGCCGCGGCATCGACAATTGCGTCAAGCCTCGGTTTGCCGTCTTTAATTTCTAAATCGATTTGATCAACCAGTACAATGGCGTTTTTGATCAGCAGCCCGGACAGCGACAGCAGACCCAGAATCCCCATGAATTCCATCGGAATACCGGTGGCCAGTAAGCCGATGACCACGCCGATTAATGCCAGCGGGACGACGCACCAGATCAATACCGGTTGTCTCACCGTTGCGAATAACAGGAATACGATAATAACCATAGTACCTAAGCCGACGGGTAATGTGCTGGCGAGATCGTCCTGAGAGTCTTTAGAGTCTCTGTATTCGCCGCCCCATTCCATTTTATAACCGTAAGGAAGCTGGATTTTTTCCATTTCAGGCACCAATCGTTCGCGCAGATCCGAAGCCAGTTCGCCGGGCGGAGGGTCGGCTTCGGCTTTGATCGTCCAGCTGCGGTTGTCCCGGCGCATCAGATTATCCCGCCACACGGTTTTAAAGCCGTCAACGACCGAATCCAGACTGACTACCGTACCGCCGCCGCTGATGACTTGAATCTGACCGATGTCATTGAGGTTTACCTGCTCATTATGCGGGGCGATAGCGATGATGGGCACCATGGTATTTCCGTCACGATAAACGCCGATGTCTCTGCCGCTGTAAGTGGTTTTCAGAGCCTGAGCGATATCCTGACGAGTGATGCCGGCTTGTCTTGCTTTTGCCTCATTGAAAATCGGTTCAATGGTCGCCACCTGCTGACGCCAGTTATCCTTGACTGAAATCGCGCCGCCGTCTTTGTGCATAACGGCTTTGGTCTGTTCCGCTAAATCCCTTAATTTTGACGGTTCAGGACCTGAGAACTCAACCTGAATCTTTGAACCGCCGCCCGGACCTAACTGAAAACGCCAGACTTTGGCCTGAGCCGCGGGGAACTCATTATCAACGCGGCTTTGAATTTTACCCAGCATGGCGTCGATGTTGTTGTAGTCATCCACGATAATCAAAGCCTGAGCGTAAGAGCTGTTCGGCGACTGCGGAGAATACACCAGCATATAACGCAAGCCGCCGGCGCCGATTGAGGTTTCAACCGTTTTAACGTGCTCCAGCTTTTGAAGATAAGTTTCGAGCTTTTTCATCTGAGTCCGCGTGGTCTTAATATCAGTGCCCTCAGGCATCCAGAAATCGACCACGATTTGCGGCGTGGTCGATGCGGGGAAGAAACCGCTTTTAACAAAATTAAACCCGTAAAGCGCCGCGAGAAATAAACCGGCGGTGAGGGAGACCACTTTCCAGCGATGCTGAATGGCGGTTCGGACAAAACTCTTATACTTTGAGCTGACGCCGCTTCCCCGCGTGTCCGCGGCCGCGTTTTCAGGCCGCTTAAATAAGTCATGGCAGAACAGCGGCGTCAGAGTAACGGCGAACACCCAGCTGAACATCAGTGAGATAAAGATCACCCAGAACAAGCTGCCGGTGAATTCCGCCGTGCTGCCCGGCGCGAACCCGATCGGCGCGAAGGCGACGCAGCCGACCAGAGTACCGCCCAGTAACGGCCAGATGGTTTGTCTGACAACGCGCCTGGCGACCTCAAGCTTATTTTCACCTTTGCTGATACCGATTAACATGCCCTCCGCGACAACAATGGCGTTATCCACCATCATGCCCAGAGCGATAATCAAAGCCCCCAGAGAAATACGATGCATCGCAATGCCGGACATCTTCATTACCGCGAGTGTCGCCGAGATGGTCAGCAGCAAAATAGCGCCGATAACCAGAGCGGGACGCATACCCATAAAAATCAGCAGCGTGATCACCACAATCGCTAACGCCGCGATGACGTTTTCGACAAAGTTATCGATTGAAGCCTCAACTTCCTCGCCCTGCTGATAATACTTATTGACCCGCATACCGAGCGGGCGGGCGTTAATTGTGTCATCGATTTTGGCCTCAATGCGTTTCCCCAGTTTGACGACATTTTGCCCGCCGGCGGCGGAAACACCGACGGCAACGGCTCGTTTACCGTTGAAATACATAATGGTTTCATCAGGCTGCTTTTCGCCCCGGGTGACCGTGGCGACATCGCTCAGGTGAATTAAATTACCGCTCGCGGAAGTGCTGAGTAAGGTGTCATTAAGCGCCGCGACTGAATCAATATCACCGGTCGGGGTAATCGCCATGCGTAAGTCGCCGACTTTAGTGTTTCCGGCGTCCACCACTAAGTTACGCTGTTGTAAGCTTTGATAAATCCGGCTTACGGAAACCCCCAGGGCCTGGACTTTTTCACGGGAAATAGAAACATAAATGGCGGGGCTTGATTCGCCGGTTAACTTTACCCTGGCGACACCCGGGACTTGTAAAAGCTGATCCCTGAATGTTTCGGCGTATGTCCGCAGCTGCGCGATGCTGTAGTCCTCGCCGGTGACGAAGTAATACATGCCGAACAGATCGCCAAAATCATCGGCGACAATGGAGTCACTGGTGCCCGGCGGTAACGAACGCCTGGCGTCGCTGACTTTGTTCCTTAACTTTGTCCAGACGGTCTGGAGCTGATCCCGGGTTTCGGATGCCTCATACTTAATTTCGACGCTGATTTCTGATTTGCCGGCACTGGATACGGAAGTGATTTCCTTGACTTCGGCTAACTGCTGAATCGCGGTTTCAAGCGGGTCGGTGACTTCCTCCGCCACTTGCTGAGATGTCGCGCCCGGGTAGTAAGTGATGACCTGAGCCCGGCGGATGGTAAACTCCGGATCTTCCAGGCGGATCATATTTTGAAAGGCGTTCCAGCCGCCGGTTAAGGTTACGAGTATCGCGATAAAACAAATGACTTTATTACGAATAGAAAATTCTGCGATATTCATCTCATTTGCCTTGTTGCCAGATTGACACTTTCATACCCTCAACGGCGTAAGGCGCGCCCGCGGTTATGATTTGATCTTCCGCTTTCAGACCCGAGGCAACCGATACCAGCTCGCCGGCACTATTGCTGATCACGATATCTTGTTTTACCGCGGTCATGGTTTTCGGGTCGATTTTCCAGACATAAGTTTCTTTACCGTTACTGATCACCGCTTTCACCGGTACGAGTAACGCGTCTTTACCGGTTGTTAATGTGTTTTCAATTCGCACCTGAACGCTCATACCCGGCAGCACGGCAAGATGTTCAGGCGGAACGAAAGATAAGGTCACCTCATAAGAATGATTACTGCTCGGGATCAGAGAAATCTCTTTAAAATCAGCGCGGGCTTTCTCATTGCCTAATGTTGTGAATACCACGTCAGCGTTTCTGGATGCTCTGTTTTTGAGGTAATTGATTCTGTCCGCTGAAATATCAAATTTCGCGCTGTACTTCTCTGAATCAATCAAAGAAATAATCGCTTGCCCCGCGGCGACCGTATCGTGGTTCTGTGCGCTGGTAACTGAAATCGCACCCGCGTAAGGGGCGTAAAGTCTGGTGTCTCTTAACGCCTTTTGCGCTGATTTTAACCGCGACTTGGTGATTTTGTACTGTGACTCTAATTGCTCATAATCATTTTTAGAAATTGTGGCGTTTTTGATTAACCGCTGACCGCGTTTATAGGCATTCTCGGCTTGATTAAAGCCGGCTTTAGCTGAGGTCACCTTGATTTTATCATCACGGTCGTCAATAGCGGCGAGCAGCTGTCCTTTTTTCACTTGCTGACCCTGAGTGACATTAAACTCAACCAGCTTGCCGCCCGAATTGAAAGCCAGGTCGGCGGATTGATAAGCGGCAACCGTAGCGGGAAAATGCCAGCTGCCTGAGTCCGACGCCGGTTTCACGGTATAAATTTCAACCGGGCGTATCGATTCCGCCGCCTTTGTCCGTTCTTGCTGCTGACCGCACCCGGTTAAGAACGCGGACGCTGTGACTGACGCGATGAGTAATACTTGCGCTCGGTTTCGGTGATTGTTCATTTTATTCCTCCGTGAAGAGTCATAGGCTTTGACATAAGATACCGTATAGTAAAACCGCTATCAGCTCTATCAATATTTACAATAAAGTCCGTTCTGAGAGAAACCCCGGTTGTCATGTTTCAGAAAGTTTTTTGAACAACTTTCAGCCCGGAATAATCACTTCACCATTTAACTCTTCTTTAAGACTGTCATTATATTATGTTGTCAAATGGTCATTTAACGCTTCTATTTTTTATTAAGCGGCTTAATCACGGGAACGCTCGGATCATATTTTTGAGGGTATAACGCCTGAAACACTCATCATAATTTCCTGATTAGCGTGCTTCGCCTTAGCTTATCAGAAGTCTGAAACAGATCTGTTGATGCGTTTGCCCCGGCGTGTTATTTTCGAGCTCCGGCAATTATAGAGAATGTCATATGGCTAGCGCATTACCATCAGCTCCGGCTGCTCCGGCGGCACGAGCCGATATCGGTCAATCTATTACTTTTAAATTTTCAAGCGAATTAAGTCTGGTGTGTTCGACCCGCCCGGACGCGACAAGAAATGAAATTGTTTTAGTTAACGCGGAACAAACCGCTCCTTTACGTGTTAACTGCAATAAAGAGTTTGAGGCTTTTTCTGATTTTTGGCTTTCGCATAGACCCGAGTCGCCGCAAGTGTCAGATTCAGAGAAGAAAAAAACGCCGCCAATCAGTGATATTAACAAAACATACAAGATTGGTATACAAGTTGACAAACATTCCGACTCCCGGGTAATAAATTGGGTTTTCCCTAACGGAGGGCGGATAACTCACCATCGCGCTTATCACGGAGCAAAGTCTAAGACACTGATTAAGCACAATGGTAAAGAAACAGAGGTGAACATCAGGGATAACGAAACTAAAGAAAAATTTGAGTCATTGCTTAAAAATCCTCTTACGTTTGTATTGCCTGAATTAAACGAAGACGAGATGTTTCCTTTCCCGTTTTTTATTCGCTGGTCTGTTCCGATTGTAAAGGTCACCTATGTTAAACATGAGGCCGCCATTTTAAAATCTCAGCTCGTTAAGGGTGGCATCAGCTTTATTAAAAAATTTTTTGATGTTCCTTTTATCAATGTTGATCGGTTCTTCGGTGAGTTAGGTTTTGATGTTGAGACACACTTTACGGGCAGAAGAACACCTCCGCTTGATGAGAAAGCCGCAGAGGCGTTCACGTTCTTATTCAGGGACATGAAAATAACCGGAAATAACAAAAGCCTGATTGAGTTCAGAGAGAAGGTGGTCGCCGCTTGTAGTCGTTTACGCCGTGAGGAAATAAAAAAAGAAGTCGTGGAACAATATTTTAATATCCGACGTTAACGGCTGACTGTGCTATCCGCTTTGCAGGTTAATCAGTCAAAAACAAACAGCACTGAGTAGATTTGATTAGGATAACAGCTTAGTCAGCGAATACACGAGCTCCAGCGCTTGTTTCGGTGTTAGGTCATCCGGTGTGACTTGTTCCAGCATTGATTGGACTTCTTTAAGCTCCGGTGAGACAGCAGGCTCAGCAAAGCTCAGGCTTAAGTCCTGTTGCCGCGGTTTTCCGGCTTCATGCTCACGGCTTTCCAGCAAGTGAAGCTTTTGCTTCGCGGCTCTGATAACACTATCAGGAACGCCGGCTAAGGCCGCGACCTGAAGCCCGTAACTTTTGCTTGCCGCGCCTTCCTGAACCGCGTGCATAAAAGCAATGGTGTCGCCGTGCTCAACGGCGTCAAGGTGAATATTAACTGCGTTCGCCGTAGTCTCAGGTAATTGAGTCAGCTCAAAATAGTGAGTGGCGAACAAGGTCATGGCATGAAGATTCCGCGCTAAATACTCCGCCGCGGACCAGGCCAGTGATAAGCCGTCGTAAGTTGATGTGCCGCGGCCGATTTCATCCATCAGCACTAAACTGTTTGCCGTGGCGTTATGAAGAATATTGGCGGTTTCGGTCATTTCAACCATAAAAGTAGAACGGCCGGAGGCTAAATCGTCAGAAGCCCCGATTCGGGTAAAGATGCGATCGACAGAACCAATTTCAGCGTGTCCGGCCGGAACAAAACAACCAATGTGCGCCATTATGGTAATTAACGCGGTCTGACGCATATAAGTCGACTTGCCGCCCATATTCGGACCGGTCACAATCAGCATCTTACGTTGGTTATTTAAACAAACCGGATTGGCGATAAACGGCGTGTCACTCACCTGCTCAACGACAGGATGACGGCCGGCGTCAATACGAATAATCGTTTCGCTTACCAACTCAGGGCAGTTATAGCTGAGCGTTTGCGCGCGTTCAGCAAAACAGCTTAATACATCAAGTTCAGCGGCGGCTCCGGCGAATCGCTGAAGTTCATGGAGTTTAGGCAGAATTAAATCAAACAATTGTTCCCAGAGCTGCTTTTCTAACGCTAACGCTTTGCCCTGGCTGGAAAGCACTTTCTCTTCGTATTCTTTTAATTCCGGCGTGATATAACGCTCAGTATTTTTGAGCGTCTGACGGCGCTGATAGCTTAACGGTACATTATCCGACTGGCCTTTACTGACCTCAATGTAATAACCATGAACCCGGTTATAACCCACCTTCAGCGTCGGAATGCCGGTATTGTCTTTTTCTCTGTGCTCAAGCTGCTCCAGGAAGCTGGTGGCGCCCTCACTCAGCGAGCGCCACTCATCAAGTTCAGCGTTGTAGCCCTCGCGAATTACGCCGCCGTCGCGGATCAGCGTCGGCGGGTTGTCGACAATGGCTTTTTTCAGTAATCGGGTTTCCTCCGGGAACTCGCCTAAATACTTTTTCAGGTTAATGATGTGCCCGGACTCGGTATCTTCTAATAAATGCTGAATGACGGGTAAAGTATCAAGCGCCTGACGTAAGCGGGCGAAGTCACGCGGGCGGGCGGTTCTCAGCGCCAAACGCGCCATGATACGCTCAATATCACCGAGAATTTTCAGTTGTTCATGCAGTTCTTCATAAAGGTTGCAATCAATCATTTCGATGACGGCGGTTTGTCGGGAACGGATATGGCCGTGATCGGTCAGCGGCTGATGAATCCAGCGTTTCAGCATCCGGCTGCCCATCGGTGTCGCCGTCGCGTCTAAAACCGATGCCAGTGTGTTTTCAAAACCACCTGAAAGGTTTTGCGTTAATTCTAAATTACGGCGAGTCGCCGCGTCCAAAACAATGCTTTGCGTCTGATTAAAGCGGGTAATGGCATTAATGTGCGGCAGAGCCGCTTTTTGAGTATCTTTGACATATTGCATCAGGCAGCCAGCCGCCTGAATCGACAGTCTGGCGTCGCCGATACCAAATCCGGCTAAGTCACGAGTACCGAATTGCTCAAGCAGCATCTTATGACCGGTATCGTAATCAAATTCCCACTCAGGGCGGCGGCGTGTACCCTTAAGTGAGCCGATCAACGTCATCTCACTGAAGTCTTCGCTATACAGAAGTTCGGCGGGCTTAGTGCGCTGTAATTCGGCTTCTAACGCTTCCTGATTTTCAAGCTCGCTGACAACAAAGCGGCCTGAGGCGAGATCCAAGGTGGCATAACCAAAACGGCTCTTAAGGCTGTAAACGGCGGCAAGCAAGTTGTCTTGGTTTTCCCGTAACAAGGCTTCGTCGGTTAACGTGCCCGGAGTAATAATACGAACGACTTTACGCTCGACCGGGCCTTTTGATGTCGCCGGATCGCCCACTTGTTCGCAAATAGCGGCCGACTGCCCCAATTGCACCAATTTTGCCAGATAACTCTCAACTGAATGATAAGGAATACCCGCCATCGGGATTGGATTACCGCCGCTTTTCCCGCGTGCGGTTAATGAAATTCCAAGTAATTCTGACGATTTTTTAGCGTCATCATAGAAGAGTTCATAAAAGTCACCCATGCGATAAAATAACAACATATCATCATGCTGCGCTTTCATGGTCAGATACTGGCGCATCATCGGAGTGTGACTGTCTAAATTGGCTAACTCAGTTTTCATCTGCCTTGTGTGATCCGTTATTGGTTTTAAAATACTGGGGCGTATCTTAGCAGCAAATAAATCCGGGTTCAGAACAGATTCTGAAAATTTTTTCGATAACCCTTGATACTGTATGATTGTACAGTATACTAACCACCATCTACTGTATAAAACTTAGAACTGTATAACCTTTTGTCTTGACAAAAGTGTTCAAAGAGAGGGGATAGCAATGGCAGCTGACGCTAACAAAGAAAAAGCTCTGAGCGCTGTATTGGGTCAAATCGAAAAGCAATTTGGTAAAGGCTCAATCATGAAGTTGGGTGAAGACCGCTCAATGGATGTTGAAACTATATCTACCGGATCATTGTCATTAGACGTCGCCCTCGGCGCCGGTGGTTTACCAATGGGTCGTATCGTTGAAATTTACGGCCCCGAATCATCAGGTAAAACAACGCTCACCTTAGAAGTTATCGCGGCAGCGCAAAAACAGGGTAAGACCTGTGCCTTTATCGACGCTGAGCATGCGCTAGACCCTGTTTATGCGAAAAACTTAGGTGTTGATATTGATAACCTGCTTTGTTCTCAGCCTGACACCGGTGAACAGGCGCTTGAGATATGTGACGCCTTAACGCGATCCGGTGCGGTAGACGTCATTATTGTTGACTCGGTCGCGGCACTTACTCCAAAAGCAGAAATTGAAGGTGAAATTGGTGACTCTCACATGGGCTTAGCGGCACGTATGATGAGCCAGGCAATGCGTAAGCTTGCGGGTAACCTCAAGCAGTCAAACACGCTACTTATCTTCATTAACCAAATTCGTATGAAGATTGGTGTAATGTTCGGTAACCCAGAAACAACTACTGGCGGTAACGCACTTAAGTTCTACGCTTCAGTTCGTCTTGATATTCGCCGTACAGGTGCAATAAAAGAAGGTGACCAAGTCGTAGGTAACGAAACCCGCGTTAAAGTGGTTAAGAACAAGATTGCTGCACCATTTAAGCAAGCTGACTTCCAAATTCTATACGGACAAGGTGTTAACAGCATCGGTGAACTGGTTGACCTAGGTGTTCAGCACAAGCTAGTTGAAAAATCCGGCGCCTGGTACAGCTACAAAGGTGACAAGATTGGTCAGGGCCGCGCTAACGCAGGTAAATTCCTTGTTGAAAACCCGGCTGTCGCTCAAGAAATCGATCAGCAGCTTCGTGCCATGCTATTAAGCAAGCCGGGTGCTTCTGACTCAGCTGCTGGTGAGGAAAATGTTGATTTAGAAACCGGTGAAGTATTCTAAATTTCATTTTGATAAGAACTGAATAAATGAAAAGCACACCCAGTGCTAGACAAGTTGCGGTCAGCTTATTAGCTGGCCGTGATTATTCCAGGCAGCAGATAAAACAAAAACTCGAAGCCAAAGGCTTTGAGGAAACCGAAATCGAAACGGTACTCGATGCTTGTGAACAAAGCGGCTATATTGATGATAAACGTTTTGCTCAGTCCCTTCTTCGCTCTCACATTTACAAAGGCCACGGCCCGATCCGTATCAATCAAGCTATGAAGCTAAAAGGCTTGAGTTCAGAACTTGTTGCTGAAGTCATTAATGAATCAGATTGTGATTGGTTTGAGCTAGCCAAAGAAAAAGCTGCTAAGAAATACGCCAATAAACCTATTGCTGATCACAAAGAAAAAGCCAAACGAATTCGTTTTCTAATGGGGCAGGGTTTTGACTATGAGCAAGCGTGTTATGGTTTAGAAACTGTCCCGTAATAACTTCCCGGTTTGCTACCGCTTAACATTGCCGATATCAAGGCACGAAGAATGAATTCAGTCATTCTAAACGAAGTAAGACAGTTTTGTATGTCGGTAATGACTGCACCTCGCTTTTACCTGTTTGTATTAAGCTAAAAACAAACGACAGCAAAAACAGGGAAGTGATTTTGGGGCGAAATATCATAATGTGCGGTACCTAGACATCATGAGGCGCAAGTTGTGTCAGTCCTCAGCGTATCTGTATCTCAGCAGATATATTTTCTTACTCTATCAGTATATAATCGCTGCGTTTGTGTGTTTTAAGCATTGAAGTCAGTTTCGGCGAAACCGGGTCAGCCACTTTTTTGCTTGTAGTTTTAATGTATTCCAATACTCAGGACGTATTCATGTATCAAACCACCGCAGCGCTCAGAACAGCGTTTTTAGAGTTTTTTGGTCGAAACGGCCACCAAATTGTTGATAGCAGTTCTCTTGTCCCGCATAACGATCCGACGTTACTTTTTACAAATGCGGGGATGAACCAGTTTAAGGACTTATTTTTAGGTCAGGAAAAACGTTCATACACGCGAGCCGCGACATCACAACGCTGCGTTCGCGCGGGTGGTAAACATAACGATTTAGATAACGTCGGTTATACGGCAAGACACCACACTTTTTTTGAAATGTTGGGTAACTTCAGTTTCGGTGATTACTTTAAGCAAGATGCAATTCGTTTTGCGTGGACATTCTTAACTGAAGAGTTAAAACTGCCCGCGGAAAAGCTGTGCGTAACCGTTTACGAAACTGATGATGAAGCATTCACTATCTGGCGTGATCAAATAGGCGTACCTGAAGAAAGTATCATTCGTATCGGTGATAACAAAGGAGCTAAATACGCGTCAGATAACTTCTGGCAAATGGGCGATACAGGTCCTTGTGGTCCATGTACTGAAATTTTTTACGATCACGGTGAGCATATCTCGGGCGGTCGGCCGGGCACGCCTGAAGAGGATGGTGACCGATTCATTGAAATCTGGAATCTGGTATTCATGCAGTATAACCGTCAGGCTGACGGCACTATGGAGCCGCTACCTAAGCCTTCAGTTGATACCGGTATGGGTATTGAGCGTATCGCCGCTATTTTGCAAGGCGGTCACTCAAACTATGATATCGATATTTTCCGGAAACTTATCGCTAAAGCGGCTGAATTGACAGGCACTGAAGATATGGAGCAAAAATCACTGCGTGTCATTGCCGATCATATTCGTTCCTGCGCGTTTTTGATTGCTGACGGTGTGATGCCGTCAAACGAGGGTCGCGGTTACGTCTTACGCCGTATTATACGTCGTGCCGTGCGCCACGGTAACAAACTGGGGGCGGCGGAGACTTTCTTCTATAAGTTAGTGCCGACTTTGATTGACGTTATGGGTGATGCGGCAAACGGTTTAAAAGAAGTTCAAGCCATTGTTGAAAAAGCGCTTCAGGCAGAAGAAGAGCAGTTTGCTCGCACGCTTGAACGTGGTTTATCCATCCTTGACGCCGCTTTAGAGGAGTTAAATGGTAAAGTGTTAGACGGCGGAACCTTATTTAAGTTATATGACACTTATGGTTTCCCCGTGGATCTGACGGCTGACGTTTGTCGTGAGCGTGACATCGACGTTGATGAAGCCGGCTTTGACGCACAGATGGCGAAGCAAAAAGCGCGCGCGCAAGCGGCGGGTCAGTTCTCAGCCGATTATTCAAATACCCTCGCAATTGACGATGAGACTGAGTTTACGGGTTATGAACTTCTGCGTGACAACAGCAAGGTCATTAAGTTGCTGAAAGAAGGGCAGGAAGCCGCGTCTTTGTCAGCTGGTGAAGAAGGGATCATTATTCTTGATCATACACCTTTCTATGCTGAATCCGGCGGTCAGGTCGGAGATTCAGGTAAGTTAATCGCTGCAGACTTTGAGTTTGAAGTATCCGATACTCAAAAATACGGTTCTGCTTTCGGTCACATCGGTAAAGTGGTTTCAGGAACAGTAAAAGCGGCTGTCGCAGTAGACGCGAGAGTGGATCAGCAGCGTCGTCATCGAACTCAGCTTAACCACAGTGTGACTCACTTACTGCATGCCGCTTTACGCCGAGTGCTGGGTACGCACGTGACTCAAAAAGGATCTTTGGTTGAGCCGGACCGCTTACGCTTTGACTTTTCACACTTTGAAGCGGTTAAACATGATGAGTTAGTTACCGTTGAAAATCTGGTTAACCACCAAATTCGCCGTAACCATGAACTTAAATCTGAGGTTATGGATATCGACTCAGCCAAAGAGAAGGGCGCAATGGCGCTGTTTGGTGAGAAGTATGACTCAGAAGTTCGTGTTGTTACCATGGGTGATTTCTCAATTGAACTTTGTGGCGGTACTCATGTGGGTCGTACGGGTGATATTGGTTTATTCAAGATCACGCAGGAGTCAGGCATCGCGGCAGGCGTTCGTCGTATTGAGGCTGTAACGGGCAGCGCGGCTATTGAACTTGTGAACGCTCAGCAAAATGAGCTGTCTCACGCCGCGTCATTATTAAAAGCCGAGCCGAACGGATTAGTTGTAAAATTGCAGGCGCAATTAGATAAAGCAAAACAGCTTGAGAAAGAAGTGGCGCGGCTTAAGAGTAAGCTTGCCTCCGCGTCAAGCGCTGATTTGGTAAGTGACGCTATTGAGATAAACGGTATCAAGGTGCTCGCCAAAAAGCTGGAAGGCGTTGATGCCGGGTCATTACGTGGTTTACAGGATGAATTAAAGCAAAAGATCGGTTCTGGGATCATTGTATTAGGCATCGCTGGTGAAACGAAAGTGAACTTAATCGCCGGCGTGACAAAAGATTTAACGTCAAAAGTCAAAGCCGGCGAACTTGTTGGTATGGTAGCCGGGCACGTCGGCGGCAGAGGCGGCGGCCGTCCGGATATGGCGCAAGCCGGCGGCAGCCGACCGGAAAACTTAGATAACGCATTGGAGCAGGTATTACCTTGGGTCAGTGAGCGGTTAGCTTAACACTTAAGGCGCCGATAGGTTATTGAGATGAATTCAGTAACCTATCGGACCGCTGCTGTGATGTTACGGATTCCTTTAACGTTACAAATGAAACTTTTTGAACGTAAAGGTGAAGACCTGTTAGTGCTGTTAGAAAATTAATAGTTACACTATAGCTTATGCTATACTTTGACGTTCAGATTCAGTGATTCAAAGACAAAATTTTCGTTCGGAGTGCTGAACCTGAACAGAAAGTTGCTGTAAGCTAACATAAGGTATTGGATACCTTTAGAATCCGGGTGATTCATGTTAATTTAACCGCAGCTTTAGAAATAAGTTATCAATTATCATTGATGATGAAATGTTATATCAGACCGTTCGTGCACGTCTCAGTTCGTTCGGATTCGATAAAAACTGATTCAACAACGATTCGGATGTTGAATACTATTAATTTGTACTAAGCTAACCTTATAATAAGCGTAAATCGGAAATTGTCGGAAGTACGCTGAAATGGAAACTAAAGGAGCGATCGAATGCTGATTTTGACTCGTCGTGTTGGTGAAACACTGATGATTGGTGATGATGTCACTGTTACAGTTTTAGGTGTTAAAGGTAATCAGGTACGTATTGGTGTGAACGCACCGAAAGAAGTATCGGTTCATCGTGAAGAAATTTATCAACGCATTCAGTCTGAGAAAGATAATTCTACAGAAGACGGCGATTTCTAGTATCGTAAGTGTTTAGTCAGGATAAAAGTCAGTATTTGTTACTGACTTTTTTGTTTGCCCAGCGAAGCTGGCAAACCCGACAGATTGAAAGAAGTCTGTATCACCCTGACTGAGGGGAAGATAATCTGAATGGCAAGGGCGTTGTTGGCTAACGGCAGGGTCTGAAGGAAGCCATAGGAAGTTAGAGGTACACAGCGAAAGCGAACCTGATTCGGCAAGGTAGAGAGGTAAGCGTGCGAAATAGCGCAACGCCATATACTCAGTCAACTCTATCATGTGATTGAGGGTGGAATTTCTAACAGGGAGCCAGTGCAGTAACTGGGGAAGCCTGACACCAAATCCGGAATCAACCAGAAACTTTTATACAAGAGGAAACTCAAGATAAAAGTTGGTGCGAGGTGGCAGATGAGCCCGTAGTAGTGAGTAAAATCCAGCCGATGAAAGCCAGTAATGGTGTGGAGGGTAAAACTGGATTGACCAGTGATGTAGTTCATTGGCGACATCAATAGCCAAAAGCCTTGATGTCGGCGAAGGGGTGAAGCTTAATTGAAGCTTGTGATGGACAGGATTTTTTTTTTCACAGGTATAGAAAATCACTTTAGCGAGTGAGGTAATTCCGACTGGAGCCACTAGGAATAATGGCTCTGGAGACAGAAACCGTACATGGGAGTAATTCAGTTAATATCAAAGTATATTGCCAAGTGCTAGAAGGCGTTGACGCTGAATGAAATATACCAACTGATGAAAACATGAAACTGAACCCAAACAACGCACACAGAGGAGTCAATGAGAGTTCATTACAGCCTGTACGGTCGCTTACTCAATAAGGAAGCACTGTACGACGGATTTAAGAAAGTTTGGAGAGCCAAAGGCGCTGCTGGTATAGATGAGCAGAGCTTAGAGCAATTCGCTTCAAATCTGAGCAATGAACTTGATAAACTTCTTATCGAACTTAAAACCAAGCAATACCGGCCTTCAGCCGTCAAACGGGCAGAAATCCCGAAAGATGACGGTGGAGTGAGAAAGCTTGGTATACCAACAGTTCGAGACCGAATCGTACAACAGTGCCTAAACGATATACTGAGTCCGATATTTGAAGAGCAGTTCCATCCGTCAAGCTATGGATATCGACCTAATAGAAGCTGTCACGATGCCATTAATAAAGCCACGATGTTTATTCGTCAATATGATTTAAAACATGTGGCGGATATGGATTTATCCAAATGCTTTGACTTACTCGACCAAGAGTTAATCTTATCGAGCATAAGCAAAAGGGTAAAAGATGGCAGCATCTTAAAGTTGATAAAATTGTTTCTTGAAAGTGGAGTCATTGTAGAAGGCAACTGGCAAGCAACAGTAACAGGAAGTCCGCAAGGCGGGGTGATCAGTCCGCTGATAGCGAACATCTACCTTGATGCCTTTGACCAAGAGATGAAACGCCGAAACCATCGACTGGTCAGGTATGCCGACGATATCCTGATATTGTGTCGCAGCCGCAAAGGTGCAGAAAACGCCTTGAAGCAAGCGACAAAGCTACTCGAAAAAGACTTAAAGTTGACGGTAAATCGAAGTAAAACCCATATTACGCATAGTGATGATGGGGTAAAGTTTCTCGGAGTAGAGATTGGCAGTAAATACACGACCATCCAATCCAAGAAGCTGAATAGCTTCAAAGCGCAGCTAAAAGCTCTCACTAAGCGCAATGGTGGCAAGCCACTGCAACGAGTGATACAAGAGTTAAATCCGAAATTAAGAGGGTTTAGTCAATACTTTCGAATAGCGAATGTTGGTAGTGAATTCAAGAAACTAGCCACATGGCTAAGACGAAGACTGAGAAGTATTCAACTGCGACTATGGAAAAAACCGAAAAGGTTACATAGGAGACTGAAGCAGCTTGGCTTTAAGCCACCATTTAAGTATATCCATATGAGACGGTGGAAGAACTCAAAGAGTCCGCTAGCTCACTATTCGATGCCGAATAAATGGTTTACAGAGATGGGGCTATACAGTCTTGAAGAAGTACGGACGGGCTATGTGCTCAGTACAAAATAATAGAGTACAAATAAAATTAAGCAGGAGCCGTATACGAGACCCGTACGTACGGTTCTGTGAGAGGGATGGGGCCTGTCTCTTGATCAGATCTCAAAGCATTTCACCATCAGCTAGAGGGCGTTCAAAATTCTGTGTCAGCCTAAATTCTAAATTTCTAATACGTTATCCAATCTGCCTTCAAAATGGATTGCAAATTGTGACAATGCTAGCCTCCAATTTTGGACTGGCATTGTCCACTTTTTAGAGGCATTCAATATTCCCGCATAAAGCAATTTTAGCAAGCTGTTTTCATTTGGAAATGCCCCTTTTGTTTTGGTGAGTTTCCTAAACTGGCGATGTACGGCTTCAATCGCATTGGTCGTGTAAATCACTCGACGTACATATTCTGGATATTTGAAGTAAACGGACAAGTTCTCCCACTTTCTGCGCCAAGAGTCGATAACGATTGGATACTGGCTACCCCATTTGTTTTCCAGCTCATCTAAAGCCGTTTCAGCAGCCGATTTACTTGTCGCTCTGTAAACCGGCTTTAAATCAGCCATAAACGCCTTTTGATGCTTAGATGCCACATACTTCATTGAGTTGCGTACCTGATGAATTACGCAAAGCTGAACTTCTGTCTCCGGGTAAATGCTGGCAATAGCTTCAGGAAAACCGTTTAACCCGTCAACACAAGCAATTAAGATATCCTTAACACCACGATTATGAAGATCGGTCAGTACCGAAAGCCAATAATTAGCACCTTCTGACTCTGAAAGATACAGGCCAAGTAACTCTTTCTTACCTTCGAGATTAACGCCTAGAATCGTGTAAATAGCCTTACTGACATAGCGACCATTGTCTTTGACTTTATAGTGAATCGCATCCAGCCAAATAATTGGATAGACCTCGTCTAAACTGCGTTGCTGCCATTCTTTGAGCTGAGGAATAAGCTGATCGGTCACAGCCGTCAAACTGGCTTCTGAAAGCTCTAAACCATACAAATCAGCCACATGAGATTTGATATCACGATAACTCATACCCATTGAAAACATTGACAAAATCTTACGATCAATTTCATCAGAGAGCTTAGTTTGATTTTTTTTGACAAGCTGAGGCTCAAAGTTGCCGGCTCTGTCTCTTGGCGTTTCTAACTCAAATTCGCCAACTGAAGATTTAACGGTTTTTTTACTAAAACCATTTCTTCGATTGGGCTCAAGATCTGAGTCTAAATGTTGATCAAGTTCTGCTTTAAGCGCTGCTTCTGTTAGTTGTTTGATTAAAGGGGTGAGAACACCATCCGCACCAGTTAAACCTTTACCTGATTGAAGTTGTTCTAAAGCTTTATTGAAATCGAAATTTTGAGTCATTATGTCATTCCTGTTTTTGACATTTTACCGAAATGACACAGATTTCTAAACACTACCATCAGCTAGCATTTCTTTTGCTGTCCGATATCCTACAACATAAGATTGAAGGGTTCTCCAGCCTTCCCAGATTGTTTCCCAACCCGCAATACCCGTACGTTTGGTGTCTGTAAAACCGCCCAGTTTTGCGAGCGATTGATAAGCCCATTTCAAGCTTGGCACATCTTTGCCATTCCAGCCCCTTGGCTTTTTCACCTTCATCAATACCTTCCATTCATCTTCTTCGAATACGGTTTCGCAGCTTTGATTTTCCAGTTCATTAGCCGCTTCGACTAACCCTTTTTTACGTAAATAATACGGGATAGTTATTGCCTCCCTTAATTGCAGCAACCGAACACCGATAAAAGCGAGAATCGATAACGCTCTTTCTAAGTTTTTGGGGTCAGTCATCCTCTGACGCTCGGCACCGGCGCCTGTTTTCCACGCCTTATGAAAATCTTCAATCCGCCACCTTGCGGTATAAATATCAATAACACGCAAGGCCTGCGATAAGGTTCCTACAGGCTCTGTTGTCAGCAACACCCAACGCAACGGCTCTACCTCTTTTTTTGAGGTTTTCTCTTGAGCATAAACCACGTTAACCGGCTTCATCTCACCCTCAGACTTCAGGGTGACCGTCGCCACTTTTACCGTCAATTTGGCTTTTCTGGCTTTTCGATTAACGGGTTTCCCTTTACTGTCTTTCATTCCTTTTTGCGGGATATCTATCGTGTATGACCCCAGCTCTGGCTGGGTTTCAAGATATTCAAATAAGGGTAATTCAGACTCAAGGATCTTTCTGTTATGCTTCGCCCGCACGACAAAACGTTCATTATGGGCTTGCTTATCTTGCAGATAGCTTTGTATGTCCGCCTCTCTGTCACAGACCGAAATAACCCGGGACATAGTGTCACCTAAGCGTTGGCGGCAAAAGTGCGACGCATCCGCCCATTTTCCGCTTTCTTTTTCATCGGCGTCTGCGGGGTCGTCAGGACGGCACCACCAGTCCTGATGAATAAGCCCAATGGTTTTTGTGGTAAAGGCATCTAACAATAAGGTTGAGTGAATCCACCACCCGCGGGATTTATCTTTGACGCTGCCAAGTTTCCCTAGCTCTGATGCGACCTTATGTTTAAAGCCGGCTGAAGTCGTATCATCCATAGCCAGAATTTCTGTATATGACTTGGCTTGTTCGGCTGTGTAGTCAAAGCCTGAGCAGCGTATCACCTCCGGTGAAACTTTATCGTTACGGATTAACCGATAAGCCCCTTCTTGCTTAGCTTCATCTCCCTGACAGGATGAAGCGATAGACTTCCCACTGCAGCGAGCCATGTCAGCAGCGGTTTCCACTAGTCTTTCAGTTCGTCTGGAATCACCAAGCTTTGCATTTTGAAAGTGGTCTTGCGCCCATTGTTTATGATCAAAAATTGACATTATTCGCTACTCTTTGTGAAGGAATTTCTTGATCAGATCAACGGGTTTTAAAAAAGTTCAATTTAATTTAGATTTGTGTAGAAGAGTCAGGGATGGGGCATTAACGCCTCACCCTACTCGATTTTACCCGGGGTTTTATTTTTTTAAGGATTCACCCGGGATAACAAGTTTGTTAATGTTGTATTTAAAAGTTTAAGATTGGCAATTTCTGGTTTTAAAACTACAGATTTGCCGAAAAAACTTCAACTTAAGCTTGTTTGGCGCGAAATTCGATTAAAATCAGTTCAGTCGTGTTTTTATCGTCAAAAAGGATTTGACTTATTTTCTTCAAACAGTAATATGTGCGCCAACAAGACGACGGAGAGGTGGCCGAGTGGCCGAAGGCGCTCCCCTGCTAAGGGAGTATGGGCTTTATCTCCCATCGAGGGTTCGAATCCCTCTCTCTCCGCCATTATTGTTAAGCGGATTTTGATGCGCGTGTAGCTCAGCTGGATAGAGTACCTGGCTACGAACCAGGCGGTCAGAGGTTCGAATCCTCTCACGCGTACCACATCATCTTATGTCAAAGATAAGTCTGCTTTATGTAAACCTGAAAGCGCGCGTGTAGCTCAGCTGGATAGAGTACCTGGCTACGAACCAGGCGGTCAGAGGTTCGAATCCTCTCACGCGTACCAGTTTGCCCCTTTATTGCATTTTTTCGGCGCGCGTGTAGCTCAGCTGGATAGAGTACCTGGCTACGAACCAGGCGGTCAGAGGTTCGAATCCTCTCATGCGTACCAAAATCACGCGGAGGTGGGGCAGTCACCGCAAGCGCTGCCTCCGCTAAGAGGATATGGGTTTTATCTCCCGCCGGAAGCTCGAACTCTTCCTTTTCCGCCGTTGCCTGATATTTTCACTCTCAAATAAAAAAGCCTTAATTACTTCTAATTAAGACTTTATCTCGGATAATCTTTATCCTGAATACAAAATCATTCTTACTTCAGAGCTTGTTGTTCATCAGTGTTAATAGTATCGTCACGGGTTCAGGCGCTCTGCCCGACCGCGGAGGCGGTATCCGCCGTCATCCGTACCATAAGCGGGTTTATTGTCCGCTTATGGCTCTTAAGTTTTTATTTTTTTCGACTTGTTCTTCTATTGTTTTATTAACTTTTGCGCTAGTCTCGGCTACTTCATCCATACTCTTAGCCATCTCTTGTTTCTGTCTTGCCGCTTGTTTTACCTGTGCGGTTCTATTTTCCGTCATAACGGTCTCATTATAATGCTCATCCCGCTTCTCCCGCAATTTATCCGCGTCACTGCCCCGGCTGGCAACCGCGTATCCTGAAGTGCCTTTAGTAGCTTTAGAGAGTTCGAATCCGGCTTTAATGACGTCAGTGGCTTTCATCTTTACAACGTTAAGGACAGTTCCGTTCCCTTGGGATTTCGGAAGTTGCGCCGCAAAAGCCTGATGCCTTTGGGCAACCTGGTTAATTTGTCTGTTGTTCAGAACCCCTCCGTTTAAATAAGCGTATTCAGCTTTATCATCTGAACCCATCCGTAATCGAATGCCTACATTTTGAGTTTCATTCTCACAATCGGAATCACCTATGACATCCGGGTTTGTCATCGCACACTCAATGTCGAAGTCGTTACGTGAGTCGACCGGTATTTGCGCTCTTAGCTGTGCCGCCGCATTCATGGTTGAAGTGTGCCGAATAACATCTTCGTCATCACCTCCCGCGGCTTCGGCCGGCATATTAACTACTCCCATAACCTGAGATAACAGACTTATAAAGTTATTATTGCTGAAAAAGTCGCTCATATTACCATAAGACTGAAACAGGTTACCGGCTTTCATAAATTGCTGTCGTTGATCACCGCCGACATTATAACGCTGAAAGAATTGCAATAGTACCGGCGTGAAAAACTGATTAATGGCGTGTTCTTGCTGTTCTCGGTAGGCTCTCTCTAGTCGTTGGCTGCCGGCACTGTTATTTGCCGGATTATCACCAAAAACGGGAGCCGGCATCCTGACTGAATGGATTGATGTACTCATATTAAAACCTCTATTTTTAAAAACTGTTCATGCGAAAATCTTTTTATTTACTCAAGTCCGGAGTATATAAGGCATGAGTAAATTTCGGTAAGTTGATTATAGGTGCGGGTAATAAGGGAGTCATCTTAAACTTTGTTAATGTTTTGAGCACATGATTAATCAATTTAAGGCTTATTTTCCCGGTGCTTTTTTTAGTATAAAAGTAGTATAAAAAGCTAATCCACTATATTGATTAGCTTTTTTCGGCGATTAATGCGTTACGTTTGCAGGCGGCTTCCGGCTTGTTCTTCTGTACCGGGCTTATCAATAATCGGCTGTTTTGAATAAAATCGCTCTTCGTTCAGCTCCCCTTCAGACTTGCCGACAACGACCGCGGTCATCATATCGCCGGTAACATTGGTCGCGGTTCTGATCATATCAATAACACGGTCAATCGCCGCGATAAAGGCGATACCCTCAAGCGGTAAGCCGATCACGCCGAGTGTCACGGTCAGCATGACCATAGCGCTGCCGGGAACTCCGGCGGTACCGATTGACGCGACGGTGGCGGTAACGGCAATCAATACGTAATCCTGGGCGGAAAGATCGATTCCGTATATTTGTGCGATGAAGATTGCCGCGATGGCCGGATAAATACCGCCGCAACCGTCCATGTTCATAGTCGCGCCCAGCGGAAGCACAAACGAGCGATATCCCTTTGTCACCCCCATAGACTGAACGCTCCTGGTGCTCGCCGGCAAGGTGCCGAAGCTGGATGCCGTGGTAAACGCGACAAGTTGAGCCGGAAGCGCTTTGCGGAAGAATTGAACCGGGCTCAGTTTCGCGACAAAAGCGACCAGGCCGCCGTATACAAAAATGATATGAAGAAAGGCTGCGATATAGACGGCGATAATAAATTTACCCAGAGGCATCATAGTTGATAAACCGTATTTGCCCACAACCCAAGCCATTAAACCGAATACACCAACCGGAGTCAGCTTTAATACCATGCCGGTTAAGGTAAACATAACTTCCGCGCCCGCGTCGAACACTTTCTTAAGCGGTAAAGCTTTTTTACCTATCTTATTGATTGCTATACCAACCAATGCGGCAAAAACGATAATTTGAAGTACGTTACCTTCAGCCAGAGATTTAAACGGATTGACCGGAATCATATCAAGCAATACTTGAGCAAATCCCGGAATATTACGCTCACGCACGGCGGTGGCGGCTAATTGCATGGTGCCGCCCATATCAATGAGTGAGCCGACAGTTAAACCGATTAATGAGGCGACAGTTCCGGTGAACATAAACATGGCTAAGCTTTTTACCGCTAACCGTTTTAAATTACCGTGAGATTCATTAGAGGTAATACTGGTAACAATGGCGCAGAATACCAGCGGCGCGACTAACATTTTAATCGCGGAAATAAATAAATCACCAAGCGGTTTTAAGGCCGTTGCCTGCTCACCAAAAATAACTCCGATAATGCTGCCCAGGAAAAAGCCGATAAGTACTTTTTGCCAAAAAGGAATACGTTGTAAAGCGGATTGAATCATGTACTTTCCAGATAGATTTTTGTATTGTTCGGATATGGGATGTTTTACCTTATCTTTAACCGACAGATAAGTAAAAGTTTCTTTATTTTAAGTATACAAAGCCACATTTCTAAATGGCATTTACTTATAACTTATTGTCATAAGTTTTAGAGTTTATTTTGTACGCTTTTATACCAATTATTTTGTACGCTTTTATCCAATATTAGTATCAGGTGTTTGTTTTTGATGTTGCTGACCATGTTTTTTTCTGCGTTTCTCGCGGCAACTTTGCTGCCCGGAGGCTCAGAGTTGATACTCGCGGGCTTTATCAGACAGGATTGCGGGTTAATCGTCAGCCTTGTAGTTGTTGCCGTAATCGGCAATACACTCGGGGCTTTGACGAGTTATGGTTTGGGTTACGTCGGCAGAAAAGCGGCCCGCGAAAAAGAAAGCCGAAAAAAAAGTTATCAATATTCCCTGCAGCTATTCGAAAAGTACGGCTGCTGGTCTTTGCTTTTATCGTGGGTGCCCGTCATCGGGGATTTTCTTTGTGTGTTCGCCGGTTGGACCCGGTGTCGTTTGCTGCCGTCTGTCGTGATGATTTTTACCGGAAAAGCGGTCCGATATGTTTTAGTGGCCTTCGCCGCAATCTCCTGGTTATGAAAATGATTCAGCGTTATCATCCGGCTGATGACTTTCCCCGTTCTTTCTTCTGATTCTAAATTAATAGCATAAATAATACGTTATGCTATAAAGTCTTCATAACAAATTAAAATTTTTAAAATTATTGATGCATAGATTACGTCTGACAGTATAATCACACGTCTTACTTAACATCTTACGCAAATAGAGAAGTCCATATTGAAGACATTCAGTCAGTTAATTGCCAGTCTTGCGAACGAACAAGGACGTGAAGCCCTGAAAGGGATGAGGCGTGGTATTGAGCGTGAAGCTTTAAGAATTGGCAGCAGTGGTCATCTGGCCGAAGACTCACACCCTAAAGCATTAGGTTCTGCGCTGACACACAGTCGGATCACAACGGATTACAGCGAATCGCTGCTTGAGTTCATTACGCCCGTTTTTGAAAGTATTCCTGAGCTTTTCTCTGAGCTGAATAAAACCCACGCGTTTACGGTGCAAAACCTGAACGGTCAGTATTTATGGCCCGTTAGTATGCCTTGTTTTGTTTGCGATATCAGCAATATACCGGTAGCCGAATATGGCAGTTCGAATATCGGCAAATTAAAAAAATTATATCGTATCGGTCTTACGCATCGTTACGGGGCGCGAATGCAGATTATCTCCGGAGTGCATTTTAATTTTTCAGTCAGTGACAGACTATGGCCGCTGCTCCATCAGCAAAGTGATTATTCACTTAGTTTGAAAGACTTTATTTCTGAGTCTTATTTTGGGCTTATTCGTAACTATCGCCGGATTATGTGGGTGTTGCCTTATCTTTTCGGTGCCTCACCTGCCTTATGTTGTTCTTTTCTCAAAGGCGGTGAGAAAAAATATCCGTTTGAGAAAACTGGTAAGGGTACGTTGTACCTGCCTCACGCTACCTCGCTGAGAATGAGTGATTTAGGTTACACCAATAAAGAGCAGAGCTCATTGGGGATCAGCTATAACTCCCTGTATGAGTACTTACAGGGAATGAAGCGGGCGATTCGTATGCCTTCAGCGAATTTCGCGGATATCGGTGTTAAGGTCGGTAATGAATACCGGCAGTTAAACGATCGTATTCTGCAAATTGAAAACGAATTCTATTCGCCCGTTCGCGCTAAGCGCGTGTCAATGACACACGAAAAACCATCAGAAGCTTTAGCCCGGGGCGGTGTGGAATATATTGAGGTTAGAGCCTTGGATGTCAATCCATTCTCAC
This sequence comes from Parashewanella sp., assembly GCA_965200795.1. GTDB lineage: Bacteria > Pseudomonadota > Gammaproteobacteria > Enterobacterales > Shewanellaceae > Parashewanella. The sequence continues at coordinate 262,007 of CBDAVB010000013.1, forward strand.
CATTGGGTATCACTCAAGAACAAGTGCGGTTCCTGGATATATTTTTGCTTTATTGCTTGCTGAGCCCGTCGCCGAAATCATCAGAGCTTGATGATCAGGAAATGGAGCGAAACCTCAACTCCGTGATATTCTCCGGCCGGGAACAAGGGTTAAAGTTGCGGCGTAATGGTGAACCTGTACCTTTGACCGCCTGGCTGACCGGGATGTTTGAAGGCTTCAGTCAAATCGCCGGTTTACTCGATGGCGCTGATGACGGCGAATATCACCATGCGTTAAGTTTATGGCGGCAGGCGATTGCTGATCCGGGTAAAACCTTATCCGGGCAAATCCTGCAGAATTTTGTTCCGGAAAATAAAGACCAAAGCCAATGGGCGATGGAACTTGCTCAAGAGTACGGTTCGCTTTTTGCTGACTTTATTTTATCGGAACAAGAGCGGGCTGATTACCGGTTAGAAACGGATTCATCTTTAAAAGCGCAGCAAGAGATAGAGTTTAGATCCACTCAGTCTTTTGATGATTTTTTGAAGGATTACTTTAATTATCTGACATGAATATAAAAACAATCCTGTTTAGTCTTCTTTTAGTTGTTGGTTTAAACGGCTGTTCAAGCTCTCAGTATGAGCGGCCTTGCACAAGCGTTGCCAGTTTTCTTATTCCGCCTGACGCTGACGGCTTGTATCCGGTAATGATCACTCATATTGATGATAAGCCTGTTCCGGCACGGGCCTATTACGATTTACCCGCGGGTCGGCATAAAATAACCGTTGCAGAGTTGATCAGCGCCCCGTCTTTAGAAGTTTCGTTAAAGTTTCGTAATACTAAGACGTTAATATCAGAAATGGAATCAGGTAAACGTTACCATTTAGCCGCTAAATTTAACAAAACTATGCCGATGCCCGCAAAAAGCCCTGATTTTTGGCGAGTGGTTGAATGGAAAAAAGAAACGTTTCCTTGTAAATCAGAACCTATCAGTAACTAGGATTATTTATGACTTTAAGAGGTTTAATGTGTCTGGTTTTATGCGTGCTGATGACCGGCTGCGCGACACCACCGCCTAAAAACCCGGATAATATCTGTGCCATTTTTAAAGAGCATCGTCATTGGTATGAAGCGGCCAAAGATGCGAGAGACAAGTGGGGCGTTCCTGTTCATGTGCCTATCGCTATGATGTATCAGGAGAGTTCCTTCAGGCATAATGCCGCGCCACCCATGGAATATTTTTTAGGGTTTATTCCAATCGGACGTAAAAGTTCTGCTTATGGTTACGCTCAGGCTAAAACCATGACCTGGGATGACTATGTCAAAGAGACGGGAAACAGCTGGTCAAGCCGCGGTAATTTTGACGACGCGATGGACTTTATGGGCTGGTTTATTACCAAAACCCATAAAATCAATGGTGTTCCCAAATGGAACGCCAGGCAGCAGTATTTAAACTATCACGAAGGCTGGGGCGGCTATCGCCGCGGCACATACAAGAAAAAGCCGTGGTTAGTCCGAGTAGCCAAAAAAGTCGGTAATCGTTCTTACCGTTACGCTAAACAATACAAAACCTGCAAGAAAGATTTAGATCGTTCATGGTTATGGCGTTTATTCTTTGGTTAATTCGTTTCATGGTTACACAGAGCGTTTTGGAACAACATCCTGTGATATGCCGTTTTCATCAACTCATTTTTCGGCGTGTAAGGAAACGGCGCAAACCTGAAATGCAAACGGCTTGCTGAATCATAGAGCTTTAAGAGCTGACGGCGGCAGGTAAGTAGCTGACCATACAATTTTCTGACATTTTTTGATGCCCGTCTTTACCGCGCTACGGCGTTGCGACTTCGGTTGCATAGCTACGGCTATGCTCCCTGCGTCGCGCCTTGTATCGCACTAAAACTGAGCACCGAAATTTCGAAGAAACTTATCGTCAGCTACTATAAATACCCGAAAGCTGATGGTCAGAACACTTTAATCGCACCCGTTAACAAGTTTTCAACGGTTAACAAAAAGTGTATTAAGTAGCGTTGAGTTAATGCCATTGGCTTATAACGGCTAAAAATATAACACTCGGAATTTAAACTTCCTGAATTCGGATAAGAAGCGCTAACTCAGCATTGCGTAACCCATTACCGCTACAGTCGTGACGACCATAAGAGCCAGAGGTGAACCGAGTTTGACCATGTCAGACACTTTTAAATTGCCTTTCGCAAAAGCGATCGCGTTTTGCGGCATCGCTACCGGCATCATAAATGCGCAGCTCGCGGCTAAGGTTGCCGGAATAAGAATGAGATCGAAAGTAAGGCCGGCCTTTTTAATGACTACAGCGAGTACCGGCAGGAATAAAGTGGAAACAGTTACAATACTGGTGGTTTCCGTTAATAATGCGGTGATACAGCAAAAGCACAGCACAACCAAAAATAACGGCAGGTAGGTAACAAAACTGAATAACTGACCGATAATATCGCTTACGCCGGATGCATTCAAACCTTTGGAAAGTGTAAAACCGCCGGTGATGATAATGATAACCCCCCAGGGGATTTGCACCGCTTGCTCCCAGCTCAGAAGTCTTTGTCCTTTACCGTCGGACACTAAGAACATCAACATGCTGCCCAAAATCGCGATGCGTCCGTCACTTACAGTCACATTAAATAACTGACTCCAACCGCCGAACGGTGCCGATTTAAACATCCACGCTAAAGCAGTTAAAGCAAATATAATGAGTACCCGCTTTTCAGCTTCACGCCACTTTCCTAAGTCAGGTAAATTGAACTTTTCATCATCAAACTCAAGTCCCCGTCCTAACCAGAAACCGCAAATCATTAAACACACTAGGGCAACAGGAAAACCGACTCGCATCCACTCAAGGAAGGTGATCATTTTTCCGGTATGCATGTGGTAAATCGAGGCAAAAAGAATATTCGTCGGCGTGCCGATTAATGTTCCCATACCGCCGATACTCGCGCCATAGGTTATAGCCAGTATCAATCTGATTTTGAACTTTCTGGATTCGATAGTTTTAGTCATCGCCAGAACTAACGGCAGCATTATCGCTACAGTCGCTACATCAGCTATCCACATACTGAGTAAGCCCGAGGCAAAGGTAAAACCCAGTAACAGCCTCTTAGCACTGGTTATACCGATAAAATGAATCAGAGATACAGCCAGACGGATATGCACCTTGCAGCTTTCTAAGGCCTTAGAAAGAAAAAACACACCAATGATCAACCAAATTATAGGGTGCCCCAGCGAGCTTGATGCCTGCTCAGGCGTCAGCACGCCGAATAAAGGTAATAATACGACGGGAATAAGTGCGGCAACAGGAACAGAAACAGGAGTAGTAACCCACCAGCTAATCGTCATCAAAGTAATTGATATAGTTACTGAAGATTCAAAACCTACAGACGTTCGCAGACCGAAAAAAAGTAAAACAGAAATAACCGGGGCGAGATAAAGCCAATCATCCTTTTTTATTTCCAAGCTAATACCTTTAAAGAAAATACTATAAGCAAGTACAGTCGATTCAATATGACTGATTTTAGTTCAAATAAACATTGTTATAAGATCTTTTAGGTATCCGGAATAAGTTGCGTCAAAAACTAAACGGATTTAAAAAAATAGTACTCCATATTCCATTCCATATCCCATATTCCATATGGAGTACTAATGTAAGCTTTGCTTACCTGATAGATTGATGTTTTTGCGAACTCGTCTGCTGTGCCGAAAAACTTACTTTGCCTCACGTTTGCAAAGTAGCTGACCATAAGTTTGTGACATTTTTTGATGCTCATCTTTACCGCGCTACGGCGTTGCGACTTCGGTTACATAGCTACGGCTATGCACCCTGTGCCGCGCTTGTATCGCACCAAATCTGAGCACCAAAATTCCGAAGAAACTTATCGTCAGCTTCTTATGTTCAGCTGAATAAATATGTTTTAGAATAAATATGTATTTAAAATTCTAATCTTCATTAAATAGAGTGGACTTTGTCATAAGGGTTAATGGCTTGAGGGTTAATTGCTTGGTGTAAGAAGATTACATCCTGTCCAAAGGAGACGTTATCTTTCAGTTATCATTGGCACGAAAATGCGTGTAATCTGATTTTTAATGGGGTATCAGCAGAAAATGACAGAGAAAGAAATTCCGAACTTAACTCCGGTAACTCCGATTTTAAACGACGTGACAATCGCTCTCAGTCATTAAGTAAGTATCAGACGAAGATTAGGAGTCGTAATATGAAAAAATCAGCCTTGTTTATTTGTACTTTATTATTAACAGCTTCTTCAGCATTTGCCGGAGTTCACTCTCCAAAAGCATCCACAGATGACTACCCAATCGAAGGGCCTTGGTATGATTACGCAGCGATATATGATAACGCCGCAGGAAACTTCTCCAACCAGTCAAGTTGTCTCTACTCGTTGGGCAAGATCAGTATCAAAGACCAAAAGATTACTTTTTACGGGCAGACAGCACTAATGAAAGGAAGCTCTAAAAATTGTATTGCCCCCGATAATATCAGACTTAAAAACAACATAGATACAATGAACAAAGACAAAAATGATGTTATTGTGTACTTACAAGTTAAAGATAAAGTCATGCCGATGATAAACATTGTTCACTTATCATACTCAAGCGACCCTTGGGGGGTATTCCCGCGATGGGTCGGAGACGGCACTTTCCGCACTAATACCTTGAAATATAATGTATCTTTTTTTAAGCAACCAGTAGGGTAGCGGGCTAAAAATGATGATTAAGCATTTTTATCATTTAAGTTCAAGTGGTTAAAGTTAGAAATCACTGATTCAGCCCGCTACTGCCGGTAGTTCCCGGCTCCGATGAATCTGAACATTTTTTACGCTGAAACACTGAACATAATCGACTTCTTTAGAAAAAACATTTTTAACAGGTGTTTGTCACCGAAACACTGAGAGTGGTTGATTATCTATACGCTACAAAAAGTGAGTTAATGAACAAAAAAACGGCTCATTAAGAGCCGTTTTAAAAATCACTTTAAAGTAAGAAATTAAAGTTTGATACCTAACTTCTTGAGATCTTTCATTGCCACTTTTTGTGGTAACGCAACGTAGCCGTCTTTCTCAACAATTTTCTGCCCCTGCTTTGAAAGAATGTAACGTAAGAACTCACGCTGCATCGGGTCTAACGGCTTGTTTGGATGCTTATTCACGTAAACGTACAGGTAACGTGAAAGCGGGTAAGTCCCGTTGGCCGCATTCTCCGCGGTTGCTTCAATGTACTTTTTGCCTTTCTTAGAGAGCGCCACCGCTTTCACGCCCGCTGTTTTGTAACCAATTCCAGAATAACCGATAGCATTTAACGATTGAGAAACAGATTGTACAACAGAAGCTGAACCGGGTTGCTCGTTTACGTTAGCCTTAAAGTCGCCTTTACAAAGCGCTTTCTTCTTAAAGTAACCGTAAGTACCGGAAACTGAGTTTCGGCCGTATAACTGAATGTCTTTTCGCGTCCAGCCGCCTTTTAAGTTAACGTCACCCCAGCGCTGAACATCTTTACCGCCGCACTTGTGTGTCGAAGAGAAAATGTCATCAATTTGCTGAATGCTTAAACCTTTAACAGGGTTATCTTTGTGAACAAAAACCGCCAGGGCGTCAATGGCGACACGGACGGCCGTCGGCTTGTAACCATAATGTTTTTCAAAAGCCTCCGCTTCGTTCGGCTTCATCTTACGGCTCATAGGGCCGAACTGAGAAGTGCCTTCAGTCAGCGCCGGCGGCGCGGTTGAGGAACCCGCCGCCTGAATTTGAATATTTACATTCGGATAAAGTTGCTGGAATTCCTCAGCCCATAAAGTCATCATGTTCGCTAGGGTGTCAGAACCGACGGAAGACAAATTTCCGGAAACACCGCTGCTCTTTTCGTAGATCGGCAATTTCGGGTCAAGTGCCGCAGCAGTCGCGGCTGAAAATAGTCCGGCCGCGGTTAAAGTCATAGCGCCGACAAGCCTTGTCAGTTTCATTTTATGCTCCAAAGTTATGAGAGTTATTATCAAAACAACATCAGTATCAATCGCAACGATGACAATTTTATTTCTGTTAAATTACATTTGTATGACAATTTGACAGTTTTACTACATATTTATTGCAAGTAAAAAGTGTCAGAATTAATAATTCGCATACAAAAAAGCTCCGATAAAAATCAGAGCCTTGAAAGTAAAATTTGCTTAATTAATCAATCAATCAAATGACTTGGAATAATAAAGCTAAAGGTACTGCCTTTACCTAATTCACTGACAATAGAAAGCTCACTGTGATGATGGCTTAACGCGTGCTTCACAATCGATAAACCCAGGCCCGTGCCGCCACTTTTTCTCGAACGAGCGTCATCAACACGATAGAAGCGCTCTGTCAGTCTTGAAATGTGTTGCGCGGCGACACCATAACCGGTATCAGTAACACTGAATTCCGCTCCCGTCGGCACCGGCTTCCAGGTAACGATTATGGTTCCGCCCTCGTCGGTATACCGAATCGCGTTAGAAACCAAGTTACCGCAGGCACTTCGGAGCTGAAGCTCATCCCCGTGAGGGTTAATCGAATCATCACATTCAAATCTGAGATGATATTTCCCCTGAGCTAATGCTTCGGCCTCTTCTTCTAATGTCGCCATTAACTTCGGCATGGATATCGTCTGCTGCAAATCGATGTCTACCGCGTCTTCAATTCTTGAAAGAACCAGTAACTGCTCGACCATTGACTTCATGCGCGTTGATTGCTGCTGCATCAAGTTCAGCGCATGCCGGTTCACGTCGCCTTCCTGCATGGTATCTTGCATCATCTCAAGATAACCCTGTAATACAGTCAGAGGCGTTTTCAATTCGTGGGATACATTCGCCACGAACTCTCTTCTCATTCCTTCAAGCCGGCGGATCCGGGAAATATCACGCGCTATCAATAACAGCTGACGATCGCCGTAACCCATTAAACGGATTTCAAGTAAATGAGAGTCTGAAACCGGTGAGGATAATTCCAGCGGCTCATCAAAATTTGCTTTTCTTAAATAGCCTGAAAAATCAGGATGACGAATCAAATTATTAATTCGCTGCCCGTTATCTTGCGGCCAGACTAAACCTAAACTTAACTGCGCCAATTTATTACACCAGAGAATATTTAACTCGGAATCCAAAACCACGGCGGCATCTGGTAACGCTTCAGCTCCTTGTCTGAACCGGGCTAAAAGAGAAGCTAACTGGCCTACGCGCCTGCGGTTTTTGCCCTGCAGGCGGTAAATACCGTTGAACACGCCTTCCCAGGTGCCGCTGCCCTGCGGCGGAGTCAGCCTCCTGTCTAACCATAACCAATAATTTAAGCGCGATAACTGACGGTAATTCCAAAAAAGCAGAATTAAGCTGCCGGCGAGCAGTGATAAGGTAATGTGATTAATCAGGACACCAATTAACAAAAATACCAAAAAGAAAACCACTAAGCGGGTAACTAATCGATATCCTGAATAGGATTCATACATATAGAGTTCTCGAAACGCATCAAGAAAAGTTAAAGGCTATCCAATCATGTTAAATCGGATAGCCTTAAATGAAAATAAGATTATAAAATATTTTTACAAACGAGCGGAAAAACGATATCCGGCACCGCGAACAGTCTGAATCAGGCGGTCATGACCGGACGGCTCTACCGCTTTTCTTAAACGCCGGATATGAACATCCACGGTGCGATCTTCAACATAAACGTTGGTACCCCAAACGTTATCCAGAAGCTGTTCACGGCTATAAACCCGCTCGGGATGAGTCATAAAGAAGTGCAGTAAGCGAAACTCAGTTGGCCCCATATCCAGTAATTGCTCACCGACACTGACACGATGACTGATCGGGTCAAGGATCAGTCCTTGAACATCAATTGATTCTTCTAATCGAGTTGGCGCGGTGCGGCGTAACACGGCTTTAATACGAGCGACAAGCTCTTTCGGAGAAAATGGCTTAGTGATGTAATCGTCGGCTCCGACTTCCAGCCCCTTTACTTTGTCCTCCTCCTCACCGCGAGCCGTTAACATGATAATCGGTGTCTGGCGGGTAAACTCATCTTGCTTCAGATGCTTAGCGAATTGAATACCACTGCCGCCGGGGAACATCCAATCTAACAAAACAAGATCCGGATAGGGCTCTTGAAGCGAAGATACCGCTGAATCATAATCTTCCGCTGACGTTGTGGTAAAGCCGTGCTGCTCAAGTACAAACGTTAACATTTCTCTGATTGCGAGCTCATCCTCGACGATCAAAATCCTTGCTGTCATTTCTCATTCTCTGTCATTGAGTTGATTAAGTTATATCTTATTAAAAGAAACAAATATGACATTATTATTAAAAAGCTTACTAATTTGTTTCATTTTTATGCGAATTTTATGAAACCATGTTTTTACGGTATACATAAAAAGAGGCCTTCCGGCCTCTGATTTTATCGTCGATCAGAACTTATGCTCAATACCCGCACCATAGTAGCCGCTGTCTGAATCGGTTTTTTCATCAGAACGAGCGGTAAAAAGCGAATAGCTTAGTCGGTTTAGCCAGCCTGTAATCAGCGCCGACAGACCAAGAGTTGCCTTCGTCTTCCATGTCCCGGAACTGACCTTTTAACGTCGTCTTATCGATAGTGTATGCGGCACTGAATAAGCAACCCGTTTGACTGTCGCCGCCTAATTTAATTGACTCTTGTTGTTGGAACATACCACCAATTTTTAGCGGCGAAATTATCCTAAAACCGATCTTTTTGCGGTAGAATTCATCTTTTATCAGTAAGAGTTTGAATTTTTATGTGGTTTAAAAACCTGACAATTTATCGCTTCAATAAACCGTTTTCCGCCGGCGCAGAACAACTTGAATCAGCACTGGAAGCTTTCACTTTCTCCCCGTGCTCCAGCCAGGATATCAGTCAAATTGGCTTTTCTAATGCCTTGGGTAAGCTCGGCCAGACTCTGGTTCACAGCGCCGGGGGTAATCACCTGATTTCAATGACAAAAGAAGAAAAGTTATTACCTTCTCAGGTCATCAAAGAAGCGCTGGAAGAAAAAGTTTCTTTATTAGAGGATCAGGAGCATCGCAAGATCACGAAAAAAGAAAAAGACTCGATGAAAGATGAGATCATTATGACGCTGCTGCCTCGCGCGTTTTCTCGTCGCAGTCAGATTCGCGCTTTGATTCTTTCTGAACAAAATCTTCTGCTTGTTGACTCCTCAAGTGCGACAAAGGCCGAAGAATTACTGGCATTACTGAGAAAGGCTCTAGGCAGTTTACCTGTTGTGCCGCTCAGCTTTACTCAGCCTGTTGAAAACACCCTGACCACTTGGTTATCTGAAAATTCAGTACCGGCCGTGTTTGAAGCGCAAGATGAGGCGGAGCTGAAATCAGTGACCGATGAGGGCGGCATTGTTCGCTTCAGGCAACAGGAGCTATTTGAAGAAGAGGTATTGGCGCATTTAGAAACGGGTAAACAAGTTCATAAACTTGCGCTTCACTACGGCACTTCAGTGGCTTTTGTTTTGCAGTCGGACGCCAGCTTTAAACGCTTGAAGTTTTCGGAAGAATTCAGAGCCGGTAATGATGACATCGGTAATGAAGATCCGCTCGCGAAAATGGACGCGGATTTTGCGCTTATGTGTGGTGAGCTGGCGGCTTTATTAGAGTCGACCATTGACGCTTTAGGCGGTATTGACGTCAACGCGTAATTACTCCCGCCAATTTCGGTCGAATCTCATCTTGATTCGACCTTTCATCCGCGGCATTGATCAAAAAGAATTCAGTTTTTAGCTTTCAGGTACAGTTTTAATTTTTTCACGGCAAAACAGTCGTGATATCATAATGTGATAAAACTCACAAAATCACACTTTACTCTGCAATTTTGAAACTCTTAAGGAGGCTCAATGCAAGCTCTCGTTGCTGTTGTCATGGGGTCAAAAAGTGACTGGCCTACCATGCAGGCTGCCACTGAAATCATGGACAAGCTTCAAGTCCCTTATCATGTTGAAGTTGTTTCTGCCCACCGCACCCCGGAAAAATTAATGAGCTTTTCTGAAACGGCCGCTGATAAAGGTTTTAAAGTCATTATCGGCGGTGCCGGCGGCGCGGCTCATTTACCGGGAATGATTGCTTCTAAAACCCGTCTGCCGGTTTTAGGCGTGCCGGTTCAGAGTAAAGCGCTTTCAGGCATGGACAGCTTATTATCAATAGTACAAATGCCAAAAGGCGTGGCCGTGGGCACGCTTGCTATCGGGACCGCCGGGGCTTTCAATGCCGGATTACTGGCCTGTCAGATGCTGGCTAATCACGACGCGGAACTGGCTCAGCGTGTGGAGCAATTTCGTAAAGAACAAACTGAGTCTATTCTTGAGCATCCGGATCCGAGGGTTTAATCATGAGTCTTCAAAAACCTAAACTTTGGGTTCTGGGAAACGGACAACTCGGGGCTATGATGTCCCATGCCGCGCAACCATTAGCCATTGAAGTCGAAACTGTTGATATCGTTAATCCGGATGACAGAGTACTTCCGATCAAAGCCGATGACATCATTACCGCGGAACGAGAGCAATGGCCTGAATCGGCCTTAAGCAGACAATTAAGTGAGCATCAAAACTTCATCAACGGCGATGTGTTCTCACTGCTTGCTGACCGCTACACGCAAAAAAGCCTGTTAGATAAATTAGCGATTCCGACGTCTCCCTGGTTTCTTGTCGATGATAAAATCACGCAAGCCGAACTTCATGATGAACTTGGAGAAAGAGTCTTACTTAAGCGCCGGACGGGCGGTTATGACGGCAGAGGACAGCATTGGCTTAAGCCGCCGGAAAATACCGCTATTCCGTCAGACTGGAGAAACCAGGCCATTGCCGAGCAAGGCATCAATTTCGATGAAGAAGTGTCTTTGGTCGGAGCAAGAAAAAAAGACGGCACCTGCTTATTTTATCCCTTGACCCTGAATCTCCACCAAAACGGGATCTTAATTGTATCAATAGCTAACCTTAACCGACTTGCCCATTTGCAAGCTAAAGCGGAAAAAATGCTGACCAGCATTATGAATGATCTGGACTATGTCGGAGTTATGGCAATGGAATGCTTCAGAGTCGGCGATGATTTACTGGTAAATGAACTTGCTCCGAGAGTTCATAATTCCGCGCACTGGACGCAAGCAGGCTGTCACATCAGTCAATTTGAATTACATGTCCGCGCTTTATATGATCTTCCGATCCCGAGTTTAAACAGCGCTTTCCCGAGCGCAATGGTTAACCTTATCGGAACCGAGCATGATAAACGCTGGCTTACACTGGCCAACTCGGAACTGTTCTGGTACAACAAAAGCGTTCGGTCAGGACGTAAATTAGGTCACTTAAATATCTCGACTAAAGATCTTGATATTCTTGAAAGTGATACAAAAAACCTGATTAACTGGCTGCCGGAACACTATAAAGAGCCGCTGGAGCGGCTGTTAAATGAAATGAGGAACTGATTCGATTTGTCGCGGCGCACGCCTGAAGCACCCAATACCACGGGTGCTTTTTTGTCACAATAACTCACATCAGAATATCGCTATAGCACTTTGACGTTAAGCGTCGTAAAATACCGTTCGGCCGCGGACTTCGTAACAAATTGTTTCAATTTATTTAAGTTGGTTAATTTTTATGATGTTTTATGGCCGAATTACAAATAGAAATATACGGATGTTCAAGCATTGAAGCAAAAAGACAACTTGAAAAGTAATCGAATCGATCGTTTGGAAGTACGCTATCATTTAATTTTACTTTTATTCCCTATAGTCCTGATCTCAGTGAGCTTCTATTTTCTTGCCCCTTTCGGTGAGCATAATATTTTAGGGGTAAGCCTGACCTGCCTGATTTATACCATAGGTTACAGCTTAAGTTACTACTTACACCAGGGCCGTCTCAATCGCTTATGGCAACATTTAGAACATGTAATAAGTATCAATGATACCACCTATGAGTTAGTGAGTTTATCGAACCAATATAAAAATCAACATGCTTTCTTAGACGCTCTGCTGAAAAAAGCGGTAACCAGTATCAACGGCGCTGAAATGGGCAGTATTATTTTATTTGACCCAGAAACCCAAAAAATGCGTTTCGAAGCCTCTGTCGGCATGAACAACAGCCGGCTGAAAGAAGTTACCTTTGATCTAAAAGATTCATTTCAATATCGGCTGACTAACGGAAAGTGTGACCGTGTAGTAGTCATTAACGACATGGGCTTAAGCAACTCCAGCAGCGGCTTAAAAAAGCAAGAACAAGAAATATTACTCTCGGCTTCCTCCGCGCCTATTCATTCAACCCTGTCAACACCGATTCATATTGACGGCCGGCTTTATGCCATGCTCAACTTAGACAGCAGCAAAAACAACGCGTTTAATGATTATGACAGTAATCTGGTTGGCATTCTGACTCAGGAAGCCTGTAACGCCATCAGCTTATTTCAAAAAAATCTTGAGATTTATAAGCTCGCAAACTTCGACCAGCAAACCATGCTCAGCAATCGTCAGCACTTTGACCAGCTTTTAAAGCACTGGCGCTTTAAGCCGCACTTACCGTCTTTCATTATCGTTATTGATATGGATAATCTTAAGGACATTAATGACAGCTTAGGCCATCAGGCCGGTGATACGGCTATTTCAGCTTTAGCTGACGCGTTAAAAACAAAATGGCAGGGTGACAGCTTAATCGGCCGCTTCGGCGGTGATGAGTTTGTGGTGGTAACTTACGGTCCGCTAACGAAAATTAAATTCGAGATAGAAGAATTACAAACTGATCTTATACAAGGTGTCGGTGTTAAGTTTAGTTATGGCATATCTTCATTTAAACAGAACTGGCAAAGCGCGTTTAAAGATGCTGATTCTGAAATGTACTTGCAAAAACGGGCTAAAAAGAGCTCGTTACGTCATGAAATGCATGGTCAAGGTATTTATCCGTAAAGAAAACCTGCTGACAGAAACTCGCTCTGCGGGAGTTCACTGATTAATCTGTTGTTTCATTACTGGCTAAACCTTACCGTAAGCGCGCATTTTTCGCCTCACTGATTTTACAGAGCCGCTCAACGGGATCTGACGACAAAATAGCCCCTGATTGCAAATAACGCCTACTTGAATATTTTGATTAACTTATTCCAAATTATATGATGGCATAATCACTTAATGATGATAGGGTGCATTTACCAACGCTGAAGATTAGAAATTATCGTATAAGATCTTATTAATCAATTGAATTAATAAAGGTGCCAAAATGATTGTCACCAGCTTGCTTTCGGATGAAATAGGTGAAATTTATTTTGAAGATTTTGTCACAAATGAAGATAAGAATAAGATTTTAAAAACGTTACCGTCAATTCTTATTTTTGATTCGATTAAAGCAAAAGAAGCTTTCTCTTTTAAAATCCTTTTGCTGACTTTGATGAACGGCATTCCGCTTCCGATAACATAATAATGATAACTCTCAAAGGCGAAGGTGTATAATAGTAAGGTGTTAGAATCATTATAAAATAGATTTAAAATCAGGTGATATTCTTTTACTTGATATTCTTTTACTTAAAGCTCAAAGATTGTAAAAGTAAAAAAGGGCGACATTGTGCAAAGGTAACAAATAAAACAGGTGCAATACTATATGCAATACACTAACTGTTATAACTTTTATTTTGTCTGGTGCCAGAAGAAAAATTCTGCACGTTTTATAATTTATCTCCAGATAAATTATAAAAGATTTTAACATTCAAATATTTATAACTGTTGTTTAACTAGTTAACTTTTAATTGTTTGGTTATTTATCTTAATAATTACAAGTTTTAATTCAGAGGTATATTATGTCATTAGAAAATAAATCAGAAAATGTGGATATTGTTCGTTTCGGCTCGCTAGTTACTTGTACTGAAAGTTATATAGATCAACGTTTTCCGGGTGTTGAACACAAGGAAGTTTTTGGTGTAATCGGTAATCCTCCTGCTACAGAAAATACAAATCAGAGTGCTCAACTAAATAAACATATCGGTTTTAAAGTCGGAGGTATGATACTGCCGACGTTAGGACATAACTCCTTACATGCTCATAATACCGCTGAAGTTTTTATTGTTCAGTCTGGAATACTGAGATTCTACTGGGGAGAATATGGCAATGCCGGTGAAGCCGTATTACAAAAAGGAGATATCTTCAATACTCCGTCAAATTTATTTCGTAGCTTTGAGAATATAGGTTCGGAGCATGCCTCAATAATTTCTGTATTAGGGGGTGAAAAACCTAAAGTTTTGTGGCCGGAACACATACTGACATCAGCACGTGAGACAGGGCTGATTCTGGGATCAGACGGGAAATGCTACGACCTGTGTAAAGGTGAAAAATTACCTGATGGTATAACAGCTATTGAAAAATATCCTGATTCTGAACTGGCTAAAATGGTTGAGGCACCAGCAAAAAATGTTATTCCGCAATTTATCGCGCGATATTACGATCTCAGAGCGTATGCCTGTGATGACATTGTTGAAGTTGTAGGGGAAGAGGCCGTGCTTCCGGACAGACCCGGTTTTGCGATATCATTTATAACAGAAAAGACACCTTTACCTGAGGAAGGTTTACACGCTTCCAACTATGAAGTCATTTCGGTCATTGAAGATTACTGGACGCTAAGTGTCGAAGGTGAAGAAAATAGAGTACTGGATCCTCTTGATGTAGCACTCGTTCCGCCAAACAAAACTTACCGGTTATTTCCGTGTCGTTCAGGTCACGCAAGTTTGTATATATTCAAAAAAACAAATGATCCTGCCGGCTCGATGCGCCGGGTTGAATATAATTAACAGTTTCATAACTTAAATTATCATATCAATAGCATGACTCAAATATGAATCATGTGGATAAATAGCAAAATCAAGTTTCAGTCTATTTACTTGTCGGAGGCGTTTTAGGGCAAACGAGTCTAAATCAGACAGTCAGTTTGCCTGCGGTTAAGGCTTTCATTAAATACTTCTTATCCCAGCCGGATTTTAACCGTTTGCTTTTAATTCCGACTTTTGCGGTTTTCTCATTTTTATTAATTGTGCTGTGAAAAACCTTAAATTTTACGAAAATGCCGCGGCAAAATTTTGTAGTTCTTTTAAATGGTTCGGCTCTTCCGGTTGGGCAATATCTTCGCTGATTTTGAGTATTACAGATCTGAATGCATCAGTGTTACTTTTAACGCCTCGGTTTTCAGTCAGAGTTTCTGCCGGCGACAGGCTTATTTCACAGAACTTCTGTACTTTTTCAATTACACAAGGCTACCTTGCCGCCCCCTGACTCATCTCACCGTTATTGATTTCAAAGAAGAGTTAACTATGCCGGCGCCGAACGGGAAAACTTAATCCTGACTGACAAAAACACTAAAAGCGGCGCAAGAGAGTTTAAACTACGAAAAGGTGAAGGTAAGCTTATCAGCACCGCAATGAGTATGTGAGGAGTAATGAATATTTTGCGTCAGCGAAAGATTTCGGGAACGGATAAATCATTTTTTCGATATCAGGCTTCCGGAAATCGCAGATACTTTAACGAGTAATATTACTTGCAACTTTTAAACGCTCACGTCTTCAACTTGAGCTCAACTGGGTATATTTATTATGGCTATACAAAATAATCCTTGTCTTTTCTGTAACAACAGAACATTTCAGGAAAAGCTGATACGGCTGGTCAGTGATTCAGTTCCCGTTGCTATCTCCGGGTTCACATTAGCCGGTCCGGTAGGTGCGGCGGGCTCCATTATATTACTAAGTCTTGATAACTTTTTTTTTGGTTCGCAATGCGCTGCTTGTTCTTCGGATCTCAGTGGTTCATACAATTTCTCCAGATCTGTGACTCCTTTTCTGATAGGAGTAGTTACAGGTTCTGTTAAAGGGGACTCAATTTCGCAATTAAGTGCTTATGTATTAAAATCAGGAGTTCCTACAATTGCCTATGATTTTGCTTTATTATCATTCACGGGAAATCCGCTAGCAACTCCAAAAGCGTGGCATATAGCATGCTCAACCTTGGTGAGTTGCTGGGCAAATGATAATGTGTTGGAGTTTTTTGGTTTAAAGTAATCCATTGCGGGGGATTGCGCGCACCGGGTTATTACGGGACGCTTGCCAGGCGAAATAATCAGCCGTCATTCAAAATCAAAGCTCCCGTTTAAGTCCAATTCCTGCCGCTCTTTGAGCTGTTTGTCCTTTTGTGTTTTATAAACCGCATAACGATAGCGTTTTCGTCTTTGTTTACATAAACGTATTACGTCTACCTTTTTGGCTTGATTGTAGTTTTGCCAGTTAAAACGCTCTTCACGATTACGAAAGCAACCTAAGCAATAACCGCGGGCGTCGACCCGGCAAACATTAATGCAGGGGCTGGGAATTTCAAAAAACTCCAATTGCTCCATGTTTCCCCCTGCGCTAACGCCAATTAAACCCGTAAAACTTGAATATAAAACAAAACTCAGGATGAATAAACTTCAATCAAATTATCTTTAATATCAGAGCTGCCGGTAGCGGGCTGAAAATGGCGGTTGCGGGGGCTCCGGAAAGCTCAAACTGGCAAAATAAAAAACACATTTAGCCCGCTGCCCGGAAAAGCAACTCAAACATAAAGTGCGCACGTCAGTAGCACAACTAGTACTCCGTCCGGTTGCATTTGTTAGCTTCTGCCTTGAGCCCGGTGAGTGATTCGTAAAGCGGCCATCCGGCTGCGTTAGATTTGATTGACGTAGAATAGCTGCGCCCGCAATAACGGATGTCAACCTTTTGTCCTGAAAACCGGCTGACGTTATTACGGGAAAAGTTGAGAGAGCAAGAAGGGTCTCGCATATCCTGGAATAATTCGGCGGCCTCTCCGGGTAAGTTATTATTATTGCTTAACTTCCGTGTAAGGTTTCCTTGTTTTAACCTGAACCTTCACGGAGGCCTGAGCGTTCAGGTTTCGGTCGCGGGGGACAGGATTAACGTCCTAACTGACTTTCAATAAAGTTATTGATGATCTCCTCAGCTTCAGGCAGCTCAGGACAGTGACCGAACTCGTCCGTTATCACTAATTTACTGTTATCTTTGTCTTTTGAAAAAGTAAGCAGTTTTTCCAGATCATCGCCGGGAGCAATCGGGTCGCCGTCAGCGTTAATCGCTAAAATCGGCGCGTCAACGCTGTCTTCATATGTCTGGTAATAACCTTTAGTTTCAAGCGAAAAAGGCGCTGAATGTTTTCTGAAAAAGTCCAGATCACCTGCATCTCCCCCCATACGAGCATTCATGGCATCGGCGGACATCTTAGGGATTTCAGCCAGTAATTCATGATCCGTCAGCGGACCGTCGACCAGCGTACAACGCGCTACAACGGCTTTGAGCTTATGCTCACCGTTAAGAACGAATTCAAATAACGCCACGCCGCTGCCGGAAGAAGTCAAAATACCGATTTTGTCAGCGTCTACGCCGGGGTGAGTTCTCAGATAATCATAGGCCGCCTGATAAGAGGATGCCTCATTTGAAACCTGCGTTACCCGCGCGTCCCGCTCAATGTGAGTTTTTAACGAGCGTTTATGATCGGTTCCGCCGCCGGGCATGTCTAACGTCAGTACGGCATAGCCTTTTTCTAATACGCCATTGATCGCGCTGCGGTGCTCAATCAGGGTCTTATCCACGCCGCCGGTCCAGATCATCGCCGGTACTTTATCTTCGCCGCCGGTGAGCGGCATGTGAAGCACTCCCTTGACAGACGAGCTGTCAGCCAGAGTAATGTCAACAATCCGAACGTTCTCACCTTGCATTCTCAGCGCTTTTTCGTAGTAAGTCAGCGCTTTATCCATCGCGTAAATTTCATGGGGGCGACGAAGGTTCGGGTAACTCGCTACCAAATATAACGTCGACGCTTTCCGGTACAGGTCAGCGTCATCAAACTTAACGGCCTCATCTAACACACGGTCCGCGGCCCGCGTGAACTCGTAAGTCCAGTAACCCCGGCTGTCGATGTTGCGCTCGTCACGAAACTCACCGCCTGAGTTGATCCGGGCCAGTACTGAGGTAATTAAGTCCTCGCTTACGCCCATTTTCTGCCAGTCAGCGAAGCGGATGTCACGGTACCAGTCATCCTCATTGAACTCATACTTGGGTACTTCAATCTCTTCGGGATTTTTCTGCGGAGGATAAACGTTGGTTATCTCCTCGTCGTTGCATCCCGTAACCGCCGTAATACCCGCCGCCAGCACAGAAATCATAAATAAACGTTTCATTAAAAATTCTCTCGGTTCGTTAAAGTGACGGCGGCATGATGAAATACAAAAAGTGAATGAAAGGTGAAAAAGAAAATAAATTCAGGCTCTGAAATTAATTCACGTCGGCTTCACTAAGCGCCGGTTAACTTAATCCGCTTATTTTGTTTAATCGGCAGATGAATATGACAGTAGAAACAGATCCGCTCGCGCTTACTTCACCGAAGTCTTTTCCCGGCGTCAGAATTTTTAACCGGCTGCCGTCAACCGTCAGCGCCAATCAACTGACCCTGCTTGTTTCTGTTTTGTTAATCGCGGCTTACAACCAGGTTTTAGTCGCCGAACTTAACAGCACCAATCCGGTACAAGGTGAGCTGAGCTTCGTTTTTACCGGCTCTGTGCTGATTATTCTGATTGCCTGCCTGAATTTGCTGTTATCAATGATAACCTTCAGGTTTCTGCAAAAACCGATTTTATCGGCGCTCATTATCGGCTCGGCTTTTTGCGGTTATTTCATGCGGGAATACGGCATCGTAATTGATAAGGGCATGATGCGGAATCTGTTTGAGACTGACATAAAAGAAAGCGCGGAATTGTTGTCGCTGTCACTGGCGGCTTGTCTGGTGTTTTACGGGGTTCTGCCCGTAGCGCTGCTCTGTAAATGTAAGGTGTATTATTCAAGCCCGAAATCTCAGGTCGCTAAAAACGGGTTCTTCGCGTTTTTGAGTCTGCTTGCGATGTGCTCAGTGATTACGCCGCAGATCAAATCTATCGCTTCATATCTGCGTAACCATCGTGAAATCGGACACTTAATTGTGCCGGGTAATTTTATTTATTACGGCATAAAGCATGTCGTGAGAAGTCCGGATGCCGGCGCTGAAGAAATTCTAACCATCGGTGAGGACGCTGAGTTCTCTTCTCCGGCCGCGGCGCGAGGGCGGCTGATCCTTGCCGTCGTGGTTCTCGGTGAGACGGCAAGAGCGCAAAACTTCGTTTTAAACGGCTATCGGAGAAATATCAATCCTGAGCTTGAAAAGTTTCGCGTCTATAGTTTTTCAGACGTGTCGTCTTGTTCCGCCTAGGAAATTCCTCCTGAGATGCGCATGTTAACAGGCTTTATTATAATTTTGGCTTGAAAAATAGTTGTGCCCTTACGGCACCATAGCGTGAAAAATCATTTTATTTCAGGCACAGCGGAGCCCGGGTGTTTAGCCCAAGCTCATCACAGATTGACGTAAGTGAGTGTTAACGCATTACTGCTCTTGATAATTCCACGGCAAATAAGCTTCAGGATTAGCTTTGACCTTTTCACTTTCCCGCTGCAAGCAAGTGAAATAGCTGAACACATTGATGCCCGTCTCACTGGCCGTCGCTGTCATTGAGGTGATGATGTCACCTATCGCCGCGCCGAGTAAGCTCTTATGAAACACGGCGTTTTTTCTGTCGCGCACCACGAGTTTAAGCAAGGCTTCCAAGCGATTATTACCGAGCCGCGCCCTTCAACCTGGCAGAACATCGTCAGCCCGTCAAAGTGCTTGATGAAGTAACACATGGCTTTCCTGATCTGATGTTTTTTAAACGCTTTTATCGCTTAAATGGCTCTCGCACCAGCGTTTTATCTCCGCCATTATCGGCTCTGAGCGCTGTTGGTGATAACTCAGCCTTGCGGCCGGCGATAGTTGCTGCTCAGCGATTTGTTGCTCATGCTGCCAAATTTTGCAGTATCGGGTTAACACATGCTCCACTTCATCGGGGAACTGATGTATCACATCGATAAACCGGCGCCGGGCGTGGCTGTTACACAGGATTAGATTTTAAAAGTTGCGCTATGGTGCCGCAAGGTCACGATTAAAGAACTATCCCCTAAGAACTTGCTATTATCTTAAGATGTTGCGCCACAATTGACACAAGTATTTCATACTCATTAATGCTCCATTAATGATTATTAACAATAGATAATAAGCTTATTTTATCGATTATACTGAGATAAAAGGTCATTCGCTGATTTCTTCAATTAAAGGGAGGTACTATGTCAGTTCCTATTACAGCCAGATTAACCGCGCTTAATCACCTAAACGGCCCCAAGCTTGAGGATTTAGGTAATGGTACCTATCGACTTACCGCTGATAACAAAAAACAATACAAGATTGTTCGTATTGCTGAACATAAGTACTCGGTAACCAAGGATTACCAACAACGAAGCAAATCATTTGCCCGCAGAGTAGCCCATTTTTTTGCCATCCTATTTGGATGCACAACTTGTCAGAAACTAGAAAAGTCTTTGGCTAAAGATGATAAGCCATTAAAGCTAGCTGTCACAAGAAAGGTAGCCGCTGGGAAAATAAAAAAAGCGATGAAAACCTACCTTGAAAATAAAGCGTCAGCTAGAGAAAAATCTGCTCCTAACGAGCGTTTTTATACAATGACCAATCCCGGGAGAAAAGCTTATAATGGCGGCAACTTAACTTTTTATTTCGATAAGGATGAAAAGTTACCGACTATAAGAACGCCTGAAAAAAAACAAGATATAAAAGCTGAACCTGAATCCTCAACACTACCTCATCCAACAGCACTCCCAGATCCCAAAATGCAAACTGAGGCTATGCCCGCTATAGGAGGAGCATGTAAAACTTTAACAGGAGCTGATTCAAGATACGTAGCACTTGAATTTAAACAATCAGCGACCGAACAAGGAACTAAAAACTTTAACCAAGTTGCTGAGAGCTTGAGAGATCTTAAATACTGTCATCCGGGGATCGCCGTTAATGGGAAGTTAATACTTGCGCATAATGCAGGTAAAAATTTATGCCAACACGCTGAAAGTAATAAGATTAGCATAAGAAGCTTCCGTGGCGTTTGTGAAAACCTGCAACAAATGCATAGTAAAAGAATGGCGCATAGAGATATTAAACCTGACAATCTGACGATGGACTCTAAAGGACAAGTGAATCTAATCGACTTTGATGGCGCCGTTATTATAGGTGTTACTGATAGGAATTATCAGGCTGCCGGAAAAAAGAACGTATTTATAACCGATCAGTATACTACTAAGCAACTTCAGCGACAGATAAAACAAGGAACCGGCCAAGCTTTCAATGACAATGATAACTATGCCATGTTGCTTTCAATGATAGTAGCCACAGACAACCAGTTAGCCGGTTTAACAAATATAAAATACATGCCCGATCCATCAGTATTTTACGACGTCAGAGACCGTTCGAGGCTTGAGGCGTGGATTAAAACAAACGTCAAATCTGAATATCAAGAAAAAGTGTATAATTTTATGCGTAATCCAGCAGTTAATCGACTCCCAACATCTATATTTAACCTCATTCAATGGCCTGAATAAAAGTTAAAATTTATAGTTTACTTCAAATATCCAGAATATGTTAATTCATTTTAAACTAAACAGAATAATAAGAAAGGGCGGCGTAGTTATTAAGGAGCCGTCCCTTATCGTTTTATATTTCTTATCCGGTCCCATAGCATTACCCGATCCCCTATCAGGCTATAGACTGGATATTTAAAAGTGGCTGGTTTGTTCTTAACGAACGTTATAAGGTTTACAAATTTGTGGGCAGACTTTCAACCTTATCGATAGACGAAAAAGCTTCGACTTTTTCAGTCTCATCAACAATATGAATTAAGCCATTGGTGATCAATGCTTCAACTGATGGGGTGTTTTTATGTGGCATTCAATACGTCCTTATTTGATAGCCATTATGATTTTTTCTGAGGTTGACTCGCTTTTTTCTTATCTTTCACTCTGTAAACAGAGCCATTTGTTTTTTTCATTTCAAACAAGTCAATTGCTAACAGTAAGTCGCTAAGCTTTTTAAAACCATAGTTGCGTTGGTCAAATGAGGCTTTATTGGATATGTGTTTACCAACCATATTTAATAACGCCCAACCTTCTTCATCTTCAACCGCTTCAATGGCCTGCCTTAAAAGGTTTATCAGCTTAGTATCACTCTTCAATTGTTTGCCTGTTAACGGCTTGATCTCTTCCTCTTTTTCAATCTCTGCATCTAGATACAGAAATTTTGAGCAAGAGTTCACAAATGCAGCAGGCGCTTTACGCTCACCAAAACCAATAACAAACTTACCGTCAGCCAGCGCTCTGGTTACCAGTGGTGTGAAGTCACAATCAGAAGATACAAGGCAGATAATGTCCACATCTTTGGTGTAAAGCACATCCATTGCGTCAATCACCAGTGCAATATCAGTGGCATTTTTACCTTTGGTTAAATCAAATTGTTGAATCGGCTGAATAGCAAATTCATGAAGCACATCTTCCCACGACTTGAGATTAGCGTTTTTCCAGTTGCCGTAAGCCTTGCGGATATTCACAACACCAAACTTAGCCAGCTCTGACAACACAACGTCAATTTTCTTGGCTGGCGTTATCCGCATCAATAAATAGCGCAATCTTTTCCTTGTCTTTCATACATCATCCTGACACTTATTAGAATAAGAAGCCGAACGTTCACTTAAATGAACGATGGTTCAATTACACACTTTCATACCCCAACTGGTCATTGACACTTTCAATGAAGCTCAGTTGCAAAGCGCAATGTTATCATACGCCTTCAATTTGGCTTGCATAGTTTGATAGGCGCTTGTTTGTTCTTTATCGATGCTGAACTCACGTTTATCAAACCGTGTGAATGTAATCCTTTAGATCTATTACTTTATTTTCATCAATATCCATACATTCATCGTTGAATGTTGCCTTCCAGTACTCAATAAACTTTTCATTGGCGTAAAAGTAATCTTTACTGCCTTTTGTCGTTCTGGGAATTTGAGCGCAATAGAGGTTAAAGCCAAGAAAATCGGCGTCTTCATTGAGTTCACCATCTTCCTGCATATTCCGGCCTAAGGTGAACACCTATTCCGGTTCATCGTGAACACTTATTCTGGTTTGAAAATGAACACCAATTCCGGTTTGTTTGTGAACGATTTTGCTCCATTTCCGGAATGACTGTTCACACCTTTCCGGAATGACTGTTCACAATAAACCAGAATCTTTCAACGCATTGTAATTTCAACTACTACCATCAACCTTTTAAGAACAAGGAAGATGGTAATGGCAGGAAAACGAGTCACAATGCGAAATATTAGAGAAGTTCTTCGACTTAGCCTCAGCGCAAAACTTAGCCTTCGTAAGATCAGTGCTAGCACAAAGCTCAGTGTTGGTGCCATTCATAAACTGTTAGAAAAAGCCAGGCAATTACAGTTGTCATGGCCATTGCCTGATGATTTAGATGACGCTGCTTTAGCTCGCCAGTTCTACCCTCAATCCGATACCGTCAAATCCACGAAGTTCTTTGTTCCTGATTGGGCAGAGGTTCATTTAGAACTCAAGCGAAAAGGCGTCACAAAACACTTACTCCGGGAAGAATATACCCGGCAGCATCCTAACCGCTGTTATAGTTACTCACAGTTCTGCGATCGCTATATGAATTGGCAGAAAAAACAACAACGCTCAATGAGGCAAGTTCACAAGGCCGGAGAAAAGCTGTTTGTTGATTATGCGGGGCAAACGATCCCAATCGTCTGCGGCTCAACTGGAGAAGTCAGAACGGCACAAATCTTCGTTGCTGTGCCTGGTGCCTCCAACCATACCTATGTTGAAGCGACGCGTACGCAGTCACTACCAGACTGGCTGGAAAGCCATGTTAGGGCATTTGAGTTCTTTGGTGGTGTGCCCAAAATAGTGATCCCCGATAACCTTAAATCTGGTGTTAGCAAAGCTTGTCGTTACGATCCAGATCTCAACCCTTCTTATCAACAACTGGCTGCGCATTATGATGTCGCTGTCATCCCAGCCAGACCTTACAAACCCAAAGACAAATCGAAAGCTGAAGTTGGTGTGCAAATCATCGAGCGCCGGATATTAGCCAAACTTCGCCATCAAACCTTCTTCTCACCGGGAGAGCTTAACCAGTGCATAAAAGCCTTGCTCAAAGAAGTGAACCTCAAGCTTTTTAAGCAGTTAGACGGTAACAGGTTAAGCTTATTTGAGAGCCCAGATAAACCCGCGTTAGCACCTCTGCCCAAACTGCCTTATCACTATGTTGACATTAAATCCGCTAAAGTTGGTATCGACTACCACATCAAATATGACCGTCATAATTACTCTGTCCCTCATCACCTCGTTGGTGAAAAAGTTGAGCTACACGTCAGTGACAAGCAGCCAGGCGTTTACTTCCGGGGCAAAGCCATTTGCCACCATATCCGTAAGCATCGACCGGGTGCGACCACAGAACCTCAACATATGCCGAAACGTCATGAGAAACACCATGAATGGAATCCGGGGCGCTTCTTAAACCGGGCAGGCAGTATCGGCTCTGATGTCACAAAATGGATAAAGCATCAACTGGATAGCCGAACACACCCTGAGCAAGCCTATAACCTGTGTTTAGGGGTACTAAAGTTATCAAAAATTTACTCAAATGAGCGCCTGAACAATGCTTGCGCTATCGCCAATCAACACAAGCTTGATCGTTATCGACACATCAGTGACATCCTCAAAAGTAACCAAGACAAGCTAGTGAATAGCAAGCAACAAAGCTTTGATTTACCTCAGCACCACGAAAAAATTCGTGGCTCAGATGCCTTCCGCTAAGGAGAACAATTATGATGATCGAGCCTTTAATCGCGCAGCTGCGTCAGCTGAAATTATCCGGTATGGCACAAGCGTTACTCAGCCAGCAAGAACAATCAGGTCATTACGAACAATCAGGTCATTACGGTGACCTATCATTTGAAGAGCGACTGCAATACATCGTTGAAAGTGAATCTCTTTATCGGGATAACCGTAAGCAGCAACGGTTACTACGCAATGCCAAACTCAAACTGAATGCAACAGCCTCAGAAATCGACTATCAGCACCCCAGAGGACTGAAACGCAGCCAAATGTCCGGACTGATCCAATGTGAATGGATAAACAAAGGTCAGAACACATTATTCACAGGATCATGTGGTTGCGGTAAAACCTATTTAGCTTGTGCGCTGGGGCACAGCGCCTGCCTTAAAGGCTATAGCGTTCGCTACTTCAGGCTATCACGGCTGCTGCTTACGCTCTCACAGGCTAAAGTCGACGGCACTTACCAAAGGCTGCTAAAAACCTTAGCGGTGACACACTTACTTATCATCGATGACTGGGGACTGGAGCCGCTTACAGCGGCAAGTCGCAGTGATTTAATGGAGATCATGGACGACCGGCACGGAACAAACTCAACCATCATGATAAGCCAGTTACCGACTGAGCAATGGCATCAGGCTATCGGAGATAACACTCCGGCTGACGCCATCTTAGATCGATTAATGCATAACGCTCATCGACTGAAATTAAAGGGTGAATCTATGCGAAAAAGAGAGGAAATCTTGACTGATGGTGAACACTTAGAGTAAAAATACAGAGAACTTGATGCGTTGAAAATTCAGGTGTTCACGATCAACCGGAATCACCGTTCATTTTTACCGGAATACGCAGCTGCCTTGGAGTCGGGTTATCCAATAGCCAGCGGGGTTATTGAAGGAGCGTGCCGCCATTTGATCAATGACAGATTAGATATCACGGGGGCAAGATGGAGTCTTAATGGTGCGGAGGCTATTTTAAAAATGCGCTCGTTAAGTACGGCTAGATTCGTCGTTCTAAAAGAGCCGCACCCAAATCATTTTTGATAAGTTAGATATCGACCCGAGTAACGAAAAAGTATCTCAGGTCATCTGTGAACTAGGTAGTGTTTAGAAATCTGTGTCATTTCGGTAAAATGTCAAAAACAGGAATGACATAATGACTCAAAATTTCGATTTCAATAAAGCTTTAGAACAACTTCAATCAGGTAAAGGTTTAACTGGTGCGGATGGTGTTCTCACCCCTTTAATCAAACAACTAACAGAAGCAGCGCTTAAAGCAGAACTTGATCAACATTTAGACTCAGATCTTGAGCCCAATCGAAGAAATGGTTTTAGTAAAAAAACCGTTAAATCTTCAGTTGGCGAATTTGAGTTAGAAACGCCAAGAGACAGAGCCGGCAACTTTGAGCCTCAGCTTGTCAAAAAAAATCAAACTAAGCTCTCTGATGAAATTGATCGTAAGATTTTGTCAATGTTTTCAATGGGTATGAGTTATCGTGATATCAAATCTCATGTGGCTGATTTGTATGGTTTAGAGCTTTCAGAAGCCAGTTTGACGGCTGTGACCGATCAGCTTATTCCTCAGCTCAAAGAATGGCAGCAACGCAGTTTAGACGAGGGTCTATCCAATTATTTGGCTGGATGCGATTCACTATAAAGTCAAAGACAATGGTCGCTATGTCAGTAAGGCTATTTACACGATTCTAGGCGTTAATCTCGAAGGTAAGAAAGAGTTACTTGGCCTGTATCTTTCAGAGTCAGAAGGTGCTAATTATTGGCTTTCGGTACTGACCGATCTTCATAATCGTGGTGTTAAGGATATCTTAATTGCTTGTGTTGACGGGTTAAACGGTTTTCCTGAAGCTATTGCCAGCATTTACCCGGAGACAGAAGTTCAGCTTTGCGTAATTCATCAGGTACGCAACTCAATGAAGTATGTGGCATCTAAGCATCAAAAGGCGTTTATGGCTGATTTAAAGCCGGTTTACAGAGCGACAAGTAAATCGGCTGCTGAAACGGCTTTAGATGAGCTGGAAAACAAATGGGGTAGCCAGTATCCAATCGTTATCGACTCTTGGCGCAGAAAGTGGGAGAACTTGTCCGTTTACTTCAAATATCCAGAATATGTACGTCGAGTGATTTACACGACCAATGCGATTGAAGCCGTACATCGCCAGTTTAGGAAACTCACCAAAACAAAAGGGGCATTTCCAAATGAAAACAGCTTGCTAAAATTGCTTTATGCGACATTCAGGCATATTGAATGCCTCTAAAAAGTGGACAATGCCAGTCCAAAATTGGAGGCTAGCATTGTCACAATTTGCAATCCATTTTGAAGGC
Organism: Parashewanella sp.; assembly: GCA_965200795.1. Taxonomy (GTDB): domain Bacteria; phylum Pseudomonadota; class Gammaproteobacteria; order Enterobacterales; family Shewanellaceae; genus Parashewanella. The sequence goes on from CBDAVB010000013.1 coordinate 289,193, forward strand.
AGATTGGATAACGTATTAGAAATTTAGAATTTAGGCTGACACAGAATTTTGAACGCCCTCGTGAACTAGAAGAGTTCGGTGTCATTGCCGCGTAAAACTGTCCGCAGTATTGAGTTAAATGACGTTCACTTTATTCATGAAGTTCGCCTAAGTGTAAAAACTACTAGTCAGGATTAGCTTAAGGGTAGAGTTCTCCAGTAACTCAAACTCTAATAACCTGTCAGTTCAGCATAACCTTTACCTTTGAAACCACCAGAAGCCCTGACTCTACCTTCCCAATAGGGAATTGTTAGTTTATTTCTCGAATCATTAGTAACCGTTTCAATGATGATTGGTTGCTTGTCTTCAATATCAACCTGCCACTTTTGCGGGTAACTACGACCATCTAAATTAATGGTTTCAAGTACAGATAATTGAATCACTTTTCTGGCAATAGCTTGTGAATTACCATCTTCATTTATTTGAGTACCACTGCAATAGTCATAATCTTGTTTACCACCTCTTATACAAAACAGCATGAGCCCTGAGTTTTCTTTATTCTCTTCAACAAGGCTAAACCAATCCCAACCTAATTGGTTTTTGTTTATCAAACTAGCTGACCATTCTCTATCAAGCCATGCGTTTCCAGTAACTTGAAACTCTTTACCTGCAAAAGTGATTGAGCCTTTAACATTCAAAAATGGAAAGCTGTAATAGTAGGATGCATGACCACTATCAGTTTTTTGGCTGTAACCATTTTCACCATGCAAAATTAGTGGACTGTCACTGAGTGATAAGTCAATGTTGTAATCATCTTGCGATGCGACTAGTGAGAGCGGTAAAAATTCTTGTGATGTACTGTTAAGATTCCAATTATCGATTTGAGCTATAAATGGCTTTGACGTGACTTGAGCTTGATTTGCTCGTGCAAAACGCTCGAAGGCTACGTGTTGTTGCTGGTGTTGTAATGCAAAGTGGGCAAAATACAAATTATTGTCCCACCATTGAGATTCTATTTTAGAGGGCATTAAGGTTCTAAAAAGTGTCCATTGAACCCCAAAGCTTTCACCTGTTTCGCTTTCTAAATTTGCCGTAATATACCACCATTCAATACCTTGTTTTTCATGTGCACCATGATCTTTAGGAAAGGAAAGCTGGTAGCTTCTATCGACACGTTCACCAATAGCGGCTTGAAATGCTGAATTTTGTTGCTGCTGGTCAGCTGGCCTACAACCTAAAGTGCAAAAAGCGAGGAATGTACAGATAATTACTAATCGCATTTTATACTTCCTTTTTATTAAGCTGAGTCAGCTTTCTTATTGGCAAATAGGCACAAATTGTCGACACCAAAATTAAGATCAAGCAAGTCATGATTAAGTTAAATGAATCAAAGCTGAAGTGAATCGTCCATCCAAAAGCAATCGGCATCACAAATTTCAATAAAGCATAACCAAGGGCAAAACCTAAAGGTACAGAGAACAAAGCGGTAAATGTAATGATCAGCCCGGTTTGCAGGAGCTTCATTTTAAGTAGCTGATTTGAAGTTACACCCAAATTTTGAAGTATTCTGAGTTGTTTTAGCTGGTTGGCACTTAAACTCAGAAGGCTAGTACACAAACTAAGTAAAGCAATCGCTAGAATAAAACTGTTGAGTGCTTTAGTTACTACAAATGTGTCGTCAAATAATCGATTCGCAAAATCCTTAAAACGTTTATTTGTTAAAATTAGCGTACTGTCTTGCTTAAAATCATTAATCAACTTTTCTGTAAATTTTGCGATATTACTGTTGTCGTGTAACCGAATTGAATAGCCAAAGAACTCAGTATTGAATTTAGCATTTACAAGTCGTTGCTCAAGTGTCATCAATAAAATGCTTGGGTTGCCGTAATCATAGAAAAAGCCACTTATCCGACATTCAAAAACGCTGTTATTCTGTTTGAAGCTAATTTTTTGGTTGAGCTTTAAACCATATTTGATACTGCTTTGCTCATTGGCAATACAGCTGTGATCTGTGAAGTTTTGTGCTGTAACTCCTTTTCCTGAAGTTAGCCAAATATGACGATAGTCGATATCACTTCTTCCAATGGCTGCGAGTTGAGCCGGGCTGCCATTAACTGAGCCTTCACTTTGCTTGTAAATACTCAATAGCTTTACTTCAGGCAATTGAGATAAAGCATCTCGTAATTGCGGATCATAATTGCTAGATCGTAAATAAATATCTGCGCTGAGTTGTTTCTCTAAATGTGCGCCTAAAGAGTCGCTAAAGCTCTTAACCATGATTTGCATGCCAATAGCACTGCCTAATGCCACTAAAATTGCAATAATGGCGATATGTAAATCCTTTAGATGCAAAGAGGTATCAGCATGAACCCATCGGGATAATGGGTTGCTGAACTTCATAGGTAATGAGACTATTGAGCTCAATGCCTTAGGTACCAGCAACACAAATAACACGATAATGGTAAAGCAAAGCAAAAGAGCTTGGTATTCGTTGTTGGCATAATTGAAAAGCCACAACATTAAAGCCAATGTTGTGAAGAGTAGGGCGTAGAAAACTGCTTTATAGCTACTTGATGCTTGCTTTACTTTTGTCAGCAGGATTACGCCAATAGCCAGTGAGTTTAAAACAAAACCTAATAGTACATTCGTCCATTGCCAATGAATAACCAATGCTTTATCTAATTCATACAAACCCATCAATGTTCTGTTTACATCCAACACCAAAGAGTTGGCAATAAAATATCCACCAACAGAGCCCAGAAGTGCAGTAAATAGACTTAAAACAATAAGTTCGACGCCAAGACTTATCTGTATTCCATTTTTAGTGCAACCAAGAGTAAATATTTGTATCAACAGCTGTCTTCTACTCGCAATTGTTAGCTTGATGGCATTGAAACTCAAGAATGCGGCAACGATGTATCCAAGTAACGCCAGCGCAGTGAGGTTAAAGAAAAAAGCTTCAGATAAAACATCAAAGTCTTGTTTATCTGCATCAATAATCTGCGCTTTGTCTTTGATTAGCGATGTGATTCTAGCAAGATCTTGTTCATTGATACTTGATAATTCAATAAAGCTGAGTTGACCTTGAGCGTTTAACAGATAATCGGCGTGAGCCAGATCAGTCATTGCCCATAAGCCAACGTCATCAGCGTAAATAATTTCAGGCTGATGGACATTTTCAGGTAAAACTAACTTGTTACCGAATATTCGTTTTTCAAATTGTGAATCAACGATAACACTGGATAGTGAAAGCTGCGAATTGAGAGATTGAGTTTGACTGGCTTGCTGCTTATAAAGTAATGAGTTTAGCCACATTAAAGTATCAACACCTTGGATAGCAATACTTCTACTGTTAGAAACCTTAAGGCGTCCTCGTAAAACGGGTTGCGCATTGATGAAACCAAGTTGTTTTAATGCTAGCCAAATATGTCCATCTAAGTACTTTTCGCCCGTAAGTGGTTTGATGATATGAGATACTGGATTATCAATTAATGCAGATGATTGTTGATATCGTGATTTTGCTTCTTGATTTAACCCTGTAATTGCAGTTAACAATGCGCTACCTAAACTAAAGCCAATAACAAAAAGTACCATCAGCCACGGATGTCTTTTATAAAAGGCGATATGAGTCGATAAGATCAGTTTTATTTCGTTACTCAAATCGGCCGTCTCTCAATACTTTTACATGATCAAAATAATCGGTGAGTTGTTGGCTGTGCGTCACCATGACTAGATTAATCTCACGCTCTCGGCATAGTTTTGTGAGCAGCTCAACAACTTGATGAGAGCGAGTTCTGTCTAAATTTCCAGTGGGTTCATCGGCGAGTATGACTTGGGGCTGGTTTAACAAGGCTCTAGCAATGCCAACCCGTTGCTGTTCGCCACCTGAAAGTTGCTCAGGTAAAGCATTAAGTTTGTCTTCTAAACCTAATTCATTGATTAAGCTTTTAAATTCATGAGCTTTTCGCTTTGGAAAGTTTAATTTATGCTGAAATATAATATTTTGTTTAACGGTTAAACACTCAAGTAATTGATAATGCTGAAATATAAGGCCTATCTGCCTTCGGTAAAGAGCAAGCTCATGTTCACTGAGTTTAGTTAACTCAAATTGATTTACTGTCACTTTTCCTGAATCCGCTTGTAAAAGACCTGCAAGGATGTGTAGAAAAGTGGTTTTGCCTGAACCGCTGTCACCAAGTAAAGCTAAACTCTGAGAAGAGGGCAGCGACATATTCAAACCATTGAGGATCGTATGTTGGCTGTTGCCATCGGTGCGACTAAAACTGAGATCTTTTACTTCAATCACGGTAACTCCTTTTTCTTGTGTTCAAAGTCTATCGGTAAACATATATTTAGACCATCATCTAAATTGTTTTGAAGAAAAGTAGTTGTAAAAAAACTGTAAATAAAAGTGACCACTTGTTTGCGGCAATAGTTTTATGATTCAGTTTTACTGAATATTGTTTATTTGTAAGGTGACCTTACGGCACCATAGCGCAACTTTTAAAAGTTAATCTGCTGTAATACAGGCAAATTCATCAACGCAAAATTTGTCATGTCACAACACACTCAACTTGATAAGGTTTACCGGGCTTTTCAGCTCTGGCGCAATAACAAACCCAATACAAGAATTGCGACACCGGAAACTCTTCGTCAGCAAGCGATTTCACTGTTAAGCGATTATCCGGCCGCCCGAATATGTAAAACGCTATCCATCAGCGGTTCTCAATTTGCAAAATGGCGTCAGGCTGATAATCCTCAGATAGTGTCAACCCGGTTTATTGAATTGAACGATGACGCTATCGCAGCGCCAACCTCAAACGTCAGTCTTGAAATCAATTTTGCTAATGGTCGGCGCATGCAGCTGTCGGGAGAATTTGACGCTCAATTTGTCACTCAACTGATTGAGGCGGTCAAAGCATGATTCATTTAACCTCGCAAAGCCGGATTTTCATCGCTACTGAGCCGGCTGACTTTCGTCAGGGCATCGACGGCTTAGCCGCGGTTTGTAAGCGGAAGTTATCTTCTGAGCCCCGCTCCGGCGCCGTTTTTGTGTTCATTAATCGCAGCCGCACTATGGTGCGGGCTTTGACTTATAACGGCAACGGCTTTTGGCTGATGACCAAGCGCTTGTCCAAAGGGAAATTTCAACACTGGCCTCGGTCAAATGACGCTGTTCAGCCACTGCTGGCGCTTGATGTAATACATCAGTTCCCCGATGAGGCGGAGCATGTGTTAACCCGGTACGGCAAAATCTGGCATTACGAACAGCAGGCGATAGAGCGGCAATTATCGCCGGCCGCAAGATTGAGTTATCACCAGCAGCACTCAGAGCCGATAATGACTGAAATAAAACGCTGGTGCGAGGGACATCTCGCAGACGGCAGCGTCGAAGAAAACAGCAGTTTAGGCAATGCCACGCGTTACTTCGTCAAACACTATGGCGGACTGACGATGTTTTGCCGGATTGAAGGAGTGCAACTGGATAATAATCGCATGGAAGCCTTGCTTAAACTCATAGTGCGGGACAGAAAAAATGCCATGTTTCATAAGACATTACTCGGCGCGACGATAGGTGACATCATCACCTCAATGATAGCGACGGCCAGTGAGGCGGGCGTCAATGTGTTTAACTATTTCACTTATTTGCAGCGGGAAAGAGAAAAGGTCAAAGCCAATCCGCAAGCTTATTTGCCGTGGGACTATCAAGAGCAGTAACGCTTTAAACACCCGCTTACGTCAATCTGTGATGAGCTTGGGCTAGACGCCTGGGATCCGCTGTACCTGAAATAAAATGATTTTCCCGCTATGGTGCCGTAAGGGCACTGGATAACCGTTTCTCTTGGCAAGTTTTTGGGTAACGGTTGGCGTTTCGGCTTTCTGCGCTCATAAGTGATGGTTTGAGTTTCATCGCCGCCGCCGTTATCGCCCGTTTCATCGGGATCTAAAAGGGCTTCCGCTTCGTTAAATAAGTCACCTTGCAGTGGGCATTGCTCTGAGCCGCGACCAAACTTATCGTGCTTCATTAAGCGCAATTGCTCCCGGAAATTGGCTAAAGCTTCCTTAAGCTCAGCGATTTTTTGGTCTTTTTCCTTGAGTTTTTTGTCTTTAGATTTGAGCAGTTCGTCTTTGATTAGTAGTTGACTGCCTTTGACTGTGAGCTCAGTATCTTTTGAGTTAACCGCTCTGCACCTACTTCGATTTTGCGGCGAAGTTGCTCAATCAGCTTGAGTCTTTCCGACACCATTCTGCGCTCTGCAAGTAACTGGGCTTGCAGCTCGGCGACGGTATCAGGAAGTGGTGCATTGCGTGTTTTCATGAGATAAATTTTACCATTAAACAACAGCCTGTCTCAGACCAAAAGCTGATCAGGCGTAACCCGGGATCATAACGATTAAAGCTCAATCTCATCGGTATTTATCTGCTGCCAGGGTGAATCTTTATCAGCGTCAGGCAAAGCGATAAGCTCCTGCCCGGTCAGCATGATTTGCCCGGCATCACTGAATTTCGGCCAGCTGAACCGGGTTTGCTCAAGACGTTTGTAAAGCAGCACAAAGCCGTTGTTATCCCGGTACAGCAACTTAAGTTTGTCAAAAGCTGAGTTGACGAACAGGAATACTGCCTCGCTAAACGGAGAAAGCTGCATTTCAGTTTCGACGATTAGGGTTAACCCGTTAATGGATTTACGAAAATCAACGGGCTGACGATGCAGGTAAATGAGTGGTACATCAACAAACATTCTCATGAGTTCAGCTCCTTAACCAGCGTTGAAAGCCGGATGGGTGATGCCGTCAAGGGAAGTTTGAGTTGAGTTTGACCGTGGCAAAGTAATACCCAAAGTGTTTCGGGTATGTCACGCCACTCATGAGTTATTTGTTGTTGAGACTTTTCGACACGAACAAAGGCGGAAGTTTCGTTATCCCTATGGCGCTTTGACCGTTGCTGCAGCTTAAATTGTTGACGATAGAAATCTCTAGTACAAATTTTTTGCTGAATGCAAAACTCGATTACAGACAACCCAGAGTCGTGTTGGGCTTCGATGATCTGCGGCCAATCATCAGGTCGAGGTTGATACATGATAGAACTCCAATCTGTTAGAACGGAGCAATAATGGCAAGGAGAAATTAAGCTGAAAATACGGGGTTTGTCAGATGTTTACTCTTTATGAGCCTGCTCACCAGAAAAAATTGAGTCATTCAAAACGGCTCTTTTCCAAAGCATCTTCCGGCCTAACTCTGATAGTCCCGCATCGTCGCAAACTGATTTAAAGTTATCATTAATGATCTTAATTTGGTGATTAATGATACCTAATGCTTGATCAGCATTTATGTGAAATATTCGAGCCGCCTGTTTACAGTTTTCAATAGACGAAATATTTGAGTTACCCACAATCAGCATACCGTGACTCGCTTCTCCTCCTGTCCGGCTTTGCGGACAAATGTCATAAGCAGGCGTTAAACCAAGCTTTTCACCTTTAACAAAAAAAGCGTGATTTCTAGCATGATCATCAGTATTTCCAATTAGGACATTGAAAACAAGGCGCTTGTATAGCTCAATTGCATCTCGACCAAAGTTCTCACACAACACTTGCATTTTTTCGGCAAGATCTTGGTAACTACAATACCTTGCGTTACTTTCATCTAACCGCAGAACTGTGAGCGCTGAAATCATCGGTTTGCGATACCACTTACCATCTTCGGCAGATAGTCGATCGAACCTCTCTACTAATAAAGCATCTTTACCAGCAGAGTGAACGAGTCTAACACTGGCCACGTCGATATCGCACAAGTCTGCCAGTTTCATAGCAACATATTCGGATTTCACAATATCGTAAGTGTCATTTGAGGCTGAAAACTTCGCAATATATTTAATTGTAGAATCAGTGATCATCGCTTTAGGTCTTGCACCACCTAAGGATGTACCGTGCAGCATTGCTTTATCAAGATTTGCAGGAAGTTTTTTACCTGAAGAAATGATTTCGGCAGCCGACTGTAAATCATCCAATGTTGATTCTTCTTCACTTCTTGCAATATATTCAGTTGGAGAATCTTGAAAGTCGATGGCACCAATTCTATCTGAAGCCGAGTTCATCAAATAGGTAAGTTCAGTTAGCGGCTCATTAGGATCTAAATTTAGCTTACTACTGATCACCCTGCGTCCCCACGCATCGGGAGCGGCATCTCTAATCGATGAAAAATTAATAAGATCGAGATCACCCGCAGATAATACTGAATCGACTAATGGTAATTCTTCAGCATAAATTGGCTCTTTGTTTTCTCTAGCCAAATAACTTTTACCGTATCGAAAACTCATTTCACCTGAGTCGGAAAACTGAAGTACTCCAGCAACTACAGGCTCAGTCTCACCCTCAAGCCATTTCCACACATAACATTGATTAGAAGTCATTATTAATCGTTACCTTCTTGGTTCTTATTCTTTTAGGCAGTAATCTTTCCATCGCTTCAGAGCTTTTTTGTTTTATTTCCAGTCTTGATGGTTCTTGGTCAAAAAGTTGAACGCCTAAAATTCTTGCTGCTTCGAAATACAAACCAATACCCACAGCAGGATCGCCTGACATAATTTTACCCGTGGTTGTACGTGATATTTGTAATTTATCAGTAAGCTCTTTCATCGTCATTTTGCGCTCTTTTCTGGCTATGCTTAATAGATTTGCAAAATGCTGAAGAGCGGCCTGTGTTTGCTTGCTGTGATGTCGAGACATAAATCACCTTTACTGTATTTTTTATCATTTTAGTTTTGAACAAGAAAAATTACAATGTGTGCCCATTATAATAGGCCTTAAATTAAATAAAGGCTATTTTAATGGTCATGAAAAATGGAAGTGATAAAAAACTTAGATGAGATAAATCTTTGCCAAAAAAGTTAACAAAGAGAATTGAACACTGTTATCACGGCTCTAACTTACAAAATTTGATCATTTTTGCTGATTAACATTCACTTTAACCTACTCATCATAGTCATTTAGTTTTATTTTTTCATATAGTTAAAAATAGTGGCACAGTAAACCCTTTCAAAACCAATCCGAACTCAGGATCAGTAATACTCGATGCTGCAGTTTTTCTTAATTGACAATCATGCAGCATAACCCATATTCTGAAACGTTTTTGCATGGGATTTTAATGAAGGAATTTCTTCCTGACGACCTAAATCTCTACCTGCCATATGCCTGCTAGAGTCTCGTTCTGGTAAGGAATCATGGAGTGCCGTAATTAAGCTCTCTAATGCTGCATTTGGATCATTGGCACATACCACTTCTTGAATCGTAGCAACAAGCGCTTCAACTTTTAGGCGTTCAATTAGGCAACCCACAGGCATCCCAGGGTGTTTGTTTTTAAGCCGGACAGACTGCTCAGGATGTTGCAACAGTAAATGCTCGCACAGAAGGCTTAAGATCAGGCCATGCTCCGAACCATCGACACCTTGCTGTTTGCTCAACTTGTTCCAACCGCAATGAGCTTTCCAATCTTGGATAAAAACCTCTACTAACCACCTTAATGTATAAAGTCTTGCTATATCATGGTGATGCCATGACATATTGCTAGCGATCAAGTAACGATATTCTTCTTCTCCTTCATATTTTAGCGCCACAACAAATCTCCGTTTACTATGCGCATTAACATATAGCCTCGCAGCCATCATGGTGACTTTATTCTCTTCACCACCGCGAATAGACAGTTGAAGTTCAACACCTTTTTGACGATTAAAATAGGTATCAACTCGTGCTTTTGAGTTCTTGCTGCTCACTCGTTGATTTGTTCTTAATTGACTGACTATTTGAGCGTGATGAGTGATTTCTTCAGCTTTATCCATGAAATCAGCAGTCCCATATAATGCATCGGCTAATACGCTCTTGATTTTAAAGTTTGGAAAGGCGGTGGTAAATTCTCTTAGCATTTCTAGTGCAAGCGCTTGTTTAGTCGGATAGTTAACATGGTCAGGCATGGGTCTTTGTGGTCGCTCTTTTTTAGCGATACCTTGTCGTTGCAGCTCTTTATCCCGTTTGCTCCAAATGGCGAGATTCGGATCGGGGGTATAAAACCTAAACCCAACTGGAAAGGTTACCGTATCGGTGACAAGTACCATGAATATCAGCTCTTGCCCATTGATATACCCACCTGTCGGTTTGTCTTTGATTTTATGTGCACCTGCAATACAAGTCGTTTTTTTAGCTCGGTGTTTATGGGTATCATCAATATCTAAATGGCCGTTTGTTAATTGATAATGTTTGAATATATTGCAAATACTCGCTTGAAGTAGGTACTGCCAAGGGATTTTAGCTTTGTAGAATATCCAGCATAAGCCCGTTGACTTGAAAACGCCTAAACTTCTCCGTTCAAAAGCTGCCCAGTTCAAAGCCTCAGTCATGATAACTCCAGTGATCATCGCTCCTAATACTATTTTTTGAGTTCTTGTTAATTTTAATGAGGGTTTAATCAAGGATAACGAAACATTTAATGCATCAAAAAATTGAGTAACAATTGAAAGGCTACGAATAAACATAATGAACTGCTTGACGAGTATAAGCTTTGAGTTCACTCTAACACTTCAGACTGCTGTTGTGATGCTGATTATGCTTCGGATGCCTTAGCATGGAGTCGCAGCAGTAGTTTGACCTATAGCTAAATCAATTTTTTATCAAGCTCTAAAAACTGCAGCATCGAGTAATAGGAAAAGGAACAGGGGGCAGTAACAGGATCTTGTCCATCTAAAAGCAGATGGACTTGCTGATTAGATTGCCCCCTTTTCTACTCATTTACTTTTTAGCGGTATTTACTTAAAGGACGGAACCGGCCGCCTTTTAAAAAGAGCCCCGCTCTTATGATAAAGCGGGTAACGTTCTTTATCTTAAGGAATTTGAAATATTTCTTATTTCAATAAATTATCACTTAAACATGATTTTTCTGATAAAAATAAACTTCATTCAATTAAGTGAGGTAAACTGAAATGAGCGCTCCGCTGATACAATCACAATCTTCAATAGCATCAACTACATTTACACAGCAAATTAATGCTCAAACCGCTGAAACATCAGCTGATGAAACTGACGGTATGAGTTTAGATAATTTCGCGTTCCAAGAGTTTACAAAAGTCACGGTAACGAAGGATACAAATCTCCCGGCATTCTTAGAGGAAATTAAAGAATGTAACTGCAGTGCGGTATTTTTATCAGATGCGCATAGATTTAGCCAATTGCAAAATGCGGTAGATTACGATTCAGATGATACAATTGAGATAGGGAGATTAGTCAACAGATCAGAACTGGACAATATACATGATCAAAAAATATACTCACAAAGTTTTAGCCACGGAGTCAGAGCCCTTTATCTGATAATGACTAAAGACTCGGCAGTGGAAAAAGTAAGCAGAGCGATGGTTAATTGTCTGATTAAAGACGGCGAGAGTAAATTAACTGAATCGTATTTTTCCAGAAATGATATGTACGCCAAAAGAGGCGAAAACGGAGATATTTTAAGAGCCGCGCCAATGAATGTACATCCAGCGATGAGCAGAAAAGGAGCTAACGCTAGTCAAATAAGAAAGATGGGCGTATTATTGTGAATTGCCCCAAAATAGAGCACCGGATCTAATCTGCCGTAATCAGGCATAAGAGTCTGATAACTTCTTACATTTAATCAGAAAAGAGTTTGAGCGACTTTACTTATCCGGTGAATGCCTGACGCTCACAGCCGGCTGAAATTACCGCCGGCGGCGTTCCTTATCAAACCGCTTACTGTTTTCAAGCCATGCCGCCGGCAAAGGGAATAACGATAGTTTTTTTATGTCGGTAATTTTTTCTGCGTTTAACAGCGATGAGGACTGTTTTTTTCAGGTTGAAAAATTAACTGAAGCTAAGGTCAAGGCGAGTCAGCCGGTAAAGTGACACAGGCGGTAAACTCCCTGTCCGTCGCGGTCGTTTCAAAATCCCATTTCTCCGTCTCACAGATTTTAGCCACAATCTGCAGTCCGATTCCCCGGTGAGAAGTGACGTCATGATTAACGGATAACACCAAGTTGTTTATCAGCAGCCGGTTGTCCTGAGCGGTGATCGATATCCGGCTGCCGGAATGTTTAAGCGCGTTTCTCAGTAAATTATCAAAAATAATCGACAGCATGTTCGGTCTCAGATACCAGCTGATATCACCGATATCGGTGTCAAAGCGAGCCTGCTCCTGATGAGAAAAACCCAGAAATAACTCCCTGAGCAGCCGTGAAAACTCATCTTTATTAATGTGACGTTTCTGCTCCCGGTCAGTGTTTTCCTCACGTCCGAGCCACAGAAAACAATTGATTAACAGCGTCATTCTTCTGGTCGCCGTTTCAAGGCGCTTGAGCACTCTTCGGTTGAGCGGCGTTGGTTCTAACTGGTTTTTTATCAGCTCGATATTGCCCTGAATTACCGTCACGGGCGAGCGGAGCTCATGGCTGGCAAATCTTGTGAACTCCTGCTCTCTGCGCATAAACGAGCGGACGCGCTGCCACATCTGCGAAAACGCTTTGCTCAGGTTCCCGACTTCATCATCGCGGTCTAAAACCGCAAACGTCTGAGTATCCATCGTCAGCTGATCAACATGATGCTTTAAGGTGATGACAGGCGCGGCAAGACGCTTAATTAACATCCACATACCGGTTACGGCGATTAAGGTGGCGAGCAGAGCTATCGCTAAAACTTCGATAACGTCGCCCGGCCTTGAGGAAAAGCTTTTTATCGGCGAGTAATCTCCGAATACAATATAAAACGGCGCGTGTGAAACAGGATGCTCACCGTAATATACCGCGGGCAACCCGTTTAATTTATGCACGCCGGCCGTTTTCGGAACCCGGCTCCAGAAGTAAGGTCTGTTCGGCGGTAAATACAATTTGTAATCTTCGGAAATGATACTGGGTCTGGCTTTAGCTTCCTGTTCGATTTCCATTGATATCAGCCCGGCCTGAGTCAGCAGGCTTTGCTCACTTTTATTCTCATAAATCTCGAACGCCTGCCAGCCGATAAATATCATCAGTAACATCACAATAAGCGTGTAGGCCGAAAATCCCAGCAGTAATCTTTGAGTAAAATTCAGTTTCATAAGTACCCGTGAAATGTAATCGAATAATGTTGCCGGCATACAAAACTGTCGTTATCGCGTCCGGCATTCGGTTCAAGTGTGATACAAAGCGCTCGCGCGCGGTAATACCGCCGGCCTTGCAAGCACGGGGAACGCGGCGGATCGCCTGAAAGCGATGTCAATATATGTGATTTCATTTTCATGGGTACTTATGCCGGCTTTAAACGAAAGCCCTGTCCTCTGACGGTCTCCAGAATAGGTCTGGTGAACGGTTTATTTAATATTTGTCTTAGTTGATACATCAGACTTCTCAGGCTGTCCGTTTCCGGCGGATTGTCTCCCCACAGCTCAGCTGTCAGCTGCTCTCTTGTAACTAATTTAGGAAATTGCAGCATCAGAGTCTGAATTATCTTGAAATGCACCGGGCTGAGTTTTAATTCCGCGCCGCCTCTTCTGGCCCATTTCTGCTCGATATCAATCTGTAAATCACCGCATTCGAGCAAACTGATTTTTTGTTTTGAGACTCGCTTAGCGAGCGCTTTCACACGGCAGATAAGCTCTGACATGTGAAAGGGTTTTACGAGGTAATCATCAGCCCCCGACTCAAAACCGGCAAGTTTATCGTCCAGGGTATCTCTGGCGGTTAAAAACAGTACCGGGCTTGTGCATCCGAGCCGGCGGAGCGCTTTACAAGTGCTGTATCCGTCTCCGTTCGGCATCATGACATCCAGAATAATGACGTCATACTCATTATCATCAAATAAAGCCAGCGCCTGTCTGCCGCTGTACGCGCAGTCCGCCTGAATATTGTTAATGTCTAAATGATCCATTAAAGTTGAGACGATATCCATATCATCATCTACAGCTAAAACTCTCATAACCTTACCGCGCAAACACTGACAAAAGTTAAAGCCGTAATCTAGCGGACGCAGTCTGAAAAGATATCGAGTTGATCACGGTATTCGCCGGTCTTGACAGAAAGCAGACCTGATAGGGCTTAGATCCCCAGATAGACGATGAGATTGTTCTTTCGTACATTACCTTGACACAGTTCTGATCGCATTAGAGCACGGATTAAACTTAGATCCTAACAGTAACTGACACATTTTAATATAGAACCGAGGAGAGGAAGCTTGTAAACTTCTTTACCTCAAAGTGAAATGAGGTTTTGAAGTGAAATCTAAATACCACCAACTCACATTAAAAGACAGACATCAGATTGAAGTATTAAAGGCAGAAGGTAAAAGTGCCAGAAGTATCGCTAAGCTGTCAGGTCGTGGCAACGGAACCATATCTAAGGAGCTGAGGCGTTGTCCTTCTGAAGCTTATTGCGCTGAAACCGCTCATCTGGATGCGATAAGTAACAGGCGGACCGCTTTCAAAGCGACAAAAATCACTGATGACATCATAAGCGCTATAAAGTCATTGCTTAATTTCGGGCTAAGTCCGGAGCAAATTTCAGGTCTGATGAAACAGGAGAAAACCAGCGTAACGTTATCCGCGAACACGATTTACAGCCTGGTAAAACAACAAGGTCTGGAAAAGAGTCAGTTGCTCTACCAACTGAGCTATGCCGGCAAGGCATTTTAAGCGCTTAACCTGAACGCTGAAAATATCTGAAAACTTATAGTCAGGGGCTTGTAAATGGTGCCCGAACCCGGAATCGAACCAGGGACACGAGGATTTTCAATCCTCTGCTCTACCGACTGAGCTATTCGGGCATTAGGCGGGGTTATCCGGTCTTTTCTGACCCGTCTCCCTCAAAGCGGGCTAAATCATATAGTGGGTGAGTTTAAGCTGCAAGCTCTTTTTTTTAAATTTGTTTTGACTGTTGACTTAGTGTTCGATCTGTTCAAGTAAACGTGATTTTGATAGCTCTATGAAGGCTTTCACCGAAGGAGACAGCCATCTGTGGTTGCTCCAGATCATATTTAAGGTGACGGACAGGTCGGCTCCGTTCCAGTTCAGAGCGGTTAATTTTCCGGCATTCAGTTCTTTTTGTACGGAGACCTGGCTTAACGCGGCCACACCTAAGCCTAAGCTTACGCATGATTTGATGGCTTCGATACTGACAACCTCAAGATAATTATATTGAAACTGTCTCCCTTCATTCAATGCCTGCAGAAATTGTCTGCGATATTGACAGCTTTGCTCAGTCAGCAGAATGGTCTCACCGTTTAAATCCTCTGCCGTAACGGCTTTTTTTTGAGCGAGGGGGTGTTCCGGCGCCGCGATGACAGCGATTTTTTCTTTTCTGAGCGCATATCGGGAGAACCGCGCCGCGATGTCCTCATGCCCCAATGAAAAGGCAATATCAATCTGATGATTGATGACTTGTTCTGAAAGCTGCCTGACATTTAACGAGTTCACGCTGAGCTGCACCTCCGGGTACCGCTTACTGAAGTGGGTGATGACTGAGGGCAGGCGATAAGTCAGAACCGTTTCATAGGCGGCGATATTAAGTTTACCGACGACACTTTGCGTCGATCGCACCGCCGTTTCAGCCTGTTCTCTTAAATCAAAAAGCTGCTCGGTATATTCATATAATTGCCTGCCGGCTTGCGTGAGCTTTACTTTTCGGCCGTGGCGGTCAAACAGTTTGACATTCAGTTCAGTTTCCAGGGCTTTAATATGCGCCGTAACCGCTGATTGAACATAGCAGAGAATTTGCGCTGTCTCGGAGAAGCTCTCGGTTCTCGCTGCGATTCTGAAGGTCTTTAACTGCTTAAATTCCATTGTGCCTTTCCTGAGTCATTAAGTACCCGACCATAAGTTTTTTCACTTTTCTGACGTCCGTCTTAAGCGCTCCACGGCGTTACTCCCGCCTGAAAGACTGCCGGTTTACCGCCCGAGCGCCTTGCAGGGCACTTAACCTGAACACCAAAAATCGAAAAACTTACAGCCGGGTACTTACTTCACGAAAAATGATACTAGATTCCAGTATATATCATTATCAGATTAAGCTAATTCCTGATTAAAATTCAGTCAAGATTATGTAAGTAGCCGGCGATAAGTTTCTTCGGAATTTTAGTGCTCAGATTCGGCGCAATACAGGGAGCATAGCCGCAGCTATGTAACCGAAGTTGCAACGCCTTAGCGCGGTAAAGCCGGGCGTCAAAAAATGTCAGAAAACTTATGTCAGCTACTGAGTTGTCCTGTTTTTAAATTAAAAACAATTAAAGCGATTTATAACGGTCAACTGAGTTTTTTAGGATTACGGTTTGGTTAATTCATGAGGTAAGGCTGATGACGGCACAAAAACAAGGTATTTGCATCGCGCTTTTCTGCGTAATAATCTGGGCTTCTACGGCCGCCGTTGTGCGATTTAGCGGGAATACATTGGATCATTATCAGTTTTTGTTCTGGTCGAGTTTATTTTCGCTGGCCGCTGTTACTCTGGTGTCCGGGCTCAAGGGGACGCTGGGAGTTCCGTTAAGCTATAAAGCGAAAGATTGGCTCACCGCTGCTTTTACCGGGTTTCTCGGTGCTTTTTTGTATTATCTTTTGCTGTTTAAAGGGCTTCAGTCTGAGAAAGGCATTAATGTCATTATTATTCAGTACACATGGCCGTTAATGCTTTCGTTTCTGTCAGTTCTCTTTTTTAAAGAAACGCTTGACTGGCGAAAAGTCCTGGCGACATTTTTAGGTTTAAGCGCTGTTTTGGTCGTGCTTTCAAAAGGACATGCCACCAATTTTACGGTAAAAGATCCGAGTCTGCTGATTTGTGTAGCAATCGGAGCGCTTTGTTTCGCAATCTTTAACCTGGGGATGAAACATTTAAAACTGGAGCCGACCAGCTTATTTATGGTGTTTTTCGCTGTGGCGACAGTCAGCTCTTTTATCGCGATGATGAAGTACTCGACCTTTGTACTTCCGCACGGCAGAGATTGGCTGGCGGTAATATATTTAGGCGGCCTTGTGAACGGCTTGTCTGATTTAATCTGGTTACGGGCATTAAGAAAAACGCAAGCGTCTTATCTGGTGCCGTTTGTTTATTTTACGCCGGTAGTCGCGGTAATGTATTTAATGATATTTTTTCATGATCCGTTTTACCCTTCCTATGGTATGGGTCTGATGCTGATTGTGATCTCAGGTCTGTTAAGCACCAAGGCTAAACTCAGATCCCACAGACGTAAAACAACGCAGACAGCCTGAGCTGTTGTCCGTGTTGTAACTTTTGCGGGCAGAATAACCGCCTGCCGCGAACCGCGGCTTGCTGTCAGCAAACGAAGTAAACGACCGTTTTTTATGCCGGTCATTTTTTTCCGCGCCTGAGAACGTTTCCGACCGGGTTTTTCAAAGAGCGCTGCGAAGCGCATGTTCAGTCGGGGCATGTTGCCCCATCGAAACGCGGCCGAGCGGTAAACGGTTACAAACCAGAGGCGGCGAGGTTATCACAGGAAGCGATAAGTCCGGCGGGCTGAAAAGTACTTTGGTATAACAGCAGAGCCTTGTGACCGTGAGAGGGAAAACCTCACGCACGGAATCGGACGAAGGTCTGCCGGGTAAGTGATTTAAACACCAAGCCGGCAGCCTGCTCTGCTTTAGGCATAAGTAACGTCGCAGAGCGCTTAATGCCGGCGTCAAAAAAATTTTAAAAAACTTATAGTCAGGTACTTAATACGACTTAAACCGGACTGCGGCGATATATCAAAACTTTCTCCCATATTCTTAATCACTCTTAAACCTTAAGCGAGATCCACGTTAAATTCGAAAGCTTACTATTCTCTATCTATACTCAGTTGTATCAGGAAAATTTATTCTTCGGTTCACCTCAGTTTTCTGAACCCCTTTGTGAGCCGAAATTGAAGCGATTTCTTCTGTTAACAATGACGGAGTGATAACCATGCTATATCCCAGAGAAGTTCAAACCATTTCCGACGCGAAGAAAATTGTCGATGCGAGGGGTTTATCCCATGTCAAAGTCGGTTTTTTTGATACCGACGGCATCATGCTCGGTAAATACATATCTAAGCAAAAATTCTTCTCTGCTTTGGATAAAGGCTTTAGTTTTTGTGATGTTGTATTAGGGTGGGACTGTAAAAATAAACTTTTTGATAATACCAAATTTACCGGCTGGCACACGGGTTATCCCGACGCCGGTATGCGCGTCATACCAGACTCCTGCCGGGAACTGCCCTACGAGAACGGCACCCTGCTTTTCTTGTGTGAATTTACCAAAAAGGCGCAAAGTATCTGTCCGCGTTCAGTACTTAAGCGAGTTATCAGTTTTGCCGCCGAACACGGCTTTAATATCAAGGCCGCTTTTGAGTACGAGTTTTTCCTGTTTCAGGAAACTCCTGAATCGATCAGACAAAAAGGCTTTAAAAATCTCACGGCTCTGTCAACGGACTGGTGCGGTTACTCGGTACTGAGAAATTCAACTCACTCAGATCTCTACCACCAGATCCTGTCGATGGCGGAAGATATGGATTTCCCTATCGAAAGCCTGCACGAAGAAACCGGAGCAGGTGTCATTGAAGCCGCGCTTACCGCGGACAGCGCACAAAACGCTGCGGATAAGGCGGCGTTATTTAAAACTTTCCTGAAAGTGCTTGCTCAAAAAAATGATCTCATGGCGACCTTTATGGCCAAGTGGTCTGAGGAATACCCGGGGCAAAGCGGCCACATACACATTTCGCTTAATGCCGCTAAGAACGGCCACTCGGAATTCTATGCTCCGAGCCACGAACACGGCATGAGTAATATTCAGCGCCACTTCATTGCCGGTCAGCAAAGATTGATGCCTGAGTTTTTATTAATGCTGGCACCGAACATCAACAGTTATCGTCGCTTAATCCCGGGTTACTGGGCGCCGACACACGCGACCTGGGGTGTTGAAAACCGCACCACGGCTATCAGAGTGATCCCCGGTGATGAAAACTCTCAACGGGTTGAATATCGTTTGGCGGCGGCGGATTGTAATCCTTATCTCGCTCTGGCGGCGGCGTTAGCATCCGGCCTGTACGGGATTATGCATAAATGGCAGGCCACAGAACCGATTGTCGGAAATGCTTACGACAGCAGTCATCAGCATGAGCATCCGCTGCCGCAGACCATTACTCAGGCTACGCAAATGTTTAAGCAGTCCGCCGCGGCCAGGGAAATGTTCGGTAACGAGTTTGTGGATTATTTCGCCGCCTCAAGAGAATGGGAAGAACGAGAATTCAGAAAGCATATTTCGGATTGGGAACTGGAGCGTTATTTTGAATTAATCTGACCGGGATTGACAATGCCAGAGATACAAAGAACCATTTCGCCCGTTGACGGTTCCGTTTATGCTGAGCGTCAACTTGCCGACAGAAGCGGGATTGATGAAACCGTATTACGAGCCAATCAGTCACTGCCTGACTGGCAGCGGCTGTCAGTCAGGCAGCGCGGGCAACGCTGTTATCAAGCTATTGAGATTTTCCGCGGTCTGCAAGATAAGATTGCCGAGGAAATCACATGGCAGATGGGGCGTCCGATTTCACAAACCGCTGACGAAGTGAAAGGTTTCGCATACCGGGCCGAATACATGCTCGGCATCGCTGAGTCTGCCTTACGTCCCATTACGCCTGAGGCGGAATCAGGTACCGAACGTTATATTCAGAAAGTTCCTGTTGGCGTGGTCGCGATCATCGCCCCGTGGAATTATCCGCTGCTGACCGCTGTTAACAGTCTGATCCCCGCTTTGGTCGCGGGAAACGCCGTCATTTTGAAACACTCACCGCAGACACCGTTATGCGCGGAAAGAATTGTCGGGGCGTTCCGTCTCGCCGGCGTGCCTGAAGGGGTGATTCAATATCTGCATTTATCTGAGGCCGGCGTAAAATATTTAATTAAAGAAACTGACATTCACCACGTTGCTTTCACAGGCTCGGTAAAAGGCGGCGGCGCCGTTGAAAAGGCCGCCGCCGGTCGGTTCATCGGAGTGGGTCTGGAGTTAGGCGGTAAAGACGCGGCTTACATTCGTGAGGACGCTGACGTAGAAACAGCCGTTGACTCCGTTATCAGCGGGGCCTATTACAACTGCGGCCAGTCATGCTGCGCCATAGAGCGTTTGTACGTGCCTGAGACCATCTTTGATGACGTGCTTGATCTGTCGGTTCAGAAGATTAATCAGTACCGACTGGGACGCCCGGATGAAACTGAAACCGATCTCGGGCCGTTAGTCTGTACCCGCTCCGCTGATTTTGTCCGCCGGCAAATCAGCCGGGCGATTGCCGGGGGAGCGACGCCGCATATTGACAGCTCTGAATTTAAGTTCGATAAAGCCGGGACGCCTTACAAAGCTCCGCAGTTACTCTCTGACGTCGACCATTCAATGAGTCTGATGACTCAAGAAAGCTTCGGCCCTGTGCTCGGTATACAAAAAGTTTCTGATGACGATGAAGCGCTTAAGCTGATCAATGACAGCCGGTACGGGCTCACGGCCTCGATTTACACCCGCGACTTTGATCGGGCGAAAAAGTTAGCGCAGAGAGTGAATACGGGGAGTATCCTGGTAAATAAATGTGACTTTCTTGACCCGGCGCTGGCATGGACCGGTGTAAAGGATTCAGGTCGCGGATGCAGTCTGTCGGTTCTCGGCTATGATTCAGTAACCAGACCAAAGTCGTTTTATATTAATCAGGGAAGATAACATTATGGCGATAAACTGGCATTTTCCCACTGAAATTATTTTCGGTCGCGGTCAGCTGCGACAAATCCCTTTTCTTTGTAAGCAACTGGGCATAAATCAGCCGTTAATCGTTACGGATGAGGGCTTGGCGTCATCCGCCATTATCAATCAGTTAGAAAATCATCTGAAGCACACCGCAAAGCTGTTCAGCGGCGTGACCGCAAATCCGACGGATACCCAGGTCGCACAAGGCGTAAGCGTCTGTAAGCGACACCGGATTGACGGAATTATCGCCGTCGGCGGCGGTTCGGCGTTAGACGCGGGAAAAGCGATTGCCTTTATGGTCGCGCAGACATTACCGATATTTAACTTTGAGGATCATAACGATAATTACAAAAAAGCCAGTAACGAAAATATCCTTCCGGTTATCGCGATTCCGACAACCGCCGGGACAGGCTCTGAGGTGGGCCGGTGCTCTGTGATCTCAGATACCGCGCGACGTCGTAAGCGGATTATTTTTCATCCTGAATTATTACCGGCTTTCGTGATTCTCGATCCTGAATTAACCATAAGCTTACCCGCGCGTTTAACCGCGGCGACAGGTATGGACGCGCTTTCACACAACTTAGAGGCCTATTGCGCTCCCTGCTTTCACCCTATGGCTGACGGAGTCGCTGTTGAGGGTATAAAGCTCATCAAAAACAATTTACTCAGGGCGGTACGAAACGGGAATGACCTGGAGGCCCGGGAAAATATGCTTATCGCCTCGACCATGGGAGCCACGGCTTTTCAGAAGGGGCTCGGTGCTATGCATGCACTGGCTCACAGTCTCGGCGCTATGTATGACGCCCATCACGGCTTACTTAACGCGATTTTAATGCCTTATGTTTTACTGGCGAATCGTTCGGCTATCGCATCCAAAATCGTTCCTCTGGCCAATCATATCGAACTTCCGAAAAAGAATTTAGACGGCTTTACGGACTGGGTGCTATGGCTAAGAAACGAGATCAATATTCCTCACGCGTTAAGCGAGATCGGCATCAGCGCCAGCGATGCCGCCGAAGTCGCGTCGATGTCACATAGCGATCCCGCCGCGTCAGGTAATCCGGTTTCATTTTCTATCGCGCAATACCAGCGAATTTTCTTAAACGCCGTTAAGGGTGACTTATGAAAATCGCCCTGCTGATTTGTGATCATGTTCGTCCGGAACTGCAAACTGAGCATCAGGACTATTGTGATATGTTCGTAAAGCTCTTTAAGGCCGTTGATCCCAGTATTGAGACTGAAACCTTCGCTGTTGTTGACTCTGTCTTCCCCGGGACATTACGGGGTTTTGATGCCTGGCTCGTTTCGGGGAGCCGGCATGGCGTCTCAGACAATCTGCCTTGGATTCTTCAGCTGTCAGACCTTATCTTAAATTTAGCCGGACTCAGACAAAAAATCATCGGGATCTGCTTTGGTCATCAGCTCATCGCTCAGGCTCTCGGCGGCAAAGTTGAAACTTCAGCTAAAGGCTGGGGAGTCGGCATGTCGAGTAATCAGATCTATAAAAAGCCGTTCTGGTTAACGGCAGCCGCGGACAGCTTTAACTTAATCGTAAGTCATAAAGATCAGGTGACTGTCCGCCCGAAGGAAGCCGTTCTCATCGCCGGCAGTGATTTCTGTGAGAATTACCTGTTGCAGTACGGCGATCGAATATTATCCCTGCAAGGCCATCCTGAGTTTTCAAGAAGTTATATCAGGGCATTAATGAAAACAAGACGAGCCCAGTATCCGCCGGCGGTCTACGACAAAGCAAACCAATCGTTAACCTTGGTCTGCCATGACAAACAGGTCGCTCAATGGATCATCAATTTTATTTCACAGGGATAATCGGCCTGACGCAATCCTCACCAAAGACGCTGGCATGAAAACGACGGGAAAGGTTAAAAGTCTCAATAATATCTTCCCACATCGCCGCTAACTCTTTGGTACTGCTTCGCTTACTGATCAGCTGTTTTATTTCTTTTATATCATCAGCGACAACCACTTTCGCGTACTGCTCAGCGTAGTTTTCTAACAAGGCCTTATCGGACTGCGCAATACCATACATATCACCATAATGGATGTAAGCTTGTTTTCTCAGCTCAATATCATCAGCGTCTTTAAGTGAATCAGGTAACAGCGGGGCTTCACTCATTAACTTTATACGCTCAATAAACAATCGCACGTCTTCCTGCCGGCAACGGTTAATGTAATCATTGTGGTAGTCCCAGACGACTTCTATCGCTTCTTTTAATCTGGTTCCGGCTCTGGCATTGATATTTAACGTCTCGATAGTAAAAGTACCGAAAAATACCACGGCCAGCCTGTCACGGTATTCCAGCATATAACGCCAATTTGAATACCAGACACCTATTTCGTAAAACTTGTCGTAATCAATGTCGGTCCATAAATCGAAAAGATACTGCAGAGGAATGCTCTCGCGGATCTGACCGGCGACCTCTTCATCCTCAAATACCTGACCCGCGCGTAAGACAAAGCTTGCTCTGCGATTCTCCAGTGCTTTCGGAGCGTCTTTACTTTCCGGAAATAAATCAACATGTGATTGGTACAGTTTTCCTGACGTCATGTTAACTAACCTGTTGTCAAAATGTGGATTTTCAATAGTGAGTATAGTTGCTTTTTTACTGTTTTTTACAGAAGGATTTAAACTAAAGCCCAACGGCAAGAACTCCGGTCGGTCATAACAAAAATTATCGCGCTTGTGAATTAAGAGACTGTCCCGAAAGTTTTTAAAAATATCTCTTATAACTAAACCTGCGCGAAACAAGGGTTCGTGGTATGAGCCTTTCCCTGAATTTTTGCTGACATTAAAGCAAATAAACTCTAACTTTAAGTGAACTTTTGATAGCTTGTCTGACGATAATCTTTGATCTCCCGCCGAATCTTAAGAATGAAAACACAGCAGAAAAAAGTCCGAGTCCTGACCGCGTTAAGTTCCTGTATCGAGTTCTATGATTTTTCTCTTGTTGTGTTCCTCGCGCCGGAACTCAGAAAAGTTTTTTATCCGGCTCACATACAGCATCAGGGCTTACCCGATATTCTGGGTATTTTCGCATTCGGTTATTTCAGCCGGATCGTCGGCGCGGTTATGTTCGGGGACAGAGGTGACAGACGAGGAAGAAAGTCAACATTCATGTTCAGTATCGCTTTAATGGCAACAGCCACCCTTGCCATTGCCCTGCTGCCGGGTTACGAACAAATGGGATATTCAGGCGTGTGTTTGCTGGCTGTACTGAGGGTAATACAAGGTCTTGCTTTGGGGGGGGAGGTTCCCGGAGCAATCGTGTTTTGTTCGGAACATAACAAAGCAAATAGGCGAGGCTATAGTACAAGCTTAATCGTTTGCGGTGTCACCTGCGGAAACGTTTTCGCAAGCGGGCTTTTAGCTTTATTAACCTATCTGCTGTCCGGGGAGCAATTTCTCGACTGGGGCTGGCGGATTATGTTTTTAGCGGGAGGCGCTCTTAGTATTGTCAGCTTAATCATGAGATATAGCGTTACTGAAACACCATATTTTAAAAAGCTCGGTCAATGCCGGGTACAACGTCGGATTATTCAGCTTTATCGGCAAAATTTTGCTTTGATAATAAAAGGCTTTTTTCTGACTTCACTTGCGGCTATTTGTATCTCGACTTTTTATCAAATCGATGAACTGCAGCCCTCTCTTCATGTAATGTCAAGTACCATTCACGTTTTTGTATTTACGAGTTTTGTACTGATCAGTGCCGGAGCGGTATTGGTCGGTATTATTTCAGACAGAATCGGCCGCTTACCGCTTGTTCAGCTTAGCTGCGCGGTATTCACTCTATTCCCGTTAAGTTATTTCCTGTTCCATAAAACCAGCCTGATTCTTACGTTCGCTCCTTTATTAGCCGGGGGATCGTTAATTTCAGGGGTTTATACCGCGGTACTTGCTGAGCTGTTTCCGACTTATATTCGATACAGCGGCGTTGCCTTATGCTACAACCTCGGTTTTGCGATATGCGGCGGATTAACACCGGTGGTGTTACAATACTTTAATCAGTCAGGGATCGTTATGTCGGTCAGCATATTGCCGTGCCTAGTTGCCGTTCCTTTATTATTTTCCACTTTCTACTGGAGAGATTACTTCAATTCTCCTTTAGTTAATCACTCTCCTTGAGAGGCAAACTATCTTCAGCTTGATTTCAGTCAATTTCATTAACCCGAATGCTCATAAAGTTGTGCGGGTTTCTTGCGGATATCAAAACAATTTTGCCAAGAGCTAAACTATGAAAAAACGTTATCCCGCTTTCAAAAATCCGCGGCTATGGTTGCGGTATTAAGCGGCATGAAAACTGTTTCTGCTTTGGCGGCTGTACCCGCCGGTTTTATTTCTGACAGCAAAACAAAATTGAACTTCAGATACCGTTTTGAACGGGGTATCGCTAAAGATGCAAATACGCCAACACTAAGAAGCCGGTTAAGTTTTCAAAGCGGTGCGGTGAATAACTTTTCAGTAAATGCCGAAGTAGATAATGCATCGGCCATTGGTGCTGATGATTACTGTAGTGAGATAATGAAGTGAGACAATTAAGATACATACCGGGCAATAAAAGTGTCATACCAAGTAATAAAGTATCATGCTGTCAAATTCATCTCTGTCCCGTTTCTTGTCAGGGCGGGTCGGCCAGGATCAGCTCGCCCCGGTTAAATTTACTGGCGGCGAACGTCAGATTATACTTATCTTTAATGAACGTAATCATCCCGTCTTTCAGCGTATGCCCTCCATGATAACCGGTTATGATTGAGCTAATGTGCTGCCCTTTGATGTCTTTAAGATAGCAAAACAGAAGTTTAGCGAATTCCAGCGGAACCCCTTTTCCGTTATCTGTATCATCGGAACTTGTCTTGAAAATTTTATTTATATGCAGGTTCAGGCTGTTTTGGGTTATACCCAGATTGTGATGATATAAATTAGAACGTAGCCCGTTCTCAACCGTTTCCTGAAATTTTTCATTCTCTAAGCTCGCGAGCAGGGCTTTCGTGTGAGCGGTAACACTCACCCCGGACTCGTTCATTATTTTTATTAAATCCGCCTTAGCCGCGCTGATATTTCCGGTTTTGCCGCACACGGTGATAAAAGCGTCGCACATGTAAACATTAAGTTTAACACCCCATCGCTGAATTAAAGCGGGCATGCTCGCATTGCCGAAGAGCAGTAACACCGCCTTGTCAAAATCTCCCGCTTCCGCGCATGCCGTGAGCAGGTTAACGCAAGTGATAGCGTCAGGCGGCAGACCCCGCTCCGGCGTCATGAGGACGTTTTTTCCGCTCACAAGTGCCCAGGCTCTGCCGATGTTTCCGGTTTTGCCGCACACGGTGATAAAAGCGTTGCACATGGGAACGTCAAGTTTAATCCCCCATTGCTCAATTAAACCATTGCCATAGAGCAGTAACACCGCCTTGACAAAATCTCCCGCCTCCGCGCAGGCCGTGAGCAGATTAAGGCAGGTGATGGCATTCGGCGACAGATCGTGCTCCGGCGTCATGACGGCGTTGTCGCCGCACACCAGTGCCCAGGCCGTGTCAAGGTTCCCGGTTTTGCCGCACACGGTGATAAAAGCGTTGCACACGGAAACAGTAAGTTTAACACCCCATCGCTGAATTAAAGCGGGCATGCTCGCATTGCCGAAGAGCAGTAACACCGCCTTGTCAAAATCTCCCGCTTCCGCGCAGGCCGTGAGCAGATTAACGCAGGTGATGACATTAGGCGGAAGATCGCGCTCCGGCGTCATGAGGACGTTTTTGCCGTTTACCATTGCCCAAGCCTTGTCGATGTTCCCGGTTTTGCCGCATAAGGTGATAAAAGCGTTGCACATGGGAACGTCAAGTTTAATCCCCCATTGCTCAATTAAACCATTGCCATAGAGCAGTAACACCGCCTTGACAAAATCTCCCGCCTCTGCGCAGGCCGTGAGCAGATTAAGGCAGGTGATGGCATTCGGCGACAGATCGTGCTCCGGCGTCATGACGGCGTTGTCGCCGCACACCAGTGCCCAGGCCGTGTCAAGGTTCCCGGTTTTGCCGCACACGGTGATAAAAACGTTGCACATAGGAACGTCAAGTTTAACGCCCCATCGCTGAATTAAACCGGGCTTGTTCCCATCGCCGAAGAGCAGTAACACCGCCTTGTCAAAATCTCTCGCCTCCGCGCAGGCCGTGAGCAGATTAACGCAGGTGATGGCGTCAGGCGCCAGGCCATTCTTTTTCGTCATGACGGCGCCTTTGCCGCTCACCAGCGCCCAGGCTCTGTCGATGTTTCCGGTTTTGCCGCACACGGTGATAAAAGCGTTGCACACGGGGACATCAAGTTTAACGCCCCATGTATTAATTAAACCGGAGGAACCGTCCCCGCCGAACAGCAACGCGTTCGCGTTGACTGAATTTAAACCACGGGCACAGAGTTTAAGCAGTAGTGTGCAGGTGTTGGGTTTATAGTCTGAACGTAAAGCCGTTATGAGCCTGAATAAGCGGTCAGGAACACCAGGGTCGCACTCTCTGAATTCAACGCTTTTATACAACAGCTTATTAATCAGTCTTATGTCCCAGGGCGTTGCGTGAGCCTGCTGATGATTTCGCATCACAGCGGCGATTTCGATTAGCTGTAAGGGATTGACACAGTCCGATATCAGGTGACTCAGGCTTCTTCCTTTCCGGTCGTCTGTGAGTCCGCTGTTAATAATCTCTTCCGCTCGTCTGGTTATTATTGGTATTTCCTTTACCTCGCTATGACCTTTTACGTATTTTTCAGGCGGGAAACGGCGCTGATAAATTGTACCGGGCGGTTTATAAACTGACTGATATTCAGGCGGAGGGGATTGCCGAGAGCCGCTGAAGAACTTTTTCAGCTCCAGTCGTTCCTGAGGCGTTAACCGGTAATACGCCCGCCCGAGACCGACATCAGCGTCAAATTCTGAAGTTTGAAAATTTACGAATTTTAAGGCTTCAGTATGAGAATTATTCAGCCTGTCGAATACTCGCCCGTAATCTGAGGGAGGAGGCATACAATGAGCCATAAACCAAGCATCTGAAATATTAACGCCGGTTTATATTGTCATCTGTCCCGTTAAACGTATGAGCGGATCTGTCTCACAGTTTTGATAAGGCGAGGCACCCGGGTCAGGGAATTATCATCAGAAATGTGATCGGGATCCGTTCGCCCGCCCTGTCCCGTTAAGGCAGTGAACCGCGGAGCAGAAAATAATATCCGGTCGTTTATACCGCTGAGGTTGAGTTTGGCCGCCGTAAAATCTGTCACCGGTATCCGTTGAACCGACAGGCGTTACCCGCGGATATTCAGCGATGACAGATTCTTGTCCGTGATATGAGCACCGCAAATGCCGGCAAGTACCTGCGCCATTCCTTGCTGGCATTTTTTTAAGCTGTGAGGTGTAGAATATTTTCCTTAGATTATCCTGCTTTTCGTTCAATAGCGACACTGAAGAGAAAATTGAAATATACCGAGAATTGGCAAGTTTATTTTAGACAAGCCGCGTAGATACTTTTGCCTTATATGTTGTCATACCAACGTAATGTTTATTCAAATACGGAAAGCATGGTTCTCGGCAGTTGGGGCATTATAAAACCTTCTGCTGGGGTCTGTAGCGGAAGAATATCAGAGTAGTGGTAAGACAGGCTCTTTGACGCTGTTTTCAATAGTAGATTAATTTGTGTCCATCCCTGTACTTTAAAGCAAGCTTATCAATCATTTCACTGACTTCTTTTTCAGGGATATTTAAAAATACTAATTGGACTAAATCGGCTTCGTGTAGCTCAGAATAATGCTGTAGGTTTAAGTTGATGAGTCCATGAGCACTGCGAGTTTTTAAAGTTGAGCTTGCTTTTTGAAAAAATGGTGATACATCTGGACCAACCGTCAACATAATGAAAGGAATAGTGGTTCGGGTTAACAAATCTACCCACATATTCTTAACTGGATGACTCGCTAAGTACAAGGTCTTACCTGGGGCTGACTTTTCTCTTTGATTAATCGTCTCTAAAGCATCTTTATTATTGATTTTTAATGAGGAATAATGAGTGTCATCTATTATCGGATCTGTAGTTTCTACTTGTGGGCGTTTAATTGCTTTAAAACATGCTGCTTGCTGGCCTCTTCCCGCAGCGACTTCAATTATCGCACTAAGCCCTAACGAACTGGTTATCCATACGACATTTTTCGCATATCGAGTACTAAAATGCTCATAAATTCTTAAGTGTTCACAACTAATTCGCTGAACAGCATCAAAAAAACAAACGATTTTTTTGTACTCAGGAGGACTTGTCATCTTGTACTCATTTTCACTCGGATCGAACACATATTTTATGCCGAACTTTTCAGCAAGCACTTTTAAGGATGTACAGTCTTTTGGGGCTTTTTCCTGCGCGGCACAGTCCAGCCATTTTATGCACTCTCCCAGAGCGTCTGTTTGAGGTTCACTTAGTCCCTGTAATCCCGCAATTGTAGCCGCTAGTTGTAGTGATTTAATATATGTGACAATAGGTAAACTTTTATTAATCTCTATGAAGTTTCCCTGAAGTATGTTCATACAAATACGTTTTTGTATGGCTTCAAGCCCTTCATCCGCCCTTGCTGTCTTAGTGCTATCAATTTTCTTTTGTTTTGATGGATAACTGATCGGACTTTGCCTCTCAGATTTTTGGGAATTTGTTACCCCTTGTTTAGTTTGTTGAGGTTCGTTTTTGCTTATAGTTAGTTTTGCCTTAGTTTCTTCTTGGGATGAGTCCCCTTCATCCAGAAACTGAATAAGTGTTTTTTTTGTGGCTGAGCAACTATCGTCATGAGAAAAGAAATCACTGCTCGAACAGTTATCTATATCATAAAGTTTACCTGCCATGAGGTTTGCTTTTATATTTAGAGACCTTGAAGGTATAACTTCACCATTCTCGTCGTATTTAACGATCTTGAGTTGTTGATATATAAATGCGGTTTTTTCCACTATATTAGCTTAGGCAGTCAAAATAAGTTCCTTAATACTAGCAAAGCTATCTCTTTCATTAGGTTAAGATTCGTTAATTTAAAATTTAACTTTTATCAGGGCTGAAAATATAAAAGTCTATCAATCTAAGGGATTGGATTTCACATTGAACTAAAGGGAAGTAATAGAGTAAATTAAAAATGGTTAATCTTAGTTGCAGTGGTTCAAAGCATAATCAGTCCGGCTAAGTTGCATCTGAAATTCTGAGACCACATTATATCGCACTTCCTGCCCGCGCAGGCAGGACGAAATAACTAAATTCAATGAGTTAAAAAATCACACGCCGGGTAACAAGTGAAACGGTTTAATTTGAATCGTCCAGTACGGGCGCCAGCCACTTTTCAGCTTCTTCAGCCGTCATGCCTTTTCTTGCCGCATAATCTTCAGCCTGATCTTTTCCGATATCGGTAACGCCGAAATAACGGGCTTGAGGATGCGAGAAATACCAGCCGCTTACCGCCGCGGTCGGGTACATGGCGAAGTTTTCGGTAATGTTCAGACCTATGGTCTCATCGGGTTTTAATAACTCCCATAAAGCGGCTTTCTCGGTGTGATCCGGGCAGGCGGGGTAGCCGGGGGCGGGGCGAATGCCTTGATACTTTTCTTTGATCAAAGCCTGGTTATTTAAATTTTCGTCAGCCGCGTAACCCCAGAACTCCTTACGAACTCGCTCATGCATACGTTCGGCTAACGCTTCGGCTAAGCGATCGGCCAGACATTTGAGCATAATGGCGTTGTAATCATCATGCGCCGCCTCAAATCTCGCGACATGTTCTTCAATCCCGTGTCCGGCGGTAACCGCGAACGCCCCCATGTAATCATCACGTCCGGATGTTTTCGGCGCGACAAAATCGGCAAGGCAAAAGTTATGATTGCCGAGGCGTTCAACCTGCATACGCAAGTGGCGGCAGGTGTTCAACACCCCGGTCCGGCTTTCATCCCGGTACAGCTCGATATCGTCATCATTAACCGTATTGGCCGCGAATAAGCCTATCACCGCTTTGGCGGTAAGCCATTTCTGCTCAATGACGGTATTAAGCATGGCGTTAGCGTCCGAGTAGAGTTTGCGGGCTTGTTCGCCGACGACCTCATCATCAAGAATTTTCGGAAAATGCCCGTGCAGTTCCCAGCTTCTGAAAAACGGTGTCCAGTCGATTCGCGCGACTAAGTCCCGCAGCGGGTAATCGTCAAATATTGTGATGCCGAGTTTCTCGGGTTTCGGCGGCTGATAGTTTCGCCAGTCAATTTCTGTTTTGTTTTTTCGCGCCCGCCCGATACTGACCAGCGATTTTCGCCGGCCCTGCGCCAGACGTTTTTCCCTGAGCGCCCGGTATTCCTGATAGATTGACGTGATTTCATTTCGGCGGCTGCTTTCATTAATCAGCTTACTGACCATAGGCACGGCTCTTGACGCGTCGGTGATGTAAATCGCGCCATAAGGGTAATTCGGGGCGATTTTCACCGCGGTATGGATTTTTGAGGTGGTCGCCCCGCCGATGATCGCCGGAATTTTCAGCCCCGCTTTCTCAAAAGCTTTAACGTTATGTACCATTTCATCAAGGCTCGGGGTGATAAGCCCTGACATACCGATAATATCCGCTTGTTCGTCTTCGGCGACCTGAATGATTTTTTCAGCCGGCACCATAACACCGAGGTCGATAACCTCGAAGCCGTTGCAGGCTAAAACCACGCCGACGATGTTTTTACCTATGTCGTGAACGTCGCCTTTGACGGTTAACATCAGGATCTTACCGCTGGATTTGCCCGCGACTTTTTCAGCTTCAATAAACGGGTTGAGATAAGCCACGGCTTTTTTCATCACGCGGGCGGACTTGACCACTTGCGGCAGAAACATTTTTCCGCTGCCGAACAGATCGCCGACAATGTTCATGCCGTCCATCAGCGGACCCTCAATTACCTCCAGCGGCTTACCGGCGTTTAATCTGGCTTCTTCGGTATCTTGCTCAATAAACTCAGTGATGCCTTTCACTAAAGCGTGCGCCAGCCTTTTGTTTACCGGCAGGCTTCGCCATCCGGCCTGAGCGTGAACTTCACCGCCGCTTTTGCTGCCGCGGTATTTTTCAGCGACTTCGAGTAATAATTCGGTGTTGGTGGTTTCAGGTTCCGGGCACGGATGATTAAGCACCACCCGCTCAACATGCTGTTTCAGCTCGGCGTCAATATCATCATAAATGGCGAGCTGTCCGGCGTTGACAATCCCCATATCCATACCCGCGTTAACGGCGTGATACAAAAATACCGCGTGAATCGCTTCGCGGACCGGATTATTGCCGCGAAATGAGAACGAGACATTAGAAACGCCGCCTGAAATCATGGCCCGGGGGCAGGTTTGTTTAATTTCTCTGGCGGCTTCAATAAAATCCAACGCATAGTTATCGTGCTCTTCGATTCCGGTGGCGACGGCAAAAATATTGGGGTCGAAAATAATGTCCTCCGCGGCAAAACCGACTTTATTGACCAAAACGTCATAGGCTCGCTGGCAGATTTCCACTTTTCTGGCTTTGGTGTCCGCCTGTCCTTGTTCATCAAACGCCATGACGATGACCGCGGCGCCGTAACGCTTGATTAACTGAGCGTGTTCAATAAAGGCGGCTTCACCTTCTTTCAGCGAGACGGAGTTTACGATGCCTTTGCCCTGAAGGCATTTCAGACCGGCCTCTATCACTTCCCATTTTGATGAGTCGATCATGACAGGCACTTTGCTGATCTCAGGCTCTGAGGCGATTAAGTTCAGAAATTTCCTCATGGCCGCCGCGCCGTCCAGCATGCCTTCGTCCATATTGATGTCGATGATCTGAGCGCCGTTATCGACCTGATCGCGCGCGACGTCCAATGCGGTTTCGTATTGCTGCTCTTTAATCAGCCTCAAAAACCGGGCGGAGCCGGTAACATTGGTGCGCTCGCCCACATTCACGAATAATGAGTCAGGCTGAATGGTAACCGCTTCTAACCCTGAAAGCCGGCAATAAGGCGGAATGTCCGGCAGCGGCCGCGGTGAAAATGGTTTCACGCGCTCACTGATGGCTTTAATGTGCCGCGGTGTCGTCCCGCAGCAGCCGCCGACGATATTCAGATAACCGGATTGTGCCCACTGAGCGATGATATCCGCCATTTGCTCCGGCGTTTCATCATAGCCGCCGAACTCATTGGGTAATCCGGCGTTGGGATGAACGGATACGCGGCATTCGCAAATTCTCGCTAACTCCTCAACGTAAGGGGTAAGTTCTTTCGGCCCCAGCGCGCAATTAAGCCCGACAGCAACCGGCTTTATGTGTCTGAGCGAGTTATAAAAAGCTTCGGTGGTCTGCCCGGTCAGGGTCCGGCCCGAGGCATCGGTGATTGTGCCGGAAATGATTACGGGCAGCCGCTGTTCCGGCTGAGCTGAAAAACGCTCGCTAAGTACGCGGTCAACGGCGAATAACGCCGCTTTGGCATTGAGCGTATCAAAAACGGTTTCCACCATCAGGATATCCGCGCCGCCGTCAATCAGACCGTCAGCGGCTTCGGTATAGGCTTCAACGAGCTCATCAAACTGCACGTTGCGAAAGCCGGGGTCATTAACGTCAGGACTTATCGAGCAGGTGCGGTTAGTCGGCCCTAACACGCCGGCGACATAACGATGAGTTTTATCCGGGTTCGGCGTGTCTTTAACCGCGCTTGCGGCGAGTTTGGCGGCGGCGAGGTTAATCTCATAAACCAGCGATTCCATGTGATAGTCTGCCATGGCGATACCGGTCGCGTTGAAGGTGTTGGTTTCAATGATGTCAGCGCCGGACTCTAAATAGCCGATATGAATTTGTTTGATAATCTCAGGCCGGGTCAGTACCAGTAAATCATTATTGCCTTTTACGGGGTACGGCCAATCTTTGAAGCGCCTGCCGCGGTAATCAGCCTCATCAAGCCGGCGGCGCTGAATCATGGTTCCCATCGCGCCGTCAAGCAGCATAATCTTTTGCCGCAAATCCTGTTTGAGATTGTGGTAAACGGCTGCCGCTTGTGACTGGTTATGTGCCATATTGTAAGTTACCGGATCGTTTGTGATTTTCTGTTATTTTGACGCTGGTTTTAATAAAAGTCAGCCTCTCATTTAAATTACATTACGGACGTCCGGAAGTCTAACTCTGTTTTGTTATTTTCAATTGAATTTCGCGGCTATACTCTAGATATCATTTATTCAAGGATTAACGCTCAATGAAAAACGGTAAATTAATTTTTCTGCGTCACGGCGAATGCGAGGGGGGGCGGATATTACACGGTCTGACAAATGTATCGCTGTCTGAATTAGGTGAGCGGCAGATGCGGGCGGCTACTGAACACTTAAAACCGGAGCGGATGCTGGTGTATACCTCACCGTTAAAGCGCTGTTTTGATTTTGCCGAGCAATTTGATAACACCGGAATCGTGATGCCGTCACTGGCTGAGATGGATTTTGGTGACTGGGACGGTAAACCGATCGACGCGCTTTTTCAGCAAGATCCTCAGGCCGTATCGGCATTCTGGGATGATCCCTGGCGCACGCCGCCGCCGAACGGTGAGCCGATGAAAGTATTTGAAATGCGGGTGACAGGCGCGATAACACAAATTATCGATGATTTACTTGAGCGGTGTGAAACCGTCAATGATGAGCAGGTACCGACGGCACTGGTCATCACTCATGCGGGAGTGATCCGTCAGGCCATTGCCTTAGCGCTGAATTTGGGCGAGGGGCACAGCCTGTTCCGGGAATTCGATTTACCCTATGCCGCCGTAGTCGAGATTAACTTAATCGAAGATGATAACGGTCGTCGTCATTTGCGGTTACAATGGCCGGAATCGTAATAAATTAATCACAAAAATTATTTTGAAAACACCCGCGCTCACGGCTTCAGATCTGAACTGGTCAGCTGACGGTCACGCTATATTGTCACGGATCAGCTTTGAGCTGGCTGAACATGAAATGCTGGGTCTTATTGGCCCTAACGGATCAGGTAAGTCCAGTTTACTGCGTTGTCTGTACGCCTTTATTAAGCCGGACTCAGGGAAGATCACATTATTCGGTAAGCCGCTGGCCGGTTACAGCGCCGGTGAGTTAGCTAAGAGCGTTGCCGTGGTTCAGCAAGATACCCCCTCACGGCTTGATATCACTACCGGACAATTGGTGATGTTAGGCTTAACACCTTATAAATCGTTTTTATCACTGACCGATGAGCGGGACAGAGCGCAAGTGAGCTCTGCTCTGGCAAAAGTTGATTTAACCCGCAAAGCCCGGCAAAAATTTCATTCTTTATCGGGCGGAGAAAAACAAAGGGCGCTGATTGCCAGAGCCGTTGTTCAGCGGCCCAAGCTGTTAATTCTTGATGAACCCACCAATCATTTGGATATTCGCTATCAGATCCAGATCCTTGAGTTAGTGAAAAGTCTGAACATTACCGTGATGGCATCGATTCATGATCTGAACCTCGCCGGTAGTTTATGCGACAAGTTACTGATGTTAGAACAAGGAAGTGTATCCGCGGCAGGGACGCCGGCTGAAGTGCTGACTGAAAAGCGCATATCCGACGTGTTCGGCGTTTGCAGCCGGATCAGCCGGCATGCGCAAAACGGTCAGCCGCTGATCCAATATTTTTATGGCTATAAACAGAATCAGAACCTGGCTTCGGCACACGGGGAAATGAAATGAAGTCAGTCACTAAATTGCCCGTTATTTTGGCCGTATTATTGTTGCCGGTGAGCTTGCTTCTGTCATTAGGCTTTGGCGCGGCTGATGTATCATTCAGTCAGACTCTGACGGCGTTATCGAATGTATTTTCGGAAAACGCCGATTCTCCGATTTATCAGCGGATCATCATCGAACTCAGGCTGCCCAGAGTCTTACTGGCGGCACTGGCGGGAGCGGGTTTAGCGGTCGCGGGTCATTCACTGCAGACGGTTTTGCGAAATCCGCTGGCCGATCCTTTTCTGTTCGGCATCAGCTCGGGCGCTTCTTTAGGTGCCGTGACTTATCTGACTTTATTCGCGGGCCGTGTATCAGCGCTTGCGGGCTGGACTAATATGGGTATTTCCACCGCCGCTTTTATCGGCGCCGCGCTTTCAGTGGCAATCTCTGCCGGTTTATCGGGCAGAGGGGGCGGTCAGCAAGCGGAAAAAATGTTACTGGCCGGTGTCGCCGTGTCCTTTATGTTCGGCGCGTTAAGCAGTTTAATCTTGTATTTCGCCGAGACGCATGCCGCGGCCGCGGTTTTATTCTGGAGCTTAGGCAGTTTTACTAAAGCCTCCTGGGATAACTTATTACTGCCGGCATTAGTCGCCGGTTTGTGCTTTTCCGGTTTATGGGCTTTAAGACGCTTCATTTCAGCTTTGCAGTTAGGGGATGAAACCGCGCATACTTTAGGCATTAATGTCGCTAAAACGCGTCTGGCGATTTTACTCATTTGCGGTCTGCTCACCGCGACTTTGGTCGCCGCCTGCGGCGTGGTTGGTTTTGTCGGTCTGATGATCCCGCATACGGTCAGAATGTTATTCCCTGAGCAGGCGTCGATGTTTTTATCGGCGTGTTTGGGCGCCGCTTTTATGATCTGGGTGGATGTGCTGGCCCGGACTTTGTTAAGCAATCAGGAATTGCCCGTAGGAATCGTTACCGCGGCGATAGGTAGCCTGTTCTTTATTTTTCTGCTTACAAGACAGAAAAGGTTGTAACTTGTTCAAAATTTCAAAGGTCGCCGGACATGATGATCAGGCTGTTTTACGTCGGATCAACAATAAAACCAAGCCGCCGGGCGCGCTCGGGCAGCTGGAATCCGTCGCTTTTCAAGTGGTAAAAGTATTAGGGACGCAAACAACAACATTAGCCCCTCAGGTCATGGTTTTTGCCGCTGAGCACGGCATCGCGGATTTTGGCGTTTCCGTTGCGCCAAGCGCGGTTACTCAGCAGATGGTGGCCAATTTCGCCGCCGGCGGCGCGGCCGTCAATGTTTTTTGCCGGCAGCATCAATATCCGCTGCAGGTGGTTGATTGCGGCTTAAAAACTGAGCTGAATGAGATTTCAGGTTTAACATTACAGAGACTGGGTAACGGCACGCGAGCTTTTCATCAGCGGGCGGCCATGACAACCGGTCAGGTTGAGCGGGGGTTTCGGCTTGCTCAATCGCTGATCCGTGGTCACGTTAACAGCGGCAGGAATATCTTCGCTTTCGGAGAAATGGGCATCGGCAATACCAGCAGCGCCTCGGCGTTAATGTCAGCTTTACTCAAGTTACCGGCAAGTAAAACCGCGGGTGCGGGAACAGGTATAGACGCCGAAAGTTTAAAACGAAAAGTGCGGTTGATTGAGCAATCGTTAGTCCTGCATCAGGAACGGTTGCACGATCCGATTTCGATATTAGCCTGTTTGGGCGGTTTTGAAATCGTGCAGCTGGTCGGGGCGATACTCGCGGCGGCTGAGCGGGGTAAATTAGCGGTTATCGACGGTTTTATCGTGACGGTTGCCGCTTTGTTTGCTTATCGAATCGCGCCGGAATGTCGTGATTACCTGATTTTCGCCCATAAGTCTCAGGAGCAAGCCCATGAAATATTACTCGCGGAGCTGTCCGCGGCACCTTTGTTAGATCTGGGTTTACGTCTGGGCGAGGGAACGGGGGCGGTGCTGGCGCTGCCTCTTATTGAATCGGCACTGGCGTTTTATCATCAGATGGCGAGTTTTGAGGAGGCGAATGTCGACAATGTCGTCAAATAATCAACCGCCGGTAAAACACGGACGTTTACAACTTGAGTTATTCTTTATCGCGCTGGGTTTCTTCTCCCGGATTCCGATGCCGAAGTGGGTTGAAATTGATGCTGATAAGCTTAACAAAGCCAGCCGCTATTTTGGTTTGGCGGGTCTGGTTATCGGCGCTTTCGCGGCCGCGGTGTTTTGGGTTACTCAGTTATATTTACCGCCGTCGATTGCGGTGATTATTTCTATGATCAGCAGCGTTTTAGTCACCGGCGCGTTCCATGAAGACGGACTGGCGGATACCGCCGACGGCTTCGGCGGCGGCCGGACGGCGGATGATAAACTGAAAATAATGAAAGACTCCCGCGTCGGAACTTACGGCGCTGTCGCTCTGGTGCTGATTTTGAGCCTGAAATGGCAGTTACTTGTCGGGCTTGCCTTACGTGATCCTCAAA
The DNA here is from genome assembly GCA_965200795.1 of Parashewanella sp. Taxonomy (GTDB): domain Bacteria; phylum Pseudomonadota; class Gammaproteobacteria; order Enterobacterales; family Shewanellaceae; genus Parashewanella. The sequence goes on from CBDAVB010000013.1 coordinate 327,070, forward strand.
ATACCGCCATTGTAATTATTGTCAGTCACGGTTTGAGCCGGGTGCTGGCGGCGAGCCTGATTTTTACGGAAAATTATGTTCGGCAGACGGATGACGCCAAGTCAAAGCCGTTAGCCAATGAACAAGGCCGCAATGAGCTGCTGATTTTGATTGCGACAGCATTATTGATTCTGTCCGCTTTAAACGGCGTTACGGCAGTTGTGTTATTACTTACATTAATCACCGCTCGCTTCGTCATTGTTATTTGGTTTCGCGGGCAAATCGGCGGCTACACAGGTGACACTTTAGGGGCGGCGCAGCAGGTTTCTGAAGTGGTGATATATACCGGCTTTATTCTGCTCGGCGGGCAGGGATGAGGGTCATCGGCGTCGCCGGGAACGGAAAAGCCGTTACAACGAGGCTTAGTGTCAAGAAATCTAAAAAGGTGGTGGCGGAATGAGTGAAGAACAAAAAACACAAAAACATAAACAAAGACAGCAAAAACTTAAACAGTCGGTGGATGCCAGAATTAAAGCCGCTCAGGAGCAAAAAGGCATACTGCTGGTGTTAACCGGAAACGGTAAAGGCAAGTCGACCGCGGGATTCGGTACGGTAGCCAGAGCCGTCGGTCACGGAAAAAAAGCCGCCGTGGTGCAGTTTATTAAAGGCACCTGGGAGTGCGGTGAGCGTAACTTACTTGAAAAAGCGGGCGTTGAGTTTCATGTGATGGGCACCGGTTTTACCTGGGAAACTCAAGATAAAGAACAAGACACCGCCGCCGCGGTTAAAGCGTGGGAATCCGCTGAAAAACTGCTTAAGGATGACAGTGTTGACTGTGTGTTACTCGATGAGCTGACTTATATGGTGAGTTATCACTATCTTGACGTCGGACAAGTGATTAAGGCTCTGAATGAACGCCCTGAAATGCAGCATGTGATCATTACCGGCCGGTCATGCCACCGTAAATTAATTGAACTGGCGGATACGGTAAGTGAGGTCAAACCGGTTAAACACGCCTTTGAGGCGGGAATTAAAGCGCAAATCGGATTGGATTACTGATGAAGACAGTAAAGTTATTGATACTGATTTTGATATTCGCAACGGGTTGTGTTGTCGCTGAACCCGCGAAGAGAATTATTGCCTTATCGCCGCATACGGTCGAACTGCTTTATGCTATTGGCGCCGGTGATTCGATCATCGCCGCTGTTGATCATGCCGATTATCCTGAGCAGGCCAAAAATTTACCGTCAATCGGCGGTTATCACGGCATTCAAATTGAGCGAATACTGGAGTTAAATCCTGACTTAGTGGTGGTCTGGGGCAAAGGTAATAAACCTGACGATATAAAGCGTATAAAAGCGTTAGGTTTTACCGTCTATGACAGCAGCCCGGTTACGCTTGACGATGTTGCCGCTGATTTAATTGCATTAGGCCGGCTGACAGGGCATCAGCGGCAAGCTGAATCAGCGGCTGAAAAGTACCGGCGTCAGCTGGCTGAAATTCAACAAAACAATGCGGATAAGCCTAAAGTGAGAGTGTTTTATCAGCTCTGGTCAACCCCGTTAATGACAGCGGCTGAAAACAGCTGGATTCAACAGCTGATATCAAGCTGCAACGGCGATAATGTATTTTACCATGCCGGCGGTGATTACCCGCGAGTCAGTATTGAAAACGTGCTGTTAACTCTGCCTCAGGTCATTTTGCAAAGTAAAGACGAGGGCAATAAACAGGGCATCGACTGGAGTCAATGGCCGGGTATTCCCGCGGTCAGACATCATCATATTTATCAGTTAAACGCGGATCTGCTGCACAGGCCGACACCGAGAGTGATTGAAGGGCTTGAAGCTGTTTGTGAAGCGATAGATAAAGCACGGTAAACAGGAATAACGATGTTACTAAGCTGTTTATTTATCAAGAGTATCACGAACGTTCAGGTAAAAAGTAAATCATTTGATTTGAAAGTTTATATCACTGTTATCAAAGAGATAACTATTTGAATTGGTTCAGCTCCTTCTTGAGCTGAAGCTGAACCGGTTATCCCGGAAAAAGCAGTCGGCGTTCTTAAATCGGATAAAGTTACCGTTAGCGGGTTATCAATAATGGTAAGCAGAATGACCGCTTACTGTCATTGACGTCTTGCCGTCGGCAAACGGATTAACGACAGTTTTTTATGTCGGTAATTTTTTCGCGTTTAAGATCGCCAAAAGCGGCTTTTTCTAAGTTAATGCGCTGTTAATGCACTCCGGGATTTATCGGAGCCTGAGGAATTTTCTTTCCGGGCTGTGCCGGTACTAATTTTGACTTTTTATAAGTACCTTGGACGGATTGAATATTATGGGATGTTACGGCGGCAGTATAAGAGCCTGAGGCAGTATATGCATTCGCAGCGATAGCCGCCGCAGATAAGACAAGTGCGATGCCTATTGAAAGTATTTGTTTAACCATGTGTTTCTTCTCCTGATGATGAAGTTTTACAGCTGTCATAATTACCTCAATGATGAAGATGAATCTCCGCTTGAGGCCTAATTCCTGCCGGTAAATTAAATAAGGCTGTTTTCCGGCAGTTAATTACTTATAGTGCGAACAAAGTTTGTATCGCAAATAATCTCACAACATAACTTAGATAAAATTCAGGCGATTTTCTTAATTAAAGCGCCGGACACGGAAGAATTCGGACAGATTTTTAACTGTCCGCGGACACTTTTTTGTACGTTATCAAATAAAGTTTCTTTTTAACTTATTGAATTAAATGCTTATTTTTATTCGGCACGTTGTCTGCTGTCTTTCATTCATAGTCACAATCTATGGATATGCAAAATGATAAAGGACACAAGTGCTCAGGATAAACTGATCAGACCAGTCAAGGTTAAGCGATACAAAAAAGCAATAGTGATATTTTGTACGCTTTTGGTTGTCACAGTCATTTTATGGTTGAGTTTAAGCGCCGAATCCGCGTCTGAGTCGATTAAAAAATCAGACTTGCGTTTATCGACAGTAACTCGTGGCACCCTGATTCGGGATATTGCCGCAACAGGTAAAATTGTCGCCGCCAACGCGCCTGTGCTTTATTCAACCGAAGAAGGGATTGTGACCCTACAAAAGAACCCGGGTGATTCAGTGTCAGAAGGTGACATTCTGGCGGTGATTCAAAGCCCGAATCTGCAAAACCGCTTAAAACAGCAGCAAGCGTTACTTGAAGGGATGCGGAGCGAGTTAGAGCGCACTAAGCTGGATGCCAGACGTGATCAGTTAGCGGCCAATCGCGGCTTAGATATGGCCGGAGTTGAACTGTCCGCCGCGGACAGAGAAAGCCGTCGCAGTGATTTACTCATTGAAGATAACCTCATTTCAAAAATTGATTTTGAGAAAAGTAAAGATGAGTTAGAAAAAGCCAGACTCGCTCACGCCCACGCGCAAAAAGAAGCGAAGTTGATGAAAGACCGTTTATCTTTCGAAGTTAAAAATAAAACCCTCGAAGTTGAGCGCCAGGCGCTTGTTGTCGCTGAGTTAGAAAGACAACTTGCCGATCTTGAAATCAAAGCGCCGGTGGACGGCATTATCGGTAACTGGCTGGTTGAGCAAAAAGCGCGAATCGCAGCGAGCCAGCCTGTACTGACCGTCGTTGATTTAAGCGCTTTTGAAGCCGAGTTATCCGTGCCTGAATCTTACGCTGATGAGTTAGGAATCGGCATGGATGTCGAGCTGAATATCGCGGGCAGCAAAATGATGGGAACGCTGTCATCCATTTCACCTGAAGTACGTAATCGTGAAGTCACTACCCGTGTCCGCTTTGATCACAATCAGCAAATCAAACTGCGTCAGAATCAGCGTCTATCAGCCCGAGTGTTATTAGAAAATCGACCAAACGTGCTGATGGTGAAAAAAGGGGCGTTTATCAATTCAACCGGCGGGCGTTATACCTACAAAGTTGAAGATGAGTTCGCCAGACAAATTCCGATTAAATTAGGCGCTCGCAGCATGAGTCATATCGAGGTGATGTCCGGCGCGAAAGAAGGCGATGTCTGGATTGTCTCAGACTTAGAAAGTTTCAAAAAAGCGCAAACACTCAGGATCAGACAATAAGGAGAAAGACCATGAAACAGAAGATAACCGGTTTAATCGCTTTGGGAGTGTTTGCTGTCGTCATCGAGTCTGTTGCTCCTCCCGTTAATAACTGGTTTGCATTCGGAGCGAGCGCGGTTGAGTTTTCAAAATTAGTAGAACGTGTAGCCAGTTTTGACGCAATCGCGCCAGCTATCTGTACATTTATTGAATTTATATTTTAAAAGAAGGACATAACTTATGTTGTCAATGAAGAAAATCAACAAAGTATTTAAAACGGATTTAGTTGAGACTCACGCTTTAAGAGCGTTTAACCTTGAAGTGAAAGAAGGTGAGTTTGTCGCGGTAACCGGGCCGTCAGGTTCAGGAAAAACCACTTTTTTGAATATCGCGGGTTTGCTGGAGTCATTTACGGACGGTGAATTTTTACTGGACGGCATTGATGTGGCGAAACTGAGTGATAATCAGCTCGCCAAAATCAGAAACGAAAAAATTGGTTTCATTTTTCAGGGGTTTAATCTTATTCCGGATCTCAATCTCGCGGAAAACGTTGAAGTACCGTTGCGTTATCGTGGTATCGGCAGTGCCGGGCGTAAACGCCGTATCAACGAAGCGTTAGAGAAAGTCGGCTTAGCGTCGCGCCAAAAGCATTTACCGTCACAGCTTTCTGGCGGACAGCAGCAACGTGTCGCAATCGCCAGAGCATTGGCTGGTAACCCTCGCTTTTTACTCGCCGATGAGCCGACGGGTAACTTAGACAGCTTAATGGCGCGTCAGGTGATGGAATTACTCGAAGACATCAACCGCCAGGGTACCACCATCATTATGGTGACTCATGATCCTGAGTTAGCGAGAAGGGCTCAGCGTAATATTCAGATTGTGGACGGTCAGGTGTGCGATTTCACCATGTATCAACCGCAGGTTGAAGCGGCGAAACAAACAGAAGCTGAAGCGGCACTGGCATAAGGGACTGACTATGTTTTTTCATTATTTAGATTTAGCGTGGCGAAGTATCCGCAAAACACCCACTTTATCTTTGCTGATGATCTCGGCGATTGCCATCGGCATTGGTATCACCATTACCACATTAAACGTCTACAAGATGATGGCTCATAACCCGATTGAACAGAAAAGTGAGCATTTATTACGAGTACAGCTATGGAGCCAAGGGTTGGATACATGGGATGATTTCCATGGACTGATTACTTACCAAGACGCAATAAATCTTAGAAATATAACCCCGCGGATCAGGCAAGCCGCAATGATGAAAACAGGAGCCGCGGTTCAAACCGATGCTCCAGACTTTCCCGCATTTACTGAAAGTATCCGGGTTACTGATCGAGATTTTTTTGAAATGTTTGAAGTTCCGTTTTTGTATGGTTCATCATGGGCGAAAAGTGTCGATCTCGATCCTGAATATCAAGTCGTTATCGGTAATGATTTGAATAAAAAATTGTTTGGCGGTGGTGATAATGTCGGTAAAACCATTTATTTCGATCGTAAGCCATATCAAGTTGTCGGAATAATCGATGATTGGAATCCGCAACCTAAATTTTATGATCTCAATAGTGGCTCTTTTGCGAACGCAGAGTCACTTTTTATTCCGTTTTCGTTACTCCCTGTTGAAGAATATGCGACCTGGGGAAATACCAGTGGTTGGAAGCATGAAGACATTAATTCTTTTCAAGATAAGCTGAACTCTGAAAGAGTTTGGATTACGTTTTGGGCGGAATTGCAGAATCAAGAGCAAGTTGATGTATATAAACAGCAGCTTTCAGGTTATGTGGAACAACAAAAAGCGTTGGGACGTTTTACCGATAAACGAGCTCCGGAAGATTCGGTTCAGTTCCTAAATGTTCAGCAGTTTCTTGAGTGGAGCAATGTGGTAGAGGAAGATAATAAAATCCTTGTCGGTTTAAGCTTTCTGTTTCTCTCTGTTTGTTTGGTAAATATTCTTGGCTTGTTACTTACAAAGTTTTTAAAGCGTGCGCCGGAAATCGGTGTTCGTCGTGCAATTGGAGCGAGTCGTCGCAATATTTTCAGTCAATATATGGTGGAAGTCGGAGTCATTGGCTTATGCGGCGGTCTTCTGGGTTTACTCATTGCGTGGGGAGCATTGAATTTATTGTGGGATAAATTTGATATGGATGCTTCGTTAACTCAGCTTGATAATTCAATGTGGTTTATAGCCCCTGGTATAGCGATAGCCACTGCGTTAATTGCAGGTTTATACCCAGCGCTAATCGTGTGTCGAACTAAACCGAGCGTTTATTTAAAAAGCCAATAAGGAGGGCTGCAATATGTTACACATAAAACCAATTGTCAGCAGTTTACTGCGCAGTAAAAGTGGTCCTGTTTTATTGTTTTTGCAAATGATGTTATCGATAGCGATTATCGCCAATGCCAGTTTTATCATCAGCGAACGGTTAGAGATGATGCAAAGGGATTCCGGTATCGTTGAGGAAGAAGCAATTACTTTTCGAGCTGGCGCGTTTTATTCGACTTTATCTCCTGAAGTGGAAAATAAGCATAACCAAGAGATCATTAGAAATTTACCTAATGTTAAGGCAGTGACTTCTACCAATATGTTTCCTCTGAGTGGTAGTGGATGGAATACCAATTTATCCGATAAGCCCGGTTCAGATCAGGAAGGAGCAAAAAGCACTCCTCATCTTGCTCAGTATATGGTTAATGAGCACTTTATTGATGCTTTAGGATTAAATTTAGCGGAAGGACGTAATTTTTATCCTGACGAAATTATTCACGGACAAGTATCTTCTGATTCAGTTGTTAAGCTAATTGTTTCTAAAAAGCTCGCGGATGAATACTGGGATGGTGAATCGGCAATCGGCAAAATTTTATATAAAGGGGAAGACCCTTTAGAAGTGATAGGCGTTGTTGAAAAATTGCAGGGTTCATGGGTTCATTCAGATAATTTAGATTACAGTATTGTTATGGGGATTGACTATGGAAGTAAAGGAGCGAATAGCATGTACATCGTGCGTGCCGAGCCCCGACATATCCCAGAGTTAAAAAAACAGATCACAGATGCCCTGGTTGGAGAAAACCCTTACCGAGTTACCCCTGAGTTTGAAACGGTAAAAGAAGCGAGAATCCGCTCTTATAAAGGTGACGCCTTAATGGTAAGCATGTTATCAATTGTCATCGTACTGCTTTTGCTGATTAGTGCATTGGGACTATCCGGCATGGTGATGTTCAATGTTCAACGCCGGACCAAACAAATCGGTACCCGAAGAGCGTTAGGCGCGAGAAAGCGTGACATCATTAATCAGTTCTTAATTGAAAACTATCTGATTTGTTTAACGGCAGGCGTATCAGGCGGACTTCTGGCAATGCAATTAGGTCGTCAACTGATGAAGCACTATGACTTACCTATGTTGGATATGACTTACGCATTTGCTACAGTGTCGGGATTATTTGTAGTAACAACCATCGCGGTGCTGTTACCCGCGAGAAAAGCGGCGACCATATCGCCAGCCGTCGCAACCAGAAGCGTTTAGATACATGGTTTCGTCATGTCAGCAAAACCGGCATGACGAAGCAAACATATTCAGCCGGACGCTATTATAAAACGGAAAATAAAAAGAACACATGGATAATGTACTTGTTGTTGATGATAACATCGCCGTCTGCCAGGCTCTGGCGCTGATGCTTGAGCTTAACGGCTACCATGCCCTTTATTGTCATACCGAAGCTGACGCGAAGCAAATTGTCGCCGACCGGGATATTTCCCTTGTTATTCAGGATATGAACTTCAGCGCGGATACCACTTCCGGCAGTGAAGGTAAGCGTTTGTTTTTTGCGCTCAGAGAAATACAGCCTGAGCTGCCCGTTATCCTGATTACCGCGTGGACACACCTTGAGACGGCGGTTGAGCTGGTTAAGCAAGGCAGCGCCGATTACATGTCTAAACCCTGGGATGATGACAAGCTGCTAACCAGTATCGGTAACTTAATTTCACTGCATAAACTTACTCAGTCCAATAAGAAATTGGTTAAAGCGGAAAATGAGCGCAATGTGGCCATCGCCGGCGCTGATTTATGCGGTTTGATCTATGCCAGCGGCGTTATGCAACGTACCGTTGATTTGGCATTGCAACTGGCGAACTCGGATGTTTCCGTATTAGTTACCGGCCCTAATGGTTCGGGTAAAGATAAAATCGCTGATATTCTTCATGCCAATTCTCCGATTAAAGACAAGCCGCTGATAAAAGTGAACATCGGCGCTCTGCCCGCTGAGCTGCTGGAAGCCGAGCTGTTCGGTGCGGAAGCGGGCGCTTTTACCGGCGCGGTAAAAACCCGTATAGGTCGTTTTGAGGCGGCGGACGGCGGCACGTTATTTTTAGACGAAATCGGTAATTTACCCTTATCCGGGCAAGTAAAATTATTGCGTGTACTGCAAACCGGCGAATATGAGCGTTTAGGCAGCAGCCAGACCCGAAAATGCCATGTACGTGTGATCAGCGCCACCAACGCTGATTTAAAAGCGGATATCGCTGAGGGCTCTTTTCGGGAAGATTTATATTACCGCCTGAATGTGATTGAGCTTAAGGTGCCGGCTTTAAGTGAACGTATTGACGATATCGTGCCGTTAGCCGGGCATTTTGTCGGCCCGGAATTCAGCCTGCCGAAACCGGCTCAGAAAGCACTGACGGCCTATGACTGGCCGGGAAATGTTCGAGAACTGCAAAACGCCTGTAAGCGTGCGGTGCTGCTGGCGAGAGAAAGTAAGTTAACTGCGGTTGATTTCGGGCTTTGTGAGCAAAGCATAGAAGTTTCACCACAAATTATAAGCTGTGATGATATCAGCAAAGAGGAAATCGTCGCCGCGATGGAAGCGCATAATGGAGTTATCGCCAGAGTCGCTAAATCTGTCGGCCTCAGTCGCCAGGCCTTGTACCGCCGTTTAGATAAGTTCGGCATTGAGCGATAAGGGAAGTCGAGTGTTAACTTTTAAACAAAAATTATTGCTCAACACAGGGATCAGTGTCGGGTTTGGCGTTATCGCCAGTTACTTGATTTTTAAGTGGAGCCGGCAGGACGGCAGCTGGTGGAAAATCGCGGAAGAGTGGTCGGGCTTTGAGCTTGTTTGGTTATTTCTTGCTTTAATCATTGTTATCGCTATGAGTTTAGTCAGTTGGTTAAGCCGCGGCATCACTGAAAGCCTGCAAGCGCTGGAAATCGGGCTGCTCAATTTTAAAGATAATGATTTCAGCGTCAGTCTTCCAAAAGTTAAGGCCTCAGAAATCAGCCCGTTAGTGAAGTTATTTAATGATGTCTCTGAAATTTTAAGAACCGAGAAACAATTCATTTATCAGCGGGAATTACTGCTTGATAAAGTGATTCAAAGCTCGCCTAATGTCATGTTGCTGCTGAATCCGCGGCAGCGGATTATTTATGCCAATGATGCCGCAAGACACTTATTCAATAACGGCAAAGCCATTGCCGGCATGATGCTGCCTGAATTATTAGGAAACATCGACAGCGAATTGGCGCAAACCATTTCCGGTAAAAAAGAAGGCTTATTTACCTTAGCGGGCAATCAGTCAGAGAGCTGGCATATCAGCCGGGGCAGGTTTGCGCTTAATAACTTGCAGCACGATTTATTACTGTTAAAGCAGATGACCAGGGAGCTGAACCGCCAGGAAGCGGCGGTCTGGAAAAAGGTCATTCGTCTGATCAGCCATGAGCTGAATAATTCACTGGCGCCGATTTCATCTATGGTCAATTCCGGGCGTAAATTAACCCAAGAAACGACAACGCCGCGGCTTGAGTTGATCTTCAATACCATTGAAAGCCGTTGCGATCATTTAAGTCAGTTTATCTTTAATTACGCCCGGTTCGCCAAATTACCTCTGCCGCAAAAAACGCGGGTAGACTGGAAGTCGCTGACCGAACAATTAGCGCAACATTATCCGTTTCATATCGAAGGAGAACTGCCGGCGACAACGGGCTGGTTTGATCATATTCAGCTTGAGCAGGCGCTGCTTAATTTGCTGAAAAACGCCCGTGAATCGGGTTCGGATACCGATCACATTACTATGGCGATATCGGAGCGGAAGCTTAACGGCAATTCAGGTTGTCTGATCAGTGTCTGTGACCGGGGCGCGGGCATGTCCGCGGAGGTGATGCGGCAAGCTCTGCTGCCGTTTTACTCAACCAAACAGACGGGAACTGGCTTAGGCTTGCCGCTGTGCCGGGAGATCGTTGAGGCTCACGACGGCGTAATAAGCCTGCATCACCGGCAACCGAAAGGGTTAACCGTTCAGATATGGCTGCCGGATCCGGATGGTTAGTCCCCTGCCGCGCAAGTCTGACGCAGTAAGTTTTGAAATGTTCAAGCCTCAGAGCGGGACAGTTTCTTACGGACAAATAGAAAGGCGTAACGTTTCACAAGGTATACGGTAAGTAATTGATAAAGATTTAAATGTTTCAATGCCGGAAAGAAGGTAAAAGCGAAGCCGCTCGCTCTGCTCCGTTGTCAGAAGCGCTTTAACTTCTTTAAAGCTATGAATGAGCTCCGTGAGTAAGAGGTAAATCTCTCTTTCGGTGTGAACTTGCGTTGCCGATTGATGAAGGTTACGGGCCGCCGCGGATTCATAAATCAGGCCGATCACCGGTTCATCACGCGTTTCTTCCGGCGTTTGTACAACTCTGTCTGAAGAGGCGGAGCCGGAAGCGGGCTGAGAATAACTACCGTATTGTGAGTTAGTCACAGAACCGGCAGGCGTAATGGTTTGTTCGATACCTGAGTTTTCGCCGCTGTCTGAAGCAAGGCTGTCAGGGGAGGGAGAGCGGTGCGCTATCTGATTCATCAAGCGTTTTTTTCTGTAAAGATTGAATCCTAATTGTTGTAATTCCCGGTCTGAAGCGCTTTGCTTGTATTCCAGATAACTTTGTTTTATCGATGCCCTGTAAGGGTCTTGTATACAAAACAAACTTAAAAAAGAATAAAATACGTCCCTGAACCAATTATGATGACGAATAATCAGAGTTTCTTCTCTTGATTCCGCAAACGCGGGGCCGTTAAAGTATCTCATCGGTTTCGCGATAATCAGGTCATATTCCCGGTTTTTTGTTCTGTTAACAGGCGAGTCCGAAACGTCAAAGGTGACTTTCTGCCACGCGCCTTTTCCGTCATTTAATTTCTGGTTTTGACGCAATCGCCGCTCAAGCTGTGTCCATTGCTCAGTTTGCCGGCAGGCTTCTTGATCCCAGTGAGCAGTGAAGTTTTTACCTATGACCATAAAAATTATCTCAAAGACTTAATAATATGATTTTAGAGAGATTTAAGCGCGGTTATCATTAATACTGCGTTAAGTTTTATTAAGGTACAATGACGCCGATAGCATCTTCGGGCTGATAACGAGCTTTTCGCTCGCGGGCGTCTCAGATAGTTCTGATAGTTCTGAGCCGCTGATTAATTCTGATTGGTGCTTTACTAATCTGTTACTTAAGTTTTAGTTTGATTGTCAAAGATAATCAGCTACTTGGTTCTGTCTTTTTAGCTTCAGTTAAGTGGTGGCGGAAAATGAAATTTAATCATATCGGTATACCCACAAATTCACATTTTGACGGTGAGATAGATTTACCGCATTTAAAAATGACGGTGTCGGATCATGAAAATAATCCTTACGGCATTCAATGGCAGCGATACTGGGAAGACGCGCCTTATCCGCGGCTGGTTAAAACCGTTCCCCATGTGGCTTTTGTGGTCGATGACTTAGCTGAGGCGATAGAAGGGCACAAGGTTATCATTGAGCCTAACTCACCGAGTGACGGATTAACAGTAGCATTTATAGAAGTTAACGGTGCGCCGGTTGAACTGATGGAATATAAAAAGTGAAGTCTTTTTTAAGAAAAGGTAAGAATTTTTCAGTGGTGCCCGAACCCGGAATCGAACCAGGGACACGAGGATTTTCAATCCTCTGCTCTACCGACTGAGCTATTCGGGCAACGGCGGCAATTAAACGGTGTTTCAGGGAGAGAGTCAACCGTTTTTTTATTTATCAGTAAAAAAACAGACTCAAGTGCCGAAAAAAACAGCGAAATAGCGGCGGTTCAATAAGGGGCGGCCATTCAGGCACGGCTGTCAGCAATTTTTCTCCGCTTGCGAACATAAGGAGCTGACCCGAAATAACTTCCCGATTTGTTACCGCTTAAAACTGCCAATATCAAGGCACGAAGAATGAAGTTTAGTCACTCTAAATGAATGATGAGTAACGCAGAGAATTGCAATGTTAAGCGTAACCCTTTGGGCTGTGTTTATTTCCGCGTTCTTTAAATAAAGCGTTACGGCGTTGTCGACAGCTTATGCGGAAATGAAATAACGACAGTTTTGTATGTCGGTAATGACTGCACCTCGCTTTCTCCGTCTTGTATAGGCCAAAAATAAACCACAGCAAAACAGGGAAGTTATTTCGGGACAGTTTCTAACGTAAAACGATGCCCCGCCGCTTGCGGCGGGGTGATTCACTAAATTTAAAACAGTTTTAAAAGCAGTATTTTGTGCGTTTATTTACTCATGTGATCCGCTGATCGAGGTAATGGTGAAAAAGAATCCGAGCAGGTTATTATTTAATCAATTTAGATATAGGAATTAATTGAAAGATACGAGTATGCTGATGATGAGCGGCATGGTAAAAGATAGTGTTCCTTCACGCTCACGCCTGCAAGGACGTGAGTACAATGTTTAAGTTTTGGGTTGACTCTGAGACAAGCGCCTGAATAACCGGCATGCGACAGGGTTGCTGATGAGCGTTTTCAGAATTCTCAAGTACGACTGATGAAGCCTTTATATTTAAACCGGTAGCTTCAGGAACCATCAAGAACCATGTTTTTTGTTTAACCATCTTAAAGTAAGTTAAGTGAGGTTAGTATTATGGTAAAAGCAGAAGGTGTGACATGGACAGAGAATACCGAAAAGCATTTCACCCGTGAAATAGCGCGATATTTAACCGAATGTTCGGCGGGGAATGTATCAACCAGTATGGGTGCGGGACAAAGTTTTCAATTACATGACGAAAACGGGGTAGTTAAGACATGGGAGGTTAAGGGAAGCGACTCCCCCAAGGGCGATATGTTGGCCGTTTTCGAGGCCGGTACGGATATAAAACATGATTTTTTATCCAAAGCAATCAATAATTCTTGGCTTAAGACTTTTGTTTTTGCCTTAAGCGGTCAGGCACCTATCAATCGTCCGGGTGTGGATGAGGTCGATCATCACGGCGGTTCTTCAGCGCAAGATGATTGTCGCATACTTGTTGGCTTTTTACAGACTGACATATCAGAGTTTAAGCGGTTCCCGGATGCTTATAACAGCAAAAAAGCCGTGCCGTTGACATCTGCCGCAAACCGGGACGAAATTTCGCAAGAGGCCGCTGAAATTCCGCAAGAACCTCATAATGCGGTACAAGAGGCATTAGAAGGTTTAGGAGTGATAAGATTAACCGGAGAAGATTCACAACAAGAATATGATATTAAAGAGAATTACAGGGAGGAGGTTCAGAAACTGGCTGATCTGAAAGCTTCTGACTATGAAGATGTAAATGAATATGAAGATCAATTAGTGATTCAACAAGTGAATATTACCGCGAGATATCTTCAGGACATTATTGAAAAACACCATGTGAATATGCAAGGAAGGTGATTTTTCAGCCGCTATTTTTAACGGTTTAAAACCAAATAAATTAAACCCAAGTAATCAGATAACATTTTTAATGAGTTGATTACTTAGGTTAAGTTATAAAAACCTAAGTTATAAAAACCTAAGTTATAAAAATCATTACCGAACTAACGGATTTTCGGGATAATTCGCCCGCATAACCATCAGCACATGCTGCTTAAGTTTTTTCTGACCAAGCTCGCCGTAAGCCCTTGCCATTATCTCCAGTGCTTTTTCCGTTGACGGCGTACCGGAAATCGACTCTAAAACATACTGAGCCCGACCGGCCGCCGCGCTCCATGCGTTCATCTTCATATAATATTCAGCGACATGAATTGAGTAACGCGCCAGCCTGTCTTTGATTGACTGCATTCTCTGCCGCGCGTCAGCGGCGTATTTGCTGTCAGGAAACTGCTTAATCAACTTAGCAAAATCCCGGAACGCGTCTTCCGAATGGGTCGGATCTCTGTCCGTTCTGTCGATATTTAACAGATCATGGAACAGATATTCATCCGCCTGCGTGTTAACCAAACCCCGCATAAAGTACACGTAGTCAATATCTCTGTGGGTCGGATTCAGGCGAATGAAGCGGTCAATATTGGCTAACGCGTTAGCGGTATCGTCCTGCTTGTAGTAGGCGAAAATCAAATCCAGCTGAACCTGAGTTTTATAGGCTCCGAACGGATAGCGGGAGTCCAGCGCTTCAAGTAATCTTGTCGCTTTAGCGTAGTTACCCAGCTCCATTGAGGTTCTGGCTTGCGAATACAGAGCCTCGGGAGATGACTTCGGGACTTGGTCGCGGTTATCCGGGCTGCTGCCGCACGCGCTCACGGCTAAAGATAACAGGGCTAGGGCAATACCTTTTGAGACTCTATTCATACTTGAATTCAATTCTTTTTAAGTTGTGGTTAAGAATTTTTCCATTTCACGATAAAATGGAGGTTATCCGATTGTAACAGAGATACCGGATTTACTTCAAAGCGACTTATCCTGCCGATGATGTGACGGTATCCCGACGTATTGACCCGCGAAGCGGGTTAAGGTTCCTGATGGCTCAAAAGATTAATCTAAAAAGTGAGATCAACGCAACTCAATCCGGTCTGAGATTAGATCAGGCGTTAGCGGAATTGTTTCCGGATTACTCACGAACGCGCATTAAAGAATGGATTTTGTCCGGCGCGGTAACTGTTGACGGCGAAGTGACTGATAAGCCGAGAATCAAAGTGCTGGAGACTCAGGAAGTCGCGGTGGTTACTGAAATCCGCGAACAAGTGACCGCAGAGGCGCAGCAAATTGATCTTGATATCGTTTATGAGGATGATGATATTCTGGTGATCAACAAACAAGCCGGTTTAGTTGTTCATCCGGGAGCGGGTAACGCTGACGGCACGTTAATGAACGCGTTACTGCATCACTGCCCGAACATCGAGCGTGTGCCGAGAGCGGGTATTGTGCATCGTCTGGATAAAGACACCACAGGTCTGATGGTGGTAGCGAAAACGGTAGAGGCGCAAACTCATTTGGTTGCCGCGCTGCAAGAGCGTGAAATCACCCGCGAATATGAAGCCATAGTCATCGGGACTATGGCGGCGGGGGGGATGGTCGACCAGCCCATTGGTCGTCATCAAACGAAACGTACCCATATGGCGGTGGTACCGAACGGTAAGCCGGCGGTAACCCATTATCGTGTGGCGGAAAAATTCCGGGCGCACACTCGTCTGCGTTTACGGCTTGAATCGGGTCGTACTCACCAGATCCGCGTTCACATGGCGGATATCGGGCATATCCTGGTCGGCGATCCCGTTTACGGCGGTCGTCCTCGTCCGCCGAAAGCCGCTTCAGCGGAGTTTATTGAAACCTTAAAAAACTTTAAACGTCAGGCACTTCACGCGGTACGTTTAGAGCTGTATCACCCGATCAATGGTATGCCGATGTCGTGGACCGCGCCGATTCCTGATGATATGGCTAAGCTGACCAAAGCATTACGCGAAGATACTGAGGCGCATCCCGCGGATTACTGAGGAGTCTTATGTTTAAGCACGACTGGCCCGTACCCAAAAACGTAAAAATCGCTTTTACCGATCGTCACGGCGGTGTCAGTCAGTCGCCTTTTGACAGCCTTAATCTGGGGCTTCATGCCGGTGACAATGCAAAAGACGTATCGGCAAATCGTGCTTTATTAAGAAAAGAGTTGCGACTCCCCGGCGAACCGTTCTGGCTGGAGCAAGTTCACGGCACGGACGTTATCAATTTAAAAAACGCGGATTCGAATGTCGCTGATGGCAGCTATACAAATCAAGCGGGTAAAGTTTGCGTGGTGATGACGGCTGACTGCCTGCCCGTTTTGATTTGTAATAAAGCCGGCACCGAAGTCGCGGCGTTACACGCCGGCTGGCGGGGGTTATGTAACGGCATAATCGAAGCGGGTGTGAGTCAGTTCAATTCGTCACCCGGGGAATTAATCGCCTATTCAGGGCCGGCCATCGGCTCTTGCGCGTTTGAGGTCGGCCCGGAAGTGAAACAGGCGTTTACGCAGCGCAAGGCGCATGCCGCTCAATGCTTCAGACCTTCAGGTGATAAATATTTAGCTGACATTTACGGCCTGGCACAGCAAAGATTAACGGCACTAGGTATCGCGGATGTTTTTTCAGCGTCTGAATGTACGGTTTCTAATCCGGATTATTTTTCCTATCGACGTGACAGACAGACCGGACGTCAGGCGTCTTTAATCTGGTTAACAGACTGACCGGCGCATAGTTACGAATTAATAAAAACCGTGACTGAAACGCTGAAAAATGCCGGATCGGATTGAAATTCAAAAAACGCGTCCCCATCTTTTAAGCATATGAGGCTCTGAATTTGAGCTAGACTCATCGGTATCACCTAAGGAGGCTATATGCGACTTGACAGGATGACCACAAAGTTTCAGCAGGCGCTCTCGGACGCGCAATCTCTCGCGCTTGGTAAAGATCACCAGTATATCGAACCCGTTCATTTAATGTCAGCGCTGCTGAGTCAGGACGGCACGACTATCGCGCCGCTGCTCAATGAAGCGGGAATTAACGTAAAAGCACTGCGCTCGGGTTTATCTGAGGAACTTGAACGCTTACCCGTGGTTGAGGGTGCCGGCGCTGACGTTCAGCTTTCGCAGGCCTCGGGGCGGGTGCTCAACCTGTGCGACAAGATGGCGCAAAAGCTTCAGGACAAGTTTATTTCGAGCGAGCTGTTTGTTCTCGCGGCGTTAGAGGCTAATGACACACTGACGAAGTTATTAAAAGATAACGGCGCGACTAAAGATAAACTGGAAAAAACCATTGAACGGTTCAGAGGCGGTAAAACCGTGGACGACGCCAGTGCGGAAGACCAACGCCAGGCATTGAAAAAATATACGGTTGATCTGACTGAGCGTGCCGAGCAAGGTAAGTTAGATCCCGTCATCGGCCGGGATGAGGAAATCCGCCGTACGGTGCAAGTGCTGCAGCGGCGCACGAAAAATAACCCGGTATTAATCGGTGAGCCGGGAGTCGGTAAAACGGCGATTGTCGAGGGACTGGCTCAGCGTATCGTAAACGGCGAAGTGCCTGAAGGCATCAAAAACAAACGGGTTTTATCCTTAGATATGGGCGCCTTGATCGCGGGCGCGAAATATCGCGGCGAATTTGAGGAGCGTTTAAAAGCCGTACTTAATGAGCTGGCTCAGCAAGAAGGGCAAATTATTCTGTTCATTGATGAATTGCATACCATGGTCGGCGCCGGTAAAACCGACGGAGCCATGGATGCCGGTAACATGCTCAAGCCCGCGCTTGCCCGCGGAGAGCTTCACTGCGTCGGCGCGACAACGCTGGATGAATATCGCCAGTACATCGAAAAGGACGCCGCTTTAGAGCGTCGTTTTCAGAAAGTGCTGGTGGAAGAGCCGGATGTGGCGTCAACCATCGCCATTCTCCGGGGATTGAAAGAGCGTTATGAGCTGCATCATCATGTGGAAATTACCGATCCCGCGATTGTGGCGGCGTCGACCATGTCTCATCGTTATATCTCGGACAGAAAGCTGCCCGATAAAGCCATTGATTTAATCGATGAGGCGGCGTCATCAATCCGTATGCAAATGGACTCAAAACCTGAGCCGTTAGACCGGCTGGAGCGCCGAGCGATTCAGCTTAAGCTTGAGGAGCAGGCGTTGATTAAAGAAAAAGACGAAGCCAGCGCGAAACGGCTGGAGGATTTACGGGCGACGTTAAATGACGTTGAGCGTGAGGTGGCTGAGCTCAATGAAGTGTGGCATTCAGAAAAAGCCGCGTTAGCCGGCACTCAGCACATTAAAGCCGATTTAGAGCAGGCAAGGCATGATCTTGAGGTGGCTCGCCGCGCGAGTGATTTAACCCGTATGTCGGAGCTGCAATACGGCAAAATCCCTGAGTTAGAAAAGCAGTTGGATTTAGCGTCACAAGCTGAGATGCAGGATATGACGCTGCTGCGTAATAAGGTCACCGATGTTGAAATCGCCGAGGTGCTTTCTAAGGCGACGGGAATTCCGGTGGCTAAAATGCTGGAAGGTGAAAAAGAAAAACTGCTGCAGATGGAAGACGCGCTCCATCAGCGTGTGATCGGTCAGAATGAAGCGGTTGACGCGGTGGCGAACTCAATTCGCCGCAGCCGGGCGGGTTTGTCCGACCCGAATCGTCCGATCGGCTCATTCCTGTTTTTAGGTCCGACGGGTGTCGGTAAGACTGAGCTTTGTAAGTCACTGGCGACGTTCTTATTCGATACCGAAGCGGCGCTGGTTCGAATTGATATGTCGGAGTTTATGGAGAAACACTCCGTTGCCCGTCTGGTCGGCGCGCCTCCGGGATATGTGGGTTATGAGGAAGGGGGGTATCTGACCGAAGCGGTCCGGCGTAAGCCTTATTCAGTCATTCTGCTCGATGAAGTGGAAAAAGCGCACCCTGACGTGTTTAATATCTTACTTCAGGTGCTGGATGACGGGCGATTAACGGACGGTCAGGGCCGTACGGTAGATTTCAGAAATACCGTGGTGATCATGACGTCTAACTTAGGTTCTGACATCATTCAGGAACACGCTTCCTCATTAAATTATGAGGAAATGAAGCAAGCGGTAATGGGCGTGGTGAGTCAGAATTTCCGCCCGGAATTCCTGAATCGTATTGATGAGACCGTAGTGTTCCACTCGTTAGCGCGGGAACACATCAAACACATTGCCGGTATTCAGATTGACAATCTTCATCGCCGCTTAGCGGACAGAGATTACTCGCTGGAACTGAGCGATGAGGCGTTAGACTTGATAGCCGAGGCCGGATTTGACCCTGTTTACGGCGCGAGACCGCTTAAGAGAACGATTCAGACCGAAATTGAAAATCCGCTGGCGCAGCAAATATTACAGGGAAAGCTGCTGCCGGGTAAAGCCATTAAGGTGGTGAGAAGTAACTCTGAGCTCACCTTTTCTCAGTAATTAGTCGGTACTGAAAAACATAACTTCAAGATTTAAAATGTACGGCATCTGATTTACGCAAAATTCAGAGCCGTACCCAAAAGCAACATTTCTTATATTTCGCATCAATTTCACTACAAAATAGCCAAAACTCACCATCTTTTTCGAGCAAAAAGAAAATGGCTAACCACTTTCTCAGGTTCCAGGCACACGCAGCCGTTAGAAGGTTTATTGAGTCGCCAACACTGCCTTTTAACCAGTTCTTAAGAGCCTAAAATCACTCTTCAAATGCCCGATTACTGGTTCAATTGTTGCCCGTTTTTTACAGAGTTCACTTTTGCGTTTTCTCTTTGCTTGCGAGTCCCGTTTTAATGGCCGACTAGGGATAACAACTTCTTGGTCAACATACTGCTTACACCCTTTATAGCCTTTATCTACAACGGCTGTAGTGATTTTACTCTTTCGGTGTTTATGGGCATGGTCAAGTGCAGGCTTAAGCAATTTTGAGTCGTGTTCATGCTCGTCATGACTGGCGACACCGATGATTAATTGACTCTGCTCTGTGAGCACGACAGAAGCCTTTTTACCATACTCGTATGGCTTATGGTCTTTGCCTTTCCCTACGCAGTAAACATCGGGTTCATGAAGACTGTAAATCTTGTTCTTGTCTTTACGTTGCTGTGTAATGGCTTTTTCATAATTAGTAAAATTCTCTTTTTGTAAATCAATAAGTTCTTGTGGAAGTTTGCGTTGTAGCTCCCTTAAAAGCTTGCCTGCGATAACACGCAACCTTTTTAACGCTCTTCTGGCTTTGCTTCGATTTTTGGCATGTCTAAAGCCTCGACAGTCAATGCGTAGCTGTTTAACTTCTTTGACATAAATACGTCTTTGCTTGATCCCAAATACTTTGGCTAGTTTATTGACTCGATTAATCACTTTGATGGCAAGCTTGCTATCTGTCGGATAAGTAATGGCTTTTTCTTGGACGGTTGTATCAACGTACACGGTGTCATCTTCAGCTTTGTCACCGTGTAAAGCCACAGATAATGCAAAGATTTTTTCACAGCCTTTTTCACCGATGCGCTTACGAAAAACACTGAGTTCACTGGCATCACAAGGGCGTGCTGTTTGAAACTCTGTCTCACCACAAAACACTTGAAAATACACGTTCATCAGCCATTGTTCGACCAAGGCTTCATCGCTCAATTTGTAGAGCTGCTTGAGTATTAGCAAACCGCACATCAACCGAATTGGCTTCGCTTTACGGCCTAATTTTTTGTATAACGGCTTGAACTCTTCTTCCAACGCTCGCCAATCAAAGGCATTAGCTAAAATGAGTAAAGGGTGAGTTTGCAGAAGTTGGTCTGTGATATTAAACAGACTGGCATGAGGTAAATTTGACGGGCTTTCTTTGAGCATTTTTAGCACCCAAAACGACCAGAAACCATAGGTTAACTATATCATTTCTGGTCGAAATTGAATGTATCAAATAGCTATATTTTATTAGCGATCAGAATGTTAGATGTTTTTCATGATCGACTAATTATTCCGCGCCCGCTAAAACCCGTGTCTCGCGGGTTTGTTTCAGTTTATATTCAGTGAGTGTGTGATAAGGTCTTAGTAATCATTAAATATCGTTAACGGGGAAATACTTTGGCAGCAGGCGGCTCTCATCGGATCAGGGATAAAGTAATGAATCTTTACTCTGAAGATCCCACGGTTAAATCGACAACAGAAAAACAACACAAAAGACGGTATAGATTAACGCACGGAGTTAATTGCTTTACTGCGGCGGTCGTATCACAAGCTCAAGAGACTGAACATTTTCACTATGAAAATGTTCCGGCGGAACGGAGTCGTTATGATATTAGGCGGGAAGTTTCAGAATACCAAAATCAGCAAGTTGCTCATTCAGAGACTAAAAATCGCACAGCACGGGTGCGGTCTGTCGCTGCTGTCAATGAAACGATAGAAGCCTTGCTGAATCTGTTTGAAAACAGCGATCGGTTGCTGTTTTTACGGTTTTTGCATCAAAAAGATTGCTGCCTGAAATCTGAATATCAAAAGATATTGAAACTGAAACTGGCGTTAATAAATTATTTAGCGACTAAAGGACTGCGTATTACCTTTGGTAAGTCCTCAGCCGCATATGTTCATCCTATAGAAGCCACGGATTTAGAGCCTTACCGGGCGTTGTTAAATCGG
This sequence comes from Parashewanella sp., assembly GCA_965200795.1. Classification (GTDB taxonomy): domain Bacteria; phylum Pseudomonadota; class Gammaproteobacteria; order Enterobacterales; family Shewanellaceae; genus Parashewanella. The sequence continues at coordinate 348,449 of CBDAVB010000013.1, forward strand.
CTGAAAGAGGACGTTTTGATCATTCGCTGCGCATTTGATAAATTCTGTCATATGACCGGTGACAGCGACCGTCGAAACTTATTTATATTTGTTAATTTTGAACCGTTAAGTGACCTCGCGGACTTCCTCGGAAAACTTATCTCTGATTTTAAATCACAAGCACGGGCATCAGGATCGCTCTATAAATTTACTGAGGTTTGAACTCATTAGTTTTTGTTTGTTAGGATTAACAGAACACAAAAATAAACCAGGGACGTTATGAATTCAGTTACGGTTCGCCATTCCGCCGAGGCCGATATTCCGGCCATTGTTGATTTGTATAAACAGCGCAGCGTTTATGCCAATACCCTGCAGCATCCTTACCCTAACCTTACCTACTGGACCCGGCGTCTGACTCATCTCCCGGAAGGAAGCTACAGTTTAGTCGCTGAAATTGACGGCCGCCTTGTCGGTCAGTTAGGTCTTGATGTTTGCGCCGGGCCAAGGCGTAAGCATGTCGCTAACTTAGGTATGGGGGTCTGCGAGTCGGCCCGCCGGAAAGGCGTCGGTAAAGCTTTACTCGACGCCGCGTTAGAACTTGCTCATAACTGGCTCGCGGTAACCCGGATAGAACTTGAGGTCTATACCGATAATCACGCCGCGATTAACTTATATGAGAGCCTCGGTTTCGTTATTGAGGGGCAAATGAGGGATTACGCTTTTCGGGACGGCGTGTACATTGATGCCTATCTGATGTCGCACATGACGCGTCAATAAACGGTATCACGCCGCGATATTCATTTAACTGGAACTTTAAGCGGATTGCGCTAAATTTATAAGGCGATAACTTTGTTGTTTTTCATTGAAGGGAGTCAATAATGAAAATTAAGTTGGTTTTTTTATGTATAGCCGGTTCATTACTCGCCGCGTGCGGCGGTGACAGTTCTCATTCTTCCCCGACCCCTGAATTGACAAGTTCGGTTTCCGGTACAGTGCTCGACGATCCTTTATCAAACGCGACAGTGTGTTTCGATGAAAACAAGGATATGAGTTGTGACGGAGAGCGGTTTTCCACTGTATCAGAAGCTCAGGGTCTGTATCATTTTAAGGACGTACCGGTATCCGTCATTGAAAAAGTAAATCTGCTGGCCGAAGTATCCGCGGAAACCTTTAACGACAGAACCGGTCAGCCGGTTGAAAGGCCCTACAAACTGAAAAGCTACATCGGCTGTGACTCAGTCATTTCTCCCTTAACTTCAATCGTTCAGCACTTTGTTGAGCTGCAAAACAGCGTAACTGAAGCCGAACGTATCGCAAAGCGCAAGCTGATGACAGAGCTGCCTTTATGTAACGATTACTACTCGCAAAGCTCGAATTCGGAGCTGACTGAATTTCAGCGAAATGAACATCGCTATCTGAACCAGATGGCTAACATCTTCGCGGGTTATACGGGTATGAACATGGAAGCGGCGATTAACAGTTTAGTTCCAAACGTCGTTCCCTATCAGGAGATATCCGGCGTGGTAACGCAGCATCAGTTAAATCATATAAGCTCCGCCGTTAAGGACGTGATTGCGATTAATTATCCTGTTGAGCCCGCCGTTTCTGAGGAAAGTCAGGCACCGCTGAAAGCGGACGCCGCCAAGATCGGTAACGTGAATTTTTTCACGGCTTATTTTTCTGAGCTTGAAAACAGTAAGACACTCATGATCCTGAATCCCGCTCAAAGGGATCTGGCAGACGAAGCCCGGGTAATGGCGGCCAGGAAGAGCGTTAGTCCCGCTGATATCGTTACTCCGCTGCTGCTGTCTGATGAATCCTCAAATGGAATTTACCTGTATCACGACATTTATACTAAAGAGGACGGCGCGCTTTTATATACCGGCAGTTACAGTGATTATCAGCCTTCTGAAGAATCCGGCTATCATCAGTTTCAGAATCAGCATCGTGCTTATTCATGGAATTTTGATACGGACAGATTTGAGGATGCTGAGAATGATCAGACAGTAATTGAACAAGGATTACCGGCGTTTAATCTCAATTATACCGCTTACGGCCGTTACACATTCGGCTCTGACCAGGCGTGGCGGGAAATCAGAGACACGGGGGATTACAACAATGACCAGATTGATCTTAATCAGGTAAGGCTGGATTATGTCAGCTCATCAGGAACTTCAACTGAAAGTGAAAGCTACATTTATAAGGCCAAAAGATACCCTGTTTCGGGAGAGAACAGTATATTAGGACGAAAGATAAGCTCTTTATTTTATCTTCAGGAAGGTATCGATTTGTGGGATCAGGTTATCGAACCGGATTTTCGGTTTTACCGTGTCAGTCCGGGTGGTCTTTTCAATATTTTTAATGTTAGCCTGTCTGTAACCGCTTATGATTTAACCGTAATCGCGGCGAAAGACTATATGATTCGTGTCGAAGACAGTGATTGCTTTGATAGCGGCGATATCAGTTATTTATGCCCGACGCTTCCAATGTTGATTCCGAATCAGTCGTATAGTCAGACTACAGGTGGTTCAACCGGGCAAACTGATAACCTGAGGTATTCATTTAATGAATCAGGTAATAACTTTGACGCGTTGATACCAAGGCAGGGAAACCCTGTTCAGCCGCCGCCTTACAACCTGACACATATGCCGGTACTCTCTAAGCGGGGCGATAATTATGTCGCGGCGCAACTGCATTTTAATAATAAAGCCACTTTTTATCTTATTGACAGCACCTCACTGGATGAAAAAACCTACAATACAAGCGGCTATCCGATTAAAATTGAGGCGACTGTTTTGGCGGATGACGCGGATTGGAGGCAAGAAACCAGAAATCTCGGTCGTATCATTGTGCTTTCAATACCTGAGGCGGTAAAGCGCCATGCCCCTGATCTGAGCAGTCAAATTATTATATACCGTGATCAAAGCTCTCTGAAAGCGGCGGAAATTGTATTCGAAAACGATGTCATACGAGACGGCGTTTTTGCCTTAGATTCCGCCGGGAACTCACAAGTTATTAATGCGATAAATAAAGAGAGACTAAGGGAGTTAGAAATACTGCGGCCGTTATTGTAAAGATATCAGCGCGGATTACTTTAATGAAAAGTCCCGCGGCCGGATAATCCGCGGGACTTTTTTTATTATTCCCCGTCGGCTGAACGTCAGAAAATCTGAGAAATTTACGGTCAGCCGTTTAGGGGCTCTGTCCCATAATCCTGAAAAGCTCTGGCGGATACGTTCTCAGGCGCGTAAAAATTACCGGCATAAAAAACTGTCGTTATTTCTTTTGTTGATAGCAAGACATAGCCCGCGGCAGGCAGTTATTCCGCTTTTCGATAAATTAAGATGAATTAAAGCGGTCAGCTGATTTTTGTTTAGGATAATTAATCTACGCTTATACTTTTTTAATGTTTTATTTTTTATCGCTTTTTCAGGCCGGCGTTAACGGGGGAGCCGTTTTTTTGCTTTAAGATACAGATATACGGGTTGGTGAGGTTTATAATACGCTATCTGACAATTCATACTTATCAAGATATGAGCGAAGCCAGTCGATCAATTCAAACGGAAAAGTCAACTACAATTGCTTCAGCCGCCGCAATTGATGATAAGACCGCATCAGGCCGTGAGCAGGCTATTTATAGCGGACAACACGAATATGTTGTCAGATCCGGTAAAAAAAGCGGAGCCTGTGAGCAGATGCGCGGGGTAACGGGCACTGTGTTCCGGTGTCCTGAATCTGTATCGCAAGATTCGTTTATTCGACGTGAATCAATGCGAAAACTGACACTTACAGATATCGACGGATTCAACAACGTCAGAGCGGAGCCTTACCGCACTCAAAGAACAAAGAACTGTTCAGCAAAAACACGACAAGTAACCTCTGACTTGTCTGGTGCCGGTAAGCGGCAGCCGGAAGGATTAACAGAGCTCATTGATTTAATGAGTCAGAATATGGTGTTAGTGGAGTGTAATAATTATCTGAACAACGACATGATGATCGATACGTCAATTGAACATTTGCATTTGTTCATTAAAAAATACAAGGACTGTAAAACGGGTAAATCCAGAAACAAAGCTGATAACTATATCGCCGCCGCGATAGACGCTCTGCCGCGGGAAGAGCTGATAAAAAAAATAGCGGGGGAGAATGTCTATGAGCTGACGGCTAAGACCCTCTGTTTCAGTGCCGTGCGTTTACTCATAAGACACGCGGAGAAAAATCATTCATTTTATCAGGAGACGAGCGACGGCCGGTCCGTTACAGTGAAAGAGTTTTTTTTGACATATAAAAGTGATGAGCTTTTTTTGTACATGCTGGAACATATCCTTACGGATATAGGCATTAAAGAAATAATCCGGTTATCAGCCGTTGAAGGTCAAAATATGACCCGGCAGAGGATTGAAAACATTTTGATGCTATTTGATATGGTTTTATTGTCACAAGCTGAAGTCGGGGTATTATATGAGGCAACCCAAAAAATATGCCGGCCTTTAAAAGAAATTAACGAATTCATAAGTCTTGATATTTTAATGAACGTTTTCGGACATCAAATAAAACATAAAACCATTTCGTATCATGAAATAGCAAAAACTCACACTCTTTGCCTTTTAAAGGGTTTAATGAAACAACGTGGTCATATATCCTCATTTCTTCATCTGCTGTCTTCAAGGTATATAAAACTCGATTTCAGTGATGTTTGCTTTATTGTTTGTAAAAGTCCGGACTTATTCAATGACATGAATTTTATCCGGTTTTTAGTATCTCAAAAAAAAATTGACCCATTGGTTTCTAATGATCTTCTTGAAGAAGGAATACTCATCCTCCTGAGATTCAACAGCGAACTACCGAAGGCTCTTATTAAAGTCACGGATATTTTTAAGCAGTCAGAATCCGGCTGTATGACTATAATGTCGCGAATAGACTTTAATAAACTGGGGCAGTTTCTTCTGAATCGTTATTGTGTCGAGTTGATTCAATTTTTTATAAATCAGGGAATGATGAAATTTGAACAGTTTATGCCGTCACAAATAACGGATTTGATCTATTCTTTAATAGGGCGATGTATAAATAACGCAAATGAAATTAAAATTTTAGAGACGCAAAAAAAAAGCTTAAAAACAGAAAGTGAAAATCAACGGTGGTCATTTCCGGAAGATGATGAGGCTTATCCGGCAATAGCAATAAATAACGAGTTGTCGGCGGTAAAATCAAGAATAAAAAATAATAAAAAACTCCTTATTAAGCTTTTTACATCTGACTTTATAAAGGGTATTAATTCAAAATATCCTGTCATTGGCGTTAAAGATCTTGAAAAATTAATTGACGCCGGCCTTTACCAGTGTTGCAAAGGGGGGCTGGAACTGGCTGATATTACTGAAGTGGACACTTCCTTAATTTGTAAGGTTATTGATAAATATACCGACACAAAGGAGATTAAAGCGTTCCTGACTCGTATAACAGACACAAAATGGGGAACCGAATATCAATATGATCAACTCGCGTCCGTAATTGTCGTACGAAAAAAATACCAATTATTAAATATACTTCAAACGAAGATTCCTAACCCGTCAGATGAACTTATCAGACGCGTACATGATGATTTAATCTTCGCGTCATTCTATTCATTAAATCATTACAGAACCTTGTTATCCTGCTTCCTTGTAAAGGTGAATGAAAATCATATTTTGAATTTAATTTTAAGACAAGTGCCTGTTAAAGCATTAAGAGTTGCGATAAATCATTTAGATGATCCTTTCATCTTGCTTGCCCCCGTTTTTAGCTTTCAGTTTAAAAGGTTAGATGAGGACAAGCTGTGGAAATATCATAAGCCAAAATCAGATGGGAGGAGAAAAAGCGCTTACTCGAAAGCCTTGGCAAGCTCAGAAAGTAAAGGTGACCTGACAGATGACCAGTGTGAAGACGATTATTGTACATTCAGAACAACGAAAACGAGTGTATTGCTTTACGCGTGTTTTAATGAAAGAGATGATTATGCTGAAGTTATAATAAACGCGTGTATAGAGAAAGACCCTGATTTCACGGTCTTGAAAGAAGCGCTCATAAACGGAACGGAGGAACTGATAAAGCAAAGAAAATGTGAAGTTGAAATTCTGGCGCATAAAGCAGCGGAAGTTCAGGCGGATATGACAGACGCTGATAAAATCGGCCTTTATTATTACTATATGTCAGCTAAGGGATGCAGGAAGACGAAGGATCTGCTTGAGCGTCATCTTGAGCACTTTTCAGACTTAGAATCCGCGGCGGTAAAAGCACCTGAGAAGACAATACTCTCTGACGAACGGCTCACTGAGAGAGTCGAAATGCTCATTAAAAATAAAGACGCAATCACCGGGACTAATCTCACTGCTATCATGGCGACGCTGAAGGAACGGACTCAAAATCTCGTCAGACAATCTGAGATCACTCAAAAAGAGCTTGAGGAAACGAAAGCGGAACTCATGGAGAAAGATAAACGGCTCCGGCAAGCGCTCGCGGAAATAGCTCTGCTGAAACAACAAACCCGGGCAACGGTATCAGACGTCTGAATCCTGAAATAAAAATGACAAAATAAATAAACAATTTAGAAATAAAAGTGCAGTTCTTTTGTCACTTTGCGCGGGTAGTTTTGTCATGTCCAAAAACTAACCTGATAAAAATCCGTGCTCGGAGAAGACAATGGAACTGAAAAACATATTTAAACTCGGCGCGCTCGCGGCCGCATTAGCCCTGGCCGGTTGCGGCGGTGATGTGAATATCGACACCGGTGGTGAAACGGTTGTCCCGCCAACAAACCCGCCGGTAACCCAAACGCCCCAAGAACAAGCCTACAGCGGTTTTGCGACTCAAAGTGAAACCATCACCGCCGTAGACGGAAAGCAGGTTTGGGTACTTAACGGTACGTTAACCCCTTCTTCGTCTTCTTCATCAATCAGCGGTACAGGCGGCCAGAACGGCAGCCGTATCGTACTGGGTAACGATGTCGTCTGGCAGCTCAGCGGCGCGGTGGTTGCCGGCGGTGACAATGAAAACTCTGTCGACTTGGAAATCCAGGCCGGTACGAAAATTCTCGGCGCGAGTGAATCTTATTTAGTCGTGAGCCGCGGCTCGACAATTAAAGCCGAAGGCAGTGAGTCAGATCCCATCATATTTACCTCCGTTGAGAAAGGCATCGGTCAGGAAGGCGCTCCGGGTCAGTGGGGCGGTCTGGTGCTGCTGGGTAACGCGCCGGTCAATACCTGTCCGGACTTAACCGATTGCGCGGCTTCGTTCGAAGTCGGTAATCACAGTTACGGCGGTAACGACGAAGACGACAGCTCCGGCTCTTTAAAGTATGTTCGTGTCGAGCACGGCGGTTTTAAGATCAATGACACTCAAGAGATGAACGGTGTCAGTTTCGCGGCGGTCGGCAGCGGTACTGAAGTCAGTCACCTGCAGGTTCATGACAACAATGATGACGGCATTGAATTCTGGGGCGGTAATGTTTCAGTTAAGCACGTAGTGCTAACCGATAACTTTGACGACTCATTAGACTGGACGAACGGTTGGACGGGTTCGGCGCAGCACGTTTACATTCGTCAGAAGCAGAACGGCTCTAACCGTGGTATCGAGGCGGATTCCAACTCAAATGATGAGGTTAATCCTCGTTCAAATCCTCGTTTAGCGAACATCACTATCGAAGTGGCTGAAGGCGAAAATGCCGGCGGCGATAACGCTGAAGGTATTCTGCTTCGTAAAGGCACCGGTGTCATGGCGCACAACATCCTGGTTAAAGGTAAGCCCGCTTCCGGTGAGTGTTTAGAAATTAATGGTGATAACACGGTCACTCACGCTCAGGCGGGCGGTCTTGTGTTCACTCACAGTTTAATTGATTGCGCCAGGCCGTTTAAAAGCGCGAAAGCTGACGCTGATAAAGGCACAACGCTAGCCTATGACGTTGAAAAATGGTTTAAAGATCAGGACGGTAATCTGACGGTCTCCGCTGATTTAGACGGTTATATGCCTAATCCTTCCTCACCTTTGCTTACCGGCGGCAGAACGGGTCTGGCTTCAGTCGATCCTCGGTTAGATAACGCGGATCACATCGGCGCCTTCAGAAATGATGACTGGACTGAAGGCTGGACCACTGCGATTCACAGCGATGACGCGCCGGTTTCAACTGATCTTCCACGGCTGACAGCTTGCCCGGCAGGGACAACGACAGAAGCTGTAGCAGATGGTTTTTATGCTGATGACAATGTAAATCTTGTCTGTTCTCTATCAGGCAATGTGACTGCGAATGTTACGCTATTAGCAGGTTCAAACGTACTTTATAAGCTGGAAGGTGGCCCGGTGGTTATCGGCGGCGATAACGAAAACTCAGCGACTTTGAGTATTCAGGCGGGGACTAAAATCTTCGGTGAGTCCGGCGGTTATATCGCGGTAAGCCGCGGTTCCAGAATTATGGCGCAAGGTAACGCGAACCATCCGATTGTGATGACATCCGAAGAGGATGTGATTAAAGGCGCTACGCCGGATCGCAGACAATGGGGCGGGTTAGTGTTGCTCGGAAACGGCTTGCTCAATACCTGTGAGGACAAGGATAACTGCGACGCCTCATTTGAGGTCGGTGACCATCCTTACGGCGGCAACGACAATGAAGACAGCAGCGGCGAATTGAGCTATGTCGTGGTTAAGTACGCCGGTTTTAAGGTTAACGACACCCAGGAAATGAACGGTATTTCGTTTGCCGCGGTGGGTAGCGGGACAAAAGTTGATCACATTCAGGTTCACGCCAACGGTGATGACGGCGTTGAATTCTGGGGCGGCGCGGTAAACCTGAAATACGTATACCTGACCGATAACTTTGACGACTCATTAGACTGGACGAACGGCTGGACGGGTAAAGTTCAATACCTATATATCACCCATGAGGACGGTAACGCTAACCGCGGTATTGAAGCGGACAGTAACGGTACGGCAAGCGCCGAGCCGGTATCTAATCCTGTGCTGTCTAATGTGACCATTTTACCCGGCGCCGGTATCTCTAACGGTGACGGTGACGGCGAGGGTATTTTGCTTCGTAAAGCCACGGCCGGCGCGCTTCACAACGTGCTGATTCAGGGCAGAAGCAGAAGCGTGGCTGGGGGAACGGCAAGCGGGGAATGCCTGGAGTTAAATGACACAACGGCTGATAACGTTTCCGCCGGCGACCTGGTTATGACTCACTCGGTAATTGATTGTGAGGAACCTTTCAAAAGCGGTCCTTCTGATGCGTTAACTACAAAAGACTGGTTCCTGGCTGAGGAGACTAATGCTGAAGCTCAAGTTTCATTAACTGCTGCCGGTTTACCCGCTGACGGAGAAGATGCGCTGCTCGGTGCCGGTAAAGATATGAGCGCTGAGGACAGCTTCTTCGACGAGACGGATTACATCGGCGCGTTCGGAACGCAAGACTGGACGGACGGTTGGACGTTCAAGCCTGAGTAACCAGCATGAGTGCCGGCAAAAATGATGCCGGCGTCACTCCGGTCAGAGCCGCGATAAGCGGCTCTTGTCAAAGTCTTATCTCACAGGAAAGTCATAATTATGAAAACCAAGCCGAACTTTTCAGTTAACACGTTGAGGCGTGCTGTCGCTTTAGCGATGTCCGCCGCTGCGATGCTCACCACTTTTCCGGGCTATTCGGCAGACGAAAATACCGATCCTGAAGAGGATTTTCCCATTGAGCCTATCGAAGTCATTGAAGTCACCGGGCGGTTGAGAGCGGCGGCTTCAGCGGCGGTTGAAGAACGACGCGAGGCACCGACGGTAGAGGATTTAATAGGGGCGGCGGAAATCAGCCGAACAGGTGACAGTGACGCCGCCGCCGCGCTAAGGCGTGTTACCGGCTTAACACTTAAAGACGGTAAATTCATTTACGTACGCGGTCTGGGTGAGCGTTATTCATCAACCTCGCTGAACGGCGCGATTGTGCCGTCGCCGGATCCGACGCGTAATGTGGTGCCGCTGGATATGTTCCCGGCGTCGATCATTGATTCACTGTCGGTACAAAAAGCGGCTTCCGCTGATATGCCGGCGGCGTTCGGCGGCGGGCACGTGGATATCCGGACTAAGACGATTCCCCCGGATTTCTTCTTTAAAGCTAAAATCGGTACCCGCTACAACACCAACGACTCAGATGACACCTATACCTATAACGGCGGCGGTGATGACTGGCAGGGCAGGGATGACGGCACAAGGGCTATGCCGCGGTCTATCAGCGACACCATTGCCCGTTACGGCGGGCTTTCGCCGATTGATATCCTGGCCGGCTCAAACGGCGCCATAGATTTCCCGGCGGCGCAGTTGATTAACCGCTCGCTGGTTAAAGATATGTACCGTGATATGACCATTAACCGGGAGCACACCGACCTCGGCTTACGTGCCGATATGGCGGCGGGTAACAGCTGGGAAATCTTTGAAGAGTCACTGTTCGGTTTTGTCGCGGCGGCGTCTTATAAAAAACAGGCTGAAAATTATACCAAAACGGAAGTCGAGCTGGACGGGGATAAAGAGCGGGTTCAGGTTGAAAACTCGCGGGATATTGCCGGCACTGACTCTATCGTGCAGATCTCCGGTATGTTCAATACGGGTTTCGAGTTAAACGAAAACCATAAAATTGAGACTTTCACCACTTATTTGCGTGACACTTCAGATGACGTATCAATCGCCGTCGAAGAAACCATTGATACCATCAGCGAGCCGAACGCGCTTCTGGTCAATGATATCGAATACCAGGAGCGCAGCCTGATCAGCAACCAGATCCGCGGTAAGCATTATCTGGAGGATCTCCGGGATATTGAAGTCGACTGGATGTACTCGGACTCCCGCTCACGCCGGTACGCGCCGAATGAACTGTCATACACTTACAACGTGATTGCGGGTGACGATGGTCAGTATTCAGATCGCACGTTGAATACTCAGGACGCGCCTAAGTACCTTTACAGCAATCTGGAAGACGATGTTGAAAACTACGGCTGGAGCGCGACTTACCCGATTGATTTGGGTGACTCTGTCATCAAATTAAGCGCGGGTTATCAATACAATGAACGCATCCGTCAAAGCTTCGCGACTCGTCTGGGATTAGAGGTCGGCTTAAGCCCCGCGGCCGTAAACGGTGACATTCTAAGCCGTGATTATGACAAGATATTCTCGGACGAAAATATTGATTCTAATGTGCTTGATCTGGAGCTTCGTGACGCGTCCACCGATACCGAAGATTACGTTGCCGCTGAAAAGAATGACGCCGGATTCGCGGGTATCGACATTGATATCGATGATGTATGGCGTATCTACGCGGGTGCGCGCTATGAAGATTTTCGCCGGACCACATTACCGTTAACGCCGGAGGGTGAGATTTCTGATGAGGCGGGCCGTTATCAGATCACCGACTATGTGATCGCGGAAGACGGTTGGTTCCCGTCTTTATCTTTGACGTGGAAAGACTCAGATACCACACAGTGGCGTTTAGGCGCGAGTAAAACCGTTGTCCGCCCCGATCTGCGTGAGGTCTCGCCGGTTCGATTCCAGGATCCGGTAACGGGCTTCGATTTCTTCGGTAACCCTGAGTTAACCAGCTCTGATATCTACAACTTTGACTTACGCTGGGAGTGGTATTCACAAGACGGTAATAACTTCAGTATCGGCGGCTTTTATAAAGACGTTGAAGCTCCGATTGAACCGATTCAGCGTATTTCGGAAGCCGGTCGCCAGCTTAAATTCTACAATGCGCAATCAGGTGTGATTTACGGTATCGAAACTGAATTTTTGCGTGATTTAGGTTTCTTAGGTGGCATCGGCGACAGCTTTTTCGTCGCGGGTAACCTAACCTTAAGCGATTCTGAGATCGAGATTCAGCCAAATGGTGAAATTGACCCGACGAACTTAAAGCGCCGCATGACGGGGCACAGTGAGTGGGTCGCTAACTTACAGTTAAGCTTTGATTCACCGGATGAGACGCACAGCTCAACACTGGTTTACAACGTGTTCGGTGAGCGTATCGCTTACGGCGGTCGCGGTGGTTTAGATGACGTTTATGAGCAGCCGTTTAACAGCTTAGATTTTACCTACAGTTATCTGCCTGACGAGTTCTGGACGTTTAAGTTAAAAGCCAAAAACCTGTTGGGCTCCGAAACTGAGTATAAGCAGCAGGGGATCGATGTTTACTCTGAGGATCCCGGAACTGAGTTTATTTTTGAAGTGACCTATAGTTATTGAGCTGTTTAGTTAACATTGCGAAATGGTAGCCGAATAATTTTACCGGCATACAAAACTGTCGTTATTTCATTTTGCCTTGCGTTCAACGCTCCTGCCCGGAAACACTGGTCGTTCCCGTGCGGAAATACCGGCGGTCTCTCAACTAAAAGCCCGGAATGATAATGTTCCGGGGACTTTTTTATCTCTATTTACTCTGGGAGTCACAGCGGCTGATAACATCAGCTGATACTGTTTTTTATGTTCTGGTTCATCTCCTTTAAGAGTTCTTGTATTCGTTTGGTTTGCGCTTGCGCCGCATAAAATGTGTTTTTTAATTGTGACGGAAGTGAATCGGGATTTACTTCATTGTCATCGCCTTGCTCGTTCAGCTTGTTTTCAAGACTTATTGCCTGAGCTTTTAGTGTTTCCGCTTTATCGGCGTTGGCTAACAGATGGTATTCCTCCGCTTTGAGCTCCTCAGCTTCCAGTTCAGCGACCAGTTCCTCTAACCTATGCTGTAATTGCTTTTTTTGTTCATCATCGGCGACTTTGGAGGCATGGTTTTGAATAACTGTGTGATAATGATGATGATGTGTTTTCCCGCCAACGTGAAGGCTGTTATAATTCTCCGCAAAGGGACCGGAGTGCTGGAAGATAAAAATATGCCAGTAGCTGAGTAACACCTCCATTTTATCCGTTAGTTTACGCACGTCGCCGGATATAGGACTGTGAGTGTATTGATAGAATCTCTGAGTCAAATCCTGCGATTCAGAGGGCTGATGATCATTTCCGTATCCAGTGATACCGTTAGCATTTATAGCGCCCGTACTCATAATTACTCCTCCAGATATTTTGTTGATTAGGAGCATTCCTTCGCGGTGAATTAACTAGTCATTAGTGATGACATTTTTTATTGCGTTCATTTGATTTTTTAAACTATAGGTTGATAAGTCAATCTCTTGAAGAATCCTCAGACCTAAGTTGACGGCAGACTGCAGTTGATTTTGAACTTGCTTGGCTTTATCTGATAACTGATGATTGTCAGGATCACTGATACCCGGATAGGCTTTTTCAAGTTGTCTCTGGCTTGCCATTAACTGACTAAAGGCGGAATGAAAATTAATAAAATGAGCTCCGAGAATATCCTTGGGCTCATCACTGCCGCTTTCGAGAAAATGACCGTATTTTTCTAATGCCGCGACGTTTTTTTCAATTTGACCTAAGATACTGTCAAGTTGCTGCTTTGACTCTTCTTTAATATCTTTAATATCTTTAATATCTTTAATATCTTTGCCGCTAATTCGGACGTTAGCATTAGCTGATTCCAATTTTGTCATTGATAATACTCCGGTTTCCTGGTTTGTGTCTCGCGGTTACAGAGTCTAATAACGCAAGGCACTGGAAAGCTTTACATTTAACTCTTTTAATATTGAGTTTAGCTCACAATATGCTGAATTGTGCTTAAACAAGCGTTGCTTTAATGAAGCACTGTTGAAATTTCGTTTATCCGGATCTGAGCTGTCCGCCGGGGCACCGCTCATCTCCGATTCAGCTTTTTTTGTATTGCCCTCAATATCTTTATCCGGTGAATAACCGAATTCAATTAGTTCACTCAGCTCAGCTAAACAAGCTGATTTTACCGAGCCCATAGAGTCATTTCCGTGTGTTGATGGCCTTTTCCTTTTTTTTCGTATCTTGTCTAAGTCATCTTCAATCAACTCAGCGATAAAGGCACCGATGTTTCGCTCCTTCGAGGAGAGATCTTTCACGGCTTTGTTCATTTTTTGGGTTAAATAAGCCTTAAAAAGCTCAGGATCACACTGCGCGTTGTCTCTGTGCGAACCTTCCGCTGCCTGAACGTTAATCACACGCGCAAAGCCGCGGGTTATTGTTGATATTCGGTTCATCGCGGGCCTCTATTCAGTCAGCAGACATCCCTTTCGAATTTAATAATATCGCAACAGCAGTTATTTTCATTAACCGATATTGACAGTGTAAGAAACGGTTTTTGATTACACTTCTGTTTTTCCCGGTAAATTACACCTTGCTGGTCGAACCAGTCCCCGGGACACCAGGCAGGTTTAACTCGTAATCATTTTGAGGCACATTTGTAAAATCCAATTCCGGGTAGTTTCCGAAAAGAGTGCCGGTAATATTTTGAGTGATATCATTCATCATTTGTTTCAGTTCATCGATGTACTTTTTAATCGCGGTAAGTATTTTGTCGCACTCTTGCAGCATCTCAAGACACTCTTTTAATCTCTGCATGTCATCTTTTTGCTGAGCGGTAAGCTGATTTGGTTTTTTGCCTTTTAAGCCTTGCTCTTCTTTTACAAGCTCAAACAGGTTTTTATGATTTTTTAAAAATGATTCTACTTTTTGTTCGAGCTGCCTGAAGCCGGGTGCCGTTTTTTTTAATTCTTGCTTTAAGAGTTGTCTGAACTCCCCGACGGCTGAATAAAGTTCAGACTCGAAATTTTGCAGCTCCTTGCCGCTGTCACCCGTTTGTACTGTGTTTACCGGACGAGCTTGATTTGAAGTGTTAACGGTATTACTCATGATTCACCTTACCTTGCAAAGCCGCGTTAACCGCCTGCGATAATACGGCATTAAATGTGTCTGAAGTTAATATATAAATGTTTATAAGGCGTTAATATCGAAAAAACAGCGATCATTTTTCCCAGAGGTCATACCAGTTTGCTTAATTATAGTTGTTTCTTTGTTCAGGAAGATCAGCCGGATTACTGAACGAACCAGACTCCGATACCATCAGAGCCGATAAAGTAAACGCCTTAATTTAATTAATCTTGTAAATAAAAATAAACAAAAAAGTTTACTTATTGCCGGCGGAGGTAATATCATTAATCTGTACTAAGCGGAGCCGGCAATGAAAACCACTGAAAAAATCCTTAACCTTTTAAAGCTCAATGGCTCATTAACCGCTAAGTTCCTGGCTGAGGAGCTGAAGCTGACGACGATGGGAGTAAGGCAGCATTTACAAGCGCTTGAAGATTCTCAAGACGTTATTTTTGAGGATGTGGCTGAAGGCCGCGGGCGTCCTAGCCGCTATTGGCGTCTATCTGAAAATAATGCCGGAGGATTTGAAGACAGGCATGAAGAGTTAACGCTGCAGCTCATTGACTCAGTGAAAGTTGTTTTCGGTGAGCAAGGGTTAAATCAGCTTATTAAACAAAGAGAGTCGGATGCCTTTGCTGTTTATCATCGTGCGCTGGCGGGTAAGAAGACCTTAAAAGCGAAAGTCGAAACACTTGCCGGACTGAGAACAAAAGAAGGCTATATGGCGACATGGCTTGCAGACGCGAACGGCTTTTGGCTTATGGAAAATCATTGTCCCATCTGTGCGGCGGCGACTCAGTGTCAGAATTTTTGCCGTTCTGAGTTAGAGCTGTTTCAGCGATTACTCAGGGGGGCGGCGGAAGTTTCCAGGGCTGAGCATATCATCCGGGGTGCCAGAAGGTGCGCTTATAAGATTAAGAGCCGGGAGAGTCAGCGTTAAGACCATCCTGAATTGAGTGAATTCACGCATTTCCGATTGCCTTTATTTTATGTGTACATATTTTGATCGAGAGCGTGTTTACGTATTATCCGAAAGATTCTTTTTGATGTGTTCTGTACTCACCTTCATGATTTTTGTAATTTTATGATTTTAAAATTGTTAACTTGAGGTAAAAGTCAGGTTTTTTAAGAGCAAGCTGATAAAGTTTCTCAGAGTTTATCCGATAACAGGTAAAGTAATTATCGGAGTAATAAAATGAATATTAACGGCGTTAATCCGCAACCTAACGTGAGTAACGCAACGGCCAATACCAAAATGCTGGTTAAGGCAAAAGAGCACCAGGAAATGCAGGGGCAAATGGCATTACAGCTCATTGAGGCGGCTGACATATCTCCAAAGCCCGCGGGCAGTTCGGGTCATATTATTAATACTAAGGTTTAGTGCCGGCGTATCTGAGAAAAAGATTAACTCATTATCCCGGAAAAAGCGGCCGGCGGCGTTCTTAAACGCGGATAAAATTACCGGGATAAAAAACTGTCGTTACTCCTTTTGCCGGCGGCAAGGCTTGAATAACAGTTTAACGCCGCCGGTAATCTTAGCCGGTTTATGTACGTCAGGCATTCACCGGGTAAGTGAAGTCGAACTGCTTTTCTAATTAAACATGATACAGTTATCGGACTTTTATGCGTCCGAGCGCTTTTTTCAGGATGATCGTCTAAAATATATCGAGTCTTCACTTAACCGCTCTTTAGACCACGTTTCTGTGGTCTTTACCGGAGAAGCCGGATCTGATATCGGCTCGAACTGAGTGCAGATACGATAAAACTTTTCATTTTGCCTTTTCCTGAATAAGTTACCGTATTTGTTCAGGATTAATGTATCACCGGTTCTTCTTGTATAGCGATATGTTCCGTCAGGGGATAATTCAAATTTACGATCACAGAACATCGTATAATTCGTTTCTGATTGTAGGCAATACTTGTTTTCAATGGTTACCACTATAGGCTTTGCGAAACCACCCGGCGTTTGCTGAGTTGTTTTGCTGCTGAGTGCTCCTGTGTCATTATGCTGCCCGGGGGGAGCTGAACGGTCACCGGAATTCATCAATGTCGGTTGAGGTAACGGGCTACGGAAAGAAAATTCATTATTTTCAGCGCCCTGAGCCGGCAGATGCGCCTGAGCGATTTTCATGAATTTATTTTCTTCGATAAGCAGATAATTGCCGTAAACTGAAAGATGATACACTTTGCCTTCGGCGTCCAGGACATACGCATCTTCATTGATAACGTAATGATACAGACGTAAGCTTTTATTGTATTTGAAAGGGATCCCGCAATATGTTTTCTGTATTTTAATCAGCCCCTTATGGTTATTTTTATCGACAGGTACAGGCTTACCTGTGACCCTTGTTTTATCCTCAGGGAGAAACGGCGGCGATGAAGTTAAGTCATGTTTGTCCGTGTGCCGGAGTGAGCTTGTCAGGCTGTCCCTTGCTGAACCTTGACTGCCCTTGAGACTCTCCGGACCGGCAGTCCCTGTTACGGAGCTATGCCAATAACCGGGAGGCATGCCTGAGGCTGAATTATCGCGGCGGATGCTTGCTGACTCCTGCTGTTTTGTAGCTTCAGTTAAATATTTCAGAGCCAGATATCCCTTGGCCGGTGAGGGCGTCCGGTTCGCCGCGGCGGAAGAGAAAGGCGTGCCTGACGCGCCGCGGCCGGGGCTGTTCGCCGTACTTGTTGAGGGGGCCGCGTACGAGGGATTTAATGGTAACCTGAGTCTTCCGCGCTCCGCTTGCCCTTCAGTGAAGGACGGGCTCAGGCTTTTATCTGACTGTGTTCGTGAGAGGGTAACCCCTCTCATTCCGTAAGTTAAATTAGTGGACATGTTCAATTTACTCACATCATTTTTACTTCTGTCGCCGGCGTAAAAGATAGGTTTATCATAAACCGCTGTCGGCTCTGGAGCGACCGGAGGGAATTCAGTGTATCTTTTCGGAGGGAATTCAGTGTATCTTTTCGGCCCGTGAGGATAACCGTGACCGGCGCGGAGCGGGTTTTCAAATTTATCCGCGGGCTCTTCAGCGGAGAAAGGGAACTGTCGTAAAAGCGCGATATCAGGCGGCGGATTTGTTAACGGAGCCCGCTTACTTGCGGCGGTTGACGCTTCTTGAGTGAACTTATCCGTGTTAATTGAACTGTCCAGTTCCACCACATAATCTTTTTTTCTGTGTTTTCCCGCCTTATGAAACCTGACGGATACGGGGCCGTTACTATCCGCCGGCGCTTCATATGTTACCTGCCAGCTGTTATCCGCGGCTTTTGGGTATCGTTCCTGAAGTAACCTTGCGGCTATATCCGCGTAATCTGCCGGAAACGCTGAGAAAAACTGTTTGATATGACGGCGTAAAGAACTTAAGTCTTTATTTCTCAGAGCACTATTGATTCCGCCGCCGGATAAATATTGAGTCAGAGAGCCGGTCACAGAGTCGCTTTGCCGGAACCTGCCGTCATCACAGGCAGGCGTTATTACTCTAAAACTATCAATCATATAAACTACCCTTCACTTCAGTAACCCGGACAGTTTCGCGTATTAAGCTGAGCGACCCGGAATCATGGTAAGGGTTCGCGGTAATACGCTTTGCGAATAAATCGCCGAAAAGCCGCCGCTCATAACAGCTCCAGTTAATTCTCTTTCAGAGCAAATGTCCAGTCTAAAAAAGCGGCGAAAACTTTTATCGCATCGTTATGCTCATCGCCGCTGATGCTCAGCGCCGTTATGTGTTTTGACCGTCAAGGGCATAACAGTGTTTAGTGCCCGGATTTCCAGAACATTTCCTAAAGATTAAACTTTGTCCATGTATTTGCGGATAACAAAGAATAAAGTTCATAATCAGCATATAAATTCAATAAATTTAATAAATTTAAATAATGTGGAGGCGATTATGTCTGCTTCGGGTATTGAGAGCCGGCTGGGCCGGGCTGTTGATTACTATTTCGATCAAAATGCGTATATTTCTACTGACAACAGCGAACGCGGTGATTTATTTTTCGATGAAAACGGGCGCATTAACATTGACGGTAAGGAATATCAGATTTCTGCTGATGTTCCTGAAAGTGGCGGTATACCTTGTGCTTATAATGTGTCAGCAAAAAGAATATGGAAATGGGGAACAGGGACTGAACGCGTTAAATTCTTCTTTATAAACGCTAAAGATGCTCTGTTTTGTAAAAACACCGAGAAAATCTGTACTGAGTTCAGACGGGCCGGGTTAACCCCGGTTAGTCGATTATACGGGGGATCATACAAGGAAGAACATGTTCCAGCCAAGTGCAAACCCCTGGGTATGACTAATCTTGATGTTATTCGGGAAAAGGATCCAGACGAGTCTGTAAATAATACTGCGTCATTCTGGAAACAAAATGTGAGTGTTGTTCCGGCGGCGGAAGATAACGCGCTAGCGAATAAGAGAAGATATTGCAGAATCTCAGGTGATCGTTTGACTGAAGATAATGCGGTACTTGTTACGCTAGATACCGGACTGAAGTTTATGTTATCCCGGCGAGGCATCAAGAACGCTTTATTCCGCAATGATCATTTTGACGAATGGATTTACCGGGACGTCCTGCTTAAAGCTAAGTTTGAGAAAGTTACTAAAAATGTTTTCGTTAATAAAGATTTTACAGATAAAATTCGTAAACTAAATATGACCATCAGGTGGTGGAATACCGCCGCCGCTGACAATGCCGGATATAACTTCTACCAAGGAACGAGAAGGCAAAGGCATCGTAAATTTAATCTTGATGATTATGCTAAAAGAAATTGCGCCGCCGTAAATGACAGTCGTTCAAGGCCATTCTTCAGAGTGGGCTCAGGACGTTGAGGTGTCTGAACCCCGCCGCCGTCATGACGTCAGGGTTTTAGCTGAATGCCGCGTATATTCCGCGGACTGAGACAGCGTATTTTTTTAATTTTTCTGTGCCGGTGAACCCGTGCGGTAAAGTTTTTATAAGATTTCCTCTTTAATTAAGTTTATTAAATTAAGTTTATTAATTTTTTTATATTATCAGCTTAGTTTCCTTAATTACTCTGCGGGTGTTTTGTCAGCGATTAAGCCTTAAAGTTTGACCCGGTTCTTTGTTTGTGATCTTATACTCCCTTTTGGCCGGAGTCCGGACGGAGCACCGGGTTACAGGGTTTTATGTATGAACACTAATAAAGATCATGATTTTTTCTCCTGGCTGAAAGATTCAGGACGGAGTTATTTCGGTTTATATCATGCTGAGCGTTATCAGGAGGGGCGTTTTCCGGAAAAATACCCGTGTCGTATCAGGCTGGTCTATACACAACGAAGTGAAGCGGTAATTCAGCGGTGGCTGAGTCGTTTTAAAGACGGATTCGCTGTCGCAGTTATTAAACGTGACGCGGGCCTGGAAGGTATTGAGTTAGCGTTCACTGAATTAAATCACGTGAAACTGCGTGAGCTTAATAAATACGATGATATTTTGGTTTTTACGATAAAATCCCCGTTACCTAATCTGAACGAAACCGGTTTGCTGCTGATGGATATGGATTCCACCGCGATTAAGATTGAGTGTATTGACGAACTGGCTAAGATGGCGGGCGCGGGTCACGCCGTCGCTGACGTGACTCAAAGAGCGATGGCC
Organism: Parashewanella sp.; assembly: GCA_965200795.1. Classification (GTDB taxonomy): domain Bacteria; phylum Pseudomonadota; class Gammaproteobacteria; order Enterobacterales; family Shewanellaceae; genus Parashewanella. The sequence goes on from CBDAVB010000013.1 coordinate 368,825, forward strand.
GGGGAGCTGGATTTTGAGGCCAGTTTAAGACTCAGGGTAAAGCAGCTGGCAGGCGCGCCTGAGAAAATCATTCAGCAGCTGATTGAGGCGATCCCTTTAACCGACGGATTAACATCCGTGTGCGATGAATTACGCCAGCATAACTGGAAGGTCGCGTTAGCGTCAGGCGGCTTTACTCCTTTCGCGGACGCATTAAAGCAAAAATTAAACCTGACAGCCGCTTTCGCTAATACTCTGGCAATCAGTGACGGCAGACTGACCGGTGAGGTTAACGGGCAAATCGTTGACGCTCAATTTAAAGCGGACGCGATAAAGCGACTATCTGAGACGCATGATATCGCCGGTAATCAGGCGATGGCTATCGGTGACGGCGCCAACGACATTCCTATGTTAAAGCAGACCCGTACAGGTATCGCTTTTTACGCCAGGTCTGCCGTAAACGCAGCGGCGGATTATAAAATTGATAAATTAGATTTGAGAGCTTTACTCTTTTTGACCGAGAGGAGATAGATCGCCGTATTCTGAACAAGAATACGACCGCAAGTCATTTACGCCCCCATTGTTACTTTAAACTCAGGAGGGCTTTTCTTTTTTCGCTGAACATGAGGTATTTGTTCAGCCGTAGAGTGAAAATAAAAAAGCTCTCTGGAGTGTTCCTCTTGTTTTTCCTGTTCATCAGCTTCCTCATCTTCCTCATCGTCGTAGATGAGATAAGCTTTTCCTGAAACCATCAGCTCTAAAGCTGAGTTACGGCCACTCTCGGATCCCAGCTCAATGACGGATTCAGAGGAGATAAATCCTGAGCGTATTATTGAAACCATGATGCCCCCTGTTAACAAATAACCCGGTTGATCGCCTGACCTTAAATTATGCGCTATTGCCGTACACTTGAATTAAACCCGTTATTAATTTTTATATAAATAAAAATTAATGTCGACTGATTACTTATACCTGATCAATATTCTATATCCATTTGGAATATACAGGTAAAAAGATGAATAATACTCAGAGCGTTCCCGAAATAACTTCCCGGTTTGTTACCGCTTAACATCGCTGATATCAAGGCGCGAAGAGTGACGTTTAGTCATTAAACCCGGAAAATCAGCCGGCGGCGATCTTAAACTAAACGCAGATAAAATTACCGGCATAGAAAACTGTCGTTACTCCCTTTGTTGACAGCAGGGCTTGCATAACAGTTAGCGTAGCGGTTGTTCCGCTGACTGTTATTCGTAACGCCGACGGCGTTAATTTTAGCCGGTTTATGATCCCTCAGCATTCACCGGATGGGTAAAATGGAACGATTAAGTTTTATATTTAATATCAATCACTTGAGGTTACTTTGTACGTACAGCTGAGTTTTTAGGATTACGGGGCAGTTTCTTAATAGGACGCCAGTAATCGAGCTTCGTTGGTTATATCTATGATTTCACCGACTCCTATGGTGTTCCACAGTTTTTTATCCAGAATTTTGGCTTTATGCGCCGCGTGAACCGCGACATAATCTCTTTCGCGCGCGATATACCGGGAGTCCGGTTTACCGGTCACGCCGAAAAAGACTCTTAAAGCGATAAACCGGCCTGTCAGCTTACTTTGTTCAATAAACTGCTTGCGCTCCCGGTTCGAGTTGAAGTGATCGGCCCGGATACACTGTAAACTGAACCTGCCCCCGGACTGATTTTTTAAACGCAGGAATAGATCAACGTACGCCATTTCCTGATTTGATTTCATTTTTCTGAGCGCGGTTAAGATGGTCGGTTTGAACAATCCCCGCTCAAAGACCGGCGCGAGGTTGTACTCCATACGCGCTGAGGCGCCCGCCGCGAATAAGTCGGTGACTCGATTATTTTCGGTGGATACGCCTATAGCCGACAGTTTTGCTGATTTCTTGGTTTTTTCGATAAAGAAAGGCGTTGAAGGCAGCTTTCGCGTTAACAGATTTTTTAAACCGTCAGACAGCTCTTTCATATTGTCATCACTATCAGAGAGCTGTTTAAGCTTCTCTTGGTTGTGGATAATCAGCCGGTCTAAAAATTCTACGCCGGTGTGAGGAGCGTGCCCGATAATCGCTGCCAGATGCAGCTGCATGCCATTCTTTCTTTGTTTAACTATACGGTAGGGTAATTCGGCAAGCCGTGTCCGGCCGGTTAACGTTTGCAGTTTCGGCAGCGCGATCATAACAGGTAAACCGTCCTCAAAGCCGCTGTTTTCAGGCAGTTGTATTTGCAGGCCTCTGGTGGAAATATCACCGGAAACGCCTTTGATGTTTTTTCCGTTCTGAGAAAGGAGGACTTCCGTCCTAAAGGCATACCTCGGCTCCCGGCGACGCTCGGTGAAATTTAATGAAACGTGCTTTATTTTGTTCTTTGTCTCTTTAGCCTGGGCAAAAATGTTCAATTCATTCGGACTGACATCGCTCTTAGCCGCACGCAAAATATCTTGTGTGATTTCATCGGTTAAGTCGACTAAATTAATAATATGACTGAATTGTGACAGCTGCCGCTCAACCAGAGGTGAATAACGACTGTCATCGCCCGGCAAAATGGCCGTCTTGTAAGTCTGCTCGTGATCAACCGCTTCAGGTATGAGTTTAATCACTCTGAAACCGGGTTTCGGGGCGCCGAATTTAAAAAACAGGTCGGTCAGACCCGAAGTTAAAAGTTCACTGAAGGTCGCGCTGTAAAAGTAAGTAATATCCCGAACCGTATGAGTAAAACAAAACAGTAAGCCGGACTCAGCGTTACGGGAATCGGCGAGCAGCGCTCCGACGCGTTCAGGTGTTAAGGTCTGAGAAAGCTGGCAGATATCTTTTTCGTCATTGAAATAACTTTTTAATCCCTGATTTTCCGGGCTCAGCAGACAATGAGTAACTGAGTCCGTGACTGAATTTAAGTAGACGGGCAGGTGACGGTAGTGCGGCAGGTACTGACGTTCGTAACCCAGTCCCAGTGTGTTGACGTAAACCTCATTGACATCGACTTTGTAGCGGAACTTGTAACCGCGGATCAGGTTTGACAGTATCTTAGTTACATCCTCGGAGCCGCTTATCCGTTTCAGTCTGAGAACGGCATGCTCACCGTCAAGGGTAGAGTCGACCACTTCATATTCAATGCCTTTATTGAGATCTTTATAGTAATATTCCTGATTAAGCTCAAGCAGTCTGAATAAAATCGGCTGATGAGTATCCAAAGTGTGCCTGGCGGGTAACCGGACTCTCGCGCCGCTGACGGACAGATCAATTGTAGTGCCTTTGTATTCGGCTTTGCCTGACTGAGTCGCGGTAACGTGAATACTGTAATTCATCCGCTCCTCGCGGCGATTGAAGTATGTGCCGAGCACAACACCGGGAACCGTGAAGCTTTCTTCTGTAACCGTTTGCGCTTCCTGTCTTAACGACAGTAACCGCTTTCTGTGCTCCTCAATGACTTCTTCATAGACACCGACGGTATACTGTTTTCGGTAACGTTCAAGAGCGGCGAGAAAGCTCTCTTTAGCGGGCGCGTCAAGCATGTGAGTTTGTCGGTTATACTTGACCGCTTCGCACGGAAGTTCTGTCTTATCACGTAAATCGATAATCCGGTTGCAGCTTGCGGCTAAACGGCTGAGTTCCATCTTTAATAAAAAGCGGTCGGTGCTTGATTCAGAGGCCGTTAAGCGATCAAATATTTCTGAAAAGTCAGGCTCCGTTAATAGTGGCTTGAGTTGTTCGATTAATGCTCTTTTTACTTCTTCAAAACTCATGTGTCGATTCTTTGTCGTGATGGAGCGGCCGCTCAATGTCACTTTAGTGACTAAGTTTAATACGTTTTTTATTTTAGCACTGATATCTGAAATCAAGCTGCTTCAGATTACAAAAATAACGCAAAAAAAATGCCATTACTTATAATGCTGTCACAGTTCACGCCCTTCGGGCTTCGGGTTATTTTGCAAAAGTCTCCGGACTCCCGCTTTCGCAGGGGTGACGATAGAACGGGTATACGTTCTTCCGTCATGTCCCCGCAAACGCACAAATGAAAAAATCACAAGATAAGGTTAATGACTTAAGGCGGAAGTTCGCTTCTGTCCGTCTGATTTGACATGAAGCCCTGTGACAAAGACCTCTGACGAGGTTGAGGTGCGGTATAGGCCGCGGCATAAAGCGAACGCCCCGTCTTTCAGTTTCCCGCTTTTTATAAAGCCGTTAACCATTTTAATTAAAGCTTTATTTATCAATATCTTATAAATTTATAAATTAAACTTAATTTCTCGTAAGTAGTGAGTTTATGTTCGCCGGGTATACTCATCATTAAGAAAAATCAGAAGAGGAAATAAAATGACTGCCGCAACCGATATTCCAAACCTAAATTCACAACAGCTGACATCACTTGGTGACGAGGTATTTAGCCGTAAGCCAAACGATAACAACGATTATTATCTCGCTATTGAAGTTTCTTCAGATACATCAGCCGGAGAGAAACGGTATAAATTTGTTCAGGTAAAACCTGAATTCGCCGAGGGAGTTTTTGGCGACTATGTAAGTTTTCATTCTGAAGGATTAAATAGTCGATCTGTTAATAGTATAGCAAAGAAAGCAAGAAAGAATACTGCTATAAACGCTCAGACATTAGCTGAGTTCCGGGTTGCTCAAGAAAACCGCCCTCAGCCGGAGGGCTTTAAGAGAAATCCGGTTATTATTTCACAAACCCAAGCCCGGGAGATGAAGAGTGATGCTAACCATTATAACGGTTACGCACTTTTATCCGCGGTAGAAAAATGCGACTTTGATAAGGTAAGTAATTTAATTGATAAAGGAGTTCACCAGGGCTGTTTAAACAAAAAGGAAACAGCGCTTTCAGCCGCAATACAAATAGATAGTGTGTCCGGTTACGGGAGCCGGGATAGTGTTAAAAACCAAGCTCGTCTCGCTGACAGGAAAAAAATCATAAATAAGCTGTTAGAGAATCCCCAGTGTGACCCGACATCGGGTGAGCCTTCGGCCTTGCAAATCGCGTTTGAACAAAAAGATAAACAACTCTTAAAACAGCTGCTTGTACATTGCGTTAAAGACGGCGCGTCACCCAGACGCGTTAACAAGGCGGTCAATTTTTGTATCGCAAACTGTCCGTATTCCTATCCGTTAATGTCAGGCGCAATGGCCGGGGAAGGGACGGCCAATAAAAAACTTTGGTTAAATAAAACTCCAGATAAACTTTTCAAACGATTAATGAACACGAACCGCGAAGTCGCGAAACTATTATTTAAAGATATGCAACAAGGGTGTGTATATGAGTGCGAAAGTTTAAAAGCACAAATACGACAAAATCCTGACATGCCTGATATCCCGGAAACTGTCATACAAGGATGGCAGACCTGTTTTAATTACGGCATGTTACTTAGTGTTTCTGATGCCGACTATATGTCAGCCCCCCCTGTTTACAAAGAAGTTCAGATTCAATCGGCTCATCCCTTAGCCTCTGCCGAATTACAAGAGCTTGAGCAGAAGTGTAAGTTAAATGAAGAGCTTAAAGTGCGTATCGACGGCGTCGACCGTCACGGAAAAACCGTATTAATGCATGCGGTTGAGTCCGATAATCCGGACTTAGTGCGGAAATTAGTCGACAATGAAGGCGCAAATCCGAACACCAGGTTACAACCTGAGGCATCTCATAAGCATCTTACATTCGCGAAGAGGTTCATTTGCTTTATTTTTCGTATTAAACCGAAGTACAAAGTTTCGGCGGCTGATTTTGCGAAAAACACACCAGACGGAAAGGATATTAAGCGAATTCTGAACGGTGATGATCCGACTCGAGTTAAGAACCGCGGCATCAGTTCAGATAATGACTCTAATCCTCCGGTTTATAAACCGGTAAACCGTCACGCAATTCCGGTCGTGATCTGAATCCACCGGTGACACCTGCGCAAATATGATTATTTAGTCGGTACTGAAAAACATAACTTCAAGATTTAAAATGTACGGCATCTGATTTACGCAAAATTCAGAACCGTACCCAAAAGCAACATTTCTTATATTTCGCATCAATTTCACTACAAAATAGCCAAAACTCACCATCTTTTTCGAGCAAAAAGAAAATGGCTAACCACTTTCTCAGGTTCCAGGCACACGCAGCCATTAGAAGGTTTATTGAGTCGCCAACACTGCCCTTTAACCAGTTCTTACACAGCCTAAAATCACTCTTCAAATGCCCGATTACTGGTTCAATTGTTGCCCGTTTTTTACAGAGTTCACTTTTGCGTTTTCTCTTTGCTTGCGAGTCCCGTTTTAATGGCCGGCTAGGGATAACAACTTCTTGGTCAACATACTGCATACACCCTTTATAGCCTTTATCTACAACGGCTGTAGTGATTTTACTCTTTCGGTGTTTATGGGCATGGTCAAGTGCAGGTCTAAGCAATTTTGAGTCGTGTTCATGTTTGTCATGACTGGTTACACCAATGATTAATTGACTCTGCTCTGTGAGCACGACAGAAGCCTTCTTACCATACTCGTAAGGCTTGTGGTCTTTGCCTTTCCCTACGCAGTAAACATCGGGTTCATGAAGGCTGTAAATCTTGTTCTTGTCTTTACGTTGCTGTGTAATGGCTTTTTCATAATTGGAAAAATTCTCTTTTTGTAAATCAAGGACATCTTGTGGAAGTTTGCGTTGTAGCTCCCTTAAAAGCTTACCTGCGATAACACGTAACCTTTTTAACGCTCTTCTGGCTTTGCTTCGATTTTTGGCATGTCTAAAGCTTCGACAGTCAATGCGTAGCTGTTTGACTTCTTTGACATAAGTACGTCTTTGCTTGATCCCAAATACTTTGGCTAGTTTATTGACTCGGTTAACCACCTTGATGGCAAGCTTGCTATCTGTCGGATAAGTAATGGCTTTTTCTTGGACGGTTGTATCAACGTACACGGTGTCATCTTCAGCTTTGTCACCGTGTAAAGCCACAGATAATGCAAAGATTTTTTCACAGCCTTTTTCACCGATGCGCTTACGAAAAACACTGAGTTCACTGGCATCACAAGGGCGTGCTGTTTGAAACTCTGTCTCACCACAAAACACTTGAAAATACACGTTCATCAGCCACTCATCGACCAAGGCTTCATCGCTGAGTTTGTAAAGTTGTTTGAGTATTAGCAAACCGCACATCAACCGAATTGGCTTCGCTTTACGGCCTAATTTTTTGTATAACGGCTTGAACTCTTCTTCCAACGCTCGCCAATCAAAGGCATTAGCTAAAATGAGTAAAGGGTGAGTTTGCAGAAGCTGTTCTGTGATATTAAACAGACTGTCGTTAGGTAAATTTGACGGGCTTTCTTTGAGCATTTTTAGCACCCAAAACGACCAGAAACCATAGGTTAACTATATCATTTCTGGTCGAAATTGAATGTATAAAATAGCTATATTTTATTAGAGATCAGAATGTTAGATGTTTTTCATGACCGACTATTTACCGTTAAAATAGCCGCCATCACCTATTCCCGGGTCTTTTAAAGAAAGCATATAAGCTGAAAATGAATCACCGCTGGTGGAGCGAGGTATCGTTTAACGTTATCGTCACTCCTGCTTGAAAGACTGCCGATATTACCGCTCAATGAAGGTATGGATATGTAAGCGGTATTCGCATGATTGTCAGGCCGGAAAATCGGAAAAAGTAGAAACTGTGACGTGTGATGTTGCCGATGAAGCGTTAAAAATTTTAGCGGCGACTCTTAATGATTTTCTGTATGATTTTCTGTTTTAATAAAAGCATTGTTTTTCAATATGTTATAAATTGATAAAGTAACTACTCAATAAGTTGTGGTAGTTCGAGACCCTTGCAGCACCAAGTCTCCCAGTAAAGGGATGGTATTTTTAAGAGAAAGCCTGTCATTTAAAAACGCCCAAAATGACACGTTTTGTTTTTGGCAGGTTTTGCGCAAACTCGAAAAGGTGTCTCGGCATCGGCGTCCTAAATCACTTCTTGTTCCACCACTGACTTTTCGCCTTTTGACATGTTCTCGCAAATCGTTTTCACTGCCGTTGGTATGTATCGGAATTTCAGGTCGTTCCAGTACTCGAAGTAGCGACGACTTATGTTTGTGCAGTCGCTTTAGCTGTTGATTCAAGGTTTGATAACTGGTCTTTTGCGTAAAAATATCATCAAACCTTTGAGAGAGTTGTTCTGCTTTCTTGATACAAGGCTGAACTTTATAACGTTTAAGCTCACGGTAAAAATCCCAAATCTCATCTCTCACTTTTTTGATATCACTACGGTGTTCTGGGCAAAGTGGAATAAGATTGTGGATGAGCCTTTCAGCATGAACCCAGCACAGAGCGTGAATGAGTACCTTAAATTGTCCCGCGCCATCACTGACAACCACCAATGATTCGATAGGTTGCACTTCAACGGCTTGAGCAAATAATGCCCTTTCGGTCGCACATCGAATATGACGTTCGCTGGTAAATCCGAGCTGCTGTAAATGCTCCAGCCATTGTGCTTCATTATTAAAAAATTGACATGGGTGATTAGCAAGACTTTCCCGTTGTGCCATGGGTAACCTTTGTTGCTTCATATAATTCAGCGCCGCAGTATTAATGCGATACCCGAGTTGATCCGCACACAGCAATGACAAGAAATTTACTCTGCTTTTGCTTTTTGAACTTTGAAACCAAGCAAACAGCTCATTACCGATATGAGTGACAAACCCATTTTTGCCTTGATGACGTCCACCTGTATCATCGGTCGTAATGTAACCTGTACCGCTTAGCCCTTTAGTCAATAAGTCATCCTTCTCGTGATGAAAGTCATCATATTTTTCTGATAACAAACGATTGAGTTGGCCTGCTGAAATATCGACGCCCCACTCTCTGAGTTGTTCGAGCAGTAGCGACTGAGTCACTTGACAATGATGGTGCTGATACAGCACATAAGTTCTTAATGTTGTACCAAAGTGCGAGCCTTTGAGCTCTGCCGGGAGTTGGCCTGATACTATCTTGCCGTCAGCGAGACGGTAGCGGGCCATCTTGTAACAAGTATTGATGTTGTTAATTTCGATGTCTTGAACAACAAAAGTTTTATAGCCGATGAATTGAGCGTTTGATGGAATGTGACCTTCCGGCTCTATGACTTTTTCATTATGGATGCGCAGGTTCGAGGTTTTACCGCGCTTTCCTTTTCGCTTGCCAGACTTCCCTTTGTTCGAACCGTTTTCATCGTTGTCAGGGTCAGTATTATCATCCATACCGCTGGGTTTGAACTTGGGTTTCTTTTTCTGATTCTTAAGCTCTTTGATTTCATCTTCTAAAATTTGAACACGCTCAGACAGCTCTACAATAGTTTGCTGTAGTTCTTCAACGACTGGACGACATTCAGGGCAAGCTGAATCAGATAAATCAGGAATTTTTAGCTTCAAAATCAAGTGGTATAATTAAATTTGATGAGAGTATGAAGCCTTAAAATAAGCAGTCAAGTTGATCGCACGATCGTTACAAAATCTTACAGTTTGATGACTTAAGTACCTAGTCAATTGCTTTCATCTGAAGAAGTCGCTCTTGACTGGCGTTTCAGAAAGAAAAATATTCGATTACATTTGACTGGGTACTTACCACAACTTATTGAGTAGTTACTTGATAAATTAAATTTAATTTCTTGTAAATACTGGTTTTAAGTTTGCAGAGTACACTTATCAGCTCAGAAGCATATCCGAAAGAGGAAATAAAATGACCGCCGCTTGCGCAATTCAAAGACCAAACTCACAACAGCTGACATCACTCGGCGACGAGGTACATAACAGCAAGCCAAACCTTCTCAATGATTATTTTATTGCTATTGAAGTCCCGGGGGCGTCCGGTCAGCAGCAGTATAAGTTTGTTTCGGTTAAACCCCGAAAAGGCGCCGGAGGCTTCTCCTCAAACGTAAGGTTTCATTCTGAAGAATTACACAGCCGGTCTGTTTCAGATATAGCGAAGAAAGCGAGAAACAGTCATGCTGTAAAAGCGCAGACATTTGATGAATTCCAATCCGAATATGAATATCAACAACAAGCTTGCAGCCGAGCCGCGGGCTATACGGGCTATAAGAGAAAAGCCGTCATTTTCCCGCAATCCGAAGTCGATGTTATGAGTGATATGGTTAACCCTGTTAACAGTTACTTACTGGTTTCAGCCGCGACAAACGTCGACTATAAAAAGGTAGAAAAATTGATTGATGAGGGAATTAACTGCAACGGAATATGCAGCGGCGATACAGCGCTTTCTGCGGCAGTTAAATTAGATACCTGTCACATGGCAACGGATACCAGAAAAAGAATTCTTGCTAACAGAGACAGCATTATTGATAAGCTGCTGAAGAATCCCCGGTGTGACCCGACATTGGGTAAGCCGTCGGCTTTGCAAATCGTGTTTGAACAAAAAGATAAACAACTCTTACAACAACTGCTTGCGCATTGTGTTTTAGGTGACGCGTCACCCAGACGCGTTAATGACGCGGTCAATTTTTGTATTGCCCGCTGTCCTCAATACTATCGGGTGATCTCACAGGCAATGTCACAGCAAGTGATTGCCTCAGGGTCGGCTAACAGAGTTTGCTTAACTAAAACTCCCGCAGGACTGATTAAACAATTAATTCAGACTCAACCTGATGTTGCGGCGCGGTTATTTCAAGATATGAAAAATGGGTGTATAGATGAGTGCGAAAGTTTAAAAGCGCAAATACAAAGTTATCAAAAAAAAGATCCTGAAATTCCGGTTACGCTTACGATCCCTGAGACTGTTATACAAGGATGGCAGACGTGTTTTAATTACGGCATGTTGCTTAAAAACCGCCGCATGTTGCCTGACGGCGATGACTTAGGCTCTGAATTAAAAGAACTTGAGCAAAGGTGTCTTTTAAGTGAAAGAGAACAAACGCCTAAAGTACATATCGACGGCGTCGACATCCACGGAAAAACCGTATTGATGCATGCGGTTGAGTCCGATGATCCAGACTTAGTGCGAAAATTAGTCAAGAATGAAGGCGCGAAGCCGGAAACTGAGTTACAGCCCGGGACATCTCATAGGCATCTCACATTAGTGGATAGGTTCATTTACTTTCTGTCGGGTATTAAACCGAAGTACAAAGTCTCGGCGGTTGATTTTGCGAAAAATACAAGAAACGGAACCGCTATTAAGGAGATTTTAAATCAAGACACCGAATTACGTTCTTTAGTATAGGTACATGACTATAAGTTTTCCGATATTTCCGGGGTTCAGGTTAAGCGCTTTGCAGGGCGCTCTCGCGCGGTAATACCGGCGGTCTTTCAAGCGGAAGTAACGCCGCGCGGTGCTTAAGACGGGCGTCACAAAAGTGAAAAAATTACAGTCGGGTACTTAGTCGGTTCTGAAAAAAGCCACTTCAAGATTTAAAATGTACGGCATCTGATTTACGCAAAATTCAGAGCCGTACCCAAAAGCAACATTTCTTATATTTCGCATCAATTTCACTACAAAATAGCCAAAACTCACCATCTTTTTCGAGCAAAAAGAAAATGGCTAACCACTTTCTCAGGTTCCAGGCACACGCAGCCGTTAGAAGGTTTATTGAGTCGCCAACACTGCCCTTTAACCAGTTCTTACACAGCCTAAAATCACTCTTCAAATGCCCGATTACTGGTTCAATTGTCGCCCGTTTTTTACAGAGTTCACTTTTGCGTTTTCTCTTTGCTTGCGAGTCCCGTTTTAATGGCCGACTAGGGATAACAACTTCTTGGTCAACATACTGCATACACCCTTTATAGCCTTTATCTACAACGGCTGTAGTGATTTTACTCTTTCGGTGTTTATGGGCATGGTCAAGTGCAGGTCTAAGCAATTTTGAGTCGTGTTCATGCTCGTCATGACTGGGTTACACCAATGATTAATTGACTCTGCTCTGTGAGCACGACAGAAGCCTTTTTACCATACTCGTATGGCTTATGGTCTTTGCCTTTCCCTACGCAGTAAACATCGGGTTCATGAAGACTGTAAATCTTGTTCTTGTCTTTACGTTGCTGTGTAATGGCTTTTTCATAATTAGTAAAATTCTCTTTTTGTAAATCAATAAGTTCTTGTGGAAGTTTGCGTTGTAGCTCCCTTAAAAGCTTGCCTGCGATAACACGCAACCTTTTTAACGCTCTTCTGGCTTTGCTTCGATTTTTGGCATGTCTAAAGCCTCGACAGTCAATGCGTAGCTGTTTAACTTCTTTGACATAAGTACGCCTTTGTCTGATCCCAAATACTTTGGCTAGTTTATTGAGTCGGTTAACCACCTTGATGGCAAGTTTGCTATCTGTCGGATAAGTAATGGCTTTTTCTTGGACGGTTGTATCAACGTACACGGTGTCATCTTCAGCTTTGTCACCGTGTAAAGCCACAGATAATGCAAAGATTTTTTCACAGCCTTTTTCACCGATGCGCTTACGAAAAACACTGAGTTCACTGGCATCACAAGGGCGTGCTGTTTGAAACTCTGTCTCACCACAAAACACTTGAAAATACACGTTCATCAGCCATTGTTCGACCAGAGCTTCATCGCTCAATTTGTAGAGCTGCTTGAGTATTAGCAAACCGCACATCAACCGAATTGGCTTCGCTTTACGGCCTAATTTTTTGTATAACGGCTTGAACTCTTCTTCCAACGCTCGCCAATCAAAGGCATTAGCTAAAATGAGTAAAGGGTGAGTTTGCAGAAGTTGGTCTGTGATATTAAACAGACTGGCATGAGGTAAATTTGACGGGCTTTCTTTGAGCATTTTTAGCACCCAAAACGACCAGAAACCATAGGTTAACTATATCATTTCTGGTCGAAATTGAATGTATCAAATAGCTATATTTTATTAGCGATCAGAATGTTAGATGTTTTTCATGACCGACTAATTATCCATGCAATGCCTTTAATGCATATTGCGGATCAGCCTCCAGAATTTTTAATAACGCTCTGGCTGGGCCTGTTGGGTGGCGACGACCTTGCTCCCAGTTTTCAATCGTTCTCTTGCTTACACCCACCATTTCAGCAAATCGACTTTGGCTTAATCCAACCTTATCTCTAATCGCTTTGACTTCTGGCTCTGCAAATTCTGTAACTAGGCTTGGCTTACGATCACCTTTAATGATTTCGTTAGCTTGACCAACACTTTCTAATAGTTCGTTGAATAAGGCATCATTCATATCTTCCACCCCTCGACTATCCGTTTCAGCATACTAAGCTGTTCGTCTGTTAAATTTTCTCGCTCATTTTTGGGATAAGCTAAAAGCATATAAATCTGCTCATCGGCAGTCATCCAGTAATAAATTAATCTTGCACCACCACTTTTACCTCTACCATCTAAAGACCAGCGAACTTTTCTTAGCCCACCACTATTCTTTATGAGACTGCCCATATCAGGACGATTCACTAACGTCTCTTGCAATAAGCGATAATCATCATCACCCATTAATTTTTTAATCTGTTTAGTGAATACTTGAGTTTCGATAATGACCATAATGAATATAATTATACGCCAATGGCGTAATTTGTAAAGAAAGGCACATTTTCCATTGTGCCTGAGTTAACTTCTTTACGCTATCTGTGTAGTCTATTCATTTCTCAAAGATTTAATTGGATTTGCCTTTATCACTTGATTTAAAGGGGTAAAACATGCGATGGCAGCAAGAAGTGACAATAGCAGTATCACTAGTGCATAAAGCGCCCAGTTTAAAGTGAATAACAGATCAGGTGTTGTGCGGACATAGCCTGAAACGAAATAAACTAAAGATGCAGCAAAAAGTAAGCTTGCGCCCAACGGCTTAGATAACTTCAATAACTCTTCTTTTCTCAAGCCTTTCAATGTTGCGCCAAATGCAAGATGAACGCCCAGATCGTATTGTTTCATCCGTACCAAATAACTGACAATCCCAAATATACCGGCAGTTACCATTACCAACGAACACAAAGCTAGAGCACCCGCAATGATTGCAGCAAATCGTGTTTGGTAGTGTTTAGAAATCTGTGTCATTTCGGTAAAATGTCAAAAACAGGAATGACATAATGACTCAAAATTTCGATTTCAATAAAGCTTTAGAACAACTTCAATCAGGTAAAGGTTTAACTGGTGCGGATGGTGTTCTCACCCCTTTAATCAAACAACTAACAGAAGCAGCGCTTAAAGCAGAACTTGATCAACATTTAGACTCAGATCTTGAGCCCAATCGAAGAAATGGTTTTAGTAAAAAAACCGTTAAATCTTCAGTTGGCGAATTTGAGTTAGAAACGCCAAGAGACAGAGCCGGCAACTTTGAGCCTCAGCTTGTCAAAAAAAATCAAACTAAGCTCTCTGATGAAATTGATCGTAAGATTTTGTCAATGTTTTCAATGGGTATGAGTTATCGTGATATCAAATCTCATGTGGCTGATTTGTATGGTTTAGAGCTTTCAGAAGCCAGTTTGACGGCTGTGACCGATCAGCTTATTCCTCAGCTCAAAGAATGGCAGCAACGCAGTTTAGACGAGGTCTATCCAATTATTTGGCTGGATGCGATTCACTATAAAGTCAAAGACAATGGTCGCTATGTCAGTAAGGCTATTTACACGATTCTAGGCGTTAATCTCGAAGGTAAGAAAGAGTTACTTGGCCTGTATCTTTCAGAGTCAGAAGGTGCTAATTATTGGCTTTCGGTACTGACCGATCTTCATAATCGTGGTGTTAAGGATATCTTAATTGCTTGTGTTGACGGGTTAAACGGTTTTCCTGAAGCTATTGCCAGCATTTACCCGGAGACAGAAGTTCAGCTTTGCGTAATTCATCAGGTACGCAACTCAATGAAGTATGTGGCATCTAAGCATCAAAAGGCGTTTATGGCTGATTTAAAGCCGGTTTACAGAGCGACAAGTAAATCGGCTGCTGAAACGGCTTTAGATGAGCTGGAAAACAAATGGGGTAGCCAGTATCCAATCGTTATCGACTCTTGGCGCAGAAAGTGGGAGAACTTGTCCGTTTACTTCAAATATCCAGAATATGTACGTCGAGTGATTTACACGACCAATGCGATTGAAGCCGTACATCGCCAGTTTAGGAAACTCACCAAAACAAAAGGGGCATTTCCAAATGAAAACAGCTTGCTAAAATTGCTTTATGCGGGAATATTGAATGCCTCTAAAAAGTGGACAATGCCAGTCCAAAATTGGAGGCTAGCATTGTCACAATTTGCAATCCATTTTGAAGGCAGATTGGATAACGTATTAGAAATTTAGAATTTAGGCTGACACAGAATTTTGAACGCCCTCTCGTGTTTGCTGACTCAACTCTGCAAAACTATTATCCACTGTTGAATATTCAAGAATATCAAGCT
Organism: Parashewanella sp.; assembly: GCA_965200795.1. Lineage (GTDB taxonomy): Bacteria > Pseudomonadota > Gammaproteobacteria > Enterobacterales > Shewanellaceae > Parashewanella. The sequence continues at coordinate 384,133 of CBDAVB010000013.1, forward strand.
TAGGGTGCACTTTGATAACTGTTTGATACATTTCGGCTAACGTCGGCGTGCTTTGATTAGGAGCTAACTTTAGAAGCAACACAGCTTCACGAGTCTGTTGATAACTTCTTGGGTAATAGATTACTGCCGTTTCTTTAAACGATGCCCCCGGATAATTAATATTCGGTACTACACCTTTTACAGTATAAAGCTCTCCTGTATTACTTAAGTTGAGTTTTTGACCAATAACTGGTTTAGGAAGAAAATCAGCTAGGCGTTGGTTTATGACGACTACAGGCGCTTTACTGCTAATGTCTGACTCAGTAAAGTCCTCACCGTCAACAGTTAAACCTAATAAGTTGAACTGATTAAGGTCATGGCTGACTTTTCTTGAAGAGGTTAGCATTTCACCTTTGGCATTTTTGACATTATCAATATTAATGGTTGGTACATAAACAGGATCAGAGCTGTAGCTCATATTCTGTATGCTCGGTAATGCTTGTAACTCGGTTTTTAAGCTTCTATACCCAAGCAAATTCAAGTTGCAGATGTGAGCGTTTGAAAGTTGTCAGTAATCCTACTCGTTAAAGTATCCGCGATTTCTGGAAGTTTGACATCGAAAAAATGATTTATCCGTTTTCGGAATTCTTTGGCTGAAGCAAAATATTCATTATTTCTCACATGCTCATTCATTACTTTCCAGAGCCGCTCAATTGGGTTTAAATTCGGACTGTATGGTGGTAAGTAATGAAGCTCGATTTTCAGCTCCTTTGCTTTTTCTTTTACGCTGCCTGCTCGGTGATAAGCAGCACCATCTAAGATGAGGTGAATACGCTCAGCTTTAGAATGTTGAGCTTTCAGTTTTACTGAAAAATCCACAACAGATTCTTGGTTGACGCGCTCATATTGGGCTGTCACAGTTTCAGCCGACTTCCCCAGCTGAATGCCACCAATAATATTCAAGCGAGTACGGCTGCCTGTGGTGTTAATCAGCTTATCTTCACCTCTTTTTATCCAACCGTAAGACAGCTTTGTTGCCATGGTAGGATGGACAGCGTCCATAAATACAATTGGCTCATTATCAGGCTTTTCGGCCTTTAATGTCTCGTATTTTTCTTTAAATTCGGCTTGCTTTTGCTCATCAAATTTATGGGGAACACCCTTAGGCTTTTTGTAACTAAAGCCATTGCGATGCAGCCATTTGTTTAACCCTGCAACCGTAAATTTCACACCAAAGGTTTCATCAATATAACTCACAATTTGATGTGTATGAGCGAAAGTGAATTTTGTTAAATGGGCTGTCAAAAACTCGGTTTGCTCTGGAGTGAGCCGACTGACTGAACCGCCATTTTCGGGTTTCAGTTTTTCTTGAGATTGATAGTCATCAAAATGACGTTTGACTGTTGTTTTATCTATCCGTAACGCTTGAGCAATTAAAGAATAAGACCAGCCTTCTGAACGTAACAGAACAACTTTAATTCGGTCACATTCACGGCTATCACTTGACGATTTATGTCGTGATTCCAGAGAATGTTTTTCTTCTTTGGTTAAGGATATTTCAATCATGTTGCTATGATGATCTCATTACAGAAAATTGCAAGCCTTTGTTTGAAAAAATCGCATCTTGAATGATCACGGGTATATTACAAAAATAACTCAAAAAATAAACCTTAATTCAACTTTTAGGCGACCAGGCTGATTTCCCTTTTTCAAAATACTCTAAATTAAATAGCCGCCAATACGATAAATTTGAAAAAAGCCTGTTTATGGATGGGCACTAGTAGTCCATTCAAAAGCAAATAATGGCCTGATAGTTTATCCTAACAGTTCCTGAACACAACGAATACAGGAGCTGTTATGAGGATTAAATACCATGTCCGTTTGAGTAATGAAGAGCGTTCAATGCTTGAAGCTTTGATAAAGCAGAAGAAACCACGTGTTGCTCAACATAAGAAACGACACGCCCAAATTTTACTTGCTATTGATGAGAATAATTCGCCACTGATCAATCAACAGATTGCTAAGGCGCTAAACATCTCACCACTTGCAGTAACGAGCCTCAGAAAGCGTTTTGTCGAGGAAGGATTAGAAGTCGCTGTTAATAGCAAACACAGCCATCAAGGCCGCAGACGCATAATGGATGGTGAAGCCGAAGCACACCTAATTGCGCTGACCTGCTCTGCGCCTCCGGAAGGACGTTGCCGTTGGACATTAAATCTTCTTAGAGACAAGATGATTGAACTCAAATATGTCGATAGCATATCGAGAACCTCTGTTCATTATGCGTTAAAAAAAATGAACTTAAACCCTGGCTTAAAGAAGAGTGGTGTATACCTAAAGAGGAAAACGCTGCCTTCGTGAGCGCTATGGAAGATATATTAGAACTCTATAAACTTCCTTACGATCCCAAGCGTCCTTTAGTATGCCTTGATGAAACCAGCAAACAACAAGTTAAAGAAGTTCGCAACCCGTTACCTTTAGTTTCAGGTTATCCGGAGCGATACGATACGGAATATGAGCGTAACGGTGTCAGCAACCTGTTCATGATATTTGAGCCTTTAGCGGGCTGGCGGCATGTTGAGGTCACAGAGCACAGAACGGCCGTTGATTGGGCTCATCAGGTAAAAGCCTTAGTAGACGGGCGTTATAAGGATGCTGAGACAATTGTGTTGGTTGAGGATAACCTGAATACTCATACCCCGGCTTCATTTTATAAGGCCTTCGAACCAGAAGAAGCTCGTAGGCTGATCAATAAAATCGAATTTCATTACACGCCAAAACACGGAAGCTGGTTGGATATGGCTGAAATTGAATTAAGTATCTTGAGCAGACAATGCTTAAACCGAAGAATACCCGATCAGGAAACACTAAATTGTGAAGTTGAAGCCTGGGTCACCCAACGCAATGAGTCCAAGGCTAAGATGATTTGGCAGTTCACAACTGAGGAGGCACGTATCAAGTTAAAGAAGCTTTACCCCGTCCTTCCAGGGTACAGTTAGCCTTTTAACAGAATTAAACTGATTAACGAAATCCTGTTACACTTTCGTTAATCAAAATGAAAAAAGCTAGAGTCCTACTGGCTTGCCAAAGGGTGGGAGGAAGCATTTTGTTCAGAAATTACAGACTTATTAATTAGTTGTGAATAAAAGTTGTATAAGAGTTTAAAACAATAAAAATCAATACAAGATTTTTAGCTCTCCTATGACTAAGGCTTAGCAAAAGAGCTTGAAGTATTGAATTCAAATGGACGGAGTACTAGCTATCAATCCAGTAGAGCTTATTCTCTTTTACATACCAACTTTGAAGAAATAAGGTCGCTAATTTTACTTTCAGTTTCTTAGGAGTATTAAGGTTTGGTGATAACGAAAACAAATCGCCAAGCACATTCTTTACCTGTCTCTTGAATAAACCGGTCCCTGTGATGATACATGGTGCACTTTGAGGTTAAGTAAATCACAGGCTCGAAGCTTAGAGTCTATGGCAAGATTCAATAATGCCAACTACATTACATTATTTTCAATTTCCAATCGAGTTCGAATACGCCAAATTTCCTCAAGCTTAAACGGCTTCTTTACGCCAGTTGGTTTTCCTTTTGATACAACAACCATGACAACCTCCTATTTCTGTATGGTTGCAATTGAGTTTAGTAATAGGTAATTAGGAACTAAATCGCATTAGAAAATCTAATGTAATTCGTAATTCATAGCGATTTATGAAATAACCGTCATCAAAATCGTGAGCAGAAAATGACGGATAAACGCTAGCAAGTGCGCTTATGAAAGCGAGCAGCTACAGCTAGAACACGAGCTAGAGGGTATGAGGGTATCGTAATACAGGGACATTTATGACCATGATTTTTATGATTGCTAGCCCGGTATCTGATCTACTCAAATCCATATGAAACGACGAAGAGCCACTTAAATTGACATCCTCCTCCACCTAAATTCGGTTGGGGGATTCCCATTACAGGGCGTACTAAAATCACTTAAAGCACAGGTTCCTGATTCATCAAGCGGCTAATACCGACTCTCAGCAGGCTAACAAGCGTTGTCCACGCTCTTGTCTTTCAATATAACAGTATAAGATTTCAGTATAAAAAGTTCAATACGTTGAACAGCAAGCCAATTCAAATAAAGCCGCTGTGCGGCTTAGGTATTCACCTCCCTGCTTCTTCGCAGGGAGTCCTCTACCAAGTCACGATAGGATTTTCCGGTAACTGCTGTTAATGTATACCCATTGCAATAACGTACAACGTAATTAAATTGATACATGGCAAAAAATAAAACGGCGTTTGTGTGTAATGAATGCGGACAAGACTTTCCCCGCTGGCAGGGGCAGTGCAGCGCCTGTAAAGAATGGAATACTATTACAGAAGTTCGTCTCGGACCGGCAAAAACGAATCGCGGTTCTCAGTTCAGCGGCTACGCGGGTTCAGGCTCAGGTGAGGTGCGAACCTTAAATCAGATTGATTTGAATGAACTGCCGAGGGTCCCGAGTTCATTCGCCGAGTTTGACCGGGTTCTCGGCGGCGGTATCGTACCCGGCTCTGCTATTTTAATCGGGGGGCACCCGGGGGCGGGCAAGAGTACCTTATTACTTCAGACCTTATGCCGGCTGGCGCGGACTATGCCGGCGCTTTATGTCACGGGTGAGGAGTCCTTACAGCAGGTCGCCATGCGGGCGCGGCGACTGGGGTTGCCGACCGATAAGTTACGCATGCTGTCTGAAACCGGCGTCGAGCGGATCTGCGATATCGCATTAAAAGAGAAACCGAAATTGATGGTGGTTGACTCTATTCAGGTTATGCATATGGCCGATATTTCCTCGTCGCCGGGCAGTGTCTCTCAAGTCCGTGAGTCAGCCTCTTATTTAACCCGGTTTGCGAAGCAGGAAGGCATCGCGGTGATTATGGTCGGTCATGTGACTAAAGACGGCAGTCTGGCAGGCCCTAAAGTATTAGAACACTGTATTGATTGCTCTGTTATGTTTGAAGGTGACAGTGACAGCCGTTATCGAACCCTGAGATCCCACAAAAACCGTTTCGGCGCCGTCAATGAGCTCGGCGTGTTCGCGATGACGGAGCGCGGACTGAAAGAGGTCGCCAACCCGTCGGCCATTTTCTTATCCCGCGGTGAAGGCGAGGCGTCAGGTTCTCTGGTTATGGTGGTGTGGGAAGGCACCCGCCCGCTGCTGGTGGAACTGCAGGTGCTTGTTGACAGTTCATCCATGTCTCATCCGAGGCGCGTCGCCGTGGGTATGGACGCCAACCGGCTCGCTATGTTACTTGCTGTTATGCACCGTCACGGCGGATTGCAGATGTCTGATCAAGATGTGTTCGTTAACGTCGTCGGCGGAGTAAAAGTCAGCGAGACCAGCGCTGATTTAACGTTATTAATGGCGATGGTATCCAGTTTTCGCAGTCATGTTTTACCGAACGATATGGTGGTATTCGGCGAGGTCGGTTTGTCGGGTGAGATCCGTCCGGTGCCAAACGGCCAGGAGCGACTGGTTGAGGCGGCGAAGCATGGTTTTAAAAAAGCCGTCGTGCCTAAAGCCAACGCGCCTAAAAACGGGATTGCGGGCATGGAAATAATCGGCGTGGGTAAACTCAGTGAGGCGTTAAACGCGCTTTAACCTAAAGGTTCATGACAGGCGCGGTTCTCATCAGCCTTCTTGTGAATTTAAATTTTCTGTCACCGCGCAGAATGAAAATTATATTCGCTGAGGTTTGAAGGTTATTTTCACGTTATTTTTCCGCGTTTAAGACCGCCGCCGACCGCTCCGCTGAAGGTGGCTGTGAATGCTCACGAATAAATCGCGGGAATTCCCGGTGTGATAAACCGGGGTTACCGCTGTTCAGCTCAGCGGCAGAAAATATAGCCAACAGAGATAAGGACAGATGATTTTTATCCGACCTGACATTAACCTGAAATAGGTTTATCCGCTAACGTATTAATAAGCCGCATTTTATTCGCCGGGAGAATGATTGTCATTTTTCTGTCAAAAAGGCTTGGTTTAATGTGACGGCTGTGATTATTTTAGGAGCATTGACGTGCCCGCTGAAACCCCGCGATATGACGCTGATGTTATAGAAAATGGCGAGTTACACACCCACAAAGCGGTTCGTTACGCGCGAGCTTTAATTAAAAAAAGATCGGTTACGCCTGATGACGCGGGTTGCCAGGCCTGGATTGCCGGCAAGCTTAACAAGATCGGCTTTGAAACAGAACGTTATCAGATAAACGGAGTTTCTAATTTAATCGCTTCTAAAGGCCGGTATGACAAGATTTTCGCTTACGCCGGGCATACTGATGTGGTGCCCGCTCCGAATACCGGACTCTGGGACGTGAATCCGTTTGCCGCTGCCGTTAAAAATGACATGCTTATCGGCCGCGGGGCGGTAGACATGAAAACATCCCTCGCTGCCATGTTAGCGGCGGCGGAAGATGTGATTGCGGACGGCTATCAGCCGAAAACTCAATGGCAGATGTTGTTGACCAGTGATGAGGAAGGCGAAGCGCAATACGGGATCAAAACCATTGTTGAACGATTGATTCGGCAGGAACGATTACCGGATTATTGTCTGGTCGGAGAGCCAACCGGTGAAAGCAGAACCGGTGACGTGATTAAAGTCGGACGGCGCGGGGCGATTTCAGGCAGATTAGTTATATCAGGCAGGCAGGGACATGTCGCCTACGCGGGTATCAGCAGAAACGCGATTCATCTTGCCTCTGAAATTATTTACGCGCTGGAGCGCATTCAATGGGATACGGGCAGTAACGATTTTCCGGGCACCAGTTTACAAGTTACTTATATTAACTCCGGTGATTTTACCGATAACATTGTCCCCGGTAAGTGTGAAATCCGCTTTAATATTCGTTTCAGTCATCAATATAAACTGTCTGACATTCAGCGAGACGTTCTGCGGCGGATTGCCTCATTGCCTTTATCTGAGGAGGTAACCGCGAACTTAGATATTGAATGGGAGCGCCACTGCCCGCCGTACTTTACCCGTAATGTCGAGGGAGACAGCCTGATCTCGGTTGTTGAGTCCGCGATTAATCAGGTCACGGGCATCTTTCCCCGGCTTTCAACTTCCGGCGGGACGTCAGACGGGCGATTCCTTTCTAATGACACCACTCAGGTTCTTGAGCTCGGTTTACCTAATAAAACGATTCATCAGGTTAATGAGCGAGCTTCACTTCGGGAGATTCATCAGCTTTACCTTATTTACAGACAGGTGCTGCTGAATTTCTGAGAATTGCGCCGGTGATTTAAACTTGTGTCAAGGTTGTTCCGTAGATAAATATACCGCTGATTTTCTGTTTTATTTTTAATACTTCTTCGAAACCGGCTTTGCGCCGGTGGTTTTTTTATCGATAAAACAGGAGTATATTGGCTAATATTGTAGATGTTGCCGGATAAACAAATTTTTAGTTAACCAAGCTCTTATGCACGGGAGTCGTAAATGATCCTTGATGAAGTTGTTGAGTTATCTCGCTTGCAGTTTGCCTTAACGGCAATGTATCACTTTCTTTTCGTTCCTCTGACGTTAGGTCTGTCTTTTATTCTCGCGATTATGGAATCCCTATATGTGATGACCGACAAAACCATTTACCGGGACATGACGAAGTTTTGGGGCAAATTATTCGGTATCAACTTCGCCTTGGGGGTGACGACCGGTATCGCCATGGAGTTCCAATTCGGTACTAACTGGTCTTATTACTCTCATTATGTCGGCGATATCTTCGGCGCGCCTTTAGCGCTTGAAGGTTTAATGGCCTTCTTTTTAGAGTCCACTTTTGTCGGCATGTTTTTCTTCGGCTGGGAAAGATTTTCGAAACGGCAGCATTTAGCCGTGACCTGGCTGATGGCGCTGGGAACCAATCTTTCAGCGTTATGGATTCTTATCGCCAACGGCTGGATGCAAAATCCGGTCGGCAGCGTTTTCAATTTTGAAACCATGCGTATGGAGATGACCAATTTCGCGGAAGTGATCTTCAATCCGGTAGCGCAGGTTAAATTTGTCCATACCGTGGCGGCGGGTTATGTGACCGGCGCCATGTTCGTTCTGGCTATCAGCTCGTATTACATTCTGAAAAAACGGGATTTACCCTTCGCGAGGCGCTCTTTCGCCATTGCCGCCAGCTTCGGTATGGCCTCAGTGTTATCGGTTCTGGTGTTAGGCGACGAATCCGGATACGAAGTCGGTGAGGTGCAAAGAGTGAAGCTTGCCGCTATCGAGGCCGAGTGGCACACGGATACTCCGCCCGCGGATTTCACCATTGTAGGTATTCCCGATCAGCAGGCCGAAGAAACCCGTTTCGCCGTTAAGATTCCTTATCTGATGGGAATAGTCGCCACGCGCAGCTTCAGCCAGGAAGTCACGGGGTTAAAAGATCTGATGAAAGAGCATGAAGCTAAGATCCGCCGGGGAATGAAAGCTTACGGGCTTTTGCAAAAATTGAGAGCCGGCGATAAATCACCTGAGAATATCGCGGCATTCAATCAGCTTAAAGGTGATTTAGGTTACGGACTCTTACTCAAGCGTTTTACCGATAATGTTACTGACGCCACCGAGGCTGAAATTCAGGCGGCGACAAAAAGCAGTATCCCTCAGGTCGCGCCGATATTCTGGGCGTTCAGAATTATGGTCGCCTTCGGTGTGATTATGCTCATCGTATTCGCCGCCGCGTTCTGGCAAAGCACCAAACATAAAATCGCTGAGAAAAAATGGGTGCTTAAAGCCGCGTTATACAGTCTGCCGTTGCCCTGGCTTGCTATTGAAGCGGGCTGGTTTGTGGCGGAATACGGCAGGCAGCCCTGGACTATATCAGGCATCCTGCCGACGCATATGTCGGCATCGTCGCTGAATCCGGGTGATATCTGGTTCAGTATTATCACCATCACCGCATTTTACACCGCACTGCTGGTCATTGAAGTTTACTTAATGAGGAAGTACGTCAGGATCGGCCCGAGCAGTCTGAAAACAGGGCGCTATCATTTCGAGGGCGAACAACAAACTCAACCGGCCGGAATACAGGAGCAACCGCATGTTTGATTACGAAACGTTAAGGCTGATCTGGTGGGTGCTTATCGGTGTGTTGTTTGTCGGGTTCGCGGTAACCGACGGTTTTGATATGGGGGTCGGGGCACTGTTACCCTTTCTGGGTAAGGATGACGTTGAACGCCGGGTGATGATCAACACCGTCGCGCCGCACTGGGACGGCAATCAAGTCTGGCTGATCACGGGGGCGGGTGCGTTATTCGCGGCATGGCCGATGGTTTACGCCGTGGCGTTCTCAGGGTTTTATATCGCGATGATGTTAGTGTTATTTGCCTTATACCTGCGCCCCGTCGGTTTTGATTACCGCTCAAAAATCGAAAATCCGAAATGGCGGACGGCGTGGGACAGAGCGTTATTTATCGGCGGCTTTGTTCCGCCGCTCATTATCGGTGTGGCTTTTGGTAATTTGCTTCAGGGCGTGCCGTTTACTTTTGATGAGTTTTTAAGAGCCGGTTACCACGGCAGTTTTTGGCAGTTGCTGAATCCGTTCGGCCTGCTCGCCGGTATCGTTTGTGTGTCTATGTTCATGATGCAGGGGGCGTCCTGGCTGCAGATGAAAACCCAGGGTACGCTTCGCGCTAAAGCCGTGGCGGCGGCTCAAATCTGCGCCGTTGTCTTAATTATCTGCTTCGGGGCGGCGGGTTACTGGGTCATCAGCGGACTTAATGGTTATGTGATTACTTCTGAACTCTCCACTTCCGCGGTTTCCGACCCCAGAGTAAAGCAAGTCGCGATTCAGGCCGGCGCATGGTTACATAATTACGGGCTTTATCCCGTAACCCGGCTGTTTCCGGTTCTCGGCTTAGTCCTGCCGGTTTTAGTGATACTGGCGAGTAAGTTTAACCGCTCCGGTTGGGCATTCCTGTTCAGCTCGCTTGCCATCGCGATGGTGATATTAACCTGCGGCAGCGCCATGTTCCCGTTTGTTATGCCGTCATCACTGCAACCGAATTACAGCCTGACAATCTGGGACGCAACCGCGAGCCAGATGACTCTGGGCATCATGACCTTCGCCGCTGCCGTATTAGTGCCTATCGTTTTAGGCTACACGATTTGGACTTATATTAAGATGTTTGGTCGTATTTCCCGTAAGCACATTGAAAATAACTCAACGTCATTGTACTAAGGAGAGCATAAGTATGTGGTATTTCACTTGGATTTTAGGCGTATTACTGGCTTGTGCTTTCGGCATTATCAATGCGCTCTGGCTTGAGAGCACGGAGAATATGGATAGGGAAACCGATGAGGATTAGGCCGGTTAAATTCATGCTTAGTTAGATTCTGGGTAGCGATGCGTTACCCTTTTTAGTTGTCAGAATGTTAAGAAATATTTTACAAAATACCAAACTATTTTTAACAAATGGATTGTATACAATATTCTTTTGCTGTATCTTCTTTAAATCCGGGCTTGAAATATAAACAAAAATGAGCGGTAAAAGCTCGGTTCATACTTCAAAAAGGGATAAAGGAAGATAATCTTATGAGTACCTCAAACAAGATTAATCGATTTCCATCCCGAAAAACGTTAGCGGCGGCGGCCGTTGTTTCTGCGTTGATGTTTTCGGCTCCGGCTGCGTTTGCAGTAGATGGTAGTAGTATCGTTAAAGGTCATATCGAAAATACATCCGGTCAAAACTTATCTGATGCGACCATTACTCTGAAACACAAAACGAAAGGCTTGGTATATAAAGTAAAAACCAACGATAAAGGTGAGTACATTCTTCGTAATGTTCCCGTCGGAGAATATGATATTACCATCAGCCGGGACGGTTATGCGGTATCAAAGCGTTCTGATGTTCTCGTTAGTATCGGCCAGGCGGTTATTCTTGACGGTCAACTAAATTCTGTTTCAGGACAAGATATTGAGCGAATTGAAGTTACCGGAAGCTCTATCAGAAGTATTGATTTAGAGAGCTCGACTTCGGGCGTCACATTTACTCAGGAAGAGTTAAACGTAATGCCCGTAAGTACCGGCTTTGAGAATATCGCTTTGCTTGCGCCGGGAACCGTCGCTCCCGGAGGGAGTGATTTCAGGGGAGCCTCTAGTTTTGGCGGCGCGTCTTCCGCGGAAAACGGCTATTACTTAAACGGACTTAATGTCACAAATATTCGTACCGGTTTAGGTTCAATCGCTTTACCCTGGGAAGCGATATCGCAAACTCAGATTCAGACTGGCGGCATAACGCCTGAATTCGGTGGCGCGATGGGGGGCATAGTGAACGCGGTCTCTAAATCGGGGGATAATGAATTTCATTTTGGCGTTGAAGGAAGATGGGATCCTTCTTCATTAAGAAGTGAGCATGCCTCGATATATGACTCTGAGGGTGTGGTTCAAACCAATACCCGGCAAGATAGCACGGACTTTAAATATCTTCGACTTTGGGCCAGTGGTTCAATCATAGAGGATAAAGTGTTTTATTACGCGCTTTATGCTCCCAGAAGGACGGAGCAAGAGTGGGCGGGTCAAAGAATAAAAACTAACCGAGTCAGAGAATCAGACCGGTATTTCGCTAAAGTTGACTGGTTCATTACACCTGAGCATTCCCTTGGATTTACCGCGATGAACAGTAAAAGAACATGGGATAGGAAAGTGTACGGTTATGACTACATCACTAATGCGGTAGGTGATCAGCAGGGTGTGACTGTACCCGGTGAAGACGGCGGTGATGTTTACGGTATCAGCTATAACGGCTATTTTTCTGATAACTTTTCGGTATCGGCGGTTGTTGGCCGTACCTCTGAAAATGTTGAGAACGTAGTGGCATCAACAGACCCCGGCGTCTGGGATGAACGCTCCGGATTTGTAACTCTGAGTCAGCACAGTGATTCGTCAGTCTCAGAGGAAGAGTATATCCGAGATCAGGCCAAAATTGATTTTAACTGGGACTTAGATGACCACTCTATCCAATTTGGTGTTGATTACACCAAAGTAAGTGTTGACTTTAGTTCATTTCAGAATGGCATCGGCGACGCGCAAGGCTGGTGGAGTGTTATAACTTCTGACGGTGACGACCTGTCCAGACTACCATCAGGTCAAGATTATATCGAGCGGCGTGTTCGGACTCGGTACACTGACTCGGAGGTAGAGTCTCTGGCATTCTATGTTAATGATACCTGGCAGGTTACTGATCAGTTAGTATTAAATCTTGGCGCGAGATACAGCGGTTTTGAAAATACGGTGAGCGACGGACGGGCCTACGTAGATATTGATAATCAGTTTGCTCCGCGTTTACAGGCTATTTATGATGTCTTTGGTGACGGCAGCGCAAAAGTTTTCGCGACTTACGGTCGTTATTTCCAACCTGTTTCCGCGAACATGAATATCACGCAAGGTGCCTCTTCTATCGAGTGGTTTGAGTTTTTCGATTTAGCGGAATTGGATGCAAATGGTTCCCCGGCGATTACCGCGGACGGCTCTCCGAGCCGGGGTGCTATGTTCGGTGACAGATATTATCGTCAGCGTGGTATTACCGAACCCGGTCTTATCGCCTCAGCCTCTCTTGATCCGATGTATTCTGATGAATTTACCATCGGCTATGAGCAGGAAGTGTTTGACACCATGACTGCCGGCGTCCGATTTGTATACCGTGATTTAGGAAGAAGCGTTGAAGATACTAATGTCGGACCTGTGTTAGCTAAAAAGCTGGCGGAGCTGGGCATTGAGGATAACGTAGGCCAGAGCTCATATTACGTGTTAAATAATCCCGGTGAGGCTATCACCATGGCTTATGATTTTGACGGTAACGGCACCGTTGACAGTATCAACCTTTCAGCGGAAGAACTTCAGCTGCCTAAACCTGAACGTAAATATTTAGCGTGGGAATTTACTCTGGACGGCAGGGTAAATGATGACCTGTACATTGACGCGTCTTATACATGGTCTCATAACTACGGTAATACCGAAGGTCTTGTCAAGACGGATAATAATCAGGCCGATCCGGGCTGGACGACATCCTATGACTACGCGGACTTAATGGATTATGGTTATGGTGATCTTCCGAATGATCACAGGCATTCGTTTAAACTCAATGGTCGTTATAATATTACGGATGAGTGGGTTCTCGGTCTGGCAAGTCGTATCACATCCGGCAGACCAAAGAGTTACTTCTCAGTGCACCCGAGAGGCGTAGACAGCTGCACAGAAGGCAGTTCCTGGGATGCTTGCAGCAGTACATATTACGGCAATGCCAGTCACTATGATTATAACGGCGAGCCGGCTCCGAGAGGCTCAAAAGGAAACTTGCCCTGGTTGATCAATGTTGATTTATCACTGACGTATCAAACTGAGTTATTCGGCAGTGATTTCTCTGTTAAAGGAACGGCTTACAATCTATTTAATGGTGACGCGGCACTTGATATAGAAGAAGAGCGCAGAAGAGTCATTTCAGTATACGATGAAAACGGCCAGGAAATCGGTATTCCGGTCGTTAATCCTGATTACGGAATGGTGACAAGCCGTCAGCAGGCCCGATACTTCTCGGTAGTTGCTCGTTATGAGTTTTAGTCTCCCTGAAACTTTTAACGAGTAAGTTGTAATATTGGCCTGCTTTCGTAGCAGGCCCTTCTTGAATTCAATTTCCCAAATACTTTTCTCTTTTCTTTGGTAATAGCTCATTCAAATCAACTAGTACTAAGCCGTCAACGCAATCGTTAAAATCCGCGTCGACACCAAAATCAAGAAACTTAACACCGCCCGCTTCGCACAGTTCTGAGTATTGTTTAAACAGTGTCGGAACCGCCGCCCCGAGTTCAGAAAGTGATTGTTTTAACATCCTGAAATTCCGGCGGTATGTGTCTTTGTCGTCATTAGCGTAATCGTATGTTTCATCAAAGCTCCGCTTTAATGCCGGCTCGATAACATAAGGCGATTTTGAGTAAGCCAGAGGTGCTTCAGGCTTAAAATGAGTCTGATAAAAATGAACAAGCAGTGCTTTAGCCTGATTAGGTAACTGACCGCTCAGCGAAACCGGACCGAACAAATAACGATACCGCGGATTCTTGCTCAAGAAAGCACCGATGCCATACCAAAGGTAATCAAGGCTGCGTTTTCCCCAATACCTGGGCTGAACAAAACTGCGACCAAGCTCTAATCCTTTTTCAAAATAAGGCGTAAAAGCCCCGGTATAATCAAACAAGGATTGACTGTAAAGCGTATCAGTTCCAATTCGCTGATGAACATCATCCACTTCGGCAAAGCGGTAGGCGCCGACAATTTCTAACTCTTCTTTGTCCCATAAAATAAGGTGTAGGTAATACGTGTCATATTTATCGGTATCACGGCGCTCTCCGGTGCCTTCTCCGACGGCTCTGAATGCGATTTCCCGTAAGCGTCCGATCTCGCGCATGACGGGGCTGGAGTCTTGGTGCTGATATAAATAGATGAGTTTACCGTCTCCGGTCTCACCGAGTCGCTCACACTCATTCAGCGCATGCTGTAATTCAGAACGAGATTCGGGATGGGCGATCGGACTTTGGGTTTTGAATATCGCAGGCCGGTTTTTACCGATCCGGTATAAATGATTTTTTAAAAGTTTTATTTTTACCTTTAACGGGAAGTCATTATTTTTAAAGGCTTCTGTCGGGATTAACTCACCGATGCGAATCGACATGGTTTTTTGTGCCTGCTTAAACATTTCTTTGACCAGCAGCAAGGTTGCCAGCGGCTTGTAAATCATTGAGGCGCCGTAAAACACGGCCGAGTTTTTGGCGTCAGCGTACATAGGTAAAAGCGGCGCGTTACAGGTGCAGGCCATTTTATAAAAGCCGGGTTGCCAGCTGGTATCCCTGATCCCTTGCGGACGAAGGCGGGATACCTCGCCTGACGGAAAAATTAATACGGCACCTTCATTTTTCAGATGCTTATGAATGGCCTCTAAATTTTGTTTAGGCGTTACTCCCGTCATGTTCTTTACCGGCAGAAGTATATTATGTAAAGGGCTGAGCGCCATAAGTAAATCGTTAGCGACGACTTTGATATCGCCGCGCACTTTGCTGATGAGTTTTATCATAGCAAGCGCGTCAAGCGAGCCGATAGGGTGATTGGCAAAAATAACGACTCTGCCGTCGCAGGGAATATTCTCGATTTCGGTATTTGAAACCGAATAGCTGAAGTTAAAGCTTTCCAGTACTTTTTCAACGAAATCGATGCCGGTGAGATGAGCGTGTCGCATGGCGATGTCATTGCACTCTTTTTCATTGAGCAAATAACGCAGCATGGTTTTGGCGGGTTTAGCGAGCCAGGGTTTTTGTTCAATTTTAGGCAGGTTTTCTTTAACCACTTTATCGACGGTGAAAATCATAGGGCAAACTCTCTGGTCATAATATTAAGCGACGCTTACATGTTGTTGATTTTGCTTTTGTTGTCCAGGCGACAGATCAAGAGCGGATGAACCGATTTGAGTTAAGATCTGAGTACGGCTGCGTTTATCGTCCCATCGAAGTAACTGTAGCTCACCCGTTTCGGTTTCGGCGATTAAGGTGCAGTTTTCAATCCAGTCGCCGAGGTTGCCGTAAATCATACCTTGCTGACTGAGCAAGGCAGGCTGGTGGATGTGACCGCAGAATATGACGTCGACATGTTGTGACTTAGCATACCGGATAGCGGCCTGATGATATCGTTCTATCGCTTGCCGGGCTTTGGGTACTTTATTTTTGATGTAGCCGGCGAGTGACCAGTAAGCCCGGCCGGACTTTTTTCTGAGGCGGTGCAAGCTTCGGTTCAGAAATAAAATAAAGTCATACAGATGATCGCCGAGTCTGGCATAGTAACGACTGACACAAACCTCCGAATCAAATTGATCGCCGTGTACCATCAGCAGTTTTTTGCCGCGGATGGTGTCATGCAGAAAAAAGGGCTGAATGTCGATATTGACAAAGTTAAAGTAATGATAGCTTTTTAACAGTTCGTCGTGATTACCGGGAATAAAAACTACATTGGTGTCCGTCTGCGCTATTTCAATGATTTTCCGCAGGACGTGATGGTGACTTTCAGGCCAGAACGGGCGACGTTTTAACGCCCGGATATCAATGATATCGCCGACAAGAAACAGGTTATCGAAGGCGTTGTTTTCAAAAAGTCTCAGTAAAAACTCAGCCTTGCAATCTTTGCATCCGAGATGAATGTCTGACAACCAAAACGCGTGGTAATGTGTTTTTTCAAAAGCATTTCCTTGTTCTGAAGGTATACTGCCGGGCGTCATTTTTTTCTCTGAAATAAACGGGTGCTTTTTTAAGGTTAGACAGTGAAATTGAAGGATAAATGAAGATTTTATGACGAGAGAATGACAAAGCTCTTCACGTTAAAGCGGCCTTTTTCCTAAACATTTTAAAAGAAATAACCTCAGTTTCACTAAGATTCGGTATAAGCCCGGTGAATTTACCCTTAAGTAACCTGACTCAATAAATAACTCCGGTCGACCGGAGTGCCGGCTGACGCTGAGCAGTAATGTGAGCGCGTCATTGGCGAAATATTCTTTGTCCTGATATCGGGCGAGCATGCCTTTATTGAGATCAAATCCGCGTTGACGGTAATCTCTGATCTGCTGCGGTGAAAGGCCGCGAGCATTAATCAGATTAAGTTGATAGCCGTTTTGCTCAACATTTCTCTTTAAAACAAAATGCTTGCAGATGGGGCACTCACCATCGTAAATAATATCAATCAGCTTGTTTTCTGCCATATCGGACACCAAAGCAAAACGCAGGTTTATTTTTTAAACGATAGACGGAAGAAAAGCAAATGTAATTGGTCGAGCGCGTTTGCTGTTCTGTAAGCGGTATTTGTTATTTGAGTATGATAGACTTGCCGACCAATTTATTAATCACTGATGAGTACGAAAATCTTATGTCAGATAAATACACTACAGTTGAGCAGCGGGCAAGCTACGGTATTGGTTTACAAATGGGTCAGCAACTTGCGGCGCAACCATTTGAAGGTTTGGAAATTTCTGCGGTTCAGGCTGGTTTAGCGGCTGCGTTTGCGGGTCAGGCAAGTGAAGTTTCTCATCAAGACTTAGAGGCGGCGTTCAACGAAATCAATAACAGAATGCAAAAAGAACAGGAAGAAAAAGCTGAGACGGCGGCGGCCGAAGGTAACGCTTTCTTAGAAGAAAACGCCAGGCGTGCCGAAGTGACCGTGACTGATTCCGGTCTTCAGTATGAAGTGCTTAAGCAGGGCGAAGGTGAAAAGCCGACGATTGACTCTACGGTTCGTACTCATTACCACGGTACGCTCATCAGCGGTGAAGTATTCGACAGCTCCGTAGTTCGTGATCAGCCGGCTGAATTCCCTGTATCAGGCGTTATCGCTGGCTGGACTGAAGCGCTTCAGTTAATGTCTGTCGGCACTAAGCTGAAACTGTACGTGCCTTCAAAGCTGGCCTACGGCGAGCGTGGCGCGGGTGGTTCTATTCCTCCGTTCTCAACACTCGTATTTGAAGTTGAACTATTAGATATTCTTTAATCTGATTCTGTGCATTCAGACGCGGATCAGTTACTGTAAACGCCGGCAGAGGTACTGGCGTTTTTTCTGCCGGAGAAAGTGAAAAGTTGGGGACAGGCTATGAACAGCAAGGTTCGTATCGCATTAGTAGGCACAACGGGAAGAATGGGGCGTGTACTGGTTGAAGCCGCGAAGCATGATGACGCCATTGAGTTAGGCGCCGCGGTAGAACGCCAGGGCTCAACGTTAATAGGAGCCGATGCCGGCGAGCTGGCCGGTGTTGGTACCATGCATGTCGCTATCAGTGATTCACTTGACGCGGTAAAGGAAGACTTTGACGTACTGATCGACTTTACCTCACCGGAGTCGAGCATGAAACATGTAGCGTGGTGCCGGAACAATAATAAAGCTATTGTCATTGGTACCACGGGATTCTCCGAAGAGCAGAAGCTGGTAATCGCGCAAGCCGCTAAAACTACCCGAATCGTGTTAGCGCCTAATATGTCGGTAGGTGTCAACCTCATGTGGAAGCTGCTGGAAACCGCGGCCGAAGTCATCGGTGAGCAGTCTGATATTGAGATTATTGAGACTCATCACCGTCATAAAAAAGACGCGCCGTCGGGAACGGCATTAAAAATGGGTGAAGTGATCGCTGATGCGTTAAACCGCGATTTAGAAAAGTGCGCCGTTTACGGTCGTGAGGGAATTACCGGTGAGCGTGATAAAGAGACGATTGGTTTCGCGACCGTCAGAGCCGGTGATGTGATCGGTGATCATACCGCGTTGTTTGCCGCTTTAGGTGAGCGTTTGGAAATTACGCATAAGTCTTCAAGCCGTATGACCTACGCTAACGGAGCGATGCGCGCGGCAGTGTGGCTGGTTGCTCAGAATTCCGGTCTTTACGACATGAGGCAGGTCTTAAATCTTTAACCTCTTCGGGGTTAATTCACCGCGCTCCCCGGGGCGTAATGACCATTGAGGCTTGTATTTTGTTATACCGGCTCAGGCCGGTATCCGGTGATGACTTTCCCGAACGGGAAAACCCGCTGGCGTATTCACCGCGCCCGCCTTACAAAAACGGCGTTCAATGCCCTGACGGGCTTTTGTCGGCCTTCGCCGGAGCGGCGATAACCTAGTACTCCGTCCGATTGCATTTGATGTTTTCAGTGGTTCGTAAAGCGGCCATATGCAAGGCAGATTTGTGCGAGCCTAGCTATTCTACGTCAATAAAACTAACGCAGCCAGATGGCCGCTTTACGAACCACCCTGCGTGCTCAAGGCAGAACGCCCATTTCTTCATTGCAGTGACTTGAAATACTCCAGTATATCTTCGCCACTGCGCCTTGAACTGGACGTTCTGCCTTGAGCTGAAGCACTAACAAATGCAACCGGACGAAGTACTAGTTAGTCGGTCATGAAAAACATCTAACATTCTGATCGCTAATAAAATATAGCTATTTGATACATTCAATTTCGACCAGAAATGATATAGTTAACCTATGGTTTCTGGTCGTTTTGGGTGCTAAAAATGCTCAAAGAAAGCCCGTCAAATTTACCTCATGCCAGTCTGTTTAATATCACAGACCAACTTCTGCAAACTCACCCTTTACTCATTTTAGCTAATGCCTTTGATTGGCGAGCGTTGGAAGAAGAGTTCAAGCCGTTATACAAAAAATTAGGCCGTAAAGCGAAGCCAATTCGGTTGATGTGCGGTTTGCTAATACTCAAACAACTTTACAAACTCAGCGATGAAGCCTTGGTCGATGAGTGGCTGATGAACGTGTATTTTCAAGTGTTTTGTGGTGAGACAGAGTTTCAAACAGCACGCCCTTGTGATGCCAGTGAACTCAGTGTTTTTCGTAAGCGCATCGGTGAAAAAGGCTGTGAAAAAATCTTTGCATTATCTGTGGCTTTACACGGTGACAAAGCTGAAGATGACACCGTGTACGTTGATACAACCGTCCAAGAAAAAGCCATTACTTATCCGACAGATAGCAAGCTTGCCATCAAGGTGGTTAACCGACTCAATAAACTAGCCAAAGTATTTGGGATCAAGCAAAGACGTACTTATGTCAAAGAAGTCAAACAGCTACGCATTGACTGTCGAAGCTTTAGACATGCCAAAAATCGAAGCAAAGCCAGAAGAGCGTTAAAAAGGTTACGTGTTATCGCAGGTAAGCTTTTAAGGGAGCTACAACGCAAACTTCCACAAGATGTCCTTGATTTACAAAAAGAGAATTTTTCCAATTATGAAAAAGCTATTACACAGCAACGTAAAGACAAGAACAAGATTTACAGCCTTCATGAACCCGATGTTTACTGCGTAGGGAAAGGCAAAGACCATAAGCCATACGAGTATGGTAAAAAGGCTTCTGTCGTGCTCACAGAGCAGAGTCAATTAATCATTGGTGTAACCAGCCTAGATCTCAGCAATAAGCGGCACACTCTTACCTGTTAAAAATTCGTAAGGACTGAGATAGTCTAACGCTTTTCTCGGTCTTGTGTTAATCGAAAATTCCGCATTTTTAATTTCTTGCTCACTTACCGAGCCTATAGCCATGCCTTTCGGGAAAAAACGCCGCAGTAATCCGTTGGTATTCTCATTAAGCCCCCTCTGCCATGAATGATAAGGCTTCGCAAAGTAGATATCGCATTTAAGTGCCTCAGAAACCTTTTTATGTCCGGCGAATTCGCCACCATTATCAAAAGTGATAGTCTTGCAAATCGCGGCAAAAGGCTTAAGCATACTCTTTATCGCCTTGGTGACTTCAACCTTAGATTTACTTTTAACACGCTTTACCAGTAAACACTTGGACACTCGCTCTACCAACGTGACTAAGTAGCAATCTTTACCATGCACCGTATCACCTTCCCAGTGACCTATCTCAACTTTTTCATCGACAATTGCCGGCCTTTCACTGATATCTATTCGCTCCGGAATTAAACGGGCTCCCGCTTCAATTCCCTGCCGCCGCTTGTATTTCTTGCCGCCTCGGGGCAATAGCTTTTCCAGACCTTGTTGTTTTACCACACCGTAAATCGTGTTCGCGGATAACGTTACGCTGGTTTTCTCCTGTTTCATCCGACCTGAAATTTGCTCCGGGCTTAGCCCGAAATTAAGCAATGACTTTATAGTGTTTATGATGTCATCAGTGATTTTTGTCGCTTTGAAAGCCGTCTGCCTGTTACTTATCGCATCCAGATGAGCGGTTTCAGCGCAATAAGCTTCAGAAGGACAACGCCTCAGCTCCTTAGATATGGTTCCGTTGCCACGACCTAACAGCTTAGCGATACTTCTGGCACTTTTACCTTCTGCCTTTAACACTTCAATCTGATGTCTGTCTTTTAATGTGAGTTGGTTGTATTTAGATTTCACTTCAAAACCTCATTTCACTTTGAGGGAAAGAAGTTTACAAACTTCCTCTCCTCGGTTCTATATTAAAATGTTAAAATGTGTCAGTTGCTGTTGGGATCTAAGCAGCAAGTCACTATCACTGGGATTAGAAGGGACGGAGGACGGGCTCGCAACCCTAACAGGCTTAGCGGGTTGTGGCCGGGGGGGCACTGAGAACGAATTTATGTCTTCATACCTCACCAAGTCACTATCACTGGGATTAGAAGGGACGGAGGACGGACTCGGACTCGCAATCGTAACAGGATTAGCGGGTTGTGGCCGGGGGGGCACTGAGAATGAATTTATGTCTTCATACCTCACCAAGTCACTATCACTGGGATTAGAAGGGACGGAGGACGGACTCGCAACCCTAACAGGCTTAGCGGGTTGTGGCCGGGGCACTGAGGACGAATGCATTTCTATATACATTTCCAGGTCACTATCACCTGGATTAGAAGGGACGGAGGACGGGCTCGCAACCCTAACAGGCTTAGCGGGTTGTGGCCGGGGGGGCACTGAGAACGAATTTATGTCTTCATACCTCACCAAGTCACTATCACTGGGATTAGAAGGGACGTAGGACGGACTCGGACTCGCAATCGTAACAGGCTTAGCGGGTTGTGGTCGGGGGGGCACTGATAATGAATTTATGTCTTCATACCTCACCAAGTCACTACCACTGGGATTAGAAGAGACGGAGGACGGACTCGCAATCGTAACAAGCTCTGCGAGTTGTGACCGGGGCACTGAGGACGAATGCATTTCTATATACATTTCCGGGTCACTATCACCTGGATTAGAAGGGACGGAGGACGGGCTCGCAACCCTAACAGGCTTAGCGGGTTGCGGCTGAGACACTGAGGACGAATGTGTGTCCTCATACGCCGCCGACTTAGTGAGTTTAAGCTGATATTGTTTACCGGAGCTAAAGTGCAGGCATAAGTATCTTACCCTGTCTTGTTTACGCAGATTTAATTTGGGATGATGAGATCGACGAGGAATGTCATTGAAATTTATATTAATTAAATCATTTGGTATAAGGTTTTTCGGCTTTCCTGACCAGAATTTAGGGATACAATCGAAAGTTGTTGTAGTATGTCCTGATAAAGCGGGTTCGGCTGAGACTATTCTGTCTTCATTGCGGCTGACCTTTACATGATACCTCTTATTTCGATTGACGATATCAGCGAAGAAATATTTATCTGTTGGATCAGAGGAGTAGATATGCAGGACTTGTGTTACGGGTGAACAACACGGACAATAATTTGCGGCAACCATGCTTGCTTTCTCTGCAAAATGTCTGTTTAACTCCCGAGTCTACAACATAATCAGAACGAGATCCTGTTATACCCAAGCAAATTCAAGTTGCAGATGTGAGCGTTTGAAAGTTGTCAGTAATCCTACTCGTTAAAGTATCCGCGATTTCTGGAAGTTTGACATCGAAAAAATGATTTATCCGTTTTCGGAATTCTTTGGCTGAAGCAAAATATTCATTATTTCTCACATGCTCATTCATTACTTTCCAGAGCCGCTCAATTGGGTTTAAATTCGGACTGTATGGTGGTAAGTAATGAAGCTCGATTTTCAGCTCCTTTGCTTTTTCTTTTACGCTGCCTGCTCGGTGATAAGCAGCACCATCTAAGATGAGGTGAATACGCTCAGCTTTAGAATGTTGAGTTTTCAGTTTTACTGAAAAATCCACAACAGATTCTTGGTTGACGCGCTCATATTGGGCTGTCACAGTATCAGCCGACTTCCCCAGCTGAATGCCACCAATAATATTCAAGCGAGTACGGCTGCCTGTGGTGTTAATCAGCTTATCTTCACCTCTTTTTATCCAACCGTAAGACAGCTTTGTTGCCATGGTAGGATGGACAGCGTCCGTAAATAAATTGGCTCATTATCAGGCTTTTCGGCCTTTAATGTCTCGTATTTTTCTTTAAATTCGGCTTGCTTTTGCTCATCAAATTTATGGGGAACACCATTAGGCTTTTTGTAACTGAAGCCATTGCGATGCAGCCATTTGTTTAACCCTGCAACCGTAAATTTCACACCAAAGGTTTCATCAATATAACTCACAATTTGATGTGTATGAGCGAAAGTGAATTTTGTTAAATGGGCTATCAAAAACTCGGTTTGCTCTGGAGTGAGCCGACTGACTGAACCGCCATTTTCGGGTTTCAGTTTTTCTTGAGATTGATAGTCATCAAAATGACGTTTGACTGTTGTTTTATCTATCCGTAACGCTTGAGCAATTAAAGAATAAGACCAGCCTTCTGAACGTAACAGAACAACTTTAATTCGGTCACATTCACGGCTATCACTTGACGATTTATGTCGTGATTCCAGAGAATGTTTTTCTTCTTTGGTTAAGGATATTTCAATCATGTTGCTATGATGATCTCATTACAGAAAATTGCAAGCCTTTGTTTGAAAAAATCGCATCTTGAATGATCACGGGTATATTTGAGTTCAATCATCTTGTCTCGAAGAAGATTTAGTGTCCAACGGCAACGTCCTTCCGGAGGCGTAGAGCAAGCCAGCGCAATTAGGTGAGCTTCGGCTTCGCCGTCCATTATGCGTCTGCGACCTTGATGGCTATGTTTGCTGTTAACAGCGATTTCTAATCCTTCTTCAACAAAACGCTTTCTAAGACTCGTTACTGCAAGTGGTGTGATGTTTAGTGCTTTAGCAGTCTGTTGATTGGTCAGTGGCGAATTATTCTCATCAATAGCAAGTAAAATTTGGGCGTGTCGTTTCTTATGTTGAGCAACTCGTGGTTTCTTCTGTTTTATCAAAGCCTCAAGTATTGAACGTTCTTCATCACTCAAACGAACATGGTATTTAACCCTCATAACAACTCCTGTGTGTCTTGTGTTCAGGAGCTGTTAGGATATAACCATTAGGTCATTATTTGTTTTTGAATGGACTACTAGTACTCCGTCCGGTTGCATTTGTTAGCTTCAGCTCAAGGCAGAACGTCCGGTTCAATGGTTAAGCGCTACTTTCTCTCTAATCGCTCCCAATAGTCAAATTTAGTACCGCCGCTGGAATTAAAATTATTGGATTCTTGCTGACCGGCGCCTTCACCGAATACGCCTTGCCCTGAAATAACCTGATTATCCGGTGTCTCAGGAGTGAGCCGCACAATTCTGTCATCTTTTCCCTGAGAGAAGATAATAGAGGTGTCCATGACTTTTTGGCTGATTCGGTTTATTGAGCGGGTGACATCCTGGTTTATCGGACAATGAAAAAGATTATATTTCTTTAATACCGAAGTCCAGCGCAGGGTGTTATTTTGAGGGGCAATATCAGCCGTCACGCTGAAGTGGCAATAATGACTGGAGTGGTCGTGATTGCTTATTCTGAACTCTCCGGCCCAGTGACCGCCGAAATCGAAAGGCTTTTTGGGGGCATCGGAGCACCTTGCTGATTCTCCGTTGCAGAAACGAATCGCGGACATATAACCGTCTTCTTTAAAGTTTAAGCTGCAATGGCCGTCACCTGAGCGAGTACCATTACGACACATAAACTCGACGTGCCTGACTCCCGGCACTTCTGAGATTACTTGTCCGTATGATTGCCAGACAATAGAAACTTCATGAACTATTTTTATGTTGCCGGCACCGTTAACGAACCACGAAAGGTTTTTAGGATGATCCGTACATCCGTCATTTAAGGCATTAGAGTCTTCAACGGAAATGCCGTAATGCCAGTTAGCGGGGACGGTGAAGTGATCGGGTCCTTCATTGTGATAGCACCTTATATTTAAATAATCTAAATTCAGTTTTACAGGCTCATCGGTTTGGTTATAAAACATTAACAGGCTTTTGTGAGAGGCAGAAGCATTTGAGCAGTATATTACTGAAGATATCACGCATAAGATGCTTACTTTATTTGGTGATTTCATATTGACCGGACTTAGTTAAGCTCATATCAGCTGAATCAGGCTAAGTTTGCGGTAAGAATTATAATAATAAAAAAACAGTCTAATTAATTTATTAAAGTTTTATGAGTTTTTCTATCCTTATTTCTGCCGAGATAACAAGATATTATTTACGGGTAATATTTTGTTACAACTATTTATAGATTTAGTTATGCTAGAAAATAACTAAATTTAATTTAATGAAAGCGGTTTTTTTAATTTATAACCTAGATCTCGATACTAATTTACCCGGGTAAAGTTATGAGTGAATTTCAGTCGTTAGTTGACGGTCAACCTCCAGCATATTATCGATCAGAACCATCGGCTCCTCAACAGGACGCTTCACTAGCGGAGGGGCCTCCGCCGTATTACACAAATTATCAGGCTTACTCAGTGAATTCAGCGTCAGAGGCGGCAAGGAGAGGAAATAATGATTCTTCAGAGGTGCGATATGATGCTTTCTCAAAGTTCTTCAGGGCTGCCTTTAATTGCTGCGGAAAGTATCCAAAACTTTCAGTGACCATTATTACAGGCTCTGTGACTTTAGTTACAGGCATTACAGTGGCGATTGTATATAGCGTTATTCATGCTTACGATGACGCCCACAAACCTGATGACTACTTTACCTGACGCGGGCAGAACCAATTCAGAGGTTTTATTTAAGGCCTTTTTTTGGTATATCTGAGCTGAGCATGTTCTTAAATTTGAACAGGCTTTTCTGAAACAAGTACTTTTGTACATTTATCATTGCTTTTAATTTGAACGTAGTAATTTTATTCGCTTTATTTTTTCAGATAACTGTTTCATTAACATTAAAATTCACTGTGTGCATTTTAACCTATTGATATAAAGGTAAAGTTATTTGTTTAATTCAATAAAAGCGTGTCTGGAATGTCCGCGGTTCAAAAGTGCGGGTCGGATTTGTGGATTTAATTATGCCAGACAATAACTAAATTTAATTTAATGAAAGCGGTTTTTTTAATTTATAACCTAGATCTCGATACTAATTTACCCGGGGAAAGTTATGAGTGAATTTCAGTCATTAGTTAACAGTCAGCCTAAACTACCGGCATATTCTCAATTGGAACCATCCGCTGCTAATCAGGATACTCCGCCGTATTACGCAAATGAGCGGGCTTACTCAGTAAATTCAGCGTCAGACGCGGCAGGAGGAGAAAATAATGATTCTTCAGAGCGGCAACATTGTACTGTCTCAAAGTTCTTCAGTATTGCTTTCAGTTGTTGCAGAACTCATCCGAATCTTTCAGCGAACATTATTGGATGTTCGTTGATATTAGTTATCGTAGGTATTACTGCGGCGCTTACATACATCGCTGCTTATCAGCTACCTGGTGATGACTGACTTTACCTGACGCGGGCGGAACCCATTCAGAGGCTTTATTTAAAGCCTCTGCAGTACGTCTGAGTGTTCTTAAATTTGCATAGACTTTTTTAAAACAAGTACTTTTGAACACTTATCATTGTTTTTAATTTGAACTTATTAATTTCATTAGCTTTATTTTCATAAAGATGACTGTTTTATGAAGATTAAAATTGACTGTGTCTGTTTTAAGATTTTGATATATAAATAAAAAATATTTGTTTAATTCAATAAAAGCGTTTTTGGAATGTCCGCGGTTCAAAACTGTGGATCGCCTCACACTTTTCATGTAAAATCTGCGCAATTTGCCAAAATTTCGACAGTTAACGGAATCTGGTAATAAGGTGATAAATAAAAATAAATATATTTCAGTAAATTGGCTCTTTCGGAGGTCGTGTTGACACAGTCTGCCCTACTCGTACTCGAAGACGGAACCGTTTTTTCCGGCACATCCGTCGGTGCCGGCGGTTATTCCGCCGGAGAGGTCGTTTTTAACACTTCCATGACGGGATATCAAGAAATTCTAACGGATCCTTCATACTCTCGCCAGATCGTCACTCTCACTTATCCCCATATCGGAAATACCGGAACTAACTCAGAAGATATTGAGTCAGATCAGGTTCATGCTTACGGTTTGATCATTCGGGACTTGCCGTTGCTGGCGAGTAACTTTCGCAGTGAACAATCTTTAAGTGACTACCTTAAAGCCGGTAATGTCGTGGGAATCTCGGACATTGATACCCGCAAACTGACTCGTATTCTCAGGGAAAAAGGGGCGCAAGCTGGTTGTATTTTTGTGGGCAAACCAACTCAGGAAAATATTGATGAGGCATTACGGCAGGCGCGAAGCTTCCCGGGACTGAAAGGCATGGATTTAGCCGGGGAAGTTACGACACCAAGCATTTATCAATGGCGGAACGGCAGCTGGCGCTTAGAAGGCGGTTTACCTTCAGAAACGCCGGAGTCAGAACTTAAATACAAGGTGGTCGCTTACGACTACGGCGTGAAACGCAACATTTTAAGAATGCTCGTTGACCGGGGTTGTGATGTCACCGTCGTACCGGCCAAAACGCCCGCGGGTGAAGTCTTAGCCATGAATCCTGACGGGATTTTCTTATCCAACGGTCCGGGCGACCCGCAGCCGTGTGATTACGCGGTTGAGGCGATTCAGGAGATTTTAAAAACCGACATCCCGGTTTTCGGTATCTGTCTCGGGCATCAGCTGCTCGCATTAGCCTCGGGCGGGCGGACCTCGAAAATGAAGTTCGGTCATCACGGGGCGAACCACCCCGTGAGTGATATTGAAAAAGGCACGGTAATGATCACCAGTCAAAATCACGGTTTTGCCGCTGATGAAGCGAGCCTGCCTGACAACATCAGAGTGACCCACAAATCATTATTTGACGGCTCGCTGCAAGGTATTCACCTGACCGATAAGCCGGCGTTCAGTTTCCAGGGGCACCCGGAGGCAAGCCCGGGGCCGCATGATTGCGCGCCGCTGTTCGATCATTTTATCGAACTGATTGAACAATCACGTCAAAATACCAAGTAGCAGATCGAGGATAAGAGATAATGCCAAAACGTACTGATATTAATAGTATCTTAATCCTGGGTGCCGGGCCGATTGTTATCGGTCAGGCCTGTGAGTTTGACTATTCAGGCGCTCAGGCGTGTAAAGCGCTTCGCGAAGAGGGTTATCGGGTTATTCTGGTGAACTCCAACCCCGCGACGATTATGACTGACCCTGAAATGGCCGATGCCACATACATCGAGCCGATTCACTGGGAGGTGGTGCGTAACATCATCGCTAAAGAGCGGCCGGACGCGATTCTGCCGACCATGGGCGGACAAACGGCGCTCAACTGTGCGCTGAAGCTGGAAGCCGAAGGCGTACTGAAAGAGTTCAGCGTCGAGATGATCGGCGCTACCGCCGACGCAATTGATAAAGCGGAGGATCGCAGCCGTTTCGATGAGTCGATGAAGAAAATCGGCCTCGAGTGTCCTCGTGCTGATGTCGCGCATAACATGGAAGAAGCCTACGCCGTTGCCGGGCAGGTCGGCTTCCCGTGTATTATTCGCCCTTCATTTACCATGGGCGGAACCGGAGGCGGTATCGCTTATAACAAAGAAGAGTTCGAAGAGATTTGCTCTAAAGGTCTTGAGCTTTCTCCGACCAGCGAATTACTGATTGATGAATCCTTGATCGGCTGGAAAGAATACGAGATGGAAGTGATTCGTGATAAAAACGACAACTGCGTCATCGTATGCGCGATTGAAAACTTCGATCCGATGGGCGTTCATACCGGTGACTCAATCACGGTCGCTCCGGCGCAAACGTTAACCGATAAAGAATACCAAATCATGCGCAACGCCTCGATGGCGGTATTGCGTGAAATCGGCGTTGAGACCGGCGGCTCAAACGTTCAGTTCGGTATCAATCCGAAGGACGGCCGTATGGTGATCATCGAGATGAACCCGCGTGTATCGCGCTCATCGGCGTTAGCGTCTAAAGCGACCGGTTTCCCGATTGCGAAAGTGGCGGCTAAATTGGCCGTGGGTTACAGCCTTGATGAATTGATGAATGACATTACCGGCGGCCGCACCCCGGCTTCCTTCGAACCGTCGATTGATTATGTGGTAACTAAAATTCCGCGCTTTAACTTTGAAAAATTCGCCGGCTCCAATGACCGTCTGACGACGCAAATGAAGTCAGTCGGTGAAGTGATGGCCGTCGGCCGCACTTTCCAGGAATCGATGCAAAAAGCGTTGCGCGGGCTTGAGGTCGGTAAGTCAGGCCTGGATCCTATCGTCAACCTTGAGGATCAGGCCGCGATTTCGAAAATCCGTTACGAGCTTCAGGATCCGGGCGCTGAGCGTATCTGGTATCTGGCTGACGCTTTCCGTGTCGGTTTATCGGTGGACGCGGTATTCAAGCTCACCAGGATTGACCCTTGGTTCTTAGTACAGATTGAGGAGTTAGTTAAGCTTGAGTCAGAACTGCGGGACATGTCGATTGTCGAGCTTAACGAAACCTTGCTCCGCAAGTTAAAGCGTAAAGGTTTCGCTGATTCTCGTATCGCCGAATTATTGCGGGTGACGGAATCTGACATCCGTAAATTGCGTAACAGCTTAGAAATCTTCCCGGTTTATAAGCGCGTGGATACCTGCGCCGCTGAATTTGCCACTGATACCGCTTATATGTACTCGACTTATGAGGAGGAGTGTGAGGCGCGGCCGTCGGATAAAGATAAAATCATGGTATTAGGCGGCGGTCCGAACCGCATCGGTCAAGGTATTGAGTTCGATTACTGTTGTGTTCACGCGGCGTTAGCCATGCGTGAGGATGGTTACGAAACCATTATGGTGAACTGTAACCCAGAAACGGTCTCAACCGACTACGACACATCTGACCGCTTGTATTTTGAGCCGGTAACCTTAGAAGATGTGCTGGAAATCGCGCGTATTGAAAAGCCGAAAGGGGTTATCGTGCAATACGGCGGACAAACGCCGCTTAAGCTCGCTAAGGCACTGGAGAAACAAGGGGTGCCGGTGATTGGTACGAGTCCTGACGCTATCGACCGCGCCGAGGATCGGGCGCGTTTCCAGGTTACCGTCAAAGCCTTGGGATTAAAGCAGCCTGAAAACGATACCGTGACTACCGTTGACGGCGCTGTTGAGGCCGCTAAGCGTATCGGTTATCCGCTCGTGGTTCGTCCGTCTTACGTATTAGGCGGCCGCGCGATGGAAATCGTTTATGACGAAACTGACTTACTGCGTTACTTTAACGAAGCCGTTAAGGTTTCAAACGACTCGCCGGTATTGCTTGACCATTTCCTCGATAACGCCATTGAGGTGGATATCGATGCCGTTTCTGACGGCAGGGACGTGGTCGTCGGCGCCATTATGGAGCACATTGAGCAAGCCGGCGTTCACTCCGGTGACTCGGGTTGTTCATTGCCGCCGTACAGCTTAAGCCGGGAAATCCAGCAGCAGATGCGCGATTACGTCGTTAAGCTGGCGTCAGAGCTTGGTGTCGTCGGTCTGATGAACGTTCAGTTCGCCGTCAAAGACGACACAATTTATATGATTGAGGTTAACCCCCGCGCCGCGCGCACGGTGCCGTTTGTTTCAAAGGCGACCGGCGTGCCGTTAGCGAAAATCGCGGCTCGTGTGATGGCGGGGCGGAGTCTTGCGGAGCAGGGTTTCACCGAAGAAGTTATCCCCGCGATGTACTCGGTAAAAGAAGTGGTATTACCCTTTAATAAATTCCCGGGCGTTGATCCGCTGTTAGGCCCTGAAATGCGCTCGACAGGCGAGGTGATGGGAACGGGAGCGACTTTCCCTGAGGCTTACGCTAAAGCGCGTTTAGGCGCGACCTCTGAAGTGCCTAAGTCAGGCCGCGCGTTACTGTCCGTGCGCAACAGTGACAAAGAGCGTGTTGTGACTTTAGCGAAGATGCTGATTTCATTAGGCTATGAGCTGGACGCGACTCACGGCACGGCGGTGGTTCTCGGTGAGGCGGGTATTAACCCGCGTCTGGTGAATAAGGTGCATGAGGGACGCCCTCACATTCTTGACCGCATTAAAAATGGTGAATATACCTATATGGTGAATACCACTGAAGGCCGTCAGGCGATTGAGGATTCGCGCCAGCTTCGCCGCGGCGCGTTGCGCCATAAGGTTAATTATACCACGACCTTAAATGCGGCGTTCGCCGCTTGTATGGCGCACAGCGCCGATGACAGAAATATCGTCCGTTCAGTCCAGGAACTGCATGATATTATTTCAGAAAGTTAGTCGAGCCGGATTACACTGTTAAACTTAAACCTAAACCTAAACCTAAACCTAAACCTGAATGTTTACGCGTTCAGGTTTTTTTTGGTTAACGCTCGTCACTGATAAAACGGCTGAAATTAAGTTACGCCGCTTTTTCTGTATCAGGCCGCGTAACTTCTTGTTCCGAGTTACGGATGAGGTAATCAAACGCACCGAGTGAAGCGGTCGCGCCGCTGCCCATAGCGATGATGATTTGCTTGTAAGCGCTGTCCGTCGCGTCGCCGGCGGCAAATACGCCCGGAAGATTAGTCCGGCCTCGGCCGTCGACAATAATTTCACCGCGGTCAGTGAGTAACAATTCGTCTTTCGCCCACTCCGTATTCGGCACCAGACCGATTTGAACAAAGACGCCGGCTAATTCGATATTGTGTGTTTCACCTGTCGGGCGATCGATGTAGCTAAGTCCGGTAACCTTTGTACCATTTCCCGATACCTCAGTAGTCTGAGCTTGAGTGATGATATCGATATTGCCCGTCGAGTGAGCTTTGTTCTGCAGCACTTGGTCCGCCCGCAATTTGCTGTCAAATTCCAAAACGGTAACGTGCTCAGCAATACCCGCCAGATCAACGGCTGCTTCGATACCTGAGTTACCGCCGCCGATCACGGCAACACGTTTACCTTTAAACAGCGGACCATCGCAATGCGGGCAGTAAGCGACGCCTTTACCCCGGTACTCCCGCTCACCGGGTACATTCATTTCTCTCCAGCGCGCGCCTGTCGCGACAAGTACGGTTTTGCCGCTGAGTGTCGCGCCTGACTCAAGTTCGACAGACAGCCCTCGCTTACTTGAAAGGTTTTTGGCTCTTTGACCTGACATGATATCAACGTCGTAATCTTTTACGTGCTCTTCAAGGTTGGCGACCAGCTTCGGGCCTTCGGTGGCTTTGACTGAAATAAAGTTCTCAATACCGATAGTTTCGCTCACCTGACCGCCAAAAGAGTCAGCGACAATACCGGTTTTTAAACCTTTACGGGCGGCGTAGATAGCGGCGCTCGCACCGGCCGGACCACCGCCGACCACTAATACATCGAACTCTTCTTTGGCATTCAGTTTTTCAATTTGTTTAGCGTCTGAACCTGAATCCAGTTTAGAGAGAATATCTTTTAAACTGATACGACCCTGGCTGAATGCTTCACCGTTAAGGAATACCGAAGGCACGGCCATAATATTGCGCTGAGTGACTTCTTGCTGAAAAATAGCTCCGTCAATCATCACATTAGTAATGTTCGGGTTGATCGCCGCCATCATATTTAATGCCTGAATCACGTCAGGGCAGTTTTGGCAGCTTAAAGAAACAAAGGTTTCAAACCTGAACTCACCCTCAAGGTTTCTCACTTGTTCAATGGTTTCTTCATCAAGCTTAATCGGGTGACCGCCTGAGTGAAGTAACGCTAAAACCAATGAGGTGAATTCATGGCCTGTCGGAATGCCCGCGAAATGGATTTTGCTACCTTTAGTCGGTTCAAAAATCGTCATTTCCACAGGTCGTGTACTTACCTGCTGCTTTTTCGTGATTAAGCCTGATAACGCTGCGATATCGCTGGCAAGCTGATCAAGTTGCCGTGACGCTTTTGAATCATCCAGGCTCAGCAGTAATTCAATCGGGCGGGTAAGATTCGTAAGGTAAGTGGCCAATTGATTTTTTAAATTCGTATCTAACATGATGACTCCCTGTAAAAATAACGACTAAAGACCGGAAAGCGCAGAACGGCCGGAAGGGATCCGGCCGGCGCGGGAAGTGGATGATTGATTAGATTTTGCCGACTAAATCTAATGACGGAGCCAGTGTTTCCTCACCCGGCGTCCATGCCGCCGGGCATACTTCGCCGTCGTGAGTTGCAACGTATTGTGCCGCCTGGATTTTACGAAGCAGCTCGGACGCGCTGCGACCGATACCCAGATCATGAATTTCAGCAATTTTGATTTCGCCTTCAGGGTTCATTACGAACGTGCCGCGAAGTGCCACGCCGTCTTCCTCAACGAGAACACCGAAGTTACGGCTGATTGCGCCGGTCGGGTCACCAATCATCGGGAATCGGATTTTGTTGATGGTTTCAGAAGTATCGTGCCACGCTTTATGAGTGAAATGCTTATCAGTCGATACCGCGAAAACCTCAACGCCCATGTCCTGCAGCTGTGCGTAATAGTCAGCCATATCACCTAACTCTGTCGGACAAACGAAAGTGAAGTCAGCGGGGTAGAAGAAAACGACAGACCATCTGCCCAGTAAATCCCGCTCAGTTAACTCAACAAATTCACCGTTGTGAAAAGCGGTGGCTTTAAACGGCTTAAGTTTAGTGTTGATCAATGATTGGTTCATGTTTAGCTCCGTTGTGTGTTTTGATTCTCAATCGCATGAATCTTTTTTCATGCTTCGTTTTGTTGATTGGAATAATAGATCTAACGACGAATTATGTATAACCGATAAAACCTATCGCTATAATCTGTTTTTTAGATTGTTATCTGTGATAACCAAATTCAGGTTTCCGTAAGTTGCTTCAGGGCAGGAAAGCGAGTAGTTAATCAATGTTGATACCGCACCAGACAGAGTCTTCGCTTTTTCTGAGCCTGTGTTTACTTAACCCCCTGAACAGATGTACTCCACATATCCGTTAATTAAACATTGTATATTTTCCTGTTTATATCTGCTTTTCAGGAGCAAAATAAACATATAGCACAAGAGAATAAAGAAGAATATATTATGGCCGTGTCTAGTATCGGAATTGATAGCCGCATCGGTCGGGCTGTTGATGTTTATTTAAATAAGCATGCCGGTATTACAGATGACGCAACTGTCAATGAGCAAGAAGGTGCGTTACACATTAAGGATGACGGAACTTTTAATATAGACGGAAAAAAATATAAGATTTATGCTCAAAATGCTGAGGAGAATATGAATGGGTCTTACGAGGTCAGGGCTAAAAGACAATGGGAATGGAAATAAGGCAATTAACCGAGAAAGTTTATTAGAAGCAAAGTTTGAAGCTGTAACAGAGGCAAATTACCGGAGAAATAAAACTATCGGTCGGTGGAGAAAAGCTGACGCTGAAAAATCAGATTATAACCATTTGCAAGGAGCACGACTAAAAAGACATCAATAACTGCGTTAATGATAAATCATAAAAAAGCCCCGCGTAAAACTCAAGACTTATGGAATCTGGCAGGGGTGGCAGGACTCGAACCCGCAACCGTCGGTTTTGGAGACCGCTGTTCTACCAATTGGAACTACACCCCTGTGGACCACACGCATTATGCTAAAACGGTTCTGAAAGGTAAAGGACTTTTTAAGGTAAGGCTATCTGAGTGCAGCTTTTTCAATCAGATCAATTCTCTTATTCCGCTTTTCGGCTTTGAGTAAAACGGATATTTCGTTACACTGCTCACACAATTCATGATAAGAGGTAGTTTATGTTTATTATCCGTTGGGTTTTAGGCCGCGTTATTTTATTTTTTGATTTTCTTTTTGCCCCGAAAATACCTAAGCATTCCGATGAATTGCAAGCCCGGTTAGATGAACAAGCGCGACATTTTCAGCTTTATCAATTCGCCGCATGTCCTTTCTGCGTAAAAGTCCGCCGTGATATTCGGCGTAAGGGTTTAAATATTAAGCTGGTGGACGCTAAGCAGGCTGAAAATCGTCAGGAGTTGCTCAGTAAAGGCGGAAAAGTTCAGGTGCCGTGCCTGCGCATTGAAAAAGGCGAACAAGTTAAGTGGCTTTATGAATCCGGTGATATTATTCATTATTTAGATGAATTACTGATTGATACAAAATAAGGATTATTAACATGCGGCTACGGAATGGTTTCATAGGTGTGCTTTCTTTTTCATTTCTGTTTGGAGTCGTAGGCTGCAGTTCAGGCAAATCAGCTGAAGAACAGACTGAATCACTGCGTGGCCGGGTAAAAGACAGCTTTCATACTGAAGTCAAACAAGATGGTTTGAAGCTGTTCACTTACAAAGCATGGAAAGCCGGTGCGCCGGACGCTTCAATTGACAAGTTACCTCACGAAGTGAGAATTTCAAATCGTAAAAAGACACGCCGGCAGTTACAAAAAGAATACGAAGCGTTAAAGAAAGCTGAACAAGAATGGGAATCAGCGGTCGAACTGGGTTTGAAAAGAACCTTAAAACAGTCGGGTTACTGCACTGATGGTTACTATGTGCTGAACCGAACCGTACTTCACTATCAGGTGGAAATCAGAGGTGAATGCAAAGAAGGGGCTAAATAGCCCCTTCTTTTTTAAACCTAAACCGGTACTTACCTGTCAAAGATACCTCGCCCCTCCGGGGCGGGTCTTTCATTCCTATGAAGATTAAAACTCAGCGATCTTCTTTTTAAAGTAGTCGGTTAATTTGCTGAACCAGCTGCCTTCATTCACTTCCTGAAGTGTTACCAGCGGGAATCGCGCGACATCTTTGCCGTCTAACCGGAAGTAAATACGACCGACGGTTTCACCTTTGGCGATCGGCGCTTCGATTTCTCTGGTTAACTCAAAGTGCGCTTTTAGCCGTTTTGCTTGAGAGCGGGCAACGGTAATCGGTGTGTCGGTATTAACACCTAAATCGATAGTCGGTCTATCGCCGAACCAGATTTTTTGAGTTACAAAGCTGTCACCTGATTTGTACGGAATCACGGTCTCATAAAAACGGAAGCCGTAGTTAAGCAGCTTTTTGCTTTCCGCTTTGCGCGCTGTAGTGCTTCTCGCACCCATTACGACTGAAATTAAACGCATATTGCCTTTAGTTGCGGAGGCCACCAAATTGTAACCCGCGCCGGATGTGTGGCCGGTTTTGATGCCGTCCACGTGCATGCTTTTATCCCATAACAGACCGTTACGGTTATACTGTTTAATGCCGTTATAGGTAAAGGATTTTTCACTGTAGATGCGGTATTCTTCCGGCACATCACGAATTAACGCCGCGCCGAGTAAAGCCATGTCGTACGCTGTCGTCTTATGGGCGTTTGAATCAAGGCCGTGGGAATTTTCAAAGTGGCTGTCTTTCATGCCGAGCTGAGCCGCCCATGAGTTCATTAAAGCTACGAAACCGTCCTCAGTGCCGGCGATGTGCTCCGCCATTGCCACGCAGGCGTCGTTACCTGATTGAATGATAATGCCGCGGTTTAAGTCTGAAACCGTCACTTTTTTGCCGACCTCGATGAACATTTTTGATGAGTCGGGGAAGTTTTTCGACCAGGCTTTTTCAGATATGGTGACTTCATCCGCGGGGCTGATATTGCCGTTTTTGATTTCAGTGCCGATAACATAGCTGGTCATCATTTTGGTTAAGCTTGCCGGGTTTAACTGCTCATAGGCATTATCCTCAGCGATCACCTGCCCTGTGTTGTAGTCCATTAACACATAAGCTTTAGCGGCTACTTTCGGAGCTTCAGGAATGATTACCGGCGCCGCGACAGAAGAAAAGGTGACTAAACAGAGAAGCGCGGTCTTACAAGAGTTTTTAAAAAGGTTCATCATCAAAAGGCACGTTTTGGTTGTTAAAGTGAAAAATAAGCAACAGTATAACACCAGCTGTTGGACTTTTCATAAATCCGAAAGTTCCGTCAGTAAATAAAAAATCAATCGGATTTAACCAGATAGCTGTTCGGGTAACCGTTTTTTCTCATTGACTGTAAAAGCTCATTCGCCAGCGCCGGCTGAGCTACCGGTCCCATCTGCAACCGATACAGGCCGCCCGTCTCTTGCAAACGCGAGGCAAGCTTGTATTTCCGCTCGAGCTTATCAGCGATAACGGCCAGTTTTACCCGATCCGCTGACGCCGCAATCTGAATAAAATGTCCCGCGGTTACGGGAGTTGTCTCAGAACCGGCTGATTCAGGCTGATAGACCGATTCCGGTGAGTCAAAATGAATGGCCTCAACCTTCACGTCAGCGACACCGTGTCTCAGCATATCAAGTTTATAAGCGGCGGCATATGACAAATCAATAATACGATCGGAATGGAAAGGCCCGCGATCATTGACCCTGACAATCACGGATTTGTTATTGGCCAGATTGGTAACCTCAGCGAAGCTCGGTATCGGTAAGGTTTTGTGAGCCGCGGACATAGAGTACATGTCATAAACTTCGCCGTTGGAAGTATGGTAGCCGTGAAATTTAGCGCCGTAATAAGAAGCCTTACCTTCTTCGGCATAGTCTTTGGCAGTGGGTAACACATGGTACTGCTTATTAAACACTTCATAAGGCTTGTTGCCCTGCTCAGAGTATGGCTCATATCTTGGTCGCGCGCTTTCGACTTTCGATAAATCGGGCGGATTTACCGGTGCCCGGTCTTCTTTTAAATGATAGCGTCCGCCCGTCGATCCGCACGCCGACAGCAGCAAAATTGAACAGCTTAAAAACGTAAATGTCAGATTATTGATTTTCATAAGCCCGTTTTAATTGCCGGCTGAACTGATATACCGCCATGGCATACAGCGGGCTGCGGTTATAGCGGGTAATCACATAAAAGTTTTTTAAACCCAGCCAGTATTCCTTTGCCTCAGGTTGTCGCAGCTCAATAAGCGTGGCCGGCTGAGACACGCTCAAATCCACATTGTCTTTTAAGTAGACGGTTGGTGACAAGATGTCCGCGGCGGTTAAGTTTAATCGCTCACCTGACCAGACTTTAGCTTCAGGCGTTTTCTCGGTGACTAACGGCAAAGCGACAGCCGCGCCTTTCCGCCAGCCGTGTTTGTGTAAATAATTCGCCACGCTGCCTATCGCGTCAACCGGGCTTTGGATCAGGTCGCGGCCGGCTTGTTTATCAAAGTTGACTGAGTAACGGCGGTAGCTGGACGGAATAAACTGACCATAACCCATGGCGCCGGCATAAGAGCCTTTGAGCTTGGAAACGTCTAAGTTCTCTTCGTCGATTAGATGAAATAAATGCCCCAGTTCGCCGCGGAAAAATTTGCCTCTCGGCGGGTAGTAAAAGCCTAAACTGTAGAGCGCGTCGAGGACTGAGTACTTTCCTAAGTATCGGCCGTAAAAGGTCTCGACACCGATAACGGCGACGATAATCTGCGGGTCAACGTTAAACTGTCTGGCCGCTTCGGCGATGTCTTTGTGATAGGTATTCCAGAACTTAATCCCCGCGTTTAAGCGTTTTTCAGTAAGGAAAATCGGATAGTACTGATACCAGGGTTTCGCCTCCCACGGGCGGGTAACGGCATCGATCACTTCCTGGCGGTACACGGCCTTATCCAGCAAAGCTTTAACTTCCCGCTCAGGTAAACCGTCCGCGACTTGCTGTTTTATGAACTCAGCCTTGAGCTGTGCCGCTGAGGTTGATTTTACTTCCGCCGCCGGGGAAAAACTCACTGCCGCGAAAACAGCGGCGGACAACAAACCTTTAACTAAAGACATAATTATTCCGTGATTACCTGTCAATAAACCGCCGATGAGTATTAATGCTCATCAAAATCCCAAAACCGATCATCAGCGTAAGCATAGAAGTACCACCATAACTGATCAATGGCAAGGGAACGCCGACGACCGGCAGAATGCCGGAAACCATTCCGATGTTGACGAAAATATAAACAAAGAAGGTCAGAGTGATACTGCCGGCGAGTAATCTGGCAAAACTGGTTTGCGCTCTTGAGGCGATGACTAAGCCGCGCCCTATGATGTAGGTGTAAATGGCTAATAAACACAAGCTGCCGATTAAACCGAACTCCTCGCCGATGACGGCAAAGATAAAGTCAGTATGACGCTCCGGTAAAAACTCAAGCTGAGACTGAGTGCCCTGCAACCAGCCTTTACCCCAGAGACCGCCCGAGCCGATGGCGATTTTTGACTGAATAATATGATAGCCCGCGCCGAGCGGATCTTTTTCCGGGTCAAGCAGGGTGAGAACCCGGGTGCGCTGATAACCATGCATCAGAAAGAACCAGAGAACAGGTAAAAAAGCTAATCCGGCGACTATGATGCCGCCGGAAATCCACCAGCTCATACCGGATAAAAACAACACAAAAACGCCGGACGAGGCAACCAGAATTGAAGTACCGAGATCAGGTTGTTTAGCAATAAGTAAGGTCGGAATTAACAGTAACACCGCGGCGCCGGCTAAGTAACGCTTTTTCGGCGGCAGCGGGAATTTACTGATGTACCACGCCATGGTGATCGGGAAAGCCAGCTTCATCAGCTCTGACGGCTGAAACTCGACGAACCCGAGGTTTAACCAGCGCTGAGCGCCTTTATTCACTTCACCGAAGAAGTGGACGCCGATTAATAACGCCACTCCGAAAAGATAAATCGGTAACGCCCAGCGTCTTAATATTTCAGGATTAATCTGAGCAACCATGAGCATCACAAACAGCGACAGGCCGATGCGAACGACTTGTCTTTCAACCATCGCGAAATTGGTGCCGCCGGCTGAGTATATGATGAAAGAGCCGAAGGTCATTAAAGCGAGCAAGCCGATTAACAGCGGTAAATCGATATGCAGCCGACGCCAGATATTCCGGCGGTAATGTTCTGACTTCATTGTTTCAAGCTCCCGTCAGGGTTAAGCAGATAAGCGTCCAGCATGGCTTTTGCGACCGGACCGGCGTTATCGCCGCCCCAGCCGGCATTTTCTAAAACGACGGATAATACGATTTCCGGGTCTTCGTAAGGTGCGTAGGCAACAATCAGCGCATTATCGCGATGTCTTTTATTGATGCTTTTCGCGTCGTACTTTTTGTCCTGAGCGATACCGATGATTTGTGCGGTACCGGTTTTCATCGCCGCGTCATACGGGGAGTGTTTAAATCGTTTTTTTGCCGCCGTGCGATACATAGAATCGTTTACGATGTCCCAGTTACGCTCATTTTTTAATTTGATCGGCGGCAGCTCATCAACCGGCGCTTCAATATTTGAGGTCGCGTCCTGCAGTGATTTTAACAAATGAGGCACGAAGCGCTTACCGTGTTCGGCCAGGATAGCGGTTGCTTTGGCAAGCTGAATCGGCGTCGCCGTCCAATACCCCTGACCGATACCGACTGAGATGGTATCGCCGATATACCAAGGCTGCTCATATTTTATTTGTTTCCACTCCTTGTCGGGTAAATTACCGTCAGACTCCTCAAATATATCGATTCCCGTGCTTTCACCGAAACCAAAAGGTGCCATAAACCGGGCAATGCGATTCACGCCGAGTTTATAGGCGAGTTCATAAAAGTAAGTATCACAGGATTCGATAATCGCTTTATGAACATCCACCCACCCGTGCCCCCAGCGTTTCCAGTCACGGTATTTATGATCCACATTCGGGATCTGCCAAAAACCGGGATCCCAGATCCGGGTCTGTTCGGTGACAATGTTATCCTCTAACCCCGCCAGTGCCATCAGCGGCTTAATAGTGGACGCGGGTGAATACTGCCCCTGGGTGGCACGGTTAATGAGCGGCCTGTTGTCATCATTGAGCAGAGCCCGGTACGCTTTGCCGGAAATACCGTGAACAAACTGATTCGGATCGTAGCTCGGACTCGACGCCATCGCCAAAACTCCGCCGTCGCGGGGATCGAGAGCGACAATGGTTCCCCGGCGGCCGTCAAGCAGCTCCATGGCTTTTTTTTGCAGATTTAAATCAATCGTCAGATAAATATCCTGCCCGGGAACCGGCGCTATACTGTTCAGCGTGCGAATCGTCCGGCCGCGATTGTTTACCTCTTCCTCTAAGTGGCCGGGCTTACCGTGAAGTATTGACTCATAATACTTTTCAATACCTTGCTTGCCGATATCTCTGGTGGCGGCGTAATTTTTCCACTCGTCGCTTTGTTCCAGACGAGCCTGATCTCTTTGGTTTATCTTGCCGACATAACCCAGAACATGAGTCAAAAGTGCGCCATGAGGGTAATAACGCCTTAAGCCCGCATCGACGTAAACGCCGGGAAATCTATACTGATTGACACTAAATTCAGCCACTTGTTCCTGAGTCAGGCGGTTTTTTAACGCTAACGGTTTAAACCGCCGGTGATATTTAAGTGACTCTTTGAATGATTCTATTTCGTCATCAGAAAGCGGAATAATTTGTCTCAACTCAGCCAGGGTTTCATCAACGCATTTTACTTTTTCAGGTAAAACCCGCAGTGAATAAAACGGGCGGTTTTCAGCTAAGAGACGGCCGTTACGGTCGAAAATGAGTCCGCGGCTGGGAGCGACAGGAACAACCCGGATTCTGTTTTCATTAGAGCGGGTACTGAAATCTTTATAGCCTTCAATCTGCAGGTGATAAAGATTGGCGAGCAGAATACCGAACATCACTAACACGCAGGCGAAGGTGAATAAGGCTCTGCGTTTAAACAGTGACGCCTCAGCGGCGTGATCATGTATGGTCATTCGCTTTTTCGGCGACACTGAGTTTCTCCAAAATCAGTTTGATTATCGTCTGATCGTTAGAATTTATGCTACTCCCGATGATAAGGATGATTGTTGTTCACACTCCAAGCCCGGTAAAGGCTTTCAGCGACAACAATTCGAACCAGAGGGTGAGGAAGCGTGAGCGCTGACAGACACCAGCTTTCCCGGGCGGCTTGTTTACAGTCCGGCGCGAGTCCTTCCGGTCCGCCAATCAGTAAACTGACATCCCTTCCGTCAAATTGCCATTTATTCATGGCCTTTGCAAGCGCCGGCGTGGTTAAATTTTTACCGGGCGGATCCAGTGTCACAATGCGATTCCCTTTCGGAATCGCCGCCAGCATTTGTTCACCTTCTTTATGAAGTATACGAGCGATATCGGCATTTTTGCCGCGCTTACCGGCGGGAATTTCAGTCAGCTCAAGAGGCATGTCTCTGGGAAAGCGCCTCCGGTACTCCTCAAACCCCCGCGTAACCCATGAGGGCATTTTTGTGCCGACGGCGATCAGTTGAAGTTTCATCAGGCGTGATTGTCAGACCAGAGTTTTTCTAACTGGTAAAAATCGCGGGTTTGATCCTGCATGACATGAAGAATCACGTCACCTAAATCAACCAGTACCCATTCGCTGCCGTCACGGCCTTCAATGCCGACCGGCGGAAAACCGGCGTTTTTGGTTTCCAGGGCAACGTATTCCGCGATAGATTTAACGTGAGTTTTTGACGTGCCGGAACAAATCACCATGTAATCTGTGACGGTGGATTTATCTTTCACATCAAGTGAGATGATATCTTTTGCTTTAAGATCATCGACTTTACCGATAACAAAATCTTTTAATTCTGCGCCTTGCACGCTGGTCTGCCTCTTATCTAAAAATAGCCTGATAGTTTAGCAAAATTATTTGCCGAAATATATCTTATAAATGGCTTGCCATAAACAAAGAGTTGAGTTCGTTAAACAAATTTCAGCCGGTTTTATCTGAGTCGGACACTGCCGATCGGTACGCTGAAAATTCGTTCTGATTCAGTCATGCAGCCGGAAATGAGATGACGACAGTTTGTATGCCGGTCATCCGGCGACTTTTATCAAAAATCGGCAGGGGAAAAACTTACGCCCAGCCGCTTAGCGCCAGTTATGATTAGTTCTTTTGTATTAGTATTTGCTGCAAAAATATCTTTGTATAAAATATATTATGATTAAAAAACATACTGTTAAGCATTTTATTTCCGTTTTATTTCAGATTTAAAACAATTCAAAGTCTAAACCTTCTTCTGATTGCTTATTTTTTGTCCGGTGGTAATTTATTCGCGATCATCAAAATATCCATTATTTTTGAATCAAAATTAACATAACTGAAATTTAAGGATAAAACATGTTTAATGTGTCAAGGAAGTCACTCATCGCAATCGCGGTGTCATCAGTGTTCAGTGTTACGGCGTTTGCGGGTGATGATAATAAAACCACTATCAACCAGAATAACGCGTCAAGTGGTTCAGGTGTGCAGCAATATGCTGACAGCTATCAGTCCGGGAGCGCTAATGAGAATACCATCAATCAAACCGGTGTCGCCCAAACGTCTTTTATTGTTCAAATCGGTGACACTAATGAGGCAACAGTGACGTTGAACGGTTCTTCTCAGTATAGTGACTTTTATCAGGAAAATGGCTCTGAAAATGTGATTGAAGCCGCTTCCGGAGGTGATTATAACAGTTTATTTATTGATCAGTATGACGGCAGCTCTAATTCCGCCGCTGTCAATATTGAAGGTGATGCTAATGATCTAAATCTATATCAATATTACGGTGATAATAATACCGCTACTGTAAATATAAACGGAAATGAAAACACGGCCGATATACTTCAGGAAGACGATGAGCATAATGCACGCGTGGCCAGGATCAGAGGTGACGATAACAGCTTTACTGTACGTCAAAGAGGCTTCAGTAATAATTCACGCGTGGTTCGCGTTAGAGGTGACGGTAACAGCTTTACCGTACGGCAAAGAGGAAATAATCATGACGCCTATGTGACTGATGTAAATGCTGACGCTAACAGCTTTACCATAAGGCAAGGCGGAGATAACCAAGATGCCCGTGTGACCGAGGTGTACGCTGATGGTAACGATTTTAATATTCGTCAAAGAATTGATCAAAATTCATCACGCATTAATAACGTAACCGGCGAAGATAACGTTTTTTCTACCAGTCAGTCCGGGAGTCTCCATGCGTCAGGTA
Organism: Parashewanella sp.; assembly: GCA_965200795.1. Lineage (GTDB taxonomy): Bacteria > Pseudomonadota > Gammaproteobacteria > Enterobacterales > Shewanellaceae > Parashewanella. The sequence continues at coordinate 427,725 of CBDAVB010000013.1, forward strand.
TTTTTGATACCAGCGGCGGCGAAAACTCTTTTACTGTAAACCAAACCGGTTTATACAGTAACGCTTATATACGCGATACCAGCGGTGACCGTAATGAAATTAGCATCACACAATCGGGTGAAGCGCAGAACGCGACGATTTCTGATATTGACGGCGATGATAATACGGTGACTGTAAATCAGTCAGATACAGACAATACCGCGACGTTAAATCAAATCAATGGTAGTTCTAATAACGTAAATGTAGTTCAATCCGGCCGTAATAATAATGTTGGTGACCCGGATGTATTAGAAGTTAACGGTGACGAAAATACACTAAGTATTTCTCAAAATGGTTCTGATAATACAACCGATATGAGCATTGATGGTAATTTAAATCAAGTTGCTTTGAGTCAAATTGGTGATGATAACTACGCGCAAGTAACCACAAACGGAAATTCAAATCAGTTCGACGCCACTCAGTCAGGTGACATTAACCTGATTTCGCTTCTTGTCGGTGGCGATGAAAACATTGTAGATATTGCTCAGTCAGGCAATAACAACAGGGTTGGTAGTACTGACTACAGCTTCAATTTCGAGATAGATGGCAATCGCAACTCGTTTACCGTTAATCAAACTGGTAGCTATAACAGTGTCTCTGGTGGTTCTTATGGTTCTGATAACACTATTAGTGTTACTCAGTCTGGTATGAATAATTACGCTTTAGTTTACCAAAACTAATCGTATTATTGTTAATCAGCAAAGGTCGATGTTAACGCACCGGCCTTTTTACTTTAACGTCTTCAATCCGCACTGCTGTCCAGGCCGTTCACCTGAAACACTCTTTAACATCTTAACAATAACAACGATAAGTCATAACCGATAAAATTAAGTAAATTTATATTATGGATATGATTACCAATGAAATTGTTGCGCAGCCTGCCAGTCTTAGTTTTGCTGAGTGCTTGTACCAATACCAATCAAGTCATCCGGATTATTGATGAAAACTCGATTGTAAAATATAAGAACCCTTCTGCTGAAAAACTACGGTTTCAAAATTTATATGAAGTTGAGTTAAAAAATAAAACTTACCCTTTAACTTGCAAAGAGGATTGCTATCCAAGTTCCTCAATGCTTCAGTGTGAGTCTGAAGCGGAAAACTGTATGTTTATTGGTAAAAATAAACAGCAAAATTTAAACACTGGTTTTGAGGTTCAGTGGTTAGGTCATGCCAGCTTTTATATTAAAACTCAAGACGGCACGTCATTGTTAATTGATCCTGTCACAGAGCAATTTGATTGGCCTGTCGGCTTTGCTCATTGGCTGTTTGGTGGCATATATCGAAATAAACCAAGAGCCTGGTTATCAGACTCTGAGTTAGAAGCCGTTGATGGCGTGATGTACTCGCACATTCATTATGACCACTTCAATAAAGCTGATATTGATGAAATGGCGCGTAATATTGACTATTTTGTACCGCTTGGTTTTGCTGAAAACTTTGAAAATGATGATTATCAACTCAACGAAATGGCTTGGTTTTCATCGGCAGAATTAAATAACACTATTGTTCACTTTGTGCCGGCGAATCATTTCAGCAGTCGTATCTGGGTGCCTTTTATTTACGAAGATGAAGATACCTCGCTGTGGGGCGGCTGGGTTATTGAAAGTCAAGGTAAAAAGCTATTCTTTGCCGGTGATACTGGCTACTCGAAGCATTTTAAGGATATCAGTCAACGTCATGGCGAGATGGATATTTGCTTAATGCCGATCGCATCTTACTATCATCCAGAAGATGGTGACTGGTATCGCTATGTACATCTCACTCCTGAAGATGCGCTGGTAGCGGCAGCGGATTTAAAATGTAAGGTGATGATCCCGTGGGGATATGGCAATAGCAGTTGGCAAATGGGCGATAAATCAAGCCATGCTCCGTTGCTTCGTTTATTACACATGCGCAAGCTAATGGATTCGAAAATACCACTGTATATTTTCAACGAAGGTGAAAAGCAGGTGTTCTAAATTTAGCGCTTATGATACGAATTCAGGTATTTTCAAAACCCGCGCTTATAAAATTAAGATGAACATTATATTAAAAAATATTCATTATGTTTATTAACGGATTACTTATATTCTCTTGAATAGATTTATTTCACTTTAATTAAAATTTAAGAAGGTGTTGAAAATGGCAGTAATTGCACCATGCAACCTTCCTCCGGAGCGAGAAGTTATAGTCGAAAAACTTCAGAAAAAAGAAAAGGAACTGGATATACTCTTGCATAACTCTGGTGAAGTGTTTGTTGTAAGAGTAAATGAACAAGCCGATGGAAAGGTATGTTGTTTTTTGAAGGAAGTTAAAACTAAAGGAAAAGCTCATTATGAGCTATGTAATCCTGAAAATCATGCTTTCCAAAACTCTTGGTGCATTGCTGAACCTAGGCCATCTCCAAATCCGTTCAGCATGTTCAAAACAAACTATTTAGACTTGGAGCTAGTACAAAAAAACTTTACAGTACCAAGAGAAAGTGCGTGTAAGTGTGACAAAGCTAATATGAAAAAGATTCCGGTTCAGGAGATGTCACAAAAATTACAAAACCTTAATAGCAGCTTTTTACTGTTATCTAGAAATTTTTTAAAACAGACTGAGGCAGTAAAAACGTACATTGAACGCGGAGAACCATATTTGGGTGTGGTGACTGATGATTTAAAGACGCCGTTACACCTTTGCTGCTGGTTTAACGAGTTAGAAACTTTTAAATTACTGGTTAGCTATGGTTTTGACTTCAGTAAGAAAGATATCAGCGGTAAACTGGCTTTCCAATATGTGTTTGAGGGAGAGAGAAACTCCAAAATGATTGATTACTTTTTGGGTGAGGGGGGCAGGCTACTTATAAATTACTTCGCAATGGAGAACTCATCGTCTCCCGTTTCCGTTATAGAGTCTATAAGAGTGCAGCTATTGTCATCAAATTGTTACATGACCACTGAAGATAGGAGTACTTTCATGGATTTTTTGAGGTTTACGGCTGAGAATATAGGGCAATTTAAACACCATTTAAATTCAGTTTCGGAAAATAACATATCTCTATTAAAATGGCTGGTTCGTTATGACATCCATGCAAATTTCGAAAAAGAAATAGACACAGTACTAGCGCTGAAACCTGTCGTTGATAAGACGGATCATCAAGGGTATACGGCACTACATAATGCTGTTGTTCACGGGCGTATAGAAACTACGAAGAAGTTATTATCTGCCGGGGCTGACCCAACCAAAAGAGTCCATCCCTTGAACCCTAATGTTAAGCATGGCACCGATGTTTCGAAAAAAGTTGATGCCCACGGATTGGCTGTTTATAAGTTAAACCTGGCTAAAAAAGGTGTATGCCCATACACAACAAATCAAGAAGGAATTGCAAAATATATTGAAAACTTAACTGTTATTGCCCAATTCTTAGATAAAAATGAAAAGATAATATCTAAAAGAAAAAAATTAGAGGAAGCCCGTGATAGTGATAATAGCTGGGTGTTGGTTGAACAATTTGATAGTTTTCCGATGATTGATAATAACTGTTTGAAGACGGTGAAACTGCCGAATCCTGCTATTCATACTGAAGAAGTCGTTTTTAATTGTGAGGAGGAAAGTGAAAGCTTAAAAAATGAGGATAAAAAAACTTCAGTTCAGGAATCACTCCTAGAACAAGATCCAAGAAAGGAAAAGGTTTTTGGTATTCAAAAAGAGTATATAGGTGACGAAGGATTGTAATTAATATTACCTGTAAATTTCCTGAAATAATGAATACCGGAAAAGTAATTTTATTCCTGCATTGAAAAAATGCTTTCAAATTGGCAATGTGTTGAGCAAAAGCTCTACATTAGGTCGGAAAACGTGAATACAAAAATAAAACAAGAATCCATTTTTCTGCCGTATAAACACGGTCAGTTACATGTACGCAAGATTGCTCCTGAAACGGAAAGAACCGACTTAGCGCCTTTAATGATGCTGCACGGTTCAATCTCAAACGGTAAGGTTTTCTATTCGGAATCTGGTAAAGGGATCGCTTGTTTTCTCGCTGAGCACGGCTATACGTCATACGTGATTGATATGCCGGGAAGAGGTAAAAGTGAGCCGAGACTGGCAAAAGGAATTAATCCGACGCAGACGGAAGTGATTGTGAATGTGATCCCTCAGGTACAGGAATTCATACTCTCCGGGCACCCTGAGGCGGAAAAAATTCACTGGATCGGGCATTCGTGGGGCGGCGTGCTGATGTCAGCCGCTTTACTCAGATTCCCTGATTTTCAAAACCGGGTTCAGTCGTTAGTGACGTTCGGTACCAAACGTCGTTTACGGGCGAAGTCCGTTAAGAAGTTTTTAATGGTGGATATTTTCTGGAAGCGTTTATCTTTGCTGATGATAAAACGTCAGGGTTATCTGGCGGCGGATAAATACGGCATCGGCATGGATAACGAGAGTGAGCTCTCAGTTAAACACTCCATACCCTGGTTAAGCGGCGACTGGATTGGTCCGGATGACGGCTTTAACTATCAGCGGCGGGTATCAGCGACACAATTTCCGCCTTGCTGGTTTTTCGCGGCGGTGAATGATCCGGTGCTGGGTAATCCCAAAGACGTCAAAAATACATTGGATGAGCTGCGGCCGAGTGACGCGAAGTTCACCGTGCTGGGTAAAAGGCACGGCAATAAACAGGATTATGACCATGCCGGCATGTTAACTCATAAAGACTGCGTCTCAGATCATTTCGTTCAGTTATTAGACTGGTATCACAAACTTAACGGTTAATCATCAACAACGCACTTTGTTGTCCAGTCTGATAACGGCGTCAGCCGGGCGCAGTAATTCTCGGCTTCCCTTTTTGAGACTTTGTAAGGCGCGCGGGAAATTTCTTTCAGGTTCATTTTCCATGCCTGGTTTAACGTAATTTTATGTATGATTAACAGGAAAAATGTTATGTTCAGGTTTGCATAGTTTAAGGAGATTTAGAATGGATAAAATCATTTACCCATATGTTAGATTTAGTAGTGAGCAACAATCTGGTGGTAGTTCTTACAAACGGCAAATGGATGACATATTAAAATATGCAAAAGAGAACGGCTATACAGTCAATAACACCCTTGAATTAAAGGATTTAGGGGTATCAGCATACACTGCAAAGCATATAGAAAAAGGTTCATTAGGGGACTTTTTAGACGCTTTAGATGCGGGAGTCATAGAAGCCGATGGATCTGCTTACCTATGTATTGAACAAATAGACCGCCTTTCACGGCAGAGCATTGATGAAGCTTACCAAGTGTTTAGAAAAATCCTTAAGGCTAATGTGAATGTTATTACTTTAATGGATAAAAAGACTTATACAAAAGACAGTCTTAATGACTTAATGACGATTATGTATTCGTCAATGTTAATGGCACAAGCTAACGAAGAAAGTGCTAAAAAGTCAGAACGTATCTTGAAAAGTTTTGATAAGAAGATTGATCAATTAAACAATGACGAACCTATACAATATGTGGGTATTTTTCCTGGTTGGATAGATAATATAGGAACAAAACAAAAAAGAGATTTTGTCGTTAATGATAAAGCCAAAATTGTTCAAAATGTCTTTAAAATGTATATTGAAGGAACTTCAATGGGTGACATTGCGAGAATATTCAATGAAAAGAGTATTGAACAAGTAGCAAAGAGGCGACATAAGAACTTTACCAATTCTTGGAGCTCTGCAAAAATTAATCACCTCCTCAAAAATCGATGTGTCCTCGGAGATCTTTACATTAAAAAGACAGGTGAAACATATAAAAACTACTATCCACAAATTATTTCAATTGACGATTGGGATGTTGTTCAGTCAATGACCGCAACAAAAAAACCACTAAAACTTCTGGTAGAAAGTCAATAAATATATTTACTGGTAAAATATTCTGTTCTGGTTGTGGGCAAAAATACTATTTCGAAACTGATGATAAAATCACGAAAAAAGGGCGAACCCTATACTATACGTTAAAATGCCAAGGGCGGCGTGTTTTAGGTTGTAAAAGCAAGTCTATAAAGTATGATGATTTCCTTTCTTCCACTCCAAATATGTTTGGAATGATAACTAAAACAAAGAAAGATAATAGTGAAGAAATAAAAAAAATAAAACAAAAAATCAGTGAGATATCTTCTGAAACAAAGGAAGTTGAGAAAAATATCAATACTTTAGAGAGTATGAATGAAAATGGTAGTTTAGATTATGAAACATACCTAAAAGAGAGTTCAAAGCAACGTAAAAAAATCAGAGTGAACGATACAAGGATAGCAGACTTCAAAGCTAATATAGCAAGACTTTCAAGTGATAATAAATTAGCTTATTTTGACAAAACAGATCCTGTATCAATAATAAAAGGTAAAAGATTTGTTAACGAGAACTTTGCAGGTTTTGTTATTTCAAGTGATTCAAAAGCCTGTACTGCTTTATATTCAAATGGACAAGTTATTCATTTTGTTCTTAAGAATAGCAAGATTGAAAAGAAAGAAAACGTAAAGCCTGTCGATGGGCTTGGGGAGTTCTTTGGGCTAAAACAAGAAATACTTGATGCCTATCGAAGTGGTAAAATGGACGGAAGATTTATAGAAATATTAAGAGCTACTAATTTTTGGGGTGTTGATACTCCAGAAAAAGATTATTCATTAGAATAATCTAAAAGGAATAGATTAAAGATCTACCTCTTTAATCTATTCCTTTTTTTATCTTTATTATTTTTGATCTCATCAGGGAAATTATTTGGATTTAATTCTGGAAAAAGGTGTTGGTATTCATACTCCTGTTCAGGTTCTTTTTCTGGCTTAATTGGATTAGAAAGTTCCTTAACCTTATCTTTTAACTGTTCAATAAATTGTTTCAACTTAGATATTTCATTGTTTTGTGACTTTATTGATTTTTCTAATTTTTTCAATTTATTACCCATAAAGAATATTTTATCTTCTTTTTCTTCAAGTTCATTTTCTAATTTAAAAATATTATCTTTTAGCTCTTCATTATCTTCGATTTCTTTATTAACCATAGAATAATAATCTTTTAGCTTTGTATGCTCCGCCTTTGAACCTTGATTATATTTTAGTTTAGGTTCAACTTTTTTCATTTGGTTTAAGTAAGACTTTTGATAATCGGCCAGTGTGCTTTTATTAAAAAGCTCACGAGCTGATAATCTCCCATCGTCAGTCATTGGAATAATATGAGCGTGTATATGTGGCGTTTTTTCGTCAAGGTGCAACACAGCAGATACAAGATTATCACCAAACTCGCTTATTAGCCATTTACGGGCACTTATTGCGAAATCTTTTGTGTTGGTATTACTTTGGAAAAAATCAGGCGAGAGGCTTAATATGGCCTCAATACAAAGCACTGCATTTTTTCTTGGGGTTATATTATTTTTTTCAAACTTGCATTTTACGTCCCTAACGACATTACCTGAACCAAGTAATTTTTTATTACTTATTTTTGGATTAGCATTCGGTGTTTCTAAATATCTATATACGTGAGCATTTGATAAGTTTAAATTATTATAATCTTTTATTTTTTCAAATCTTAATGTTGTTTTTAATTCCATTTAAAATCTCCATATTATTTTCAGAATAAACAATCTTTGATTGTTTCTACCCGTAGGGCGAACACAAGCGAAGTTTGTATAGTGAGTATACAAACGTGTTTGTTCGTATATACATTAAATATATGAGCATATATTATAATATTGTCAAACATTGGGACTTTTACAATAATAATTAGATAGATATCCGTAACCGTTCCAACATCATTCCATAACTGTTCCAATCACATCACACAATAGTTCCAAGTTCATTCCGCAGTCGTTCCAAAATAAAAAGCAACACATTGGGTTATTACTTTAAATATCAGATTATTTTGTCATTGATAAAACACCCTAATATATCTTTAAGTATTTTATTTATTATTATTTTTAAAATACTAAAAGCCAATTGCGCTATGCGCCTTTCTGAGAATCCGCACGTAGTGCGAATAAATAATTTTAATTACCTATTTACATTTAATAAATATATGATAATTGTATTACACAACCGTTCCAAAAAGAGGATATTATGACTAAATATAATGAACTACCACAATTGCCAAAAATTGAAAAGAATAAGTTAATAATTTTATTAAATCAAAATGCAGTTAGAGATACTAACTTCATAAGGTCATTTGAAAAACCAAGAGATTTTTATCTATTTTCTATATTGCTTCATAACGAAATAATTAGAACAAAAGAAAATAGAACAATTGAAATAAGCATAAAGGAATTACAAGAAAAATATAAGATTTTCAGAGGAGAATCAAAATATGAACTAATGGATTTCTTAAACCAAATTAATAATGAAATATTTTCATATTTTATTTTAGATAAAGAAAATGAGATCTTAACTTACAATATCAAACCTGATTGTTTTGATACTAATAGCAATACATTCTTTGTAAATGCCTGCTTATTGAAAGGGCTAAAAATAAACTCTCAAAAAATCGCACTGTATTTAATGAGTATGGGACCACACGCTAAATATCTTCACCTTTCGCATATCGCAAAATTATTAGATATTGAGGGTAAGAGCCAGAAATTGAAACAAAAGTCAGCTAATACAGCCATAGAGACACTATCAAAACATAACTTCATTAAGGATAATCACTATGACCGAAGTAAGAAAGCATTCTATTTCAAAATGGAAGATCTTAAACTAAAAGAAATAATAAAAGATCTTCCTGACACATTTGAACTACATTAAAATCAATCAAAATACTTCATAGTACTTATATAACCTTCACCACTCATAAAGTGTAGGGCTGAGTATTTAGATCCGATAATTGAAATATGTCCTCCATCAAGACTATATGGTACTTCCAAATTATTTATTCTGAATGTATTACTATCATTATAAAGTTCTTTTCTATCAATGAAATGTACATTTTTATATTTTTTAGATAGTTCTTTTAATTGTGAATTAGCAATTTTCATTTTATGATCATTATCATTCACTTCATTGATATCAAAATCACTTTTAAAATAGATAGATCTGTAAAACTTTTTCATGATACTACTTGTATATCTATGTGGAGCTGCCATTATAAAAACATTAATTCCCATATTAGAAGCTTCATCTACGACTAATTTAAAATCATTAAGTTGATTTTTAGCCAATGCACTATCCCAAGAACCTGCAAATATTACATTTTTATAATTTTTCAGATTCTTCTTAAGATAACTTCTATTAATTAAACATTGTTTATATGCATTATGGGTTTTAGGTCCTGTAAAGTTATCTGTAAAGGATGCTATACACCAATTAGTAACTATTGATTGAAATGATTTATTATTTCTCTTAAAAATCTCATCAAAAAATGGTTCATTATGTCCTGCATAGGAATCACCAAATAGTAATGTTGATGATTTACTTGATATATCACCTAAATAACAATCAGAACCAACATCCTCACTAATTTCTTCCTGTCCATCATTAAAAGAATAAAAACAATAACCATTTGTTCTTAATGGCATTTTAATTTCACTAATTATTAATTTCTTGTCATTATCAATTTCAAATCTTCCATCTACACCTTGTGATAAAAAGGTATAACTACCTAATAACCCAACAAACAAAGTCATATAAATCGGCTTACATTTTAAGTATTGAATTATAGATTTAAAATTATTTTCGAAACCAATACTCTCAATGTATTTATTACTAATAAATCCAAGTATTACTGATAATAGAATACCAAAATATATAAACTGTTCATTTAAAGAAAGGTAGTATATTGAAACTACAAGAGGCCAATGCCAAAGATAAATCGAATAAGACCACTTACCTAATGATTGAAATATAATATTACCTGTTACAATACTATCATTCCTTTGAGCTTGGATTAGCAAAAACGCACCAAAAACAGGAATTAAAGCCAAATACCCAGGCCATAAGTTTTCTTTTGAAATGAAAATATAAGATAGGATTATTAGTGCCAACCCAACCCATTCAAAGACTTTCTTCCTATTCTCTGCGAGTTTTAACGGGTAAAGGTATGCAACACCACCAATCATCATTTCCCACGCTCTGGTAGGTAATAGATAGTAAGCAGGATTAGGCCATTTATAAGTAGCTACAACACAGAAGATAAAGCCCAACACCGTTCCAACTAAAACAGTCGCTTTCATAGCCTTTAACGACATAAACTTTCTCATAGCAACAAGGACTAATGGATAGATTATGTAGAACTGCCATTCAGCAGATAAAGACCAAGTATGTAAAAGCCACTTTTCGTGTGAAGCTGCGTCAAAGTAGCCAGACTCCCTCCAATATATGATATTGGATAAAAAGCCCATACTACTGCCTACGTGCTTTCCTAATGCTTTGTAATCAAACGGAGTAAGATAGAACCAACCAAAGACTAACAAGACCAAACAAAGAACCGCTAATGCAGGTATGATCCTGTTAGCTCTCGCAACATAAAACTTCAAAATAGAAAAGTTTTCTTGCTCAATCCCTCTAAATATTATCCCTGTCATTAAAAAACCAGAAATAACAAAAAACACGTCCACCCCTGCAAAACCGCCGGGCATCCAACTCGCATTAAAATGAAATAGCACAACAGCTATTACTGCTATGGCTCTTAAACCATTTATATCTTTTCTGAACTGCACAGGCCTAAACCAACTGATTAAAATATTTGAGCGTATTTTATACTAATACCAAGGCAAGGCAAGGCAGATTACTAAAACTCAATACATAATAGAGGCTCCATTTTATTCCTGTTAATCTTACATAGCACTGTCATTCCTTTAAACCGAAAACGGTAGGCGGCGGCTAAACTGCCCGTTCTGTCTGTCCCCGCTTCGCAGTGGAAATAAACGACGACAGGCAGATTATCCGGATTGTTGTAAAGCGGAGCGAGCTCGTCACAGAGCTTTTGCCTGATGCAATCTCCCGTCCGCTCGACTAAGTCCGGGAACTTATCACTCGATGCTGCAGTTTTTAGAGCTTGATAAAAAATTGATTTAGCTATAGGTCAAACTACTGCTGCGACTCCATGCTAAGGCATCCGAAGCATAATCAGCATCACAACAGCAGTCTGAAGTGTTAGAGTGAACTCAAAGCTTATACTCGTCAAGCAGTTCATTATGTTTATTCGTAGCCTTTCAATTGTTACTCAATTTTTTGATGCATTAAATGTTTCGTTATCCTTGATTAAACCCTCATTAAAATTAACAAGAACTCAAAAAATAGTATTAGGAGCGATGATCACTGGAGTTATCATGACTGAGGCTTTGAACTGGGCAGCTTTTGAACGGAGAAGTTTAGGCGTTTTCAAGTCAACGGGCTTATGCTGGATATTCTACAAAGCTAAAATCCCTTGGCAGTACCTACTTCAAGCGAGTATTTGCAATATATTCAAACATTATCAATTAACAAACGGCCATTTAGATATTGATGATACCCATAAACACCGAGCTAAAAAAACGACTTGTATTGCAGGTGCACATAAAATCAAAGACAAACCGACAGGTGGGTATATCAATGGGCAAGAGCTGATATTCATGGTACTTGTCACCGATACGGTAACCTTTCCAGTTGGGTTTAGGTTTTATACCCCCGATCCGAATCTCGCCATTTGGAGCAAACGGGATAAAGAGCTGCAACGACAAGGTATCGCTAAAAAAGAGCGACCACAAAGACCCATGCCTGACCATGTTAACTATCCGACTAAACAAGCGCTTGCACTAGAAATGCTAAGAGAATTTACCACCGCCTTTCCAAACTTTAAAATCAAGAGCGTATTAGCCGATGCATTATATGGGACTGCTGATTTCATGGATAAAGCTGAAGAAATCACTCATCACGCTCAAATAGTCAGTCAATTAAGAACAAATCAACGAGTGAGCAGCAAGAACTCAAAAGCACGAGTTGATACCTATTTTAATCGTCAAAAAGGTGTTGAACTTCAACTGTCTATTCGCGGTGGTGAAGAGAAGAAAGTCACCATGATGGCTGCGAGGCTATATGTTAATGCGCATAGTAAACGGAGATTTGTTGTGGCGCTAAAATATGAAGGAGAAGAAGAATATCGTTACTTGATCGCTAGCAATATGTCATGGCATCACCATGATATAGCAAGACTTTATACATTAAGGTGGTTAGTAGAGGTTTTTATCCAGGATTGGAAAGCTCATTGCGGTTGGAACAAGTTGAGCAAACAGCAAGGTGTCGATGGTTCGGAGCATGGCCTGATCTTAAGCCTTCTGTGCGAGCATTTACTGTTGCAACATCCTGAGCAATCTGTCCGACTTAAAAACAAACACCCTGGGATGCCTGTGGGTTGCCTAATTGAACGCCTAAAAGTTGAAGCGCTTGTTGCTACGATTCAAGAAGTGGTATGTGCCAATGATCCAAATGCAGCATTAGAGAGCTTAATTACGGCACTCCATGATTCCTTACCAGAACGAGACTCTAGCAGGCATATGGCAGGTAGAGATTTAGGTCGTCAGGAAGAAATTCCTTCATTAAAATCCCATGCAAAAACATTTCAGAATATGGGTTATGCTGCATGATTGTCAATTAAGAAAAACTGCAGCATCGAGTATCAATAAAAAACGGAAAGCTGATGCTGTCTGTCCGCCCGGCGTCATTATATTTACCCAGATTTTTCAGTACCTCGGGATAAGAAACAAGCTGTCCGGTAATCGCATGGTGCGCTAACGCGCCTTTTTCCGGGAAATTTTCAAAAAAACCGCTCTCGATGTTTAAGTCTCTGTTTTCGTCAGGTGAGACGCGGTTTATCAGGCTGAGGTCAACCAGATAAAAGCCCAGATCTAACCGGTGATTAACGCCGGCTCTGATCCGGCCCGCGAGTTTTTCATAAACAAAGCGGCGTTGATTTTTATCTCCGGCCAGAGGCGTATTACCGCGAAATAAATACGTACCCAGGTTTTCATTCTGATCGACAAGGTGAGTACGGTCGGCATGATAATCAGAGGCGGAAGTATGAAAACTCAGGCCGCATAAGACCGCGAAACACAGGGTGTTAAGTAATGATGACATGGATATTCTCCGTAAAGGAAGAACGCTCATATTACGGCGGTTGCCCTGAACGTACGGTTAACCGGTTTTAATAAGGGATGTCGCGGTTCAGATAAACCCGGTTTAAATTTCAGCGCTTCATTTGTCATGCCCGCGACCGAGGAAAAAGAAACAGTTGTGAATGCCGGTCATCCGCGGACTTTTATCCGGATTAACCAAAGGCACCGGACTCCCGCTTTCGCGGGAGTGACGACAGAGTTGGTCTGCTTTGTTCCGCCGCTTACTATGAACCCCGGGTTAAATAAGGTTAATAATCATTGGAAAAACCGTTAGTTAGGTTTACCTTGACCAGAGGTTCATAAAAATCAAAGCAGGCGGGACAAGATGACTATATCAGGCTATACAGAAATACAGCAACCTTTCAACTGGGATCCTCAATCTGAGGCGCTGGTTAACCCTGATAATGGGCTGGCCGGATATATTAAAGATAAAATGTCGGAAGTACCAGTTACGTTTAAAGGTAATAAGAGTAAGCGGGTAAGCTTAACGTTTAAAGTAACTCAGGGAAATAAAGAGCGAACCGAACACTTTGCCGCTTACTTGAGAGCAAACGGTCAGATAGAGATAAAGTCTAAGCGTTGGAGCCGGCTGCCGGACTGGCTGTCCGTCCGGTTTGTTCGTGACACGCCAAAATCTCGTGCGCTGACCGGCTTTTTCAACCAATCCGAACAGGTGCAAGAATTTACAAATGGTATTTTAAATCACAGAACCGCGTCTCGTTCACCGGTTAACCGGCATATTCAGCACCGCGGATATCATCCTCTGACCGCCGGGCCGCGGATAAACGCCGGCGGGGAAGACAATGGCACAGAGCTTAAGACAACAGGCCAATTTGAGCTGGACGCAACAAAGAACGAGCAACAAGAAGAGTTGCCATCAGAAGAAGCGGACGAGCTGTTCGGGTACCGTCATCCGAACTTAAACTCAAATGAGCCTGTTGTCGAAAAGTACGGAATCTACTCAGCCGCCGATATTCAAGCGTTCCGTAATGTTGAGGAATTCCTTGGCCAATTCAAATGGGAGGACGCGATAGTAATAGAAAAGCACGATAAAGCGCGCATTTCAGTTCAGATAATGAGTAAAGAAAAACTGATGACGCAATATTGCAGAAAAAACGGCGCAAGCGATATGTCCCAGAGAGCTTCTGTTAGCAAGCAATTGAGAGATCAGTCGGCGGGCATTTTATTAAGTATTATAAAAGCCGGCGGCCTTGATCATGCGGATGCGTTAGCAACGTTAAAAACAACAATTAAAAAACAAAATGTCAGAGGAGCTTATGACCACTTACAAAACGGAGGTTTTGACCCTGATTACTTACAAGTCGGGATAGTCAGGGATTTGTTTACAATGCTCCGTGAGAAAAGTCAGACTAAAGAGGAAACTAAAACCAAGGCCTAAGCCGCCTAAAATAGTTAATGGCTCGTTAATCCCGGAAAAAGGAGTATTCGTCACGCCGCCGGCGGTAATTTCAGCCGGTTTATGAGCGTCAGGCATTCACCGGATAAGTGAAGTCGCTTAACTGCTTTATGGTTAAAAATGATAAAGTTATCTGGCTCTTATGCGTCCGGCCGCTTTTTCCGGGTTAAAGGGGGCAATCTACCCCGCGTAAAGCTGATGAGCGCAAATGTATTGAACAACGACGTCAGGCATGAATAAGCCGCTCAGTTGTTTTGAGTTAATCGTCTGACGTATAGCGGTTGACGAAATCGGTTGCGGCTGAACCTCAATATCAAAAATTCTGCCGTTTTCTGCCCGGTCAGCGTTATCCGACGCCGTCAAGCGTTTTTCGTAAATCGCCGCCATTTCACAGCCTGACGGTACCTGATACTCCGGCCGGTGAGTGACGGCGATATCACACAGCTCAAACAGTTTCTGCCACTGATGCCACTTGTTTAAAGACAGTAATGAGTCCATGCCCATTAAAAACGTAAACCGGGTATCAGGGTAAAGCTGAGTTAAGGTTTCTAATGTGGTGACGGTATAACTCGGCGTATCGCGGTTAATTTCAATATCGCACGGTTCAAAATCATCGTATTCATCACAAACCAGCCGCACCATATTAAGGCGGTGCCCGGCCGCGGTGACAGTACCGTTTTTATGCGGCGGAATATGGTTCGGCGTTAACCAGACTTTATCGAGCTTTAACACCTGTTTTACCTCAAGCGCGGGGCGGATATGACCGAAGTGAATGGGATCAAACGTACCGCCTAAAATACCGACGCGTTTCATTTACAGCTCAATACTCGACAGTGAATGATGGGCGACAGGATCAAACAGCAAACACAAATGGGTGAGTGACGTCCAGTCCTCGAAGCCGCGCTGTTTTAAATTTAACTCAATTTGCGACGTCATCGCCTGCATGTGCTCAATTTGCGACAAACTCAGACGATTCAGGGCGTCCTGATACAAGGGCTTTCGTTTATCCCAGATACTAAACTTAGCCCAGAGCGTATTCAGGTTCCGGCGCTCCTGTTGCGCCCGCTTGAGCCTGGACAGGATGTTGAGCTCTTTAAACAGTGACCAGAGAACAACGGGCAGAGCGGTATCTTCCGCTTTTAACTGCGACAGCATATGAATCGTTTTATTTTTCTTATTGGTCAGCAGGGCGTCAGTCAGCTGAAACACGTTAAAACGGGATTGATCATCAAAATAAGCGCTCAGTTGTTCCGCGGTGATCGGCTTTTCAGGTGACAGCAGCCGCAGGAGTTGTAATGCCTGATCCGCCGCTAACAGATTACCTTCGTAGAGGGTAACCAGCATAGCTCTGGCGTCAGGCTGCGGATGTAAACCGAAATATTTAACGCGGTTATCCAGCCAGCGCTGAAACCGCGGGCCTTCAGGCGTGTTACAAGGTAAGTAAATCCCTTGGCTGTCGAGATTTTTAAACCACTTAGCGCCGGTTTGCTCCGCGGTGACTTTAGCGCCCTGGACAATAAACAGGATATCCGGATCAGGCTGAGCCGATAACGTTTTAAGGATGGCCGCGCCTTCGGTGCCCGGTTTTGAATTGGGCAGGGTTAACTCAATAATTCGTCTGCTGGCAAACAGGCTCATGGCCTGCCATTCATTCAGTAAGTCTGTCCAGTTAAAGCCCGCTTCCTGATAGAGCTGAATCCGCTCTTCGAAACCCTGCTCGCGAGCCGCTTTTAAGATCCGCCGCTTACTGCTGTCAATCAGCCACGGATCATCACCGAACAAAAGGTAGCACGGCCTGACAGGTGAAAGATGCTTAAACAGCTGATCGGGAAACAGCTTCATTACTCAGCCGCCGCAATCGTCTGTACGATTTTATCCGCTGCCTGAACCCGCATTTCTTTGACTAACAAGTCCATCTCACGGCTTTTTGCCAGCGCGGTTCGCGGATCGTCCTGATAATCCCGGCGGATAATCACGTCATAAGGCACGGCTTCTTTATCCGCAAGCGCGATGGTGAAGTTAACGTGATAAATCAGTTCGTACTCAGCGACATTACCCGTCGGGTAAAGTGACAAGGTTGAGCGTTCTAAACTGTCTTTAATAAGATTGAGTCTCGGCGCGGCCTGTAAATCGTCAACCAGAGTGATGTTATTAAAACGTAACCGCTTTCTTACTAAGCGGGTCAGCTCAGAGTATTTATCCCGGCTGGTCAGGTTCATATTCCTGAAATCAGCGGGTATGGAATAACTGCTTTGTAATTTAAAGCCGCAACCGGCACTGAGCATAACGCTCAGTGCCGTCAGAGCCAAAACGACGCGTTTAATGAGCATGTCCGGTTCAGTCCTCTAGTCAGCGACGATGTTAAGTAATTTGCCCGGGACATAAATCACCTTACGAACCGTCTTACCGTCGGTGAACTTGATGACGTTATCGGAGGTCAGACCCAGTGTTTCGACATCTTCTTTCGAAGCGTCAGCCGCTACCGTGATTTTAGCGCGTAACTTACCGTTTACCTGAACGATGATCAGTTTGCTGTCCTCAACCAGCGCTGATTCATCCGCCCGCGGCCAGCGGCTGTCCTCAATCGCCTGCTCGTTGCCCAGTTCCTGCCATAACCGGAAGCTCATGTGCGGCGTGATCGGATACAGCAAACGTACAATCGCACAAAGCGCCTCACCGATGATCGCCCTGTCCTGCTCGGATTCTTTCTTCGCTTTTGACAGGTGGTTCATCAGCTCCATTACCGACGCGATGGCGGTGTTGAACATCTGACGACGACCGATATCATCAGTCACTTTAAGGATGGTTTTATGCAATTCACGACGCAGCGTTTTTTGATCCGCGTTCAACGCTGACTTATCCAGCGCCGGCGTCTCACCCGCGGCCGTGTGATCAGCAGCCAGTTTCCACAAACGTTTCAGGAAACGGTGCGCGCCCTCAACGCCGGACTCTTGCCATTCCAGGGTTAACTCCGGCGGTGATGCAAACATCATGAACAGACGCACGGTATCGGCGCCGTATTTCTCAACCATTACTTGCGGGTCGATGCCGTTGTTTTTCGATTTCGACATCTTGCTCATGCCGGCATAAACCAGCTCGTTCCCGTCTTTGTCGACAGCTTTCGTCACACGACCTTTGTCGTCTTTTTCAAGCTCAGCGACATCGAGCGGAGAAACCCAGACACGAGCGCCTTTTTCACCCGTGTAGTAATAAGCGTCCGCCAATACCATACCTTGAGTAAGTAATCGCTTCGCCGGCTCGTCAGAGTCGACAAGCTCCGCGTCACGCAGTAACTTGTGGAAGAAGCGGAAGTAAAGCAGATGCATACAAGCGTGCTCGATACCGCCGATGTACTGATCAACGGGAAGCCAGTAGTTGGCTTTAGCGGGATCCAGCATCTGATCCGCCTGCGGCGAGCAATAACGGGCGTAATACCAGCTTGATTCCATAAAAGTATCAAAGGTATCGGTCTCAGCCGTCGCCGCCTGACCGTTTATTGTCAGCTTCGCCCAGTCAGTGTTCGCTTTAATCGGACTCTGAACGCCGTCCATGATCACATCCTCAGGCAGGGTTAACGGCAGCTGCTCTTCAGGAATCGGCATTACCGTGCCATCATCCAGCGTCGCCATCGGAATCGGCGCGCCCCAGTAACGCTGACGAGAAACCCCCCAGTCACGCAGGCGGTAATTGACTTTACGCTGACCTTTGTTCGCGCTTTCTAATTTCGCGGCAATAGCGTTGAACGCTTTATCAAAATTTAAATCGTCAAATTCGCCGGAGTTGAACAGCTCGCCTTTTTCAGTGTAAGCCGTCTCGGAAATGTCCAGCTCACCTTCAGCGGGTTTAATAACGCCTTTTAACGGCAGGTCATATTCGGCGGCGAACTCATAGTCACGCTGATCGTGCGCCGGTACAGACATCACCGCGCCGGTGCCGTAGCTCATTAATACGAAGTTGGCCGCCCATACCGGCACTTGATCGCCGGTGATCGGGTGAACGGCGTAAATGCCGGTGAAAACCCCTTTCTTTTCAATCGTCGCCATATCCGCTTCTGAAGTAGGAGCGTTTTTACATTCTTCGATAAACGCCGCTAATTCCGCGTTATCCTCAGCCGCCGCCTCAGCCATAGGATGAGCCGCCGCGATCGCGACGTAAGTCACCCCCATTAAGGTGTCCGGACGGGTGGTGTATACGTCAAGTGACTCATCGCTGTCAGCGACATCAAAGGTGATCTCAACGCCTTCGCTGCGGCCGATCCAGTTGCGCTGCATGGCCTTAACCTGATCGGGCCAGTCCGGCAGATTGTCTAAATCGTTTAACAGCTCTTGCGCGTAAGCGGTGATTTTGATGAACCACTGCGGAATGTCTTTTTGCTCCACCGGAGTATCGCAACGCCAGCAGCAGCCGTCCTGAACCTGCTCGTTCGCCAGCACGGTCTGATCGTTGGGACACCAGTTTACCGAGGCGGTTTTCTTATAAACTAACCCTTTTTCATAAAGCTTAGTGAAAAACCATTGTTCCCAGCGGTAATATTCCGGCGTACAAGTCGCGATTTCACGGCTCCAGTCATAACCGAAGCCCAGCATTTTCAGTTGGTTTTTCATGTAGTCGATATTTTCGTAAGTCCAGGGCGCCGGCGCGGTTTTGTTGTTGATCGCCGCGTTTTCAGCCGGCAGACCGAAAGAGTCCCAGCCGATAGGCTGCAGCACATTTTTTCCCTGTAAACGCTGGTAGCGGGAAACGACATCACCGATAGTGTAGTTACGCACGTGTCCCATGTGCAGGCGACCTGACGGGTACGGGAACATAGACAGGCAGTAAAACTTTTCCCGGTTAGGATCTTCTTTAACTTCAAAGGTTTTTTTATCAGCCCAGTGCTGTTGTACCTTAGCTTCAATTTCTAAATGATTATATTGCTCTTGCATCAATGATTTCTTCCGGCGAAAGCTGTAAATTTGATCCAGTCCCTGGATAGGATCGGTAAATAGGCATAGGATAAACCATAAGAGGCCGGGCTTGAACTATAAATTCGTGTTTTGTTGACGATTCATGTGAATACGGAGTGACCAGAATGAGCAAAAGAAGCAATGCGTTACTAGAGCTGTATCAAAATCTGATTTCGCAAGTTAAGACTGAGTATGAAAAGGACAATTCTCTGACCGCTAAGGATTTATACCAATCCGTGGCTCAAGGTAAGCGGTTTCTTAAGCTGAAAGCTGACGCGGATGAACAGGAGCTGAATCTCGTTGAAGACTTTTTAAAACGTGATATCTCGACCTATCTTAATCAGCAGAACGACAAAAATATCGCCTCAAGCCCGACCGTACTCGCCATTGAGAACACGCTTTGGCATTGGCTCGGTGAAATATCAGACAGAAGTCAGGTCGAGTGGCACGAGCTCGTGAACGAATTTAAACATCACGGTTTTTACCGGGCGGGTGAAATCGTCAGTCAGGGACGCATGATTTGCGCCAACTGCGGTCATGTCACGGAAGTGCAATTTGCCAGCGCGATTCCGGGCTGCCCGGTTTGTGACGGTGAGGAGTTCAGCCGTGAGCCGCTGAACCCTTAGGCAGCCGCGGAAACATGAACATAATTTAATTTGACTGAATTAAGTTCGAGATTTACTTTTGAAAAGCCCGTCATCGACACCATTTACTGACGGGATAATTTGGCGATTGAACATTCATATTTATTCAATGATCAGTTTCTAGCGGCTTCTAGCGGCATGAGTCTTAAATTCAGCCGTTGCCCGATGTCATTATTATTCGCTTGTGAAAACTCATCGGAGGTTGCGGTGGAAGTAAAAGTTAAATCTCATGATGCTTTCAGCATGTATAGTACTCAGCCCGTTCACGGTACAGCAGAAAACAGAAAAAAATTATCGCCGCGTCTTATAACTGAGCTGGCCGAAGCAATTGTTGAGGAGATTCGTCAAGGCCGGGACGAAACTGAAATTAATCAATTATGCCGGGAATTTCAAAACCTGCTTTTCCCCGCGAGATCTTCCCAGCGTTTTATCTCACCTGAAACGATTTCAAGGGACGTGCAAAACTTATTATACTGTTTTACCAGAGATAATAATATTGACTTAGACGGTATCCTGGAACGGTTATCTCCTTTGTTAGCGAAAATAAAAGGTGATGAAATCAAAACTCGTTTGCCCCCGGGCGAGCCTGTGACACAGTCACTTCCCGCCTTTACTGCACGTTCAAAAGAACCTGCCCGGCCGGTTGACGTCTTTATGGCCGATGTTAAGGAAAAAAATCAACAACTCCGCCACTGTTTAAACCGGATTGTTACCGCGTCAGCAGAATGCGTAAAAAAGAATTCTGATCAATCTGAGCAAATTGAAAAACTGACAAGAGAAAATAATCAATTAAAGCGGGATAATGAAGCGCTGCGACAAGATCTTCAGGCAGGCGTGCCCCCTAAGCCCGTAAACGGAAGCTTTGCTAAGCCTGCTTCTTCAGTTAATAATACTATGAAAAATACTCATGAACTGATTGATGCTCTGCTTTTTCAACTAAGTGAAAAAGATAAAACCATCCGTCAATTGCGTCAAGAACACAAATCAGAAGACGGGTCGCTGAAATCCCAGCAGGCACCGGAACAAAGAGATATACCGGCATTTGCCGCTGCGACAGATGCGTTGAGTTTTAATGAGGTGCCTGTTAAAGAGGAACAACAGTCACGATGTTCTCGACAACAAGATATGTTGCTGGAACAATTAAGGCAAACAAGGCAAAGGGTTATGGGAGTTGAATCCGGACACGGACATAGCTTTCAAACTAACGGCTTTAGCACCGGCGGCGCTTCATCTTCCGCGGAAACACCGGCCGCAGTAGTTATGCCGGCTAAACCAGAACCGGCACGCCATTTAGTAATACCTGATACGGACGAAGTCCAAAAGGAACCATCTCCCGAATTTATATCAAAGTGGATTCCTTTTTTGCAGACAAAGTGGCAGGCTGTTATTGAAAAAGTTATTCCGGATAGTCTAACTTTTTATGACGTAAAGAGAGTTAATCATAACTCAGATGATGCTTTGAAATATGCTTTGAAAAAATGGCCGGTGAAAACTTACGCTGATTTTGCCCGCATCGTTTTTAACGCTTTTTCAGATGATTCGCCTGAACTGGCTGAGGAGTACGGCTATCTCATTCTTGAAAGAAAGACGGCAGAATTGCCGTTATAAACAGCTGTCGATAACATATTCGTTTATTTTAAGAATCCGGTATGTTTGCGACAACTTTCGACGCGACCCTTTAACTTGCCGTTTTCATCGTTTCAGGCCGGATAACGGGCCGCCGGCGGATTGTCAACCCGGAGCAGCTTCGCAAGCTTTATCCTTATTTTTTCCGGCCCGTGCCTGTTGTTTATCGTCACTTCGTCGGGAGATACCAAAATGAAAACCATTCAATGAACGAATAAGAAAGCCCGGCATTTTTTTTGTTTACTGAAAACAGTGAGCTTTCTTAAGGTTTGTATTAAGAAATCCTGAAAAATGTTCAGTAAATTGCCGCTGACTGTATTATGTATAATTAGAAAAGCGGTTAAGCGGCCTCACTTATTCGCTGAAAAGCCCTGCTACCGGCAGCCCTGATCGCAAAAATCATTATCCGCTTTTTATATCAATAGCTTAACGGCGGGTAATGAGTTTTCTCAGTAATCCTGAAACGACTAAAACACCACAAAGAATCAATACCGGCGACTGACCTAAACGATAAAATAAGGTTTCACCTTTTACCGGTCTGATGTCAGCCCGTAATACTCCGGTTTCAAACTGCGGCAGTCTGCCGGTGATTTTTCCGTGTTCGTTAACGACGGCGGTGACGCCGTTATTGGTCGCTCTGATTAGCGGGCGCCCTAATTCCAGTGCCCGCATCTGGGCGATTTGCATATGCTGCAGCGGCCCGATAGAGGTGCCGAACCAGGCATCATTAGAAACGGTAAGCAGTACGTCGCTATCGGTTTTTAAGTTGGCTCTTACCTGCTCAGGGAAGGCGATTTCATAACAAATAGCCGTGGTAAAGCGAAACCCCAGGGCCCGTAAATCCGGCTGAACGTACGGGCCGCGGGTAAATGACGACATGGGTAAATTAAACAGGGGCGCGACCGGACGCAGTAAATCCTGCAGCGGCACAAACTCACCGACAGGCAGTAAGTGATGTTTTTTATACCGGTTAGTACCGTCGGCCTTGTAGTCACCGTGAGACTGCTTTTTAGTCCGGCTATTGCCGAGCACGATCATTTGATTGAAAAACTCACTATTTCTCAGCCCGATAATACCGGTAATAATCGCGCTGTCGTTTAAGTTGGCGGCTTGATCAGCGCCGGCGAGAAACTGAGCGACATTCGGATCGATTTGCGGCGCCGGAACCGCCGCCTCCGGCCAGATGATGACGTCAGCGTCAAAGTTTTCTCTGGTCAGATCCATGTACTTCATAAGGGTCGGCCATAAAGCCTCCGGCCGCCACTTGGTGCTCTGAGGAATATTGCCTTGCACCATTGCCAGTTTGAATGACTTACCGTCCTGATGAATATCAGAAAGTGAAGGCGAGAGCCGGGTGGCCGCGGCGATAAGCGGAAACAACAGGAGCAGAGGCAGAAGCTTTCGCTGTAACGCCAGCGCGACGCAGCCTGAGATCAGCATAAGTACATAGCTTAACCCCAGCGCGCCGATGCTCGGGGCGAGCGGCGCAAGCGGACCTTCTGTCTGCGAGTAACCCGCCCAAAGCCAGGGGAAACCATAAGCGCCCAGTCCGCGCAGCCACTCAAACCCCGTCCACAGCGCGGGAAACAGCAGTAAGGTGTGAAAAATACCCGGCTTTGAACCTGCTATTTTTCGGCTCAGATACCCGGCGAAAGCAGGAAAAAGCGCCTGAACTAAAGCCAGAAGCGCCGTTAAAAATAACGAGGCGCCAAGCGGAATGCCGCCGTATTCAGCCATACTGACATGAACCCAGCTGATGCCGACGGCAAAGTAACCGAAGCCGAAGCTTAACCAGTATCCGAAGCCGGATTCAGGTGAGAGCGAAGCGGACTGCCGAAGAGAAAAGGCAAAAGCTAAAGGTAAGATTATCCAAATATCATACGGAGCAAACGCCAGGGTACAGGCGGCTCCGGCTAAAAAAGCGGCCGCTAAGCGCAAAAACCTGTGGCCGTCTTCGGTATCAGTGTTAAAAAGATCAGGCATGCTCCTCCGGCAACTTCACTCGCAATTGAATCAGCCTGCGAGTATCCGCGTTGGTGACTTTAAATTCAAACCCTCCGATGGTAATTTCCTCATCCCGCTCAGGAAGACGGCCGAAAGCGTGCGAAACTAAACCGCCGACCGTATCAAATTCCTCATCGCTGAATTGAGTGTTAAACTCCTGGTTGAAGTCCTCAATGGTGGTCAGCGCCCTGATTAAGTAAACCGTATTGTTGACGCGGCGGATTTCAAACTCTCCCTCACTTTCGTGATCAAACTCATCCTGGATCTCACCGACGATTTCCTCAAGAATATCCTCAATCGTTACCAGACCGGAAACGCCGCCGTACTCGTCGACGACTATGGCCATGTGATAACGTTCACTGCGGAATTCCTTAAGGAGAATATCAACGCGTTTGCTTTCCGGCACGACAACGGCGGGACGAATCACTTTATCGACGGAAAAGTCCTCATCACTTTGATTAAAACCGAACTTCAGCAGGTCTTTGGCCAGTAAAATGCCTTCTATGTGATCTTTATCTTCGTTGATAACGGGAAAACGTGAATGCGCGGAAGTAATGACTGTGCTGAGAAGCGCGTCAATGGAGTCATCAATGTTCAGAGTGACAATCTGAACCCGCGGGATCATGATATCGCGAACCCTGAGGTCGGATACCTCAAGAACACCTTTAATCATCTCCCGGGTGTCTTCGGTGATCAAGTCACGCTGTTCGGCGTCATCAATGACTTCAACTAACTCTTCTCGGTTCTGAGGCTCGCCCTGAAACAACTGCGTTACTTTATCAAGCCAGCCTTTCTTATGGGCGTTTATACTCGGGGGGATGTCGTCACTCATAGTCTCTCGCTTAGCGTAATTCTGACTCATTCAAAATCGGTCTAATTATTGTTCCTTATACGGATTTTCAAATCCTAAACTTTCAATCAATCGCGTTTCTAACGATTCCATTTCAACGGCCTCGTCATTGTCAATATGATCATACCCTAGCAGATGCAGGCATCCATGTACAACCATATGCGCCCAGTGAGATTCCAGGGACTTATTTTGTTCTTTCGCCTCGGCGGCGACCACATCGGCGGCGATGATCAAATCGCCCAATAAAGGCAGCGTTACGCCCGGCGGAGCCTCGAACGGAAAAGATAACACATTGGTCGGTTTATCTTTTCCACGGTACGCCGAATTCAGTGACCGGCTTTCATCATTCTCAACGATACGAACGGTCAGCTCAGCCCGATCCGCCCGGGCTTTGAGCGCCGCTGCCGCCCAAAGCTCAATGTCCTGGCGGCCCGGTAAATTTTCAGCTTCAGAAGCAATCTGCAGATCGAGATCAAGCTTCATCCGTGTTGCCCTCAGAGGCTTTTTTCAGCGCCTGCTCATGACGGACTCTGGCTGCCTGAACCCGCATTTCATGCTCTTCGTAAGCCTCAACAATACGAGCGACGACAGGGTGGCGCACGACATCATGGGAAGCGAAGAAGTTGATGCTGATTTCGTTCACTTTACTCAGTACCTCAACCGCATGACGTAAACCGGATTTGGTGTTTTTCGGTAAGTCTATCTGAGTGACGTCACCGGTAATCACCGCGCGTGAGTTAAAGCCGATACGGGTCAGGAACATTTTCATCTGTTCAACCGTGGTGTTCTGGCTTTCGTCGAGAATAATAAAAGCGTCATTGAGCGTACGGCCGCGCATGTAGGCCAGCGGAGCGACTTCGATGACGTTCTTCTCAATCAGGCGTTCTACTTTCTCAAAACCCAGCATTTCAAATAGCGCGTCATACAGAGGCCGCAGATAAGGGTCGACCTTCTGGCTTAAATCGCCCGGTAAGAAACCGAGTTTCTCACCCGCTTCGACCGCCGGACGAGTTAACAGAATACGACGAATTTCCTGACGCTCTAACGCGTCTACCGCCGCGGCTACCGCGAGGTAGGTTTTACCTGTGCCCGCCGGGCCGACACCAAAAGTAATATCGTGGCGCACAATATTAGCGATGTACTGGCGCTGATTCGGATTACGGGGTTTAATCACGCCGCGACGGGTTTTAATGAATAACTCTTTATCGCCGGTGCTGTCGTAGGCTTCAACCGATACCGCTTCCTGAATCGCGATGTGAACCTGCTCAGGTTCCAGATCCGGCGTGCTGCCTTTTACCGGCTGGGTTTCCAAATACAAATCTTTGAGCAGGTTGTTCGCTGTCAGACAGTTCCGCGCCTGACCCACAATCGTAAAGTGATTATCACGGTAACTGATCTCAACACCGATCCGGCGCTCTAACTGCTTGATATTATCATCGAAAGGTCCGCAAAGGGCGGCAAGTCGGCGTGGTTCGGCAGGTTCTAGATACAAATTGAGAGTGGTGAGTTTACTGGACAAGTATGTCGCTCCAAATTTCCGGCGTCGTTTATCTTTAATTTTATCAGACTTCTCAGAAAATCAAAGCCGCCTTAATCGTCATGACTATAAAAGAAAAGTCGCGGAAGCGGCCTTTGTCACTGCCGCGGCTTTTCGATTAAGGGGTAAAGGTTGCCACGCCTGTATCATCTTCCGTCTTATGCCCGGCGACGATATCTCCCGGACGAAGGCCGCGGCGTAAATCCATTTCCTCTTCACCGCGGATAAACTTACCACGCAGTGAGTTGGTATAAACGTCGGCGATTTCGACATCCGCGAACTGACCGATGTGCTTCGGCTGACCCTCAAAATTAACGACACGGTTATTCTCGGTGCGTCCGCAAAGCTCCATCGGGTTTTTGACTGAAGGGCCTTCAACCAGAATACGCTGAACGGTTCCCATCATGTGACGGCTGTAGCGCGTCGCATACTGAGTGATTTGACGCTGCAATCTCGCGAGGCGCTGTTTCTTCTCTTCAAGCGAAACGTCATCGGGTAAATCGGCCGCCGGGGTTCCCGGGCGGGCACTGTAGATAAAGCTGAAGCTGTGATCGAACCCGATATCCGTGATCAGCTTCATGGTGTCTTCAAAGTCCCGCACCGTCTCACCCGGGAAGCCGACGATAAAGTCAGAGCTGATTAGAATATCAGGACGGGCTTTACGTAAGCGACGGATGATCGACTTGTACTCCAGCGCCGTATGACCGCGTTTCATTGCCGTCAGAATCCGGTCTGAACCGGACTGAACCGGCAGGTGTAAGAAACTCACGAGTTCAGGCGTGTCAGCGTAAACGTCAATAATGTCCTGAGTAAACTCAATCGGATGGCTGGTGGTGAAACGCACACGGTCGATACCGTCAACGGCCGCCACGTATCTCAGTAACTCAGCGAAGGTACAAATGTCACCGTCATGGGTTTCACCGCGGTAAGCGTTTACGTTCTGGCCGAGCAGGTTGACTTCGCGCACGCCTTGCTCAGCCAGTTGCGCGACTTCAAGAATGACGTCATCAAGCGGACGGCTGACTTCTTCGCCGCGGGTGTACGGTACGACGCAGAACGAGCAGTATTTGCTGCAGCCTTCCATAACGGAGACGAATGCCGCCGGACCCCCGGCGCGCGGTTCCGGCAGACGGTCAAATTTCTCAATTTCAGGGAAGCTGACGTCAATAACGGCTTTTTCGCCTTTCTTAACCTGCTCCACCATCTCCGGAAGGCGGTGTAAGGTCTGCGGGCCAAAGATTAAATCCACGCACTGGGCGCGCTCTTTGATGTGCCTGCCTTCCTGTGTCGCGACACAGCCGCCGACACCGATAATCAGATCAGGATTCTTATCTTTTAAGGTTTTCCAGCGACCAAGCTGATGGAACACCTTTTCCTGTGCTTTTTCACGGATCGAGCAGGTGTTAAGTAACAGAACGTCCGCTTCCTCAGCTTCGTCCGTCAGGGTATAACCTTCATACTCTTGCATTAAATCGGCCATCTTTGCTGAGTCATACTCATTCATCTGACAGCCCCAGGTTTTGATGTGAAGTTTTTTACTCATCAGTTTGGTTCGCTCATAACGCTCGGAAAAAAATAGCGGGACATTCTACCTCTAAAGGGCAGGTCTGACTAGCTGTTGCGCGTATCTTACCGTGATTTCGCACAGAAAAACCAAGCTATGATTTTGGTATGATTTTGGTATTGCCGGCGGATGATTAGCGCAAGATCAGGTGTTAACGTTAAATACCCGCTTACTGAAGATTAAATAAAATTAATTTGAAATTAATTTTATTTTCAGGATTAATTGACCTCAGGTCGGACGTTAGTTTACTTATTTTAAAGCGTTATTCGCTAAGGGCTGATGACTAAAATGATGATTGAAAATAAGTTCGGGGTTTTAATATGGCGCAGTTAACCAAAGCTCAAAATGCATTTCCTTCCGGTGCCGAATACGACGCCGTCAGTATAAATATGGAAGAGGCCGCACCGGGTAATGAACCTCAAATTCAAGCTGACAGCTCAAAAAAATCAGAATCAGGGTGTTGTTGCGCATGCACCATTGCGCGACGGGTTTATAATATTGTCTATCCCGGTGTTCCGCCGTCCAGAGTGGCGAGTATTACCAGCGTGAGTATTGTTGTCGGCGGTCTCATAGGAGCGTTTTTGGCGGCGGTATTAGGCGGCCCGTCCCTCAGTCAGGATGCGGATGTGGATGATTATCTGAAACTTTTCTCTTACAGTGCGGCAGTCGGGGCGCTGGTTCTCACAGTGTTTCTGAATGCGGCACTTTGTATTGACAGCCATACAAACTGCACAGAGAATTCAGGTCGAAGGGCGGCGAGCGGTTCAAACCGTCGCTCAGGGTTGTTAAATAATGCTGAGCCGGCGGCCGGTAATAACGTTCTTAGTTCATTAGCCGGATGATTTTTTCATGCGATTATAGATTGTGCCGGCCTGATACAATGATAAACTTACCCGAGGTCGAGGGTTTTCAGGGGCGGATTGTGGAAATAAAGTTCAGGCATCAGGATGCTGTGGTTATCGGCGGCGGTATGGTCGGCGCCGCCGTCGCTTTAGGTCTGGCTCAGCTCGGACTGACGGTCACCGTTATCGAGCGGCGCCGGCCGCGGGCTTACGATGAGTCATCGCCGCCGGATTTACGAGTTTCCGCGGTCAGTTTAGGCTCCGAGCGATTGTTAGAACGTTTAGGTGCCTGGCAAAATATTATCGCGATGCGAAACGCTCCCTATCTCGGGCTTGAGACCTGGGAGCTTGACGGTTTTATTACTCAGTTCTCTAATCAGCAGCTTGATTTACCTCACCTCGGTCATATCATCGAAAACCGCAATGTTCAGCTGGGTATCTGGCAGGAGTTACAGACACACGATAACGTCAACCTCGTTTGTCCGGCAAACGTGCTTTGTTATTCCCGGACTGATGAGCAGACGCTTTCAGTGACGTTAGAGTCCGGTGAGGTATTTCATACTCACTTATTGTTAGGCTGTGACGGCGCCGATTCTAACGTCAGAGACTGGGCGGGAATAGGCGTCACAGGCTGGGATTATAAACAATCCGCCATGCTTATTAATGTTGAGACTCAGATACCGCGGCAGGATGTGACCTGGCAGCAGTTCACGCCCCAGGGTCCCCGGAGTTTACTGCCGCTTTCCGGTAATCATGCGTCTTTAGTCTGGTATGACTCGCCGGAAGTCATTGCCGGGCTGACGCGGTTAGATAACATTCAGCTGGCGGAGCAGATTCGCCGGCATTTTCCCGAGCGTTTGGATCCTGACTTTATCGTCCTCGATAAAGGGGCGTTTTCGTTAACCCGCCGGCACGCGAATCAGTATTATAAGAATAATGTGGTGCTCCTCGGTGACGCGGCGCATACCGTCAACCCGTTAGCCGGACAGGGAGTAAATTTAGGTTTTAAGGATGTGGACGCGCTGCTGGCCGCTGTCTCCCGCGCTGTCGGCGATAACCGGGTCTGGTATGAAACGTCAGTTTTAAAGCGGTATCAAAAGGCAAGATATAAAGACAATTTACTGATGCAGACCGCGATGGATGTTTTCTACAAGAGCTTCAGTAATGATCTGGCGCCGGTAAAAGCGGTCAGAAATCTGGCGTTGAAAGCGGCGAATATTGATTCACCGCTTAAAAAGCGGGTGCTGAGATACGCGCTGGGCTTTTGATTTTCTGATCCGGTTTATACCTCTGTCTTTTTTATCACGTTTTCCATCATGGGCTTAGCGTCTTTAGCTGAGGGTCTGCGGGCGGGATCCGTCTGTAAGCATCCGCGGATCAGACCGATTAACTCAGGGTTATCACTGAAAGGTCTTGTTTTTTCAAGTTTATTGATTTTCGTTGTTTTTTCCCAGAGCTCTTCGCCGCGGCCGTGAGTCAGGCTCAGCAGCAGTGAGGCTTGTTCCCGCTGTCTTAATGCCGCTGTTTTCCCTATGCAGACATTTAACAATAAAGATCCGAAAGACCACATATCAACCGCCGTGGTATACAATAATTCGCACGGCCCGCTCAGGTTGATATGCATGGACACTTCCGGCGCCCGGTAGCCCGGAGTGCCGAGCGGCAGTATCGTCGCGGATTTTATTATCTGACCGGCCGGATCTTTTATATCTGAACCCGGAACGATTCCCGACGAGTCAAAATCTCCCAGTTTAACTTTGAATCCGCTGAAGTTACCGCAGTCACAGGTAAGCGGAGTATGCTTATGCCGGCACTGCATTTTTATCATGATGTTGCCGGCCTTGATGTCCCGGTGAACAAAGCCTTTTGAGTGCATGTATGCTATGCCCTCGCGGGTTTCATTTAAAAAATGCATCACATTCTTAAACCCTCTGGCGAATTTGGCGGGATCCCGGGCGTTAGCGAGGTGATAGGATTTAAGACATCCGGTTTTTTTGTCTGACAGGATTTTCCGTAAATCGTAATCCATCCGGGGCATAAAGTGAAAACAGTAAAATCTCTCGGGATGACGTTCATGTCTTTCCCCCATAAGTACGGCATTTAACGCTAAAATATTATTATGACTTAACGCGGTCTGAACGTTGACCTCGGCTGCGCGCAAGACCGTCTTTTTGACGGCGTAGCGTTTTTTGCCATGGTACATGACGAATACAAAACCGTTACCCCCGGAACCGATACGTTCCGTAGTCTGCTTATTACCCGGTACATCGTATTCGCCGCGCCCGTTAAACCTTTTGTCCTGAGTAAAGTAGATACGCCCCGGTGTTTTGGCGTTCCGCCTGAGATATTCTTTGTCTTGGGTGTCACTCACGTCATCACAGTCCCCGTTATCAGCTGTCCGGTTAACGGGAGGCTGAGTTTTTTCCCGGGCGGCCTCAGAATGCCTTATGTAATATTTCGGCGTTGTCACTCCGTTACTGTCTTGTCGCCTTTCTTTTACCATATACGCGTTCGTCACCGGCAGTGAGGCAAAAGGGGCGGTCAGGCATACTTTAACCCGATCACCGAGCAGTACGGTATAATTAGCTTTTGTATATTCCTGAATAACCGGTTGTTGTTTTGCCTTAGGCTTAATCGCCGGTACCGGCTTGTAACCGTGAGAAAGCCCCGGCTGTTGTGTTATAACCGCGTTACCGCCCTCATTTGTCGCGGTTTCAGGCGCGTTTTGAGTGCTATGAAATTTCGCCAGCCCCAGACATCTGTCCGGACAATCCTCGCCGGGACTCACCGGTGTTAAATCTTCTTTCGTACCGGTTTCCCGCGGCCGGTCCGGAAAACTGAGTTGCAGCGGATTGGTCTTGGTGACGCCCCCGCCGCTTACGATTTGAGCTTTGTAGGATTCCTTAGAATAATTGGAACCGGTGCGAAAAAAGCCTCCCGTTGTCGCCTCGGTATGAGCCGGATTATTGTCTCCCTCCCGGGGGGCGCAGACTGCGTTCCCTGTGGTGCAAATAGGTATGGACATATCACTTTCCTCCGTTTAAAAAAACCGGTTAAGGTTTTTTAAGCGCAAAACCGTCGCTGCGCTTTCTAAAAACGTCAAACTTCCCTGTTAACAAACTGTCCCGAAATAACTTCCCGATTTGTAATATCGCCGGCATCAAGGCACGAAGGATGAAGTTCGGTTATTCTAAACGAAGTAACCGCAGTTGTGTGTGCCGGTATATGCCGGTAAATGAGTGATGAGTATCGCGCACAGCGGATGTTAAGCGTAACCCTTGGCTTCGGGCCTGTTTATTTTCGCGTTGTTTCAGTAAAGCGTTACGGCGCCGCCGGAAGCTGATAATGACCGCGCCTCGCGTTCTCCGCCTTGTAAAAGCCAAAAATAAATCAGCGAAACGGGGAAGTTATTCCGGGCCGTTCCCGTCCGGATTTTGATGATGCCGGCCGTTGATATTACTATCCGTTTTTGATTATTTCCGCCATCGATGTTAAGACATCTCCAGCTGACGGCCTTTTTTCGGGGTCGACCTGAAGACAGTCGCGCACTAATTTTTACAAAAGCCGATTTATCGCAGAACCGACTGGCTTTTTGCAGTTTGTTGATCTTTAGGATTTCTTCCGAGATTTCAGTGCCTTTAGCGCCGTTTATATACTCATTTTTACTGAGAAGCAGTAACGCTTGTTCCCGTTGTTTTACGGCGGCGGTTTTTCCGATGCAGAGATTCAGCAGCAGGCACCCGACAGACCAGATGTCTACCGCCGTGGTGTACAGCGTTTCATACGGCCCGGCGAGCACGATATGCATGGACACCTCAGGCGCGCGATATCCCCCTGTTCCCAAAGGCAGAATGCTGGCGAATTTAATCAATTGATCCGTGTTCTCCGGAACATTATAACCCGGAATGGTTCCCGATGAGTCAAAGTCACCCAGTCTGACCTGATATGTTTTGACTTTACAGTCGCATTTCAGAGGCGTGGCGTGACGACATGCCATTTTTAACATGATATTACTGGCCTTGACGTCCCGGTGAATATAGCCGTTAGTGTGCATATAGTTAACACCCCGGGTTGCTTGTTCGATGATATTGATAACATTGTTAAAGGCGGTATCAAATTGATTACGGGCGTCTGCGGTTGCAAGCTCGGAGGCGGTTGCACGCCCGGAGGCGGCGGTTTTATTAATTAAACCTCGCAGATTACCATAGTAATGCTGTAAACATCCGACGTCTTTGGCTGACATTATCTTACGTAAATCAAATTTCATTACGGGCATAAAATGAAAACAGTAAAACTTTTCGGCGAGACTCTCATGTTGCCCACCCATAAACACCGCATGTAACGGGAGTATATTGCCGTTATGCAGCGCCGAGTGAATTTTGATTTCATTCGGACGGTAAACCGTCTTTTTTACGGCGTATATTTTTCCATTATAATTGGGAAAAGTAGTAGTAAAAATAAAACCGTTGCCGCCTTTGCCGATACGTTTATTCTCAGCAATATCCTTGCTCTCTGGTTCATAATGTGTTGTGAGATTAAAATTATCATCATGACTGAATATACACTTTTTTGGTTTTCTGTTTTGGTAATAAAAATGACTCTCCTCACTTAAACGGGGTTCTTGAGTGCTGCCCCCGTTGTGACTGCCAGCCTGAGTCGCCGGGCGCCGCGGCTGACTGTCGTAAGTGGTATCGGACTTTTTCAATACTAATTTTATTCTTGTATTGCCTAGTGAATCAGTATGTCTTTCTTTTACCATATACGTGTCTCGTTTCGGGAGAACGGCAAACGCACTGGTACTGAAAACCTTAACGGTATCGCCGCACAGAACAGGATACACGGGTTTATTGCACCCCGCGAATTGCTTATTTTCTGATGTGTTCGCACCTTTCATAGACTGAGCGGGATCTTGATGATAATCAACGGCTTTTTCATCATCTTTACCGAAGAAATGGTTACCGAAGAAATGTCTATCGAAGAAATGTCTAACGGAGTGTTGAGGTCGCTGATTATTTCTCGCCGCTTTTACCTGATATAGGTCAGCGCCCTTAGCGGCGGCTTGTCCGGCTTGTTCAACCCCGCAGGGGTTGTTTGCTGATGATGTCACTCCCGAAGCCACCATTGAGCTTTTTGACCCACGGGTAAAATTATCCCCGACGTTGAGGGATGAGTGAGCGAATTGGTTTGCACTCTGCTGATTACTGACTCCCTTATCCATAACTCACCTCCGCTTTTCAGGTTATGCGTTTTAGCCGCGAGCGGGTCAGGCTCTGACTACAACACCGCTGAAACACCATCGCATATTTTTTACACGAACCCGTGCCGCTGATTTCAGTCAAACCCGCCTCCCAGAGTAACACTAAGTGAGGCAACCGAAAGTTAATTTCTTTTAATGTTCAGTTTTTCTTAAGTTTATCGTTATTATCGCCTGCCGCGGTGAACGCTTAAAGCCTGAGCCTGTCAGAAAAGTCCTGAAATACACGCTCGGATCTTAATCCGCGCCCGCGGTTGGCCGCCGGTATTTTCCCGCGCTTTAACTCCTTCAGTCTGAGTGTTAGAATTCGTCGTTTTATTATGACTTAAAAGACTAAGAGCGGGAATGAGCGACATTAAGTTAATTGCCGGTCTGGCGAATCCGGGCGCTGAATATGAGAGAACCCGGCATAACGCGGGTGAGTGGTACGTGAGGGAGCTGGCCCGTATCACCGCCGCTGATTTAGCGGCGGACGGCAAATACGCCGGCTTAACGGCCAGAACCGTATTGCACGGTAAAGACGTCCGTTTACTTATCCCCGCTACATAGATGAATTTAAGCGGTAAATCCGTCGGCGCTCTGGCTGACTTTTACAAGATTACGCCGGAGCGGATTCTGGTGGCTCATGATAAGCCTGATATGCCTCCGGGCGTCGCTGAGTTCAAACAGGGGGCGGCCGCGGCGGTCACAACGGTTTGAGAGATATCATCGCCGGACTGGGTAATAATAAAAGCTTTTATCGTTTACGCATCGGTATCGGTCATCCCGGTCATCCCGGTCAAAAAAATTTAGTGAGTAACTATGTGCTGAGTAAAGCCACCCCCGCGGATCAGCGTCTGACGGACGCCGCCGTCGATGAGGCGGCGCCCGCGTTCTTTTAAGGCGTAAAACGCTTATTGACACTTGTCATATCCGTTTAGCGGGTATGGCGATAAAAGACAGTGATTATAAAGGTAATAAAATTATGGGATTTAAGTGCGGCATCGTCGGCCTTCCTAATGTGGGTAAATCCACTCTGTTTAACGCTCTGACTAAAGCGGGTATCGAAGCGGCTAACTTTCCGTTTTGCACTATTGAGCCCAATACCGGTGTGGTTCCGGTACCGGATCCGCGTCTGAATGTACTGGCGGGTATTGTTAACCCGCAAAAAGTCTTACCGACGACGATGGAGTTTGTTGATATCGCGGGTCTGGTCGCGGGCGCGTCCAAAGGTGAGGGGTTAGGTAATAAATTTTTAGCCAATATCCGTGAAACCGACGCGATCGGTCACGTCGTCCGCTGTTTCGAGGATGACAACATTGTTCACGTGGCGGATAAAGTTGACCCGGCCCGTGATATTGAGGTGATCAATACTGAGTTAGCCTTAGCCGACTTAGACAGCCTTGAGCGCGCGCTGACGCGGCAGATCAAAAAAGCCAAAGGGGGCGATAAGGGCGCGAAGTTCGAGCTGACCGTTCTGGAAAAAATGCGTCCGGTACTGGACGAAGGACATATGCTTCGTTCATTAGAACTCGCCAAAGAAGAATTAGAAGCGGTACGTTATCTTAATTTTTTAACCTTAAAACCGACCATGTATATCGCTAACGTATCAGAAGACGGTTTTGAGAATAATCCGCGTCTTGATACCGTTCGTAGTATCGCGGAAGGTGAGAACGCGGTGGTCGTTCCGGTTTGCGCGGCAATCGAATCCGATCTCGCTGAAATGGAAGCCGGGGAACAGGCGGAGTTCTTAGATGAGTTAGGGCTTGAGGAGCCGGGATTAGATCGTGTGATCCGCGCCGGCTACACCCTGCTTAACTTACACACTTACTTCACCGCGGGCGTAAAAGAAGTCAGAGCCTGGACCATTCCGGTCGGCGCGTTAGCCCCGCAGGCCGCCGGTGTTATCCATACTGACTTCGAGCGCGGCTTTATTCGCGCGCAAGTGGCTTCCTATAACGACTTTGTCGAATATAAAGGTGAGAACGGCGCTAAAGAGGCCGGCAAGCTTCGGGTAGAAGGTAAAACTTATGAAGTGAAAGACGGCGACGTGATGCACTTCTTATTTAATGTCTGATTTCCCCGCGCCGAGAATCGTAACTGACGCGATTTTTAACCGGCTTGCTGAAATCCTGACCGCTTGAGTTCAGTGAGCCGAAATTTACGAAAAAAGCGGTTGACCTTAATTGGGCGAATAAGCATAATACGCCCCGTTCCCGGTAACGGGACAGCAAAAAGTGGCTATGTAGCTCAGCTGGTTAGAGCACAGCACTCATAATGCTGGGGTCGCAGGTTCAAGTCCCGCCATAGCTACCATCCGCTCTGTTAAAGAGTGAGATGTAAAACTGAAAACTCCGTGCGGGAGTGGTGGAATTGGTAGACACGCCAGATTTAGGTTCTGGTGCCGCAAGGTGTGAGAGTTCAAGTCTCTCCTCCCGTACCATTGACTTTATGGTATAAGTCAATAAGATATTTAGAGATTGGGGTATCGCCAAGCGGTAAGGCACCGGGTTTTGATCTCGGCATTCCCAGGTTCGAATCCTGGTACCCCAGCCATTACGCTAAGTTATCTGACCAATATTAACATTGGGGTATCGCCAAGCGGTAAGGCACCGGGTTTTGATCTCGGCATTCCCAGGTTCGAATCCTGGTACCCCAGCCATCGGCTATGTAGCTCAGCTGGTTAGAGCACAGCACTCATAATGCTGGGGTCGCAGGTTCAAGTCCCGCCATAGCTACCATCCGCTCTGTTAAAGAGTGAGATGTAAAACTTAAGAACTCCGTGCGGGAGTGGTGGAATTGGTAGACACGCCAGATTTAGGTTCTGGTGCCGCAAGGTGTGAGAGTTCAAGTCTCTCCTCCCGTACCATTAATAAGCCCGGCCTTATTAATAAATAAACATTGGGGTATCGCCAAGCGGTAAGGCACCGGGTTTTGATCTCGGCATTCCCAGGTTCGAATCCTGGTACCCCAGCCATCTTAGTCAGTTAACGATGATTTGTTAACGGAGAAAAACAGTTAATGACTTCTGTAAAAAGTTAATCTGTCTATGCGGGAGTGGTGGAATTGGTAGACACGCCAGATTTAGGTTCTGGTGCCGCAAGGTGTGAGAGTTCAAGTCTCTCCTCCCGTACCATCTTTTGATTCTTGTCTTTATTAAATTTTCTGTTTGCGCGGGATACTCAGTTTATTTCGGCTACACTTTTGTTATCGTTCATAAACAAAGCGTTCTTATGGCTGATCATCCAGATAAAGCGGCGGTTGAAGCCGGGCAAGCGGTTTATACAAAAAGTATACTTTCTATTTACGATATCCTTGTGCTTGGTTTATCGAACTCTTTTGTCTGGTGTTGCCCCACCAGGAAACTCAGGAGGATTTTTTCAGAAAACGCCAGCCTGAATCACCTGGATGTCGGCGTCGGAACGGGCTATTACCCGGACAAATGTTTTACCAGTACTGACAGACGTCTGGCTTTTTTTGATATGAATGAGAACAGCCTGATCGAAAGCGCTAACCGGAACAAAAGATTTCAGCCGGAAGTTTATCAGGGCGATGTTTTTGAGCCGATGGAATTAGGTTGTGAAAAGTTTGACTCAATCAGTATGAACTATCTGCTGCACTGCCTGCCCGGAGATATGAGCGGCAAATCTGTCGTTTTTAAAAACCTTTCTGAGTGGTTAAATGATGACGGTGTGTTATTCGGAAGCACGATTCTCGGCAAAGGTTATAAAAAAGGTTTCAGCGCGGCAAAGTTAATGGATTTTTATAACAGTAAAGGTATCTTTGATAATCTCAATGACGATGCTGAGGGTTTAAAGCGGGCGCTTGAAAACCGCTTTTCTGACGTAAAAATCGAAGTAAACCATTGTGTGGCGATTTTTATCGCAAAAGGGAAAAAATAACCGTCCCTGGCAGGTTGGAAAGTTAAATTTTACTGGGCTTGTTCTTTAAGAAGCTTTATCGAAGCGTAACCGATGAGCTGGTGAACAAGTTGTTTTCCGTCTTTACCCAATGTTTGTAGCGCGCTGCTCTCAAGTTCCTCAATGGCTTTACATTGTGTCAGGCGGTTATCGTTATAACCGCACATACTGAAGAATAACCTTAATACGGCTTTGTAGTTAGGCTTTTCCAGTATGTTTGACCATGATTCTTTCAGGCTGCTAACTGAGTTGAAATTAATTGATTGAATGAATAACTCGCCAATTCTGTCATCAAGTCTGACTAAGAAATCTGTTTTCTTGGGAAAGTGGTGGCTTATCCCTGTCCGGCTGATGCCGGTCGCTTCAGAAAGAGTCGTATATGACATGGCTTCAAAGCCAATACTTAAGATTTGTTTAAAAGCTTCATCCATGATTTGATTAATGGTGACTTCAGTTTGTGACTTTGAACGTTTAACCATGAAAAAACTACCCCGTATGTGTGTGAATGCCGAAAATTCTACCAAAGGATTTTTTTGAATTCTTAAAATAAATCAGATTGTTCAGGCAAGATTCAGTTTATCGTCAGTGCGGAAACAAGGCATAAATCGGGTGTTTTAGGAGCGGAGGCTGTTAAGGGCGGATTTAACGCGTTCTTCAGCTTTCGGGCTTTTTTTATCGCCGGGAAAATGATAAAAAGCAGGCTTCAGTCGGCGGGCGGAGGGCGACGCCAACAGGCAGTGAGGTAAGGAGTTGTCCTGAAATGACATTTTTTTATGCCGGTAATTTTTTCCGCGCCTGAGAACGTATCCGGCTGAGCTTTTTATGTTAGCAGCGGCGCGGAATCTATCACTGTCCGGCCATGATGTTTTCGATGATCCCGGTGGTGGAAACGCCGTCCTCAAAGCAGAGTACGCACACTTCACCACCCGCCGCTATCACCTCTTCACCGCCGGCGATGTCCTCAATGTTATAATCGCCGCCTTTCACTAATAAATCGGGCAGTAATTCAGCGATGACTCTTCGCGGCGTGTCTTCGGTAAACGGCACAACCCAGTCCACCGAGCTTAAGCCGGCGAGAACCGCCATACGGCGATCAACGGGGTTGATCGGTCTGTCTTCGCCTTTTAAGCGTTTAACGGAATCATCGTCATTCACGGCGACGATCAGGCGGTCGCCTAATTCTCTGGCCTGATTTAAATAACTCACGTGACCGGCGTGAAGAATATCAAAGCAGCCATTGGTCATGACGATTTTCTCGCCTTTGTCTTTCGCCTGTTTCAGGGTAACGGCCAGCTGCTCTTCAGTCATGACGCCCGAGCCTGACTCACCTTGACGCGGGGCTAAGGCTTCGATAAGTTCAAGGCGGGAAACACCTGAGGTTCCCAGTTTGCCGACCACAATACCGGCGGCGGTATTGGCAATCGCGCAAGCGGTGCGGATGTCAGCCCCGGCGGCTAAACAAGTCGCCAGAGAGGAAATTACGGTATCACCGGCACCTGTCACGTCGTAAACTTCACGGGCTACGGTCGGGATATGAAATTCGGGCTCATCCGGGGTAACCAGCGTCATGCCTTTTTCAGAGCGGGTAATTAAAATGGATCCGATATCAAAATCGCTGAGCAGCCGCCGGGCTTTCTGCTGTAAGTCAGCTTCAGACTTAACTTTTCCCGCGGCGGCTTCAAATTCGCGAAGGTTCGGCGTCAGCAGGCTCGCGCCGCGGTATTTAGAAAAATCACTGCCTTTAGGGTCTACCAGAACCTTAACGCCTTTCGATTTAGCCAGAGCGATGAAGTCCTGCGGCCGCTGAATCGCACCTTTGGCGTAATCGGATAAGATCACCGCACCGACATCATCCAGCGACGGACGAGCCCGGCGCAGCAAGGCGTGACTTTCTGACGCGGCAAAGCCTTCTTCAAAATCAAGACGAATTAACTGCTGATTACGGGACAGCACGCGTAACTTAGTGATGGTGGGTTTGTCTTTAACGCGCAGCCAGTCCGGCTCAACCGCCCGCGCGTTTAAACTTCGGGTTAAGGCCGATGCCGCTTCATCCTCACCCACGATACCCGACAGCTGAACCTGTCCGCCGAGGCCCGCGATATTCAGAGCAACGTTCGCCGCGCCGCCGGGTCTGTCCTCGCGGTGTTCGATTTTTACCACGGGAACAGGCGCTTCAGGCGAAATCCGCCCGGTCGGCCCCGTCCAATAACGGTCAAGCATTACATCACCCACAACAAGGACTCTGGCGTTTTCAAATGCCGGTAGAGAAACTTTCATCTTAAATTCGTCAGAAAAATAATAAATTATCGCGGATTTTAACGAATTTATCGGGAGCTGTTGAGTGCTTTAAGTTAGAATATCGTGTTTTTTAAACATTTCGTGAGTGACTCGTGGTAGAAAACGCACAATTTTCTTATAAATTACTGCATCCTAAGTACTGGCCGGTGTGGTTTGCTGTCGGTCTGACGCGCCTGCTGACTATGCTGCCCCTCAAACCGCAAATGCGGCTGGGTGCCGGTTTAGGTGCATTCGCTAAAAAACTGATTAAAAACCGTGAAAAGACGGCACGACGAAATCTGGATTTATGCTTCCCTGAAATGCCTGACGCCGATAAAAGGGATTTATTGCGCCGGAATTTCGAGGAAACGGGCAAAGCCGTTTTTGATACGGTCAATGCCTGGTGGTGGTCAGACGCCCGCGTTCAGAAGCACATGAACATTAAGGGCGGAGAATACGTTCGTGACACGTTAGACTCCGGTCAGGGCGTGATTTTGTTTGCCGTGCATTGTCTGCCTTTAGAAATGGGCGCGAGGATCATCGGCCAGTTCCGGCCCGGTATCGGTGTTTACCGTCCGCACAATAACCCTGTGATGGAATATTTACAGGTCAGAGGACGTCTGCGCTCTAATGACGCGTTAGTGCCGAAACGGGATTTGCGTAAGATGGTGCGCTGCCTGCGTGACGGTCGCATGATCTGGTATACCGCGGATCAGGATTTCGGCCGCTCAACGGCGGTTTTCATTCCTTTTTACGGCGTGCGAGAAGCCGCTACCATTACAGGCGGCACGACCTTGGCTAAGCTGGGTAAGGCTAAAGTGATCCCGCTGTTTGTTGATCGTAACAAAGACGATGACGGTTATAACGTGGAGTTTTTACCGCCGCTCGAAGACTTCCCCGGTGAGGATGAAGTAACGGACGCTATCCGAGGCAATAAGATTATCGAGCAATTAATCGACCGAAACCGTGCTCAATACATGTGGTTACATCGCCGCTTTAAAACCAGACCGAACAAGTCAGATCCGTCTCTTTATAAGTAAGTACCCGACTTATACGTTTTTTCACTTTTCTGACGCCCGTCTTAAGCACCGTTCAGCGTTACTCTTGCCTGTAAGACTGCCGGTATTAACGTGCGAGAGCGCCTTGCCGGGCACTTAACCTGAGCGGCGTAAATATCGAAAAACTTATAGCCGGATACTTAATCTTAAAATCCGCGGCTATACTTGTCTCTGGTTAGACAAATTAAAGGCCGGAGACCATGCAGAAAAAACTTCTTATCTTATCGTTAGCGTTTTGTTCCGCGGCGGCTTTTGCCAAGCCGTTTGAGTCAAGTATTGCCGCGTCATTTACCGCCGGCGACAGCCTTGATAAATCCGGGTATCAGGTAGAAAATGACGCTCTTATGCTGGGGCTGGATCTCGCTTATCAGTATCATTTCAACGAAAACTGGGGGCTGGAGCTGGGTTATAAGACGTTAGATCCGGATCCGGTCACTGATATTTTCAGTGATATTTTAAGAAA
The DNA here is from genome assembly GCA_965200795.1 of Parashewanella sp. GTDB lineage: Bacteria > Pseudomonadota > Gammaproteobacteria > Enterobacterales > Shewanellaceae > Parashewanella. Next base: position 469,212 of record CBDAVB010000013.1, read on the forward strand.
TGTAATCGTTCTGGATGATGTTCACTCCGTAAGGCTGGCAGGTCAGTACACCGCTCAGCTGACAGAGCGCAACCAGCTGGTGTTTTCCTTAGGAGCGCAGAGGTACGATATCAACTACCGGATAAGAGATTATGACCTCAGAACCATATTAAGATACAGTAAAAACGGCGTAAGTTACTACGGCAGGGCAGGGTGGCGATATCAGTTTGACGGCGGCTTTTTTACCGGCCTGAGTTATGACTATCAGGATACGGATGTTTTAGATTTAAGATCCTGGAATTTAAGTATCGGATTCAGTTTCTGATATTTCACTGCCCGAAAATTGAGCCGCTATTTATTTGATTGTCTGATTCAGAAGTGCCGTTAAATCAAATCCGCGTTCTCTCTGTTGCTGAAAAGCCGTCCTGAATTTCGCCGGGCCAAAAATCAACAACATCATGATGGTTCATTTACATCACCTGTTTTATCTGTTTAGATAGTAATCAGTTAAGTTCAGACTGAGTATAGCTATTGTGTTGTTGGCTGGAAACCTTTTAGGAAGATAATATGCCGCAACACATATTTGATCCGCATATACATTTTATCAGTTTAGAAAAAGGGGATTACCATTGGCTGAGAAATGCTGATGACAGTTTTTCTGATAATATTCAGCGGATAAAGCGAAATTTCTCCGCGGCGGATCTGGAGTTAACCACTCCGTTTTCCCTGCGGGCCGTCTCACATATCGAAGCCGGTTTTGATAACGATAACCCTGAGCGGGAACTGGCGTTTATCGGCGTTCAGCCTCCTGTGCGATCCGCGATTTCTTATATTCCTTTAAATACAGATCTGAATGAGTTCACTCAGAAGCTGGCTCTGCTGATGCTGTTTGAAACGTTTGTCGGCATCAGAGATATCTCAGAAAATGACGATTATCTCAGGCTTAAGTCGCGAGACGCGCTTTTAAATCTGGCCTTACTGGCCGAGCATGGTTTGTTGTTTGAGGCACAGTTCAACGCTGACAATGAACAAGCTGTCAGCTTGTTTAACTCTTTTGCCCGGCAGCTGCCGTATTTAACCATAGTGATTAATCACTGCGGGTTGCCTGATCCCGATAATTTTGATAACTGGCGTCAGGGAATTATGAAATTATCGGAACAATCAAATATCGCGGTTAAGTTTTGTGGTTTTGAGATGCTGAAGAAACCTGAGCCGGTTGATTTTAAACAAGGTGTGCTTGATGTTTTACTGGCGGCATTCTCAGAAAACAGAGTGATGTTCGCGAGCAATTTTCCGCTGTGTTTAACGCAAAAACCTTATCAGGAGGTATGGGAGGAATACTCCGGCATGCGGCTTACGCCGCAGGCCTGGCGTAAGCTGAGTTTTGATAACGCTGAAAGGATTTACACACCGGCTATTTAATCTCTGTTCTCGGTGATCTCATTACAACTTCGTCATTCAGTTCAATACCGATTCCCGGTGTTTCCGTAACTTCAAAAAAACCGTTTTCAGGCTGAGGATCCTGAATACATAACTCCCGGTTCCAGTTTTTTATCGCGTAAGTGTGATGTTCATGGATCAGAAAGTTCGCGACGGCGGTTTCTAAATGCAGTGACGCGGCTGTCGCCACGGGTCCGCCGCAAACATGAGCCTGAATCCGGACATCAAAAATATCGGCGTAATCACACACTTTTTTGGTTTCGGTAAAGCCGCCGCACAGACCGATATCAGGCTGTAACACATCGATGCTTTGTTCTTCTAGATACGGCCGAACCTGCCAGCGATTATAGAGACGCTCACCGCCCGCGACGGGAACACTGACTTTGTCCGCCACCTTTGAGTGCAGGGAATGGCTGAGGTAATTCACCGGCTCCTCATAATACATACAGTGATATTCCTCTGCTATTTCTCCGAGCTGTATCGCAGTCGTGGCTCCCGGTAAGCCGTGACATTCAAAAATAATATCGACCTCATCACCGACCGCTTGCCTGACCGCCGCCATCCGGGCGTGGTAAAGCTTCATTTCGGCTTTTGATATGATCTTGGTTCGGTCGTAATAGGTATTGCCCTGTTTGTCATACATGATCGGGTCAACTTTTACCGCGTCGTAACCTTCGTCAACGGCTTTTAAGGCGGCCTCGGCATATTCTTCAGGCGCGGTTAACGCCTTAAACTCTTTGTCCCAGTCAAATTGAAGTTGTGAGGCGTAAGTACGAAGTCGGGGGGTTACCTTACCGCCCAGAAGCTGGTAAACAGGTAAACCTAAAGCTTTGCCCTTGATATCCCATAAAGCCGTATCTATCGCGCTCATAGCGGCGTAGACCACAGGTCCGCCGCCTAATCCCCAAAAGCTCTCACGCAGCATTCGCGACCACAAATGTTCAGTCCGGAACGGATCAAACCCGATTAAAAAGGCTTCGGCAAATTCCTTAATCATATTGGCCGCGGCGCTGTGACCCAGATCATAAGCGAGGCCGGCCTCACCGACGCCGGAGATCCCCTCGTCAGTATGAACCCGGACAAAAACAGGGTTCCACCGCGGACGTTCAGGGCAGTGAATATCAAATACTTCGACGTTAACGATTTTCATAATCCTCCTTATTCCGCAAAGCCGGAATCAAGCCGGTAAGCTTTTCTTAACATGGCGGGCCACACTATTTCGCCACCGGTACTTCCTGAATGCACTTTCCGGGCCTGCTCTCTGACGGTATCTAAAATTTCTTGTCTGACCGGGATCAGCGGTTGTTCGGTAGATAATGCCATAACCTGAACTTCACAGGCTCTTTGTAAATCGGCCCAGCGCATAAAGGCTTCGCCGACACTTCGGCCCAGTGTTAACGCGCCGTGATTCGGCAGCATCAGAATATTGGCTTGTCCTAAGTCTTCCTGAAGCCTGATTTTTTCATCAGCGTTTACCGCTAAGCCTTCATAAGCGTGATAAGCGATTTGATCCAGACATAGCACGGCATATTGAGACACAGGCAATAATCCGTCTTCGGTGGTTGATACCACAATGGTTTCATCAGTGTGCAGGTGTAACACGCATAACGCGTCGTGACGGACTTCATGAACGGCGCCGTGAATAGTGAAACCGGCGGGGTTTATCTTAAACGGCGAATCGCTGATGACTTCGCCTTTAAGATTCACTTTCACTAAATTTGAAGCGGTAATCTCATCGAAAGCCAGCCCGAAAGCGTTGATTAAAAATTCCTCTTTATCAGGCAGGCGAGCTGAAATATGAGTATAAATGGTGTCATCCCAGCCGTAATGATGCGCTAAACGATAACAGGCGGCAAGGTCGACTCTGAGCCGCCACTCCGTTTCACAAACCCGCTCCCTGAGATCCAGTTTTTCCAGCTCAAACATAATAACCCCCGCTGAATTAATAGGCTGATCTGTGAGTGTAATGCAGAGCAAATTAGCGGTCAATTTGTATTCGTTTATACTTTGAAAGCGTCTTTGATCTCTGATGAAAGTCCTGAGGTATAAGCACCCGAGCGTAAGTTTTTTCACTTTATCTGACGCCCGTCTTAAACGCTCCGCGGCGCTGCTCCCGCTTCAAAAACCGCCGGTGTTACCGCGCAAGCTCGCCTGATTTGAACGCCGGAAATACCGAAAAACTTATCGTCAGCGGCTTACAGACATCAGCGGCTTAGCGGTAAGCGTTGTCCGGGGTAAAAAATCCTTTACCTGAATGACAGATTTATTTTCTTGATTCAGGTATAATCGCCGCCACATAAGCACCTATTAATACTTTGGTTCAGGTAGATTCGATGTTAGATACCAAATTTGATGAGCTGATGGAATTCCCCTGCTCTTTTGCGTTTAAAGTTGTCGGCGACGCCAGTGACACACTGGCGGACCGGGTTGTCGCCGTTGTTCAGCGGCATGCGCCGGGAGATTACAGCCCGTCAACCAAAGCTTCGAGCAAAGGCACCTATCACTCGGTAACCATCCGGGTAAAAGTAACCGGCAAAGCTCATGTTGAAACGCTTTATGTTGAGCTGGCGAAAATCGAGGGTGTGAGGCGGGTTTTATAGGAGATAAGCTTTTGCAAGACGGACAACTGCGCGTTCGGCATCTCGGTCGTCAGGATTATGAGTCAGTCTGGCACGCGATGCGGCGCTATACGGATAACCGCGATTGTGAAACCGCTGATGAAATATGGGTGGTCGAGCATCCTCCGGTTTTTACTCAGGGTCAGGCGGGTAAGGCCGAGCATGTTTTAGCTCCCGGTGATATTCCGGTGATTCAAGTCGATCGGGGCGGGCAGGTGACCTATCACGGTCCCGGTCAGTTAGTGGTCTACCCGCTTCTCGATATCAAAAGGCTTAAAATCGGCGTCAGACAGCTGGTAAACACCATAGAGCGGAGTATTGTTGATATGCTTAAAGGGTATGGTGTTGAAGCCTACCCCAAAGCGGACGCGCCCGGCGTGTATGTTAACGAGGCGAAAGTGGCCTCTTTAGGATTAAGAATTCGTAAAGGGTGTTCGTTCCATGGTTTAGCGTTAAACGTCAATATGGATATGGAGCCTTTTCATCGGATTAACCCATGCGGTTACGCCGGATTGCAAATGGCACAATGTTGTGATTTAGGCGGCCCGCGGTCGGTGCGCGAAGCGGGCGATAAACTTATTCAGAACCTGGGACGCTTACTGGATTATAAGCGACTGGTTCATTATCAAGGATTAGCACAAGTCAATGAGCAGACCTGAAAGACTACAACCCGGTGTGAAGTTACGTGACGCGGATAAAGTTGCCCGTATCCCGGTAAAAATCGTACCTTCTGAACGTGAAACAACGCTGCGTAAGCCGGACTGGCTGCGCGTCAAGCTGCCGTCGTCAAATCAGCGTATCACGGAAATCAAGAATGCGCTTCGCAGCAACGGCTTACACTCGGTTTGTGAGGAGGCGTCCTGCCCTAACTTATCCGAGTGTTTTAACCACGGTACCGCCACCTTTATGATTTTAGGCGCGATTTGTACTCGTCGCTGTCCGTTCTGCGATGTCGCTCACGGTCGTCCGTTAAAGCCTGATCCCGAGGAGCCGGTTAAGTTAGCCAAAACCATTAAGGATATGAGGCTGAAATACGTGGTTATCACCTCAGTGGATCGTGATGATCTGCGTGACGGCGGCGCGCGGCATTTCGCGGACTGTATCCGTGAGATCCGTAAGCTCAATCCTGAAATTAAGATTGAAATCTTAGTGCCGGATTTTCGCGGCCGGACTGAAGCGGCGCTGGATATCATCTCGCAGAATCCGCCGGATGTCTTTAACCATAACCTTGAAACGGCTCCCGCGCATTATCGTAAGGCGCGTCCCGGCGCCAGCTACCGCTGGTCTCTGAACTTACTTAAACAGTTCAAAGAGCGTCACCCTGACATACCGACCAAATCAGGTCTGATGATGGGTCTGGGTGAAACTAACGAAGAAATCATGCGGGTATTACGTGATCTGCGTGAGCACAATGTTGAGATGCTGACCTTAGGCCAGTACCTGCAGCCCTCTAAGTTTCACTTGCCTGTCGTTCGTTATGTGCCGCCGGAGGAATTCGATGAACTCAAAGAGTTCGCCGATGAAATCGGTTTTACTCACGCCGCGTGCGGCCCCATGATCCGTTCAAGTTATCATGCTGATCTGCAGGCGATGGGCAAAGAAGTTAAGTAATAAGTAATCCGGCTGTAAGTTTTTTGACTTTTCTGACGCCCGTCTCAAGCGCTCCGCGGGGTTACTCTTTCTTGAAAGACTGCCGGTATCGGTATGTGACGAGGTTTCAGTTTCGTCGCGCAAAGAGTGTCATACTGCGCGCGCCGGATTTCCTGATCAAATATTATTAACTTATACTTAATGCGCCGGAAATATCAGCCCGTCGCTGATGCGATACAATTAAGCTATCGAAACAAGAAACCAGCAGGTATATGATATGTCGGTAATAAATAGTGCTCCTACTCCTAGATTAACCCTTATCTCTGATCCGCTTGATAATAATTCGCCTCAGATTGAGATCAGTGAAGCCAATGCTGAATACGTCAGCAAATGCGCGAACACCCTGAGTAAAGCAGAAATTGGCGGGGGAATTACTTTTCCCGTTGAGCTGAACGGTAAGACTCTGCATTACAGCGTCAAAAGAAAGCTGGATAATCAGGGTCAGCAATATTTAGACCTCAATGAGACAAAAATGGGTGTATTGAGATGGTTTAAACAGTTTTTCCTCGGGGAAACAGAGGCTGAAACTCAGTCTCGGATCCATGTTCAGAATGTGTTAACGAACGCCGTGAAATGTTACGGAGACAAAAAAGCGGCTATTAATCACAGGCTGAATGAAAAATGTCAAAGCGTCTATAAAGAGGTGAATACACCAGACAAAAAGCCGACTAATGGATTCCCCGCCGTGTTATACCCGAGTCAGTGTATTATAAAATGCGTAGAAAACGGAAAAATCGATAAAAGTAAGCCGTTGATTCTGATGCTGGATTTAGATGAAAACTTAACTGCCGCGGCCTCTCGTAATCGAAGTGGCGAACCTGTACCCAAGGATGATATATATGGTTTAGACTCTGAATTGCCGGAAGTAATAAAGCGGTTAAAGCAACAGTATCAACAGCGAGAGATCTCCTTTAAGCTGGTGTTGCTGACGAATTCTTTTAAAGATCAGGGGCAGGTTGAGGATAAGCTGAAGGCCGCCGGCTTATCATTAGCTGACTTTGACCACGCCCCTTTAAGGGAGAAGCGGGAAGTCTCTCAAAATAAAAAACAAAGAGCGAAAGATATCCTAGACAAGATAACAGATGAAGACGACCCAGATTTTGAACCTCATCAATACCAAGTTATGTATTTTGATGATAACCAGGGTCATTTAGAAGAGGTAAAACAAGCCGCGTCTGAACAGCTCGGTACTACTAGTGGTTTCCACGGTTTCCAGACGCTGGCTCATCTGCCTGTCAATAAAGTCAGCAAGCTGACTCGACCAGAAGGAGAACAACCTGAGGCGGATGACGCAGTTAATATTGGCAGCGGCAGTGAAAACAAGGCCTGGAAAGTAACAAAAGCTAGGTTGCTTAGCGCAAATGGCCGAGATAGAGGGGGCGAGCGATACGGATGATGCCGGCTGGAGTAACAACGTGAACATTCTGACTTACCTGCTGTTAACGTCAGGAGACGGAAAGACGATTGACCTCAGTCGCCGCGGTTGCAGGCCGGTTTACCCGACATGGAGAATTTAACACTACACTAAAATGCCGGATAATGACTCACGGCTCCGCAACCCGCCGGAGCCGGGAGTTAAGTCGCTGACGATAGGTTTCTTCGGAATTTTGGTGCTCAGATTTAGCGCGGTACAAGGCGAGACGCCGTAGCGCGGCAAAGACGGGCGTCAAAAAATGTCAGAAAACTTACGGTCAGCTACTTAACATCTCAGCTCCATCAGAATCGCGTCCTCCCGGCCTGATTTCGCCGGATAATAATCCGCTCTGCGCCCGGTCTCAGCAAACCCGGCTTTTTTATACAGTTTAACGGCGTTCGTATTCGATGCTCTGACTTCCAGCCGTAACACCGCCGCGCCGCGCTGTTTCGAAGTACTGATAACCTGACTCATCAGGGCTTTTCCATGCCCGGAGCCTTGAGCGTCCGGCGCGACGCAAATATCCGTTAACGTCGCTTCGTCGATCACCTGATGAACGATGGCAAAACCGATTAACCGGTCACCCAGATACACGCCGATATTGTGATAAAGCCGGCCGAAACAACCGGCGATGGTTTGCTCGGACATCGGGTGAGAGCGGGCTTTACGCTCTATTTCGAATATTTCAGGTGCCGATTTCTCAGTGAGAGTGACAAAATGAAAACGCTGAGTGTTACCGCTCATTAATTACTCACTTTCCTGTGTTCTAAATAGTCGCAAATCTGTTGCCAGAGTTGTTTTTTCCCTTCGCTGCCCTGAAATAACCGCCTCATGGGTTGTGACTCAATCCAAGCGGTACGCGGACGCGTTTTACGGCCGCGCATATCCCAGATGACATCGCAATCTTTAACCGGTTTTTCAGCCAGGTGATATTCGATATCCGAAAGCCGCATTAAAGACAGAATTTCGGCCACAAACTGAGGTGAGGGGGGGGTATCGTCATCATCATGCAGGATCAGATATTCAGGCTTGCGCCTCGCGCGCGAGGCTAACTGCCAGCGTGAAATTTCCATTGCGTCAAGGTAAGCCGTTTTATCCATAAATTGATAGCCGGGTAAGAATTATATCGGATGAGTATATCAGATGTACCGCGTGTATCATGTTAACTGATCGTAAATTAGTTCTTTAAATTGCTCTGACTTCTGTTTAGAGTAACCGAGGTCGCACCAGAGAAGAATGTGATGTTTGATTTAAAAAAACAAACTCAAATCGCACCCGAAAATTTAATCGATTGCCACGGAGAGCCGATATTCGGTCAGTTTGACGGTATCGTGTCGGATTTAAATATTGATGATTTTGCTTACCGCGATGTAATGGATAAGCCCGCCGGTAAATTAAAAAAATATTTTCATTATAAACAATTTCAATTTGTTTCTATTGTTACCCCTCATTACGTGATCGGCGCGGCGATTGCCGACATTCGCTATGCGGGCAGCGGCTTTTGTTACGTTTACGATATTCATCAAAATCAGCTGATTGAGAAAAACTGGTTACGCCCGGGGGGCATCGGCTACTCAATGGGGCAATCACCCGGTCACTCTCACAGCCGTATAGGTAATGCCGCAAATAAAGTGCAGTTTGAAATCATTGACGGAAAGTGGCATCTGCAGATAAGGACCGCGAATATCAATGCTGACATCAGACTTGAGCCGCCGACGTTAAGCCTGCCCATGGCGATGTGTTCTCCTACGGCTTATAACGGCTGGACTTACACTCAGAAACATAACGGGTTAAAACCGTTCGGCAGATTAGTGATTAATGAGGAGCGCCAGCCCCTGGATCACGCGCTTGCCGGTTATGATTTCTCGGCGGGTTATATGCGGCGGGAAACCAGCTGGCGCCGGGCTTCGCTCAACGCGGATACCGGCCAGGGCATAATAGGTCTTAATATCGCAACGGGGGTTAACGAAACGGGTAATTCTGAAAATGTATTTTGGATTAACGGACAAAGGCATTTACTGGGTAGCGCGCATTTTAATTTCAGCCGCCGTAACGGCGGTAAAGACGGCTGGCATATTGTGTCCGCTGACGGTCAGGTCGATTTGCGTTTCACTCCGAGGAATGTCCGCGGTGAGAAGTTCAATCTGATTTTGCTTAAGCGTAACTTCAGGCGGTTTATCGGTGATTACAACGGCGTGATTCATGATAACGCGGGAAAAAAATACAAATTATCAAATGTACTCGGGCTGGCGGAAGATCATTATGCTATGTGGTAAGTACCCGGCGATAAGTTATTTCACTTTTCTGACGCCCGTCTTAAGCACTCCGAGGCGTTACTCCTTAGAAAGGGGTTGAAGAGCGATTGATTTTAAGCTTTTGAAATGGCGGGGCTAAGCTGTTTGATGAAGCCCGTTAAGCGACCCGTTAACAACAAAACCGAAGCAAGCTGTCCGGGATTAAGATAGTTTAATACCGCGAATATTCCGGTTTACTTAAATCGGTTGTAAAATCATCACATTCAAGTTCAGTTCCCGGTTTAGCCGCCCGTATAAACAGATAATCAAATCTTCACAACGAGAATCTTAAACTAACTCAGCCGGCTATAGCTATATCACGCGCGAGGAATAAATGTAATGTCACAACCTGTTAAATCCAGTGAATTAGCGGCGACAAGTCAGTTTGATAATGTTGTTACGCGGCAAGACAGAGGTGTTTTACCGCTTAAGTTAATTGGATCTGATCAAAAAATCTACGATGTAACTGTCTTCTACAATTTCGAGCGCAACTTTCTGAGAATAGCCGCTGCGGGGGGGCAACATCTTCCGGAGAATATGAAACAGCGTATTGAGGTTTTTTTCATATTGAACCCCTCAGTACCTAAGCGTTTTTTCGAGAATAAAGTCTATGAAATAGCAAACTTATCACCCGAGCTGGTAAAGGAAACGATACCCTTCTGGACGAAAAGCCATCACATTCTGTTATCGGATAAAACAAATTTTTATCCGCGAGACACGCAAGAGAAGTCGGTTTTTCGTCAGGCTGTAAAGCGGATATCCGTAAAAACAAATGAACAATTCGAGCTTTTCAGCCTTTTGTTTCATCAATCGCAAAGCCTGAGACGCAGGCTCGAACAATCGGATGCTGATCAAAAATTACAATTAACTGAGGTAGAGACCGCGCTCGCTGATGAGGAGCTGTCCGGACGGGAGTTGTTTGAGCTGACAAAAGCCTTGTCAGAATGTGAACAATCTGTTCACCTAAGACAAAAGCAGGAAATATTTGATGAAGAAAAATACTCCGTTATGAATGTTATTTTAAAAGAACCTTCGATAACAACAAAAATAAGGTTACTTAATTTTTTGTGCGACACCGGCGCGGGCTTAAGTGACGGTGAGATAATTCAGATACTGCGACAGACATTTCAGCGAAGAGCGCCGTCGGAAATTCATCACATTATCGTTCACCTCAGCAGTATTAATTTAACCCGCGTTTTAACTGTGAGCTGCGATACCGCCGTAAGAAAAGAAAACCCGTTTTCAGAGCACGTTTTATCATGCTATCACAAGTTAGATTTTCAAAAAAAAATCGAGCTTGCCCGTACTATGTCAATTGAAGATCACCTGATATTCGTTACCGCCAGCCCCGAAAACCTCGTCCGGTTCTGCGAATGCGTAAATTCATATACCATGCTTTGTTTGTCCGGCGATAAAGACGATGAAATCAATAACTGTGATGTATTTATAAACATAATAAAGCAATTTCCCGAGCGGATAATCGCGGCGGTTATCTGCTATTTTGACATGATTTTTTTACTGCAACTTTTCAGAAAAAGTGATTTATGCGCGGCGATCGGATTACAGGTCATCCATGAGGAGGATTTGTGTTTAATCTGCGGTTTAATGGATGATATACAACAAGTTAAATTCTTATCTCATTTAACCAGAACGGAAAATAAAAATAACTGTTTCAGCGTTCTCAGACTGACCGGTGCAGCCGCCTTCACAAGAGCAATAAATAACCCTCTGCTGTACGAGTTTTATGAGATAAGCAGGACTATGGAAAATATAGTTTGTATGTTTCATGAACAGGGCACGCACTCCTCAGTTATCGTTGAGGATAAAATACAGGGTGAATTTTCTGTTACGTTTGACAGCCGTCAGCAAAGCGGAATAAAGAATTTATCGAACAGAATTCAGACCAGATACGCAAGACCGGGTTTTATGTTCCCTTCATCAGTTTTAACTTTAACTTGCGCCAGTGACTATCAGCAATGTCTGGAACAGATCTATAGTCCCCGGCCGAGAAACTTGCCGGTCAGCGCGGCACGAACCGCTTTTGACTCATTAACTGATAAGAGTGAAGATGAAATTCTCGCCGTTGGTCGCAATCCGATTTCTTCTTCCGGGCAGCCCTCAAAGCCCAATCGGGTTATGACACCGTCAAATGAGCAACTGAGTAAAAGCATAGGCTTGATTTCTCGGCCCGCCGGCACTCCCGCTTCTGTAAACCCTGAGCGAAGTGATAAATTCATCGTCTATCAATGTAAAGATGACGGCGCCTGCGCCATCAGAGCGATACTGTTCATCAAAGAAAAAAATTCATATTGGTTAACGCAAGCCGATAAAGCACAGATAATCGCCCATCTGAAGCACAATCACTATGACAAAAAAATAACAGAAGCCATAAAAGAGGCATTGAGTGAAATCATCAGCATAGGTCTGTTTGAAGAAGTGCTTTCACGGGCGCATTTGCCCGAATCTCTTTACCGGCATTGCATTGAGTCCGGGGATTTCACTTTGTACAGCCATCACGGGATCGCTTCCTGCTTTGATAAAAATAACATTCAGCATAAGCTGACTGAAGAGAATCTTTGTCTGATCGCGGATGCGATCGCTCAGTTTCTGTACGTAAAATTCGGGGTGTCGAGCAGCCGTACTGACGATAAGACTCCGTATATTGAGCGGGAATCTGACAGCGTTCATGTTCAAGTCCGGGCGCCCGAAGATTTCGCAAGCCCGTAAGGAACTGTCCCGTAATCCTGAAAAAAGCAGTCGGACGCTTAAACGTCTGATAACCGCCCGCAAAAGCCTCGCCTTGAATCAGCGTTTTTTCCGGGCCTGAGAACGGCCGGGCTTTAGGTTAAATGAAGTGTGTTAACGGATACAAGGGCGAAACGTTTATCTCCGCGGGAAAGAGCAGACTCAAAAATTAATGCCGCACCCCGGGAAATCAGAACGTCCGGTTCAAAGCCGGTTCCCTGAGATAAAATCACAACGTTAATTACTTTTAAACATATTCAATTGTTCTTGTGCTTGCTGATTTAATTTTAAATAAGAGACTGTTGAAGTTTCAAGGACTGTAATGATGTCGCTGACGATCAGATGTCCTTTTTGTTCCGCTTTTTCAGCTTCTCTGATGAGTGTCCGGTTCAGAATACTTTCTGTTCTCTTTCTTACGCCCCTGAGTCCCAGTTTTTTCATGTGCTCACCTCTTTTCAGATAGAGCTCTTCAAAATTCACGCAATGAAGCCCTGAAAGTTTTTGTATTTTTTCTTTTAATTCTTGTGTCTTAGCGCTCAGAAAATCAAAACATTTTTTGAGCTCACAAGCCGTGTCAGCTTCAACTTTACTAAGCTGAGCGAAAATCAAGGATAATTGTTTATGAATATCAGGCAGGTATTGTGAAGAAAGGGCTTCCAGTTCTTGCATTTTGGCTGGCCATGACTTAATCAGACTGATTATTACCGCGTCCCGGCTCTTTGTTACCGCCGCGTTCGCGCAACCCACTTGCTGACCGTATTTAGTTAGCATTGAGTTACATTTAACCATATCCGCGGTTAATTCATATGAAACTTCAAATGTGAACTCGATCACTAACAGACTATATTCAATGATCAGCTGACAACTGCCCTGACGTTCGGCATTCATTTTTTCTAATGAGGTTTTCAGCAAAGTAATTGACTGCAGCGACTTGCATGTATCCCATCTGCCGTTGTTTGTTCTGACTTTTTTCATCGTCAGCATTAAAGCGCTCCAGTTCTTTTCAGCGGCAAGCTTATTTAATTGCTCTAAGTTAAAATTTTCTCCGCTTGCGATAGCGGGAGCGGGTTCTTGCGTCGGATCATAAGGTTTAACGATGTTAATCGCTGACGCCTGTTCAGCCCCGTTATCATCCTCTGTCTCAGATTGTTTTTGCTGTGCCGGGGGTAAGGCGGCAATCCTTTTATTTTTCTGCGTTTTTTTCTCCCGCTCGAGTTTCTCTAGCTCGAGTTCTTGCAGCAACTGCTGACAAAAAGCTTCCGACTGCTGAATATCAGCTTGTCTCAGCTCTTCTTTGAATTGTTCATATTGTTTATTGTTTTCGTTTAACTTTTCGCAGTGTAATTCAAGTGTCTGTACAAGTACTTCTACTTCAGGTGATGGTGAAATTTTTTTGATTTCCGCTTCATCAGCCTCGACTGACTTTTTCAGTGCTCTGTATTTTGTTTCGTAAGTACGGTGATCTTTTAACTGTGCTGTTATTTCTTTGCTGCCGTTATCGATATGTGATTTAGTTTCTGTGATATTACTGATTAATCTATTCCTTTCGGAAATCATGGCCTTCACGTCCGGCTCGAGACTTAACTCACTCACTTTAGCCGCGACCGCCGTCAGGAAGACATTCTCATTTTTTATTAACTCTTCAATATCGTCTTTATTTTGTCCGGCGGTCGTGTGATCTGATGCTGAGGTTAATTGCTCTTTAGAGTTTAATAATTTTAACATTCTATCAAAATGCATTTTTAATTCTTTGTTATTATTTTCAATATGCTGAGCACGTTCTTTGATTTTTTTTTCATTATTTTTCCGCATGGTCTGTAGAGTTCTAAGAAGCTCTTCTTGAATCTTTTTGCCCTTTATTAAGCTTTTTATTAAATTACTTGAGCTTTTCTGTTTATTCTCCAGAGCAATCAGTACTTTTTTATCCTCTTGCACTTTTTCCCCCAGCTGTCGCTGCCGGCGAAGATATTTTTCGTGCAGCCATTTAAGAAACCCGCTTTCAAAGCTGTTTTTCATCGTCATTGTGAGATTATCCATTTTCAGCCTCTGAGTATACTCATGATCCGGTTTTTCCGGGGGGAGTGATTGCGGAGGTTGAATCTGGATGGAAATTTCTTTTAAAAAAATGCGAATAAGATCAAACTTGCCGGTAAAAAAATTTATGTCCTCACATAAATCTTTCGTATCTTGCGTATCAGAACCGGCCGTCGCCGCTGAAGGCGTGACCGGATCAGAGGCGGGGACAGCCGCGGCGCGATAGTTCTGCAAAAACATAAAAGTGCCATCCAATGTTGTTAACGCATCCGCTAACATGGTTAAATTCCGGCATGCGAAGTGGATTATACAAATATCGTAACTCAGCTTGAGCGTATCCGTTATTTGTTGTTCTGTGTATTTAATGCTCATATTATCAGGTGATAAGGATGATCCTTTTTTAAAGCATGTGAAAACAGACAGCTGTTTTTGTAATATGAGATTTAAATTTATTATTGTCTCATCGTGAATTTGTAATTGCTTGATTGATTTAAAGCCGCGAATTTTTTGATATTGACGAATGCTATTCTCCAGATGCGCCTGATAGCAGGTTAAAATCTGCTCATCCAGATCCGTTATTATTAGCTCAGGTAACTTTTCAGCGATTGGGAGATCTAAATTGCGGATTTCATCCATCGCGTTTAAGCTCCAGCAGAGGAATTTCCCGAATTCAATTTTTGACTCAAAAAAGCTTACCGCCTGTGAGGACGGAGGCTCAATGGGGCTTGCGTCCTCAATTTCCGCGAGATCTTTCCTGACAAAATCTTTTACCGTTTTAAAAGTTATATAAAGAGCATTTAGCGTTAATTTATCCGCCTCAAGAACTCTCGTATATGAAATGACCTCATGATTGCTGCTGTTTATCGTTTTACGAAATCGGTCGCCGGACAGATTTTGTAAAAGCTCCTCGTGAATTGACTGATACTCTTTTGTTAACTTTATTGCTTTTCCTACATAGCCGCTTAAAACCTCCTCAAGTATTAACGGTTTGTTATTTAATACATCCCTAGGTGTTGACTTTAATTTATTTACTACGTCCTTTGACAATTGGCAGCATATTTGGTTATAATTCTCAATTTGCCTGACAGCTATAGAGCCGTACAAGGATATATCGATATCGTCATCTTGCGCGGTATGTCTATTACGGCTTTTTGAAAGGATTGCATCTTTGAGCAGAGTCAGCAGTTCTGGTTTCGTCTTATGCTCTTGTTCTGAAATTACTTCCGGAGTATTTGGTTGTTGCCTTTTCTGTTTTTGTTTATTTATCTTTTTTTTAGCCGTTGATTCTTCGGGCTTTTTGCCGGCATCTTTTGTATCCGTGAAAATCGGTTTTGTTATCCATCCGATTAAAACATCATGTTCCGCTATGTAACCGCAAGACGGGGAAGGCGCTGAGTCAGAACTTTCAGGTTCGGAATGTGTTTGAGTATTATAAGGTTGCCTTTTCACATTTGTTCGTGTCCCCTTTGTTAAAGCGTCTTCGCTACCGGGCGAACCGTCTTCTTTTTTGCCGGAGTACACCGCTGTATTTTTTTCATTTAAGAAATCTGAAATTTGCGGCTGTGACGCCAGAAATTTTAAGGTGTGTTGAGAAGCGGCAGGTGCCGCATGTTCAGGAATCATTGAATTTTTTTCGAGAATGTTATGATTCTCACTAAATTGCGTTTTTTCTGAAGAAGTAATTGCTGATGCCATAATCGGTACCCTTTGAGTTTTATTTTTGCGGTGAGGTAAGGAAACTTTCCCGAAATAACCTCCCTGTTTTGCTATCGTTTATTTTTGGCTTATAACTTATAAGTAGCTGAGCATAAGTTTTCTGACAATTTTTGATGCCCGTCTTTACCGCGGTTGCGACTTCGGTTACATATCTACGGCTATGCTCCCTGCGTCGCGCCTTGATATCGGCAATGTTAATCAGTAACAGATCGGGAAGTTATTTCGGTACAGTTCCCTTTAATCATTAAATTTATCTCATTCAGTTTTCCTTCTATGGGGGCGCTTTTCAAGCCCTTTAATCATTAAATTTATCTCATTCAGTTTTCCTGTGCTAAAAATGCTGTTCGGGTTTGAGTCTTGTTACCTTTACGGGTCACCGCCTTCTGCCCGTTCTGAATTAAATCGGCAACCTTAAATTGCCCGCGTGTTATCACGCCTTACCTGATTAGAAATTTAACGCCTTATTTACTAATATTTAATAGTCAATTTAAATCAAGGAATAGAGATCATGAAGTCTTTTAAACATTTGAAAAGTACTTTAGCCGTTTTATTATTTATAGCCGTGACTGCAAATATAGCTTGGGCTACTAAAAAAACTTCTCACGGAGCAATTGATAATCATAGGGCTTCAATTTTAAAGCCTAAAAGTTATGATCTCAGTAATTTTTCTCCCAGTACAAGCAATATTCGTCAAAATATTGATTATTTAAGTGAGGGGGGAACAGGACGGAAATTATGCTCATATCTAAGGTTTCAAGAACTAAAAACAACTTTTTCGTACTGCTTACCAATAATAAATAAAATTGATAATAGTTGTTTTATTAGTATCTTTTACGCATACGACGGAAAAGAGGACAAATATTCGGCAAACGTGAGATACAATGAAGTCGCCTATTTTGCTCTGAAAAGGTTAAAGAATCCTGATGCTGATATTATCGCGCATATTTATTCGGTCACTGCAAATGACTCTGGTCAGTGCAGTAATCGAAAGAAAATAAGCTCGATAAAGTTGAGAAACTTTGTCGGCGCTGAGTGTGTCATAAAGGAAAACGGCAGTAATTACTGCGGGGAATGGTGGTAAAAGTCATTCTCACTCCTAAACGCTCGCGGTGTCAAAGTGTGCAATTTAAGCGAGATATCGGGTTATATAAGTAGCTGAACCTTCATGACAGTCATAAGCGTCATGAGCGTTTAATGTGACTTAGATTTTTCTATCAGCCTGCAGAATGAAAATCATTTGCGCCGAAGCCGGAGGCTTATGAAGCCGCTTCGCAGCGAGCTGTCGTCCCGGGATGAGAGGCAAAACGCTTAAAAATAAGAGCCGCTCTTAAATTTTTAAGAAAAAATATTGAGTCAGAAAATGGTGGCCCCACCCTGACTTGAACAGGGGACCTGCCGATTCACGTTATCCTAAGCTTTCGCTAAGGCGCGGACTATATCATCACCCTCATCTTACAGATGGTGGGGTGCCGGACGCTGTTGATGTATTACACAGCAAGTTCGTGCTGAGCCATCTAGTCTCTGAACCTTCTCCAGACGCCTCTGGAGCTTGGCTGCTGATTGGCATGTTTCCAGTGAAACGAAGCTTTCCAGCAGTTCATCCGGTTTTTCCGTATAACATTACTGCTATAGGTCACTGGCTTCCAATGAGTCGGATGCTCTAACCAACTGAGCTATGGGGCCACTTTCTAACATTTTGTTGTATTTTTTTAGTTTAGACCAGTGAAAACACATAACACTGGTTTTTTATTTTGGTGATCAGTAAATTACTTTTAGTAAATTTACTGTACCGACAGCCCTTATATTCAGCGGTCAGTTAATTTTCAGTAACTCTTGAAGGGGAGTTACCTGCCCTCTGACCAACTGAGCTGCGGAGCCTGCTTTTAATAGTTGACTGTCTAAAGCGAGTTGCAGTATACGGAGTTTATTTAAACTTGTCATCCCTCAATTGGTGAGATTTTCAGCACACAGAATCAGCTGCTTACATGTTAGTCAGTATTTGTTCGAATTTGAATATGAAAAAGCCCGTTATCAACGCCCGGACTTTAAAATTTTCGGAAGTTAAGCCAGGTAATCAATGATCTGCCGCTTAATGCCTCTGGCATCTAACTTAAGCTCTTCGAGCATTAGATTGGTCGCCCCGTGTTTAATAAACTTATCGGGAATACCGATTTGCAGCACGGGCTTAAGGATTTTGTGCTTATTTAAATACTCAATTACGCCGGAGCCCGCGCCGCCGGCGATAGCATTTTCTTCCACTGTCACGAGCGCGTCGTGCTCGTGAGCCAGCTGAGTGACTAAAGCCTCGTCAAGCGGTTTTACAAAACGCATATCAGCAACGGTGGCATTCAACTCTTGCGCGGCTTGTTCAGCGGAGGCTAATGTTGTTCCGAAGTTCAGAATAGCGATTTTTTTACCCCGGCGAACGATACGGCCTTTTCCGATAGGTAGTGCCGTCATTTTCTCAATTTGCCGGGCACCGGTTGCGCTGCCGCGGGGATAACGTACCGCGGCCGGACCGTCGTCATATTGATAACCGGTATACAGCATTTGGCGGCATTCGTTTTCGTCAGACGGCGCCATAATGACCATATTAGGAATGCAGCGCATGTAGCTTAAATCGAACGCGCCCTGATGAGTTTCACCATCAGCGCCGACAATACCGCCGCGGTCAATGGCAAACAATACCGGCAGATTCTGAATCGCCACATCGTGGATCAACTGATCATAGCCGCGTTGCAGGAATGATGAATAAATTGCCACAATGGCTTTGTAACCTTCGGTCGCGAAGCCCGCGCCCAGAGTAACGGCATGTTGCTCGGCAATCGCCGCGTCATAATATTGTTTCGGGAAGCGCTGCGAGAATTCAACCATGCCCGAACCTTCACGCATCGCTGGCGTGATGGCGAGAAGTTTTTCATCGTTCTCAGCCACATCGCACAACCACTTACCGAACACTTGTGAAAAGGTCGGATTACTTGGTACCGATGCCGGCTTTTTAAATTCACTGGGTTTGAATTTCGGAACCGCGTGCCAGCCGATAGGGTCTTTTTCAGCCGGCTCGTACCCGCGGCCTTTTTTGGTCATGATGTGTAAAAACTGCGGCCCTTTGAGGTTGCGCATATTGCTGAGGGTTTCGACCAGAGCGCCGACATCGTGACCGTCAATCGGGCCGATGTAATTAAAGCCAAGCTCTTCAAATAACGTGCCCGGAACAACCATGCCTTTTAAGTGCTCTTCGGTCCGGCGTACCATTTCTTTAACCATCGGCATGCCTTTAAGTGCTTTTTTTCCGCCCTCACGAATATTGGCGTAAAAACGTCCTGACATGATTTGCGCTAAATGGTTGTTCAGCGCGCCCACGTTTTCGGAGATCGACATTTCGTTATCGTTCAGTACAACCAGCATATCATTGTGCAGCGAACCGGCGTGGTTCATGGCCTCAAATGCCATGCCTCCCGTAATGGCGCCGTCACCGATAACCGCCGCCACTTTACGGCCGGCCTGTTCTTTTTCGGCGGCAATAGCCATACCTAAGGCGGCGCTGATAGACGTGCTTGAGTGGCCGACACTAAAGGTGTCATATTCGCTTTCCCCGCGAAACGGGAACGGATGCAATCCGTCTTTTTGACGAATGGTATGCATTCTGTCACGACGGCCGGTCAGAATTTTATGCGGGTAGGCCTGGTGGCCTACGTCCCAGATCAGACGATCGAACGGCGTTTTATAAACATAGTGTAAGGCAACAGTCAGTTCAACAGTTCCTAAACCTGACGCGAAGTGACCGCTGGATTTTCCCACCGACGTTAACAAAAACTCACGCAGCTCAGTCGCAAGTTGCGGCAGCTGAGTTTTGGAAAGCTGTCTGAGCTCTTCTGGTGTATTAGCTTTCGCTAACACTGGAAATTGATTGATATCCACACTCATATTAAAGGTACTTTGACTTTTTTACACTCGACGCGCCACGATATATCGGGCAAAATCTTCAATAATCTGGCTATTGTAGGGCAAATCAGCAAGCTCTGATAGTGCGTCGTTAATTAATTGTTCCGCCGTCTGTTTTGCTTTGTCTAATCCCAGCAATGAAGGAAAGGTGCTTTTGTTGGCTTCGGTGTCCGAACCCAGCGGTTTTCCCAGCTCTTGTGTTGTTGATGTGATATCTAAAATATCGTCCTGAACCTGAAACGCCAGACCGATATTTTCAGCAAAAATTCTTAACCCGTTTTTATCGGATTCATCAGCGTCGGAAGCGATTAACGCCAATTCAACGGCGCATGAAATTAACGCTCCGGTTTTTAAGGCATGCAACTGAGTCAGCTGCCGTAAATCAATCTGCTGATTCGTTGAGTCAAGATCAATCGCTTGCCCGCCGCACATACCGAAATAGCCCGCAGCTTTAGAAAGGGTCTTCAGCATCTTAAGTTGCTGTGACGGAGCGAGACCGCTTTGATCATGAGTCAGCATTTCAAAGGCCAAAGACTGCAATGCGTCACCAACCAGGATTGCGGTGGCCTCGTCAAAGGCGATATGCACGGTCGGCTGACCGCGTCTGAGCTCGTCATCGTCCATGGCCGGTAAATCATCATGCGCTAATGAATAGGCGTGAACGCATTCAACGGCCGCCGCGCAAGTGTCTAATTTAGCTAAATCAACGCCAAGCATTTCGCCGACACCGTATACCAAAAAAGGGCGGACGCGTTTGCCGCCGAGCAGCGAGCAATATCTCATGGCTCGTTTTAACTTCGGCGCGTGATCCGGTAACGCGTCAAGGTGCCGCTCAATGACGTTATTTACCCGCTGCTGATACGTTTCTAAGATGCGCTGTAAATCGGTCACTTAAATTATTCCTCGTCATTAAACGGGGTTAAGTGCGTCTGACCGTTTTGCTGAAGTAAAACGGAAACTTTTTGCTGAGCTTGCTCCAGCTTACTCTGGCTCTGGCGGACCAGGGCGATGCCTTTCTCAAACCGGGTTAAGGCCGTATCCAGAGGAATATCGCCTTTCTCAAGTTCGGCGACGATTTGTTCCAGCGCCGAGATTGACTCTTCAAAACTTAAATTTTCTGTTTTCTTTGCCACGTTGAAATTTCCTTATGGTAGGGGAGCCCCTGAGCGTGACACAAAGTATATCAGGGACGGCTTAGGGTCAAATTTAGCCGCGGATAATTTAAACCTGAAAAAGCGGCCGGATGCGTAAAAGTCCGGTAACTGTATCATGTCTAATGAGAAAAACGGTTAAATCCGGTGAATGCCTGACGCTCACGGACCGGCTGGAATTACCGCCGGCTGGCGGCAAACGGAGTAAATACCGGCGGTTTTATCCGCGTTTAAGAGCGCCGGCAACTGCTTTTTCCGGGTTTAGCGTTAAAGGCGGTTATTCAGAAAAAAAGCGGCGATTAGATTTTTCCCTAAACTTGAGGCGAATCTGACCGATAATAATGTGGAATAAAAATATCTGAACACACTGAACGTCAGCGTGGTTTGTGAACTGTTTGCCTGATTTGTGAACAGTGAGTTGTTTTTAGTTGAGACTCGCGGCCGGGATTTGAGTAAAATACGCTGCGGTTTTAGGTTTATGCCGCATAATACCAATGAAGTCAGGGCATAAATTTACGCGGTTTTTGGTGAGGGTAAGTTGTGGATTTAGCGACACTGATCGGAATTTTAGGCGCTTTTGGTTTTGTTATCGGCTCGATGGCGACCACAGAAAGTGGGATCGGAGCTTTTATCGATGCGGCGTCGGTTCTTATTGTATTGCTGGGCTCGCTGTTCGTGGTAATGATGAAGTTCAACTTAGGGCAGTTTTTAGGTGCGGTAAAAATTGCTATTAAAGCCTTTATTTTTAAACTCGATAAGCCTGAGGAATTAATTGAGCAGTCAGTGACCATGGCTGACGCCGCTCGCAAAGGCGGTTTCTTGGCGCTTGAGGAAGCGACCATCACTAACCCGTTTATGCAAAAAGCCGTGGATATGCTGGTGGACGGTCACGACGGTGAAGTAGTGCGATCCGCGCTGGAAAAAGATATCGCGCTTACCGAGGAACGCCACAAATCCGGAATTAAAATTTTTACCGCTCTTGGTGACGTGGCGCCGGCGATGGGGATGATCGGTACTTTAGTCGGTCTGGTAGCCATGCTGCAAAATATGGACGATCCCAAATCGATCGGTCCTTCAATGGCGGTAGCCCTTTTAACTACGCTCTATGGTGCTATGGTGGCCAATATGGTCGCCATCCCTATCGCTGACAAACTGTCGTTACGCATGGAAGAGGAAATGCGTAACCGAAATTTGATTATGGATGCCGTACTGGCGATTCAGGACGGTCAGAACCCCCGTGTAATCGAGAATTTCCTGAAAAGTTACCTGGCCGAGAAGAAACGCGGAACGGGCGCGGCCGAGGAGTGACCCATGGCTAAGAAAGACTGCGGCTGCCCGCCGCCGGGCGCTCCGATGTGGCTGGCCACCTTTGCTGACTTAATGTCATTGCTGATGTGTTTCTTCGTACTTCTGCTGGCGTTCTCTGAAATGGACGTGCTTAAGTTCAAGCAGCTTTCAGGGTCGATGAAGTACGCTTTCGGCGTGCAGAATAAAATTGAGGTAAAAGACATTCCGAAGGGAACGTCAGTTATCGCGTTAGAATTCAGGCCGGGACGACCGGAGCCGACACCGATTGAAGTGCTCAATCAGCAAACCAGTGAAATCACCCAGCCGATGCTGAAATTCCGGGAAGGTGACTCGGACAGCGCCGGAGGTGTGCAAGATCAGCGTGGTGAACGTCGCGGCGGTGACGCGGCTTCAACGACGCGAGAGGAGACGGAGCCGAAAAAAGCCGCGGATTCCGCCGCGAATCAGGAGCGGATTAATGAACAGCTTAAAAAGCTGGCTGAGGAGCTGGAAAAGCAAATCGAGGACGGAGCGGTTGAACTTGAGTCTCTGGGTCAGCAGATCATTATCCGCGTTCGTGAGAAAGGCGCCTTCGCCTCTGGTTCAGGCTTTTTACAGCCCCGCTTCAGGCCGGTTATGCGTAAAGTCGGCGCGTTGCTGAACGACGTGCCCGGGATCATTACGGTTTCAGGTCATACCGATGATTTTCGGGTCAGTAATGAGCTTTATCAGTCGAACTGGGAGCTGTCGAGCAAACGCGCGCTTTCCGTCGCTCATGAGATGATTAAAGCCGACGGCTTTGACCAGCGGCGTTTGAAGGTGGTCGGTTTGGCGTCAGCTAGGCCGTTAGTGCCGAATAATAATCCTGTCAACCGCGCTCGGAATCGTCGGGTGGAAATCGCCATTGAACAAGGTAAGCCGCGTGAAAGTGACGAGCTTCAAATCGGGTCTTAATTCAAATGATTACGCCTGGGCTGAAGCGACGCGCCTTCCTGAAATTTTCTTCACACCTGAACCTTCATGATATCTGTGCCTGTCATGAGGGCTGAGGTTCAACGGCTCAGGCGGCGTCAGCCTGAACCTTCTTCGTCCCGTACAGACTCGGTTCATTATTATGGTGTTAATGTTTGTAAAAATCATAAGCGGCTGACCATCAGTTTCTTAGTTTTCTTAACCCCGGCGTCAGCGCTCTCGGGGTCTGGACTTCGCTCACACAGCCGCGGCTGCGCGCCTTTCGCCGCGCCTTGCTGTCAGCAAACGGAGTATCAACCGTTTTTTATGCCGGTAATTTTTTCCGCGCCTGAGACCGTATCCGGCTGAGCGTTCAGGCTGAACGGAACGCCAGAATTATTTGATGACATTTGCACAGGTATTTACTAACAAAATGAATTCACGAACATTACTGCATCCGGCGTTAGGTTTTGGTTTAGGGCTGCGTACCAGTCATTTTGAAGATATTTTGAATCAAGCTCCTGATGTGGACTGGTTTGAAATACTGTCAGAAAACTATATGGTCGCCGGCGGAAAGCCTAAGTATTATTTACATGCTATTGCTGAGCGTTATCCCGTTGTGATGCATGGCGTGTCGATGACTATCGGTAGCACTGATCCGCTTGATATGGATTATTTAACATCGCTGAAAATCTTAGCCAATCAGATCAACCCGAAATGGATTTCTGATCATATTTGCTGGAGTTCGGTTCACGGTCTCAACAGCCATGATTTATTGCCCTTACCTTACACCGAAGAAACGATTGAGCATGTCGCGAATCGTATCGCTCAGGCTCAGGACTTTTTAGGCCGCCGGATCCTGATTGAAAATGTGTCGAGTTATTTGTCCTACAAAGAATCACAAATGACCGAGTGGCAGTTTTTACAAGAAGTCGCGGACAGAGCCGATTGTTTATTGTTATTTGATATTAATAATATTTACGTCAGCGGCCGCAACCATGATTTTAATCCCCTAGATTACATAGACTATATCGACCCTAAAAGAGTACAGCAGTTTCATTTAGCCGGGCACAGTGACTTCGGCGATTATGTTATCGACACCCATGATCATGATGTGCCTCAAAGTGTCTGGGAGCTCTATGCGTACGCGTTAAATCGTTTTGGTATGGTCAGCACTATGATTGAACGAGATGACAACATTCCGTCTTTAAATGAGTTGGTGTCAGAACTTGATCAGGCCAGACAAATAGCGTCACAAACCTTCGCTGAGGCGGCCGGTTAAATGAGTCAGTTAAGAGAATTACAGCAAGGCTTTTTCGATTACATTTTACAAGCTAATTTAGCCGACGACAATTTAGCGTCACACCCCTTTAACGAGCATGTCGCGGAGCAGGGTAATATCAGCGCGAACACTCGTTTAGTGATTTACGCCAACGCTTATTACGCGAGGCTGCGGTCTACGATAGAAACTGATCACGATATTCTCGCGCACTATCTGGGTGACGATATGTTCGAGGCCGTGGCGCGCGGGTATATCAACTCTCAACCGTCACGTTTTTCCTCGTTACGCCGGTATTGTGACCGGCTGCCTGAATTTTTAGAAAATGACCCGCGCTTTCGGGACTATCCCCAGTTAGCGGACATCGCCCGCTTTGAACGCCGGCTGCTCAGTTCGTTTGACGCGGCCGACGCGCGAAGGGCGTCATTTTCAGAATTACAGGCTTTACCCGCCGGGCAGTGGCCGGCCTGCCGGCTGAGGTTTCATCCGAGCGTTCAGTTACTTACCTGTCAGTCCAATGCGGTGGAAATATGGCAAGCGATAAAAGCACAGGAAGCGCCGCCTGAGCCGGATCTGGAGTATCAGCGTCACTGGCTGCTTTGGCGCGGAGAAACCCGGTTAACCGAATTCAACTCGATAACACCGTACCAATTTGTGTTGATTGAAGGCTTTATTAAGGGGGCGGATTTCGCGGAGCAATGTGAGGCCATGCTGGAATATTTTGATGAATCACAAGCGCCCGAGCAAGTGCTGCGGTCGCTGCGGTCGTGGTTTGAGACGGGATTAATTCAGTCTGTCGGCGGAATGCCGGAACCATTGCTTCAATAACGTAAAATGAGTACCCGGGGGGAGAATTCAGGTGCTCATCTCGTTTTACGGCATTTTCAGTTCGCAGAGCCGTTGACCGGCGATTGATTCGGTCTGTAACAATGCCCGCTGTGACAAGATCGCGGCACTCCTTTACACTTTTTTCCTGAAAATAATTCTTAAAAATACTCCGGCGGAGATCGCAGATTTTTACGCCGAGGACCGGCGAAAATTGCATCTTCAGGGATCAGGAGTATAATTGCGCCACTTTTTTGTTCATTACTTTGTCACCGCGGAAACCCAATGAAGTTTATTGTTAAGTTATACCCTGAAATTATGATGAAAAGCCGTTCGGTAAGGATTCGCTTTACCAAAATGCTTGAGTCAAATATGCGCAATGTTTTAAGACGCGTTGATGAGGGGATAAGAGTGCGGCGTCAGTGGGACCGTATTATGGTCAGTGTGCCTGATACATCCGCGGAGCTGGCTGACGCCGTCAGCGGGCGTTTAAGCTGTATTCCGGGTATCGCTCACTCACTGCGGGTTAATGAATCCGGCTTTGAAAGTATGGATGACATTTACCGGCGGGCACTGCCGGTTTTCAGAGAAAAGTTAGCCGGAAAAACCTTTTGCGTGCGTGTGAAGCGCGCCGGAAAACACGACTTTACGTCAAGTGAAGTTGAACGCTACGTCGGCGGCGGCCTTAACCAGCATACCGCCGCCGCGGGGGTAAAACTAAAAAATCCGGATGTTACCGTTAACCTTGAAATCAGTAATGACAGGCTTTTTATGGTAGCGGATCGTATTGACGGCCTGGGCGGCTTCCCTATCGCGACTCAGGAAGATGTGCTTTCGTTAATTTCCGGCGGTTTCGACTCCGGTGTATCAAGCTTCCGGTTTATCAAGAAAGGGGCAAGAACTCACTACTGTTTCTTCAGCTTAGGCGGCGCGCGACATGAAATCGGTGTCAAGCAAGTGGCTTATCACTTATGGAAGAAATACGGTGAGTCACACAAAGTCAAATTCATCACCGTTCCGTTTGAAGATGTTGTGACAGAAATTCTTGAGCGCGTTGATAACGGTCAGAAAGGCGTGATTCTCAAACGTATGATGATGAAAACCGCGGCATTGATCGCGGAGCGTTTAGGCATTCAAGCTTTAGTAACGGGTGAGAGCTTAGGGCAGGTTTCCAGCCAGACACTGACCAACTTGAACGTGATTGACCGCAGTACGGATTTATTGATCCTGCGCCCGCTTATCACCGCGGATAAGCAGGATATTATTGATGAGAGCCGCGCAATCGGCACCGAAGATTTCGCTAAAGCGATGCCGGAATACTGCGGCGTGATTTCACAAAAGCCGACGGTTAAAGCCGTGCTTTCTAAAATTCTGGCGGAAGAGGAAAAGCTCACTGATGAGCTCGTGGCGAAAACCGCGGAAAAAGCGGTGATCATGAATATTCGTGACATCGCCGGAGAAACGGACACCCGGATCCGCGAAACTGAAACGGTACGGGACTTATCAGCCGGTGAAGTGATTATCGATATCCGCTCCGCCGAGGAGGAAGAGGCGGCGCCGTTAGAAATTGACGGCGTGGAAGTTATCCATATTCCGTTCTTTAAGCTGAGTACCCAGTTTGCCGATTTAGATCAAAGCCGTTCATTCCTGCTTTACTGCGACCGTGGCGTGATGAGTAAGCTGCAGGCGTTATATCTGACGGAGCAGGGCTATCAAAACGTTAAGGTTTATCGGCCTTAGGCGGTATTTAATCACGCGCTCTAAAAGTCATAAGAGCGCGTGACTGACTTATTTCATCTTATTTCCGCGCATGAAATTCCGGAATTATGATTCGAATCGTTATAGCAGCGGATGCCCGCCCGGTTTGTTATCGTAAATTCCCGGATTTTTTTCCCGCCGTTAAAAATGACTAAATCCAGCGTATCGAGCTTTTTGGCATTGCGTAAAGGATTATGAGTAAGTGTCGTAAAGTGTCCGGCCGGAGTGTAGGCACGAAAATCTGAAGTTCTCATTAACAGATGAGCATCGCTGTCATTTCTGAAAAGCATACAAAATTTACCTTTTTCGTCAGCGTCATAAGACGCGCATTGACGCCTTACCGATGCTAAATCAGTCGGCGGGTTCGGCCTTCCGATCGGATAATACAAATAAAAATGCGAGGCGTAAGGGCAGGCGGTTGATTCATCAAACGAACCGGCCCTGAGCTGAGCCGGCATTACCAGACCGATAATCAGCGGAAAAAAAATCAAAATTACCCTGTTAAAACGTGCCGGTTTTAAGCAAATCATATAAAAGCTCTGGTGAGTCATTAATCTTGTAATAAGCTTAGTTAAACTTAATGTAATCACAATAAACAGGCTCTTCGTCGTTTCATATGGATTTGAGTAGATCTGATACAGGGCTAGCAATCATAAAAATCATGGTAATAAATGTTCCTGTATTACGATACCCTCTGGCTCGTGCTCTAGCCGCTTGAAATAGACTATTTAAACCTTCCATACGAGCATTCGTATAAGTGGATGACCAGCGCTGTAAAATTCTCTCTGCATGCCTTTCCACAGTTGCAAGTGCTTTTCGAACGGGTTCTAACATCTCAATATCACCCAACTGCTCTTTTGCAAAATTAATGAAATACGTCAGCCTCCAGCGTGCAGCATGAGCGGTTTCAGCTTGACGTATCCACCTAAGTTGTTCCTTAATCCGCCAAGCTGTTGCTGTATTCAGGTCGCTGGATTCTAGCTCTGCAAGTGCTTCTTTTTGTTTCTCAGTAAATGAGCCATCTGCATTTTTTAGTACTGCCCAGCGCAGGCTCTTTGGATGCGGTTGGATTTTTCTCTCCGTTTTACGTACTTCATCAACCGCTTTAGTAAACAGTTGCACAACATGGAACCAATCAACCGTTACGTTAGCATCCGGGAACTCTTCCTCTGTTGCTGACAGAAAGGCTCTTGACATATCACACACGACTTCAAGTACATTATCTGCTTTGCCTTGATGCTCTGTCAGAAAGGACTTAAATCGCTTAACGGTTTCCTTACCTTTTCCGGGCGTAGCGAACACAACAGGCTTGTCTTTCTTGTCCATATCAATGAAAACAGTAACATAGTTGTGGCCACGTTTAGCCGCCGTTTCATCGAATCCAATAGCTTTAAGTGCTGACAAGTCCATCAATGCTAATGCCTTGCTGACGTAGTGTTTGATGATGCGCCAAATACGTTTGTCACGAATTCCAACATATTCAGCACATGCCTTAACCGGCATTTCACGAGCCGGTACCAATACAGATTGTTCGAACAATAACGTGAATTTACTACCCGCTCTCGCCCAAGGGACATTGACACGCTTAACGCCATGCTCAGCACATCGAGTTCTCGGGACGTTTGCTTTGATATAACAGTGATGCTGAAAGAAATTGAGATGACGCCAGGTCAGCGATTTAAAGTCATGTGCCGGACAAGCTTTTGAGCAAGTCGGGCAGGGATACAAGCTTCCTCGTTCAGCTTCAATTTCGAGAACAAGTTCATTAGGTGAGGCTGATATATCCAGGTGTTGGTTAACCAACTTCCAAGGCGCTTCTATACCAAGGCCGAGCATCAAAACTTGATTTCCATCCATGTATTTACTTCCGACTCTTGACTGCAAAACTGGGTTTATTATCTCAGAAATAAATCCATTAAATCCACACTAAACGACGAAGAGCCAATAAACACAAAAAAGCTCAAATTCTCAGAGTGTTATTTTGTTGAGATTTAACCGCCGCGATGAATCCCGCCGCCGCAGGCGGCGGAGTATCGTTTTACGTTATCGTCACTTCAGCGAAAACCGCAGTCCGGTGCCTTTTTCCTGTTCGGAGAAAGTCACCGGATGACCGGCATACGCCACTGTCGTTTTTTATTTCCGGCCCGCGCCGGTATGACAATACATAAGTGCCCGACCATAAGTTTTTTGACTTTTCTGACGGCCGTCTTAAGCACTGCGCGGCGTTACTTTTCCCTGAAAGACCGCCGGTATTATTACCGCGCGCGCCTTACAGAGCGCTTAAACTGAACGCCGGGAATATTGAAAACTTACAGTCGGGTACTTATCCGCTCTTTTCTTAAACGCATATAATCTCAATTTACCCGAGGCTTCCGATTAAAACCCTTGTCCGCGGACGTCACGGTAAACATGCTGAGCCTCTGAAATCTGAAAATACCCGGCCGGGATCACTCTTTGCTGTGAAAAAATGTGAAATTTGTTTACAATGCGTGGTCATACCTCAGGTACACGCTCAATACGGATACATACAAAAAATCGGGGGTCGGTATTGAGCCAAAACGACAACGTAGTCCAAGGATTTTAAATGTCAAAACGTACAATTACAGTAATTCCGGGTGACGGGATCGGGCCGGGCATCATTGATTCAGCTTTAAAAATTTTAGACAAAGCCGGCTGTGACTTTGAATATGAGTATGCTGACGCCGGCCTCGCCGCCCTGGAAAAACACGGTGAGCTTCTGCCGCGGCAAACGCTGGATCTGATTGAAAAGAATAAGATCACACTTAAAGGCCCGTTAACGACACCTGTCGGCGGCGGCTTTACGTCTGTCAATGTAACACTACGTAAAAAGTTTTCACTTTACGCTAACGTGCGTCCGGTGCTTTCATTAAAAGGTACTCAGGCGCGTTACGAAGATATCGACATCATCACGGTCCGTGAAAATACCGAAGGGATGTATTCGGGTCTCGGTCAAAAAGTCTCTGATGACGGCAGCACGGCTGAAGCGACAAGTATCATCACCCGCGAGGGCGCTCAGAAAATCGCGACTTTCGCTTACGAGCTGGCGCGTAAAGAAAACCGTAAAAAAGTGACGATTGTTCACAAAGCGAACATCATGAAGTCCACTTCAGGTTTATTCTTAAAAGTCGCTAAAGAAGTGGGCGGGCGCTACCCGGACATCACAACTGAAGAAATGATTGTTGACGCGACGTGCATGAAGCTGGTGATGAATCCGGAAAACTTTGATGTGATTGTTACGACTAACTTATTCGGTGACATTCTTTCTGATCTGTGCGCCGGTCTGGTCGGCGGCCTGGGTATGGCTCCGGGCGCTAACATAGGTAAAAACGCGGCGATTTTTGAAGCGGTGCACGGCAGCGCGCCGGATATCGCCGGTAAAAACCTGGCCAACCCGACATCTGTAATCCTTGCTTCTATCCAAATGCTGGAGCATTTAGGTATGGCTGATAAAGCGCAAAGGATCCGTCATGCCGTCACTGACGTTATTGAAGCCGGCGATCGCACCACCCGCGACTTAGGCGGCACTCACGGTACGACTGACTTCACAGAAGCGGTATTAGAAAGACTGTAAGGCGCTTTCATTCGGCCTGAAGCTGTCGGCTGAGTTCTTCAGCTTCAAGCCCCGCTGTTAACTTGTCGCGGGGGGGGTTATTTTTGTTTCGCAAAAGCTCATCTGTGTGTCAAACGTTTCTCTCAGAAACAACCAGGCTGTAAAAGCCAGCGTTAAGCAGACAGTCATTAATACCGCCACAGTCGGCAAAACGCCGATTACCGGCTTTAACAATTGATAACAGGTGTAATATAAAATGCCGCCGCCCCGGACGATATTCGGCGCGGAGACCGTCGCTGTCGCCCGATAATCGGTACCGAATGTTTCAGCCGTAGTTAACCAGCACAAAGCCCAGTAACCAGACCTAAAACCTCCGGCAGCCGCAAGCCAGTAATACTGACAGGCCGAGGTTAACGCACCGG
This sequence comes from Parashewanella sp., assembly GCA_965200795.1. Classification (GTDB taxonomy): domain Bacteria; phylum Pseudomonadota; class Gammaproteobacteria; order Enterobacterales; family Shewanellaceae; genus Parashewanella. The sequence continues at coordinate 500,291 of CBDAVB010000013.1, forward strand.
ATAACACTAATACCGTAAGCGCGAGTATTCCCGCCATGTAACCCGCGACCGCCTGCCTGCGGGACTTTAAATACTGACTCAGCGGCCCGCTTAATATGTCGCCCAGGCAGTGCCCTAAAAAATACCAAAAGATACATTTGCCCACTGAGACAGGATCAATAAATCCCAGCGCGGCCGTCACCTCATTTGAGAAAAACATAAACATGCCGAAAAACAATTGAATCGGCATCGAAATTCCGAGGCAGCATAAAAAACGTCTCATCATTGAGGCATCAGTAAAAAAGCGCGCTAAATTACCTCTTTGCCTTACGGCGACCCCGGCCGCGGCATCGGCGAATACCCGCGAGTCAAAAAACTTCTTTCTGGCAAACAACAGGCAGTAACCGGCGACGGCGCCGATAATAAACGCTTCACGCCATGAGGTCAGCTCTACAATAAGATAGGCCGCGCAACCGCCTAACAGCCCGAATCCGCTCACTAGCGCCGTAGCGTAACCGCGCCGGGATTTTTTCACCGATTCAGCCGCCAGAGTTATCCCGGCCCCTAACTCTCCGGCTAACCCCAGACCGGCGATAAAGCGACATAATAAATATTGTTCAACATTAATAACAAAAGCATTGGCAAGTGAGGCGGTAGAGTAGATTAAGATAGAAGTCATCAGAATTTTTTTGCGGCCGATTTTGTCACCAAGCACACCGTAAATAATACCGCCGATAATCAGGCCGGTCAGCTGCATATTCACAATAAGGGTACTGGTTGCGGAGAGCGCCTGCGCTGATATCCCCATTTCCCGCAAACTTTGAATACGTACCACACTGAAAATGACAATATCATACACGTCGACAAAATAGCCGAACACGGCAATCATGACAGGAAAGCTGAACAAACCTAATTCCCCGGAGGATTTCTGCATACCTTAGTACTCTTAAAAGTGTTATTACAAAGGTATAGCAGGTGTTATAAACCTGAGCAAAAGTACAGGCGCTGATATTTTTATAAGCGCGCGTTGATTACGGTAATTGTCACGTTCGGCCGGAGTTTATTCAGCTCAGCGGGCGAAGTACCCGACTATAAGTTTTTCACTTTTCTGACCCCGTCTTAGGCACTCAGCGGCGTTACGCGTTACTCTTGTCTGAGAGACTGCCGGTATCAGGGCGCGAGAGCGCCTTGCGGAGCACCGCGCTTAACCTGAGCGCCGAAAATATCGAAAACTGATAATCAGGTACTCAGTCATTCCCCGAACCGGGCGCTTTGCTTTATCAAAATTGTGAGACAGATCTGTTCACGCGTTTGTTCAGGGGCATATATTTATCTTCGGATAAAGCGGAATGAATTTCTCATTATGACCTCCCCGGAAACAATCATCACCGCAGATTTGATTTCACAAATTATACCGGCACAAATGTTAACAAAGCTGTCGGTACGTCGGGAGCAGCTGCTTGAGGGCTATAAGGTTCACATACAATCGCATGACCAAAATGTAGAAAAATTTATGAAGACGCTGTCTTATTCGTCTTATTATCCTGACTCAGATGACGCCGCCGCTCAAAAGAGAGACGCGATAAGACAAGTTCACCAAAAGTATCAGTCTGTCACTAACCACTGCCAAATGCTCATAGAAGAGTTAGAGAGTTCATCGTCGGTAAAAGATATCTCCGGGGGGTGTTCGGAGTTTGATACCCTTAAGGAGGAAGTTGAAACGCTCAAAAAAATCGAAGCGGACTTAGAAACAAAGTTTAAACAACTAATTGAAGAATTTAATATAACAGAAACAGAGGCTTCAGGGTTAATATTTAAGTTTGATGATTTTGCGATCAATAGCGATAATTAAAAGTAACTTATCTGAAGACAGATTTTAATCGCTTAAGTGCGACAAAGCCTCTGCGTTTACCTAATAACTCTCCGTTTGCGCTGAAAATCAGTAAGGTCGGAGACGCCTGAAAGCCGCCTGTTTTTCTTAAAAACAACTTGTCAGCCAGATAAGCGGGCATGGTTTTATCGTAATGCTTTAATTCACGTTTAAGGGTTCGGGCTGCGCCGTTGGTTCCGACCAGACTGAAGTTCACTGACTGGCTAAACTCATTTTTTAGTTTGCCGAGTACTTCACCTTGCTTCTTACACCAGCCGCAGTCAGGCTGATATATCATCACCACGGTAGGTTTATCATTTTCAGGTAATAGCCGGTTAACTTCCTGATCTTGTCGCAACGGTTTAAGCGTAAAGTTTTCGGCGTAAGAAAACTGAGCGATAAAAAAGATACCGGCAAAAGCCGGTATCTTTACCGGTGAGCTGAGTTTCATCTTAATTTCCTTAAATTTAAATCTCAGAGAATATCTCAAAAAAAGCTTATTGAAATTTTCGCCGCGCCGGCTGACGCCTCCGGATGCCGGCCTTCGCCGGCATGACAAAAATTTAAAGTTTCACTTCTATGCCGGCGTATATCTCACGTCCGTGAAGCGAACCGTAAATGTAGGCTACGTCATAGCCGCCGTCGGCATCATAGAATAACGGTGAGTCACCTCTGTCAATCTGAGTCTCTGAAAAGATGTTAGACATACCGGCATAAATCTTAGCTGACTCTGTCAGCTGATATTGCGCCTTAATATCCGAGACTGAGAAGGCGCTGCCTGACAGCGTCTTGGCGGATGCCGGATCGGCCGAACCGTCATCACCTAATCTGTCGAAGCCTTCATAGCCGTACTCGCTTAAATCTTTGCCGCCGAACCAGACGGTAGACCAGAAGACTTTAAGGTTATCTTTCTCATACTGAATCTCAAAGCTGGCGCGCTCTTCTACCGGCGCGATTGAGTAAGATGACTTAAACGCGTCATCATAGATAAATCTCTCAGCGCTTACGTTAACTGTCCAGTTATCATTAAGCTTATAGCCCGCCGTGATGTCTACGGTTGTGACCGCCGCGCTTTCTTCAAGTTGTGTCAGTAAAGGCACGCCGTCAGCATTTTCTTCCAGACTCGCTAAGTTATCCACCGCTGAATACGCCGCGGAACCGGTAACGGCTAAAGCGTCTGAATCATAACTTAATGAGTAACCCGCTGACAGTGACTCTTCCAGCGAATCAATATCAATCTGGTAACCGAGTTCAGCGTCCAGAATACCGTGGTCAGTTTCGAAGAATGATAACGGCGCTCTGTAGCCGCGGCCCGCGGAGAAACGAGACGTTAGCGTATCATTGTGCATGTAGCGCATATCTAAACGCGGCGCGATAAAGGTTTCGTCAATTTCAGTGCCCTCTTTTTCCGGATCAACGAAATCAGCGGTAACTTTATCGACACGAACGGCAAGCGCGATTTCCAGATAGTCATTCGGCGTCCATGTATCCTGGGCGAAAACGCCTCTGGTGTCATAGTCAAATGAATCACTCTGGTAAGCGTCGACACTCTCTAACGCCTCTGTTGACGAACGCATTTCCTCGGTACGAAGATCCGCGCCGTAAGTGATAAAATGAGTGTCTGTCAGCTCAGTATCAAACTTAGCCCGGACATACGTCATCTTATCATCAGCTTTGTAATCAACGCCTTCATAAAATGAATCCTGCGCGTGTTTAGCGTGGCTGACCGCGAGTTCCGCGACCGTCGCATCGCTCAGTTCAGTAAGATACTTGATGTAAGCCTCGTCACGGGAGGTTTCGATCCACTCAGTGGTTTCCCAGGCTTTACCGATGTACTTTTTGGTTACATCGTCATCTTCAAATAAATGATCAGATTCTTCGCCGTCGAAACTTGCTATCGCTTCGCCGACGGAGCCGACTTTCTCGCCGATAACCGGTCCGCCGAAGATTTCAGACTGTACTTTTGAAATACGGATCTGAATATTACCGCTATCGCTTAAATCATGGCTGATCAGAGCCGTTAGTGACATATTCTCAATAAACGGGGCTTCACTGACACCGTTTTCATCATGATCTTCCTGATCCTGCTTATCATATTGACCTATCAATGTGACGCCGGTTAAACCGTCGTCAGAAACACCCGTCGCCATGCCTTTGAAAGCGGTAAAGTCGTGCGAGCCTTTCGCGAGATCAACGGCAACCTGATCTTCGTAAGCCTGTTTAGTGACAATATTTACCGTTCCGCCGATGGCCTCCGGCGCGATTAAAGAAGCACCGGCCCCGCGGGCAACTTCGATGCGCTCAACACCCGTGGTCGCAATCGCGTCAACCGCGTAGAAGCCCGAAATCAAAGTATGGGTCGGCAAGTCATCGACCAAAATCGTCGTGTGCTCACCCTTCATACCGTTCAGCATGATGCGCTTGACACCGCACATTGAACATTCGTTTGAAACATTAACCCCGGGCTCATTATTAATCGCCGCGGTCAGGTTTAATGCGTTTTTGTTTGCAATCATCATCGCGTCCAGCACTTCGGTATGCTGAATCACATCCTTAAGGCGACCGGCTTGATCAAGCGCGCGACGAACGCCTCGCACTTGAATCACTTCGACATCTTTTTCGGCTGAGTCAGAGTCTTCAGCGAGTGCGATTGGTGAGCTTAAAAACAGCGGTGATGCCATCACGGCGAGATATAAAGGGGATAAAGGTTTCATATACGGATCCAGGTCAGATTTTTCCAGACGCAAATGTAACCCATTCTCATTTACATTGCCATTGATATAGATCAATTTAATTAATAAACCATAATAAAAATGACAAAATAAACTACTTTAATTAAAAATTTATACTTTCTGGTCACTAAACCATTTCGGAAGCCTACCCCACGGCATAACGTTAAATCTCGCTAACACAATTAAGGTAAGCGCTATCGCCGATAAACTTTTGACCAAAGAGGTCGCTATCGCAGCCCCCTCAACATCTAAAACGGGTATGAGAACAAAATTTAAAACTGAGTTTGCTAAGAGAGAGGCGCAAAGAACATGAATCGCTGTTTTTTTATACCCGGAATACTGCAGCCAAAAAACGGATAACCCTAAAACGGCGTCAATCGCATTGCCGGCTGTTAAAAACAATAGCGCATAGTATGTAAGTTCAGTGTTATGGCCGAACCAAGTCAATATTGAAGCGGCATTGGCGATAATAATAAATGACAGAGGCAAAACAATAATGCAAAGCAGCTTAAAACATTTTTTATTGAGCTCAGCCATAGCTTCTGAACCTGCTTTTAAAGCCAGAACAACAGCCGGGGCAATAAAAGCATAGAGTGAGTTTTTAATGGTAGTGAGTAAATTTGACGTAGTTTGCGCCGCGGCAAAATGCCCCACGGCCTCCTCCCCGCTCAGCCACTCAAGCATGTAGATATCGACCTGATTCATCAGCATCTGAATGATGATGATAAACATCATCGGCAAAGAAACCTTTAACCATAATTTCGGGCTGTGTGTAAACTCTGTTTCAGCTAAGGTGAGCAGGCTTTTACGAATTGAATGCCAGAACTGCGTTATAAAAATGAGTAACGCGGCGATTGCCATAATAAAAACCGCCGTTAAATCATTTAAAGAGCCGGTGATGAAAAAAACCGCGCCGCACAATACCAGCCGGATTAAAGGGTATCCTATCCGCCAGGGAACAAATGCCCATCCCAGTTTTTTGGAGATTAAGAAAACACAACTAACAAGCGCTGAAGCCGCGGAAAAGGGAACCGTTAACGTCGCCAGCAAAACAGGATGGTAACTTTCTCCCTCAAACATCGATATGCGCAGATGGTTACCGAGAACAGAAAGAAAAAATAAGCAGACGGAGGCAATAACGACAACTTTCAGATAAAACCAGATATATGCCCAGACCTTTTCGGACGCGCCGTTAAGCACGTCCTCAGTCACAATGACCGCGGCGGCTTTGGCTCCGCCCATCAGTACAAAAATTGAGCCTAAACCGACAAATGCCTCAGCGACTTTAAAATTGCCGTATTCACTGGGCGCGAGCATTCTTGCGAGAAGCACATTGAACAGGTAGCCGATAACAAATCCGCCGACGTAGGTAGAAACGACTATCAAGGTTTCTTTAGTTATGCTGTCTGTTTTATGTTCCATCGCAACTCAAACTCAGTCACTTCCTTTTTGATTTTGTTTAACCCGGGAAAAAGCGGTTGGCGGCGCGCTTAAACGCGGAAAAAATTATCGACAGCAAGGCCTGAATAACAGTAAGTCGTTATTATAATTACTGTTATCTGTAATGCCGTCAGCGGTAATTTCAGCCGGCTTATGAGCGTCAGGCATTCACCGTATAAATGAAGCCGCTCTGCTTTTCTAATTAAATATAATACAGTTATCAGACTCTTGTGCGTCCGACTGCTTTTTTTATTTCTGGACAGTTTCTCATTGAACAGTTACTGTTTATTCCCGTAGTAAATAAAGACATTGAGTTTACAGTTGATTAAAATAAAAAAATCAAAGATATCTTACCCGGCGCATATGGCAACAATATTCATTACCGGCGCTGCCCGGCGAATCGGTTTAGACTTGACAAAACATCTGCTTGAACTCGGCTATCAGCTTATAATCAGCTATCGGACGGAACATGAAGCCGTTAACCAATTAGAGCGACTTGGTGTACTATGCCTTCAATGTGACTTCAATTCACCGAATGCGGTTAATGATTTAATTGATCAAGTGAAATCGCATACCCCGGAGCTGCGAGCGATTATCCATAATGCGTCGAGCTGGGACTGCGAAAGTAAAAATTCCGACTTAGATAGTCTGTTTAATAACATGATGAATATTCACGCAAAAGTGCCGTACCTGCTAAATTCAGCATTGGAGCCGTTGCTGTTAAACAGTAGTGAGGAACATAGCGATATTATCCATATTACCGACTATGTGGCTGAGAAGGGGAGCTCAAAGCATATTGCTTACGCCGCCAGCAAAGCCGCGTTACATAACTTAACACTCTCTTTTTCGGCAAAACTGGCGCCTAAAGTAAAAGTGAATGCTATCGCGCCTTCACTTATCATCTTCAATAACGATGACTCTCTCGCCTACAGAGAAAAAGCGATTAAAAAATCCATTATGGCGCTTGAACCGGGCACAGAAGAAGTCATCAATGCTGTCAGGATGATACTTAACAGCCGTTATATGACAGGGCGCGTGTTGCAACTTGACGGCGGAAGACACTTAAAATAGCAAGCATTACTGGAAATAAACCGGCAGACAATCATTTAATACTTATACTCAGCCGTGAATGAAGTTCCGAAAAAACGAAATGACTTTTTGCGTCCTGTTAAGGGGAAAGTATGCTTAATGCCATAATTAATATTACTAATCTTCGTTTACGTACATTCATCGGATTTAATCCCGAAGAGCGAGAAAAAAAGCAGGATGTGGTGATTAACATCGAAATCCATTACCCCGCTGACACAGCCTGTCTGAGCGATCGGGTCGATCAGGCGGTCAACTATAAGCTGATCAATAAAGCGGTAATTGAACTGGTGGAAAACGGCCGTTTTTTATTATTGGAAAAGCTGGTCGCGGATGTACTGGAAGAGTGTCATCGTCACCCGAGTGTAACGTTTGCTCAGGTATCCGTTAATAAGCCTCACGCTCTTCGCTTTGCGGATTCTGTATCACTAAAATTATCCTGGCAAAAATGACCTCAGAATTTATCGGGTAAATCGTAACGCCCTGATAAGTCAGGCGCCAAAAGTTTAAGATTTTTTGACGTCCGACTGCTTTTTTTAGCAATAATATAACGGTTACGGATGCCGGGGGGTATTCGGGCTCAACCACAAATGAACGGTCACTTCATCACGGTCATGATAAAGATGCTTACATTGGATCTTAAAATCCTCAACGCCGTTTTCCCGCAATACTTCGTCCATCGTCGCAAGAATTTGCCTCACTTCTTTAAAACGGCTTTTCATCGGCAGTTTTAAATTAAAGACGGCTTCTTTAAACCAGCCCTGAATCGCCCAGTACTCAATCAGTTCCGCGACACGAGCGGGCTTTTCAACCATATCGCAAACCAGCCAATAGATGTTTTTGCGGTGAGGCTCAAACTTAAAGCCGTCTTCACGGTAATGTTTAATCTGCCCCGTTTCCATCAGCTTTTCATTCATCGGGCCGTTATCAACGGCCGCGACAAACATGCCGCGCTTAACCAGCTGATATGTCCAGCCCCCCGGGCAGGCGCCCAAATCAACCGAGTTCATACCGCTGCGCAGACGTTGTTCCCGCTCTTCAGGCGTTAAGAAGTGCATAAAGGCTTCGTCAAGTTTTAAGGTAGAGCGGCTCGGCGCGTCTGACGGGAATTTTAATCTCGGGATCCCCATAAAATGCGGTGAAGAATTGTAACTCAGCGAATAGCCGGCATAAGCTTTACCCGGACCGACAAAACAAACGTGAATTGTCGGTCTTTTCGGGTTTTCCTTATTTAACAGGCGACCTGATTTTTTCAGCGCCTGACGTAAGGGGACGGTAAGCTTACGACAAAAAGCCGACAGCGCTTTAGCCTCGTTCGTGTCAGGCGTTTCAACACGAAGTCCACCGGCTTTCTCTGTCCCGGACAGAGCTTCAATGATGGGCGTCACTCTGTCATCTTCAGGTAGATCTGACAGCAATTCACCGGCCGCGAACATTTGTCTGGCAAACACGAGATCATTAAGTTTAATCTTCTCGGCCAGAGTACCGGCTCCGTTTTCCTCAAAGGTCTGATAAACAACATAAGCGTCATTGTTATCGGCTTTTACAAAGCCTGAGATACCCGCTTCCTGAGCGCGAAATTGAATTTCTGCCGCACAGTCTTTTTCGTAACCCGCGCGGCAATATAAGAAAAGATTTTTCATGGAAAAATAAGCGTATTAAAAACCGGCGACAGTATAGCCTTAAATGCCCGCGGTAAGGAACTAATTACTTTCCACTCTGTTTTGCCAAACTGTCGCCGCCAGCAATAACCAACCCATTAAAAAACACATACCGCCGACGGGCGTAATTAACACCGCCAGCTTAGTACCCGTTAACGCATAGGCGTACAGAGAGCCCGAAAAGCAAATAATGCCGGCGATAAACGCGTAAGCTGAATAATCTAAGTAACGGGAGGGTAACCATTGTCCCGCTATCGCCGCGCCCATAACGGCAAAGGTATGATAAAACTGGTATTGCACACCAAGGTTGAAAATCTCCACCATTTCTTTTGAAGCCACGCTCTTTAAACCGTGAGCGCCGAAAGCACCGAGTGCCGAAGCCAAAAAACCGAATAAACACGCTAATAAAAATAATCCCTTACGCATTTTGCCCTCCGATAAACTTAATGATTTCGGCTGCCGAATAAGTTAAGTTTTCTTCCCAGGTATGAGCTGAGCGTTTTCTCGGCTCAAAGCTATGATCGCCGTCCGGCACCCAGCTGAAAGTCACCGACTCAGGTAAAATCCAGCCTCTGACCTGTTGCTGATTACCAAAACGATCTCTGACGCCTTGAATAATATGAACCGGAACCCGGCATTTTTCCAGCGGTTCCAAACGAGGATTTCCTCCTTTAATCGTAATGAAAGGATAGCCTAAACAAATAACCCCTTTGACCGGAAACTTAAGCTGTTGGCATAAAATTGCCGCCACCCGGCCGCCCATCGATTTACCCATTAAATAACAATACGTAGGCTGATGCTTATTAATAACCTCAGCAATCACTCGCTCAAAATGCTCAACCAGTTTCGGCATCCGCTCCGGCGGGCGGCGCTTGCGTTCATCTTTGTTTACTTGCATATAGTTAAAATTGAAACGACAAACCATAATGCCTTGTTTTGCTACCTCAGCCGCCGTTCGCGCCATAAAGTCAGAATCCATTCCGGCGCCGGCGCCGTGCGCGAAAACGATTAATGTATCGCTTGCCTTACCATCGACTTCATATGTAATCATTTAGGTTACCCTGCTAGTAATTGGCTTTTTGACTCTTCAGCAAACGTTTCTAACATCCAGTTTCTAAAGGCGGAAACTTTCCCTAAATCCGCCTGGCTTTCTGGACAGACCAAATAATAAGCATCGGGGCTGACCAGTACTTCCCGGAAGGGGATCACCAGGCGCCCGGCGTTAATATCAGGTGTCGCCAAGACACTGTAACCTAACGCAACTCCCTGCCCGTGAGCCGCGGCTTGAAGAACTAAAGATGAATGACTGAAAATCGGACCCTGGTTGACATTTATACCAGAGACCCCGCACTGTTTAAACCACATCCGCCAGTCGGTTCGCGTCATGTCGTGCAGCAGAGTGAAGTTTTTTAAATCTTCCGGCTGCTCAAGCGGCTTAGTGCCGTTAAATAATGCCGGAGAACAAACAGGGAACAATACTTCGTTACGCAGTTTATCGACTCTTAAGTGCGGCCAGTTACCTTCACCGTAATAAATAGCCACATCCACATCATCCGTCAGATGTTCCGCGCCTCTGTCGACGGCTTTAATGCGAACATCAATGTCAGGGTTTTTCTCACTGAATTTAGAAAGACGGGGCACCAGCCACTGAATCGCGAAACTCGCGGGCATACTCACGGTGAGAGAGCCGATAGCCGTTCTCGCCAGTAATCGCTCTGTTGATTCCGCTATCTGGCTGAAAATATCCTTGATGTCGAGAAAGTAACTCTGACCTTCTTCGGTAAGCAGCAAAGCGCGATTTTTTCGTCTGAATAATTTTAGCCCTAAATAACCTTCCAGAGCTTTAATCTGGTGACTGACCGCGGCTTGAGTAACAAATAATTCTTCAGCCGCCCGGGTAAAACTCAAATGGCGCGCGGCGGCTTCAAAAGCCTTTACGGCGTTAAGCGGCGGCAATCGTCTTGGCATACAATTTCACTCTTATTTTTTTATATCCGGCAGAGAACTTACAGTTTATAAAACCCATTTTATCATTAGTTTTCCTAATGACCACAGTTACTTTTAATCGTTTGTTAAGCGCGCTGACTTCGATTAAATTATGAGCCGCAGAAAAGAAGTCAGATAAGCCTGATGCGTTAACTATCAATTAGTTTGGCTGATTCTGAGGTTAACAGCGATTTCATCCGGGGCAAATATCATGAGCAGACTACTTTCAACTTTAGGCATTACAATTTTTGGGTCATTTTCTTACACGGCTTTCGCCGAGTCGGCTTCAGAATCAGAGTTTAACCAAACGGAAATCAACCGGGAGATCCGGATAAGCCTATCACAAACCATGGAAAAAATAATGATCAATCTCTTCAATGATGATCACCAGACTATTTTGGTTGCCAAAAAAGAACAGAAGTCCGTTGAGAAGTCAGAAGAATAAACCGAACCGCCTCCTCTGGGCGGAGTGAGTGCCTGAGGTATCCGGCACTCACTGAAAGATTAAATATTAAATATTAAATGCTCGCCATGACCGCGTTATAGTACCGCTCAGGCTGAGTGGTAACATCAGACGCCACTTCTTTCGCCATTTCAGCGCGCACGCTCGCGATTACTTTAGCTTGATCCTGAGCTTCAACTTCTAACATTGCTGTCAGGTGCTCACCGGAACCCTGGCTGGTTTGCTCAAGAACTTTGTTGTAGTTGTCCTCGATGAAAGAAGCCACCGCCGCGTTTTTACCCTGGCAGGTTCCCTCGGAAGAAATCTGAGAAGAAACAGCTGTGGTACCTAAGTCCCAGATTACGTTTGAGATACCGGCGGTGGTTTCATTATCTTTAAAAATCATCGCGCCGATACCGCAATCAGTCCATGGGTTAAGAGATTTTTATTATATTGTTGATTCGCTACTCTGACACCGCAGGCCGCGACTTCAATAACCGCGCCGGAAGCTCCGATGACAGCTCCCGCCGCACCGGCGACCACTGACACTTCCGGGATTCCGCCAAACAAGGCGATTGAATTTGTAAAAAGATGTACAGCCTGCCTTTCGAGTTTTTTTACGGCGATGACTCTGAACTCTCTCACCAGATAATAACGCCTTGACTCGTCGATCAGATTGGTACTTACAGTCAGGTCGTGTTCTCCCGTTAATACTGGCGCGGCTAAGTGGAAAAATATGGTCAGGTATACTTCAATGGCATTTACTACAAGGTGTGGGATAGCTACGGTCTATCACAATATAAGTTTAAAACCGCGAGTTTCAATGAGGACGCCAGAGGACGCTGGTATTTCAATGCGGTTGTTGAATATGAAGCGGAGCAATCAGAGGGTAAAAGTTCAGCGGCGGTTGATTTGGGCTGTAAAGAGTCTGCGACAGATAGTAATGGTCAGGGCGTTACAGGTCGCCAGTACCGTAAATTAGAATCACAATTAGGCTTGGCTCAGCGGGCTAACAAAAAACAAAGAGTCAAAGCCGTTCACGCAAAAATCAAAAATCGCAGGTCTGACGACTTACACAAATACAGCCGTAAGCTCGTCAGAGAAAATGCGGCGATCTTCGTTGGTAACGTCAATCCCCAGGCCATGACCAAAACAAAAATGGCTAAATCTGTACTGGATGCGGGCTGGGGAATGTTAAAAACCATGCTGGAATATAAGTGCGATCACGCAGGTATAGTTTTTGAAGAGGTCAGCGAAAGTTACACAACCCAAACCTGCTCGAGCTGCGGTGAGATACCCGACAGCAGTCCGAAAGGCAGAGCAGGTTTGCGAATAAGAGAATGGACTTGTAGCAATTGCGGCGCTACGCATGATAGAGATATCAACGCGGCAAAGAACATTCTTGCGGTCGGGCATGACCGTCTAGCTGTAGGAATCCGCGTCCTTAAGGGCGGGGAGGATGTCAAAACCTTTCCCTGATCGTTTGATAAGGCTATGATCACTTGTGTTAATTTATAGTCGTCGTCATTTGACAGAACCAATTTAAGTTGTTCGCTGAAAGGATTTTTTTCTTGTAACAGACGTGCGGGAAAGGTTACGGGCTGAAGCGGCGCGATCATATTTTACTCTCATTTTTTTCAGGTAAAACTGAGTGATTGTACGATGAACACGCTGTGTTTAAGCTGAACCATAATCAGACGCGTCACTTTATTTCTAAGAGGGTATAATCTTTTAACCCGACAAGGACAAACATAAGAGAGGATAAGGTGAAACTTTCAAGTCTTGCTGCTGCGATATTAGTCTCGGCATCGGTTACCGCGGTGCCCTCAGCGCAGCACGCCGCGAAACCGATATCGTTAACGGATATCATGCATTTTGAATCATTAAAGAAACCGGTAATCGCTGATAACGGCAGCGCGCTCGCTGTCGAAGCGGCGCCTGACAGAGGTGACAGCCGGGTTATTGTTAAGCTTTTAAACAGCGATAAGTCATTTGATATTAACAATGCCGCCAGCCCTGAAGTGAGCGCTGACGGCCGCTTTGTCGCCATGGTTAAAAGTGTCCCGCTGTTAACGTCAGAAAAGGCCGCTGAGAAAGAAAAGAAAACATTAAAATCCGGACTGATTTTATTAGATACAAGCACAGGTGAGCAAACTGAGTTTGATAAAGTAAAAACCTTCGCTTTTAACGATAACGGCACTCACCTTGTCATTCAGTTTGATAAGCAAGATAAAAAAGACGATAAAAAAGCACAAGATAAATCTGAGACTGAAGTTAAGGTTGATGAGTTTGATCAGGGCTTTCCCGTCCGGTTAATTTCATTATCCGATAACAATAACCTTAATTTTGATCACGTGACTAACTATCACTTCAGTCAAAACGGTAAAAATTTTGTTGTCGCTCAAAATGATATTAAAGCTGAATCACACAAACTGTCTTTCGTTGACTTAGCGTCCGGTCAATCCTCGCGGGCTTTCACCTCCGCGAGCCTTCAGATTGGTGAGACCGCGGTTTCAGATAACGGTGAGTGGATAGCTTTTACCACGGGCAAGGCGCAAGACGCGCCTTACGGTCGTGAGTATCACTTAAATCTGTTCAACACTGACACCGGGCGGCATCAGCGGCCGGATAACGGCTCCGGCTGGAAATTAAACCGCTACTCAAAGCTGAATTTTTCTAAAAACAGTGACCGGCTGCTGTTCGGCCGGGTGCCTGAGGTGAGTCAGCGGTTATCCGTCCCCGTGATAAAGACGGCTGATGATCTTTACAGCGCGGATGTTATCACCGGCCGGCGTAATTTAAGAGTCTGGAATGGTGAGGATCCGCTGATCAAACCTCACGAAGTTAAACAATACAAGAAAGAGCTCAAACGCACTTACTTAGCGAGTTTAAATTTAGCCTCGGGTAAAATTGTTCAACTGGCGGACTTATCCGTACCGGACGTAAAAGTGACAGAGTCTTCTGATATCGCAATCGGAGAGTCTGATTTACCTTATCGCAAGATGATCACCTGGGCGGGCTTTTATCGTGATGTGTATTTAGTTAATAAAAATACCGGCGATAAAACACGGGTGTTGACCCAGTATCCGGCTTACTGGAAGCCGAGCTTATCGCCGCGGGGTAAGTTTATGGCTTACTACCGCCGGGGTCAGATCTACCTTTACGATGTCGCCGGCAAAACCCGTAAAAATGTCTCCGGAAAATCAGGCGTGAGTTTCGCCGACGAGGATCATGATTACCCGTCAGCCGCCCCGGGTTACGGCTTCGGACCTTGGATTAAGGGTGAAAACGCCGTATTAGTTTACGACAAATATGATGTCTGGAAACTTGACGCGGACAGCGGCAGGATGACTAATCTGACAAAAGGTTCAGGTCGTAAGCAGAGCGTTCAATATCGTGTCACAGGTTTGCCTGAGAAAGACGAGCCGGTTGAACTGGCTCCTGATCAAAAAGTACTGCTTAAAGGCTATAACGAGCGGACTAAGTCCGATGATTTTTACCGTCTGGACTTAGCCGGCGGCGCGGAGCGGTTAACCTCTGAGCCCGTGAAAGTTAAAGTGCTGGCCAGAGCAAAAAATGCCGGAACGTTAATTTACTCGAAAGAGCGTTATGATCTGTTCCCGGATCTTTATACCTCAGATTATTCAACACCGCAGCTGGCCGCTCAGCAAACGACCTTAAACGATCAGACTAAGCCGTTTGACTGGGGCGAAGCCGAGCTTGTTCACTGGACAAACGGTGACGGAAAACCACTTGACGGCGTGCTGATCAAACCGGCTGATCACAAGCAAGGTCAGCGTTTACCCGTATTAGTTTATTTCTACCGCTTTATGAGCCAGAGACTGCATGCCTTCCCGCGGATGAAAATCAACCACCGCCCTAACTTTGAGTGGTATGTTGAAAACGGTTACGCGGTATTTTTACCGGACATCCGATTTGAAGTGGGATACCCGGGGGCTTCCGCTGTTCAGGCACTGGTTTCCGGTGTTCAGCATTTAATTAATTTAGGGGTTGCCGATCCCGACGCCGTTGGTATTCAGGGTCATTCATGGGGCGGTTACCAAACGGCATTCGCCGTAACTCAGACGAATATTTTCAAGGCCGCGGTTACCGGAGCGCCGGTATCAAATATGACCAGCGCATACAGCGGTATTCGTTCAGGCAGCGGCTTAGCCCGCCAGTTCCAGTACGAAACCGGACAGAGTCGTATCGGTGAGAGCTTATTTGACGCGCCGCTGAAGTACATTGAAAACTCCCCCGTGTTTTATGCTGAGCGTATTCATACGCCGGTGATGATCATGTTCGGTGACCGTGATGACGCGGTACCGTGGGAGCAGGGTGTCGAGCTGTATCTGGCGATGCGCCGCGCGGGTAAAGATGTGGTGTTTTTACAGTATCAGGGCGAGCCCCATCATTTGAAAAAATATCCGAACAAGCTGGATTACACGATTAAGATGAAGCAGTATTTTGACCATTATTTAAAAGGCGCGCCCGCGCCCGGATGGCTGACTGAAGGTGAAGCGTATTACGAGTATAAGAAAGACTAGTACTTGTAGAGTAGTGCCGGCTACCGTCATTCCGGCCCCCGCCGGAGTGACGAAAAACGTAACGGCAGCTACTTAAAGCGTTTCAGCTTATTTTTTAATGTGAAGCGGGGCTCTTCGCCGTTCAGCAGTCGAACGATGTTATCTTTATGTCTGATGAAGATAAGCAGGCTTAACATTGCCACGGGCACGGTAAATCTGTCATCAAGCATTGAAGTCAGTATCGGCGCCAGAATCGCCGCCGTTAATGACGCCACGGAAGAGTAGCGGGTGACAAGAACTACGATAAGCCATGCCGCCATTAAATATAAAGCCAGATATTCACCGATCGGAGCCATGGCTCCGAAAGCGGTGGCGACACCTTTTCCGCCTTTAAAATCAAAAAATATCGGGTAGATGTGTCCCATGCATGCCGAGACGGCGACTAACCCGAGTGAAACGGCGTCAATATTAAGCTTGTAGCCGATGTAGGCGGGCAACGCGCCTTTGAGCATATCAAAAAACAGTACCATCGCGGCGGAGCCGGCGCCGCCGATCCTCAGCACATTGGTGGCGCCGGGATTGCCGGAACCCCGGGTTCTCGGATCCGGCAAACCTCTGAGGCGGCAAATTAGTACCGCGGAAGAAACCGATCCTAGTAAATAAGAGGCGATCAGCATTAAAATAGTCACGGCGATTACACTCAACTTGGTATCCTTACGCTTGTTAATGTATTATCACGCCGCGTAAAGCCGGCGTTGACTCGCTGCTGAAAATGAATCTGAAAAACGGGTTCTTTTTCACTACACCACTTGGAAGCATTTTATGTCTTTAAAACTCTTTGCCTGACTATCTTACTCGGCTTTTAAGTAAGTAGAAAGTCAAAAATGTTTTTATGTAAGCTGCTACCTGAAAACGGCAGTATAACTAAAAATACTTTGAAATCTTATCAGACCTCTAAGGTTAAGCGTGAAAATGGATAAAGTTTTTATAAACCGGTTGCAAATCGATACCGTTATCGGTGTGTATAACTGGGAAAAGGAAATACAACAACGTCTCTTTCTGGATTTAGAGATGGATTGGGATATAACTAAAGCGGCAGCGACGGATAATTATGAGCATGCGCTTTGTTATGAGACGGTTTCAAAGCGTTTAATTGAGCTTGTTTCGGCTAAGCCCGTTGAATTGATTGAAACCGTGGCGGAAATGGTGGCCGATTGTTTATTGCGGGAGTTTAACGTGACTCAAGTGAAGGTCAGGGTGAATAAGCCCGGAGCCGTTAAACAAGCCGCCGGCGCCGGCGTTGAGATTACCCGCTCAGTGATAAGAAGTTAATCTCTATGGCGCGGATATACATTAGTGTCGGCAGTAATATTGAGCCGGAGAAAAATATTCGGGAAGGGATTAAGCAGCTTTACCGCATGTTCTCTGATATCACCCTTTCTTCTGTTTACCTGAGCGAGGCGATCGGCTTCAGCGGTGATGACTTTTATAACCTGGTCGTAGGAGCTGAAACTTCTTCTTCCGTTTCAGACGTGAGATCCGAGTTTAAAGTCATTGAGTTAGCCAGCGGACGTCAGCCTGACGCCGCGAAATTCAGCTCACGGTCGTTAGATTTAGATTTATTACTTTATGATAATGTGATCTGCCGGGAGCCTGTGCGTTTACCCCGCCCGGAAATCACGTTTAACGCCTTTGTCTTGCGGCCGTTAGCTGAAATCGCCCCGGACTGTGTTCATCCTGAAGTCGGTGAGACAATGGTGTCCCTGTGGCGTAAATATGATAAAACCTCACAGGTTTTACGACCTATTGATTTTGAGTGGGATTAAGTTTTAGGAATATTATGGATACCCTGCAAGTTGTACTTCTCGCCTTAATTCAGGGGCTGACTGAGTTTTTACCGATTTCAAGCTCCGCGCATCTGATCCTTCCCGCGCAATTGCTCGGCTGGCAGGATCAGGGGTTATCGTTTGACGTGGCCGTCAATACGGGGTCGCTGCTGGCGGTAATTATCTATTTTCGTCATGAGGTATGGCGGTTATTAAAAGCCTGGTCGGCCAGCCTGTTTCAGCGAACGCATTCCGCTGACAGTAAACTCGCGTGGTGGATTATTCTCGCTACCCTTCCGGCGGTGGGTTTCGCGCTGCTGTTTAAGGATTATGTCGAAACCGCATTCAGAAGCATTGAGGTGATTGCCGCTACGACGATTGTGTTCGGTTTATTATTGTGGCGGGCGGACAGGCTCAATCATAAAGATTTAACCGAATATCAGACCGGCTGGAAAAAAGCGCTGATTATCGGCGCGGCGCAGGCGCTGGCGATGATCCCGGGCACATCCCGCTCAGGCGCGACCATAACCGCCGGGTTATTTCTGGGACTGAGCCGCCGGGCCGCCGCGAGGTTCTCATTTTTAATGGCGATACCGGTCGGTCTGGGAGCCGCCGTTTTTCAGGTTAAAGACTTCGCGCAAACGGATCATGTCATCGACTGGCATGCCCTGACACTCGGAACCGCCGTATCCTTTGTTTCCGCTTATGTCTGTATTCATTATTTTTTAAAGCTGATCACCCGGATGGGCATGACGCCGTTTGTGATTTACCGTTTGGTTTTAGGGGCTGTTCTTTGCGCGGTCATCTGGCTCGCTTAAACCCGTAAAAAGCAGTCAGCGGCGTTTAACGCCGCCGTCCGCGTTTTCCGGGGTAAATCATAAAAAAGCGGCTCAGTTTTGAGCGGCCGAATCACTCAGTCACCATCAGATTCAACAAGCTCAAATCCATCGGACGAAAAAGTTTTACCGGGTAAAGTGGCGATGAATTGATTCTCTGGATGCTTTGGGTTTACGGATGATTGAGCTGAAACAGCTCTTGCCTGCTCAGTAAAACCTTGTTGCGCTTTAGGGTGAGCTTGCAGAAATGTTTCCCAGTCTTGTGCGTGTTGGTTTAAGGCGGCGTCAAAAGCAAGCGTTTCGTTTTGTTTTGTCTGGAGTTGCCCGACTTCATCTGCCGTTGACAAATACCTCATAAAGTCATCAGTAAGGGGAATATGCTCTTTAAAAATTAACTGGTAGAAAGAAAAGTAGGTTTGCCAGGAGCAGTTTTGAGCGAGCTGCCCGGTTATCGATAATAATTGCGATTCTGTCCGGGGAAAAGCAGCCATAGCGATTTTCTCTTTCCCGGATTGCAAAAATACATGCTTAGGTTCTGCTGAAGGCGCCGGCGCGTTTTGCCTGAAAACCGAAAAAGTTAGCGGAACATTTTTCATAACGGGATATTGGTATATTTTATTTATCTGAGCGTTATTGCATACAGGTATTAACTTATAGGCGAAGTAGAACAAATCAAAGGTGTTTTCATCAGTAAGACAGTAGCCGGGCTTCGCGGCACCGGTTGCTGACACTTTCTGACCGGACGGGGTTCCGGCTGTTGATAAGGCTTCGCTTATTTTTTCCAGCATCTTTAACAAAGGAATTATATGCGTACAACCCGGGCACAGGGTAACCGGCGCCCTGTCGTGAAGATTTCGCTTGAGGAGTAAGCTTATGTCCCCGGTTTTGTCTAACAATGATTGCAGTAGCTCGTCATAAACTCCGGCAGCTGTAGAGTAATTTTTTATTGTCAAATGAAAGGCATTGTTACCGCTAATATCACAGGCGGTCAGGTCGGTCTTAAGAGTCTCAGACTTTAACACGGCCAAAGCGTACTCAGGCTTTTTCATGGTGATAGCGTATAAAAACAGGTTTTGACCGATTTCCTCAATATTCCGGTTGATGTTGACGTCATGCTTTATCAGTGCGCAAAACAGCTCGGAACAATCATCATTTTGTTTGATCAGGTAGATTAAAGCGGACGCTTTAACCTTCTGCGGTAACAGGCAAAACAAGTGTTCAATCACCCTGATTTTTTCCGGAGAATATTTAATAAAAAACTCAATTATGTTGCCGTTAAAATCCGCCAGGCTTTTGTCGCAGACTTTTTTATAAAACGGATGCTGGCGGCATATAGGATAGAGCTTGTTATCATTAAACCATAAATGCTCATTTTTCGACGGGTGTGTTTCGCATGGCCTGGCAAAATTATCATTAGCATTAAATGCGTTTTTCAGAATCATTCTGCTATAGGTTAAAGGAGTACTATCTGCACGATTTGTAAAGCTAAACTTAAAAATGTTATTTGCACTACCCGTGAGTTGCTCGCTGACAGTTAATGTCAGATTTTGCCGTGAACTTAAGACTTGTATAATCTGGTCGTCAGACATTACTTCATCCTTGAGGATAAATTTAAGTAACTCATCGCAGTCACCCGCGTTCAGGCTTGCTGAAATTTTGTTTAAATAAGTCGCTACGGTATCCGATACTTCAAGGAGTCGTTTATCAAACCGCCATTCCTGTGACTTTATTACTATCGGAGCGGCGCTTTTTTGCTTGTTTGAAAATGGCATTTTTGACTTTTTTTCCGGCTGCGGATTAGCGACCGTCCTCTCTGTCGTAACTTTTTTCAGCTCTGCGTGAACTTCCGTTTGTGTTGAGTTTAAAAATCCGCCGGCGGTCAGGTTGATCTTAAATCGGTCTTGTTCCAGGCAAACCAGATAGGTCAGTTCCCGGGAGCCGAAGTCGCAGAACACCGCGCCTCCCGGCACTTTATTTATTTTGATATTAACCTCAGTAGGTGATTTATCATCGTCATGATGAATAAAAACATTTTTTTTGCGGAATCAACCGCACGGACGTTTTGCATAAGTTACCCTTATAATGTTCTACTAACTATAAGCATATAAGCACCCGCTGAAACCGGAGTTTTCAGCCCCTTTTGAGGCGCTCTTCCTTGTTGTTCTTACCTGAGGGATCTGAACGGGAAATCAGAATTATTCGATTAGATTTCAGCGGTGCTTATCGCTGATTGTCAAAATTGAGTATTAAATTAGCAAAAATTCAGAGAGTATGAAGTTAAATATCGTTAATGTTTAAACCGGATGCGGCGCTTTTGTGAACCAGCGGTTCAAAAGATAAAGCGGAGGTTGGTTTTTGAACCCTTATTTCACATACTGCCATATTGATTAATTATATTCATCTGAAAGGGAGAGGCGTTATGAAACAGCTGTTAATTTTAATCGGAGCAATATTTTTATTATCACCGGATGCGCCCGCGGCGACAAAGTTACAGCGGAAATGTGCCCGGGATAACCACTCAGAGGTATGCCGCGCTTATGTTGACGGCGTAATTGAGGGGTACATTATCAGTAAGCAAAAGTATGTCTCCAGACCGCCGAAGTTTGAAAGCGACTTTCTCAACAGAGTCTATGACGTCAGAGTGGGGAAACAGAGAGTGGATTTTAAAAGAGGAAAACGCGCTTGTTTACCTGAAAATATAGACATCAACGAGATCATCGCACAGCTTAAAAACCGAGTTCATAAACAAACACTCACAGATGAATTAAGCAATTACCTCAGTGAAAAATACCCTTGTAAGTAAGGAAGCGTCCCGAAATAACTTCCCGGTTTGTTAGCGCTTAATATTACCGGTATCAAGGCGCTAAAAGTGAAGTTTCGTCACGAATAACCGTCAGCAGAACAACCACCGGCTGTTGTACTGGATGCGGGCTGGGGAATGTTAAAAACCATGCTGGAATATAAGTGCGATCACGCAGGTATAGTTTTTGAGGAGGTCAGCGAAAGTTACACAACCCAAACCTGCTCGAGCTGCGGTGAGATACCCGACAGCAGTCCGAAAGGTAGAGCAGGTTTGCGAATAAGAGAATGGACTTGTAGCAATTGTGGCGCTACGCATGATAGAGATATCAACGCGGCAAAGAACATTCTTGCGGTCGGGCATGACCGTCTAGCTGTAGGAATCAACGTCCTTTAGGTAGTGTTTAGAAATCTGTGTCATTTCGGTAAAATGTCAAAAACAGGAATGACATAATGACTCAAAATTTCGATTTCAATAAAGCTTTAGAACAACTTCAATCAGGTAAAGGTTTAACTGGTGCGGATGGTGTTCTCACCCCTTTAATCAAACAACTAACAGAAGCAGCGCTTAAAGCAGAACTTGATCAACATTTAGACTCAGATCTTGAGCCCAATCGAAGAAATGGTTTTAGTAAAAAAACCGTTAAATCTTCAGTTGGCGAATTTGAGTTAGAAACGCCAAGAGACAGAGCCGGCAACTTTGAGCCTCAGCTTGTCAAAAAAAATCAAACTAAGCTCTCTGATGAAATTGATCGTAAGATTTTGTCAATGTTTTCAATGGGTATGAGTTATCGTGATATCAAATCTCATGTGGCTGATTTGTATGGTTTAGAGCTTTCAGAAGCCAGTTTGACGGCTGTGACCGATCAGCTTATTCCTCAGCTCAAAGAATGGCAGCAACGCAGTTTAGACGAGGTCTATCCAATTATTTGGCTGGATGCGATTCACTATAAAGTCAAAGACAATGGTCGCTATGTCAGTAAGGCTATTTACACGATTCTAGGCGTTAATCTCGAAGGTAAGAAAGAGTTACTTGGCCTGTATCTTTCAGAGTCAGAAGGTGCTAATTATTGGCTTTCGGTACTGACCGATCTTCATAATCGTGGTGTTAAGGATATCTTAATTGCTTGTGTTGACGGGTTAAACGGTTTTCCTGAAGCTATTGCCAGCATTTACCCGGAGACAGAAGTTCAGCTTTGCGTAATTCATCAGGTACGCAACTCAATGAAGTATGTGGCATCTAAGCATCAAAAGGCGTTTATGGCTGATTTAAAGCCGGTTTACAGAGCGACAAGTAAATCGGCTGCTGAAACGGCTTTAGATGAGCTGGAAAACAAATGGGGTAGCCAGTATCCAATCGTTATCGACTCTTGGCGCAGAAAGTGGGAGAACTTGTCCGTTTACTTCAAATATCCAGAATATGTACGTCGAGTGATTTACACGACCAATGCGATTGAAGCCGTACATCGCCAGTTTAGGAAACTCACCAAAACAAAAGGGGCATTTCCAAATGAAAACAGCTTGCTAAAATTGCTTTATGCGGGCATATTGAATGCCTCTAAAAAGTGGACAATGCCAGTCCAAAATTGGAGGCTAGCATTGTCACAATTTGCAATCCATTTTGAAGGCAGATTGGATAACGTATTAGAAATTTAGAATTTAGGCTGACACAGAATTTTGAACGCCCTCGTCCTTTAGGGCGTGGAGGATGTCAAATCTTTTGGGTCATGTATTGAGGTTATTTTCCGCCCTCGCGGGCGAGTTTTATATTTTTTTGCTCATTTCCCAGATAAGCTCCGATAGCGCCGCCACAAACACTACCTGCGACTGCCCAACCGGGAATGCATCCCGCGCTCGGGCAACATCCAGCTGATATCACGCCCAAGATAATCCCGCCGAAACAACCACCGATCGTTGAGCCGTAGCAAGTTTCGATTGAGCAACAGTATGTTGTTGAATCACCGTTGTTATGAGTTATGACGAGAGTTGACTTTTCATTTGCACTTTGGGCAACCTGCGGCTGACTAACGATTGCGGCGCTTGGTGCGTTGTTTGCCGATGTTAGAGCTGTTGACATAATATTTCCTCACCACTAAGCTTGAATATGATTCAGCCGTAAAAACTGATTTATTAAATTATTCATAGTTTTAAATAATATTATGGTTTCAAACAAGTTAATTATTGTTAATCTTTTTTGTGACTTGTCATAAACCGGCATCTCGGGTAATAAATCCGCTACAAACGCGCCGTCGTAAAAAAGAGCGCAAGGCCGCCGGTTCCCCGCTTACAACATGCGGGAATGAACTAACAGAACGTCTTTGACTGGTTACCCGCGGCTGACGGGCTCACCTTTTGTAATATGCAACATATGCCACATATCTTTTTGAAATATCTTGAGATGATTTTCCGCCCTCGCGGGCGGCGAGGGTTATTTTTTATTCATAAGACAACCTGTACAAGCACCGACAGCTCCTCCGCACACACCACCTGTGACGGCCCAACCGGTAATGCACCCTGCGGATGCGGGCGGCCACAACGCAACGGGTACGGCGGAAAAAAAATTGCACCGATACCACCACTCAAGATTGTGCAATGGAAAGTTGTCATTGAGCAGCAACTGCATCTTGTTGAATCACCGTTGTTATGAGTTATGACGAGATTTGACTTTTCATTTGCACTTTGGGCAACCTGCGGCTGATTAACGATTGCGGCGCTTGGTGCGTTGTTTGCCGATGTTAGAGCTGTTGACATAATATTTCCTCACCACTAAGTTTGAATATGATTCAGCCGTAAAAACTGATTTATTAAATTATTCATAGTCTTAAATAATATTATGGTTTCAAACAAGTTAATTATTGTTAATATTTTTTGTGACTTGTCATAAACCGGCATCTCGGGTAATAAATCCGCTACAAACGCGCCGTCGTAAAAAAGAGCGCAAGGCCGCCGGTTCCCCGCTTACAACATGCGGGAATGAACTAACAGAACGTCTTTGACTGGTTACCCGCGGCTGACGGGCTCACCTTTTTTAATATGCAACATATGCCACATATCTTTTTGAAATATCTTGAGATGATTTTCCGCCCTCGCGGGCGGCGAGGGTTATTTTTTATTCATAAGACAACCTATACAAGCACCGACAGCTCCTCCGCACACACCACCTGTGACGGCCCAACCGGTAATGCACCCTGCGGATGCGGGCGGCCACAACGCAACGGGTACGGCGGCAAAAAAAATTGCACCGATACCACCACTCAAGATTGTGCAATGGAAAGTTGTCATTGAGCAGCAACTGCATCTTGTTGAATCACCGTTGTTATGAGTTATGACGAGATTTGACTTTTCATTTGCACTTTGGGCAGTTAGCGGCTGACTAACGATTACGGAGCTTGGTGTGTAGTTTGCCGATGTTGATTGAGCTGCTGACATAATATTTCCTCACTACTAAGTTTGAATATGATTCAGCCGTAAAAACTGATTTATTAAATTATTCATAGTTTTAAATAATATTCTGGTTGCAAACAAATTAATTATTGTTAATCTTTTTTGTGACTTGTCATAAACCGGCATCTCGGGTAATAAATCCGCTACAAACGCGCCGTCGTAAAAAAGAGCGCAAAGCCGCCGGATCCCCGCTTACAACATGCGGGAATGATCTAAGTACCCAACGATAAGTTTTTTCACTTTTCTGACGCCCATCTTAAGCACTCTACGGCGTTACTCTTGCTTGAAAGACTGCCGGTTACTGTGCTAAAGCGCCTTGCGGAGCACTTAATTTGGACGCCAAAAATATCGAAAAACTTATAGTCAGGTACTTAACGGAACGTCTTTAACTGGTTACCCGTAGCTGACCGGCTTCCTTTTTTAATGTACTACGTTTATCAGATAATACGCCTCAATATTTGGATAGGTATAACACATTAAAAGGAGGAATACGGATAAAAAAAAGCGACCTATAAATAGATCGCTCACTTCCAATCCGGAGTTTTCTTGATACAAGAATATCAATAAAGGGAGAATGATGATGAACAAACAACGCCTTTAAGAAGGTTAAGTAATCTGTTCATTAACTCAGACTACAGGGTTTTAAATTAGTTCAATAAAATACAAAAAAATTTATTTTTTTCTGAATTTTTTATACTTCAGTCAGTAAAGTATCCTTACCTTGCAAAACATTCAGGCTCATGCCGAAGGCGTTGCTAATATTCCGGTCACTGGCCGCTCTGTAAACTGTTAACGCAAAGTCTATCCGTTTAATGCCGCAACCGTTTAAATGCCCAGCAAATTGTTCTCGTTGCTGTTTTGTTATTTCAGCGTCATCCTCACCATCGAAGCTGAAGTTAATGTCTTTACCTGTCTGTTTTTGCAGAAGCAGCTTGAAGTTTCTCATTGCCGCAATGTTAAAGTTGATTAAAACTAAAGATGAGAAATATTGTTGCAGTTGCTGTTTTCCGATTACCTCATTAATCAATCCGGGAAAAGCTGAAGCACTAACCAACAATTCAAAAAATGATTCTCTGGTTTTTTCAAGTTCACTCTGAAGGTCTTTCAGCGCTTTTTCATATTTATCTATTTTGAGATTTTGCTGAGCAACCTGATCTTGTAATGACTGATTAACTGCCTCGAGGGTTTGTTGCAAACTATCAAAGCCGATATTAGCTAATGCCGGCTGAGGTTTAGCTTCATTCAGGCTTTTGGTGAGTCGATCAATATTCTTCTTTTTAATGTTAATTTCATCTATTAGCGCAGTATTTTTCGAGTCTGTAGCTAATAGTTGGGAATGAATAGTTTGCTTTTCTTTTTCGACCTCAACGATGCGCGCTTCTTTTACAATAAGTTCTTGATTGAGAGACAATATTAGTTTTCGGGTCTCTTCCAGCTTAATTTTAAGTTCTTTGTTCTGATTTTCTGCTGTGTCAAGAACTTTTTCTAAGTTAACCGCAAAGCTTTGCGGTTGCTGAGCCAATTGTTCTTTTTCAGCAAGTTTGACAGTGAGATCCGCTGCTATTTGTTCGGCCTTTTTCAGCTTAGATTTAAGTTCTTTGTTCTGATTTTCTGCTGTGTCAAGAACTTTTTCTAAGTTAACCGCAAAGCTTTGCGGTTGCTGAGCCAATTGTTCTTTTTCAGCAAGTTTGGCAGTGAGATCCGCTGCTATTTGTTCGGCCTTTTTCAGCTTAGATTTAAGTTCTTTGTTCTCATTTTCTGCTGTGTCAAGAACTTTTTCTAAGTTAACCGCGAAGCTTTGCGGTTGCTGAGCCAGTTGTGCTTTTTCAGCAAGTTTGTCGTTCAGAGCCGATATTTGTTGATCATCCTCTTGCTGGCGTATAAAAAGTTGATCAATCAAATTCTGTGTAATATCTGTTTTTCGTTCGGATTGTGCCAGATTTTCAGCTAGTATTCTGTCATCACGGATTTGCTTATCTTGTTTGACCTTCTTTAACGCATCTTTTTCTTCAGCAAGCTGATGTTCAAGTTTTGATATTTGTTGACCGGCCTTATTTAGCTGAGATTCAAGTTGTTTCTTCTCATCTTCCAGAGTTTGAACAAATTGTGTTATGTTATCCGCGGTGCCCGCCTCTTGCTGAGCATCATCTTTTTTCTGAATGACAAGTTCCAGTTGTGTAATTATTTTCTCACAATCAATTTTTTTCTCAATAAGCGCTTTATTTTCAGCTTGAAGCTGCTTATTGTTTTCATTCTGTTGTTTGATTTCTTTATTCTGTTGTTTGATTTGCTCAAGAATAACGCCTTTATAATTCTCCTCCGCACTTATATCAGATGCCGGATTACTTTTTCCCGTATTTGTACATTCGAAAGTTCCTCCGGGGGCATTTAAACGCATCGGCATAATTACCGGAGCGCTACCGCAAGGCATTGATGTCCCGGTATGTGACTGAGCTGATTTGAATGTTTTTGCTTGACGAGCCTTTAACGCCATATTTTCCTTGTTTAACTCTTCGATTTGAAATGATTTATTTTGAAGCTCCGAAGCTGATTGCGACAGTTCATCCTGTAGTTGCCGTATTTCAGACTCTTTAGTTTCTTTTAAACTTCTGAATCGATGTTGAAGCTCCTCTAAAGTTCTCTTGGATTGTTCAATTTCTCTCTTGTGTTGTTCAACTTCCGGGGACTTCACTTCCGGCTGTTGTTGAACTTTGACTCGCTCTGGTTCTGATGCTTTGAATTGGTCTTTTAAGGACTGTTTTTCAGCAGTAATTGTTGTTTGCTCTTTAACTTGCTGATAATTTGGCTGTAATTGTGAAAGCTCCCAGTCATAATCATAACCGTGGGCGTCTTGTGATTTTAATTTTGCCCTATTCAGAGGCTCGCTTAGCTTTATTTTAGCTCGGTTAGAAAGATTTTTTAACCTTAATGCCTGTGTTTCGGCTTCGGTAAGTGTTGTCTGTTTTCCTTTATCTACTGATTGACTCAGTTCGTGCTGATCATGTTCTCCCTCTTCGGCGCCGGCAAAAACTAATTCAGCGATATGGTTTGAGAATATTTGCCCGATAATTTTCCGGCTCAGGGCGGATCCGGCAACAGTCCCTTCGAGGGCTGCGTTAATCGTCTTAATCTGAACGCTCAGATCTAAAGACTCAGCACCTGCTTTTGCTGCCAGTTCATTCAGAATTTCTGTGAGGTACGATTCTATTTTATCTTGACTGATAACGGTCTGATAACCGTCCTCTGAAACCTGACTTAAGCCGAGATGTTCTCTGAAGCTATTTATCACATCTGAGTAATCCGCTTTTTGTTTATTGTAGTAACGGATTTTTATTTTTTCTTTTACGGCATATGCCAGATTATATATATTTAGATGGCTCATTTCTGTTACTGAGTTTTTGAATTGAGCTGTATTTCCGCTTTCCGCGGGCGGCCTGCGCGCCGGAAATTCATCCGGGATTGGCGCAAAGGAATAATCTGACGATATACTCATAGTTCCTCCGAGGTAGGAAGGATAAAAGATTAAAAAGAGGACAAATAAAAAAATGACACCTCTTACTCATACGTTTTAACGTTGAGCAGAATTTATCACAATCAGACTGAATAACGACTGTATAAAACCAGATTAGGAGACGTTATTTTTAACAAGTCTGGCGACAAACATACCGTCGCTGTCGGCTTCAAAAGGCCAGATAGTAAGATGATTCGCTTTTCTGCCGGTAAAAGGGTGAATCAGCTCTTCCGGACTGAATTCAGGATGGTCTGCCAGGAATTCATTAACCACCTGCTGATTTTCTTTATCTGACAGTGAGCAGGTCGCGTACACCAGGACGCCGCCGGATTTTACGGCGGCGGAGCAGCGGGACAAAATGTCCGATTGTAACCCGGCGATATCCCGGAGGTTATTGAGATCACCGGTCCAGCGCCTATCCGGATTACGGCGCCAGGTGCCCGTACAGCTGCAGGGCGCGTCAACTAAAACACCGTCAAAATGATTTCGCTGAACAGGAAGCTCATCATTCATCCAGGCTTTGATCTCAATGGTGTGAATACCGGCGCGCTCCGCCCGCCTGCCGAGTTCTTCTAATGCCGATAGACGAATGTCAGAAGCAATGATTTTCCCCGTTACTTTCAGTCCCGGTTTCGCCATTAATGAGGCAAGCTGTAAACTTTTGCCGCCGGCGCCTGAGCAGGCGTCCCACCAGAGTTCCCGCGGTTTTGGCGCGCAAACATTGCCAATCACCTGCGAGGCGAGATCCTGGATTTCAAGTTTACCTTGCCGGTACATGTTAACCTGAGGCAGGTTGACGCTTTTTGAGCCAAGATTCAACGCGTCGTTAAAATATTCACAGGTTACGACCTGAATATTCTCAGCCTCAAGTCCGGCTTTTACTTCATCCCCGGCCGCGAATTGCGCTCTGGCCCAGAGCGGCGGGCGGGATAACATACTTTCCGCGAGTCTGACCCGGTTTTCCGCGGATAAATTAACCTGCGTCCAGAATGACTCCGGCAGTAAGTCGGTTAATTCAAATTGATGACCCGGATACAGTCGCTTGATTGTTTCAAGCTCAGTTAATTGTCCGATTGCTGACTTACATTGCGATAATTCGCTCCATGCCTCAATAATCGGGTTCCAGCCGTGCTTTTCAATTAGCGCTACTGAAAGCAGTAATTTAACTGAAGCTTGATTTACTCTGACTTCATTCGCCGGATCTGAACAGGGTTTTCTTAACCAGCCCCACCAGCGAAACAGCGCGAATAAGGTTTCACGGATAATACGCCTGTCTTTAGAGCCGTGTTTTTTATGCTCGCGAAAATAATCGGCGATAACTCTGTCGGCCGGCCTTTTCGCCGACATAATTTCGGAAAATAAATTGAGAACGGTATTGGCGTAGCTCAGCGCCCGTTTCTGAGCGGGGGAAGTCGCGATAAGTTCTGAATTAAAATTGGTCATGCCGTCGCCCAATGAATCTGTCAGGTTTTAAAGGCGGAGATTCTAGCACAAACCGAGACACGGCTTGCGCTGGTTTATTCGCTATTTATTATTTAGTGACCATCTGCTGAGCGCGCTTGATTTTTTCTTCATCAGACATATCAGAAGGCGGTGTCATAATGCCTTTTTGAACCGCCGGGCGCCGCGCGATTTCTTCCAGCCAGCGTCGCAGGTGTGTCAGCCCCTCAGCATTTATGCCGCTCCACTCATAGGTTCTTACCCAGGGCCAGGTCGCGATGTCCGCGATAGTATATTCGTCACCGGCCAGATACGGCGTTTTTTCCAGCTGGGTGTTCATGACTTCAAATAAGCGCCGGCCTTCTTTCTGATAGCGCTCGATAGCCGCCGGGATTTTCTCAGGAAAGTAGCGGTTAAATACGTTGGCCTGTCCCATCATCGGACCGACACCGCCCATTTGAAACATAAGCCACTGAATGACTCTTGAGCGCGCCTTTTCTTCTTTGGGTAAAAACTTACCGGTTTTTTCGGCGAGATAAATTAAGATGGCGCCGGATTCGAAAACATTAAAATCGTCGTTGTCTCTGTCCACAATGGCGGGGATGCGACCGTTGGGATTGACGGCTAAAAACTCCGGCTTTTTCTGTTCGTTTTCAGAAAGGTGAAGTTCACGCAGCTGATACTTCAGCCCCGTTTCCTCTAATGCAATTGACACTTTGTAACCGTTGGGTGTCGCCGCTGTATAAAAGTCAATCATAATCGCCTCTCTTTAATTGGAAGATGTAAGTACCCGGCTATAAGTTTGTTCACTTTTCTGACGCCCGTCTTAAGCGCTCCGCGGCGTTACTCTTGCCTGAAAGACTGTGCCGGTATTACCGCGTGAGATCGCCTTGCGGAGCGCTTAAGCTGAACGCCGGAAATATCGAAAAACTTATGGCCAGATACTTACAGGAGATTGTGACAAACCTTTGCTTTTTCAAGTTTAGCTTTTTTATTGTTTATTTCATTTTATTATAACCGACTCGCGGTCCGCGCCGGTGTGACGGCAGCTCTTCGTTTTAAAGGCGTGATCAGAACGGGTGCTTACTGATGAAAGTCATTTTCTCTCGGGTCGCGGGGTGTGAGAAAACCAGTTTTTGAGCATGCAAACTCAGCCTTTTTCTTTTGCTTTTTACTGTTTCACCGGCATAAAAATCATCGCCGAGAATCGGGTGTCCGAGCGCCAGCATATGAACCCGGAGTTGATGAGTCCGACCCGTTTCAGGTCTAAGCTCAATCACACAGTGATCTTTTCTTTGCTCTAAAACGCGGTAACGGGTAACTGCTTTCCGGCCGTCTTTTCTCGGTTTTTGCAGAGGGGGATTGTGCTCGTCTTTGCCTAAGCTCAAATTGACGGCGCCGGATTGTTTTACCGGTGAGCCGTCAATTTCAGCGATGTATTCTTTTTCGGTGAGTTTGTTCTGAAATTGCGTTTTTAAATCGGACTCGGCTTTTTTACCGCGGGCAAACACCATGATGCCGGATGTATCACAGTCCAGTCTGTGCACCAGAATGGTCTCAGGGTAGAGTCGCCGCAGACGAGTTAACAGGCAGTCATGGGTATGAGCGGCCATCCCCGGATTGGATAACAAGCCGGAGGGTTTATTGACAACAATAATGTGAGTATCAATGTGACGAATGTCCAGCCAGGGTACCGCCGGCGGTTGGTAATTAAAAATCTTCATAAATTTCTCTTAAATGGCTTTGAGGATTTTAACTTAAGGCGCGGGGTGTGATAAATAAAAAACCGCGTCAACTGACGCGGTTTTGAGCGCTAATTATCCTAAACTTTATTTTTCAGGTGCGTTAGCGGGTGAAGCCGGAGTTTCGATATCAACCGGAGGTCTATCCAGTTTCAACCATTTTCTGTTGTCTAAAGCGGTGTAATAAATGCCGCCTTGACCGCCGGAACCCAGGCCGGCTGAAAATATGTTGAAGTAGTTGTGCCTGTGCTGAACATAATAAGTGTCGCCGTTTAAGATATTAAATAAATCCAATACCCGTTCATGCCAGATAATACAGCCTGCCCCGTCAGCGGGTTCAAACGTCGCTGACGCGCATGCCTTACCTGAGCCTCTTTCACCATAGCGACGAATCCTCAGTTCGGCGCCGTTGATCTGCCAGCGACCTTCTGTTTTACGCACTTCATTCTGCTGATCAGGTTCAATTACGCCATTATCGTTTTTGTCTTCAGTGATGACATTAACCGCGGTGCCGTCCTCTTTAAGCTCCAGCCAGAAATGCCGCGTATTATTGTCAAGATTCCAGCCAAGGCTGTAATAACCTGCCATATTGTCTTCATTCCAGCCCGTACCGTTTTTTTCCAGCAGATAACTGGTGATCGGTGACGACCGCTCAGAGCCTGAAAGGGTATCTGTCATCATTCCGTTAGTGTTATAAGGGGGTTGATCATTAAAAAAGACAAAATCAAAATTAATGTCATTACCATTGTAGTCAGCGGCTAATCTCAGGTGGTTATTTTCGATTTCATAAGTAGCGGCTACAGTCTCAGGAACAAGCTGACCGTTGTTACCGGTATCTGTCTCATAAATTTTGATTTCAGCCTGTCCGCTTTCAGTGAGCGTAAGCCCCATTATGCCCCGGCCTAGCCCTTTATACTGATCGTCAGGTGCTGAAACGCCTTGAGGAAGACTGGCTTCAGCGATGAAATTAGGAACCGGAATGGAATACTCAACGTCAGTTGTTAAGAAGTCCGCGGGGTTTTTCAATCCGGTTTCGATGACCATTTGCGCGTAAAAGGCATCAGTTGTCTCGGGCTGTGAATCTGGGAAGGCGCCTTGAGGTGAGGTATCGCGTTGGAATTGTGTATGTTCGATAGAAACTTGAGCGACATTATCATTACTTAGAATCCGTGTGATCCGTGTTTCGGTTCTCATTACATCCCAAATCCTGCCGCCGTTGGGATCGGTGTAAGTGCCGACTTTAATACCATCCGGGTATGTTAAAATAAGACCTGAATCATTGGCTTGCCATGTGATATCACTCCGGAACGCAACGTTTAAAATTTCACCCGTCCCGTCCTCGTTAAGCTTCAGTCTGTCACCCCAGAATTCACCGTCAGGGCCTTTGAAGTAGTAGGTGCTCTCAAACCCTTCGTCATCGGCATCAAAGCCTGAGGAAACCAAGTCAGGATCTTGGATGACATCTGTGATGAGATCAGCCAGTTCAAGATCCTCATCATTGGCGATATCAGTAATACACTGGCTGATCCCCGTTAAATTCCGCGCTAATTCCGCGGTATTAGTCAAAGGCCGCGGGCTTGTTCCGTCAGGATTTTCCGGCAGTTCAGGTAACGGCAGACCATTATCAATAACCGCCTTTAAACAACCCGACATTGGCAGAACCAGTTCAGGCTCATAACTGTGAGATAAATTATCTAAATCTTCAGCATCGGCGACGGGTTCACCGCCATTGGCATCACGCATTAACGCGTCAATGACCGTGGTAACGTTAGTCACGTTTACCGTACTTGATTCCTCATTGTCGAGTATGCCGTCTTCACCCGCTGAATCTACAGCATTTTGAACGCTGCTCACATTAGAGATTAACTCAACATTTTGTTGATTTTGTTCTTCAGTACCTGACGCCGTAACTGTGATGACACTGTCTGCTAAAGAATCATCAACCGATAAATCAACGGTGTAGTTGCCGTTTTCATCCGCTGTGGCGGTGAATTGCCGGTCTCCGATAATTACGCTTACCTCTGCGTTCGGAATGTCGTTATCAGTCACTTTACCTTTTAAAGCAACCTCTAGTTTTTTTGAGGTCACTGTTAACGTCGCTTCATCGCTTGCGGTCTGACCGTCATCATCGGTAACGGTAATTTTCAATTTGATGTCAGTATCCGCGGTGACTTGCGGAGCGGTTAATGTGAGTTCAGGTTTATCCGCGTCAGTAAGAATGACTTCATCGGGGCCTGATAGTTTTTCCCACTTGTAAGCAACCACCTCACCGTCAGGGTCAGAGTCTTTTGGTTTGAGAGTGATTGCTTTTCTTTCTTCAACGTTCGCATCGTCAAGCTTTACGATCGGGGCTGCGTTCTCAGGTTCAATTTCGATAGGTTTCGGTTGTACCTCTTTGTCTTCACCGCTACCGCCGCCGCATCCCGCCAGGGTGGTCGAAATTATGGCTACCAAAGGCAAAAGCCCGGTCTTTTTTAAAATACTCATTACATCGACTCCTTGATTTGAGTATAAAAGAACTCAATTGCTCAGTTAATAAGGTATAGCTTTGAAAGCTATGGTAATCAAACAGTAAGATTGAGATTTAATCCGTGGGATTGAATGGTTAATGTAAATATCGCTCTTTGAACGCAAAAAAGTCATTTTACTTGATAAATCCTTATTTTCGACAAAGCTTAAACCTAGGGAAAGCAGCCGGCGGCGCTCTAAGGCACGGAAAAATCAGCGGCGTAAGAAGCTGTCGTTACTACGTTTTCTGACAGCAAGGCCCGAACCTGCTGATATTTTTAACATCGTCAGCGGCTTTTCTGATTAAACATAATATGCAGTTATTGGACTTTTATGCGTCAAACTGCTTTTTTATTGTAAATCAGCCCTTTAATTTACGGAGTTTCACATGCGTACTCAAATTGCCGTCTCAGCTTTAATGGTTTTGGTTTCAACGTCAGTCTATGCCGGTGATGAAGTTAAAATGTCCGCTTTAGGTAATAATCAGTTCGCTGATAATTCAGGTTTTACTGATTACTTTCCCTGTAATGAGCAAGGAGTCCCGCTGGTGATCTATTCGACCGGCGCTGATAATAAAGTGAATATATCCTCGAAAGCGCCCATTACTCCCGCGTATGTGGCTCCGGGTTTTAACGCTTCGGTTTTAAAAATTGAACCTATGCAGCAAGTAGACTCCACTTCGAAAAAATATTTAACGGTACGGTTTCGTTCACCGGCGGAAAGCTGGATTTCATTCGATCTTGAACGATTTGATCAGCGGCGTTTTTACGTCAACAGTGTGCAATTTCCTCCTGTTTATGTGAAAAATACAGCACAAGCGAAGAAAAAAAAGTATGTTTCTCAGGCGTTTTTGCAAATCGATAAAAACCCGATACAACCACTTTCAACGTTTCCGGTCAGAAACTACGGTTTTGCCCAGGACTTTCGTCAGTCAGTCGAGTCCAATGTAAAGCATATAAGAGGAAATTTTGCCGCATGGAGCCAGAACACGGCATGGGGCGACGCGAGTCAAGCTGTGTTAAATGATATTAACTTTGTATTTACATCATTGCCGACTGAAGATGACCCTGAGTTTTACGATGGTTACGGTGTCTGGGTTTGCGGAAATCCGGAGCCAAAAGACAGTAAAAACTAAACTTTTCCGGCGGGGGGAGTTCCGTCTCCTCTGATTTCTTTGATTTTTATTTATGCTTAATTTTACTGATGGTCCGACTGGCGTGTGCGCCTGAGTATCATAACCAAATGAATATTTGTTGTATGTTATACAAAATAACGTACGGCGAGAAATCGCCCGCCGCTGTACACCACAAACAACTTCATAGTCAGCTGAAATACAAGATTTCCCAGTATAATAAGCGTTCTCGATTTAATTCAGTTAATGAAGGTAACAACATGGCAGAGATCCCTCCAGGAATACGATTTAGCTCACAATACTCAGCATATGATAATCAATCGTCCGGCTCTTCATACCAAACAAACCGCTTATCACTGGCTCGTTTACAACAAGAAAATATTATCAGAGATGTAGCTTTACATTGGCATAGCCTTGGTTTAGAGCTTTATATCAATCCAGAAGATCTGGGCATTATTGAAAATGACTCCCAAAGAGATTCAGAAAAAGGAGCACGCAAAATGCTCGAAAAATGGCTAAGGGATTTTCCGGATCAGGCTTCAGCGCATTCTTTATGTCAAGCTCTGTATAACATTAACTTAAGGCATTTAGCGTCTAAAATCAGGAAAAAGTTAGAAACTGACGCTAATTATCTTAGTGAGTCTGGCACGTCTGGATTTTCACGCCAGCGTTCTGAAGCGACATTGAATTCCCTCGGACAACAGGGTATTACCAGAGGTGGAGGGTACACCCCTGATGTAAGCGCGCCGGGCAGAGGTTATACGGGTCACACGCCAATTCAAGGTTTATCTTCATCACAAGCTGTTGATGATAATCGTCAACTTGCTATCAATGACTTGCGGGCTCAAGTTAGTATGCTAAACGGACAGCTTGAAGAACAATCTCAGCGGATAAATCAGTTACAAAGTGATAACCATCGACTTCAATACTCTCTGAGTTCCAAGGATAATGAAATAAAAAAAATAAATGAGGAATGCGATGAACTAAGACGAAGAGTTAAGTTTATGACTTCTGAACCAACGCCTTACGTAGCTGGCGCCACTCGCCGGACGTCTTCGGATTTCAGAGCCGCACTGCCAAGTCCGACAATCCGCCAAGCGCCTCAAAGCTATACAAACACTTTTTTAGCTGATTATGAAAGTGGAATAATCGGGTTAGGACGATCTCCTTTAAAATACTACAGTCGCATGACAGTTCATCTCGTAAATGATTGGGAAACAATTGCTCTCAATTTAGGAATTCAAGACTGTCGAATTAAGGTGATTAAAGCTGATAACCCAGCAAATATTGGTAATTGTATAAGAACCATGATAAAAGATTGGCAACAGTTAAAACCTAATGATACGAATCGAAACTTTGCATACGCTGTTTATAAAGCTCTTGAAAACGAAGACTTGCAAAAAGCGATTGAATTGGGCAAAAAGTGTTTATACTTAGAAACAAGTTGACGATAAGTTATTCCGTCACTCCGGCGCAAGCCGGAAACGGATTGACGACAGTTGTGTATGTCAGCCGTCCAGGTACTGCCCCCAAACAACCCGGACGCGGATCTTTCACAACGACAAAGATCTTAAAAAAGATCTCTTATAATCATAAAGACATAAAGATAAGTTACATTATCTCCGGCAAAGCCGGAGGCTTACCGGAAAGGGCTTAAATTGCGCTCAAAACGCACTATATCCCAAACTTTAGTTGATCTCGGTGCTCATCTTCCTTTTCTTGGTTTTTGTTGTGTTGCTTTGGAGGAATTCTTAAACACATGTGAACATGATCTTTCATCAGGGACGTGGCAGTAGAAACTATACCAGCTACCTCGTCACTCCAGCGAATGCTGGAGTCTAGAGCCTTTGGTTCATTTAGCAAAAAGCCTCTGGATACCAAGCCTACGCTGGTATGGCAAATTAAGCCTGAAAATTTAACTTGGTATATTTGGAACTGCGAGATCCCTAATCAAATCCATATGAAACGACGAAGAGCCATGTATTTATGCCGGGAGTTGATCGCAAAACACCGAGGTGAAATTTTGGCGGCCAATACCGGGCAGGGCGCTAAAATTACCGTTAAATTAAAATTAAATTACCGTTGTAAAGTTATTCGGCCAGCCATAATCTTAACCTGAGTCCCCAGCTTGTTGTCGGACCCTGAGTTTTCGAGGTGATCCGGCCGTTGTTGTCAACAATGAAAAAACCGGGCACACCTGAAACGCCCCACTTATCAGAGTAGTAACCGTTGCCGTCGTTTAAAGCGTCAAATGTAAGATTATGCTCTTTAAGGTACCGGTTAATATCCTGATTACTTCCGGATCTCACCGCGATGGAAATGACCGGATAGTCCTTGGCAATGCGCTCCGCCAAAGGTGACGTAAATCGGCAGTAAGGGCACCACGTTCCCCAAAAGTAAATCAGAGCGGGTTTTGTATTCGATTCTAATGAAACGGTTTTTCCGTTTGTCGTGATAGCAAGCAGCTCCGGCGCCGGGCCGGAGATCATAGTTCTTTGAATGTAAAAACTTGCCCCTGTGATTATCAACGCGAAAATCACAATATCACGCAGTGTTTTTTTCAGTGATATTCCGGCGATAATGTTTTTCAAGTACCCAACGATAAGTTTTTTCACTTTTCCTCATGTATTTGACAGTGGTTTTAACAAATAAATTTCATCGGTTCTGACGCGCGTCAAAAAGTTATATACCCGCGCTGCTTCAAGACGCGGAAATTCAACTCGCGCCGCGCGGGCTTCTCAGCGTCCGTTCTTGTCTGAACAGTGAACGCCTGGTATTTATTTTGTTTTATTTTTGTAAATAAATGTTGAATTAAACGGGAAGGATCAGCTATTATTCACGCACTTTTTATCTTGTTATTGACTCATTGCCGGTCATGCTAATTTTGAGATTGACAGTTGCAATTAAAATTGCAACCGTTATCCGCTAATAATTTTAATAAAGGTTCATGGAAGATGATTAATTGGTTCAAAAAACTATTCGGTATAAAAGACAAAAAATCCCGGCATGTAAAAATATATGCCGATATACCTTTCATTGAAATGAAATGCGCTCCGTACGATTATTCTACGTTAAAAATAAATAAAGACAGCTCCGAAAAACAAGATAAAGCTTTTTCAGATTCTTGATCTTAGTTCTTTCTGCCCCTAGACTAGCCGCCGTTTATTAGTTTAGAGGCAGTAACATGCGAGTTTCTGATTTTTCTTTCGATCTCCCTGATGAGTTAATCGCTCGTTATCCAGCCGAGAAACGCACGGCATCACGCTTATTAACCCTTGACGGTAATACCGGTGCTGTGGCAGATAAGCATTTTACTGATCTGATTGATTCCATCGAGCCCGGCGACTTAATGGTATTTAACAATACCCGCGTAATTCCGGCGCGTTTATTCGGTCAGAAATCCACAGGCGGTAAATTAGAAATCCTTGTTGAGCGTATGCCGGATGATAAGCGTATACTCGCTCACGTTCGCAGCTCTAAACCGCCCAAAGCCGGAGCGATAGTCAGATTGGATAACGATTACCGGATGAAAATGCTGGCTCGCCGTGACGCGTTATTTGAACTTGAACTTCTCAGCGAAAAAACCATTTTAGAAGTATTAGAGGAAATCGGTCATATGCCGCTTCCCCCGTACATTGACCGCCCGGATGAAGATTCAGATAAAGAGCGTTATCAGACCGTTTATAATCAAACGCCGGGTGCGGTAGCCGCGCCGACGGCCGGTCTGCACTTTGATGATGACACGCTGCGAAAACTAAAAGACAAAGGCGTAAACATTGCCTTTGTCACTTTGCATGTAGGCGCGGGTACTTTCCAGCCGGTGCGTGTTGATGATGTTAACGATCATGTTATGCATTCAGAGTGGGCGAACGTTCCTCAGGATGTGGTTGATATGATTGAGCGGACAAAACAGGCGGGTAAACGGGTCATCGCGGTAGGCACGACTTCCGTCCGTTCCCTCGAAAGCGCGGCCAAAGTTAATAACGGTAAGATAGCGCCTTTTAGCGCTGATACGGACATCTTTATTTATCCGGGATATGAATTCAGCGTCGTTGATGCCATGGTGACAAACTTCCACTTACCGGAGTCAACGCTCATTATGCTTATCAGCGCTTTTGCCGGTCAGCGGAATGTCATGGACGCTTACAAGCATGCGATTGAGGAAAAGTACCGCTTTTTCAGTTACGGCGACGCGATGTTTATTAACCGCAGGACGGTTTAACGAATTTGCGGGTTATGCCGGCGAATGCCGGCGTGACGAATAAAAAGGCATAGTTGCCGACAATTAAAGTCAGACTGTTTATCTGGCCTGAGGTTATTATAAATATGAAAATGAAGTTTGAGTTAGATAAAACTCAAGGCCGTGCTCGTCGCGGCCGTTTGGTTTTTGAACGCGGCACGGTTGAAACGCCGGCGTTTATGCCCGTAGGTACTTACGGCACCGTAAAAGGCATGACACCGGAAGAAGTGCGTGAAACCGGCGCCGACATTCTTTTGGGTAACACTTTCCACTTATGGCTGCGTCCCGGTGAGGAAATCATGCGAAGCCACGGTGATTTGCATGATTTTATGAACTGGCAGCGTCCGATTCTGACTGATTCGGGCGGCTTTCAGGTATTCAGCTTAGGTGATATCCGTAAGATCACCGAAGAGGGCGTTCATTTCCGCTCGCCGATCGACGGCAGCAAGATTTTTATGGACGCCGAAAAGTCGATGCGGATCCAATACTCACTCGGCAGTGACGTGGTGATGATTTTTGATGAATGCACGCCGTATCCGGCGACCCGTGACGAGGCCCGTAAATCGATGCGAATGTCTTTACGCTGGGCGCGGCGTTCACGTGATGAATTCGACCGTTTAGAAAATCCGAATAACCTGTTCGGTATCATTCAAGGCAGTGTTTATGAAGATCTGCGTGACGAAAGCTTAGAAGGTCTGGTTAACATCGGTTTTGACGGTTACGCCATCGGCGGCCTTGCCGTGGGTGAGCCTAAGCCGGATATGCATCGCATTCTTGAGCACGTTTGCCCGAAAATTCCTGAAGAAAAGCCCCGTTACTTAATGGGCGTGGGTAAGCCGGAAGACTTGGTTGAAGGCGTTCGCCGCGGTGTTGATATGTTCGACTGCGTAATGCCGACCCGAAACGCGCGTAACGGTCATTTGTTTACAAGTGAGGGCGTGATTAAGATCCGTAACGCAAAACATAAAACAGATACCTCACCGTTAGATAAAAAATGTGATTGTTACACTTGTAAAAATTATACCCGCGCATATCTATATCATTTAGACAAGTGCGGCGAGATCTTAGGCGCGCGATTAAACACCATTCACAACCTGAGGTACTATCAAATGTTGATGGAAGGTTTGCGTGATGCTATCGACGCGGGTACATTAGATGACTTCGTTCACGAGTTTTACGCCAGCCAGGGCAGGGAAGTACCGGAAGTACCGGAGCTGGCGAGTTAATCGTCTGATTTGTGACAGATGTTGAAAACGGATTGGAGCGTTGGCGATAACATTCTTTACCGTCGTACCGTCGTACCGTCGTACCGTCGTACCGGCGAAGGCTGGTGCCCGGCGACTTATTTTAAATACGTCACCGCGCGCCGGAATGACATCAAAGAGTCGGAACCATATGTATCGAGACGTTTTCATTGATTTAACAAACAGACGCCGATAATTTTAATAAAGAAAACGAAAAGAGAGAATTATGTTTATTTCAAGTGCATACGCAGCAGATACACCACCGCAAACAGGCGGGACAATGGAACTTGTTTTCATGCTAGTGATGTTCGGTTTGATCTTCTACTTTATGATCTTCCGCCCTCAGTCCAAGCGTGTAAAAGAGCATAAAAACCTGATGGAATCAATTTCCAAAGGTGATGAAGTGCTGACTAACGGCGGTCTTCTCGGTAAAATCGCAAAAATCAGCGCTGACAGTGACTATGTACTATTGGATCTGAACGATACAACTCAAATCACTATCAAGAAGGACTATATCGCAGCGGTATTGCCAAAAGGCTCTATTCAGTCGCTGTAAGCCAAGAGGGCTAACGCGTGTTAAATAAATATCCGATGTGGAAAAACGTAATGGTGGTGCTCGTCATCGCCGTTGGTTTATTCTACGCTTTACCCAATATCTTTGGTGAAGACCATGCCGTACAGATTGTCGCCACCCGCGGCGCGAAAGTAACGGCAGGCACTCAGGCTGATGTTATCGGTTTACTGCAAAAAAACGATATCAAAATTAAGCGTGCCGAGTTAGCGAATGGTCAGCTGTTAGTTCGGGTGCGAAACCCTGACCAGCAATTACCCGCCAAAGAGCTTATTACTGACAATCTCAGCGATAAATACACCGTCGCGTTAAATCTGGCTCCCGCGACACCGCAATGGCTTGAGTCGTTCGGCGGCAGCCCGATGAAGCTGGGTCTTGATTTACGCGGCGGCGTTCACTTCTTAATGGAAGTGGATATGAAAGAAGCCGTTCGTAAAATGGAGCAGTCTAAAGTTTCTGAATTCCGCACTCAGCTTCGTCAGGAAAAAGTCCGCTACTCAGGTGTTCGCTTAAAACCCCGCGGAATCGAAATTAAATTCCGCGATGAACAGACGCTTTCTAAAGCTGAGTTCCTCTTGAAACGCGCCAACGGCGACATGGTATTCACTGACGTATCAACTGACGCTCAGCCGATGCTGTTAGCGGTAATGAGTGAAGCGTTCCTGCGTCAGGTTCGTGAGGACGCTATCTCACAAAACATGACGACGATTCGTAATCGAGTGAATGAGTTAGGCGTAGCCGAACCCGTGGTTCAGCGTCAGGGCCGAAACCGCATCATCGTGGAACTGCCGGGGGTTCAGGATACGGCCCGCGCTAAAGAAATTCTCGGCGCGACAGCGTCAATTGAATTTCATATGGTTGACGAAAAAGCGGATGTTAACGCGGCGTTAGCCGGGCGTGTTCCGGCGGGCAGCGCGCTTTACAAGCGCCGCACGGGTCAGCCTGTCGTTCTGAAAAAGAAAGTGATGCTGACGGGTAATCATATTACCGACGCGCAACCGAGCTTTGATGAGTACAGCCGACCTCAGGTCAGTATCGACTTAGACGCGAAAGGCGGCAGCATCTTCTCGCAAGTGACGCGTAAAAACGTCAACAAGCCGATGGCGACCCTGTTTATCGAGTACAAAGACAGCGGCAAACGTAACCCGGACGGCACGGTTAAGCTGAAGAAAATTGAAGAAGTCATTTCTGTAGCGACAATCAACGAGCCGCTGGGTCGTAAGTTCGTTATCAACGGTCTTGGTCTTGAAGAAGCGCAAAACCTGGCGCTGCTTTTACGCGCGGGCGCTTTGATTGCGCCGGTTACCATTGTTGAGGAACGCACTATCGGCCCGAGTCTTGGTCAGGAGAACATTAACAACGGTCTTACCGCCATGATCTGGGGTATGGCGATTGTGCTTGTATTCATGCTCATTTACTACCGCGCGTTTGGTTTAATCGCAAACGTAGCGCTGGCGTTAAACCTGATTATGGTGGTTGGTGTGATGTCGATGATCCCCGGCGCCGTATTAACGCTTCCGGGTATCGCCGGTATGGTACTGACCATCGGTATGGCGGTTGACGGTAACGTGCTTATCTATGAGCGTATTCGTGAGGAATTGCGCGCGGGACGCAGTGTTCAGCAGGCGATTCACGAAGGTTACGCGAATGCGTTCTCAACCATCGCTGACGCTAACATTACCACCTTTATCACGGCGTTAATTCTGTTCGCTATCGGTACGGGCGCGGTTAAAGGCTTTGCGGTAACCCTGATGATTGGTATCGCTACCTCAATGTTCACGGCGATTGTCGGTACTCGCGCTATCGTGAATGCTATCTGGGGCGGTAAGCGTCAGAAAACGCTGAGCATCTAGGGAGAGATTGATTATGTTTCAGATTTTAAATTTTAAAGGCACGGTCAATTTCTTACGTCATGCTGTTCCGATCAGTGTTTTATCGATGATTTTGATTGCCGGTTCAGTTGTTTCTCTGGCGACAAAGGGCATTAACTGGGGGCTAGACTTCACCGGCGGTACGGTCGTTGAGCTGGAGTTCGACCATGCGGTTGATCTGACTCGGCTTCGCGCTGACTTAGATCATGAAAGCACTCAAGGCGCGGTGATTCAGAACTTCGGTTCTACCCGTGACGTGCTTATTCGTCTTCAGGTTAAAGAAGGCGTTAAGAGCGACGTTCAGGTAGCGGAAGTGATGAAAGCGGCTAAAGCGCTTGATGAGGGAGTCATTCAAAAGCGGGTTGAGTTCGTCGGCCCGCAAGTGGGCAAAGAGTTAGCTGAGCAGGGCGGTTTAGCGGTTCTTATCGCGCTGATTTGTATCATGATCTACGTATCATTTCGTTTCGAGTGGCGTTTAGCCGCGGGTTCGGTTGCCGCGCTTGCCCACGACGTTATTGTGACGTTAGGTGTGTTTTCAGTATTACAACTCGAGTTCGACTTAACGGTTTTAGCCGGGTTGTTAACGGTTGTGGGTTACTCGCTTAACGATACCATCGTGGTTTATGACCGTATTCGTGAAAACTTCCTGAAGATGCGTAAAGGTTCTTCCGAAGATGTCGTGAACACCTCAATCACTCAGACAATGAGCCGTACGGTAATCACCACGGTGACAACCCTGATCACTGTTGTTGCCTTGTTCCTCAAAGGCGGTGAGATGATACACGGTTTCGCGACCGCGTTGCTGATGGGTATTGTTGTCGGTACTTACTCGTCAATTTATGTCGCGAGTTACCTGGCGATCCGTCTCGGTATCAGCCGTGACCACATGATGCCGGTTGTGATTGAAAAAGAAGGCGCGGATCAACCTTCGATGATGCCTTAACCTTTATCTGTTGTAATAAAAAGCCGTTAATAGTCAAGGTACTACCGGCTTTTTTGTTTAAGAAAGTCTTACTGACCGTCGGTTGCGGCGATGATTATCGGGGTGCGGCCGTTTTTGTCACGGGCGTTAACGTCGGCACCGCTTCGCAGGAGGAGCTTCACGATTTCGGTCCGGCCTTTGGCGGCGATTATCAGCGGGGTGGAGCCGTTCGCGTCGGTGATGTCGGGATTGATGTTTTCTGATATTAATTCTTTTAAAGCTTTTTTGTTTCCCTCAAACGCATGCCGGCGGATATTCAGTATATCCGATACAAGACGACCTGTATGGTGTTTTTCTATCCCGATGCCCGGGGAAGGTGGTTTTCGCCGGGTCGCGTCTGTCTGCTCAGTTTTTAACTCCGCCGAAAAATAACCATTATTTTCTGTGACAGAAACCCTCTACCGTTAATGTCTAATTTCAGTGAGTCTGAAGGCGGC
Organism: Parashewanella sp.; assembly: GCA_965200795.1. Lineage (GTDB taxonomy): Bacteria > Pseudomonadota > Gammaproteobacteria > Enterobacterales > Shewanellaceae > Parashewanella. Next base: position 544,596 of record CBDAVB010000013.1, read on the forward strand.
GTAAGCCTGTTCCCGACGATAACCTGAACGAGTATTTGTGTTATAAATCCCGCTGGTTGTACCGCTGCCATTGCCGCCTGCGGGAGAAGATCCCGTACTGTCTGAGGAAGACAATGATAAGCTTGCTGACACGAACTTATTGTCAAACATGCGTAAGAATTCATTATAAGTTTCCTTAGTGGCTATCATTGTTCAAAAATCAGGCTTTCATTATAGGGTTCCGATGAATAAAAAATGAATAATTCTTTATCTTTGTATGGCGTTATGTGTGATTTTTGTAACTCAGAACTTGGTGTGAGCGGGAAGGGGGAGATCCTTTAACGCTTCAGATAGCGGTTTATTGACTCCTTTTAATGAAGAGACGGCAAAGTATTGTTTTATAAATTTAGTCACCTTGTTATTAAGTAAACGCAATCTGGCGACCGGAGACAGAAACAATGGCAAATTAATGAGTCATCGGCTTTACTTTATATGACTGCGTAATTTTTTTGAACAAGAGGTGGATATGAGTAATAAAGGATTATCGGTTTTACTTTTGTCGTTATTGCCGAGTGTAACATATGCGGCATCAAGGGCTACCTGCGCGGCTACAGAGGCTGATATTAAGTCAGGTAATCATACGGTTAAATTTCAGTGCAGAGAATACCTTCCTGCTTATGCCAGCAGCGCTAACAGGTTTGTATGGCACGATCTAAGTATGTCATATAACTTGAATTCAAGAGCGTTTATCCAGCCGTGGATTGCGTACACCAAAGAAAGTTCAGGATGCCATGCTAAATCTGAAGTCGGTGACACTAATAATCTTAACGGTATAGCCCATTATTCAAGTAACCGGTTATTTCACGGCAGACAAAAAACCGTTTGTGAGCTGGATCCTGAGTACTAGGACAAACCTCCTTGGTTTTCTTAACGCTTTTATTCCGCTGAGTTTTCAGGTGTCTGTGCCGGTAAAGGCCAGCCGCCTAGTGCTTTCCACTTGTTCACAATATGGCAAAACAGTTCGGCGGTTCTTTGCGTGTCATAAAGCGCGGAATGGGCTTCTTTTTTATCAAAAGGAATGCCCGCGAATTCGCACGCTTTTGCTAATACAGTATGACCGAGTGCCAGTCCTGACAGACTTGCGGTATCCAAAGTAGCAAAAGGATGAAACGGCGTACGTTTGATGCTGTTTCTCTCAAGCGCTTTAGTGACGAAACCGTGATCAAAAGCGGCATTATGCGCCACGATAATACTGCGGTGACAGTCAGAAGCTTTTTGCGCCTTCTTCACTTCTTTGACGATTTCTTTAAACGCTGTTTTCTCATCAACAGCGCCGCGGAGCGGATTGGCCGGGTCGATACCGTTAAAAGCCAACGCTTCAGGGTCAAGGTTCGCGCCCTCAAATGGTTTCAGGTGATAGTGCATAGTTTTATCTAATACAAGGTCACCGTATTCATTCATTTTCAATAAGGTAACGGCAATTTCTAAAAGCGCGTCCGTATCTTTATTAAACCCGGCCGTTTCAACGTCAATAACCACAGGGAAGTAGCCGCGGAATCTGTTTTTTAGTTGGTGATACTCTGGAATCTCGCTCATTATCTGCCGAAAGGTTATATGCTAAAAATTGCGATACATTATCCGCTATCGAACCGTCACTGTCATGTATGATTGCTTGCTTTTTAAACTAAAGCTTCAAAAAAAGCGGTCGATAATTAAAGCTGACAAGATAAAAAGAGAAATTACCATGCTGCGACGAATATTATTGACCGCGTTATGCTGCGCGCCGTTGACGGTGAGCGCGGAGCTTCGTCATTTCGTCGCGTCACTTGAAGAGTCGCAATGGCGTATTACCGAACAAACGCCGGTTTTCTGTCGCTTAGAGCACAGCATCCCAATGTACGGTAAGGCGGTATTTTCCAGCCAGGCCGGTAAAAAGCTCAACTTGAATTTTACGCTTGATATGTGGCGTAAACCTGAAAAGGTGACTCAGGTCGAGCTGGTCAGCCGTGCCCCGCAATGGCTTCCGGGGGTTCCTGATAAAAAGCTGACGGATATTACCTATCAGAGATATTTTAACGGTGAGGTACCCAAAGCGGAAGCTTGGATCATGCTGAATGAATTATCAAAAGGCATGCAGCCGACCTTTTATTACTCTGACTGGTACAACAAGTTTGAGCGAGTAGCGGTAGGTTTGTCCGCGGCAAATTTCCATCATAAGTACAGTCAGTTTCAGCGCTGTTTGGCAAACTTACTGCCCTACTCATTTAATGATATTGCGTTTACGGTGTTAAATTTTAAATCGAACAGTACCGAACTCACCCGATTCTCAAAGCGGCAGATGGAGCGGGTGCAAGAGTATCTGTCTTATGATCCTGAAGTAGAGCTGGTTTTAGTTGACACTTACACCGACAGTTACGGCGGAAGAAGCGCCAATAAACGAGTCTCTGCCCGGCGCGCGGATATGATCAAAAAATATCTGATGGAAAGCGGTATTCAGCAAAATCGAATTTTAACCGAGGGGCATGGTGAAGAGCGTCATATCGCGGCCAATAATACATTAGCCTCGCGTGCCAGAAACCGGCGTGTGATTATTCAGTTCAATAAAAACGGTTAGCTGTTAATTCTCTTTACATCAATATTAAATCTGAACAAAAGACGAAGTGATTTTGAGCTTACAGGCTTTTTGTAAGTATCCTGCGCAAACGCCTTTTCTCTCAAGAAGCCCCTCGCGACAAGCGTTTCAGCAAGAAAATATTCGATTTGATTTGACCGGGTACTTACCGTCGTTTCTGCTCGCGGAGGCTTGCGTAAATCCGGTCACGGACTGGTAGCGGAGTGAGAAACAAGAAGCCCCGCCGTTCATGACCGGGGTAGTCACATCGTGACCTGATACGGAGGAGCCGGAAATTATCAATAGCTGATATGACAGCTTGGCAGATCATTCTTCTGAATATAATCCTGATGGTATTCTTCCGCGGGGAAAAACGCTTGAGCCGGTTCTATTTCAGTAACGATTTTGCGATCACCCCATTTGCCGCTTTTCATTAATTCCCTCAGTGATTTTACCGCAAGCTGTTTTTGGTTTTGATCGTGGAAAAAGATCACGCTGCGGTACTGATGACCAAAATCCTCACCTTGTCGGTTTAATGTGGTCGGATTGTGGTTGCTCCAAAATACCGCGAGCAGGTCATGATAAGACACAACCGAATCATCAAATTCGACCTGAACAACCTCAGCGTGGCCTGTTTTACTTTGCTTGACTTCTTCATAGGTGATCTGGTTTTTATTTCCGCCCATATAACCGCTGGTGGCGTTGACTACACCTTCAACTTGTCTGAAGAAATACTCGACACCCCAAAAGCATCCGGCACCGAAAGTTGCTTTAGCCATTTTTACCTCTACTGCAATAAAAGAACATCTAACCGTCTGGACGTCTATATTGCGTTTTTTGAAACTTAAATACAATACCTAATTTACGAATCTTAATTTCAATGAGTTCTTCGAGTATCAACAATTGAAAATGCCATAATAAGTACTAAGCTTTTATAGTAAAGTAGATACACGGAGAGCTATAATATGAAGAAACTTAGTCTGATTCTGTTAGTGGCTTTAACAGCTTATTCGAGCGTTTTGTTCGCCTCTGAAGATTATTCCACAAAATTTGTAAATAACACCGGGATAACACTCATATTTGTCGTTTATAACCCAGGAACAACGTGCCATGAAAAAATTAATGGCTCTAAATATAACAGATACAGTGATACACCTACTCATTTCGTTATCAATGGTTTTGGTTCGACTTATGTTACCGAAAATACGGACAGTAACGCTTTTTTCAAAAATTGTACTAACAAAGACAAAGTAATAACTTATTATATTTATGATCTTAATGAATACTACTATGCTTTTAATGGTTTTAAACACTACAAAGAACAAGATTTAAATTTCATAAACCGAGAAGAAGCCGCCAGCTTGGCTGGATATTTTGGAAATATTCAAATTAAGCACCATAAAAACAAGAAAGGACATAAAGGCTGGCACTCTTATGCCATAATCGAAAGTATCCCTGAAATCAAAATTATCGCCGGCTGCCGTAGTCCTTATGACGACTGTTCTACTCCTAATCTCTCAAAATACGGGCAGTTAGGTTATGTCACTGTTTATAGAGCTTCAGATTTATCTAATTTTTCTCAGTAAACATATCCGTCAGTATGGATCTTAAGGTGTTAACAATTAAGCGCAAATCAGTCGTTAACATCTTAAATTATAAATCTTAAAGTCTTAAGCCCGGAAGCTTTAAATATGCTAGAATCCGCCGTATCAAAAATGAGATCTTGCTCACATTGGTAACTCAGTGATGTGTCAGATGTATCTAAAAATACTAAGGAGCCCTGCGTGCAGCATACGTTACCGGAATCCAAAGACTTTCTGGCTTTGACTCTCGCCAACCCTGAATCCATTTCTGAAAGCTTCGCTTTTACTCTCAAAAATCAGACACAAGTTCATGTCTGGGATACCGGCGTTATTGTGTTTGAACCTGTGGGTTCAGGAACTAAAGATATTATTTTATCTTCCGCCGTACACGGTAATGAAACCGCGCCGATTGAGATCTGTAACCGCCTTATCAAAGAACTGCTTGAAGAAACCATTGAAACTAAGCATCGCGTCATGTTTCTGTTCGGTAACCCTGACGCGATTCATAAGGGTACTCGTTTTGTTGAGGAAAACATGAATCGTCTGTTCAGCGGCGCTCACTCAGAAGGTGAGGGACTCGTTAACCACGAGCGAATTCGCGCTAAACGGCTTGAAGAATACGTCATGCGCTTTTATCTGTCACAGGCCGGTGAACGTCATCGCGTTCATTATGATCTGCATACCGCTATCCGCGCGTCTAAACATGAGAAATTCGCGATTTATCCGTTTAGGGGTGATAAGCCGTACAGCGCTGAGCAAATCATGTTCTTAGCCGCTTGCGGGGTTGATACTATGCTTTTTCACCATGAGCCGACCACAACCTTTAGTTACTTTTCATCAGATAACTTCGGCGCCGATGCGTTTACAGTTGAGCTTGGCAAAGTCAGGCCGTTCGGCGAAAACGATATGTCTCGTTTTGTCGCGACTCATGACATGCTGACCCGCTTAATTACTGGTAAAGATTTAGAGCTTGAGCAATTCAATGAGGAAAAGCTGAATTTGTACCTGGTTAGCCGGGTTATCAATAAAAATTACGAAGATTTTGAATTCACCTTTGCTGATGATGTCGAGAACTTCCGTTCGTTTCCGAAAGGTTATGTTCTGGTTAAAGAAGGCGGTCAAGAAGTCAAGGTTGAACATCAGCGCGAGGCGATTGTTTTTCCTAACGCCGATATTCCTGTCGGCAACCGGGCAGCGATGATGTTGATCAGACCGGAAAACCTGAATGTTATCTAGCCTGAAAACCTCTGTAAACCAAACAATACATTAGCCGAAACCAATAGTTGCCGGCTCTGAGGGCTGAAAAGTTGCCAGTATTTTTACGTTAACGTAAATTTCAGCCTGTGTATTACAACATTATGATCCTGGTGAATGTGTCGCCGGGATCACTACATAACAAGAGCACACTATGAGCAACGCAACACAAAATAAACAAATTGTGCACAGCGTGAGCTTTCTTGATAAGGATTCAATCTCAATCCCTACATTGAAAGTAACCAATGCTGACGGCACTGTGATTGAAGGCGCGGCATTACCGGAGATTGATGAAACTCTGGCAAAGCGCATTTATGACACATGTGTATTCACCCGGGTTCTTGATGAGCGCATGTTAGGCGCGCAACGTCAGGGACGTATCAGCTTTTACATGACGTGTATCGGTGAAGAAGCCGCGGTAATAGGAAGCGCGGCGGCGTTAGAGGACAAAGACGTTATTCTGGCTCAATACCGTGAACATGCGGCGCTGCGTTATCGCGGCTTCACGACTGAGCAATTTATGAATCAAATGTTCAGTAACGAAAAAGACCTTGGTAAAGGTCGTCAGATGCCGGTTCACTACGGTTGCGCGGAATTGAATTATCATACGGTATCTTCGCCGCTGGGCACTCAGATCCCGCAGGCGACGGGTGTCGCTTACAGCATGAAAATGAACGGTGATAACAGCGTTGCCATTTGTTATTTCGGTGAGGGCGCGGCCTCGGAAGGTGACTTCCACGCCGGTCTGAACATGGCGGCGACGCTGAAAGCACCCGCTTTATTTTTCTGCCGTAATAACGGTTACGCGATTTCAACGCCAGCCTCAGAGCAATTCGCCGGTAACGGTATCGCGAGCCGCGGTGTCGGTTACGGTATGCACGCCATACGTTTTGACGGTAACGACATGCTGGCGGTTTTACTGGCGACCCGAGCGGCGCGTGAATTCGCGGTTGAGAACAATCAGCCCGTATTGCTTGAAGCCATGACCTACCGTGTCGGCGCTCACTCGTCGTCAGATGATCCGACCGGTTATCGTTCAAAAGAAGAAGAAAATGAATGGCGTGAGCAGGATCCGGTAGCCCGTTTCAAAGCCTGGATGATGACGCGAGGCTGGTTAACCGAAGAAGAAAGTGAGGCTCTTTACGCAAAATACCGCAAGGAAATATTAGCTCAGGTTAAGGTTTGTGAAAAAATCGGCGCGCCGGCCATCGAAGAACTGATCACCGATGTTTATGACGTGCCGACCCCCGCGCTTAAAAAGCAGCTGGATGAACTCAAACAACACGTTAAAAAATATCCGGAGTCGTATCCGAAAACAGCGGGGAGAATCAAATAATGGCGACGAAAAAGATGAACATGCTGCAAGCCATTAACGATGCTCTGTCCGTTGCGATGGAAGCAGATGATAAAATGTTGGTTTTCGGTGAGGACGTGGGACATTTCGGCGGCGTTTTCCGCGCCACTTCCGGCTTAAAAGAAAAATTCGGCGCGGATCGTTGTTTTAACACGCCGTTGGTTGAGCAGGGTATCGCCGGTTTCGCAAACGGTCTGGCGGCAAACGGCCACACGCCGGTCGCTGAAATTCAGTTCGCGGATTATATCTTCCCGGCATTCGACCAGATCGTGAATGAGTCGGCTAAATTCCGTTACCGCAGCGGTAATGAATTCAATGTCGGTGGTCTGACTTATCGTACCCCTTACGGCGGCGGTATCGCCGGAGGTCATTATCACTCACAGTCTCCTGAGGCTTATTTTACTCAGACTCCCGGTCTGAAGGTGGTTGCGCCGCGAAATCCTGAGCAAGCGAAAGGTCTGCTTCTGGCGTCAATCCGTGATAAAAACCCCGTGGTTTTCTTTGAGCCTAAGCGTCTGTACCGCGCGTCGGTCGGCGAAGTGCCTGCAGGTGATTTTGAGCATGAGCTGGGCAGGGCTGAAGTGGTTAAGCAAGGTACGGACATCACACTACTTGCCTGGGGCGCGCAAATGGAAATCGTTGGAAAAGCCGCTGAAATGGCTGAAAAAGACGGTATTTCATGTGAGATTGTCGATTTAAGAACGCTGGCACCCTGGGATGTGGACACCGTAGCCGGGTCGGTTAAGAAAACCGGTCGTTTGTTAGTGAGCCATGAAGCGCCGCTAACCGGTGGTTTCGCCGGTGAGATTGCGGCGACAATTCAACAGGAATGTTTCTTATATCTTGAATCTCCAATCGCCCGAGTTTGCGGCTTGGATACACCTTATCCGTTGATTCATGAAAAAGAATACATGCCTGACGCGTTTAAAAATTACGAAGCGATTAAAGCTTCAATGAACTTCTAGGAGTCCGCGATGATTAAGGATTTTATTTTGCCGGATATCGGGGAAGGCGTAGTTGAATGTGAGCTGGTTGAGTGGCTGGTCGCTGAAGGTGATGTGGTAGCTGAAGATCAACCAATAGCTGATGTAATGACGGATAAAGCGTTAGTGCAGATTCCAGCGCCTAACGCTGGTAAAATCACAAAGCTTTACTATGCAAAAGGCGATATTGCGATTGTTCATCAACCGCTTTATGCCGTTGACATTGCTGGTGAAGAAAATGCGGTTGTTGAAACTGAGCCTGTGACAGAGTATGATCCAGTAGTTGCTTGCGGTACTCAAATTGAGGATTTCCTATTACCTGATATCGGCGAGGGAATCGTAGAGTGCGAGTTGGTTGATTGGCTTGTTGCTGAAGGTGATGAGGTTGTCGAGGATCAGCCGATTGCTGATGTAATGACAGACAAAGCGCTGGTACAGATCCCGGCTATGAAGCCGGGTAAAATCGCTAAGCTTTATTATGCAAAAGGCGAAATCGCCATTGTTCACAAACCATTATTTGCTATTGAAGTAGAGGCAGAGGCTGGCAGCGCTTCAACGCAAGCTGTACTGATAGAAGCAGAACCTGTAGTCGAACAAAATAACGAACCTGTTCGTCAGGGTAAAGCTATTGCCAGTCCGGCAGTTCGTCGTATGGCTAGAATGCATGATATCGATATCAGCAAAGTATCGGGCAGTGGTAAAAACGGCCGTGTGTACAAGTCTGATATTGAAGCCTTTATGAAAGGTGGCGGCACTCAGGCACTTGTTCCAGCGACTCCGGAGCCATCTGTTCCAGTTGTCGCTGAATCAGCCTCTGTTGAAGCGGGCGATCGTGTTGAGCCAATCCGTGGTATTAAAGCGGTAATGGCGAAGATGATGCAAGAGTCAGTATCGACCATTCCTCACTTTACTTATTGTGACGAAATTGACGTAACTGATTTAATGGCGATGCGAAAAGAAATGAAGTCTAAGTACTCAAGCGATGAGCTTAAACTTACGATGATGCCGTTCTTTATGAAAGCCTTGTCACTCGCGATGAACGAATATCCGATCGTTAATAGCCGGGTTAACGCTGACTGCACTGAGCTGACTTACCTTGCGAACCATAATATCGGTATGGCTGTGGATTCAAAAGTGGGGCTGTTAGTTCCGAATGTGAAAGGCGTTCAGAACAAGAGTATTCTTGACGTCGCCGCGGATATTACTCGTTTAACCCAAGCGGCGCGTGACGGTCGTGTCGCGCCTGAGGATTTGAAGCAAGGAACGATTTCAATTTCTAATATCGGCGCGCTCGGCGGTACGATTGCGACGCCTATTATCAATAAACCGGAAGTGGCGATTGTAGCCTTGGGTAAAGTGCGGCGACTGCCTCGCTTTAATGATAAAGGTGAAGTCGAAGCCCGTAATATCATGCAGGTGAGCTGGTCTGGTGATCATCGGGTTATTGACGGCGGCACCATCGCCCGTTTCTGTAATTTGTGGAAACAGTATCTGGAGCGGCCGCAGGAAATGTTACTGGCGATGAAGTAATCCGCGCTTAACAATTTTAGCATCCGGTTTCGGTAGTAAATTCAGGATAATTATCTTTGAACCGCCGTAATCGGGTGAAAATTCAAGCTTTCAATTTTTCCGAATAACCCATAGTCGCCCAGATCCCGTAAGCCGTCGTATCCGATATCCGGCCTGTCAGTAGCGCTTTGCCGCCATCCGCTGAACGGATCCGGATACAAAATTTCCTCACCCGGCCGGCACCCCAGAAAGCTGTGTAAAGCAATCCATCGACTTTTTCCTAGATCGAACTGAAATGCCGGCACTACACCGGTTAGGGACGTTGCGATTTAAATTTTACCGCAATAGTATAGTTGAGTTCTTAAAATCGTTTATGTTGCTGCCAGATGTCTACTTCAATTTACATTTTTAGCGAGTCCAAACGGATAATCAAACTTGCCTCAAATAAACTTCACGGAATGGAAAAAAGAGTCTTTATGGCTGAAGTGTCTAAAACGTTCTGCTGTGGGAGTCCTAGATTAACGGAAACGGAGTTTGGCTGGGGGAGAAAAGCTGTAGAACTCGGGCTTCATGAGCTGGAAACCGGGTTTGAATGCTTTGGGCATTATGAAGGAAAGCATAGAAGTGAGGAGAATAATCCTCAGCTGGAGGTAGATATTCGGGCGTTAGTCGATCCAGAGTCACAAGCTGATCCAAAATTCAAAAATTCATTTGCTTACACTCGAATTACAGCTAAAGGTGTTCGTAAAAAGCTGATTGAGGAAAAAGGCTGGGATTCAGAAGAGTTACCAAAAGAAAGAACGATTAATGACATTTTGAATCGACTCGGTTACAAACTGAAGCGAGTTCAAAAAACCAGGCCACAAAAAAAATTCCTGAAACAGACGCCATCTTTAAAAATGTAAATAAAATTAAAAAAGAAACAGCAGGGAATAAAAAAGTTATCCGTATAAGTATAGATTGCAAAGCCACGGTTAATTTGGGTGAATTTTCTCGACACGGTCAATCCAGAGGGATTGATGCGGTGCAAGCTTTAGATCACGACATGGATGTAAAAGATAAGCTTATCCCGTTCGGAATACTGAACTTGGAAAACGACCAGCTTCATGTGTTTTATGGTAACTCAAGTAAAACCAGCGACTTCATTTGTGACGCTTTAGAGTGGTGGTGGAATTTAGTTAAAGACGAACATCCAGAGGTAGAGGAGCTGGTTATTTTTTCAGATAATGGCCCAGAAAATAGTGGATGCCGGACTCAGTATCTTTTTAGATTAAAACAGTTTAGTGAAAGATCGAAACTGAGGATTCACAACGTTTACTACCCACCTTATCACAGCAAATATAACCCAATTGAGCGGGTTTGGTCATCTTTAGAAAAGCATTGGAATGGTACATTACTGAATTCAGTGAATACTGTTCTGGAGTGGACGAAAACAATGACTTGGAAGGCTATGACTCCAGTTGTCAATTTAATTGATAAGGTTTACTCAAAAGGAGTCAAGCTAACAAAAAGTGAAAAAGAAGATGTCGAAGATAAAATCATCCGAAATAGTGAATTACCTAAGTGGGATCTACTTATCATGCCAGAATGGTAAATTCTTAACTGCGAGATCCCTTAGCACCACGCCCGCTGAGCCCATCAGCCCTAAATCGTAGATGGTCACATTGAGTTTTACAGCGCCTGATAATACCGGGAAGCTGATAAGCCGCCTGCTGCTCTGTCACTAAGTGCCGCTCAATAAGAGTCATAAAAAAAGAGTCGGTTATATGAGGGATGATTTTTTTATCACAGCTGTAAGGGACGTGGCAGAAGAAAGTATACCAATTCCGTCGTCACTCCTGCGAAAGCAGGAGTCCGGTGACTTAGGTTAATCTGGACAAAAGTCTCCGGATGACCGACATACAAACTGTCGTTATTTTATTTCCCTCATTCGCAGGTATGACAAACGAAGGGTTGGAATTTAAACCGCTATTATTTGAACTGCGACATCCCTAAGTATCATCTTAAGCATCAAGGCAACTTGAAAACAGAGAAAATGTCGACAAATGCGCTCATTACTTAGGCAGCAATGTGAGCCGCTAATCCATATGATGCGTCAGTTGCTGATAACACCTGTCTTGCAGCCTGATTCAGTGGCAGACTGAGCTGAGGAAAAGTGACGTTTTCATTACTCAAAAAACGCCGTGTCGCTTGCGTGTTAGCCCAGGCCGTATGATGATGCGAGAGTGTTTTTACTCCTTGAGCTAATTTGGAAGCCGCGTTCAAACTTTCTTTAATCAAATTTTCGAATCGATTTCTAAGCCGTGGTTCAAAGGAAGCAAGATAAGTTATTTTCAGCGAATATGTCCATTTTTATCAAAAATAATCATAGTGATTTGCTGATCTGATCATCACTTTTCAAAAAAGTTCCGCAGAAATTAAGTAAAAGTAATGAGTGGTTGAATTATGTTCGCCCTGTGCAGATACCTATTCCTTTACCTTTACATGCTCATTTTACAATACAAAACATGATTAAATTTTGATCATGTAATATAGAGAATTTTAAATTTCATGTACTTTTATAAGTTAATCTCAAAAGAAAAATGGTTTAACTAATTTGACAACATCAACAAAAATCCGGCTGAAACACAACTTGACTATTCAAGCTACTCAATCTCAAAGCCCCCCGTAAACCAAACGATATTAAATGAGAGAACTTATCGATTTAATCCGAATCCGACAGAGGATCCAGATATTAATGGTTTTATTAACACCGATGATAAACAATTCAATATTTGGGGAAATTACGGTAATCTCGATTGTCACAAAAGTTTCCTGGGAATATTACTGCAGGAGCAATCTGACCAAAAACAAACATAAAGCTTATTTCAGCCGCCGGTGAAGGCAAGACTGATGAGGTATTACGCCTTCTCCAAACGGGTGTCAACGTCGATTTCCGGAATCATCACAACTTTGCAGCCCTCATCTCAGCCGCTGATAACGGCCATACCCGAATAGTAGAACTCCTGCTCGAAAATGGCGGCGATGTCAAAACCGGAGCCGGAAACGGAACACTGTTAACCTCAGCCGTTACGAACGGCCATACCCGAATAGTAGAACTCCTGCTCGAAAATGGCGCCAAGGTCAATGTTATGAACAATCACGGCAACACCGCCCTCATCTTAGCCGCTTATAAAGGTTATCCCGAAATAGTAGAACTCCTGCTCAACAAGGGCGCTGACATCAACACCAGAGGCAAAGAAGACTTGACAGCGCTCAGTTCAGCCTCTAAGCACGGCCATACCGAAATAGTAAAACTCCTGCTCGCCGCATTCCCCCCGCCGACATGAACATCAAGAACAGTGGAGGCTTTACCCCCCTTGCCTCGGCCGCTATTGAGGGTCATACCGAAATAGTAAAACTCCTGCTCGAAAAGCACGCCAAGGTCGATCTTGTGAATAATCACGGCAACACCGCCCTCATCTTAGCCGCTTATAAAGGTTATACCGAAATAGTAAAACTCCTGCTCAAAGCGAACGCCGGTGTCGATCTTAAAAACTCATGTTACGCAACAGCCTCAGATTTAGTGCATAATCTGAGGCATGAACGAAGCATTAGTAGACCTGTATAGCGATTACCTACTTTCCAGCTTTGGACAAGCAACAGCCACAGGGATGTCAGAAATGCTGGATGGTGCTTACAGTCATGATCAGGTAACAAGACTCCTCTCCACGAACGACTTTACCAGTAAGACATTGTGGGGAATGGTGAAATCTACAGTTAGGCAAATAGAGTCAGAAGATGCTGTATTGATTTTCGATGACACAATTGAAGAAAAACCTTATACAGATGAAGATGCCTTAGTTACTTGGCATTATGACCACACAAAAGGGCGAATGGTTAAAGGCATAAACCTGCTTAACTGCCTTTATCACACGCAAGGCGTATCCATTCCTGTTTCTTACAAACTTATTGAAAAGCCGGTTCAATATTGTGATTTAAAAACAAAGAAGCTACGTAGAGCTTCTGAAACAACAAAAAATGAAGATTTTAGAGAAATTTTACATGTAAGTTGTCAAAACCAACTTAAATTTAAATATGTGTTAGCCGACTCTTGGTTTTGTTCAAATGAAAATATGAAATATATCAAACATAACTGCCACAAAGATTTCGTAATGGCTTGTAAATCAAATCGTCTGATATCGTTGAGTAAAGATGATAAAAGGCACAAAATATCACAGCGAGTAGATACGCTTGAATTTCAAGAAGGGCAATCTGTAAAGGTTTGGATCGCAGGAGTGGATTTCGCTTTGCTACTATCCAAACAAGTCTTTAAAAACAAAGACGGAAGCACAGGTGAGCTTTATTTGTTATGCAGTGATCTTGATTGTAGTGATGAGTTAATACAAGCAATCTATCAAAAACGATGGAATGTAGAAGTATTTCACAAGTCCTTGAAATCAAATGCGGGGATTACTCGATCACCAGCACATACGATAAGAACTCAAAGTAACCACCAGTTTCTTTCAATTTATAGTGCGTTTAAGTTAGAAACACTGTCTTTGAAGCTAAATTTAGGCAAATTCGGCTTAAAGGCAAAACTGTACATGAAAGCCCTAAAAACAGCTTTTACAGAACTTCAGTCTCTAAAAGCTGTTACTGCGTAACATGAGTTAAAAATAATTCCCGTTATACGGCGCTCCACTCAGCCAGCAGAAACGGCCATATCGAAGTAGTAAAACTCCTGCTCGAAAAGCACGCCTAGGTCGATCTTATGGACAATTACGGCAACACCGCTCTCATCTTAGCCGCCAGTAAAGGCCATATCGAAGTAGTAAAACGCCTGCTCAAAAAGGACGCCGATGTCGATTTTAAAAATAATCTCCGCTGCACGGCGTTCCACTTAGCCAGTAAAAACGGCCGTATCGAAGTAGTAAAACTCCTGATCCGAGAGGGTGCCAATGACGTTATAAACAGTTGCGGCTGCACAGCGCTCCACACAGCCGCTAATAACGGCCATAATGAAATCGCAAAAATCATCCTGGATTCGAAACCCCATTCAGAGACGCTCTTTACACCCCGCACAAGGAAAGTCCTTCTCCCTTTCCCCCCGAACGGACAAAGTTATCAATCCTGAATTTCAGCTTTGCACCAAGAAAACAAATCACAAGTCTAATTGCATCAGATCGAATACGATCCTATGCAGTTAAGCCAAAAGAACGACGTATAAAGCGAACTCAGCACCATCTTCTAGTAAACATTATTACCATAACCTTATGCGCTGTCATTTATGGCTGTGATAACTTTTATGCAATAGAAGAATATGGCAAAGCTAAAAGAACCAGACAAAGAAAATAACCCAGCTCGATATTGATGTCGCGCAGTTGTGCTTCATCTGGGGATCTCACAGTTCCAAATATACCAAGTTAAATTTTTAGGCTTAATTTGTTATACCAGCGTAGGCTGGTATCCAGAGACTTTGTGCTAAATGAACCAAAGGCTCTGGACTCCAGCATTCGCTGGAGTGACGAGGTAGCTGGTATAGTTTCTTCTGCCACGTCCCTAAGACCATTTCGCTGACAAATTAGGGACGTTGCGATTTAAATTTTACCGCAATAGTATAGTTGAGTTCTTAAAATCGTTTATGTTGCTGCCAGATGTCTACTTCAATTTACATTTCTAGCGAGTCCAAACGGATAATCAAACTTGCCTCAAATAAACTTCACGGAATGGAAAAAAGAGTCTTTATGGCTGAAGTGTCTAAAACGTTCTGCTGTGGGAGTCCTAGATTAACGGAAACGGAGTTTGACTGGGGGAGAAAAGCTGTAGAACTTGGGCTTCATGAGCTGGAAACCGGGTTTGAATGCTTTGGGCATTATGAAGGAAAGCATAGAAGTGAGGAGAATAATCCTCAGCTGGAGGTAGATATTCGGGCGTTAGTCGATCCAGAGTCACAAGCTGATCCAAAATTCAAAAATTCATTTGCTTACACTCGAATTACAGCTAAAGGTGTTCGTAAAAAGCTGATTGAGGAAAAAGGCTGGGACTGTGAAGAGTTACCAAAAGAAAGAACGATTAATGACATTTTGAATCGACTCGGTTACAAACTGAAGCGAGTTCAAAAAACCAGGCCACAAAAAAAATTCCTGAAACAGACGCCATCTTTAAAAATGTAAATAAAATTAAAAAAGAAACAGCAGGTAATAAAAAAGTTATCCGTATAAGTATAGATTGCAAAGCCACGGTTAATTTGGGTGAATTTTCTCGACACGGTCAATCCGGAGGGATTGATGCGGTGCAAGCTTTAGATCACGACATGGATGTAAAAGATAAGCTTATCCCGTTCGGAATACTGAACCTGGAAAACGACCAGCTTCATGTGTTTTATGGTAACTCAAGTAAAACCAGCGACTTCATTTGTGACGCTTTAGAGTGGTGGTGGAATTTAGTTAAAGACGAACATCCAGAGGTAGAGGAGCTGGTTATTTTTTCAGATAATGGCCCAGAAAATAGTGGATGCCGGACTCAGTATCTTTTTAGATTAAAACAGTTTAGTGAAAGATCGAAACTGAGGATTCACAACGTTTACTACCCACCTTATCACAGCAAATATAACCCAATTGAGCGGGTTTGGTCATCTTTAGAAAAGCATTGGAATGGTACATTACTGAATTCAGTGAATACTGTTCTGGAGCGGACGAAAACAATGACTTGGAAGGCTATGACTCCAGTTGTCAATTTAATTGATAAGGTTTACTCAAAAGGAGTCAAGCTAACAAAAAGTGAAAAAGAAGATGTCGAAGATAAAATCATCCGAAATAGTGAATTACCTAAGTGGGATCTACTTATCATGCCAGAATGGTAAATTCTTAACTGCGAGAACCCTAAAAAGGTAAAGTTCCGGCGGAATTGATGACTTTGGTAAAATGTCCGTAATATCTTCATCAAAAAGAGTCCTGCTTATTTGACAGTACTCCAGTTTAGCCATTTTCACGATTATTGATTTCTGCTCATCATTAAATGAGTCAAGTTGTGAATCAAACGACGGCCGCACCTTAGGGTGACGTATAATATGAATACCGAAGTGCCCGATAAGAGCGGTAATGTCCGCCGCGGTCAGACTTTTATCATCGATTAATTTCAGCAGACTGTTTCTGATTTTTATATCGATATTACCGGGTTTACCGGGCATTTACGCTCAGGTGACATCTTATGAGTCTGATTTTCCCGGGCGTGCCCGGCACGGGAAGCTTCATCCTGAAAGCCGGGCTGAAAACGGGCGTCCTTTCCAATTGGTAATTTGAGTCGGATGTAGGTTAAACTGATTTGCAAGCTCTGATAGCGTTTTATCGCCTTTTGCAGCCGCTAATGCAACTTTCGCTTTGAACTGTGGTGAGTGATTTTTACGTTTCTTAATCATAACTGCCTCCAATTGTATAATTTATGATAACTTTTTCGGTTGTTCATCTTATTGATTGCATTGAATTTTAGTGACAGATCTGAAAGACGTAGAGCCGTTACGTTGGGTATTGCTGACAACATGAAATGGGCTTATCAGTCACTGGCAAAACCGGGACAGACACTAAATGTACCGGGTATTGATTTGGGAAGGTTGGAGCACTCTTTAATTTTTTGTCATAGGATATCGGGCGGCGAAAGAAATGCTAGCTGATGGTGAAACGCTTTGAGATCTGAATCAAGAGACAGGTATCAGCCCTCCTGCTTAAATCTATATTAAACGACTAAGAGCCAAAATTTAATGATAATTAACTTGCACTATTGTTTCAGGTAAATTAAGTTCACTTTAATTGAAGTATTTTATTGGTGTTTTATGTTGCAATCTACTGGCTTCTTATTGTCCGCTGCTCAAACTCTAGACCTCGCAAATTATAGTGAGATTCATAATTCAGAACCAATCACTTATGTTATTCCTCTCAAAAATGACCATTCAATAGTGATTCACACTGAAAAATTATTGAAAAAAGATGATATCAATAGCCTCACAAGTTATATCGAAGACAAACTAAAGCATGGCCAAATGACGATCATATTCTCAAAAGCAATGAGAAATCAATTTAGAATTAAGTCTATCGAATTAAAGTGTAATGATATGTTTCGACCTATGTTAGGGTTTGAGTGTCTGGAATCATATTATTCAATAATTTCTGCATCATCCTCTGATAAAAGGGTTGTAGAAGATATTGGAAGAGGAATTAGTGCGGGAGCCTGTATACCGACAGAAAAAAAATTAAAATCTTTCATTTACCTTGTTTCGATGGCTGAATTTGTAAAAAGAAATACAAATCTAACGAACTCTGAAATTAAATTAATGAGAAATGAAATTCTTTTAATGCACAGGCTTTTGCAAAAACAAATTCCTGAAAATGTTAAACCATTATATGAAGTTGCCTCGGATTGTTATGTTGTATGCGAAACAGACTCAAATGGGATTTATGAATGGCGTGGACGTAAGGATAAGGTGGCGTTTTTTGTTTCTTGCGTTAAGTTTAGAGAGGATTGTATTGGTCTAAATGAAGTATTTAGTACAGATTTTGCAGCATCTTTAAAATCTTGTTTAGCCCCTTTAGCTTCGAACCTGATAGAAATTGGAGCAGGAAGAGGGCAGCTTACTGCTGCATTAAGAGAAGTAAAAGCGAAAGTTTTATATGTCTCTGATTTGCTTCACCAAAATTCACCCTGGCCTGGAGTTGAAATAAAGCAAAAAAGCGCAGAAAAAGTTACCGAATATTATAAAAAAGAGTTTCAGAAAGTAATATATTTATCCGCTCAACCCTGCATTGAGATGATTACGGAACTTATAGAATCTGGTAATAAAGTCATAATATTGCAAACGGGTTTTACTTATCCAGTACAACTAGAAGAATATAATTCACTACAATTAAAAATCATTAAGTTGAACATAGTAGGTTATGGTGGAGTTTGTACATTAGGTGAAGTTCGATTACTTGCAATTAACCTGTCGTCAGAGGAATTTTCCGCATTAGAAACTAAAGTCCCATACCAATACAAAAATAAGGTTTAGCGTTCATATTCCAAGAGAAGTTAAGTAATGGATAAAGTAAATCAAAAGCTTGTAAGTGGAATTTTTCAAGCTGAAAAAAACGGACGTAAGTTTGGAAATAAATCTGAAGCTGAGAGGGAAAGGAACCCATCAAACATGGGTAACAAATGGTTAGAAGAAATCTGAGGAGAAAAAGCTTTACTTTTTAGATAATAAGAAGAAGAAAACCATTACCAAGTAAAATGCCGATACTTAACCGAACAAACCTTAACTCCTCAGATAAAAGAGTGCGGCAAAATATTTAAAGCATCGTTTACAGGGGTTAACGTCAGCTAATCAGACGCTTTATAA
The DNA here is from genome assembly GCA_965200795.1 of Parashewanella sp. Classification (GTDB taxonomy): domain Bacteria; phylum Pseudomonadota; class Gammaproteobacteria; order Enterobacterales; family Shewanellaceae; genus Parashewanella. The sequence goes on from CBDAVB010000013.1 coordinate 563,221, forward strand.
AAAGCTCGTGAGCCTGAGTCAGCAGTATCCGACAACATACTGATCGAACCGGGTCGACTTTTTGTTGTTCCGGCGGTTTCGCTTGCATTTGTTACCTTAGAGCGTTGAAATTTGATCAGTCCCGGTTCTCATACCACCGGTCTTTACCCCCGAATGAAATACGACAGTTTTTATGTCGGTCATTCAGCGTCTTCTGTCCCGATTTCAAAAATTTTTATACTTAACGTCATTACCCCGCGCAGAAAGAAATTAATAGCAAACTGCCCGTCAGAGATACCTAAAACCGGTTCATTATTTTCGGAAAAAAGCTGCCGTTTTTCGATGCCTGTCGCGGCAGGCGCGTCCGGGTATAATTCCGGGCATAAGCGGCCTTTCCTCAGAATATCATGACTGTATGTTCCTGTCTGAGCGTTATCAGCGGTGAGTTCATCGCCGGTATGCGGAGGCTGTATCGCCGTCCAGTAAAGGATCTCTTTCGCGGCTGAAGTTAACCACCGCTGATAAACGGTTTCAGATAACCCCAGCACCGACTGTAAAGACGGCGCGGTTTCCGGGGTGAAATACCCCTTAAGAAAGGCTTCGCACGACTGCGCTATAAACCCTTTTGTCCGCTCAACCGCGGCGGTATTTTTATAGTGATAAGTCCCGGCTTGCTGAGATCTTAATCGTGAGCGCAGCAGCATAACGGCGATCAATTGTTCGCAGATCGCATTGCTGAAAGCCAGTCGTTGTATTACCGGCTCAGGATAGATGCTGTAATCTAAATCGAAGCGGTTTTCAAAGTAACCGGTGATATTTCCGAATAACTCATAGTCGCCCAAATTCCGTAAGCCGTCGTATCCGATATCCGGCCTGTCAGTAACGCTTTGCCGCCATCCGCTGATACTGACCGGATAGAAAATTCCCCCGCATGGCCGATATCCGAGGAAGGTGTGTAAAGCAACCCATCGTTTTTCTCCCAGACCACAATCAAATGCCGGCATTGCACCGGTTAACACCACGCCCGCTGAGTCCATCAGCCCTAAATCGCGGCAGGCGGTGAGCAGCCCCCGCTCGGGCCCGGTGAAGGTGTCCTCCTCTTTATCGCCGCGCTGATGCGCGTAGCGGTTATAATTTTCAGAAGCCTTATAGCAGAGCAGGTTAACCCGATCCTGAGCGTCTGTTTTGATTTTATTCTTAAGCCGCCCGGTGATTGCCGGCAATTCACTTTTTTTAACGGCGGCGAAACAGACAAAGACCGGTATCCGGCTGTGAAGCGGGATACGGGCTTTTTCCCGTTGAAGGTACTGATAGATTAATCCTTGCGTGACTAACACCTGCGGGTCTTCATCCTGCCGCTGAAACTTGTAATGATAATACTCTCCGTTGTCATAGATTCTGATTGTCCGGCCTCCCGCGATTGCCGCGGTTTTCCGCTTCATCCTGTTTAATTCCTCCGCCGGGCACGAGGGGAAGGCCGTTAAGCGTTTCCGCCCGCAGATATAATCATGGAGTCCGATGCCTTCACTGAGTCTGGGCGGAGTATAACCGGCCGCGTGAAAGCAGGAGTAAAGTAATTCATTATGAAAAAGGTTATAAGTTTGGAAAACCAGAGGATTTATGGGCTCGGTGAATCGCGTTTGTGAAGTTACGGGCCGCTTGAGCTCCGGCGGAGTACTTATCCAGTCAATCAGCTGCTTTTTGAATTCATCGGGCACGTCCCGGGCCGTCAGTACCGCCAGATGGTGGGCGCTGCTCTGATGAGCGCATTGTTTAATGAGTTCCGGCAGCAGAGGGTTACAGAGCCTTTTACAGCGTCTGATAATATCGGGAAGCTGATCGGCCTCTTGCTGCTCTGTCACTAAGTGCCGCTCAATAAGCTTCATAAAAAAGCTGTCGGTTATATGAGGGATGATTGTTTTATCAAAGCCGTAACCGAGCCGGTTGTACGCGAGCCGGCATAATTGGTCGTTTTTTATGCGGTCAGGAACGTGTTTCAGCGCACCCCAGTAATTACCGCAGGCTATGCCGCACAGCCTTAAGGCGTCTTCATCGCTAAAATCATTTAAATGAATAACTTCTAACAGCCATCCTTGTTTCGATAAACAATTCTCACACAGCGCTAATCCCCGGGGGAGTGTCAACAGTGCCTTCGGCACAAACTTAAGTGCGCCCGGGTTCTGGTGACACGCCGTTTCACAAAACTTCTGACCATGTTGACCTTGTAAGAGTTCCTGCCTTACAAACTCCAGCATTTCACCGCATTTGTTCAGTACCATTCCGGTCAGGAATATTTCTGTTTCTTTCTCCAGGTATTCTTTTTTAATGTACCTGTAATTTTTAGCGTTATCTTTACACGCGCAATAATAAAAGTGTTGATTTGTATCTTTTACGCATTGATCAAGCCGGTCGGGTAATGCTTCTAACGCGTTATCATAAGTTACAGACGCCCTGTGAAAAAGTCCGAGTCCGTGAAGGCCGGTCAGGTATTTTCCCGGCGTAAAAACTATGGCATGGCCGCAAACGTTTATGGCCTCTTTACAGAGCGCCGGGCCGATGTCTCTGTCGTTTAGTATTGTTTTGTTAATAGAATCAAGGGTGATACTACCATGACGTTTCAGACATTTTCTGAAACAGTCACGGCCGGCGTCACTTTGAAAAAAACGCCGGTCAAAATGTGCAAGGCTCTCTGCGCTCTGTTCAGTTGCCAGCTTGAGCAACCGCGTGCCGAAAGCGCCGTTTTTGAATCCCTCAGGTATGCGCGGGTACGCGAAACCCAGCTTACTTTGCGACGCGATTTCGCAGAGTGTTCCGCCTTCTTTGCCTCGCAGATACTTTTCAGGCACATACGCCAGTGCGTTGCCATTTTTTGCGCAGGCGATTTTACAGAGGCGGTAGCCGATTTCCCGGTAACTGTCTTCGTAAAAGAAAAAACCGGGGACGTCAGCTAACGCCCGACCGTCTTTTTTGCAGGCCGCCGTACATATCGGAATCCCCGCTGCTGTTTTAAGCACTTCCGCCGGCACTTTTTTAAGAGTAAGACCATTTCGCTGACAAGCGAAAAGGTAAAGTTCCGGCGGAATTAATGACTTTGGTAAAATGTCCAGAATATCTGTATACCCGGGCTTATCTTTTTGCCAGTACCCCAGTTTAGCCATTTTTACGATTATTGATTTCTGCTCATCATTAAATGAGTCAACTTGTGATTCAAACGACGGCCGCACCTGACGATGACATATAATAAAAATACCGAAGTGCCCGATAAGAGCGGTAATGTCCGCCGCGGTCAGACTCTCAGCATCGATTAATTTCAGCAGACTGTTTGTGATATTTATATCGATATTACCGGGTTTACCGGGCAGACGGAGCTTGTTTTTTTTGAGCGGTGACGTCTGATGTGTTTCATTTTCCCGGGCGTGCCCGGCACGGGAAGTTCCGTCCTGAGAGTCCGGCTGAAAACGGGCGTCCTGAGAAGAGCAGGCGAAACGCTTGTTGTTTACTCTGACGGGAACCGTTTTTTCAATGACGGTATACCGGTTTCCGGCCGCATGAAGCAGCGCCGGACTTTCCTCTTGTAAAGTGTCATTCTCCGCGGCGTTTGAAGCCGCGTTTGCCGGCGTTAATTCAGAAATGCGTTCCATATAAAATTTACCCCCGACGTGTGATTTATTATGGGAAGGCATGACCACATCTTACCTGATGTGTGATTAATTTTTTTGCTGACTTGGCGATATCTTAGAATGATTGATTCTGGAAGTTCTGTCAGAGGATACACGCATCCCCGCGGGAGGTTTTACCGGCATAAGAACCAATACGATAAATTTGAAAAAAGCCTGTTTATGGACGGAGCACCAGCTAAAAAACGACAGTTCTACAGCACCTCTGCTTCGTTCTAAGTTACTGAATTCTTTTCTTAAGTAAATCCTTAAAGCAGTCCCGGAACCAATGAAGCATGATATAGTTTGTTGCGAAGCATTAATAAAAGCATTCGGGGATGTATGCTCTGTCGAATAATGGGCTGCTGAGTATTTTTCAATCCTTTCTGGCGTGTCAGCATAGTTCCAGCTCCACGTCGCAGTATAAGGTGAAATAGGGTTACTGACCAATTTAGCGCCGTTTAAAAACAGGTCATCAGTCAGGGCGGGATTGCACTCGCAAGTGATATCGAAAAAATTTGATATTGTCTGGTGATACTTAGCTCGGTGGTTTTGTCCGGTTTTTCCTTTTCGCTGAGCTCGGTCTAATGACCGGGCGCCTTGGCTAAAAAATCGTTCTCCATTGTCAATTGACCAATCTTAGCCCGCGGTTTTTCCGCATCATCTGACCGCTGAGGTTACCTTAGAACGTTGAAATTTGATCAGTCCCGGTTCTCATACCACCGGTCTTTACCCCCGAATGAAATACGACAGTTTTTATGTCGGTCATTCAGCGTCTTCTGTCCCGATTTCAAAAATTTTTATACTTAACCTCATCACCCCGCGCAGAAAGAAATTAATAGCAAATGTCTTGTAAGAGATACCTAAAACCAGTTCATTATTTGACGAAAAAAAATCCTTTCTGACGATATGTCCCGCGGCGGGCGCGTCCGGGTATAATTCCGGGCATAAGCGGCCTTTCCTCAGAATATCATGACTGTATGTTTCTGTCTGAGCGTTATCAGCGGTGAGTTCATCGCCGCTAAGCAGAGGCTGTATCGCCGTCCAGTAAAGGATCTCTTTCGCGGCTGAAGTTAACCACCGCTGATAAACGGTTTCAGATAATCCCAGTACCGACTGTAAAGACGGCGCGGTTTCCGGGATGAAATACCCCTTAAGAAAGGCTTCGCACGACTGCGCTATAAACTCTTTTGTCCGCTCAACTGCGGCGGTATTTTTATAGTGATAAGTCCCGGCTTGCTGAGATCTTAGCCGTGATCGCAGCAGAATAACGGCGATCAATTGTTCGCAGATAGCGTTGCTGAAAGCCAGTCGTTGTATTACCGGCTCAGGATAGATGCTGTAATTTAAAAAAAAGCTGCTTTCAAAGTAACCGGTGATATTTCCGAATAACTCATAGTCGCTCACATTCCGTAAGCCGTCGTATCCGATATCCGGCCTGTCAGTAACGCTTTGCCGCCATCCGCTGAAATTGCGCGGATACAAAATTTCCTCACATGGCCGGCTCCCCAGAAAGCTGTGTAAAGCAATCCATCGGCTTTTTCCCAGACCACAATCAAATGCCGGCATTGCACCGGTTAACACCACGCCCGCTGAGTCCATCAGCCCTAAATCGCGGCAGGCGGTGAGCAGCCCCCGCTCGGGCCCGGTGAAGGTGTCCTCCTCTTTATCGCCGCGCTGATGCGCGTAGCGGTTATAATTTTCAGAAGCCTTATAGCAGAGCAGGTTGACCCGGTTCTGAGCGTCTGTTTTGATTTTATTCTTAAGCCGCCCGGTGATTGCCGGCAATTCACTTTTTTTAACGGCGGCGAAACAGACAAAGACCGGTATTCGGCTGTGAAGCGGGATGCGGGCTTTTTCCCGTTGAAGGTACTGATAGATTAATCCTTGCGTGACTAACACCTGCGGGCTTTCATCCTGCCGCTGAAACTTGTAATGATAATACTCTCCGTTGTCATAGATTCTGATTGTCCGGCCTCCCGCGATTGCCGCGGTTTTCCGCTTCATTCTGTTTAATTCCTCCGCCGGGCACGGGGGAAAGGCCGTTAAGCGGTTCCGCTCGATATAATTATGGAGTCTGGTGCCTTCACTGAATCTCGGCGGAGTATAACCGGTCGCGTGAAAGCAGGAGTGAAGTAATTCATTGTGAAAAGGGTCATGAGCATCTGAATCCAGAGGATTTACGGGCTCGGTGAATCGCGTTTGTGAAGTTACGGGCCGCTTAAGCCGCGGCGGAGTATTTATCAGGCCAATCAGCTGCTTTTTGAGTTCACCGGGCACGTCCCGGGTCGTCAGTACCGCCAGATGGTGGGAGCTGCTCTGATGAGCGCATTGTTTAATGAGTTCCGGCAGCAGATGGTCACATTGAGTTTTACAGCGCCTGATAATATCGGGTAGCTGACCGGCCGTCTGCTGCTCTGTCACTAAGTGCCGCTCAATAAGAGTCATAAAAAATGAGTCGGTTATATGAGGGATGATTGCTTTATCACAGCTGTAAGCGAGCCGGTTGTGCGCGAGCCGGCATAATTCGTCGTTTTTTATACGGTCAGGAACGTATTTCAGCGCACCCGAGTAATTACCGCAGGCTATGCCGCACAGCCTTAAGGCGTCTTCATCGCTTAACTCATTTAAAGGAATATCGCCTAACAGCCATCCTTGTTTCGATAAACAATCCTCACACAGCGCTAATCCCCGGGGGAGTGTCAGCAGTGCCTTCGGCACAAACTTAAGTGCGCCCGGATCCTGGTGACACGCCGTTTCACAAAACTTCTGACCATGTTGACCTTGTAAGAGTTGCGACCTTACAAACTTCAGCATTTCACCGCATTTGTTCAGCACCATTCCGGTCAGGAATATTTCTGTATCTTTCGTCAGGTATTCTTTTTTAATGTACCGGTAACTTTTAGCGTTAACTTTACAGGCGTTATAATAAAAGTGTTCATTTGTATCTTTTACGCATTGATCAAGCCGGTCGGGTAATGTTTCTAACGCGTTATCATAAGTTACGGACGCCCTAAAAAAAAGTCCGAGTCCGTCAAGGCCGGTCAGGTATTTTTCCGGCGTAAAAACTATGGCATGGCCGCAAACGTTTATAGCCTCTTCACAGAGCGCCGGGCCGATGTCTCTGTCGTTTAGTATTGTTTTGTTAATAGAATCAAGGGTGATACTACCATGACGTTTCAGACATTTTCTGAAACAGTCACGGCCGGCGTCACTTTGAAAAAAACGCCGGTCAAAATATGCCAGGCACTCTGCGCTCTGCTCAGCAGCCAGTTTGAACAACCGCGCGCCGAAAGCGCCGTTTTTGAATCCCTCAGGTATGTGCGGGTATGCGAAACCCAGCTTACTTTGTGACGCGATTTCGCAGAGTGTTCTGCCTTTTATGCCTCGCAGATACTTTTCAGGCACATACGCCAGTGCGTCGCCATCTTCTGCGCAGGCGATTTTACAGAGGCGGTAGCCGATTTCCCGGTAACTGTCTTCGTAAAAGAAAAAACCGGGGACGTCAGCTAACGTCCGACCGTCTTTTTTGCAGGCCGCCGTACATATCGGAATCCCCGCTGCTGTTTTAAGCACTTCCACCGGCACTTTTTTAAGTTTAAGACCATGGCGCTGACAAGTAAAAAGGTAAAGTTCCGGCGGAATTAATGACTTCGGTAAAATGTCCAGAATATCTATATGCCAGGGCGGCTCATCTGTTTGCCAGTACCCCAGTTTAGCCATTTTTACGATTATTGATTTCTGCTCATCATTAAATGAGTCAACTTGTGATTCAAACGACGGCCGCACCTCAGGGTGACATATAATAAAAATACCGAAGTACCTGATCAGAGCGGTAATGTCCTTTTTGGTCAGACTCTTATCATCGATTAATTTCAGCAGACTGTTTGTGATATTTATATCGATATTACCGGGTTTACCGGGCAGAAGGAGCTTGTTTACGCTGAGCGATGACATCTTATGAGTCAGATTTTCCCGGACGTGCCCGGCACGGGAAGCTTCATCCTGAGAATCCGGCTGAAAACGGGCGTCCTGAGAAGAGCAGACGAAACCTTTGTTGTTTACTCTGGCGGGAACCGGTTTTTCAACGACGGCATACCGGTTTCCGGCCGCATGAAGCAGCGCCGGACTTTCCTCTTGTAAAGCGTCATCCTCCGCGGCGTTTGAAGCCGCGTTTACCGGCGTTAATTCAGAAATGCGTTCCATGTGAAATTTAACCCGACATTTGATTAATTCTGGGAAGGCATGAGCGTATCTTACCCGATGTGTGATTAATGTTGAGAAGGCATGAACATATCTTAGAATGATTGATTCTGAAAATCCCGTCAGAGGATACGCTCATGCCAAAAACCTATCGCTGATACTCTCCGGTTTGTCCGACAGGCTTTAACCGCTTTGACTCTATCTAATTGAGGAAAGTAAGCAGACTTATCTGAATCCGTTTATTTTTCCGTCCATGAAGAGAGGTTTAAGCTATAGCGGTTTAATTTTTCACCATCATATTCCACTTGTTCCTCAAAATTAAAGCCTACTTTTTCAAGCACCTTACTCGACGCGGGGTTTGCAATCATGACATCACCGATAACGCGCTCAAGCGGCAGGTGCTTTTTCGCGTAAATCAAACAAGCGGTCACGGCTTCGGTCGCGATACCTTTGCCCCAGTATTGAGGTAAAAATCGATAACCGACATCATCAGCCTGAACCGCGGGATGAGTGTCATATTTGAAACCACAAAAACCGATAACTTTACCCGTGGCCTTGTCTTCAACCGCCCAGCGGGCATAACCTCGTTCCTGATAATCTTTGAGCCAAAACTCACTGATAATTCTTTTAGCGTCATCCTCATTTGTTAAAGTGTCAGGGTCGCCGGTGTAACGAATGACATCAGCATTAGTGTTAAATTCCAATACGTCAGCGACATCATCTAATCCGAACTCTCTGATAATTAACCTCGGAGTCTCGGTTATCTTCTTCGTCATTATTATTCATTGTTATTGACTTGTTAACATCAATGCTACAGCATACAAATTTAGAGTACAGATACAGATTTAATTTATTTTTGCGGTACAGATGAAAAAATATCAGCAGCTTTATCAATTATTCGTTAGTGAAATCAGTACCGGTGAAATAGTAGGCAAGTTGCCATCAGTCAGAAGTTTTGCTGCTATTCATGGTATTATCCAAATGAATATGGCGATAAGAATTAAGACCGGCACAAGAATCCAGTTCCATCCGACACTCTGTTTACCTGCCTTATCGTGTGCTGTTACTAAGGCGTAAATCGGCAGCTCTTGTTAAGAAGTATCCTCTAAACGATAGCGTCGCATCTAAAATGAAAAGAGCGGCTTGGGATGATGATTTTAGGGCAGAAACATATTTTGGTTGATTTTTTTTTCAAAGTATAATCCCGCCCTGTGAAAAGCTGTTAATAAGAGTTGCCAGAAAGTGCTTAGAAAAAGATGTCTTCTCCTTAAACCGAGAAGATCCGGTAACAGGTTTGCCTGAGCTTAAAATCGCTTTGTGTCAGCATTGTTTCAATCGCTTCGGAAAAATTACGCCTGAGCAGTTAGTGATAACCAGCGGGCGTATTCAATCACTGCAAACGCTGCTGAAAGCATTAAACTTAGTTAATCAACATATCGCGATTGAATCGCCGGTAAGTTTTTACTTTCGCTCAGGGCTGGCTCCTCATGACCTTAATATTACAGAGATCCCGCAGCAAAAAAATTACCAAGACGAATTAAGGTCGCTGGATCAAACTTACCTTCAAAAGCCGTTTGACTATTATTTGGTGAACCCGAGCTTTAATGATCCAACAGGGCGTTTACTGTCTGATGAAGATAAACTCAGGCTTTTATCCTGGGCGGAAAGGCGCAATGTTAACCTTATTGAATACGATAGAAGCTCGCTTCATTTTTTTGGTCGAAAACCACTTAGTCTGGCGCAATCAGCTACGCAGAATGAAATGACTGATATTCGGTTATTCAGCATCGGTGATTTTTTTGACACCATTTCACCTACCTTCAGTATATGTTACGTAATTTATTTGTCCGACGTTGAGCAAGTTAAGTTAACCAAGCAAGTGACATCTGAGCCGCCTGACAGCTTATTGCAGTAAATGCTGATTCAACTTTTGAGCTCAAAAGTACTCTGAGCATTTAAGCGAAATACGCAATCAGATGCGAATTAATTATCAAAAATGCTTGAGTATTTTGAGCCGTGAAAATCGTTTTGCCGTTAACATCGCACCTATTGAAGGCGGCTCCTGTTTACGGATGCGATTACCATTAGGTTATTCAAGCGAAAAACTGTGGCGACAAGCTTTAAAGCAGAACGTTGCCGTTGCTCCGGGTAAGGTGTTTTCCTTTACTGAAAATTATGACGGGTATTCGGGTGTTTTCGAGTGACCTTCGCTCTTCCGTTTGACCTGCAAATGGAAGAGGGGATATCAAGACCAGGGAAGCTCCTGAATAATTTGTAATTATTCAGAATCCGCTTTGGTTTCTAAACTGTCATTCATTGCGGTGTCAATAAGCTGTTTATCGAGATTCTTAGTCGTATCGACGCCGAATTGCCGCATCTGGTGCGCCTGGCGGATCAAGTTGCCTTTGCCCGTCGACAACTTGTTCATGGCCGAGTTATAACACTTATCGGCGGTTTCTAACGCTCGGCCCAGTTTGTCCATGTCTGCGACGTAACCGCAGAGTTTGTCATAAATTTTACCTGCATGCTGGGCAATTTTTTGGGCGTGTTGATTTTGATATTCATAACGCCAGATATTATTGATGGTACGCAGAGCGACCAGCAAGTTGGTCGGGCTCACCAGCATGACATTTTGTTCAAGGGCGAAATTAACGATATCGGGATCATTTTCCAGCGCTAATAAAAATGCCGGCTCGACAGGGATAAACATCAGCACATAATCAAGGCTTTTTAAGCCGTGAAGTTGCTGATAATTTTTCTGTCCAAGCCCTTTAATATGATTACGAATCGATAATACATGTTCTTTAGTCGCCGCTTGTCGCTCTGGTTCATCGTCACTATTGAAATAGCGTTCATAGGCAACCAGTGACATTTTAGAATCAATAACAACATCTTTCTCTTCAGGTAAGTGAACAATAACATCGGGCTTGAAACGCTTGCCGTCATCATTTTTAAGATCGGATTGGGTTTCATATTCATGGCCTTCACGTAAACCGCTTTCCCGCAGGACACGCTCAAGAATGACTTCGCCCCAGTTTCCCTGCTGTTTGTTGTCACCTTTTAAGGCATTGGTCAGGTTGACGGCGTCTTGGCTCATTTTTATATTGAGAGCCCGCAGCTGTTCGAGCTGATGCTTTAAAGCGCTGCGTTCGGACTGCTCGTGGTTGTAAGATTCATTGATTTGTTTTCTGAAACCTTCAAGCTGCTGTTTAAAAGGCGAAAGCAGACTGCTGATTTGCTGATTGTTCTGCTGATTGAATTTTTCACTCCGGTCTTCAAAAATCTTAGTCGCGAGATTTTCAAATTCGGTTTTAAGTCTGTGCTCCGCTGATTCTAACAGCGCGATTTTATCGTTCAGGGCTTTTTTCTCCGCCTCGTGAGTGGCGGTAAGGGTTCTGTGCATGGCATTAGATTTGGAAAGCGAAAGCTGAGCTTCCATCTGCTTATGCTGAGCGGCTTCAAGCTTAGCTTCCAGAGCGGGAACCTGGGCGGTTATCGCTTCGGCTTTACCAAACGCCTGAATGGTTTGTTCTAACTTACTTCTGGTTTCGTTGAGCTCATCATTAAGTTTTTCGATGTCTTGTAACGATTGTGCTTGTCTTATCTCAAACACTTGTTCCCAGCGGGATCGGGTAAGTTTTTGATTTATCAGCGCTCCGACAAAAAAAGCAAGGATGCAAGATGCGGCGGCGGTGATGATTTCCGCGGTAGTAAGATCGGAAAAAGGTGCGAATTCGGTCATGATTTTTAACAAAATTTATAGAATACTTACAAGGATGTCATGCCCTAAAATCTGATTCAAGTTTAGCTGCTACAATTTCAGGGGGATTTACATTTTTTGAAATAAAGTTTCAAATGAACCTGTCTGTTAATACAAACAAGAGTATCGCGCTGAGGGGGTTAACGTGGCTGGCAAAGGTGATTTTTTAAAAGGTGTTTTAACGAAAAAAACCTGGGATTTACCTGAGAGCGAAGTAACGCCGGAATCTGTATTCAGGTCTCGTCGTCAGATCATCAAAGCTCTGGGTTTAGGTGCGGCGGGCGTGAGTTTATCGTCCGGCGTTCAGGCGGGGTTGTTTGATGTATTCGGGGGCAAAAAGTCACAAAATCAGTTCAAAGTCACGCCGTTAACCTTTTCTGAGAACGATAAATATCAGACCTCAGAAATTCTTACCCCTGAAGCTAAGGTAACCACGCACAATAACTTTTATGAATTCGGCACCAGCAAAACCGATCCTTCGGAAAATGCGCAAGGCTTAAAAGTTAACCCCTGGAAGCTGGTGGTTGACGGCGAAGTCGGGAATCATTTAACGCTGAGTTATGACGACTTATTCAAAGTTTCGGCGCTGGAGGAACGGACTTATCGTTTACGATGTGTAGAAGCCTGGTCGATGGTGATCCCCTGGGTCGGCTTCTCACTGGCTGAGGTGATTAAAAAAGCCGATCCTACAAGCAAAGCAAAATATGTCGCTTTTGAAACCTTGTACGATCCGAATCAGATGCCGGGGCAGCGAAATCGTTTTGTCGGCGGCGGAATTCATTATCCATATGTTGAGGGTCTGACATTACCGGAGGCGATGAATGAGCTTAGCTTCTTAGCGGTGGGGTTATACGGGAAAACCCTGCCGCCGCAGAACGGCGCGCCGATTCGTCTGGTTGTGCCCTGGAAATACGGTTTCAAGAGTATTAAGTCGATTGTTCGTATTCGTTTGACGGATAAGCGCCCGCCGACCAGCTGGAATTTACTGGCTCCGCATGAATACGGTTTTTACGCCAACGTAAATCCTAAAGTGGATCACCCTCGCTGGTCGCAGGCATCCGAACGCCGGATCGGCGCCGGTGGTTTGTTCTCCGCTAAGCGGATTCCGACATTGCCGTTTAACGGTTACGGTGATCAGGTGGCGGGTTTATATACCGGGTTAGATTTAAGGAAAAACTTTTGATACGAGTTAACCCTGAACAATTAAAGTGGATCAAGGCTCTGTTTCACTTGATTGCGCTTACCCCGATAGCCTTGCTTGTGCTGAATGTCAACGACGGTGAAGCCGGCGGCGATCCTGTGCAATACATTATTCATTACACCGGCATCGGTGCGTTAAACACCTTGTTTTTGACTTTGCTTATCAGCCCGGTAGCTAAAAAATTTAAAATGGGCTGGTTGCTGCGGACTCGTCGATTAGTCGGCTTGTATGTATTTACTTACGCAACGCTGCATATCGCGTCTTATTTCGCATTTGACCTTGTTTTTGAATGGGGTTTGTTAGGTGAGGAGATTTTAAAGCGTCCGTATATCCTGGTTGGCGCGGCGGCTTATTTGATCCTGTTTGCGTTAGCGATCACGTCATTTAAAAAAGTGATGAGGAAGATGGGGCGCAATTGGCAAAAATTGCATAATTGGATATACGCGGCAGCGATTTTAATTCCGGTTCATTTTTACTGGTCAGTTAAATCAGAAATTATCGAACCGAGTATTTATATCTGTGCCGCCGTTGTTTTGCTTATCCTGCGGTGGAATAAATTCAAGTGCCTGTTTCTTCGATTAGAAAAGTAATAGGCTTCCATTGAGCACCTTTGTTTTTATTGTACCAGCATAGAGTCTTAAGACCGTTCCGGGATAAGACCGCGATATCTGAAATATCTGTATGCCCCATTTTTTTTGAGATGAAAAGCATCAGGCTGTTTGTTAATCCGCCGCTTTGCCGGGGGATATTGCCAAAGGCAATATCCTGGTAATGGTAACAAAATTGACAAATAATTAACATATTCAGTATCGGGTTTGTTTTGTCATAGCTGATGAGTTTTTTTCTCCCGATTGATTTATCCGACAGGGAAACGGTTATCAGCTGCTGCATTCGGGCTCCGGCAGTTTGTCCTTTCCTGAATGTTTTCTTGTGCGCGGATGAATCTGAGTCCGGCTTCGCCCAAGCGTGATTTAAGTCAATGTTTAAATCTTCTAATATCTTTTTATTATCTGTTTGGGCAGAGCAAAGCGCGCGCTCACAGGCTTGATATAATTTACTCAATGCACTATCCGTGATTTGTGCGAAATTCAGTTCCGAAAGCAGAAACGCAAATTCACGGTAGTGTTTTTCCGCCATCATTTTTATTACGTCAGATTCGAGCGGAGAGATGAGGAATTTGAATATCTCTGAAACAGCTTGCTCAAGCGGTGAGTCGTCAGACAGATTAAAATATTCGCTTGAAGCCTCAGAGAAAGCGGACTGAATCGACCCGGGAGCGGTTAAGAGTATATTATCAAAGAGGTACTTAACAAGTTTATGTCCGGCTCTGCGGTCTAATCGGTTACATATTTTAAAGAAACATAATTGCTTTATCTTCGGCGTAAGCTCTGAATGAATAACGGCTAAGCAGATAAAACTGACCCCCCCGCCGGCTTCAGGATTCTGAAACTTATCCAGCAGGTTATCAAGCTGACTCTCCGCATCGGCTACTAACAGCGCTTTAACCTGTTTTTGTAATTCTTGTTGGTGCAGTACACACTGAGCTGACAATACATTAATGTAAAACTCTTCAAGACCAACAAGCCCGTACATGTCTTTGGTTTCAAGGTGTGTTTGATACTCTGCCTCAAGTTCCTTAATCTTTGAATTTAATGCTGATATTTTTTTCGTTAACTCTGTATCGTCTGAATTGTCTGACTGTTGATTCTGCGTTACTAGCTTTAGTCTTGATTTCATTTTGCTTAAGTCACCACTTTTGGCGAGAAAAGCGTAATTCTCGATCCCCAGACAACCTCTGTACAGATTGTCTATGATAGTGTTCATCAGTTGATCATGATTTTGCTTAAGTTCATTACCCATCATTTTCCGATTTAGTTGTTGAAATACTGAATTAATCGCATTTCCGATTATAACTGCGGCTAACGTATTTAGGGCTGTCCCTTTCTCTTCCTTTAACCGATATATTTGAGCCAGTAAATCGCAGCAGTGAGTGATAGCCTCTATGGAATCAGGCAGTGTGTGGTCATTATCTGATGCTGCGTTGAGCTTTTTTCTGAAACCGGCATATTGTTCCATCACCGACTGCTTTGCCGTAAGTTCGGTGAAATTTTTATTCAGCTGAGGCCGCCAGGCTTCATAATAAGACTTGGATTGAAATACGGTAAGTTGGATTGTTTTGTCTGTATATTGTCTTATCAGTTCAGTGCTTTTGGGGTAGCTGTGATTATTTACCGCGGTTTCAAAACTTTCTTGTATTCCCTCCGGCAGATTAGCGAAATCTTTTATAGCGCTGATATGTATAACGCTACTATGGATTTTACTGAGCTGTATGCCCGAATCGGATTCGTCAAAGCTTTCATAGCCTGTCACATCTTGATCCGGCTTATTTTCCGCCGCTGATTTAAGCCGCCGCTGATCCGATAATTGTGATTCCGGTTCCGCGCAATGGTTCGTATCCGCTGATGTGCCGTCTTTTGCCGTTGAAGTTTCCGCGAAGCCGTCTTTTTCTGTTTTGATTGTGAAGTCATTCAATTTGCCGGAACTGTCTTGATCTTTAAATGATGCTGTTGCCGTATGCCAATTAAGGATTGAAACCAGAAAACCAGAGTTTAGTTTCGGATTATCAGGATTGCTATCATCTTGTCTGAAAGCCGCATCCCCGAATGCGACGCAATTAAAGGCAGCTGAGTTATCTGAAAGTTGATTTAGACTGAATTCTGTAATCGTTTCCTCGTCAACACTTATAGTTGAACCTGAAACCTCCATAAATGCACCTCCGTAAGAATTATTAATTTAGCTTTAGATTACATAGCTATCTGAGTATTCCGCTAATAATATTTTTTTATCTCCTATAAAAAATTCGGGAACCTCAGGTTAATCGGGCATAGTTAATTTAGATAAAAGTCTCCGGATGATCGACATACACAACGTCGTCATTTCATTTCCCGCGTCCGCGGGTATGACAAATGAAGTGCTGAAATTTAAACAGTATTATTTGAACCGCGACATCCCTTAGCGGAACAACTGCTCACTGTTATTCAGGCCTTGCTGCCGGAAAACGGAGTAACGACAGTTTTTAACGCCGGCAGTTTTATCCGCGTTTAAGAACGCCGCCGACTGCTTCATTCCCCCGGCTTTAAGGCATCATAAATATAAATCAGGTTAAACATTATGATCTTATATAGATTCCTTAATATTCAATGAACCAATGCCGCTTTTTTCTTGAAATGCCGCGATATATCTTCGATTCTACTTATCTCATACATTTATTCTTTCTCTTGAGACATTTTTTACTTAAGCAGGTAAGACTCTATGTTAGAAATGGTAAAAACCGGAGCGGGCTGGGTACAACGGCAAGTTAATAACGCGGATCAATATTTAGCGCATTACTCAGGAACTACTCAGTCCGCGAGGGATTATGTTATTCCCGCGACAATCGGCTTTGTTACGTCCGGTGGCATTGGCGCGGTTCCCGTTACCATAATTTATGTCGTGACGGGAGTCAGTACTAACTGGCTGATGAACAGATTAGTTGATGACTCTAAATTTGGCCGGGCAATCAAGTGCGGAGCAAATATCGCGTCAGCCGTCGCAACCGGAGGGATTATTAACGGACTTAGCGCGGTCACTTTAAGTAACGCGGGCAAAATCGCGGTAACCTATCTTGTCAGCCAGGTTTCACAAAGGGCGACAGCTGAGGTTTTTCATCAAGCGGGTATAAATAAAGACGGCCCTTGTTCGCAAATCGCGCAAACATTGGTTGAGGCCGGCACTACTTATGCTGTCGGAAGCGCGCTGAGAGAGCCGGCAAAAACCGAGACCCCGGCGCGGCAGTCAAAACCTGAAAAACAAAAAGCTCCCGCTCCTACCCGGGGCGCGCGGCTGGTTTATGATTGCACCGAATATTGTGAAAGATCTTCATACAGTATATCGCAGGCGCAGTGCAGGCAGTTTCATCTGGCGCAAGGCGCTCAGACTTGCGACATACCTAAAAAAATATGTACCGTTAATACAAAAAAGAGTCATTTTCAAGAACAGTATACACCTAAAGGTAAGCAGGCAATTCAGGACGCCTCAATCAGAAGCTGCATAGTCGACAATCATAACTGCCCCGCTATTCACAAGCTTGACGCGACTGATGAGCAAATGTATAAAACCACCGTAAGGGAGTATCCGGATTGTTTTAAAGAAGATAACGGCGCTATTGATGAGCTGCTGTCCCCGTCAGGAGATATTAACGGTGTTACTTATGAATGCAGGCGGCCGAAATGGGACTGTTGCGTGGCTTCAATGGATGCCGTGAACCATGAATCAAGGGAGATAGAATTTTGTTGCAGGGTGACAGAACGCAAATATGTTTGTACTCTTTCTAGTGAAAACTGTGAAAATGAAGCATTTTTTAGGTGTATTCATGATAAGGTAGCCAGTCAGTTAAGAGACAGTACTTTACCGTTAAGGGACGGAACCGTAGGCTTTGATCATTATCCGGAGAAAGAAGAAGTCGCCGAGGCCGTAAAAAGGGAGTTCCGTGAGTGTTTTCCGGATAAGACTGTATCTGCCGTAGCTACTATACTTAAGCGGGATGACGGGTAATTACCCGATTATAAGTAGCTGACGGTAAGCTTCTTCAAAATTCTGGTTCAGACTTGATGCAATTCAAGGCGCAACGCGGGGAGCATAGCCGTAGCTATGTAACCGAAGTCGCAACGCTGTAGCGCGGTAAAGACGGGCGTCAGAAAATGTCAGAAAACTTATGGTCAGGTACTTAGAAAATAGCAAGTTGATGAGTGCTATTTTGTGTTTTTCCACGCTGGAAATCCGGTAAAAAAACCGGATCAGCCGCGGCTGTCATGCATGCTTGAGCGGCGGTTTTACGAAGATTTGTGCGCGAACTATATTCTCGCAAAACCTGAGGGTGATTCCGGGTTTTCAACTTAATAACAGTCCGGAGCATTGTCAGATGAAGCTTATTAGCGCGCACCTTTATATGATTGTCGCCACCATTTTTATCGCGAGTTCATTTCCCGTTGTCGCATTAATCACCCGTGATATCAGTCCGATCTCTCTTACTTTGCTGCGATTTACTATAGCGGTAATTTGCCTTACGCCGTTTGTTCTCGGGAAGCTGAGTTATCGCCGGATGCTGATAAGCGCGTTTCCGAAAGGCATTGCGATAAGCATTTTTTACGCGGGTTACTTTATTTTAATGTTCAAAGCGTTAAATTACACAAGCGTTGTCAATACAGGCACGATTCACACGCTGACGCCATTGATAACCGCGGTTTTCAGCACTTTTATTTTTAGGACTAAGATAAAAAAAATTGAATATATCGCCTACGGCTTGGGTGTGACAGGAACCATATGGGTCGTGTTTAAAGGAAGCTGGCAAGACTTTATCGGCCTGCACCTGAACTACGGAGACGTGCTGTTCATCGGAGCCACAATATGTATGAGTCTTTATATGATAATTATGAAGCTTGTTTACGGAACTGAGGCTGTCATTGTCATGACATACTGCACGCTTGTGGGCGGCGTTGTCGTAATGAGTCTCGCTTTACTTATCTTAGGTGTGCCGCTTAACTGGCACCTGCTTGCGGTAAGTGAGGTAAGGGATATGATTTACTTATCCGTCTTTGCGACTCTTTTAACCTCTTATTTGATTCAAAAAGCGCAGACGGCGTTGACTCCGGCGAAAGTCACCGCCTACATATACTTAAATCCGATATTTGTTATATCGATTGACAGCCTGTATCACCGGCAGGTTCCTGACTTAGTTATTCTGCCGGGGGTATTGTTTTCTATTTGTGCCACATTTGTCTTACAAAAATACGCTGACGCGAGCGTTAAACCTGAAAAACTCAGTTGACCGCTTTAAACCTGACATGATAGTCAAAATCGTCATGAGCGTTTAATGTCACTTCGGTTTTTCTGTCACCCTACAGAATGAAAATCATTTGCGCCGAAGTCGGAAGGTTATTTTCAATCTAAACAAGAAAAATTAAACCGGGATTAATAATCATTCACTTTTCCGTATAAGTCATCTTGTTATGGCATAATATCATCTCTTAACGCTGGTACAGGGGGGGGAATGGCTATTAGTTCAAAAGTCGCGGGTGGTCTTCTTTCACAAATTACACAAGCAGAATGGACTGAGACTACAGGAAATATACAACGGGCTGATGGGTATAAATGTTACACACTTAAACATAATCAGTTAGGTGAATACTTAGTTACTATTAATGTAAATCAACCGGAATTAGTTTATGTCGTTGAAAAAATGACGAATAAATCGACCTCGATAGCTCAGAATATCGAACAATTTATTTCACAAAAACGGCGTCCTTTACAGTATGCTGAGAAGCTTGCCGGAAATAAAAAGAAACAGACACATTTTTTTGAAGATGACTGTGTTTTAATAGAGTTGACTGACAATAATGCTTATAAAGAACAAGAACTTGCCGGAACTGATGATGTGCGGCCGATTAAGGAGGGCATAAGGTCATTCGCTTTTGAACATGCTTCAGGCGGTGAACTCGGGCAAGTCCGCCCAGAACCAGGGTTTTCAGAGGCTCAAGAGCTTGCTTACCAGATTGCGATTAACAATAATCAAGAAGTCGCCGGCTTTTCCCCGTTAATGGTAAAGAGGTATCTGGCTGCTAAGCCTGAGACTGTAGAGTCTTTAACGTTATTTAATTTTAAGGGTAAACCTCAATTTTTCAATGAGATGCTCAAAGATCTGCATTCTGCTAAGGCATCATTTTCTGAGGATGTATATGCCGGTACTGTTCCCGCCCGGAAGCCAAAAGCCGGCAAAGTTTATAAGAATCCAAAATATGATCCGCGGAAAGCTATGGCTGATATATTAGAATTTGAACCGCGATTGAAAAACACTCAAGAAGAATTGCTGGAAAGCACCATAGAACAAAATAAAGATATTACTGAACACTTTTATCGCGGAGATAAAACTGAAGCCATTGAATGGTTAGAAACGTTGCTGGAAACGGAGAGGCGGAAAGTCACCCCGGCAAGATACGCGGCTTCACAAGTAGCTAAACCATTTTATTATTATTATTTTCCGCCTGAGAAGAAGAAAGAAATACTGTATAGACACTTTGATCGAATAATGAGTAAAATACACGAAAAAAAAGACTCATGCTATCAATGTGCTACAAAGGAAATGGTAGAGAGTGTTCTGGAACAAAACGATGATATCCTCAACATGTTAACGCATGATGTTGCTGGCGCAATTGCATCTTTGTTGCCGCTGCTAAAGGCCGAGATATCAAAAAGACCCGCACCAGAAAAAGCATGTTCAGCTGTCGGTTCCGGCGGCGTTCAGATAAATAATTCAGTTGATATTCCTTTTGCCATCCGTTTAATTCGCAGACAATATTTCGCGCGGATATGTCAAGCTAAGATAACGGATCCACGAATGGAAACTTATTTGGCTGAGCATCCGCAAATGGTTCAACTACTCAGCACGCAAGAGCAGGACAAAAAAAACACGGATAATGTGACAAATGCTTTTGTGCTGGAGATGATTAATGTTTTAAGCCGGGAGGCCGGTTCACTTCCGTCACTTCCGGAGCCCGCGCAAGTAAAGTCTGATGCTGCTCATGTCCATTCCGCGACCTTAAAATTAAAAGCCGGAGCAGATTCATCCGTTGCCCGGGAATATCCGATACCCACGGACGAGCAGATTGAAGCAGCTTATGAAGCTCAAATTGTAGGTAAACACATTGCCTCTGATGATATTGACACTTTAAAACGTGAAGCCTTTTTTACTCCCCGGTTAGTACATAACTTATTAAACTTAAAACGAGACGAAAAAGGACGTTTGGCTCAAGAAAGTCAGTTACTGATTCACGCCGCTAAAAAAGATGCTGTGGTAATCATTAATCGCAAGGGGGAAAATCTCGAAGGTGTAAAGCAGCAGTTAAGGACCAGATTGTTACAAATTCCGTCTTATGAAACTAAACAGCGGGCTGTAGATATCGCATTAGAAAATATAGGAACACGCCGGCTGTTTTTTCGTTACAAGAATGGTGATAATCAGGATCAGGCGAGGATTTTAGAAGACTTCAAAGATGAAATCAGGAAAATCGAGGAAGAAAATAAAGTCTATTTTACAGATCAAATGAAGCGAAATGCTTTATTAACACAAGAAGCAGCCCGACAGCGACTTCTATCAGGTAATTACTCTGCCGTGCAAATGATGATGAGGCGGTATACTAGTGTTAATGGTGTCGTTGATCTTGAAAAAGAACTATGGTATTTGGGTATAAACTTCCAGAATTTAATTGATCACGTTCATGCTAAATGCTTTATCGTAGAGATTCCTGTCAGCTTTTGTGATCAGATTTATGCTTTTATTACACTGCGACGCCTTTCGCAGGCATGCGAACAACACAATTGTTACAAAGGCATAAAGACTCTGGAAGCTTGTGATTGTTATTCGATACTTAATAATCATCTGGTTTTAGCGACGGATTTTAAAAAGCTGTGTAACATCAGATGGGCTGACTGTTCGTCGGTAAACAAAGTTGAGGGCGAAGGGCAAATAAATGTACTTTGCAGAATAATGCAGCATCGACGGCAGCAGCAAAGGCTTATGGTGCCATACAGCAGCATACAACTGTTAACCGACCGGCTTTCAAATTTCAGAAACAGAAACCTGTCCCGAGAACTGATGACTGTATTTGGAGTTTCAACGCAATATTTCCTTAATCGAATCAACCCTGTGCTACTTTATGAAGAAAACCATGATTTTTTGTGCCGGCAAGTCTATGACTTCATGTGGCTTGACTCATTAATGAAACAGTCCCCCAGCCTGCATGTTTTTAACGGCATTTCAAATTTACTTTCCTTCCCGGACTTAATTGATTCAGTTAACGCGGGTTTTTTTGAGGAAGAGAAAAGAGAACAGCGATTAAGCGCTTTCCAAGACAGTAAAATGTCAGATGATTTAGTTTTAAAGTTTAAATACGATAAAACAGACTCCTTTAAAACTTTTTCTCAAGCAGATCTTAAGCAGTATAACTTAGTTTGGGGTTTGCTTGACTTGATAAAAGACCTCAGAGGAGCGCAGCTGTCACCTCCTGTATTTTTACCGACAGTTAGTTTTGCGTTCAACACCTGGACCGGTAATTGTAATATAAACGCCGGAACTCAAATAATCCTCAGAACGACTCCGTTAAGAGTAATTCATAATGTAATTAGTGATTTTACTGATAAATATACTGATGGCAGAGGAAGGTGGTTAAAAGGTTACGACACGGAGCAAAATCAAGCTCAGATAACGCTTTTGTATAACTTTCAGGCTCTTTTGCAAGAAGCGGGCAGCATACTTTATGGCGGCGAGTCTCCTAAAATTCTAAGTGAGCCTATGTATGAGTTCGTGGAGACATTACGCTGGTTGAAGCAATTAAATTTTACACCGTTAAAAGGTTTAAGAGAAGCGCTCGCGGTAGAGGGCATAGACAGTATAAGACAAGATGATGTGTTTAATATACTTGATGGAATTCCCGGCGCTTTAAATATCAAAGAGCATCCTGATATAGGTTACCGTGATGTAACGATTGAAACGGCAAATTACTTTGGTGTTGAATATGTAAGGGTCAATAACAATATCCGGGAAAAAGAATCCGTACTTTATGTTCGGCAATCTTATGTGGCGGATATAGCCAGACATAATACAGAGGCTCCGACCCTAAAGCGCTTACTTGATTTTAATCTTGATTCAGACAACGAGAAAGAGAAAACCAAAATTAAATCCTGGGACGTTGTTCGCGCGGGTGGTCATGAACGGCGACTAAAATTAAAGACGAATAAGAGTAAAGCTGTTGTTGTCCGCGATTTAAACACTTACGCGGGAATTAAATTTTCGCTTTCAGTTAACGCTGAGAGCAGAACATATGTAAATGAAGCGATAATCAGTGAAATAGATAAAAAGGGCCCGGTCATTAAAGTCGATGTTCCGGTAGTCATACCTGTATTTAAAAATGGCACTCTTGATTATTATGAAAAAGGTAATGTTAAAGCACGGGTTAATTTAATCGGATTTCAGCGCGGAGAGGGAGCCGGTCACTATTTTGTTGTTAGTGTAAACTCTAACGGCGGTATTACTGTCCAGGATGATACCAAGGATTTAACTCTGAAACACTATCGTCAGTCATTGCCGGACGGGGAGTTTTCAAAATGCACATCTATTATTGATATAATCAATCTAGGCTATACACCTGTATTACTTTCTACGGTATTGCTTCCTGAAACTTATAAAGGTGAAAGATTCCTCAGCATATATCACGAGAACTGATGTTTATCAGGCTTACCGGAAGCTCAGGAATTGTCCCGAAACAGGGAAGTTATTTCGGGATAGTCTCTAATCCTAAGGCAGGAATCCGTTTCAATGCGGTTAAAGAGCGGGCGCTGAAGGGATTGAAAATGGCTGATCCGGTAAATCACATTCAAAACAGCACGCGAAAACACGGAACGAATATCGCACGGACTCCGAGCGGATTGCAAGCTGAGATTATGTCATCTACTTGCACGCGGCGGAGATTAAGCTTCGGTTAACTCTTATTCACTTTGCTTATTTTTTCACCTCGTCAGTGCATAATGATTCCTGTACTTACTGAATTTGATTGCGGGTCAATGAGCTGTAAGCGGCCGACGGAAGATTATTTTTGACTTTGCCGTACCGGCGCGGGCCGCGCGAAAGCCGGCGGCGCGTCGAACGCCTTACTCCATTGCCGCCGTTTCATTTTAGCGGGCATTTAAGTAAGTAGCTGACGATAAGTTTCTTAAGAATTCTGGTGTTCAGATTCAGCGCGGAACAAGACGCGACGCAGGGCGCGTAGCCTCAGCTATGTAACCAGAATCGCAACGCGGTATGTCCTAAAGGCGGACATCAAAAAATGTCAGAAAACTTATGGTCAGCTACTTACCTTGTATCACATAGAAAAAAGCTGAAGGAGACGAAGATGGCGGTATCAGCTGAGAACTTAGACAGACTTCTTGCGAACGCGGAATGGACTGAAGAGCGGGGTATCGAAAAGCATATAATTTACAGAGTTAAATTTAATGATCATTCAGGTGAATATCGCTTTGACTTTCCAGATCACAATCCAAACTCCGTTAATATCTCGAACTTCCATACCAACGAGTGTGACAACGCAGCTTTAGAGCTTATATATTATCTTCGCGCTAAACCTGATCCTCATACCTATGTGAAAAACATTATTCGTAATCAACGGCCGAAAGCGGAGAAAATGCCTGACTTTATGAAAAGCTACGTAGTGACAACCGGGGACGGTGCTGATGGATATCGTACAGAACGGGATATAATAAGCGAGATCCGCCGGATTGAACCGATATATCAAACGGTTCCTGAAACAAAGCTTCAGGAGGTTTTAACTAAAAACCGGGACATTGTCGAATTATTTTGCAAAGATGATGAACAGGGATTTAATAAAAGTCAAGCGCTTAACTGGTTAAAACCCTTGTTATTCATGAAAGAGCAAAGTACATCCGCGGGCACCCTTGTTCCTGTTCAATCCCGAACAATATCAGAACAAGAAAAAAAACAGCTGAATGAGCGTGCGGAACAAGCGGCTTGCAAAAGCGCGTACCAGCGACTTTGTTATTGTGATAAATACCACCATCAAATGGAGGGAATCGAGGAACAGGAGGTTGTCGCGTATCTTAAAGGTAAAACAGAGTTTATAAATCAGCTGCAATCCGCCGCGGGCGTCAATTATTCTGAAAATCAGATAAAAGACATGATCGAAACTTTGAAAAAGAGCAAGGCGCGTACTGAGTTACCTTCACCCGGCCGGCGACCCGCCGCGGAAACCGATCCGATAAAACAAGTAATAGCGAAAATCCGGCACTTTGGCGGTGAATATGCCCGTATGAGCGGTGAAATATTAACCGAAATTTTAACCGCAGAATCCGAACTCTTAGACTGTTTTTCAGCACCAAAAAAAGACGCCGTTATAATACGCACTGCAAAAGTTCAGCTTTATTATAAATACAAACAGTTTGAGAACAGCTCACAAAAAAGAATCCCACCACCCCGGGTACCCCGGAAGATTACGGTTGAGGATGACCGTGTACCCCTTGTTCTGCCGGCTTCAGTTGTCGTACCTAGCGTATACGCCCTCTCTGAGGCGAGCCGGGAGGATACAGAAAAAGCACATGACATGCTCATAAACGGAGAAATCGCCGGAGATGATATGGCGGCGTTAATCAGCGAGGGTTTTTATAGCGCTGAAACCGTACGGCAATTATTACATTTAGAAAGAGACGCTAAAGGTTCACTTACTGAAGAAAGTAAAAAAATTATTACGGATTATAAAAACCGTGCCGCTCACATTATCCGTGAGAAAGGAGAGTGCATGGACGACGTCAAAAAGCAGCTTTATGAGGGTGCGTTAAATCATCCTGATTGGAGAACTGGTAAGAAAGACTTTGTTTGCTCAGCTGTGGATGTCTTCGCTAATCGGACCATTCTCTGGCGGTTTAAAAAGGCTCAGACTAGTGATGAAAGAGACTATTACGTTAAAAACGTCAGAGCAGAAGCTGAAAAAATTGAAAATGAGCACAAAGTTTACTTTACTGATCAAATGAGGCGAAACGCCCTTTTATCGGAGCAAGAGGCAGCAAAACTTTTACATGATGAAAATAACGGCATCCGAAAGCGGATATCAGAGCAAATGTTAAAGTTCAAAACTGGCGGCGGACAAGTGATTAACCTTCATGAGCGGTTAAGTTATCTGGGGATCACATTTGACGATCTTCTGTACAATGTAAATCCGAAATGCTTTATCGTCACTATTCCGCTTAATTTCTGTCAGCAAATTTATGCGTTTATACTTTTGCGGGAATATTCGGTGGCGCTTCAAAAGAATCATTATAAGGGAGTGCTGGCTCTTGAGGGGTGCGATTGTTATTCAATGCTCAATAATCATTTGGTTTTAGAAAAAGATTTTAAGCTTCTTCAAAACGCTGACTTGCGATATTGCGGTGATTTCAATGCCGCCATAACACATTACCCGTGTATTCTCAGAATCTTGCAACATCGCTGGCAGGATCAGCGGCTGGCGTTAGGTCAAGAAAATAATGAGCGCATGGCTAAAGAGCTGCGAAATTATAAAGGTGTGAATCTAACAGATGAACTGAAGAACTGTTTCCGAGTAGAACCTGACCATTTTTTTAACCGAATTGATCCGACTCTGTTAAAACCCGGTAATAATGACATTTTTTATCACCGGTTATACCATTTCTTCTGGCTTAATCAATTAATGAGAGAAAATCAGGCATTAGAATTAAATCGTAACGATAGTCCTAGCGGTCTTTTTAATTACGATAATTTGATTGATTCAATTAATGCCGGGATAATTACGCAACAAAATGCAGACGTGATTACAGCATTTCAAAAGCAAATTGCGAATAGATATGATATAGGTACTGTAAACCGGATGGTTTCTCATTGCAGAGATAAGTCATCAGATTGCCGGTTTATGAGCGAGTCAGAATACCGTATTATCGACGCGTTGGTTAAGCTGATACATGATGTACGAAACGTCAATGCTTATACGTCAGCGATGTTACCGACGCATGGGTTCGCGTTTTGCTCCTGGTACGGTAACTGTAACCTTAATTCCGCGGCTCAGATATTGCTTCGCACGACTCCCCTTTGGGTCTTAAACAAAGTCATCAATGATTTCGTAAAAGATCACCCGCAGTGCGGCCGGCCGTCTGAATGTCCGGAGATTGTTACGGCTCAATACCACTTGCTGACTAAATTCCGGGGGCTTTTAATGAGTGCTGACGACATACTTTATCATAGTGCGCCGCCCCGAATACTGAGCGCGGAAATGTACGACGTGATGGAAGCATTGCGTTGGTTAGCTCATTTAAAATTTGAACCGCTCAAACCGCTTTTTAAAGCGCTTCGAATAACCGGTATGGATTACGTAGAACAGGAAGATGTTGTGATTATTCTGGAAGCTGTCTCGGAAGCCCTGGGTATCAGAGACAGATCCGATATCGGTTATCTTGACGTGGTTATTGAAACGGCGTCTCACGACGGTGAACCCTTAAGAAGAGTTGTCAAAAACCCTGAACAGAAAAAAACATATGTGCGTAACTTTTTTGCGGAAGCGAAGAAAGACGCCACCCTGGAAAGTTTACTCAATTTTGCTGTTGACGCGGAACGCCAAGGAGCCGCCAATTTAAAAGAATGGGGTATCGGGCTTGACAAAACTGAAAAGGTTGAGCTGAATACTCACAGCAGTAACGCCGTGATCTTATGTAATATTGATAATATTACTCATGCCGGGCTTAAATTTGCTTTTACGGCTCAAACGCTTGAAAACAAAGCGTGTATCAGGCAAGCCTTTCTCCGCGAATTACGAAAAGGAACCGGCAGTGAGATTGAAATAAACGTGCCGGTGGCGACTCCCTTCTACGATAAGAACCCGAATAAACCGGATCCAAATTTTTATGAATTAAATCGCGTCAGAGCGAAAGCTGACATGATTCTGCTTCACAGGGGGGAAGGCACGGGGCATTATTTCTGGGTAAGTATCTCGCCTCACGGTAATATAACAATTCAAGATGATAACAGAGACTTACCACTGCGGCGGTACAAGCAAGTCGACAGCAGAGACGAACTCAAGCAGTGTAACTCGCTTGCGGACATAATAAAACTGGGCTATACACCAGTACTGATGTCAACCAGTCTGGTTCCCGGTTCCTGCGAATATGCAGGTTGTATTTGACGATCATGACGCCGGCGGGCAAGATTAAAATGCGGTGTATACACCGCGTTTTTAGTTACTGAGCGGCCATTAACGCCACGGCGTTGTCCAGCATACGGTTACTGAAGCCCCATTCGTTGTCATACCAGGACATAACTTTCACCAGGCGACCGTTAACGCGGGTTTGTGTGGCGTCGAAGTTAGAAGAGTGAGCGTCATGGTTGAAATCGATGGAAACTAAAGGCTCTTCGTTCACGCTGAGAACGCCGGCCAGTTTATCAGTAGCCGCGGCTTTCCTGATGATATCATTGACTTCCTCAGCGCTGGTGTCACGGGAAGCCACGAAAGATAAGTCAACCAGAGAAACGTTAACCGTGGGTACGCGAACGGCCATACCGTCGAACTTACCCTGAAGTTCAGGCACAACTAAACCCACCGCGGCGGCCGCGCCGGTTTTGGTCGGGATCATAGACATCGCGGCCGCGCGAGCGCGGCGGACGTCAGTGTGATAAACGTCGGACAGGCGCTGGTCGTTAGTGTAAGCGTGAATCGTTGTCATAAGACCGGATTCGATACCAAGCTCATCGTTCAGGGGCTTAGCGAACGGCGCCAGACAGTTAGTGGTGCAGGACGCGTTAGAAATAACCGTCATGTCAGCTGTGATTGCGTTATGGTTAACACCGTATACAACCGTCGCGTCTACGTTTTTACCCGGAGCGGAAATGATAACTTTCTTCGCTCCGGCGTCCAGATGAGGCTGTACCGCTTCTTTTGAAACGAAGATACCGGTGCATTCAAAAACCACATCTACGTTCAGTTCAGCCCAGGGCAGTTTAGCCGGATCACGCTCCTGATAAGTCATGATCTTGTCGCCGTTGACGTAAATCGCTTCATCATCGTGCTCGACTTCAGCGTTGAAACGACCATGCACTGAGTCATACTTGGTTAAGTGAGCGTTGATTGACGCGTCACCTAAATCATTTAAAGCAACGATTTGGATCGGATAATCTTTTTCGCTTTCGTAAAGGGCGCGAAGAACGTTTCTTCCGATACGGCCATAACCGTTAATAGCAACACGGATTGTCATTTGGTATCCCTCAATGTGGATGAGAAAGTGGATGAGAAATAAATTTGGTTATAAAATTACAAAAATGACAATATCAGTCAAGCTGTTTGCGCTGAACTGCCACTGAAAACCGGTAAATTGTGTAAAATATTTAACACAAGTCTCGAAATTGATATTTTTATTTCTCTTTTTGTTAATAAACTTTAAAACCGGCAAAAACGTCGCGGCCGGCGAAAAGCGGCGTTTGTGTTTTTTGCTTCTGAAAACTTAGGGATCCCGCGGTTCAAAAGAGTCAAAAGAGGCCGTTTTAAATTTCAGCACTTCATTTGTCATACCCGCGAAGGCCGGTATCCGGCGACTTTTTTAACATTTACCGGAGGCGCCGGACTAACGACATACAAAACTGTCGTTATTTCATTTCCGGCCCGCACCGGAGTGACGGCATACTTGTTACCATCCTTTCTGTACCGGCAGCCCGAACGCTGAAGTTACCATTAAAGCCGGTCGTGTTTTCGTGACCGGTTTCTCAGCTTTAATAATTCACCGTTTTCGATTTTGATAACGAGATTTGAGTGTTTTCGAATCAAACAACTCAAAAAGAAAAAAAGATCATTAATTTTTTTAAGGATTATTTTTACAACTAACCGGTTTAACTCACTGATCTTCACCGGCCTGAAACAGGATTTTTACAGCGATTGATTAAATTTGGTGTAATTATTACAAAAAACTCGGTGTTTCTTGTGTTTCAGTGGTTATTTTTCTAATTGAATTACATGGTTGCGGCAACTTCGGTGACTGGATCAGGGCAGGGCTTTTCTTTACAATTGCGCCCGATTTGCGGAGGTAGCCCGCTACCGGTAATAAGCAAATACTCCTCTTTACCCGTGATTTGTTATTTTCACTACGCGTCTTTAAATGACGCGGACGGAAAGTGAAAAAAAGGATTAATAAATGAACGCTGATAAACACCTAAAAAGCTGGCAAGAACGTTTCGAACTGGCTGAAGCTATGCAGCCTCTGCTCGGTAAGCTATACCGGAATCAGGGTGTGGAAGTCGTAATGTACGGTAAGCCGCTGTTGAACGCGTCAACGATTGATATCATTAAAGCGCATCGTTTAGCGCGTCGTTTTGTCGGTGATAAACTGCGTCTTCGTGAAAGTTTCCCGTTTGTTGAAGCGTTAAGCAGACTCGACGTTAAGCACTGTAAAGTCGATATCGGAAAGTTGGCGGTAAACTACTGGCGTAATCATAGCGACGCAAGTCACATTGACGCGTACATGGCATTAGAACTGGCTTCGGGTCTGGGTAACGAGGCGGGCACTGAACCTAAAGACGTCGTGCTTTACGGTTTCGGTCGTATCGGTCGTTTATTAGCGCGTTTACTGATTGAAAAAACAGGTCAGAGCAACAAGCTTTGTTTACGCGCTATCGTGTTGCGCGGCGGCCGTAAAGGTGATTTGGAAAAGCGTGCCAGCCTGCTGCGCCGGGATTCTGTTCACGGGTCTTTCAACGGCTCTGTTGAAATCGATGATGAAAACAACGCCATCATTGCGAACGGCACATACATTCAGGTTATCTATGCGAACTCTCCGGACGAAGTCGACTACACTCAGTACGGCATTAACAACGCGTTAGTTGTTGATAACACGGGTATCTGGAAAGACGAGGCGGGTCTGGGCTTACACCTGAAATCAAAAGGCGCGGCCAAGGTGCTGCTTACCGCGCCGGCAAAAGGTGAAATCAAAAACATCGTTTACGGTGTGAACCACGATGATATTACCGCGCGAGACACGATTGTTTCCGCGGCAAGCTGTACCACGAACGCTATCACTCCGGTATTAAAAGCGATCAGCGACAAGTACGGTATTGAAAACGGTCACGTTGAGACGATTCACTCATACACGAATGACCAAAACCTGATTGATAATTATCATAAAGCGGATCGCCGCGGCCGGAGCGCGGCGCTGAACATGGTGATCACGTCAACCGGCGCGGCTAAAGCCGTATCTAAAGCTCTGCCTGAAATGGAGGGTAAGCTCACAGGTAACGCAATCCGCGTTCCTACGCCGAACGTTTCTATGGCGATTTTAAGCCTGAACTTAAATACCGAAACCAGCAAAGAAGACATCAACGTTTATCTTCGTGAGATAGCGCTGCACTCAGACTTACAACACCAAATCGATTTTACTGAGTCTACGGAGATAGTATCCACTGACCTGGTAGGCTCGCGTTACGCGGGGGTTGTTGACTCACAAGCCACAATTGCACAAGGCAGTCGCGCGACGCTGTACGTATGGTACGACAATGAGTTCGGTTACAGCTGCCAGGTTGTCAGCGTTATGGAGAAAATGCTGGGTTTGCATACGTTGTCCTTACCTGACGGTTAAATGTTAAAACGAATTCAGAACGGCCGCTGAGTTCAGCGGCCTTTTCGTTTGCCCAGCGAAGCTGGCAAACCCGACAGATTGAAAGAAGTCTGTATCACCCTGACTGAGGGGAAGATAATCTGAATGGCAAGGGCGTTGTTGGCTAACGGCAGGGTCTGAAGGAAGCCATAGGAAGTCAGAGGTACACAGCGAAAGCGAACCTGATTCGGCAAGGTAGAGAGGTAAGCGTGCGAACTAGCGCAACGCCATATACTCAGTCAGCTCTATCATGTGATTGAGGGTGGAATTTCTAACCGGGAGCCAGTGCAGTAACCGGGGAAGCCTGACACCAAATCCGGAATCAACCAGAAACTTTTATACAAGAGGAAACTCAAGATAAAAGTTGGTGCGAGGTGGCAGATGAGCCCGCAGTAGTGAGTAAAATCCAGCCGATGAAAGCCGGTAATGGTGCGGAGGGTAAAACTGGATTGACCAATGATGTAGTTCATTGGCGGCATCAATAGCCAAAAGCCTTGATGTCGGCGAAGGGGTGAAGCTTAATTGAAGCTTGTGATGGACAGGATTTTTTTTTCACAGGTATAGAAAATCACTTTAGCGAGTGAGGTAATTCCGACCGGAGCCACCAGGAATAATGGCTCTGGAGACAGAAACCGTACATGGGAGTAATTCAGTTAATATCAAAGTATATTGCCAAGTGCCAGAAGGCTTTGACGCTGAATGAAATATACCAACTGATGAAAACATGAAACTGAACCCAAACAACGCACGCAGAGGAGTCAATGAGAGTTCATTACAGCCTGTACGGTCGCTTACTCAATAAGGAAGCACTGTACGACGGATTTAAGAAAGTTTGGAGAGCCAAAGGCGCCGCTGGTATAGATGAGCAGAGCTTAGAGCAATTCGCTTCAAATCTGAGCAATGAACCTGATAAACTTCTTATCGAACTTAAAACCAGGCAATACCGACCTTCAGCCGTCAAACGGGTAGAAATCCCGAAAGATGACGGTGGAGTGAGAAAGCCTGGTATACCAACAGTTCGAGACCGAATCGTACAACAGTGCCTAAACGATATACTGAGTCCGATATTTGAAGAGCAGTTCCATCCGTCAAGCTATGGATACCGACCTAATAGAAGCTGTCACGATGCCATTAATAAAGCCACGATGTTTATTCGTCAATATGATTTAAAACATGTGGTGGATATGGATTTATCCAAATGCTTTGACTTACTCGACCAAGAGTTAATCTTATCGGGCATAAGCAAAAGGGTAAAAGATGGCAGCATCTTAAAGTTGATAAAATTGTTTCTTGAAAGTGGAGTCATTGCAGAAGGCAACTGGCAAGCAACAGTAACAGGAAGTCCGCAAGGCGGGGTGATCAGTCCGCTGATAGCGAACATCTGCCTTGATGCCTTTGACCGAGAGATGAAACGTCGAAACCATCGACTGGTCAGGTATGCCGACGATATCCTGATATTGTGTCGCAGCCGCAAAGGTGCGGAAAACGCCTTGAAGCAAGCGACAAAGCTACTCGAAAAAGACTTAAAGTTGACGGTAAATCGAAGTAAAACCCATATTACGCATAGTGATGATGGGGTAAAGTTTCTCGGAGTAGAGATTGGCAGCAAATACACGACCATCCAATCCAGGAAGCTGAATAGCTTCAAAGCGCGGCTAAAAGCTCTCACTAAGCGCAATGGTGGCAAGCCACTGCAACGAGTGATACAAGAGTTAAATCCGAAATTAAGAGGGTTTAGTCAATACTTTCGAATAGCGGATGTTGGTAGTGAATTCAAGAAACTAGCCACATGGCTAAGACGAAGACTGAGAAGTATTCAACTCCGACTATGGAAAAAACCGAAAAGGTTACATAGGAGACTGAAGCAGCTTGGCTTTAAGCCACCATTTAAGTATATCCATATGAGACGGTGGAAGAACTCAAAGAGTCCGCTAGCTCACTATTCGATGCCGAATAAATGGTTTACAGAGATGGGGCTATACAGTCTTGAAGAAGTACGGACGGGCTATGTGCTCAGTACAAAATAATAGAGTACAAATAAAATTAAGCAGGAGCCGTATACGAGACCCGTACGTACGGTTCTGTGAGAGGGATAGGGCATTAACGCCTCACCCTACTCGATTGTCTCATCCGTTACGGCTAAGGCATTGTCCGGGAAAAGTTCAGTTTTAGTTCAGGAGCTAAGTTATAGAATCAGAATCAGATTAAATTTGGCGCAGTTTCATTTCAATCTTTGGTGTATCGCGTGCCGCCGAGGTGAATCGTCTGCGACAGTGATGAGGTAGTGAATGATGAATATAGTAAACGGTGCTTTTAAGGCGGTATTGTTAAGCGGTGTTTTTTTGTTAACTCCGTCCTTCGCAAAACCTGTAACTTACGCTAATAATTTTACGCGTGCTGACCCGCGGCAAAATCAAGCCTGCCCGGCCGACGCTTCCGAATACACATTTCATAACCAGAGCCAGATCAATAACTTTAAGATTAAATACCCGCGTTGCGCTGAAGTTCCTTATTTAAGTGTCAGCGGTGATGATATAACTAATCTCGACGGGCTCAGTAACATAACCGCGGTCAGTAACGATTTTACCGTCAGTGACACAAAACGCGGGTTAGTTTCATTGTCAGGTCTTAATAAGCTAACAAAAGTGGGCGGGACACTGGGTATCGGTGGAAATGCGTCCCTTACTGATATCGACGGATTTCAGAATTTACAATCGGTCGGGATGTTATATTTGGTCGGAAATCCGAAACTCATCCGAATAAAGGCCATGCCAAAGCTGTCAGAGGTCAGCGGTGGAATTTTCATCACATACTCACCCAGTTTGACTTCCATAGACGGTACTTTTTCGGCGTTAACGAGTCTTGGCGGAAAGCTTCCGATTATTCAGGGCGGAGGGCTTTGTGTTTCTGCTCCGAATCTGAGTTCATTAAAGGCTTTTTCATCATTAACTTCTGTGTACGGTATCAGTTTGGCCCGGAACGCTCGGTTAAAAAGCTTAGACGGCTTACAGCATATAACTAGCCTGATTAATTATCCGGGCGGTCACGCCGCTCAAAACAGAGTCATTTTATATTATGACAAACAACTCAGTGATTGCCGTCAGCTTAGTCAGCTTTATAAAGTCCAGCCGAGTGCTTTTATATTTGATAACGGCACAGACGAATCAGATACTCCTGAGTCATGTGAAAAATCAATTAAAAACGGATAAAGGTTCTGAGTGACGTGACAGAAGAATGTATACCAGTTCCCTCGTTACTCCCGCGAAAGCAGGAGTCCGGTGACTTAAGTACCCGACTGAAATTTTTTTCACTTTTCTGACGCCCGTCTTAATTGCTATACGGTGTTACTCTGCGCTTGAAAAACTGCGGTATTACCGCGCAAGAGCGCCTTGCGGAAAACTTAACCTGAACGCCAGAAATATCGAAAAACTTATAGTCGGGTACTTATTTATTAATAAACTTATTGACAGCCGCTTACGCTGCGATCCTCATCAATTGGTTGAAACTCCGGCGTTTTTGCTCGTTATTTCCGCGAACGGACCGGAGTATTGAAATAATCTGTATTTCTTGATTGACTCAAAAGTAGAAATCCGTAGAATGCTTTCTCGCTGTCGGGGATAACCGCTCCTGATGACAGTAAAGGCGCGATGGCAGAATGGCTATGCTGCGGATTGCAAATCCGTCTATCTCGGTTCGACTCCGGGTCGCGCCTCCACAAATTACGTTTTAGCGTTTAGCTTAATGGTTATAAGAAGATGCGCCCGAGTGGTGGAATCGGTAGACACAAGGGATTTAAAATCCCTCGCTGGTAACAGCGTGCCAGTTCAAGTCTGGCCTCGGGTACCATTATTTATCAGTAAAATTACTGAACAATAAGCAGAAAAACCTCAGCATTTGTTGGGGTTTTTTTGTATCCTACACAAAACACTTCCCTTTCATTTCTTCAAAGGATAATGAGATGATTTTTTCAACTGTCGAGCAAGCCCCGGCGGATCCGCTTTTTGGTTTAAACGATGCCTTTAAAGCCGATCAAAGAGCCGGAAAAATTAATTTAGGTATTGGTGTTTATAAAAATGAGGACGGAACCACGCCAATCTTATCGGTAGTAAAACAAGCCGAAGCGCGATTGCTTGATAACGAAAAAAGTAAGGTTTATCTCGGCATTGAAGGCGAAACACAATACAACCTTGGTGTTCAGAAATTGTTGTTCGGGCAGGATTCGGAACTGTTAACTCAGAACAGAGTTGTCACGCTTCAGGCTCCGGGCGGAACCGGTGCGCTCAGATTAGGCGCGGAGTTTCTGGTAAGGCAAACGGACTCAAGAACCATTTGGGTGAGCAGTCCCACCTGGGCGAACCACAATAACATCTTCTCAGCGGCGGGGTTAACTATCAGAAATTACCGCTATTATGACGATAAAAGCCGCGGCTTGGATTTTGAGGCTATGGCGGCTGATTTATCTCACGCGCGAACGGGTGACATCGTTTTGCTTCACGGTTGCTGCCATAACCCGACAGGGATTGATTTATCTTCTGAACAATGGAGCAAAGTTGCTGACATTTGCGTTGAGAAACAACTTGTACCTTTGTTTGATTTTGCTTACCAAGGCTTCGGACAAGGTATTGAAGAAGACGCGCGAGGTTTAAGAATCCTTGCCGCGAAAGTACCTGAGTTATTAGCGGCAAACTCCTTCTCTAAAAATTTTGGTTTGTACAATGAGCGTATCGGCGCGTTAACAGTGATTGCTGAGGATGCCGGTACGGCTGAGAAATCTCACAGTCAGTTAAAGCGCATTATCCGTGCGATGTATTCAAACCCGCCCGCGCACGGAGCGCTGATTGTCAGCGCTATTTTAAATGACGCTCAATTGAATGCTCAATGGCAGGCGGAGTTAAAACAAATGCGTGAACGTATCGCCCGGATGCGTCAGCTATTTGCTGATACGCTTAAGGCTGAGGGTGTAACCCGGGACTTCAGCTTTATTTCTGAACAAATCGGTATGTTTAGCTTCTCCGGTCTGAACAAACATCAGGTTG
Organism: Parashewanella sp.; assembly: GCA_965200795.1. Lineage (GTDB taxonomy): Bacteria > Pseudomonadota > Gammaproteobacteria > Enterobacterales > Shewanellaceae > Parashewanella. The sequence goes on from CBDAVB010000013.1 coordinate 599,293, forward strand.
AAAAACTTAAGACAGATTTCGCTATATATGTCGCGGGCTCAGGGCGTATCAGTGTTGCCGGTATGACGAAGCAAAATGTAGCTGTGATTTGCAAAGCTATCGCGCGGGTTTTGTAAGTCAGCAGATTCCTGAACCCGGAAAAACATCTGTTTACAAAGAGGCTTGACGGCCTCTTTTTTGTTGTTTGAAATTACAGTCAATTTAGCGCATTATCAAGATGTCTTTATTTAAATCCCGGTTGCGTGAATGGAAAAAATTTCAAATTGGTTGATCCGCAAAGCCACAAGTAAACGGTTTTTGTTTTTCAGTGTCGCTTTTCTGCTCTGCATATTCGTCTTATTGCCGCATTTAAAAATTATCATGGATGCCGCGTCCGATGGCGCGGGATCACCCGATTTACGTTTGTACTACACGAGCAGTGAACTATATTCCTTAATGACGAAATATTCTGAGGCCGGTCGCCTCGAATACATTCAAACCCGCTTTACCTTTGACCTTTTGTGGCCCGTGATCTATGTTAGCTTTCTGGCGGTGGCGATCAGTTATTTTTATAAATATCAATTAAGCCGTAACGCGGTTATAAAAAGCCGCCGTGCCTATTTCAATTTATTACCGCTGGTCGCGGGTATCTTTGACTTTCTTGAGAACATCACGGTTTCAGTTAACATGTATTATTATCCGGCGCATGTGACGGGCTTTGACCGGATTGCCGGGATTTGTACCTTTTTAAAATGGCTGTTTGTCGCGTTTTCGATAGTGATATTTATAAGAGAAGCATTTTGTTCCGCCGCATTAAAACTGAAGCTGCGAGGATAACTTTATTGTCGCCCTGATTTTTTACGGATGCGAAATAATGATGAAACGGAATTGGCTGTCATTCACACCTGTAGTTTTTACCGCCGCGTCTTTTGCGGGCGTTTGTGATTTAAGTCAGCAAGCGCGGCCGCTTTACCGGATTCAACAAGCCGTTGTGACCAAAAAGCTTGATAATGGTTTAACGGTCAGGCTGCTGAATCGGGCGAACAATAAAACGGTGTCAGTGTTCAGCCGGTTCAATGTCGGTTCTAAAAACGAAACCGAAGGACAAACCGGCTATGCGCACCTATTTGAGCATTTAATGTTTGAGGGCAGCGAAAATGCCCCCGGTGATACCTTCAGTCAGCAGATGGATGCCGTCGGCGCTGATACCAACGCTGCAACCTGGTTCGACAGAACGAATTATTATGAAACTGTGCCGACCTACGCGCTGGAGCTTGCGTTGTATTTAGATTCAGATCGTTTTAAGTCTCCCGGTTTAACTGAGCGGGCCATTGCCGTACAAAAGCAGGCCGTGCTTCAGGAGCGTACGCTCACCTTTGAATCTCAGCCATATTTAGAGCCCGCGTCAGACTTCCTGTTGCGGCAAATTAAAGATACGCCTTATGGTCACAGTGTGATTGGTTCAAGAAAAGACGTTGAGTCCGCGACCAAAGCCGAGCTGGAAGCATTTCATATGCGGTATTACCGGCCTGATAACATGCGGTTAAGCATTGTCGGCGGTATATCAGATCAGACGCTGAAACTGGTAAATCGCTATTTCGGCTCCTGGAAACAGCCGGGCAAACGGCTCACCCCGCAACCGGAGGTGAACATTGAGCCGGGACCGATAAAAGGAAAAGTGTTTGATGATCGGGGTCCGTGGCCGGCCAGTCTGTTATTCTGGCAAACGGCGGGCAGAAACAACCCCGATGAAGCCGCCGTTCAACTGTTACAGGCACATTTATTTTCAGATAAGTCAGGGCGGTTAAAAGTAAAAAACTTCAGCGATCCGGATTATATGTTGTATTTTCCTCTGGCTCAGTCCCTGGCTGAGTTTGGCGTTGCCGGATTAGCGATAGCGCCCAGAGCGAGAACATCATTAAATGAGTTAGCAGACTCAGTACGTCATTTAGTCAGGGATGTCCGGCAAAACGGCATTTCCGAGACAAGGCTTTGTTACCTGAAGTCAGTTTATCTGAATCAGCGGATTGCGGCGGCAAAAGATAATTTAGCGCTGGCCGGGCTCTTGTCCGCCGCGACAAGCGCCGGTCAAAATACGCCGCTTAGCGCTGAATGGGAGCGTATTAACCGGGTTTCTGTAAAAGATATTCAGCGTGTCGCCAAAACTTACTTTAATTCTGAGCATTCAATCCGGGTGGATTTGATGCCGCCCTGGTATATTCGATGGGTCAAACGAGTGCTTGAATGGTTACCTGAAAATATCGCTGACTCAGCGGAGGAGGCCTTATTATGAAGCCTTTAAGTCTGTGTTTTTCGCTGTTATGTATTCTGGTGGCGGGTTGCCAGCAGAAAATTGAGTTTACCGCCGTTGCCGAGCCCGTATTACCTGACTTCAGGCGGGCATCAAATTTGCCGGCGGCGGAACCGGACTGGGATCTTGCGGAAAAGCATGAGCGTGTTATTTCAAAGCTTAAGCTGAGCAACGGGAAGCAACCGATTACCGTCATGCAGATAAAAAGCGGGCGGGACGACGCCTGGGAGCTGAAGCTGGCCGGAATAAACCCTGAAATACCTATCTCTGATGCTGATGTGTTAGCGGGTGCCTTTCGCCGTCAGGCGACATCTATGCTGATAAAAAGACAAAATGAGTGCGTTGAAAGCCTTACCCCCTCAGCGGGTTATCATTCTATCGCGATTGATATGAGATGTTTTACCCCGGCGGATACGGACGTCGCAAAGCTCGGAGAGTTCTGGAGGAAGGATTTCGCTGACAAACTTGATATCGGCACCATAAGGCGAAACTTAAAACTCAGCCGGAGAATACAGGCGGTGACAGGCCGTGATATCAGCAGGGTATTTGAAGAGCGCTTATTAGGAGAACATCATCCTTATTTAAGCGTTGAGCAAGACAGGGCTTTTTCTGAGAACTTAACAAGGAACAAGTTGCGGCAACTGCAATCAGCGACGGCTTCAAGACTCGACTGGTATTTATTAATTAAGGCGCCTCACAGGCTGTCTAAAGTGAGATTAACTGAGCTTGCCCGGAAAGTTACCGGACAAATGAACCTCGGGCAAGAGGCAAGTAAAACAATAAATCTGGCGGATATAAAGCCGCGGCGACAATCTCGGACCGTTTATTTTATTAACGCCCCGGACAGTAAAGACATTAAAGTCAGAGTGGGAATTCGTTTTCCCCAGTATTTTGTTAACGGAAAACCCGTAACCGAAGATGACGACGGCTGGCGTAATCAACAACTGTCACGCTTTGCCTGCGATACGCTAAGCGCAATCCTCGGGCGAGGCTCTTACGGACGTTTATTTTACGACTTGCGGGAAACAAGAGGCCTTACCTACGGCGCTTACGCATACTGTCGTAATCAGGCTTTAGTCAGAGCGATGGTGCTGTCGGGCAGTGCCTCACAAGAACACAGCGGCGCCTTTTTAGAGGGAATGCTGCGTCATATTAATTTACTGAAACAGCAAGCACCCCGGGAAGCTGAGGTAAATGCTGTCAGGCTTTACTTTTTAGGGCAGGAGCTCATTAATGAAGATCAGGATGACGGTATGGGAGTCTACCAACTTCTTGAGCCCGGCCGTGAAACGGCTAAACTGCAGCGCCTTCACTGGCTGAGAAAAGCTATGCCGGATGAATTACAAAATCTGGCAAACCAGTACCTTTCAGCTGAACCTCTGGTTGTGATCCGCGGCGACGCTGATGTTATTGCCGATGACTTAAAGCAAAAATTACCGGATTGGGATATCAGAATTATTGAACAAGAATAAGAATACGCCGGAAGTATCAGGACAGATGGTCAGCTAGTTATGCTGAACCCTACATTATGCCTGTTACCCGTCCGTTTATAATGAAAAACGATAAGTTTATCAAGCAAGTGATTTGTTTTCTGAATCACGGTGAATTTGAAAGAAAATATCATTTCAGGTACCGGACTCAGCGTATTCATTTTAAATTATAATCCTTGAAATAAGGTCTGTAAGAGCTCGGTCTGATGCTTTAATATTAACATTAACGGTCTTACAGGTAATTTTGATGAAAGCTAATCCTTTTAATTTGATACTTATTTTACTGGCTTTATCAACGGCATTGCTCGGCTCAAGTATGCTGCTGATAGGTGAAACCCGGCACATCACTCTAGTTACTGATTTCTTTGCGGTAACGGATTTAGTCTCAGCAGGCGTATTCAATGCCGTCGCCGCACTGAGCTTTATCGCGATTGCGGTTTTATCAGCGTTGTCACTGAAAAACGCGGACTTATATAAAGCTCTCGGTTGGTTGCTGGTTATCATCGGCGCCGTCCCGTTAATTGCCTTATTCTCATCAAAAATGTGGGTTGCTTCTTTAGGCGGCTTTCCCGTGATAGGAGCCGGGCAGGGCGTGATTAAATACTTTGCTTTAGTTTCTGTGGGCTTGTTGTTATTAAAGCCGTCGGCGAACCTTACCCTGCAAAAGTTAATTGCCGCATTTCCTGTTATTTTGGTGCTGTTATGGATCGGCGGTATGAAATTCACCGAAGTCGAAGCCAAAGGCATTGAGCATCTGGTGGCAACCTCTCCGTTTATGTTCTGGATGTATAAAATCTGGGATGTGCGGACCACTTCAGACCTGATAGGTGTTTACGACCTCATTGCCGCCGCATTGGTTTTAATCTCTGTGTTCAAGCCGAAATTATTCTGGCCCGCGGCCCTGATGTCCGGCGCGGTATTCGCGGTGACGCAAACGTTTTTATTTAGTGTTGACGGCGCTGTTTCCTCGCGGACAATTTTATCATCAGCAGGTCATTTTTATATTAAGGACTTGTGGTTTATCGTAAATTTGATTTGTTTATGGAGTTTAATCAAGAATAAATCAGTATCTTAACAGCAGCGCGGACAAATTCAGTTGGATTGAGCCGTCATAGATTATTATGATAATGACTTATTTTAACTACGCTTTTGGTGTGCTGTAACACGCTAGTACTCCGTCCCGGTTGCATTTGATGTTTTCAGTGGTTCGTAAAGCGGCCATATGCAAGGCGGATTTGCGCGGGCGTAGCCATTCTACGTCAAATCAATCTAACGCAGCCAGATGGCCGCTTTACAAATCACCCTCCGGGCTCAAGGCTGAAGCTAATAAATGCAACCGGACCGAGTACCAGGACTCTTACCCCCTTTCGGCAGGAACAATAAGAGTCAGGTACAGAATTAATTCAGTTCATCTGATATAGGATAGAGTTCAGTTACGGATTACAGACAATTCACTTCTCAGGTCACTTTAATCCCTTGAGGGCGAAGCGTGAAGCGCAAAGGTACGTGACAGCTATATCGTCACTCCGGCGCTTGCGGGTCAGGCGACCGTGGTAATTTTGCAAAAGTCGCCGGTAAGCGTTCGCGGGTATGACAAGTGAAATGTTGAAATTTAAATGTTGAACCGCAGGAACCCGCAGGGCTCAATTTTCCGCCGGCGGGGGTAATTTATTCTCAGTTTTGTTTTTGATAAGTGAGCAAAATTATGAGCCCGTCTTTTATTAAGATACCCAGCCAGAAAGGTTATCTCTATTTCGATAAAGTGTTAACTGAAAAGGATGGAGTCAGTGATGACACTGTCATACTAATCAAAACTCTGAGCAATGAGAACATCGAATTCAAAATGTGCTTTCCGGAAAATATGAATATGAAGATACTTGACTCTGACATTCAATATATTCAACGGAAGTTCTTTGATTTTACACAGGAGCAGATCCGCGTCCTCAGGAAAAAGCCGGTTCATTACTCAGCCTGGCATTTCTCAGTGCGGCAAAAACAACAAGAAATACCGCATCAGAAAAACACTTCGATTTTTTATTGTATTACGGGTTCTGAACCCATAATTGAGTCATATAAAAACCGCATCATCAGGCTAGTTCTGGTTCATGCCTCAGACTGTAATTCCTCAGACGGACGAAAAAAACCAGAAATACCGCATCAGGAAGGAACCTCGACTTTTTATCGTTTTACCGGCTCTGAGCCTGTAATTAAGCTTATCGAAGATGTTTGCGGTGAGAGCATAAAAAAGTGTTATTTAAGTTACGACACATCAAAATATGAAAATATGGACAGTGAACTAAAGACACTAGGAATCAGACTTGTCGAAATGCCTAATTTTATTATTTTTACTGTTAATGACAGGGTGATTAAATTTGAAACCGACAAAGAAAGTGAAGTTTTAGATTTTTACAAACAGGGTCTAACCAATAAAGAGATATTATTTAATTACTTAAGATTCAGAGGAATTCCGATCGCGGACGACTATCCGCTCAGCGACGTTCGTAGCGGAAACGACAAAGTAATCGAAAAAGATGAAATAAAGCTTAAAAATATCAGGTTATTGTTAAAGCGATTAACATCCCGGTTAACAGAAAGCGACCGCGAATTATCGCCGGGTCGTGCCGAGCGCTTATCAAGGTTTGCAAGCGCGTATTCCGCGGTGACTAAAAAATTCGATTTTTTCCCCTACTCCGTAGCGGAAATAAGGATTCATAGTCTTAATGACCTGCGTAAGCTTTATAAAGAACTTGATGAATGGACGATACGTGTCAGAGAACAGCTTAATCTCGCAAAGTTTGATACTTTATTCTTAAGAAGAACAGATTTGTGTTTGCGATGCGTATCAGACATTCTGAATTTCTCAGCGGAGCAAACAGAACCGGAAATACCGCATCAGGAAGGAACCTCGACTTTTTATCGTTTTACCGGCTCTGAGCCTGTAATTAAGCTTATCGAAGATGTTTGCGGTGAGAGCATAAAAAAGTGTTATTTAAGTTACGACACATCAAAATATGAAAATATGGACAGTGAACTAAAGACACTAGGAATCAGACTTGTCGAAATGCCTAATTTTATTATTTTTACTGTTAATGACAGGGTGATTAAATTTGAAACCGACAAAGAAAGTGAAGTTTTAGATTTTTACAAACAGGGTCTAACCAATAAAGAGATATTATTTAATTACTTAAGATTCAGAGGAATTCCGATCGCGGACGACTATCCGCTCAGCGACGTTCGTAGCGGAAACGACAAAGTAATCGAAAAAGATGAAATAAAGCTTAAAAATATCAGGTTATTGTTAAAGCGATTAACATCCCGGTTAACAGAAAGCGACCGCGAATTATCGCCGGGTCGTGCCGAGCGCTTATCAAGGTTTGCAAGCGCGTATTCCGCGGTGACTAAAAAATTCGATTTTTTCCCCTACTCCGTAGCGGAAATAAGGATTCATAGTCTTAATGACCTGCGTAAGCTTTATAAAGAACTTGATGAATGGACGATACGTGTCAGAGAACAGCTTAATCTCGCAAAGTTTGATACTTTATTCTTAAGAAGAACAGATTTGTGTTTGCGATGCGTATCAGACATTCTGAATTTCTCAGCGGAGCAAACAGAACCGGAAATGCCGCATCAGGAAAAAACCGCGACTTTTCTTTTTTTTACCGGCTCTGAGCCTGTAATCGAGCTTATTAAAGCGGTTTGCGATGATACCCCACAAATTAACTTTAGAGAATTAACGCAATATGAAGTTATGGACAATGATTGCAAGAAAACCGGAGGAAGATTTCTCTTTGTGCCTGGAAGTGTTACTTTTGAGGGTAGGAAGTTCGTATTTAAGGATATTATTCAAAAGATTAAGAGTAATTATCATGGCCTAGACAATAAAGAAGAATTCTTCAGGTTTCTCAGAGACACCGGGTTTCAGATCAATGACGACTATCCGCTCGACGACATTCTTAGCGAAAACGACAAAGAAATCGGAGCCCTTGAAGTAATTCTCAGCCTTATCAGGTCATTGTTAGAGCAATTAACATCCCAGATAACAAAAAGCGACCCCCAATTATCACCAGGACGTGCCGAGCGCTTATCATGGATTGCAAGCGCGTGTTCCGCGGTGACTAAAGCATTCGATTTTTTCCCCGCCTGCGTGACGGAAATAAAAATTCATAGTCTTAATGACATGCTTAAGCTTTATGAGAAACTTGATCATTGGGCGGTACTTGTTCAGGAAAAACTTAATCTTGCAAAGTTTGATTGTTTATTCTTAAAAAGAATAGGTGTACGTATAGTATGCGTAAAAAAAATTCTGGATTACTCAGCGGAGCAAACAGCACCAATATTACGGTATCAGAGAAAAACCGACGTTTTTTATGGTCTTACCGGCTCAGAGCTTATAATTAACTTTATTAAATTGGTTTGCGGTAATACCGTAAAAGAAAGATATGGCGATATCGGAGAATATGAAGCTCTGGACAAAGAGCTCAAGGAGGCCGGAGGGAGATATATCATGCCTCCGAAACGTGTTACTGTTAAGGACAGGGTGATTGAATTTAACGACCCGGAATACCCGGAAATAGATAAATTTTGGACTAGTTGTGCCGCAAATCCGGATCAAAACAATAAAGAGCTGGTTTTCAGGTTTCTCAAAGACACCGGAACCCAGATCGATGACAACTATCCGCTTGATCTTATCAGCAGCGCAAACGACGGATTTATCACAGCTTATGAAATATTACTTAACAGAATCATGAAATCGTTAGATGATTTAAAATTCATGTTAAAACAAGAACAAGGCCGCAAATTACCATCAGGCAATATTCAGCTTTTATCCAGGTTCGCGAGCGCATTTTCTGCGTTGACTGAAAAATTTGATTTTTCCCCCTCCTCCGTGACTGAAATAACGATTGATAGTTTTGATGGCATATTTAAGCTTTATAAAGAACTTAACGGTTGGGTGGAAAGTGTTCAAGAACAACTTAATCTTGCAAAGTTTGATGATTTATACTTAAAAAGAATAGGTTTACGTGTAGATTGCGTATTATTGATTCTAGTTAAATATAAATGGGCGTGGTCGAATCTCGCATACAAGCCCTGAGAAATGTTAAGGATATCAAAAATCGAAAAACATTCCTTTTTTAAACGCTGATTTCTAAAATCCGGACTTTGAACCGTGAATGTCACCGAAATAAAACCGGGGGTTAACCGACATAAGGTATTTCAGAACCCGCCGGCTGAGGGTAAGCGTTTCTGTTAAGTAGCTGACGATAAGTTCCTACGGGATTTTGGCGCTCTGATTTGGCGGAATACAAGGCGCGACGCAGGGAGCGCAGTCTCAGCCATGTAACCGAAGTCGCTACGCCGTAATGCGGTAAAGACGGGCATAGGTTATAATTTGATTGTTTTTCATCTCTTCGGGTTTGCTCCGCACGGTTTTGACGGTGATGGCAGTGAGCTGAATAACCTTCAGTCGTTTAAAGGTGCATTGCGAAATAATGAGTATGATCAAGTTTTACAATTCAGGTAAACGTTAAAACTGAAGACTAAAACCATACAAGAAATGAAACAAAAAAGGATCAGCAAGGCTGATCCGATCAAACCTTACTGACGAGCCAGGCGATGGTTTTCGCTCGGGTGTTCGAAGTCACTGCGGTAAGGATTGATGTCTAAGCCCCCGCGTCTTGTGTAGCGCGCGTAAACGGTCAGCTTCGCACAGTTACAGAAACGTTTTAAGTCAACAAAAATACGCTCAACACACTGTTCATGGAACTCATTATGTTGTCTGAACGAAATCAGGTAACGTAATAATTTCTCACGGTCAATTTTAGGGCCCTGATAACGAATCATTACACTGCCCCAGTCGGGTTGAGACGTTATCAAGCAATTTGACTTCAGCAAATTAGAAGATAAGGTTTCAGCGACCATCTGTTTTTCATCCGTGCTGTTTTTCAGATACTCAGGCCTGAATTCATAATCAGTAACCTCAATATCAAGATCGTCAATACAAGCGCCCGGTAACTCAACCACTCTTTGCATAGCGAATTGCTTTGGTTCAATAATGTTTACCTTAACTTCACCATTCGCGCATTGTGAAAGGTCTTTTGTTAAGGTTTCCTGAACTTGTTCCGCTGACCCGAATTTAGACTGGTTGAATGTATTCAGATACAGTTTAAATGATTTCGACTCAATCAGGTTTTCGGACTCATAGCTTAAATGAAATTCAGCAATCGCTACCATCGGCTTACCTTTGGCATTCAGCCAGGAAAGCTCGTAACCTGTCCAGATATCCTCACCATGAAAAGGGAGCGGCGCGCTAAGCTCAATCGCGTCACGATTGAGCTTGCGCGGCACACCTTGCAGCAATGCAGGATTGTATTCAGATTCATATTGAGTGGATTTACCTAATGTTAAGCCTGATAATTCTTTTGCTTCACTGTAGGGATCGTGATTTTGTGTCATCAATATAATTTCCGTGTCAAAATAGCCGAATATTATAACCAAAATCGGATTGTACTTAAGTGTCTTGTTTCACTGCCTTAGAAGATTTTATTAGTAAATATCACCGACAGTACCAACAGCGCCTCAATGAAATGCCCCGTTATTATCCCGTCGGAGAAGATTCGGCGTGTATTATCGGCGATTATGACGGTGATGAGGAGCGATATGTACACTGGAAACCCGTTTTAAGGGAGTCATCTCAGACGTTCGATAATATTGAGCATGCGCTCGGCATCAAACTGCACTCAGACATCAACGAGTTTTACGGTAAGTTATTTTCCGCTCCTGTTCATTTTGACTGTGAGTTTGGCTCAGGGGAGCTGATCCAGCCATGGAATCAGGAGAATTTTGAGTTACTGCAGCAAAACATCATCGGTCATTTAATGATGAAGAAAAAGCTTAAACAGCCGGTAACCTGGTTTATCGGCATCATTGATGATTCAGATAAAATGATAACCGTTGCCAATGATGACGGCAGTGTCTGGATTGAAAATCCGGGTGAACCCCAGTCGCGAAAATTATCTGATTCAATTGAGAGCCTGCTGGCGATTTTGACCGCGAAACCGACGATTCCGCAAGCGCCGCAAGCATACGTTGAAACTGTGGTCGGGCATCCGGGGATCATCAGTAGTCTAAAGCGGATGTGGAAAAATCTTACCGCAAGATAACGGGTTAAAGCTGATCCCATGAAATGTAAGAGGCAAGGCGGCAGTTATCATATTTAAAGTGAGACATACTCAATAACGGTCATTCCGCGGGAATTTTTGATTGCCGCGTCATTCTGAGCATGGACGCTGCCTTTCAGTTTGTAAACTGACGCCGCCGGGCTTAAGCAGCTGATCATAATTTTCTGACGGGTGTCAGAAAAGTGAAAAAACCTATAGTCGGGTACTTACGTCTTTACTCGCCGGTTTCCAGTCTCAGGATTCTCCGCTCAAGAAGTCGCTGCCGTTTGATTAAATCCGCGATCTGTTTTTCCAGTTGCTCTACTTTTTGCTCCGGAGTGATTACTGACGTTTCTTTCGTCCGCGTCGCGGGTTCGCCTGCTGTGAACCACTTAGCATATTGCTCAGGGCTCAATGATTTAAAAGTCTTAAGACCGCTGATTAAAGCCGGCAGCGGGAATTGGTTTTGAGTGCGAACTTTTAATAAAGCCGTACTCGGTGTTTTGCCTTGTTGCTGCAGTTCAATCGCCGCTTTTATGATTTGGTCAATTTCACCCATGATGTGGTGATAATTCCTCATTTTTCATGAATTTTACATATTGTCTTGTTAACCGATTAAATAAGGCCTTCAGATTCAATGTCTTTTTGCGTGGCACGCATTCTGCTTACCGTATGATGGTAACGTACTATAAAGGAAATTAAATATGAAAACAAAACTGCTCGGATTAGCGCTTACCGGATTGTTAACGGTTAATTTAACGGGTTGTATCATCAATGTCAGTGATGGTGAGCATGGTCATGATTCTGAAAGCTGGCAAAAAAAACAAAAACTCAATAAATATCACATTTCGCTTCTGGAATTAGGTATGACCAAAGAACGTGTTCTGGACTTAATGGGGCAACCTGATATTAATGAAGCTTACTTAACTGAAAAGAAAGGCGAACAGCCGGGAAGTGAAGTTCAGGTTTTGTTTTATCGTACTCAGCGCAATAGTTCTGATTCTAAGACTACGAAAGACGAGTGCACCGCATTAGTCATTCGTGACGGTAAGCTGGTGGCATGGGGAGACAATGCCTATCGCTTTGCTGAGTTTTAGTCTTTAATCTTATTCGATAGAACGCGTTAAGAAACTGTCCCGACATAACTTCCCTGTTTTGCCGTGGTTTAGCTTTGGCTTATACAAGCCGGTGAAAGCGTGGTGTGGTTATTACCGGCATCAGCTGTTGTCGTTACTTCGTTTAGAATGACTAAACTTCACTCTTCGTGCCTTGATACCGGCAATGTTGAGCAGTAACAAATCGGGAAGTCTTTTCGGGACAGTTTCTGATGGTCTCCGGCCTTCGCCGGAGTGACGAAAAAACTTATCGACAGCCACTTATGAAACAACATTCTTAAGTCAGAAAAATCTCCGATATTTAGTAAGTTAATAAAGGCATAAATAAGTTAAATGAAAGTCCTTCATAGCTTATAAAAAATAGCTCTTTCTCATTGCGTTCAAATAGTCGCACTGTCTGTATTGTTTCATTTCGTTCAAAGAGGTATTTCAATGTTAGGAGAAGATCATTCTTTAACTCACGATTTCGCAGAGCACAAACAAAAAATCATCGACCTTTCTCAGACAGATGCTAATTTTAAACAAATGGCTGACGAGTACCATAAACTTGATTTTGAAATCAGAAAGTTAGAATTAGCAAACGTTCCTGTCGCTGATGATTATTTCAACGAAATTAAACATAAACGTTCTGAACTCAAAGATAAGCTATATCATAGGCTTAATTGGTAGTTTTGTGTTACGGTCGGCATGCGATTCTAACGCCGCGCAAGTTCAGGTTTCGGGCTTGCCGGCGGCGGATTCTTTGTTTTGATTAAATTTGTTTAATTCTCTGAATGTCTGATGTCGCATATGGTAGTTTATTTTTGTAGGTTTCTTGTCTGTAGAGGTAATCATTATGAATAATCAGATGAAATTTATTTTAGGAGTAGCCGTTGCTATATTCGGAAATAACACTTTCTCCGCGACGCCGCATACTAAAACACCGTTCTCAGATCCCGCCGCTTTTCATTCACAATTTCAAACCAATAATTTTAACCGGCGCATGTTTAAAGATGATTCGGGAGGAGCATATTTTTGCGACCTTGTAAAAGCGGGGGGGTTGGATATGGATACTTGCATGCCTGTAAAAAATCAATCCAAACAATTACTTCATATTCAAATTCATTCGGAGCAGTTTAATCCGAACTTAAAAGAATCTGACATTGCTCCCGGCGGTATTTTCCCGGCATATGATTCTGATAATACTTTTAAAGAGTTACGTATAACCGTTAAAAACAAAGTTACAGAGACAGTCATTTATGATGGAAAAATACATAACTGGGCAGGATTAGTCTGCGGGAGTAAAGATTGTAAAAAGTGGGAATAAAAGTTGTTTGATGTAGTTATCGGCGCTCCTGCGAAAGCAGGAGTCCGGTGTGTCCGGTTAATCCGGATAAAAGTCTCCGGATGACCGGCATTATCTCATTTCCCGCGTTCGCGGGTATGACCAATGAAGCGTTGAAATTTAAATCGGTATTATCTGAACCGTGACATCCCGGTCTCACAAAACCCGGCTGATGTTACCGGGCGCTAAAGTTCCATTTCAGGCACATCCCCCTGAGCAACCAGTTTGCCCGCGGTTTTAGATTGAATTTCCGCGACTGAAACGCCCGGAGCACGTTCAATCAGATGGAAAGCGCCGTCTTTAATTTCCAGCAACGCTAAGTCAGTGATTACCCGCCTGATGCAGCCGAAACCGGTTAACGGAAGTTCACAAACGGGTAATAATTTTGAGTTTCCCCGCTTATCCGCGTGGGTCATCATCACGATGATATTCTCGGCGCCCGCGACTAAATCCATCGCGCCGCCCATGCCTTTGATTAACTTCCCCGGAATCATCCAAGAAGCGATTGAGCCGTTTACATCGACCTCAAAAGCGCCTAAAACCGTCAGGTCTACATGACCTCCGCGGATCATGGCAAAGCTCTGCGCTGATGAAAAGAAAGAGGCGCCCGTTACCGCTGTTACCGTTTGTTTACCCGCGTTGATAAGATCGGCGTCGATATTTTCCTCGGCCGGAAATTCGCCCATACCCAGCAAGCCGTTTTCAGATTGCAGCATTAACCGCATTCCGTCAGGTACATAATTAGCCACAAGGGTAGGGATGCCTATGCCCAAATTGACGTAATAACCGTCTTGTAATTCTTTAGCGACACGGCGCGCCATTTGTTCTCTTGTTAATGCCATTATATCGTCTCCTTATGCCTTGACCGTGCGTTGTTCGATACGTTTCTCGAAAGTGCCTTGAATAACACGATCAACGTAAATGCCCGGCGTGTGGATATGATCAGGATCTAACTCACCCGGCTCAACAATATGCTCAGCTTCCGCGACCGTGATTTTTCCCGCTGTCGCCATCACGGGGTTAAAGTTGGCCGCGGTTTTACGGAAAACGAGATTTCCCGTAGTGTCGGCTTTCCACGCTCGGATCAGCGCGAAATCAGCGGTTAGCGCCTCTTCCAGAACGTAGTGACGACCGTCAATTTCTCGGGTTTCTTTACCCTCGGCTATCGGCGTGCCGAAACCGGTCGCGGTGAAGAACGCCGGGATCCCCGCGCCGCCGGCGCGAATTTTTTCCGCTAACGAGCCTTGCGGAGTAAGGATGACGTTAAGCTCACCGCAGAGCATTTGTTTTTCAAAGGTGGCGTTTTCACCGACATAGGAAGCGATCATGGTCGAAATCTGATGTTTTTGCAGTAACAGACCTAAACCGAAATCATCGACACCGGCGTTATTTGAAATTGCGGTAAGGGCGCTGATGTCCATCTTGGTCATTTGAGTGATCAATCCTTCAGGTATGCCGCATAAACCGAAACCGCCGACCATGATGGTCATGCCGCTTTTCAGACCGTCCAGTGCCGCTTGGTAGCTGCTGACAACTTTATTAAGTCCCGCCATAGGGTTTTTCCTTATTTTTAAGATGTTCTGGTTTTTATCCGAGAATCGCTCCGGCGACCTTAGAGCCGTTTTCACGGCCTAAGGCGTTACATATTTTTTGTCCGGCGTGAGCCAGTTTTTCGATATTAATTTGAGTCCGCATACCCATGCCGTGCAGCATATACACCAAATCTTCCGTCGCTAAATTACCCGAAGCGCCTTTAGCGTACGGGCAGCCGCCTAAACCGGCTACGGAAGAATCAAAGGTACTAATACCCGTTTCCAGACAGGCCTGAATATTGGCTAAAGCCTGACCGTAGGTATCGTGAAAATGCAAAGCCAGTTTTTCAACAGCAAGGCTTTGAGCGACCGCTTCTAACATGTATTTGGCTTTCGCCGGGGTGCCGACACCGATAGTGTCACCTAATGAGATTTCATAGCAGCCCAGCTCATGGAGCGATTCTGTTACACGCACGACGTCCGCGATTGCCACCTCACCTTCATAAGGGCAGCCGAGAACACAAGACACATACCCGCGTACGGGTAAATTGTGTTCTTTAGCGAGTTCCATTACCGGCTTAAAGCGAGCGACAGACTCCCCGATCGAACAGTTGATGTTTTTCCGGCTGAAAGCTTCTGACGCTGAAGCAAAAACCGCGACCTCATCGGCATCCGCGGCAATCGCCGCTTCAAGCCCTTTTAAATTAGGGGTAAGGGCGCTGTATCGCACATTCGGCTTACGGGCGATTTGATCCATCACGGCCGCGGAGTCCGCCATTTGCGGCACCCATTTTGGTGATACAAAACTCGCCGCTTCAATACGGCGCACACCCGCGTCGGTAAGGCCGTTGATTAAGGTGACTTTATCCTGAGTGCTCACCGCGGCTTCATTTTGCAGGCCGTCACGAGCGCCGACTTCAAAGATACTGACCCGCATATTATTCCGCCCCGCTCATATCGAGTAACTGAGCGCCGTCATTGACCAGGTCACCCGGACGGAAGAAAAACTCATTCACTTTGCCGGCAAACGGCGCCTCAATGGTGTATTCCATTTTCATGGCTTCCATTACCAGCAGCCCCTGACCCGCCTCAACTTCGGTGCCGGCTTCAACTAAATGAGTGACGATCGTGCCGTTCATCGGCGCTTTAAGCTGATCTAAACCTGAATCCTCCTGCTCAAGCTCCTGGGCTTGAATCGCTTTAAAGTGATGCTGCTGATGTTCTAAAAACAGCGTAAAATCATCGCCGGTCTGAGCAACTTGAAAACTGAATTGATGATCGCCCAACCGCGCTTTGAGAGTATTATCCCGCAATGCGCCTGAAAGTGTTATTTCACCGTCATCAAACTTAACGCAATAACCGGAATCGGTTTCTGAAACAGGTAACTCAATCCGCCGCTGATCATCGTCAAGCAGCCGAATCTGATGTTGATTAGACTGATTTAACCTGAAACCGGACAGAGTACTCCAAGGCGAAAACCTGTCATTTTGCCGGCTCATCGCCGTAACGTTCTGCCGCTTGCGGTAAAGCACCTGATACAACCCCGCCAATGCCAGGATTTTACGGTTATCAGCGTCATCGGCAGTCAATAAGTCTTTGCTGTAACGGTCAATAAAATCGGTACTGAAATTCTCTTCGGCAAAAGCCGGGTGGACAATAATTGAGCGTAAAAAGGCGATATTGTGTTTAAGGCCGGCAATTTTATAATCGTCTAAGGCGTCAGCCATTCGCCGCAAGGCAAGTTTTCTGTCTTCATCCCAGACAATCAACTTTGAAATCATCGGGTCGTAAAAGTTAGAAATCACGTCCGCCTCACGAATGCCGGAGTCAATGCGCACGTGACGATTTTCAGCCGGCTCGCGTAAGTAATCGAGTCTGCCGCTTGCAGGCAGGAACCCATTGCGCGGGTCTTCAGCGTAAACACGCGCTTCGAATGAATGACCCTGAATACGGATCTCCTCCTGCTTTAGCGGCAGCGTCTGGCATTGCGCGACTTTTAGCTGCCATTCAACAAGATCCTGACCCGTCACTGATTCCGTAACGGGATGCTCAACCTGCAGACGGGTATTCATCTCCATAAAGAAAAAACTGTTGTCGGTATCAAGTAAGAATTCAACCGTACCCGCTCCGACATAATCAATGGCTCTGGCCGCGGCGACAGCGGCTTGCCCCATTCGCTGACGCAGCTCGTCAGAGAGTCCCGGAGCCGGCGCTTCCTCGATCACTTTCTGGTGACGGCGCTGCACCGAGCAATCACGATCGGAAAGATAGACGCAGTTGCCGTGTTTATCCGCGAATACCTGCACTTCAACGTGACGGGGCCGGCGCAGATAACGTTCTATAAGCAGCTTATCATTGCCGAACGATGAGGCGGCCTCACGACGCGCGGAATCAACAGCTTCTCGCAGTTCGCCCGGGTTTTCGACGATACGCATACCTTTACCGCCGCCGCCGTAAGCGGCTTTGATCAGCAGCGGGTAGCCGATTTTTGTCGCCTCAGCCGCAAGTAAATCAAAGGATTGATCTTCACCGTGATAGCCCGGAACTAAAGGTACTTTAGCCCGGGTCATAATGTCTTTGGCGGCGCTTTTGCTGCCCATGGCGTCAATCGCCGCCGCTCCCGGGCCTACAAACTCGACGCCGGCTTGCTCGCAGTGACTCGCGAACCCGGCGTTTTCAGATAAAAAGCCGTAACCGGGATGAACGGCCTGAGCGCCGCTGCGCTCGGCGACCTCAATGATCGCGTCGCCGCGCAGATAAGATTCGGCGGGCGCGCCGCCGCCAAGGTAAAACGCTTCGTCAGCGGCCTCGACATGACGGGCGTCAGCGTCAGCGTCAGAATAAACGGCAACCGTTCTGATGCCCATTTTTTTAGCGGTAGCAATGATTCGGCAGGCGATTTCGCCACGGTTGGCAATCAGTAATTTTGTGAACATTGATATGTATTCCTTTATTGATTCCAATTGGGCTTACGTTTTTCGAAGAAGGCGTTTAATCCTTCTTGCCCTTCGGCTGATATCCGAATGCGGGCGATGCGTTCGCTGGTGTAATCCATAGTCGCCCGGTCAATAACACCGCCGGCGGCCTGATGTGAAACCAGCTGTTTACTCCAGGCCATACCCTGAGGACTGTTGGCTAATAAGGCGTCAATTATAGGCCGGCTTATTTCATCAAGATCCTCACCGATTTCATGAATAATTTGTAATTGCCTGGCTTTTTCACTGCCGATGAGCTCAGCCGTAAGCATGTAGCGACGGGAGGCGCGGCTGCCGATAGTACGAATGACATAAGGGCTGATCACGGCCGGAATTAAGCCGAGTTTTACCTCGCTCAGACAAAAGCCGGCTTGCGGCGTGGCCACCGCGATATCGCAGCAGCAAATTAATCCTAAAGCGCCGCCGTAAGCGCCGCCCTGAACCTGAACTAAGGTCGGCTTCGGAAAATTATCCAGATCCTTCATCAGCCTGGCAAGGTTACCGGCTTCGGCGATGTTTTCGTCAAAGGTCATATCCTTTTGCTGGCGCATCCAGTTCAAGTCCGCGCCGGCGCTGAAGTGTTTACCGTTGGCCTTCAGCACCATGACGCGGCATTTATCTTCACCGGCGAAAAGCGCTACGGCTTTGATCAGCTCACTCATCATCACTTCATCAAAAGCGTTATGAACATCGGTGCGATTAAGAATGAGCTGACCGACGCCGCCGTTGAGACGACACAGTATGCGCCGGAAAGCCCGTTCTTCGAAAATGGCTGTTTCTTGTGACATATTTTTGCCTCCGAACTACATTCTGAACACGCCGAACCTGGTATCTTCAACAGGGGCATTGTAAGCCGATGAAAGCGCCAGCCCGACAACATCACGGGTTTGTGCCGGATCAATGATGCCGTCGTCCCAGAGCCGGGCGCTGGCATGGTAAGGATGACCGGCCTTGTCATATTGTCCGACAATGGGCGCTTTGAAATCAGCTTCTTGTTGCTCTGTCCATGTTTTCCCTTTTCGGATCATGCCGTCTTTTTTCACGGCCGCTAAAACACCGGCCGCCTGCTCGCCGCCCATTACTGAAATTCTGGCATTCGGCCACATCCAGATCATCGTCGGATCAAAAGCCCGGCCGCACATGCCGTAGTTGCCGGCACCGTAGCTGCCGCCGATTAAAACGGTGAATTTAGGCACGGCGGCGCATGATACGGCGGTCACCATTTTAGCGCCGTGTTTGGCTATGCCTTCATGTTCGTATTTTTTTCCTACCATGAAGCCGGTGATGTTTTGTAAAAACAGCAGCGGGATTTTACGCTGGCAGCAAAGCTCGATAAAGTGAGCGCCTTTCTGAGCGGATTCTGAGAATAAAATGCCGTTATTGGCCACGATACCGACAGGATAACCGTGAATGTCGGCAAAACCGCAAACCAGAGTCGCGCCGTAATTAGCTTTAAATTCAGCAAACTCAGAATCATCGACAATACGGGCAATCACCTCTTTGACGTCAAACGGTTTTTTCAGGTCGGTTCCGACAATGCCGTATAATTCCTGAATATCATACTTCGGCGGTTTGACTTGAGATAAACGGCTTTCTGCCTGCTTGTTGTGATTAAGGCGTGCCACCGAGCGACGGGCCAGTTCCAGCGCATGCTCGTCATTTTGCGCGAGATGATCGGCGACCCCGGAAATTTTGGTGTGAACATCGGCGCCGCCGAGCTCTTCGGCACTGACCTCCTCACCGGTAGCCGCTTTAACCAGCGGCGGGCCGGCTAAAAAAATCGTGCCCTGCTCTCTGACGATGATGGATTCATCGGCCATGGCCGGAACGTAAGCGCCGCCGGCGGTGCATAAACCCATCACCACGGCGATCTGCGGAATGCCTTTCGATGACATTTGTGCTTGATTAAAGAAAATACGCCCGAAATGATCCCGGTCCGGGAAAACTTCATCCTGAAGCGGTAAAAAAGCCCCTCCTGAATCAACCAGATAGATGCAGGGCAGGTGGCAGCGTTCGGCGATTTCTTGTGCCCTGATGTGTTTTTTTACGGTAAGCGGGTAGTAAGTGCCGCCTTTAACCGTAGCGTCATTAGCTACGACCATGCATTCAACACCGCTGATTCTGCCTATGCCGGTGATAATTCCCGCCGCGGGAATCCTGTCATCATAAACGTCGTAAGCGGCGAACTGAGAGAGCTCGAGAAAAGGAGAGCCGGGGTCGAGCAGTTTTTCGATGCGATCCCGCACAGCGAGTTTGCCGCGTGATAAATGGCGCCGCATGGAAACTTCACCGCCGCCTTGCCGAATGACAGCGAGCTGTTGTCGCAGATCGGCGACTAAGTCCGCCATATCCTGATGTTTCTTTTTAAACTCGTCACCGCGAGCGTTAATCCGACTATTGATCTTTGTCACTGGCTTAATCCTTAACATACGTCTGTATTTATCACACCAGCGTCTTTGGCGTGACGGGACGGACTGGGAGAAATTATTTTGTTTCGTTAAAGAGCTCACGCCCGATGAGCATCCGGCGAATTTCTGAAGTACCGGCGCCAATCTCGTAGAGTTTGGCGTCACGAAGCAGGCGGCCTGTGGCGTATTCGTTGATGTAGCCGTTACCGCCGAGAATTTGAATCGCTTCCAGCGCCATCTTAGTCGCTGACTCGGCACTGTAAAGAATCGCGCCGGCGGCGTCTTTACGTGTGGTTTCGCCGCGGTCGCAGGCTTTAGCCACGGCGTAAACGTACGAGCGGGCGGCGTTCATACGGGTATACATATCAGCGACTTTGCCTTGGATAAGCTGGAACTCGCCGATTGATTTACCGAACTGAACCCGGTCGTGAATGTACGGCATCACAATATCCATGCAAGCCTGCATAATCCCCAACGGACCGCCGGCAAGCACCACACGTTCGTAGTCCAGGCCGCTCATTAATACTTTTACGCCTTGGTTGTATCCGCCGAGAATGTTTTCTTCCGGTACTTCACAGTCTTCAAATACCAGTTCACAGGTATTGGAGCCGCGCATGCCGAGCTTGTCGAGTTTTTGCGCGGTTGAAAACCCCTTGAAGCCGCGCTCAACAATGAACGCGGTTATACCGTGCGGACCTTTATCAATGTCAGTTTTGGCATAGACGACATACGTGTCGGCGTCCGGACCGTTTGTGATCCACATTTTACTGCCGTTAAGGATGAATTTACCGCCCTGTTTACGCGCGCGCAGTTTCATTGAAACCACATCAGAGCCGGCGTTAGGCTCACTCATGGCAAGGGCGCCGATATGCTCACCTGAAACAAGCTTCGGCAGATACTTAGCTTTTTGTACGGCGTTACCGTTTTGATTGATCTGGTTAACGCAAAGGTTGGAGTGAGCGCCGTAGCTCAGACCGATTGAGGCCGAGGCGCGGGAAACTTCCTCCATCGCGACGACATGAGCGAGGTAGCCCATGTCAGCGCCGCCGAATGCCTCGTCAACGGTAATGCCTAAAAGTCCCATGTCACCGAGTAACGGCCACATCCGGTTAGGAAACGCATTTTCCTGATCGGTTTTTTCGGCTAAAGGCGCTATTTCGCCGGCGGCAAATTGCTGAACCGCGTCACGCAGCATATCGATGTCTTCGCCGAGCGCGAAATTCAGGTTTGTGTATATTGAGCTCATTTGTAGGATCCTGTTGATATTTTAATCTGTTGATATTTTAATCTGTTGATATTTTAATCTGTTGATGTTCTGCCTTCGCGATTCGTTATGTCATTATTTTTTTTGAATCCGCTAAGGCCGCCCGGCATTGCTGCTCAGCGGAGCGGAGCTCCATAAGTACGACTTTGATATCATCCATTTGCTGTTGAAGCGCGGCTTTCTTTTCCTCAATCAGTTCGATCATGGTATCTAACTGACTGGTGCTGGATTTATCCGCGTCATACATTTCGAACAGTCTTCGGGTTTCAGCTAAAGAAAAGCCTAAACGCTTACCTCTTAAAATGAGTTTTAAACGTACTTTGTCCTTTAAACTATAAACCCGCGTCTGCCCGCGGCGTTGCGGTTTTAATAAACCCTGATCTTCATAAAAGCGAATGCTTCTGGTGGTAATATCAAACTCTTTTGATAAATCACTAATTGAGTAACTACTGGGAGAATTGCTGATAATACTCATCGAACTACCGTTTTAAAAATAATATAACGGAAAGGTACAGGAAGTTTACGTAAAGGTAAAGTTTGTGATGTTTAAGATTAACTGAAATTACCGGTGAAATTTCTCTTAACTCATTCAGGGACTGTTCCCGTTGCCGATATCAAGTAACGAAGAATGAAGCTTAGTTACTCTGAACGAAATAACGACAATTGTGTATGTCGGTCATCCGGCGGATTTTCTCTGAACGGGAAAAAAGGCGCCGGACTCCGGCCTTAGCCGGAGTGACGATTTGACGCCCGTCTTAAGTACTCCTCAGTTACTCTTGCTTGAAAGACTGCCGGTATGACCGCGCGGGAGCGCCTTGTAGAGCACTTACATCCGGAGCGTCAAAAATATCGAAAAACTTACGGTCAGGTACTTAAATAAACACGAGTTACAGTTTGAAGCGATTAATAATGCCCTGGAGTTGACTTGAAAGTGCGCTTAACTCAGCGCCGGCGGCATTTTCAGTCGCGGCTAACTTAATATTTTGCATACCTTCATTTATTTCCTCAGTGGCTGATGACTGCTGTGTTACCGCCTTTGCGATCAGTCCGGCATTCTCGGCGATATGCTCAATTTCCTGCTGTGTATCGGCAATGGATTTTTCACTTTTTCCGGCGGAGCTGATGGTTTTCTCAGCCAGACGATTGGACTCGCTCATGGTTCTGACCGCGGTTTCCGTTCCCTGTCGCAGGTGAGCAATCATCTGTTCAATATGGCTTGTGGATTCCTGCGTTTTTTTAGCACCCGTGTATATTGTAATTAGCCCTAAACATAGTGTGGGTATAAGCCCGATAATTAAAAATGCGATGAGAAGTTTATGAGTCTCGCATAGGGTTAAAACCCCCGTCTTTCAGACGGGTAGCTTTCAGCTAGCTGTTGCCTTTATGATGTATGGATGAAGTACCCCGACAAGGATCTCACACAAAATATACAAGATTGAGTATCATTTCGTATGGGTCACAAAATACAGATATAAAGTTCTTGTAGGGGACGTGGGTTTAAGAGTGAGGGATTTAGTCAGACAAGTTTGTGAATATCTTGAAATAGAGATATTACTTGGAGTCATAAGTAAAGATCACGTTCACTTACTTGTTTCAGCTCCACCGACCATACCAGCATCATTGATAATGAAGCGAATCAAGGGCAGGACATCTACAAAAATATTCAGTGAATACCCAATGCTAAAAAAGAAATATTGGGGTCAGCATTTCTGGGCACGGGGCTACTTTTGCGTCACAGCAGGTGAATTAACAAAAGAGATGATCGCGGAATATCTTGAGCATCACTTCGAAAGAAAAGGTCATGATAATTTTGACATAGAGTAAATCGAGTCACTGAAGCCGAGTAGCGGACTTTCAGTCCGCAAAAAGTAACCCACCGTCTTTCAGACGGTGGTTGTTAAGTTTTTTGACTGTCAATATGGCGGATTTCTAGCGATATTCAGCGGCGGTTATAAACTCTTCGAAAGTTTCACACCAGATAATTACACTTGTGTAGTTTTCTATATCGATTCGTTTCGGTACATCCAGAATAAAGCCGTTGAATGAATTGACATTACCGACTTTAACCATTTGTGATTTCAGCTTTTTGAAGTCCTTCTCCGTTTCGACGAATTCAGGGGACAGATAAAGCTTATAATCCGGCCCGGGCGCTAACTTACCCTCAAATGAAATATGTCCGGAGCCAATGGCGATATGACCTTCCCCCCAATGAAAAAAATCACTGCCTTTTAGATCCTTACGGAATTCAGCTTTATATTTCGCCTGAGCCATTCTGGCTGAAATACTCTGCTCAGACGGAGCCTTGCTCGCGGTTAAAACCGGCAGGGTGTATATACCGGCGGCGAATCCGGCAATTGCGAAAATAAGATGTGATACGGCCAGCGGGAGTTTTTTCTTCATCATCCTATGACTTATTTGTGAAGATTACTGGTAAATATAGACCGAAAACACAGCATCGCGAACGCAATACTGAAAATTAAGGCAAAAAAGCTTCCGGCTGACGCCGGGTCATTTAGTACCCGACTATAATTTTTTCACTGTTCTGACGCCCGTCTTAAGCACTCCGCGGCACTGCGCTCTTGTGTGTTCGCGGTAAATCCCCCGCGGCAGCTGATATCGCATCCGCAAAATTCTTTAACAGCTTGCCCCCCTCTTGTCGGAAATTTTTTGATTGGGCTAATTCACTGGCTGTTTTGGCAATATCATCCGCTTGCTGCTGTGTTTTATCCCTTAAAATTGTTTGTAATAATAAAAGTTGTCTGCCGGGTTGTTTTGTGTTTTGTAACGCGCTTAGATCATTATCAGTTATTACTAGGTTTTGCTGAAGCTTTCCTAAAAATGCCTCCGCTGTTACAGGGTGCTTTAACAGACAAAGTAGCGACCAGTGAGTATGCAGCAGCACGTTTCTTTTATCAACGGGTATAACGGTTATTTTGTCCGCGGCTTTCCCGGCCGCTTCTTTTGCTCCCTTCCAGCTGAAACCGGTTTTTTCCATTATTGTTAATGAGTTATCAAAATTCGCTGTAACTACTCAATAAGTTGTGGTAAGTACCCAGTCAAATGAAATCGAATATTTTTCTTTCTGAAACGCCAGTCAAGAGCGACTTCTTCAGATGAAAGCAATTGACTAGGTACTTAAGTCATCAAACTGTAAGATTTTGTAACGATCGTGCGATCAACTTGACTGCTTATTTTAAGGCTTCATACTCTCATCAAATTTAATTATACCACTTGATTTTGAAGCTAAAAATTCCTGATTTATCTGATTCAGCTTGCCCTGAATGTCGTCCAGTCGTTGAAGAACTACAGCAAACTATTGTAGAGCTGTCTGAGCGTGTTCAAATTTTAGAAGATGAAATCAAAGAGCTTAAGAATCAGAAAAAGAAACCCAAGTTCAAACCCAGCGGTATGGATGATAATACTGACCCTGACAACGATGAAAACGGTTCGAACAAAGGGAAGTCTGGCAAGCGAAAAGGAAAGCGCGGTAAAACCTCGAACCTGCGCATCCATAATGAAAAAGTCATAGAGCCGGAAGGTCACATTCCATCAAACGCTCAATTCATCGGCTATAAAACTTTTGTTGTTCAAGACATCGAAATTAACAACATCAATACTTGTTACAAGATGGCCCGCTACCGTCTCGCTGACGGCAAGATAGTATCAGGCCAACTCCCGGCAGAGCTCAAAGGCTCGCACTTTGGTACAACATTAAGAACTTATGTGCTGTATCAGCACCATCATTGTCAAGTGACTCAGTCGCTACTGCTCGAACAACTCAGAGAGTGGGGCGTCGATATTTCAGCAGGCCAACTCAATCGTTTGTTATCAGAAAAATATGATGACTTTCATCACGAGAAGGATGACTTATTGACTAAAGGGCTAAGCGGTACAGGTTACATTACGACCGATGATACAGGTGGAGTCATCAAGGCAAAAATGGGTTTGTCACTCATATCGGTAATGAGCTGTTTGCTTGGTTTCAAAGTTCAAAAAGCAAAAGCAGAGTAAATTTCTTGTCATTGCTGTGTGCGGATCAACTCGGGTATCGCATTAATACTGCGGCGCTGAATTATATGAAGCAACAAAGGTTACCCATGGCACAACGGGAAAGTCTTGCTAATCACCCATGTCAATTTTTTAATAATGAAGCACAATGGCTGGAGCATTTACAGCAGCTCGGATTTACCAGCGAACGTCATATTCGATGTGCGACCGAAGGGGCATTATTTGCTCAAGCCGTTGAAGTGCAACCTATCGAATCATTGGTGGTTGTCAGTGATGGCGCGGGACAATTTAAGGTACTCATTCACGCTCTGTGCTGGGTTCATGCTGAAAGGCTCATCCACAATCTTATTCCACTTTGCCCAGAACACCGTAGTGATATCAAAAAAGTGAGAGATGAGATTTGGGATTTTTACCGTGAGCTTAAACGTTATAAAGTTCAGCCTTGTATCAAGAAAGCAGAACAACTCTCTCAAAGGTTTGATGATATTTTTACGCAAAAGACCAGTTATCAAACCTTGAATCAACAGCTAAAGCGACTGCACAAACATAAGTCGTCGCTACTTCGAGTACTGGAACGACCTGAAATTCCGATACATACCAACGGCAGTGAAAACGATTTGCGAGAACATGTCAAAAGGCGAAAAGTCAGTGGTGGAACAAGAAGTGATTTAGGACGCCGATGCCGAGACACCTTTTCGAGTTTGCGCAAAACCTGCCAAAAACAAAACGTGTCATTTTGGGCGTTTTTAAATGACAGGCTTTCTCTTAAAAATACCATCCCTTTACTGGGAGACTTGGTGCTGCAAGGGTCTCGAACTACCACAACTTATTGAGTAGTTACAATTCGCTTTTAATTCGCTTACCTCAGCGGCTTGATCTTGAGTCAGCAGTCCTGAGCTGTCGGACAGGAGAGTGTTTAATACATCTTCAAGGATAATGTGGATATGACTGTAATTAAAAATGTTATAACTATTTACAATTTTAATACACAGTTCTCCAGGGGTGAGTTTGAGGTTGACGCCACTCTGATACTCAAAAAATTCGCTGATACCTATATGATTGTTAATAAACAGCTCACATAAAAATACCGCGTTAAAGATATCGTTCCTGAGTACCGCTTTGATTATATCGTCTGTTTCCGAATAAGCGACATTAAACGCGTCTTTTGGTTGCGGTTCAACCGCGGCGGCCTCGGATTGAGTGGTCGTACCCGCCGGATCAGCCTGTGTGTCTGTACGCTCAGTCTCAGGCGTCGGCATTTCTATAACCTCAAAATCTTCTGATGATCCGCTTTGTCCGAAGAAACGGTTAAATGCTGTTTGATGTTGGGGAGTAGCGTTATTGAGGGCGTGGGCTTTCCATCGGTTCAGTGCTCGCTTTAAATTATTACAGTCCCGCTTATATTGTGATTCCTTATCGCGGGTAAGGAAAATTTTGCGAAACCAACTGGTTTTAACTATGTCCGTGACTTCTCCGTGCCTGACGGGATCACAGGTCGCTTTATACTCAACGCCCGCGATTTTCAGTAAAAAGTCCGGCCGCTGAAACATGTCTAAATTTAAGCTCTTTAAAGCATCATCTAATTGAAGCTGAGTAAAACTGCAGTCAATAGGGTTACTAATTGCCATGATACGCGCTCTTTAAGTGTGAGAAAGATTAATATAAATAGCTGACGATAGGTTTTTTTTCGATATTTTATTTCCGGCCTTCGCCGGTATGAAAAAACATAAGCTTTAATGGTTAGTTCGCCCGGGAGGCGGGGAATTAAACCCGCGGAGATTAAAAAAGCTATCGGCATGAGCTTATATTTATCGTATCGGCATTATTTATACAAATTAAATTGTTTTAATAATCAGTTAATATTTTAAAATTAATTATTGTACAGTCTGCGGCCCTCACGCATAACCTGAATCAGCTCAGGCGCGCGCATTTTTCTATCGCGGAGGCGCTTTTTGAAACCGATATCATAAATCCGGTACTTTCCGTGCCTGTCAATAACGGTAATTTGATCTTTCTGATAAATCGCGAACGCCCGTTGATCGCCGATATATACCCAGCTGTCAGGGCTCGGCTTCAGCAGGGAATCGCCGGAACTGTAATCCTTAGCGGGGTTTTCGCATCCTAAAACCTCAGTCATTAAAGTCGGGGCTATTGAGTAATGCGTAGTGCGGTAGTCAACTTGCCTTGAACCGTGATCAGGCCAGTGGATAATAAGCGGCACTTCGACGTTTGCCGGTGATAATGAGTCTTTATAGTCGTTATTAATATCAAAAATCGCCCCGTTTTCCCCCGCTATCACAATAATAGTGTTCTCAGGAATACTGTTCACGAGTTTATCAATCTGCCTGTCGACATAACTCGCGGACTGCCGGTATTGATTGAACAGGACACGTTGTGCCGGCTTGTAATCGCCCGGTGTTTTAACGGTTTTAATGCCTAAGTAACCGACGGGAGTATCAAATGTTTCCGTGGCGTTAAGATTTACCAGCGCGAACCAGGGCTGAGACTGATGTTGCCGCCAGTGACTGAAACGGCTGAGAATATTGGCGTCGGCGACCGCGTTATTATGGTGATGTCTGACGATATGCTTGTCAAAATCGTTAAACATCGCACGAGGCTCAAGATCACTGATGAAAGCCTGCGAGTTAAACAGCCCCAGGTTATAGCCCGCTCTTTTTAACTCCTGAGTCAAGACCGGCGATTTAAAATCAAATAAACCCGCGTCTGAATAAGAGGTTTGTAACGAATATAAAATAGAAAATATGCTGCTCTGATAATTGCCGCCGCCGCTGAAGTGATTTCTGAAATTAAAATTATTTTGAGCATACCGTGATAAGAAAGGCATGGTGGCTTTATTAAGCATGTCCCTTCTTAAACTGGTCACGGAGACAAATAAAATATCCGGATGCCTTTCCGCCTTACAATGAAGCGGAGCTAAGGGATATCTCAGACTTGTTTCTTTGCCCGCCTCGGAAAATGTACTTGATCTTCTCTCAAAGCCGTGTTTTTCCATGAAGGTTTTTGCGGTCGCGGGGTATGATAACGGATAAGCGTCATCGTAGCGTGTGATATTGACGGCGTTGGCGGCGTCAGCCCAGATATGAATGAGATGACTCGCGACAAAGCAAGTGCCGACTACGGCTAATACTTTCGGGCCGTAATTACGTTTCTGAATTTTGTTTATGCGCTTCCACAGATAATTAGCCAGCGTGAGCTCAACGGTTAAGATAACGACAGGAGTCACTAAATAGGAGTATCCGTGAAAAAGAGAGTTAAGATCCGTCCAGGCTAAGTCAATCGCGAACGGGCTCAGGTGAATCCCGTAAACCTCAAATATTTTTGTATCGTACAGCAGGACGGTCTGGCCGGCGGTCGCGACAACGGCGGCAAAACCTCTAAGAATCCGGGAGTAGGGGAGTAATATCGTCGCCGGAAACAGGCATACAAGATAAACAATGAAAGCAAGAAAGCAGAACTGACCGATAGTGTATAAAATCAGATAACCCCAGCCGGCTACAGAGTCGGGAAATCCGAGAGCCGAGATATAACGTGAACCTATGATGACGGCTAAAAGACCGTTGACAAAAGCAAACCAATGTCCCCAGTTGATTAAGTTTGATACTTTATCTCTGCCGAGTCGTTTTGCCGCTTCAAAAATATTTTCCTGCATTATCAGCTCAAGTTTCCGCTTTCAAATGAATTTTCAAAAGATTAAATCGTATCTTAGGTTACTTGTTAACTTTAGTCGATTGTTTCAGCGCGCCGGCGAATTGTTCAACGATAGCCTCTCTCGATTCTTCAGCGATGTTGCTTTCAATAATATGAGTGATACTGTTTCCCAGTACCATTAAGCTTAAATCAACCGGTGCCCGGTGCTTATCCAGCACGGCCAAAACCTCATTGATAACGGATTCCATTTGCTCGTTTTTGTATTTAGATTGCGCAGCCATAAAAAAATGATTCACATAGAACAGAATTAGCGGCATATAATAGCGAAAATTTAACTCACTATCACTAAAAGCCTTATGACTATTTCAATCGAGCAAGCCATTATTCACGAGATCACTCAAGCCGCCGAAGGCGGGCTGACCTGCCGTTTACGTCCGCGGCCGTTACTTAACGGCTCGGCGCTTGAAGTGATGTTAGAGGAGCTGCACCGGATCTATACCGGCAAAGCGGGCAAAGGTTTCGGTTACTTTGGCGCGCCGGACGAAGACGCGAAGGTCAATACTGAGTTTTCGGATACGTTAAATCAATACCGTCAGGGAAACTTAGGTTTTGTTGAGTTTACCGGCAAAGCGAGTCAGCTATTGCAGCAAGAGCTCGCCAAATATGACTTCAGCCAGGGCGGTTTTTTACTGATGGCATGTTACACCAGCCTCGCCAGTGAATTCTTATTTGTCGCGCTGCTTAATGCGAAGTCATCAATGACGGTTCTGGATGATATGGAGCTGTCACAAAATAATCATCTTGATTTAAATAACTTACAATTAGCCGCGAGAATTGATCTGACTGAGTTACAAGCCGAACCGGATTCTAAAAAGTATATTTCATTTATCCGCGGTCGCGCCGGCCGTAAAGTCGCTGATTTTTTCTTAGACTTCATGGGATGTGTGGAGGGCGTAAACACCAAAGCGCAAAATAAAAACTTAATGGCCGCGGTCGAGGATTTTGTTGCCTCAAATGAGTTAACCAAAGAAGAAAAGCAGGACGTGCGTGAAAAGGTGTTTGATTATTGTACGGAGCAATCAGGCGCGGGTGATGATATTGACCTGAAATCACTTGCTTCTGAGCTTGAGCGGGCGGGCATGGATTCATTTTATGATTTCGCTAATACCGGTGAATACGAGCTTGATGAATCGTTCCCGGCCGATAAGGCAACCCTTCGTCAGTTAAAGAAATTCTCGGGAACCGGCGGCGGCGTCAGTCTCAGCTTTGACGGTAAGCATCTGGGGGAGAGGGTGATTTATGATCCCGTATCTGACACGATTTTAATCAAAGGCGTGCCCGCTAATTTAAAAGAGCAGATAGACAGACGTCTGAAAGGTGAGTAGAAACCGCGCCTGAGCAGCCGCGGCCACGTAACCGAAGCTGCAACGCCTTAGCGCGGTGAAGATAGCGCGCGGTGAAGACGGACATCAAAAAATGTCAGAAAACTCATGGTCAGCTACTTATGCCGGTAAATAGATGATGAGTAACGTCAAAAGCGGCGATGTTAAGCGTAACCCTCCTTGCCGCAAGCCGCGCCTTGCTGTCAGCAAACGGAGTAACGACACTTTTTTATGCCGGTAATTTTTTCCGCGCCTGTCAATGTATCCGGCCGCGGCTGAACTTTTCAGCGTCTTTTACACCGCGAGTCCCTTAAGCTTCAGTCAGTTTAAGGATCTCGACATCTGATGTTGGAGTCTTGCTCCCTCCTGATGCGCGCAGTGGAGCAATTGAGGAGTTGCCGAACGTCGCCGTTTTAGTGTGCTGCTTACTCGTGATTCAGAGGTGCGTCTGGCTGTGAGCCTCAAACATTCTTTGAACGCTTGTTGCGCTTGCTCTCTTTCAGCTGCATCTGACTCTCGCAAGCTTACAGTCAGTCTTCTGATAAGCCGCATAGAATCAGTATACCTTAGCATAGCCGCTTTATGCTCTTCGTTTGCCT
The DNA here is from genome assembly GCA_965200795.1 of Parashewanella sp. GTDB lineage: Bacteria > Pseudomonadota > Gammaproteobacteria > Enterobacterales > Shewanellaceae > Parashewanella. The sequence continues at coordinate 630,506 of CBDAVB010000013.1, forward strand.
TTGCCAGAGCATCAGTTTTATCAGCGATATTCTCAGCCGCAGCCTCATCAGCCTCTTCACTCAATTTATATGCATGATAACCTCCAATCAGGCTTGTCAGCTCATAGTCGAATTGTGCTAAATAATCTGGATCTTTTCGGACAGTGTTTAAAGCATCAAGCTCAGCTTTATAATGTTCAATAGATTCAATGATCTGTAAATGATTTTCATACTTGCTGAAGACCTCTTTAAGGGGAACGAATACAGGATTATGTTTCCAGGAGAACCCTATCACAGGCACTAGCAAAGAGGCATTTACTTCGTCGGAACATATATCTTCTTTTGTGATTTCCGGTTCTCTAGGAGCCGCCTTTTTATAATGTTCTGCGAACGCATTAAAATTGTCCAGCGCGTAAGAGCGGGCGATATCCGGCATCTGATCCGCAAACGCTTTTCCGTTTACTCTTAACGAGAACAACTGTTGACCTAGAGTTTCTTCGTATAAAGGTTCCTCAGTACCTTTCAGAACAAGAGTCTGCTTACCGTCACGCTCTTCTACTGACAGTTTTTCGGCAATTTCGTGGCGTAATAAGCCTTTAAGCCAGTCACACTTACTTTTCAGCCCGAACTTAAGCTCTGAGCCGGTACCGGGACAGTCTTCCTCACGCAGCACATCAGAGACATTTTCTGGCAGATCCAGTCCTCCCCCGGTTCTATGAAAGCAGTAACCAGGGTGAATGACATAATACACCGCCTGGATAAAGTCTTTTTTTTTGCAGCCGTCCGGCCTGAATATGTCTTTAAATTTGTCCCAGCATCCCATATGAAAAGCATCACTCGGATTCATCGTTAAAAGCATCTTCAAGCGTTTCTCAGATAACCGATGATCGTATTTAGCCGGATAGCAATGATAATTTTGTATTGTTTGCAATGAATTAACGGGTAGCATAAGTGAGTCACCTTATATTCCGGTAGTTTGAATTTTAAGCGGGCAGCCGCATTAATCTGATTCTATGATAAAAAAGTAAACTCCATAAGTAATCTTCGCTAATTATGAAGTAACATTAATAATAAAGATAAAAAAATTTAACATAACGGAAGAGGGCAAATGTAAGCGGCTGTTGATAAGTTGTTTAATTTATCGGAAAGCGGGACAGGTATCATTCACCCGCAGAGTGAACCGCTGTAGGTTCTCAAGCCGGCTGAAATCGCTGCCGGCCGTGTTTTAGCGATAACGACAACTGCCTGTGCCGCAAGTCAGCTTGCTATAAGCAATTTTTCCCGCGCCCGGCAGCGCGCGGCCGGAAGTTACCACTTTTTCTTCGGCTGGAACAGCATATCTAAATCGTCACTTTCTTTCTTTTTCGCTTCGGCCGGAGAACCTTCTCTTTCGTTCTGACCGTTGATTTCTTCCAGAAGAGCCTTCACTTCCTCTGACTTCTTATCGGCAAACCGGTCTTCGGGGCTTTTTACTTTGATTGCGTTTAAAGTTGAAAGCGCTTTATGTAACAGCTGCTTGGCCGAACCATATTGCTTCATGCTTTTAGCGGATCTGGCGCGGGTCAGCATGGCGTCGACATTAATGCGTAACTGCATGCTGTTGACGCGGTTTTCTTCGTCGGTAAATATCTTAGGGTCAACCTTTCCTTTATTGTGCTCGGCGCGGAGAATGGCTTTAAGTTTCTTCAGCATCTGTACGAGGGTGATGAGCTGTTTGTCATTATCAGGGATCTGTACTGAATCTATACTCGGTGACGGTGATGAGGTGTTTTCTAACTGGTCAATCAGAGATTGTAAATCTACCAGTCTTCTCTGGTAATCACGTTGCTGCTGGTTTTTACTGAATGTCACCGCGGTTTCAAGAGACTGCGCCAGTCTTTTATATAAAACCAGCACAACATCATTGGAACACGGGAACAAGGCAACGTTCGCGAGCACGCTCTCTGTCTCGTCGATGACGGCTCTTTGCTTTTGCAGCTGATGTCTGCGCTCCGAGTCCGTACGCTCTTTGTGTTGTTGATAAATGTTAATACCAATGATTAAAATTAATAGCGCGCTGATAACAATGAGTGCAACTGTGAAAACCATAATTTTTCCGTATATTTAAAACAACAACCTGACACTTCACCATATCGGCTGATTAAAAGTGACTTTGATAAAAATTATATAAGCCTATGAAATAAAAGTAACTATTTCACTTTCTTATCTTTGAGCGACATAAGAATGACGTTCTTAAATTATGTAATTTTGATTTTACGTCAATTTAACCACTCAGTGCCAGTGTCGTTTTACCGTTTTAGAAAAGAAATTCTTAAATATCAGTTTGTTTTAACAAAGTTGACTGAAAACTTACTGCGTTATTACTTTTAGAAATAATTTATTGGATCGCCTATAACATTTGCTTATAGTTAATATCCATTTATTAAAATGAACTTTTTGGAGTTTAACACAGAGGGGTACAAATGAAGCTGCAGCAATTACGGTTTATTGCAGAGGTTGTTAATCACAACCTGAATGTATCAGCTACCGCTGAAAATCTGTATACATCGCAGCCAGGGATAAGCAAACAAGTAAGAATGCTAGAGGATGAGCTAGGCATACAAATTTTCGGCCGAAGCGGTAAGCACTTAACACACGTCACGCCAGCGGGACAGCAGGTCATCAACATCGCTAATGATATTCTGAGCAAAGTTGAGGGCATTAAGAGAGTCGCTGAAGAATACACACTGCCGGATCAAGGTGAATTAAATATTGCTACAACTGATACGCAAGCGCGATATGCCTTACCGAGTATTATTAAAGGTTTTATCAAACGCTATCCGAAAGTTAATTTGCATATGCACCAGGGCACGCCTACTCAAATCAGTGAGTTAGCGGCTCACGGTAATGCTGATTTCGCCATCGCGACCGAAGCAATGCATTTGTACTCAGATCTGATTATGCTGCCGTGTTATCACTGGAACCGTTCAGTGGTAGTAACCCGCGATCATCCGCTGGCGCTGAAATCAACACTCACCATTGAAGAGCTGGCGAATTATTCATTGGTTACTTATGTGTTCGGCTTTGATCGTTCAAGCGCAATTGAAAAGGCATTTAATCGCACTGGGCTTGAGCCCAGGGTTGTGTTCACCGCGACCAGTGCCGAAGTCTTAAAAACCTACGTACGTTTAGGTTTAGGTGTGGGCGTTATCGCCTCAATGGCGATTGACAAAGAGTCAGATAAAGACTTAGTCGCTATCGACGCGAGCCATATTTTTGAGAGCAGTACCACGAAGATCGGTTTCAGAAGAGGTAACTTCCTGCGAACTTACATGTATGACTTTATCGAGTACTTCGCGCCGCATTTGACTAAAGAGGTGGTTGAAAAAGCGGTCGCGCTTCGTGATCAGCAGCTGATCGATAATATGTTCGTCGGAAAAGAACTGCCGGTGAGGTAGCTGACTTGAGATGAATAACATATTGACCGATAAAGAAGAGGAAGTGAATTATTCGCGTCCTCTTTTTTACATAGGTATATTAAACGCGTTTTCTGAATTCGCCGGTACGAGTATCGATTTCGATACGGTCGCCGTTTTTAACGAATTCAGCGACAGTAATCGTCGCGCCGCCAGTGATGGTCGCCGGCTTCATTACTTTGCCTGAGGTGTCGCCGCGGGCCGCCGGCTCAGTGTAAGTTACCTCACGTACTACGGAAGTCGGTAGCTCAACGGAAATCGCCTTACCTTCGTAGAAAGTCACCTGGCAGACTTCTTCCATACCGTCAACGATGTACGGCGCGGCGTCACCTAAGTTTTCGGCTTCCACGTCATATTGGTTGAACTCTTCGTCCATGAATACGTACATAGGATCCGCGAAGTAAGAGTAAGTGCAATCCAGACGATCCAGAATGATATCTTCTACTTTGTCTTCAGCTTTAAACGCGGTTTCAGTACCGGTACCTTGCAGTAAGTTCTTCAGTTTCATTTTAACTACGGCGGCGCCGCGACCGGATCTGTGATAATCCGTCTTCAGAACGACCATAGGGTGGCCGTCCACCATAATTACGTTACCGGTACGAATTTCCTGAGCGGTTTTCATTAGTTTGTTCCTATTTCTTCAGGTTTTTTGCAATTGTCGGATATTAACGGTTTTTGACAAACTCCACCAGTCGAGATGCTAAATCCGTGTCATTTAACGCTGATTTCGGCCAGTTTCGGGCGTGGTTTAAGAGTTTTTGATAATTCGACGTATAGTTTTTCCAGGACGCGTTAATCTGTTCCGCTTTATCAAGATTGAAATCCAGATTCACCTGCCTGTGGGCGTCGGCTGTTTCTTCAGGTAATCGCGCGCAGTATCGGTCAAGGAAGGCATTAAGTTTTTCAATGTGCGCTTGCTCATCCTGAGGGTAGATATGCCAGATAAACGGTTTTCTCGCCCACTGGGCTCGCATGAAAGAATCCTCGCCGCGAATGATATTAATGTCCGAGATCCACAATAGCTCATCAAACCCCTGCTGGGTGGTGAAAGGTAAAACCGCCAGTGATAAATTGCCCGCCTGAATAGGTTTACCGGCTTGTAATTGTTTGCGTTCCGCGCCCAGAGCCCGGGCGACAGACATTAAGCTGCGACCGTCAGGCACTAATAGAATTGTCTTCGGTTCATTATTTATAAAATATGTCACTAAAGACTCAAGCGCGGGTGTTTCATAACTGAAAACGCTGATGATTTGCTGCTGCTGATAATCAATGCCGGACTTGGATAAAAAGTCCGCTTTTACATTCTCCTGAGCTAAGAAGGTCTGTTGCCGCTCAAATAAGTCCGACTCAAAAATTAAGCCGCCGCTTTTTTCAGAAAATCCCGGAAAGAAAAAGTATTTATTAACGCCGTTATGCTGAATCGAGGGCAGACCGTGGACGTCGTCAATCCACTCTTCGGCGCAAAGGTATTCAAGGTTCAGCCAGACAGGCGCTTGTTTATCCGGCTTTCCAAGCTGAGATTTTATGTATTCAGGCAGCTCACAGGCAAAGGCTTCAATGATGACTTCGCCGGCCCGCCAGCTTTGCGGTGTCCGATCATTCCAGACGATGATTTCAATATCACCGAAGTTCTGGCGCTCAAGCCGCGGGTTCAGCTCGGGAAGAATGCGCTGAAAGCAGGCCAGGTCGTCCGCCCAAAGCTTGACAGGCAGTTGATATTCGGCGGAAAGCTGTCTGGCAAGCCGCCAGGTCACGCCGATGTCGCCATAGTTATCAATGACGGTACAGAAGATATCCCAGTGTTGATTTTTTTTAGTCATAGCGGACAATAAAGCGGCTGCGGGCCGCTTCAGAAACTTTAGAAGAAACTGTCCCGAAATAACTTCCCTGTTTTGCTGTCGTTTATTTTGGGCTTATACGAGAAAGCGTGGTGTTCATTACCGACACGTATTAATCATTTCCGGCCCGCGCCGGTATGACAACTAAGCTAATTCGGCTAAGCACATTTCTTCATGAATTTGTTTAACCCACTGATCAACACGTTCTTCAGTCAGTTCCGGCTGACGGTCCTCATCAATACCCAGGCCGATAAAGTGGTCGTCATCAACAAGCGCTTTAGAGGCCTCAAACTCATAACCGGCTGTCGGCCAGTGGCCGACGATAATGCCGCCGCGCTCGGATACGATGTCACCGACCATGCCCATGGCGTCGAGGAAATACTCCGCATAGTCTTCCTGATCCCCGCAGCCGAAAATCGCTACCAGCTTATCCGCGAAATCGATTTGCTCTAACTCGGGGAAGAAGTCATCCCAGTCACATTGAGCCTCACCATAGTACCAGGTCGGAATACCAAACAGCAGAAGATCAAAACCGGCAATTTCTTCCTTGGTGCTTTTAGCGATGTCTTTAACACCGACCATCTGCTTGCCTAATTTCTTTTGGATCATTTTAGCTACGGCTTCGGTGTTACCTGTATCACTGCCGAAAAAAAGACCTACTGTTGCCATTTTCTTTCCTTTGTTCTAAATCGTAATAACTCTGTCCGCATACAGACAGTGAATCAATCGGGACGGTCTCAATCTGCATCAAGTTGAGCAATCAGCATTGATTCGATTAAATGAGCCCGGCTGACATTCTCCGCTAATGCTTTTTCATTCAGAATATTAAACAATTCTTGTGTTACTTTGAGTTCAATTCTTTTCAGGCCTTTCGCTTTGTCTCTGAGGAGCTGATTTCTCTTGTTAACCTTTAATTGCTGTGAGCGGGGCAGAGGATTGCTTCTCGGTCTGCCGCGACGCTTCTCATCGGCGAAAAGGTCGAATGTCGTTCTGTCTGCTTGTTCTTTTGCCATGACTAGCCAATCCCATTAGACTCCCACAAAAACTGGATTAAGCCTTTCGCAATAAATCCGGCGCAGCCGAGAAATAACACTAACCAGACAGTATAACGACCGAATTTAGGCACCTTACCTTCTTTTAATACATCATGTATCGCCATGCCGATAAAAAAGAAAATGGCGGCAAAAAAGAAGTTCAGACCTAAAGTCTCAATTTGCTCCATGTACTGATTCAACATATTACTCGAACTCTTGTGTCTCGCCGGTAAATTAAATGAGGCGGGAATATATCATATCCGCTCGGGATTATGAATCGTCAGAGCCGCTCTGTTCAATAAACTCTTTGACAATCCGGTTGAACACGGCCGGCTTTTGCGCGTGAAGCCAGTGCCCGGCGCCTTGAATGGTTTTCGCCGACGCCATAGGAAACTGAGCCATAATCGTATCTCTGTGTTGCGCCGTAACGTAATTTGAATCACCGCCGCGCAAAAACAAACAAGGGCCGCGGTACTGACGTTCATTGAACGGCCAGTCTATTAAGTTGTTGTAACTGTTAAATAAACCTTCAAGGTTCATTTTCCAGCGAAAGCCCGTTTCCGTGCGACGCAGATTCTTGAGTAAAAACTGAGCTGTCGCGTTATCGATGTTCGAGTCTGTTAAATGCCGTAACGCGGCTCGTCTGTCAGAATGTCCGTCCAGCGGCAGGCTCTGTAAACCTGAAAATACATTGTCATGCCTTCTCGGATATTTCGCGGGCGCGATATCAGCGGCGATAACGCTCAGACACTTCTCAGGATACAGCAGGGCGAAAGCCATGGCGACTTTACCACCCAGAGAGTGGCCGACAATATGCGCCTGATCAATATCACATGCGTCTAAAACATTGTTAAGCTGCTGAACCATAATTTCAAAGGTGAGCTCATCAACATGCGGGCTTTGCCCGTGATTGGGCAGATCAACCCTGAACACCTGATGATGCTTTTCGAGCGCCTGACCAAGTGACTTCAGATTATCCGAACTGCCGAATAACCCGTGAATGAGAATGACAGGCGTTCCCTGACCGGAGACTGAGTAATTCATATTAATCATTAACATTTTTTGCGTTATTTTCGTAGTAATTGGAGGTTAATACAAGGTTTTCTATTCAGTACGTAATTTTATTAACATCAAGGATGACGTAAACGCCGAAAATGGGTATCTTAAGCGACATTGATCTACCGGATCGCATTTATTAATGATGAAAGGAATTTAGATTCATGAAATATATTGAAGTAGATGAGGATCTGTATCGTTTTATTGCCGGAAAAACTGAGCGTATTGGCGAAAGCGCTTCTGATATTTTACGTCGTCTGCTGGATCTGGCCGTTGAGCGTAAAGAAAGCGGCAAACCTGAATCTATTCATGAGCCGGGTTCGGAGTTTCAGGAACCCGCTCCCGGAGCTAAAGTGGCCGGCAAAACAGAGAATTATGCGCATATTAAGTTCGCGCGATTATTTAATGATGATGAATTGCGGGCTCAAAAAGCCGCCGTGGGCCGGTTTTTATTTGTGCTATCCCGCTTATATGAGACCGCGCCCTCGGACTTCACCCGGGTATTGCGGATTAAAGGCCGCGGTCGTTTGTATTTCGCGACTTCAAAAGAAGAGTTACTTGAATCAAGTCAATCGTCCAATCCCAAACAAATCGGCGGCAGCGGCTACTGGGTTGTCGTAAATAATAACACGCCGAAAAAGCGGACGATTTTAAATCAGGTTCTTCAGTTACTTGGTTGTGAAAATGACGTGATTAAGCGGCTGTCTTGTCAGATATGGGGGCAGTGGCTGAATGAGGACGGTACTCCTAAAGTGTCACCGAAAAAAACGACGGCAAAGAAAAATTCAAAAAACAGCGTTAAACGCAGAGGTTAGTTATGGCGTTACATGAAAGGGCAGGACAAGCCGCCGGGCAAAAGGATTTGGTTAATCTGCCGAAGTTAATGACCCGTTATTACCGTAGCGTGCCTGACGTAAATGATATTGAGCAGCGGGTCAGCTTCGGAACCTCCGGTCACAGAGGTACATCGTTAAAGTCGGGTTTCAATCAGAACCACATCTGGGCGATTGCTCAAGCCGTCGCGGATTATCGTCAGCAAGCCGGCATTGAAGGGCCGTTGTTTTTAGGAATGGATACTCATGCGTTGTCATATGCCGCGTTTGTGTCATCGGCAGAAGTTTTAGCCGCGAACAATATTCATATTATCGCGCAGCAAGGCGAGGGCTTTACACCGACTCCGGTGGTTTCCCGTGCGATTGTCGCTTATAACAAGGTTAATCAGAAATTAAGTGACGGCTTGATTATCACTCCGTCACACAATCCGCCGCAAGACGGCGGAATTAAATACAATCCGCCGCACGGAGGTCCGGCGGAAGCTGAGATCACCGGCTGGATTGAGAACCGGGCGAATGAATATCTGGCTAATCGGATGGAAGGCGTTAAAAAGGTGAATTACGATATCGCCGCTAAGCTTGAGCTGGTGGACTGGCAGGATTTAGTCTCACCTTATGTCAATGATTTGAATAACGTGGTCGATCTTGAAGCTGTTCAAAAAGCAAAGGTAAAAATCGGCGTTGATCCTCTCGGCGGTTCGGGTATTCACTATTGGCGGCCGATAGCGGAAAAATACGGATTAGATATCACGTTAGTGAATGATAAAGTCGACCCGGCCTTTGGTTTTATGACTCTGGATAAAGACGGCAAGATCCGGATGGATTGTTCATCTCCGTCAGCGATGGCGGGTTTGCTAAAACATCAGGACAGTTTTGATATCTGCATCGGTAATGATCCTGACTATGATCGGCATGGTATCGTCTGCCCGGAATACGGGTTGATGAACCCGAACCATTATCTCGCGGTTGCCATTGATTACTTATTGCGATACCGCCCGCGGTGGAACGGTGATTCAGCCATCGGTAAGACACTGGTTTCGAGTTCAATGATCGACAAAATCTGCCGCAAACACGGCCGCGGGCTGATAGAAGTCCCCGTCGGTTTTAAATGGTTTGTTGATGGTCTGGCTGACTCAAGCATCGCCTTTGGCGGTGAGGAAAGCGCGGGCGCGGCCTTTTTAAGAAAAGACGGCGGCACCTGGTGTACCGATAAAGACGGCTTTATTCTTGGGCTGCTTGCCGCGGAAATCTATGCGGTGACAGGTAAATCGCCGGCTCAGCGATACGCCGAGCTTGAACAAGAATTCGGCGCCAGCAGCTATCAGCGTATTGATAGTCCGATAAGCCTGCATAAAAAACACAAGTTCGCTCAGTTAAGCGCTGAATCATTTACCGCTGACTCGCTCGCGGGTGAGAAGATTCTTAATGTATTAACCCGCGCGCCGGGTAACGGAGCGGCAATCGGCGGGGTAAAAATCATCACTGAAAACGCCTGGTTTGCCGTGCGACCGTCAGGTACAGAGCCGCTGTTTAAGCTTTACGCGGAAAGTTTTGTGTCACAAGAGCATCTGCGGAATGTCTTAAAAGACGCTGAGAAAATGATGGCTGAAGCTTTGGCGTAATGGTTAAGAACTTTGACGTTGTACATTTCTTAAATAAATTTAAACGAGTTACAGAAAATTAAAGCGATCAACTGAGTTTTTTAGGGTTAAGGCAAAAAAAGCCCGCTTAATCAAGCGGGCAAAGTAATGCACAATACAATCAAAAAATTACAATCAACAAATTGAAGGTAAGGGAAGTCAATACAAAAAGAACCAGGGAAATCAGCCGTGACGGGCACACCTGACAAATGTTCCTGTTTTCACAGCTGACTCATTGAAACAGCCCTTCCGGAAAACGAGGGCATTTTAGGGACGTTTAATTAATTCAGCAACCGAGAAAAATTGAGAGTTCACATAAGAAAAACTAATACTAGGTCACGTTTGCTATTTTTGCCGGATCAGCTTTACTTCTTGTAAATAAATACTTTTTTATTGCCGTGAATAACTATGTGATCTTAATTTCTATTAACTAAACTGTATATTACCGGCGGTTTATTAGCCTGCGGTATTGTTAATTAATTGTGTTTTTTGTTTCTTGTTTTTAGCATTCTCACGCTATGCGAATTAAAAAAATAGCAAAAATAACGTCAAACCGGTCAGATAGCCTTATTTTACCTTCTTTAGGCAATTCACAAAGCGCATAGCAATAGGTATAGTTAGCTTTTGATTTTTTAACAATCTTTATTTGGTTTTTATGTTTTCTTGGCCGATTTCTGTTTATTACGAAGACACTGACGCCGCCGGCTTGGTTTATCATTCAAATTATCTGAAGTTTTTTGAGCGGGCGAGAACCGAATGGCTGAGAGACATCGGTATAAGCCAGGCTGAATTGTCAGCGCGGGATATCGCATTCGTGGTAAAACATTGCGAGCTCGACTTTAAAGTCGCCGCAAAGTTTGAACAAAACCTGATTGTGATGTCTAAGCTTAAAGAAATGAAAAAAGCTTCGATGGTTTTCCTGCAGTCTTTAGCTGATGAGAATGGAAAAGTCTATTGTGAGGCGACCGTAGTTGTTGCTTGTATTACGCTTTCTAAAATGCGTCCCAGAGCAATTCCGCAAAATATCGTTCAGGAGTTAATGAGTGCACGCTGATATTTCTTTTTTAGGCCTGTTTTTACAAGCGAGTTTGCTTGTAAAATTGGTGATGCTTACCCTTTTGGCTTTGTCTGTGATTTCCTGGGCGGTAATTATTCAGCGCCGGAGGTTATTGACTTCGGCAAGAAAACACTCGATGCAATTCGAGGACAGATTTTGGTCAGGTGTTGATCTCAATAATCTTTTTAAAGAATTATCCGCCTGCGGAGACAGCAACCAGGGTATGGGCAGTTTATTTGTTACGGGCTTTAAAGAGTACTCAAGACTGACCAGGATCAGCGGCAATATGCCTGAAGCGGTAATGGACGGGACGGGTCGCGCCATGCGTGTATCTCTGTCGCGTGAAATTGATCAGTTAGAGACCAGCCTGCCTTTACTGGCGACCATTGGCTCAACCAGTCCTTATATCGGTTTGTTCGGAACCGTCTGGGGGATCATGAATTCCTTTATCGCGCTGGGGGCCGTTGAAAACGCTACCCTTGCGATGGTGGCTCCGGGTATCGCGGAAGCCTTAATCGCAACCGCCATGGGTTTATTCGCGGCGATTCCGGCGGTTATCGCCTATAACCGTTTTACCACTCACGTTGAAAAACTGGAAATGTCGTACGTGAACTTTATGGAAGAGTTTTCCAGCATTCTTCACCGTCAGGCCTACAGCAAGAAGGAGCGGGCTTAATGCAGGTTTATCAGCGTAAGCGTCGCCGGCCCGTCGCTGAAATCAATGTGGTGCCGTACATTGATGTAATGTTGGTACTGCTTATTATCTTTATGGTCACCGCGCCGATTGTGAGCCAGGGAGTCAAAGTCGATTTACCGCAATCAGAAGCGGAAGTGTTACCCGCTGACAGTAAACCGCCGATTGTGGCTTCGATAGACGCTCAGGGTGATTATTACTTAAATGACGGTGACGGTGATAAAAGCGCGCCAAAGACACTTGAGAAAATCGCGATTGACGTGGCCGCTCTTATCCGGATCGAACCGGAAAGACCGGTTGTGGTTAAAGCGGATAAGCACATACCTTATGATCGTGTCATTCAGCTTATGACGACACTGCAATCGGCCGGTGTGCCGTCAGTCGGTTTAATGACCGATTCTCCGGAGGAGAGATAGATGCCGGCCAAACCTTCGTTTTGGATCCCGTTATCTATTTCCGCTTTGATTCATATCGCGGTGATTGCGGCGTTAGCGGTAGGCGTTGATTTCAGTGACAAGCCGCAAGCGCTGCCGAAAGCGGCGTCAGCGCCGGCCCTTAAAGCCGTGGTTGTTAATCAAGCTGAGATTGACGCTCAGGTCGCTGAAATTCGCAAACAGAAAGCGGACGCGGCCAAACGTGAACGTGAACGTCAGGCTGAAGTTCAGCGGCAATTAGATCAAGCCCGTAAAGCCCGTGAGCAGGAGCAGCGGCGGATCAGAACGCTTGAACAGCAACGTAAGCAAAAGCAGAATGAAGCTGACAAAGCCGCGGCGGCCGCGAAAGCGGCTAAATTAAAACAGCAGCAAGAAAAACAAAAAGCGGCAAGGGCTGAAAAGCTCCGCAAGCAAAAAGAGCAGGAGCGCCGCGCCGCCGAGAAGGCCGCCGAAGCCGCCGCTGAAAAACGTAAGCGTGAAGAGGCCGCGGCAAGAAAAGCGGCCGAAGAGCGAAGGCGTAAAGAAGCCGCTGAGCGAAAACGTAAACAAGACGAGGCTCGTAAAGCTCAGCAAGAGAAAGAGTTAGCGGAAGCATTGTCACGGGAGCAGGCCGCGCTTGAAAGGACAAGAAGCCGCCAGGTACTCAGTGAGGTTGAGAAATACAAGGCGTTAATTTCACAGACGATTCAGCGTAACCTTGTGATCGATCAATCTATGCAGGGTAAGAGCTGTCGGGTGAATCTTCGTCTGGCTCAGGACGGTTTTGTTATTTCAACCAGAGTTCTCGGCGGTGACAGCATCGTATGCCGCGCCGCCAAAGCCGCGATTTCAAAAGCCGGACGTTTACCCGTGTCACCGGACGTAAATGTATATAACCGGATGAAAGACATTAACTTAAAAGTTTCACCTGAGATAAACCCGTAATAACTGAAAACACAAATTAAGGGTTAACTAGTCGACTGATGATTGTTGTTGATTTTGTCATACCGGCGCAGCCTGGTATCCGGTGATGACTTTTGTTAATCAAGTCATAAAAGCGCCGGACCGCGGCCTTCGCCGGAGTGAGCGAAAAAATCATGGTCAACTTCTTAACCGTTTTGATTGAGGAGCAATATGAAAACACTTGGCAAGTGGCTGATTTTAGCCGCGGTTATGATTACCGCGCCGGCAAAAGCCGCGCTGGATATTGTAATTACGGAAGGTGTCGACGCGGCAAGACCTATTGCCGTGATGCCGTTTGTCTGGGACGGTTCCGGTCAGGCGCCGCGTCAGTTAGCTGATGTGGTTAAGTCGGACTTAACCCGCAGCGGCACCTTCAGCCCGTTAAACAGTTTATCGCTTCCTCAGAGCAATATCAGTGATGTCGGTGATTTTCGCGGCAGTCAGTGGGCTGATGTGAAAGCGGAAGCTCTGGTTGTCGGTCATGTTAAACCGTACGGCAACGGACAATATCAGGTCAGCTTTCAGCTGATTGATTTGCTTAAGGCGCAGCTGCCGCGAGATAAGAAGCCGCTTAATCCTGAAGATTTGGTTTTAGACAGCAGCGAAGTTTTGATTTCAGCGAATCAGTTCCGTTCTTACGCGCACATGATCAGTAACCGGGTTTATGAAAAGCTGACCGGTATCCGCGGCGCGTTTCTGACTCGCATCGCTTATGTGGTTGTCGACAGAAGTCAGCCGTCGCCTTACCAGTTAATGATTGCTGATTACGACGGCTATAATGAAACCATGTTGTTACGCTCTAAGCAGCCGTTAATGTCACCCGCGTGGTCGCCTGACGGTCGTAAGCTGGCTTATGTGTCATTTGAAAATCGTAAAGCTGAAATTGTGATCCAGGATATTTTCACTCAGCAGCGTCAGGTCGTGAGTGATTACAAAGGGATCAACGGGGCGCCGAGTTTTTCTCCTGATGGTAAGAAACTCGCGTTAACCCTATCGAAAGACGGTCAGCCGGATATCTATGTATTGGATTTAGCGACAAAGCGGTTGCGCAGAATCACCAATCATTATGAGATTGATACTGAAGCGTCTTGGTTCCCAGATGGTAAATCGTTACTATTTACCTCTGAAAGGGGAGGCAGACCGCAACTTTATAAAGTCAATTTAGCTTCGGGTAAGATAAGCCGTCTTACTTTCGAAGGTGAGTGGAACTTAGGCGGTGAGATTACCCCGGATGGTCAGAGCGTGGTTTTTGTTAACCGAACGAACGGTAAATTCCATATCGCCAGAATGGATTTAAAGACTCGTTTTATCCAGATTCTGACCAAAACACGTTTGGATGAGTCACCGAGCATCGCGCCTAACGGCACCATGGTGATTTATGGTACAGTATTCCTGGGAAAACAGGTTCTCGCAGCGGTTTCTATGGATGGTCGCTTTAAAGCAAGATTGCCGGTCGGTCAGGGTGAGGTAAAATCTCCAGCCTGGTCACCATTTTTACAATACTAAAATTTAAAAGGAACAGATAATGAATCTGAATAAGTCGTTAAAAGCTATGTTAGTAGCACTTCCGGTATTAGCGATCAGTGCGTGTAGCTCAACTTCTGACTCAGAGTCGGCTCACGGAGCAGGTACAAATGGTACTAACGGCGCTGTAGTTAGCGGTAACGGTGTTGAAACCGGCAGTGCAAATGCGATTCTGACTCCGGAAGAAAGACAGGCTAAGCAAGAGGCCGAGCTTCGCCGGGAAAATACAATTTTCTTCGAATTTGACCGCAGTGAAATCCAAGGCCGTTACGCTGATATTCTGCAAGCGCACGGTAACTACTTACTTGAGCATCCGAACGTAAAAGTACTTATCGAAGGTCACACTGACCAACGCGGTACGCCGGAATACAACATCGCTCTGGGTGAGCGTCGTGCTAAGTCTGTGATGAAGTACCTGCAAAATATGGGCGTACAACCAAACCAGATGAGCGTTGTTAGTTATGGTGAGGAAAAGCCGTTAGACACGGATCACACTGAAGCGGCGTTCGCTAAAAACCGTCGCGCGGTTTTAGTTTACTAATATACTGAGAGTGATTAATGCTCGTCGCTCCTGCGTAGGCAGGAGCCCAGTGCCTTTCTTCAGTAGTCTGAAGTCACTGGATACCTGCCTTCGCAGGTATGACACGGGTTTTTAAACTAATGTCATATCAATTTTACGTCAGGAGTGACACCATGAAGAAAGCCGTATTACTTACGGCAATTTTTCTGAGCGCGGGTGCGGCAAATGCCGCGCCTTCGCCTGTTGAGGATATTGCCGGTGGTTCAAGTAATGATCGTCTTGCGCGTTTAGAGCGCATAGTAAAGGCACGTCAACAAGTTTCCCTCGAAGCCCAGCAGCGTCTGGAGCAGTTGCAAAGAGAAGTTCAAGACTTACGGGGTTTGAATGAGCAGCAAGCCTATCAGATTGAGCAAATGCTTCAGCGTCAGCGTCAGCTTTATGAAGAAATCGCTGAGCTGCAATCCCGGCCCGCCGCCGCGGTCGCCGCGGCCGCGAATCAGACGACTGACGCAAGTAATGCTGCCGCATCGACAACGCTTTCTGAAACCGACAGTTATCAAAGAGCGGTGAATTTAGTACTGAAGTCCCGCGAATATGATGACGCGATTCCGGCTTTTAAAGCATTCATCAAAAACTATCCCGATTCTTCTTACGCCGCGAATGCTAATTACTGGCTGGGACAGCTGTTATTTAATAAAGGGCGGTTAAAAGAAGCTAAGATTGCGTTCCGAACCGTGATCAACAAATACCCGGATTCCGGAAAAAGCTCAAATAGCATGATGAAACTCGGCAAAATCGCTGAGCAGCAAAATGATAAATCGCTCGCTAAACGTTATTATCAGCGTGTTTTAAATGGTTATCCGAAAAGCTCGGATGCGATTCTCGCTAAGAAAAGCCTGGCCGGCCTTAAGTAAAACGTGATCAAGCGGGTGTTTTTTTAGCGGTAAGCATAGAAAAAGTACAGACTTAGACTGTTTTTCGGACAAACGAAAAAAAAAGCCGTTATTGCACTTGCATGACAAACGGAAAACGGTATTATAGGCGCCCTCAGCACGGCTTGGCCGGGTTGAGATAAAGAGCGGGTCGTTAGCTCAGTCGGTAGAGCAGTTGGCTTTTAACCAATTGGTCGAAGGTTCGAATCCTTCACGACCCACCACTTCTTTGGCATCTTAGGAAGTAAAACTCAAAGACGGGTCGTTAGCTCAGTCGGTAGAGCAGTTGGCTTTTAACCAATTGGTCGAAGGTTCGAATCCTTCACGACCCACCACTTCTTTGGCATCTTAGTAAGTGAAATTCAAAGACGGGTCGTTAGCTCAGTCGCTTCTTTATATAGAGCTTGGGCAGTTAGCTTTTAACCAATTGGTAGAAGGTTAAAATCTTTATCTACATACCACTTCTTAATCTGTCTTAGGAAGTAAAACTACAACACGGGTCGTTAGCTCAGTCGGTAGAGCAGTTGGCTTTTAACCAATTGGTCGAAGGTTTAAATCCTTCATGACCCACCGCTTAAGTTTCAATATTGTCACTTTCAGAATCATCAATTTCACTTTTATTTTCCAGAACCGGGAAATCAAAGTATTCTTTGAACCTGAATAAATCGGTCGGGAGTGGTCATATACGCAGAAAAAATTACCGATATAAACAGTGTCGTTAGTCCGTTTGCTGATAGCAAGGCTTGAATCGCAGCAAGCAGTGGTTCTTACATTAAGTTTTATATTTAATTAATGAAACGTTATTCATTAAAAAGCCCGCTCATCAGAGCAGGCTTTCATTGTTTAGTTTTAGTAATTAACTTACAATTTGTAAGTCACGCCGGCATAGAATTGACGACCGATGGTGTCATAAACCTCAGGAACGGTTCCGGCGTCGTTACCTTGGTAGATTCTGACAGGCTCTTCATCGGTTAAGTTCTTAACGCCTAACGTGGCTTTAAACTCATCAGAAATGAAGTAGGTCGCGGCAATGTTATGGTAAAGCACAGATTCTGCTTTATCATCATTCACCAGGTTGGTCATATCACCTAAATAGCGGTTTGAGTATGACACGCTCCAGTCTTCGGCTTTGGCGATGACATTAAAGTTATTTTTGTATTCGGCGTAACCGCCGTAGTTACCGCTGACGGTACCTGTGTAATCAACATCATCCTGCTCAAACTTGATAAGGTACGTGGTGTCATTATTGACGCGCCATTGTAAATCCAATGCGTCAAATTGGTATTGGATGTTCATATCAATACCGCTGGTATACCTGTGTAATCAACATCATCCTGCTCAAACTTGATAAGGTACGTGGTGTCATTATTGACGCGCCATTGTAAATCCAATGCGTCAAATTGGTATTGGATGTTCATATCAATACCGCTGGTATCCTGATAACCGACATTGGTTAACGGGTTGGTTAAATATCTAAGTTGCCCTCCGGAGTGATATTGAACGTTTCACATGCTTTTACGTCACCGTTAAAGCAGTCATTCAAGCCCACCTGAACATCCATTCTGGCAATGGCGTTATTGATGTTAAAACGCCACCAGTCAAGGGTTAAAGATAAGCCGTTAATCGCCTCCGGTGAATAAACGAAACCCGCGGTGTATGAGGTTGACTCTTCCGCTTGTAAGTTCTCATCTGAGGTGTAGTTGACTAAGATCTGCGGATCTTCTTCATTTTCCCACGGGTCATCAAGATAATCGAAAGAACCTAGGTTACCGCCAAATAGCTCACTCACGTCAGGCGCTCTGAAACCGGTCGCCGCAACGGTTCTCAGCATTAACTCGTCACTTGCCGCGTAGGTAAAGCCGACTTTCCAGGTGCTGGCGTTGCCGAAGGTTGAGTAATCATCAAAACGAAGCGCGAATTCACCGGTGAGCTTTTCGCTGAACGGAACGCTCAGCTCCTGATAAACCGAAATCACGTCATAGCTGCCGTCAGTCGGGTCTTCCTGCGCCGATGTGCCTTCACCGCGCTGAACGACTTCATCAGGCGTATAGAAACCGCTGTCCTGACGGTATTGCGCGCCGATAGCAAAACCGACCGCGCCGGCGTCTAAGTCAAATGCCTCACCGTTAATAACCGCCGATAGCAAATGCTGCTCGTTACCGCCATCGGCCACCTGAGTGTATCTTACGTCATCAATGTAAGCGGAATTGTCGCCGTAGAACCAGTCATGCTGGTGCTGATAAATCGACTCTTCCATTTTTACCGCGTTAATTGAGTTTAACACCTTGCTGGTGGCGTCATTACGACCATAGGTATAAGCCAGATCCCAGTTGATGCCGGTATGAACCTCAAATAATCCGGCCAGTCCTAATGACGCTCGGATCGTATCCGTTTTTTGCTGAGAAATCCGATTACCGGCGTTGGTCATGCGCTGACGGAATTCAACCAGACCATTTTCCGGTTTAATGCCGCCGTCAAGCATCGTTTGGTCTAGCTGAATGCACTTTGTTGGGTCAAGATTTATTTCATCGCAAACACCTAGCATGACAGAGGCGGGCTGCGGAGCCATCATCTGTTCAGAATCGCGGCGGGTGAAGAGAAGATCGCCCGTCAGGGTGATGTCGTTGTCCAGTTCATTGACCATATCGGCAAAAAAACTCAGCTTCTCGTTTGGAGTTTGCAGCCAGCTTTCCTGTGTAAAATCGTAGCCTTCGGTACGTTTTACCCACTTGCCGTCTTTGTCTCTGACTTTGCCGTTGAGTGAGCCTTCAGGAACGAACGAGCTGCTGCCGGCGGGCACCCAGTCACGATCGCCTTGCATTGCCCCTTTTCTGTCGGTGTAGGCGACACCGAAGGTGTAATTACCCGTTTCGGTAGTGAAGCCGTAAAGACCGCTCAGCTCAGTATTTTCAGCGTCACCTTCTGAGCTGGCGCTCGTGTTAATATCAAATTGAACGCCGTCAAAATCCTTACGTGTGATGATATTGATCACGCCGGCAATCGCGTCTGAGCCGTAAACCGCTGACGCGCCGTCTTTAAGAATTTCAACACGCCGGATCATGGCTACCGGAATGGTGTTCAAATCCACCGCGCTGTCAGCGCCGGTACCCGAACTTACCATTCTGCGCCCGTTGAGCAGCACCAGAGTTCTGTTAGCGCCCATACCACGCAGATCTACCTGAGCCGAACCGCCGGAACCATTGTTAGACGTGGCCCCGAGCGCGGCTCCGGCCATAGACGGCTGAGATTGCAGGATTTCATCTACAGAAGTGTAACCTTCAGCGCGGATGGTTTGTGAATCAATCACTGCGACCGGTGAGGCGGTTTCCGTATCCTGACGTTGAATGCGCGATCCGGTTACTTGAATACGCTCAACGCTTGACGCATGTTCAGAATTATTAAATATGTCACTGTTTTCAGCGTGCGCTATCGTAGCGGCGGAAGCGAAAAGTGAAAGCTGAACGGCTCGAGATAAAATTGAATATTGTTTCATTTAAGAATCCCAGACTATTTTTAGTTTTTATACGCAAGCTTAAGAAAAGAAAACTATTTCTAGCGTTTCTAGTTAAGTTACGCCCGATAATCACAGCTTTTACGGCTAATGGTCAATTAACGGCTCCGTAACAGTTTCTGTGGCTTTGTAAAATCTATGTTTTAAATATTTTGTGAATTTTTGATGGCAAATAAAGGGCAGAGATGTTTCCGCGGTCGTTAATGAATCGGTTGTTTGAAATGTGAGCAATATTGGTGTGTTTAGTTTTGTATATTATCTACAAAAATATTACATACGCACATGCGAAAACGTGACACGGATCACGTTTCGGTACTGTTAAACGGCTGACTGACACAACTGCCGTTATCTCATTTCCCGCATCCGAGGGTATGACAGATGAACGCTCAGGGTCGTATTTTTTGCCTCACGGTTTGCTCTGAGCGCAATTACTGTTATAACTGGTTAATCAGTTAATGACCAGGTAAACAACATGAATCACAGAGTACTTCTTATTAAGGCTTTTTTGTCTTCAATGATTACGTTATCCGGATGTACTAACGCCCTTGAAACATCAAAAACACAAGTGTATATCAAAGACGGTTCTAAGCAGTGTTTTGGCGGCGGCGCCTCCAAGGAGCAGACCGCGAGGCGCTTAACTGAGCATGGTATAAAAGTTTATCAGTCAAGTTACGGAACCATTAACGGTATGATGACCATTGCTGTTTGCGGCGGACCAACGCTTTCAATTAATGTTCACAGCATTGATTCCGATAAGTTAAAACAAGCTGAGGCACTCGGATTTAAACCCGTGTCCGCACTTCGCGAAGGCTACTCAGAAAACGTTAAATAACGCAAAGCCGTATCATCAGCGAAGTCCCGTTAAAGTTATCGCGGATAGCGGATAAAACTGATGAAGGCTTATGGTCGGGTACTTAGACATTCAATTTAACATTAACCTCATCGGAGGCAGAGCCGTAGCTTTTCTGAAACTAATCTAAATCCAAATGATAATTGATTTGAAATGCGTTTATGCGGTTTGTAGTATGAAATATGAGCGTAATACGGTTTTAACGGGAGAGCAATTATGGAGTGTTCAGTTATCAACAGCAGCGTAAACGGTATTAATCAATTGAACTCCGGTGTGAATCCCTCAAAATCTTTTGTGACTGGTTCAGGTAGTAAGTCAGACACATTTTACAGCGCTCAGGTCTCTTCTGGTCAATCAGCTGCCAGTGTGTTCGTTACTTCACCTTTTGAGAAAACTGACTGTAAACCGGGAGACGTTAAGCACAAAGATAACTGGGCCGGATATCAGCCGTCTACCGGCTCCCTTAAAGCCGAAAAACGACACTCACTTCACGCTACGGACAAAGCTTTCAGACAATACCTGCGCCTTGAAAACTCAAGCCTTGAGGCGTTTATTCATCCGTCGCTGACTACTCGCCGGCCACACAAATCGAGCGGACGGCATGTTGCCGGCGCGATTTCCCCGACAAATGAAGAAGAATTCAAAACCGATTGCTTATCGTCACCGGTAGGGTACTCAGAATCAGAAGACTTATCCTCATCGTTCCCGGAGCAATGTTCACGCCGGACCGGTGAAACTGAACCTAAGGATATGAGTGACGCCGCGTTTTTCCGAGGCGGTGTAACAGAAAAAAAAGATGATAAGAATCGCCAGAATGATGCGCCGAAAGAATTATACGGCCTAAAATTAACTGATTATGTTTACGATCCTATGTTTACAAATGAATTGCCGCAAGCTACGGGTACAGAAAATACAATTAATTACGGTATTGGTGATGAATACCTTGAGTCAACGGAAGAATCAAGAAAGAAAGGAATTCGTTCCGTACCCGATGAAAGAAAAGTTGATGAACTAATACAACAATCTCCCAAAAAACCTGCTGAAACAGTGCCGGTAGATTTAACAGCACAAGGACAACAAAAAGCCGCGGCGGGGGCGACTCCGATATTAAACGAAACTTCATTCATTCAATTTTCGCCATCCAGTACTTGGTTGCCTATGCGGGCCTGCCTGGTATTTAATAATGAGCAATACCGTTTAGAAGCAAATCTCCTTTCTCAGCCGGAAGCGACAAAGTATTTGGTCAAGACTCGCGTTGAAATTGAACCGGGGCGATATTTAACGAGATTGTTTCTTAAGTGTAGCAGTAAGGAGAATCGGTTACTCAATGTTGATGCCCATAAAGCGCAAGATGAGAAGTCAGCGGATAATAACGGCGAACAAGCACCAGTCAAAGAACGAAAGCATTTTCCTTTCAATATTCCTTCCCGTATCACAAGCCATAAAGAAGGTTACATTATATTCACTTCAGATCCGACAAGCTTCAGCGGTTCGATTCAGTATCCCTTACCGACGAGGAAAGCCGTCGCTAATCGCATCGGTTACGGCGGTAATGCCGTGGTGTTTGTCGTATTTCACGCGGGTAAAGAATTCGCGGTTAAAAAAACCGTATACCGTAAAAAAGAGATTAATTTTCACTCGCAGCTGGCTCATCCGAATATTATCAATTTAGAGGCGGTAATGGTCGGCGAAAGGCACCAACGGCGCAGAGACAAACATTATGTCTACTGCTTTATGCCGAAAATGGATATTAACTTACGTAATCTTTTATCCAGGAAGGAGCATGGTTGCCTCAAACATATAAAAGCACAGTTAAGAGAAAGAATACCATTATGGGATCAGGTACTGAGAAATACTAAACATATTTTAAAGAGTGTGTTAAAAGCTTTAGACTATATGCACAATCAAGCTTTAGTTCAGCGGGACGTTAAAGCCAGCAATATTCTGATAAAGCGGAATTGCCGATGCGAAGATTTGCTTTATTGTGACTGTAACGGCAATAAGAAATTTTCAGTCAGGATTGGTGATTTTGACTCGACGGCTGAAATACCGGGTCATAACTTGGATTCAAAAGAAAATCAAATGTTCAGCTCCGCCTCTGTTCTGCCGCTGGGTACTATGGGATACCGGGCTCCGGAAGTGAGCATGCATCTTGTATTATCCGGGCCTTATGAGGTGTTATATAACACTTCGGTTGATATCTGGTCGTTCGGCTGTCTGCTGCTGAGCGTATTTATCGGTAAGTCAGGTCCGTTAAAGCAGCGTGATGAGGCCTGTTTATTATTGTCCGTCCGAGACGAAAATCACTCTGAGGAATTGTATAACCAAATTATTAATATCAAAGAGATGAAAAAGTATTTCAATCATACCGCCGGTGTGTGTGATTTAGTTAATAAATGTCTGCAAGTGAGGCCTCACTGCCGCCCTAGCGCGAAAGAGTTATTAGAATTAGATTTTTTCAAGAATTAACCTGAATGTTGAACCTCGTATTTTCAGTTTCATTGTTTTTTTACATACCCGTGGCCGTGATGGTCAGTATCATCCGCACTTGCGTGTTATTCTCGCTGAGGGTGGTTTCAACCCGCGGACATCACAATGGGTAAGCTTCAGTTATTTGCCATTCTCTCCACTCAGACTCAAGTGGCAACAAACCGCATTTACTGAGTTTTATCAGTGATCTTGTCGGAACCTCAGGGGACTCATTGAGCGGCTGAGGAGGCTTCACCCAAAGGGTTTCTGCACCTTATCCGGACAACAGAAAAAAGTACCGGTAAAAGATTACAAGTCGCTCATCAGATATCTGACCAAATATTTAGCCTCACCCCCCAATCGGTATATCAGGAATCACCGCCTTTGCTTACGGCTATGTGAGCTATTATTATCAGTTCACATAAAACCAAGCGGCGGGAATACGCTCGTGCGGAAGCTGAAACCTTCATAGGCGGAACGGTACAGCACATTTTACCGAAAGGCTTTCAAAGACTGAGGTACTATGGCTTACAAGGACAGCCGGCTTTAAAAAATGGTATGAAATCATCGCTCAAGTGACAGGGGATTTAGTTGACCGGATGATGAGGTATGTGAGTCGGCTCAGGTACAGTGAATTTTTTAGGTTCTTCGTCGTTTAGTGTGGATTTAACTAAATTATATTTGAGATAATAACCGGAGTTTTTTGTCGCCTTAATACTTTAAGTAATAGCATGGATGGTACTCAAGTTTTGATGCTCGGCCTTGGTATAGAAGCGCCTTGGAAGCTGGTTAACCAACACCTGGATATATCAGTCTCACCTAATGAACTTGTTCTCGAAATTGAAGCTGAACGAGGAAGCTTGTATCCCTGCCCGACTTGCTCAAAAGCTTGTCCGGCACATGACTTTAAATCGCTGACTTGGCGTCATCTCAATTTCTTTCGGCATCACTGTTATATCAAAGCAAACGTCCCGAGAACTCGATGTGCTGAACATGGCGTTAAGCGTGTCAATGTCCCTTGGGCGAGAGCGGGTAGTAAATTTACGTTATTGTTCGAACAATCTGTATTGGTACCGGCTCGTGAAATTCCGGTTAAGGCATGTGCTGAATATGTTGGACTTCGTGACAAACGTGTTTGGCGTATAATCAGACATTACGTCAGCAAGGCATTAGCATTGATGGGCTTGTCAGCACTTAAAGCGATTGGACTCGATGAAACGGCGGCTAAACGCGGCCGCAACTATTCTTACAGAGCATCGTTACTGTTTTCATTGGCCTGGACAAGAAAGACAAGCCTGTTGTGTTCGCTGCGCCCGGAAAAGGTAAGGAAACCGTTAAGCGATTTAAGTCTTTTCTTACAGAGCATCAAGGCAAAGCCGATAATGTACCTGAAGTCGTGTGTGATATGTCAAGAGCTTTCCTGTCAGCAGCAGAGGAAGAGTTCCCGGACGCTAACGTAACGCTTGATTGGTTCCATGTTGTGCGACTGTTCACTAAAGCGGTTGATGAAGTACGTAAAACGGAGAGAAAAACCCAACCGCATCCAAAGAGCCTGCGCCGGGCAGTACTGAAAAATGCAGACGGCTCACTTACAGAGAAGCAAAAAGAAGCACTTGCAGCGCCAGAAACCAGTGACTTAAACACAGCAAAGGCTTGGCGAATTAAGGAACAACTCCGTCGGATACGTCAAGCAGAAACCGCTCACGCCGCCCGTTGGAGGCTGACGTATTTCATTAATTTCGCTAAGAAACAGTTGGGTAACATAGAAATGTCAGAATCAGTCCGAAAAGCGCCTGAAACGGTTGAAAGGCATGCGGAGAGAATTTTACGGCGCTGGTCATCCGCTTATACGAATGCTCGGATGGAAGGTTTAAGTTGCCTGCGCTTATAAATCGGTTTGCCCGCGTTTATCCGCTAATTTCCGCTCACAATAAATGATTTTATAAAAATGCGATTACTCACATTAACCGATTCTCGAAAGCACGCCGCTCACTTTAAGTGATTTTATCGAGCTATGTTGCTCACTTAAAGTGAGTCTGTATCCGATAGAACCCCCCGATAAACTGATACTCATTTTTAAAACGGCTGTCTCATTTTCGGACAAAAACCATTTAGATGGACTGCTCTAAATAGGCCGCGCCGGATTAGAAAAAAGCCATCATTTGATATTATTCAATCCAATCACCCGCTAACTGAAGATAACCAAACTGTCATCAACCCTTGATTTGAAGTATCTGTCTCATATCGAGCAACCCGACTTTGCCTCCGGAGTACCACCTCAAAAGCCGCGCGGTAATGAATGCCATGCCGATACCCCGTAATTAACCTAAGCATGTTAATATTTTTTTGGTCTTTTGTACTATTCAGGTGCTTCATTAAAACAGCGACGGCCACGTCCGTGGTGATAATCTCGCTGATTTTCGTGATACCCGCTTTTCCCGTTAATGCGCTGTGGTGAAAATCAATTGTCAAACAGTCCGGCTTTGATTCACCTTCTTGTATGCCAAGGGTACCGCATAAGACCTTCTTCTCCACAAGGTTGTCTAAAAGGGCAAAAGCACGAGACTGGTATTTTTCCGCTGTATCTTTTATTGAACAAAATAAGGCGACATTAGCATAGGCGCTTATCAGCGCTTCCAGGGTGGTGACGTCTTGTGTCAGCTTTAACGTCTCGAACAAGGCCGCCGCGTCTTCTGCTTTTTGTATCCAGTAAAGCCCGGCATCGTGGCGGGCCGCGTTACCGTAGGCCGTAATAAGAGCATTCAAGGTGGTGACGTTTTGCGTCAGTTTTAACTTCTCGAACAAGGCCGCCGCGTCTTCTGCTTTTTTTATCCAGTAAAGCCCGGCATCGTGGCGGGCCGCGTTTCCATAGGCCGTAATACGAGCATTCAAGGTGGTGACGTCTTGTGTCAGCTTTAACGTCTCGAACAAGGCCGCCACGGCTTCTGCTTTTTTTATCCAGTAAAGCCCGGCATCGTGGCGGGCCGCGTTACCATAGGCCGTAATACGAGCACTTAAGGTGGTGACGTTTTGTGTCAGCTTTAACGTCTCGAACAAGGCCGCCGCGTCTTCTGCTTTTTGTATCCAGTAAAGCCCGGCATCGTGGCGGGCCGCGTTACCATAGGCCGTGATACGAGCACTCAAGGTGGTGACGTCTTGTGTCAGCTTTAACGTACCGAACAAGGCCGCCACGGCTTCTGCTTTTTTTATCCAGTAAAGCCCGGCATCGTGGCGGGCCGCGTTACCGTAGGCCGTAATAAGAGCATTCAAGGTGGTGACGTTTTGTGTCAGCTTTAACGTCTCGAACAAGGCCGCCGCGGCTTCTGCTTTTTGTATCCAGTAAAGCCCGGCATCGTGGCGGGCCGCGTTACCGTAGGCCGTAATACGAGCATTCAAGGTGGTGACGTCTTGTGTCAGCTTTAACGTCTCGAACAAGGCCGCCGCGGCTTCTGCTTTTTTTATCCAGTAAAGCCCGGCATCGTGGCGGGCCGCGTTACCATAGGCCGTAATACAAGCATTCAAGGTGGTGACGTTTTGTGTCAGCTTTAACGTCTCGAACAAGGCCGCCACGTCTTCTGCTTTGTTTATCCAGTTAAGCCCGGCATCGTGGCGGGCCGCGTTACCATAGGCCGTAATACGAGCACTCAAGGTGGTGACGTTTTGTGTCAGCTTTAACGTCTCGAACAAGGCCGCCGCGGCTTCTGCTTTTTTTATCCAGTAAAGCCCGGCATCGTGGCGGGCCGCATTGCCATAGGCTGTGATGCAGGCATTTAAAATAGGAACATCAACAGGAATACCCGCATGCAACGCATATCGGATAAGGCACTCGACAATAACGGGGGAACCATTGTCATCTGCTTTTTTTATGTTGGAATTTAACACCTTCAGTACATTGCGGTTGCCATAATCCGAACTATGACGACTTAATATTCTCTTTATATCGTAACCGGGGAAATCCCGATATACCGCTCTTTGTTCAGAAGGCTGAAGAAATGAGCGTGTAAAGGCATTGAACTCTTCAAATGAAGTGCGTGCTGACCATTGAAAGCCGTCTCTGCTTTGCATTGAACGATGAGAATACTGTGCTCCCCGCGGTTCAATACGTCTATAGCCTTGATGAAAATGTTTCGCTCGGGCAGCGCCGGCCTTTTCGGGGACGTAGCTTTCGTTAGAACGGTGTCCCAGTCGGACGAGCTTTTGTTCTTCACCTTTATCTTGATAACTTTGAACGCGGCGCTCCGCTTTGCCGGTCGCACCACTCCCTGTGGAGTCAAGACGGTTTAATCCTGATGCCATCTTTTAACTGAGAGGAGAGTAAGTAGTCGCTTAAAAGTTTTTAACTCAGGAAATTTATAAAAACTTTGCGGTGTATCATAAAATAGTACTTTCAGTTCATATTTTTATTTTATTCGAGCGTTATAAAGTCGTATGCGTTTTTGTTAAGTAATAAAAAACTCTCAATAAAACAGACAGCTGAAATCTTTGAGGTGTGCGAAATTACGGTTTCAAAGCGGATTGATGCCTGGTATGAGCAAGGCGTATCAGGCTTGTTTGATGACAGACGCTCCGGGCGCCCGGGAATTTATTCTCAAGATGAGGCGTTACTTTTGAAGTCATTCGCAGATGAAGAGCTCACCAACTTAAGAGCGCGCAATCATTAATAATAAATTCAGCAGGTAAATCACGCAGCTTAGGCACCGTAAAAAGAACGATAAAAAAATTTTAATTACAGCTACAAGCGAATGAGGCGCTCACTTAAGAAAAAGCGCGATGAAACACATTTTCAGACTACTTACGATGAGTTAACGAGCTGTGTACAGGCAGAAAAAGAAGGGGAAACAGAACTTTACTACTCCTGAATTCGGATAATTAGTGCTTACGAAACTTATTCTAAACTTAAAAAAGAAGTCATGACAATACCGGACGATTACCGTTCAAAATATGAAATAACTTTTAGTTAGCTACTTATGTTACCGCAATAGTACCGCGCATTTAGACATCGAATAAATGACTGAAAAGTATTTAATATATTCGAGGCGTTTTTTTCGTTCCTGAGAGCAAACAAATCAGTAAATCACAAGCAAAAAAACGATTTGGAGTAATTAATCCAAGTTGAAACGGGGCAAATGTGTGTTAGCCCCATGAAATAACCGTCATCAAAATCGTGAGCAGAAAATGACGGATAAACGCGAGCAAGCGCGCTTATGAAAGCGAGCGGCAGCAGCTAGAACACGAGCTAGTGTAGTGCATCAAATTAATCTGTGATATTTAATGCCTTTCTTGCCCTCTCGACTTTTTCCGTAATCACATCGGCTGATTTTGTCCGGACAAAAGGTTCACATCCGTCATTGTGCGCCTCTATATAATTCATTATGCAGGTCTCCAATTCCGCTGCTGATGTGCGCGCCCCTCGTTTGAGTTGCTTTCCCGTAAGCAGACCAAAAAAAAGTTCGACTAAATTGAGCCGGGAGGAACTTGTCGGAATAAAGTGCAAATGAACACGTTTGTTTCTTTTTAACCGGTTCCTGACCTTTTCATGTTTACGGGTGGCGTAATTGTCAACGATTAAGTGCAGCTCAAGCTCTTTATCCGTCTGCTTTTAAACGGTTTTCAGAAAAGACAGAAATTCTTGATGTCGATGTTTTTTCATGCATTCGCCGATCACTTTTCCTGTGGCGACATCCGGCGCCGCAAACAGCGTACTGGTTCCGTGACGCTTATAATCATGGGTCATGGTTTCACAGCGGCCTTTTTTTATCGGGAGTCCGGGCTGCGTTCTGTCTGATGCCTGAATAGAGCTTTTTTCATCCGCGCGGAGTACTAATGCATTTTCCGGCGGTTTCTTAAGCCTTTTGCAGAGGAATGCATTTTGGATTCCTATCACGTTTCAGAATATGTCGCTGATGCGGCAGATGTTCTCTATGCGGGAAAAACGAAAACAGCCAAACGTCAGATACGGCTTAAAGAGACGCTCCGCAATTTAAAGCATAACAAAGGGGAAGCTGAACGTCTTAATCAAGAATTGCAAAAAGCGCGGCCTTCAAACCGCTATTCCAAAACGATAACAAAATTAGAAAAAGTAAAAACCTATTTTAAAAATCACTGGCGACAAATGAACTATGCTCAAGCGTTAGAAAATAATTACCCGATAGGTTCAGGGGTGACTGAAGCGGCATGCAAGACGTTGATAAAAAATAGAATTTGTCGTTCAGGAATGAGGTGGAAGAAAAAAGGGGCGTCGATGTTACTGACATTAAGAGCTTTAGTTTGCTCGACCGGGGTTTGGGATAAATTTTGGGTAAAGGTTAGTAATTATGGCTTTCCGGCAATGCACAATATTTGATTGCGGTTGTAATCAAGTTGTTCGAAACAGGTTATTACATTATTTAGGCTGAGCACCCCGGTCGCTGATGCCTGATATGAGCCGCGGATAAACTTAATATTAAGAATTGTTTACTTTTATTGTGATTACTCCCTATTTTTAATACCTTGTCCTCATTGATTCGATCTTTAAGGCAGTAACTCAAATGGCGGTAAAAGAGAATAATTCAGATTTATCATTCAGAGAGCAAATCGCTTATCAGTTGTGGGACAGTTCTTCCTGGACAATGGGCGATACCTTCAGCGGTATTGAAATAAAGGCAGCGGGAAAGAAGTTCATCTGCAGAAAGTTAACGGATACAGAACGAAAGCGGGAGGATAAAAGTGAGTATATTGATGGCAATTGCATTCTATTTTTTGTAGGCTGGAAGCTTGAGGCGGTAAAGTCTCCTTGTGAGGCAAACGGCACAACTCAAGGCTGGAAGGCCAGGCTAATAGCAAATTCGAAGAAATTATATTCAGTTTTTTTAGGCGCGGTCGATCCTGATACCGAACGGGTTGAATCGGTTGTTAGATCCGAGGGAGTAAAAGTCTTTGATGACAAGGATAAGTCTCATCTCATGCGGCTTATCGCGCAAAGATCAGCCGGAACAAAACAAAATGCCTTTGTTAACCCGTCAGAATCCGCGGCGGAAAAGCCTTCCGGTAAAGCCGGCGGCAATGATGTCCGTAAAGATCCGGCGTATCCCGGGTTGCCCGCTGATGTCGCCGCGAAGGAGTTCAACTTACCGGCGTTTCTCGCGACTGATTACGGAAAAGCGTGCTCAGAAATAATTAATATGACTTTCAGGATACCCAAGGCGGAAGAGGAAGTGACTTTTGACGGGGAAACATGCCCTCTGAGCCAAATCCCCGTAGAGTTAAATCGAGAAAACGCGATTTCCGTACGAGATAAAGCAGGGCGAAGAGTGATTGTCTCAAGACTGGGGTTCAGATACAGTTTCGGTTACAGTGAAGCGATTCCGGAAACAAAATCGTTACTCGGAAAATCAGCTTATGATTTTAAAGTAAGTGATTTTGAGCAGGTGACCAAGAAAATTTATGATGAGGTCAACAGGCGCGATTCTTCTGACGAGTCTGAAAAAGACACCGGCAGGCGCGCCGGGCGTCATTCTGAGCTTACGGTAGAAAATCCGGTTTACAGCGGGAATATCGCTGATAATCCCTAAGCAGCTGACGATAAGTTTCTTCAGAATTTCGCTGTTCATATTTGGTGCGATACAAGACGCGGCATCCGGATTAACCATCCGGATTAACCATCCGGATTAACCAAAGACACCGGACTCCTGCTTTTGCGGGAGTGACGACTGAATCGCTATACTCTCTTGCCTTTCGCCGTCTTCCGCCGCGTCCCTGAGTTTAACCCTCAGATAAAACCCTGCCTGGCACAAACCGTGCTTAGCTATTCCCCGCAAGTGAAAACCGGCTTTATTGACACTTGAAACGGAGGAAGCAGCAGTGCCACAAGTTCATTCAGCAACGCCCGCAAACACAGATATGAGCGTATCCGCTTCAGGTAAAACCCAGCCTGGAGGCGCTGACGCATTGTTCGCCGGCATACTCGCGCGACAGCAAGTCCCGGAGACCGGGGAAATAAAGGCCGATACTGATGTCCCGATTCAATATATTGACGAAATCAGTAAGCTGATTGATGAACCTATCGAAGAGGAATATGAGGCTTCCCCGGAAGAATTACTGCGGCAGATCGGGCATTGCGTCAGCTTTAACGCTGAATTAAATAAAACGCCGGCGCAAAAGATTAATCTCAGCGGCGAGAGTTTGCCGCCTGATGAGGTAAAGGCGGAAGATTTGTCAGCCGCGGCGCTGAGAGCCTCGGTCACGCCTGAGCAATCCGTTGATGGGGTATCAGCGGCGGCCGCAACTCAGACGGCTCCGGCGCCTGCCGCGGCGACGTCTCAGGCTCAGAGTAACACGTTGCGGGCCGCTGAGTCCGCGGCCGCGGAAACCGCCATTGATGACGCGCGGGGGACTGAGCCGGAACTGATTAAACCGGCGCCGGGCAAACCCGCTTTGAACACCGGATCGTCACAGCCGGAGAAAGACGGCGGCACTGTGCCCGCGGCTCAGAAAAGCGTTGACGGACAGGCCGCGGCGAATGTTAAAGTAACGGCGGAAACTAACCCGGCGGATGAGGTTCAGGCCGCGGCCGAGGGTACGGAGTCCGCCGACAAACCGGCGGCTAAGTCCTCGCCGCAGCCCGGGCAGACGGCTCCTTTATTCGCTGACCATGACCGGGTTGAGGCGAGAGGCGAGTTGCCGAGATTCACTGTCTCATTAAAGCGGGGATTAGAACAGCAGGTTCAGATGCAGGACATGATTCAGCGTTTCGCGCCGGTAATGAGGCAGCAGGTGACGGCCATGGTGAGCAACGGCGTCGGTCAGGCGGAAATTCGGTTAGATCCGCCGGAGCTCGGACACATGATGGTGCGGATCCAGGTGCAGCAGGATCAGACTCAGGTTCAGTTCCAGGTGACGAACCCCGCCGCCAGAGAATTGCTGGAACATGCGACGCCGAGATTAAGAGATATGCTGGCCGGGCAGGGAATGAATTTAGCGGACAGCCAGATTTCATATCATGACGGCGGCGGTGAGCAGCGGGGCCGCCGTCACGGTGAGGCGCCTTCAGGCTCCGGCGGACGCGGCTATTGTGACGCGGTTTCCGGCGCCGAAGAGATCACGCTGACTAATATCGCGGCAACTCGGCAAACAGGTATAGATTATTACGCTTAAACAGTTAAGCTACTTACCTCTTTAGTGCGATAACGAATAAAACGGAGAAACTATGGCTGATGAAGAAGCGCTGTCACTAGAGGAGCGGGCGCCGAAAGGCAAAAATAAACTTGTGATTATTATCGCGGCGGTCGCCGCTGCGGCGATAGCGGCCGGGGCGTTCTTCTTTATGTTGTCAGCAGACGATGCGGCGGACGGCGTTGAAACGGCCGGCGAAGCGGCGGCACAGCAAACGGAAGATACCAGCCCCGGAATAAGTGACGCTAAGGCGCGGTATGTCGCGCTGCCCAGGCCGTTTTTGTTTAACCTTCCGGGGACAAAACGTTCGGTATTAGTGCAGATTAAAGCGATACTTATGATCCGCGGCTCTGATCATGAAGTCGCGGTACAAAAACATATCCCGCTGATTGAATCGGAACTGCTTAAAACGTTCAGCGGTTCGAGCGTACAGAAGCTACGTACTCAGGCGGGTAAAGATGAACTGCGCCGCAAAGCGTTAGTTAATGTTCAAAATGCCTTAACGCCGATTATCGGCGATAAAGGCGTTGAAAAAGTATTGTTCGTCGGATTTGTGATGCAATAGTAAGATATAAGGCGGCAGTCGTGAGTGATTTATTAAGCCAGGACGAAATTGACGCGTTGCTCCACGGAGTCGATGATGTCGAGGAGGAAGAAGCGGGGTTCGGGGATGATTCCGCGCAATCCTATGACTTTTCATCGCAGGACCGAATCGTCCGCGGTCGTATGCCGACGCTGGAAATCGTTAATGAACGCTTCGCCCGTCATTTGCGTATCAGCATGTTCAATATGATGCGCCGCACCGCTGAGGTATCCATTAACGGCGTGCAGATGCTGAAGTTCGGTGAATACATTCACAGTCTGTTTGTTCCGACCAGTCTGAACATGGTGCGTTTCAGTCCGTTAAAAGGGACGGCGCTGATCACCATGGAAGCAAGGCTGGTCTTCATTCTGGTGGATAACTTCTTCGGCGGTGACGGACGCTTTTACGCTAAAATTGAAGGCCGTGAATTCACTCCGACAGAGCGCCGTATTATTCAGTTATTACTGAAAATCATCTTTGAGGATTACAAGGACGCATGGGCGCCGGTAATGGATGTTGAGTTTGATTATCTGGACTCAGAAGTTAACCCGGCTATGGCCAACATCGTAAGCCCGACGGAAGTGGTTGTGATCAGCTCATTCCATATCGAGGTTGACGGCGGCGGCGGCGATTTCCATATTGCCATGCCGTATTCGATGATAGAGCCGATCCGCGAGCTGCTCGACGCCGGTGTTCAAAGTGATAAGCAAGATACCGATATGCGCTGGTCTCAGGCCCTGCGTGACGAAATCATGGATGTGGACGTCGGTTTTAACGCCACGATAGCGCAGGAGGAAGTGACACTGCGTGATGTGATGAATCTCAAAGCCGGTGATGTGATACCCGTCGAATTACCTGAGCACGTATTAATGAAAGTAGAGGATTTACCGACGTTCCGTTGTAAATTAGGTAAGTCGAGAGAGAATCTGGCACTTAAGGTCAGCGAGAAAATACCGCGCCCGGAGACGGTTAAATCTGAACTGCAGTTAGTGACCTTGAGAAACAAGACTCGTGAGGTTTCTGAAATAAAGGATGAAGTATGAGTACAGAAGATGAGTGGGCAGGCGCGATGGCCGAGCAGGCCTCGGAGGAAGCCGAAGCCGCTGAGTTAGCCGAGCTGAGTGATGACTCCGGCAGTGTTGGTTCAGATAAGGAAAACCTTGACGCGATTCTGGATATTCCCGTCACTATTTCTATGGAAGTCGGCCGAAGCCATATCAGCATCAGAAACTTACTGCAATTAAACCAGGGCTCTGTTGTTGAGCTGGACAGAATCGCCGGCGAGCCGCTTGACGTAATGGTCAACGGTACGCTTATCGCTCACGGTGAGGTGGTTGTGGTAAATGACAAATTCGGTATTCGTCTGACTGACGTCATCAGCCAGACTGAGCGGATTAAAAAGCTTAAGTAGCTAACGTAAGTGTTCAGACATTTTTTTGATGCCCGTCTTTACCGCGCCGCGGCGTTGCGACTCAGGTCATAGCCGCGGCTATGTTCCCTTCGTCGCGACTTGTATCGCACCAAATCTGAGCGCCAAAATTCCGAAGAAACGTAAAGGTTAATCACAAAGGCAGGTATCAGAAATCATGTCAGTAACACAAATAAGCGCGGCTCAGATATTTGAGCCTTTTATGGTAAAGGGAGTTTTTATTCCTTCTGAGAAATCATTTTCATTACAGATAAACGGTCTGAATTATAAAGTTAGTATTACCGGGAAACCCCGCGGTTTCTGGGACGCGGAACTTTCAGAACAGCCGGTTACCGAAAACCGGCGGCAATCTTCCCGGCCCGGCAACCAAGATCCTGAAAGCACCGGCGCGCTCATCTCAGGAATTCTTAATATTCACAATCACGCGGCGAACGGAAACAATGTCGCCTTAAAAAAATTACTCGATTATGTTGATAAATCAAATGTTGACCTGAAAGATAAAAACGGCCAGACACCGTTAATGTATGCCGTTTATCAAGGTCATACGGAATCCGTAAAACTGCTGCTGAATTCAGGTGCCGACGTCAATCTCACAGACCGGGAGTCGCAGACGCCTTTACATATGGTCGTGTTAGGAGGAAATCCAAGTTCAGAATCACTAACTCAGACAGCCGCCGACCCCGGTCTTACGGATCGAAAGCTGATGACACCTTCATCTAGTCCGGTTAAAAGCCACAATCAGATTCTGGAACTTCTGCTTAAGTCAGGTGCCGGCGTAAACGATCAGGACGCTGATGGAACTACACCGTTAACTTATGCTGCCTACTATGGTGATACCCAAGCCATCGGATTGTTGCTGAAGTACGGCGCTGACATTAATTTAGCCGGTTGCGCCAATAAACTCACACCGGTATTGATTGCGGTAATGAGAGGCAACACTGAGTCGGCAAAGCTGCTGCTCATCCGAAAAGCCAAAGTTAATATTCCCGACCTTGACAGCTGTACCCCCCTGAGCGCGGCCGCGGATGGAGGTCGCCCTGACCTGATCGAGATGCTTTTGAATTACGGCGCGGACGTTAATATTCCGGACAAATCAAAGCTTACAGCGTTAATGCGATTTATAATATATACAGGAAGGAATAAATTTTGCGATAAACCTGCCCCTAATAGAAACGATAAAGCTGCTGCTGCGTCACGGAGCTGACGTCAATATGACCGACAACAATGGCTGCAGTGCGTTAGATTATGCTCGGGCATTAAATGTTAATGAAATCATTCAGTTACTTGAGAGTGCGGCCGCATCGCAGGTAAGTGATGAAGCCGGGCATCAGAAAATCCTGAAAACGTCTGAACTGGCACGTCTTTAGATACGGGGTTAACTTTAAACCTGAACCTTCATGCAGCCCTGACGCAAAAGCATAACCTTATGTTTATAAATATTTTTCTCAAAATATCAACTTTTACAAAAGCTATAAAAACGCTAATATTTCTTATTTACTAAACAATAAGTTAAAAATGGTTTTGCGGGAAGCTTTTGTTTTTACAAACTTTAGTTTTTCAGCTTAAACTTAGAGCAAATGTAACTTAAACGTTAATCAAATCATTCATTCCATTTGCTCAATTCTAGTCTTCCTTCTTATTCTTGGTAGATCTTGCGCACTATATCTGAGTAACGACTTTACACTTTAATTTAAAGCCATGTTTGTAGAACAGCATCCAGTTTGTTTAATTGCTGAAGATGTTTATCCTCATTCTTTTTGAGCTGTACAAGATTAATAAGTTTCCACTTAATGGCTGGCAATTCTTGAGCTGACGGTATATCAAATAATGACCAATCAGGGTTTGCTCTTTTAAAGGATAATAAAAAGTCGCAATCTTGCTTAGTAAAGTTGGCCTTCAAGGCTTCTAACATTTCATTTCGTGTTACTTCTAATTCTTCAATGCCGATAGCTTCATTGGTCATTCCAACAAACTCATTAGCATAAACCTGACTAATATCTTTCCAATTAGGTGATAAGACCTCATTCATTGGCCTTGGATGCCCCAACATATAGACTAAAAAACCTACAAAGATATTTCTGGTTATCCCTTCGTTATTGAGCAACATCTTTACGTCATACAAATCCCTTGGATGTTGCCGATCCATTGCCGCACACATAACTTCCCACCATATAAATCGGGTAGACTTACCACAGGCATCTCAGCATAGCCAAATTCATCTTCAACAAATTCAGATACAGGGATCACTTCAGGTCTATGTAATGTACCTCTTGCAACAGGCGAAACTTCAATTTTGATCTGAGCTTGCTGACCGTTAACGATAATTCTTAACTCGTCAGCACGATTATCTTGCACGATTGCCTTTGTATTTGGAATTTGGTTTATATTTGAAGCGATATGATTCAGAGCCAGCCTTGCATTTTGTAAAGCCGTATTTCTTGCTTCTAGCGGTAGATATGCCAGATCAATATCTACAGATAGCCGAGGAAAATCTCGAATAAATAGATTAATGGCTGTACCGCCTTTTAACGCAAATACAGTCTCTTGTGCAACAATAGGCAATACTCTCATCAGTAATGCAACTTGTCGATAATAGACAGATTGTTTATCCATTCTCACCTCGATGGAATAAATTTTCTGGAACGGTTATTAAATAGGTTTCGTCTAATTTGCCATTTTGTATTACTTGGCGCTTACCACTACCTAGTTTTATTTTGCTTTCATCTAATCTCTTCACCCATTGATGCATGTGATAATGACTTAAATACAAGAATATGCGATTTGTTTGAACTGCATGGCTTCTTTCTAAAAGCGATTGAACTTTTCTTGGGCTTAAATTGGTTAGCCCCTGAAATAGCTCGGCAGCATGCTCAAAGCTGAACTGTTTACCTATTGAATCCACCACTTCGTATGCAGCTAATTCAGGAGAGCTCACCGTTAACTCCCAACCGTTAACGGTTAAGGTTACAAAGTCTTTATCAAGCAATTCAGTTAGCTTACTGTTATTACAAAATTTTAATTCTTGCTGGGTAAACTCTAAGAACCATTTGGGTAAAACCCTTTTGTTGGCAACACCTAGCCAGATTTGATTTTCTTCAAGCTGTAAATAATGACTTAGCCCATGATATTTGAGACTAGAAAGTCCAGCTAAATGAACTGGAAGTTTTAATTGGTTAACTAAAGCATGAAGAGCACTATCCCAATTAGGGAGTGCATTTGAAAGCGGAAAAGGACGAAAGTATACACCTGTTCCAAGTTTCTTTAGCCAACCACTACTAACATAACGCTGAGCTAAAGAGTGGCTGATATTATGCTCTGTCATCCATGCTTGCGACACGATACTGCCTTGACGGGTTTGTTCTATTAACCAGTTTATTTTAGAGCTCATAATAATACTATAAGTGTTAATCAATGCATTAATTTAAACCTTAGTTTATTTTAGTGTAGATTTTAATACTAATAGTGTAAAGATTTTATTTATTCTAAACCTTGTATCTCTTATAAGAAATATCGGGGCAGAGTGCAATAGTAACGTCTCCATTACCAATCTGATGTATTAATTTCGGCTAAAGGGACTTCAACCCAATCAATATGATTTTGAGTATAAATTTTCGTACTCTTAGCATCAGTATGAGCCATTCGAGCTTGAGGATCGACTCCGTTGATATCAAATATATGTGCCGCAAGTGATCGAATTTCATGAAAAGTTGGTCGCTGTTCAAACTTTAAATGATCACAACAACCCACTTCATCACGAACTTTAGAAAAGCTGCGACTCAGGTAGTCTGGAGTGACTTGAGTAGAATGTTTTTTGAGCTTGGAAATGACATCTATACTTCTGTCTGGTAAACGATGAACGACATATTCACTTTTTAATCTATCTCGGCTTCGGTCAATAATTTTCTTTAACGTTTCACCAATAGGGATAGCTACATGTGCGGCTTCTTTCTGCGCAACTTTTTGCCTATGTATGTACAAGGTACCATGAACGAGCCCGTTTTCGGTTAACTCAGGCTCCTTGAACCACCGACAGCCGCAAACTTTTTGTGTCGGTGTATAAATTTTATATTTGATACGGGTAATTTCTAATCTTGCATGAGTAGTTTGGAGTGATAAATCCATTGCCGTTTGCAACCATAATGGCGCTGCGGCGTAGATTGCGTCATACCATTCTTTCTTCAAACGTTGTCGCTTCTTTCCCTCAATACGCTTGCGCATCTTTAAATTAGCGGGGTTCACTTCCATAAGACTTTCATCAATGGCATAAGTGAATAGCTTTTTTAGCCAAGAGACTTTTCGATTTTGCACATTAGCCGTCGCATCGGCATGATACTCATTCAAGTAATCGTTTACATGCTGCAAGCTGATGATTGAACTCTTGGAATGCAATGATTTCAAAAAACTCTTCTGTCCTCTTGGCGTCTTGCTTCATGGTATGAGTATAATTTGCTGATGGTTGTTCTTCCTTAATTATGCGCTTGAGTAGATCAGGAACATAATGACCAAATCCTTTTTCATTCAAAAAATTGCCGTGCTGAATTAGATGATCCACTTTCATGGCAATGTCCGGTCGAGTCAATCGGTTATATTCTCTAGCGATGGCAATCGCTTTATCACGATGGCTGCCTAACGATTTAAACTTGCCGTTTTGCAGTTTAATTCGGTAAGTGCCATAACGAGGGTCGAAGTAAACATGCTCCGGTAGATTAGCCGTTTTCTTCATTCTTGGTCTTGGCATAACACTAGCTAGCCTCTCAACAGTTCTTGTACGGCCTGACTGACCTCACTATCAAGCCCAGCTCTTTGATCGGAAAAAACATACGCACGGCCACGGATGATACGGCCATTAACAATGCCTGCTTCAACCCACCTTTTGATGGTAAAGCTGCAAGGAATGAAGTCGTATCGAACTCCCGCTTTGCCCACTCATTGGATCTCATCAATTTGGCTTTCATCTTATCCCCCTAATTTAAATATCCAGCACTTTTTAGTTTCTGATAATTTCATATTCGGATGATTTCGCTTTAGCTTGCGATGCACCGCACTTTTGACGGTTTTATTGTGCTCAATATATTTGTACTTTTGGGATTGAGTGAGCAAGCCTTTAAGCTCTGGTAATGGTGGTAGTGATTGCTTTCTCGAAGTGGCCTCTTCCAAAAATTGATTAAGATTAATCGCAATCAGCTGATCATCAATGGCATGATTGACAACTTTCTCATTGTCACCTTCTAAAAACTCATAGATATCCCAAAATGCTTCGATTAATGGATGATCAGAGCTGATAACTTTCTGACGTTGAATCGCAAGCTCTGTGATAAAAGCATGAGTCCGTTGAAGCTGAGTATCGGTAAGCGGCAGTATGATGGTTAGCGCATCAAGTAAAGCATGCAACTGCCCGTGATTTTGCACGATGCGCTCAGCCGCAACATTAGGCATAGCTCTAACTTCGGCTTTATAAGCTTCTACTCTATTCGCTATGACATCGAGAATTTCCGCTTCTTTCGTCATGCATTTCAACATAAATCCGGACACATCATGACTTGTCCAACGGTTTAAACCTTCAACAGCCAAGCGAGTTTGTTCAGTTTGGTTCCCTTTCACAAACCGCAGCTGAATAATACGTTTAAAATAGCAGGTGAAGCCTGAACCTCGGCATTTTGGGCTATAACCACTACCCCTCTAAAGGGTGGTTCATAAGTTTCATTACCATTGTTACAAACACCGATAGAACGAATACTGCGTC
The DNA here is from genome assembly GCA_965200795.1 of Parashewanella sp. Classification (GTDB taxonomy): domain Bacteria; phylum Pseudomonadota; class Gammaproteobacteria; order Enterobacterales; family Shewanellaceae; genus Parashewanella. The sequence goes on from CBDAVB010000013.1 coordinate 670,179, forward strand.
CATCGAAGACACTTTTGAGTTCATCCCAATGAAAGCGTTTGTGCTTGAAATCCTTTTCATCAGCTCTATCCCCTTCGATAAACACTACAGGCAAGTTAGACACTTGCGCCATGTTTCGATAAATTGCCACTGGATTTGCCTTACTAGGGTCAAAGCCCTCGTAACTGTTTCTTCCCGCAAGTTTCCATAAAAACTCTAGTAATGAGGTTTTACCTGTTCCGGGATCACCTGAGATTTCTAAAAAGCCAAAGCTACCGTATCGCTGACGAATTTGCTGTTCAAAAAAGCTACCAAACCAAAATGCTAACGCAACCAAGCCTCGTTCTTCGAAAGCTTGCCATAATTGATCTAGCCATTCAGTTTGGAAATCACTGAGATTTGGGTTAAGTATCACACTTACGGGCTTTTTACTTTTAATACACAAGCGATTGATATCGAAATAATCATCACTATTAAGCTGAAATACCTTTCCTTTTTTAACGGCTAAGTTATCGAACACATAGCATTTGTAATCAGAGTTATAGCCAACATAATCCATAACTTTGACCCGTTTTAGTTGATAAAACGCTTGCCTTAAATAGGCATTCAGCTGGTAATTATCTCCTGTGAATAAGGCACCGGGGGCCACATGCAGTAATCGTTTTTTAAAGTCATGGCTGCAAGCCAGCTCTTTACCAGTGAAAGTATCTTTTTCTGATTCGTCACTATCAGGAAAATCAACTTTCATGTAATACCAGCTTTCTTGGGTAGTTAAATTTTTTTGAAAATACAGAACTTGCGGATAACATTGGGTGAGGAGCTGAATACTTGTAGCTTCGGCATTGGCATGTGCGAGTTTCTGTTCAGCTGTTTGGTCATCGGCTTGATTTTGAAAAGCCTTATCAAATTTTATCGAGTCAAACTTATACCAATATAAACAATGTCTAAATTCAAAGGGAAATTCATTATCTAAACGGTGTTGGTGTATGAGCAGCGCTTTCTCCAATGCAGTTTCAGCAATCAGCATTTTTCCTTGATAGCGACACTGTTCTAACGTTTCTTCATTGAGTACATCACGAATTAATATCTCATTCCAATCAAGTTTGATGCCGTGCTTTTCAGGAGGTTGCGCAGCGGTGGCTTTCCAGCCTAAAACTTTTGCCCTTTTTACAAATTGTTTAGCGTATTTTTCGCCTGCTTTGCCCCTATCAAAAGCAAACACCAATGTTGATTTAGAAATATCAGCTAGTTGTGATTAAATATTTATGGCTGATATCTATCGGTAATAGCTTTAGTACAGTTTAAATCTCTGCATAGAACGAAATAAATAATCATATTTCATATTATTAGGTGATCTTTGTATCTACTTATTGTATTTTTTTCGTACCAATTGAAGTATTAGGTACCGCTTAGTGTTCGACTCTATCAATACTGAATGTATTTCTTCTCCAGAACAGTCTCCAGCATCACGACTAAAAGGACTGAGATTGCAACTAGGTTTGAGTCGAAAAAAGTTTCAAGAAGCAACAGGTTTGTCATCTAATACTCTGCAAGCTTGGGAACTTGGAAAAAATCACATAACAGAAAAAGGAGCAGTTAAACTATCCTTAGCATTAGATCAAATGGGGATAGTTTGCTCAGTCGAATGGTTACTCACTGGTCGTGGCATACCTCCCAGAACTCAACACTCTTCTCAAACCCAAGATAGTTTTGACGAAGAAGCAAAAATTCTAAAAGAAGTTGCATTTTTTGAAGCGAATAACGAATCCTCCATCGTCCTGATTGTTACAGATGATTCAATGTTGCCTTTTTACAGCGAAGGTGATTATGTTGCGGGCTGCCAGTACCCTGCGGATCAAGCTGATATGTTCATTGGGAAAAACTGTATTGTCACGCTTTACTCAGGCAACATACTTGTACGCCGACTTAATAAAGATGTTAACGGTTGTTACAACCTCCATAGCTTAAACCCAGATACTCAAGCCGAAAATTCTTATTTAAAGGATTGTAAAATACAAAGGATTGCTCAAATTGTTTGGCACCGAACTGTCGATAAAAGTTCGGTCGAATCTTAGGAGCAATACAATGACTGATGTACCTAGCTTTACCCTTGATTTACCCGTACGCATATCTGAAGTTAATTACGGTAACCATTTGGGGCATGCGGCCCTTGCCTCTTTATTGCATCAGGCAAGGTTAAAGCTTTACAAGCAACATAATATCAATGAATTAAACATTGATGGCACAGGAGCTATCGTAAAAAAGCTAAAAATTGAATATCAAGGAGAAGCCTTTTTTGACGATATACTTCATATTCGTATACAGAGGAAAGAAGCCACTGGTGCCACTTACACCTTTGAGTATTTTGTGACGAAAAACAATGACCATATCGAAGTTGCACATGTATTAGAAACAATGGCTTTTACCAATATCGAATCTCACAGAGCGACTAGAATTCCCCCGGCAATGAAAAAGCTATTAGCCTCATAAGGCTAACAATCTGATGGAAAAAATAAATGAAAACTTTGATGATATTTATCAAGAGCTGAATCGTGAGTTTGATTGCACTTATCTATTTTATTTATACGAGTTCGGCGATCAAAGAATAGCGTTATCATCAAATCAAGATTGGTATAACCTTTATTTCAATGATGGGTTAATCGAACACTGCCCTTTACTTCGGTTAGGGCACAGAAAGTTCGAAAAACCATTCAGAGCTAAGGCCATTGTTCAGTGGAATAAAGTTAAAAGCTTAACCTCGGAAGAAAAGAATGTTGTGGGCATCCGCAATGAGTTTAAAATATGTCATGGGATAAGCTTTGGTCATTCTTTTGGAAACTTTAAAGAGTATATAGGACTTGCAACAGATGAAAGCAATCGACACTTTCCCTTCATGACAGGCGCGGGCGTCATGAGCGTTTAATGTGACTAATTGCCAGCTTATATGCTTTCTCTGAAAGGCTTGGGAATAAGCATCAGCGGCTATTTTCACGGTAAATCTGAACCGCGGGTTACCTTACGTTAATAATAATTAACATCAGAACTACCTCAGCCGTGTTAGTTTATATAGGTATGAATGGTTTCCAGGATAACCAGATAGAACCGATAACACTGCTGCTGCAACACGGAGCTGACGTCAATATGACCGACGACGCAGATTTTAGTGCGTTGGGTTTTGCTGAGACTTTAAATCTTAAAAAAATAAGTGAGTTACTTAATATCCGGAAGTGAGGGGTCGCATCTCAGGTAAGTGATGAAGACGGGCTTAAGAAAATCCGAAAAACGTCCGATCTGACACGTCTTCAGATACGGGGTTAACTTTAAAGCGGTCTGCTTTAATCTGAACGCCGAAGATATTAAAAAACTTACAGTCGTCGGGTACTTAATTTTCATTCCGCGGGGTGACGGAGAAAATAAAACTCACATAGCCTCCGCTTACTTTGTCTTTCGCGCTTTTTATAGATTAAATATTTGCTATAATTCAACACCCTCAGTATTCACCGGTATTTTCTCAGCCGACCAGGCTGATTTCTGCTAAAGTTGGGCAGGGAAGAAACTGAAATATCCATTCTCTAAAATTGCTATCAGATAAGGGAGAAAAGAGTGAGTTTTCTCATGACCGCGCACGCCGCCACGGCTACGACAACCCCCGCTGTTACCGAAGCCGCTCCGAGCACGCTATCAAGTTTCACGAGCATGATCGGCGGCCTGATTGTCGTTCTGGCTGTGATCTTTGTTTTAGCCTATATCGTCCGACGCTTTAACCTGTCACCGTCAACGAATAACGCGCTGAAAACTATCGCCGTCACCCCGCTCGGCCAAAAAGAAAAAGTGGTGTTAATGGAAGTGAACGGCAAACAATACTTATTAGGCGTAACACCGCATCAGGTCAGTCTTATCGATAAAATAGAAGATCCGATTCAGGTTAAAGCCGAATCCTTCGCCAGCAAATTAAGACAAGCGAAAGCGGGAAATAAAGATGCGTCTGTTTAAGTGGTATGTTGTCGCTGTATCGCTGCTCTCTCCCGTAGCTTTTGCCCGGGATGGTATTTTACCCGCGGTAACCGTATCAACCGGCTCTGACGGCTCTGTTCAATATTCCGTGACGATGCAGATTTTGCTGTTAATGACCGCGCTGAGTTTCCTGCCGGCGATGATCATTATGCTGACATCCTTTACCCGCATTATCGTGGTGCTGTCGATTTTGCGTCAGGCTATCGGCTTACAGCAAACGCCTTCAAATCAGGTATTAATCGGCATCAGCATGTTTTTGACCTTCTTCATCATGTCGCCGGTTTTTAATAAAATTTACGACCAGGCGGTTAAGCCTTATATGGACGAGCAAATGACCATAGAGCAGGCTTATGAAGCGGGTAAGAAGCCGCTGAGCGCATTTATGCTGTCGCAGACCCGCACGACGGATCTGCAAACCTTTGTCGAAATTTCAGGTTATCAGAATATTAAGTCACCTGAGAAGGCGCCGATGTCGGTGCTGATCCCGGCTTTTATCACCAGTGAGCTGAAAACCGCGTTCCAGATCGGCTTTATGCTGTTTGTGCCGTTTCTGGTTTTAGATTTGGTGGTGGCCAGTATCCTGATGGCTATGGGTATGATGATGCTGTCACCGATGATTGTATCCCTGCCTTTTAAAATTATGCTATTCGTATTAGTTGACGGCTGGGGGTTAGTAATGGGAACCCTGGCTAACAGCTTCGGGTTAACCTGACGGGAGTCCTTGTATGAGTCCGGAAGCCCTCGTCGATATATTTCGTGAAGCGCTGTCAGTCATTGTGCTGCTGGTGTCGGTGATCATTATTCCGGGACTGGCGATTGGTCTCGTGGTCGCGGTTTTTCAGGCGGCGACCTCGATCAACGAACAGACGCTGAGTTTCCTGCCCCGTTTGTTAATGACGCTGTTCGCGCTGATGATGTTAGGTCACTGGTTAATTCAGACCATGATGGAATTTTTCTTTGAAATGGTAAACCGGATCCCGCAGGTGATCGGTTAATGCATATTTTAATGGGCACCATTGAACAGGCGATAGCGGGCTACATCTGGCCGCTGCTGCGTATTTCAAGCATGTTAATGGTGATGGCCGTTTTCGGCGCCGGTACCACGCCCGCGCGAATCCGGTTGTTGATTGCGGTTGCTATCACCGTTGCTGTCGCGCCGGTTCTGCCGCCGATGCCCGCGGTTGAATTGCTCTCATTACCATCGTTTTTTATCACCGCCCGGCAAATTATGATCGGCACCGCCATGGGCTTTGTCAGCCAGATGCTGCTGCAGACTTTTGTGCTTACCGGGCAAATCATCGGTATGCAGACCAGTTTAGGGTTCGCGTCGATGGTGGATCCGGGTTCCGGTCAGCAAGTTCCGGCGGTGGGTAACTTCTTCCTGATTTTATCGACCTTTATTTTCCTGTCCGTTGACGGCCATTTAATGATGGTGAAAATGCTGATAGCCAGCTTTGAGACCTTACCCGTCGGCGAAGGAATTAAGGCGGCGAACTACCGCGCCGCGGCGGACTGGGGCGCTTATATGTTCGGTGCGGCGTTAACCATGTCGATATCAGCCATTCTGGCGCTGTTACTGATAAACCTGTCTTTCGGCGTAATGACGCGCGCCGCGCCGCAATTAAATATTTTTTCCATCGGCTTTCCGGTTACCATGCTAAGCGGCTTATTGATTTTATGGTTAACCCTGTCGCCCGTCATGGCGCACTTCGGTGAGGTGTGGAAATCAGCGCAGATACTGATGTGCGATATGCTGGAGCTTCAATGTCATGTTAACCCTAATTTTGTTCCGGTGACCAGATAGGAGTACTGTTATGGCGGAGAGTGACGGTCAGGAACGGACGGAAGAACCCACCGGCAGGCGCCTGCAGCAGGCGCGGGAAAAAGGACAGGTCGCGCGCTCAAAAGAGCTGGGTACGTCAGCCGTGCTGCTTTCAGCGGCAATTGCCCTGGCTATGTTAGGACCGGGGCTGGCGCGGAGTCTGTTCAGGCTGATGACCCAGATCTTTACCATGGAGCGCCCGGAAATTTACGATACCGACGCCATGCTGCGTGTTTTCGGCGTGGTCGGAAAAGAACTGATCTGGCCGGTTTCAGGTATCGTGGTCGTGGTCGCCGTCGTTGCCTTTTTAGGAAATATCGTTATCGGCGGTATGTCATTTTCATCGCAGGCGATTATGCCTAAAGGCAATAAAATGAATCCGCTGAACGGCTTTAAGCGCATGTTCGGCATTCAGGCGTTAGTGGAGTTAGCCAAAGGCATCGCCAAGTTTTCGGTTGTTGCTGTCTCCGCCTATTTACTGCTCAAATTGTACTTTAATGACATTCTCGGATTATCGGCGTCGCATTTACCTGATAATGTATATGAAGGGTTAGATCTCCTGGTTTGGATGTTCATCTTACTGTGCGGTTCGACCTTGTTAATTGTGGCGATTGATGTTCCCTATCAGATCTGGAACCACAATAAGCAGCTGAAAATGACCAAGCAGGAAGTTAAAGACGAATACAAGGATACCGAGGGTAAACCTGAAGTTAAAGGCCGGGTCAGGCAATTACAGCGTGAAATCGCTCAACGCAAAATGATGGCGGAAGTGCCCGGTGCCGATGTGATTGTCGTGAATCCGGAGCATTACGCGGTAGCGGTAAAATATGACGCGTCAAAATCCGCCGCGCCTTATGTGGTTGCCAAAGGCGTGGAGGAAATCGCCTTTAAAATTCGTGAGATTGCCCGTGAGCATAATGTCGCGGTTGTATCCGCGCCGCCGCTGGCAAGAGCGATTTACCACACCACAAAAATTGACCAGCAAATCCCCGACGGCTTATTTACCGCTGTGGCTCAGGTTTTAGCGTATGTGTTCCAGTTAAAACAGTTCCGAAAAGGCAAGGGGAGAAGGCCGACGCCGATTCCGGCGCAGCAGCCGATTCCGGATGAGCTGAAGTATTGACAAGTACCCAACTATCAGTTTTTTCACTTTTCTGACGCCCGTATTAAGCACTGTGCAGCGTTACTCTTGCTTGAAAGACTGCCGGTATTACCGTGCGAGCCCCTTGCTGGGCACTTGACTGAGCGCCAAAAATATCGAAAAACTTATAGCCGGGTACTTATTCATCTTGCCGCGCTCTGTTCAAATAATATCTTCAACGTGTAAACGTATAGTTTAGATTATATCGGCATAATCTTTGTGTTTTATGCAAACAAACTGTTTTCGACCGCAATTATTAATACAAACATATTGATACTGACTTTGAATAATACCCGGTCAGTTTTTCATTCGCCAGGCGCGAGTTCAACGCTTGTACTGGCAAGTTTTTTTTGGTAATGATGCAAGGGTCGATTAAGATTTAAATGATGACTGTGATTATGGCTATTTCACTAGACCAGGCTCCCATATTTCCTGAACCTGAACCTGAACCTGAACCTGAAACTGAACAACCGCATGCTCCGCCACCATATACTCCCCTTAAAAATACTGCCTATACCTGTTATCGGGCGACCCGGGAGGCGACTGAGGGTCAGAGAATAGACTTAAATTCAACGGCGGCTTCAGGTACACGAGCGTATATTGTTATCCGCGGTACAAATCGGGCCGCCGGCGAAGCCGGAGTAACTGCATCAGGAAATACACTTGCTGATTTCCACTGCGCCCCAAGCTCTTCCTGTCCCCGGGGCGTTAATCAAAAATCCCGCTGGATTATCATAGCGGCGTTTAGCGTGTGCACGGTGTTGACAATGCTTACGTTTTTCGGAGCTGGTGTGATGTCCGGTTACGGTTTTGGTTACCATAAAGGCTATAACGACGGCTATGATGATTACTGATGTTTTAAGGGTAAAGCAGCTGTTAACGATGAGGTTTACCCGCTGATTTAAGACAAGAGATAAGGGGACTGTACCGCGATAACCCGATTTGTTAAGCGTAACTAAGCGTAACTAAGCGTAACTCTTTGTGATGTCGTTTATTTTTCGGTCTTTCAATAAAGAGTTACGGCGTTGCCGGAAACTTAGCGAAAACTTAGGTGAAATGTGATAAGTACCCAGTCAAATGTAATCGAATATTTTTCTTTCTGAAACGCCAGTCAAGAGCGACTTCTTCAGATGAAAGCAATTGACTAGGTACTTAACGACAGTTTTGTATGCCGGTAACAACCCCGTCACGCTTTCGCCGCCCCGTACTTGAATAAGCTAAGCCGGAAATAAGCGACAGCAAAACAGGGAAGTTATTCCGGGAAAGTTTCTCAATTAAAAAAAGAAGAATTCGATGAATTTATGCCGTCAGAGAGACCAGCTTCATATCCATCGTTATATCCTAGGCCATATCCGTAGTTAACCCCTATTGAAATACTATATAAGCTACTCAGTAAAGCTGTTGAAGATACACAGAAAATCAAACACGAGGATTTGAGGATGCCTGAACGCAAACCATCAAAAAAAGACGCGACATATGATCGAGTTGAATACGAACGCTCAGTGACCGTTTCTTCTACACGGTAAGAATGTGCAGCCAGCTTTACGGTTTTGTTATTAATCGGTTTTTCTGTTTGAATACCACGTTCTATATCTTCTATATCCTGAGGCGCTAATGAAACTGAAGAAGTATGAACAGTCATAATTGTTACCTTAATACCATTACAACAATGAGCCAGAATTACCGTTTCGATCAGTGAACCTAAAGCCTTTTGACAAAAAACGTTTAACTTCTGACGAGCAGTAACTCCCGTCAGTCATTCTAACGAAAAAAACCGCGAAAACTTCGCAATCAGATAAATGAAACTTATATCGATCGCATCTACATTATACTTACCGGTATCTTCTGGTACATCAAAAATCAGTTGAATGATCCGGTTCCCGCCAAGATGAAAATAACAGGAAATCCTATCAAGGCTTTCGCGTTGCGAAGTTAAAATTCTTAATCTATTTTTATCGTATGGTGTGAGTATTTTCCTGACAGAAGCTGTCGTTTCACTTTAATTAATCCGGCTGCTTTTCAGGATAATCACAGTTAAGGAACATACAAAAAAGGAGTTTTTGTGGAACACGGTAACTTTTTCCGGATACTGAAGCACAAGTTTCCTGTGGCTTTTCTCGCAATTATTTTATCCGCTTGCAGCGATAACAAGACACATGAGCCCCCGAAGCCTAAACCTGAAGATGCAGAGGATACCTCAGGTTTACGTGAGCCGATAATGACTGAGTTACCATCTGATCTTGAAGACACTAATAAAGGCGCTTTTGAAGGCGGAATTCATGAAAATAAAAAGGACGCGCGTGTAAATAATGTGTTCAGCGAGGCCGGTCAGCAATATAACAAAAGATTTAATGTCCCCACCCATGGCGCGCCGAGCCCGTTGATGGGGGCGACGCCGTTTTCTCAGCGATTATTACGTTTTGAAGAATTCGGAACCAAAGAGCTGAGTTCGGCGGTCAAAAAAATAGCAAGCCCGTTGTCATTACCTGTACCGAAAGATACTAAGAGTATGCCGGAAGGCGCGAAGCTCGATGAGTTTTTGCTGCAGGACATTTACCCCGCGCCGACACGATGGGCAAATACGGTAGATACCAACCCGTGGGAGAAATTGATTGAAGGGCATATCGGCCGGGATTTAAACAATCCGCCGATTGAGGGGCGACCGCCCGGAGAGAGCTGGGCACACCAACGCTGGGATGACTTCGCGCCTAAACGGTATTTCTCTACCGCGCAGACAGGCGCCCGTCCTAATTTGGGAATGCGTGATAAGGCGCAGACCCATAGTTACTCTAAAGGTGAATTTGCAGAAGGCGGGTTGTACCACAATACCGTCGGCGCGGCAGGCTTTGAGGGGACAACTAAAGGAATAGAAGTTCGTTTACATCCGGATCTGCCGGAGCAGACTGAACATACCGTATGGACTTTTGACGGAACATTCCCTCCGAAGCTGCTTAAGGTGAGATATGGTGAGCCGACATTAATGCGGCATCATAACGCGTTACCTGTCGACGTCGCCGCAAATCGCGGTTTTGGTTTACATACTATCTCCACTCATGAACATAACGGTCATAACCCCGCTGAAAGTGACGGCTATACCAACGCATTTTTCTTTCCCGGTCAGTTTTACGATTATCGTTGGCCGATAGCGCTGGCGGGGCATGACAGTATCAATGTTGACGCCTCAGATCCGAAAGCGGGCTCACCGGACGGAAAAGGAGGGATTACTAAAATTCCCGGCGACTGGCGTGAAACCATGAGCACACATTGGTTTCATGATCATATGCTCGATTTTACCGCGCAAAATGTCTACAAAGGCAATGCCGCGATGATGAATTATTACAGTGCTTTAGACAGAGGTAATGAAGCCGTAAATGACGGAGTCAATCTTCGTTTACCGTCCGGTAGCGCTTTAGACTGGGGTAACCGTGATTATGACGTGAATTTATTATTAGCGGATAAAGCCTGGGATGATGAGGGGCAGCTTTGGTTTAACCCGTTCAACGAAAAAGGCTTTATCGGCGACATCATGACAGTTAACTGGTTGTATAAACCCTATTTCGAAGTAAGAGCGAGAAAGTATCGTTTTCGTCTGCTTAACGGCTCGGTTTCCCGCTACTTTAAGCTCGCATTGATTAATGAAGGCGGCGATGCCGTGCCGTTTTACTTAGTCGCCAATGACGGCAACATCATGGAGCACACGGTTTATTTTGAAAATGGTCAGTTACCTACAATGGGCATCGCTGAACGTTACGATATTATTGTCGATTTCAGTAAGTTCAAAGCCGGTGATAAGCTTTATTTAGTCAATCTGTTGCAACACAAAGACGGACAGGCTACAGATAAGGTTATTCCGCTGGATGAGGTTATAAGTGGTATTTACGAGGCTGAAACGCTTGATGATAACGGTGATGGTATCGCTGATCGCTGGAGCGCGGATCCCGTGGTGGGTAAATTCCTCGAATTTCGGGTTAAACGTTATGAGGGGCGGGATTTAAGCTTCGATCCCGCCGAATTTGTAGCGGGTAAGAAAAAACTGATCCCGCTGCGCCGGCCGACTCAGGAAGAGCTCGATAACGCCTTGCATCGTTCTTTTGAGTTCGAAAGGCAGGCTACTGACGAAAGCCCCTGGGTTATTGAAACCGACGGCGGCAAAGGTTATACCATGGATCCCCGTCGTCTTACCGCCGCGCCCCGGAAGAATACGGGCGGATTAGAAGTTTGGCGGCTTTATAACAGCGGCTCCTGGAGTCATCCGATCCACATCCACTTCGAGGAGGGTATTATCCTGCGCAGAGACGGCAAAGAGCCGCCTGAGTGGGAAAAGTGGGCAAGAAAAGATGTCTATCGTTTAGGGCCTCAGCCGGACAGCGGGGTGATGGTTGAGATCGCGTTGAGATTCCGCGAGTTCGCCGGAACCTTTATGGAGCATTGTCACAACACCCAACATGAAGATCACGCAATGTTAATGCGCTGGGATATCGAAAATCCGGGGCAGACACTGGTCATGCCGACACCGATTCCGTCATGGGACGGGGTCAGTTATGTTGATACTCATGCGCTGCCGACTTTCAGAACCGGTGACGGTAAAGGTCACATCGGTCCTTCATTAGATGATCAAGCGGTAGAAGTCTGGCTGGATAACGTTGAAATTCAAGAGATTGATTTGATAAACCTCAATATCGGGGATGCGTTAAATCCAACCGAAGATGAACGGGGCGTGGCTAAATACAAGCTTCGCCGCGGCGTCAATATTGATAACGAAGGCCGTCAACGAGAGGTTTTCTTCGTTTTGCATGATTCTTCTGATATCGAGGTGGCTGATAAGTTCGGCGTGGCCTGGGCCGGACGGTTAATAGGAACACCGGATGCGGCAACCAGTCAGGCGGATTACAATCCTGTTACGGACACGTTCACTTTCTATGGTGACCTTCCAAATCCGGTGACCCGGACTCATCTGGGTTTTGCTCACCTTAATGATCCTGATATTCCCGCTCAGTCAGACGACAATGATTACTCTCCGCTGCGGCGGGTTATGATCGACGGCAAGAAAGTAATCGTTAATGCCTTTTTCATTAAGTGGGGGGACAGAAGCTGGGAGCGGTTAAGAACGGATGTCAACTGTAATCCTGATGTACCGGGAACCTTCCCGGACGATCCTCCTAATACAAGTTGTATGTACGCGGGTGAGGTATGGTCAGGTAATACAGGGCAGCTTCTGGAAGTGAATACTGACACTGACGAGCCGTATGTGAAGCTGAAACTTCACAAGTCATGGGCCGAAAACGGCGATTACCTGCCTTACTACATTATCGCGGACGCGTATCCGGCCCGGCCCGCTAACGGAATGGGGGTCGTGTATGTGCCAAAGCATGAGCACTTAGGACGTTCCGCCGCGCCTCTGGTACAGTTTTTACCGCCGGAGCCTATAAATGATAGTTATCCGCCGACAGATGCCAACTCCGAATCCAAAGGTGTAGATTTAACAAATCAGCTCGCGGGGGGCGGTCCTCTCGGGGGGCAGATTGGTTTACCCGCTTATTTTATGCCGGAGAAAAACTACAGCCCGCTTTGGCATATCGGTTTTGCCTGGTGGGATATACAGAATGCGAAAGTTGAGGAAATCACCGTCATTAAGCATTTGCGAGAGTTAAAACATCTCAGAGAAGAGGGAAAGATTAAAATTCACGAATGGCCGGGAGCGGAACCGAATAGGTTTAAAGGAGAATACGAAGATAACTACGATTTTGACAGTTTAAACTCTGCTCATGTCGTGAATTGTCCGACTCCGGTGACGATAGACACCATATCATGGAAGGCCAATAAAATTCATAAAGAGCTCAAGAAGCAAGATTAAACTCAAAAGAGCGGAGCATAACGCTCCGCTTGTTTTTTAATCAATAAGGATAAATTGATGAAAAAAAAATACGGAAGTTTGCGCTTATATCTATGTCTCGTCATAGCCGTCTTTCTCAGCGCAAAAGCCTTAGCCGAATCGCCCTGGGGGGCGAAGTATTTTCCGAATACCCGGCTGATTACCCATGAAGGTGAGCAGGTAAAATTTTTTGATGATTTAATTAAAGGAAAGATTGTCGCTGTCAATTTCATTTACACATCTTGTCCGGACGTGTGCCCTTTAGAAACGGCGCAACTGACACGAGTGCAAAAGATTCTCGGTGAGAGAGTCGGAAAAGACGTTCATTTATATTCCATCAGTATTGACCCTGAGCACGATACTCCTGAGGTATTAGCCGAATACCGCAGCCGCTTCGGAGCGAAATGGACTTTCTTAACAGGAGACCGGCGGGAAATTATCGATTTAAGAAAAAGGTTAGGCTTATACATTGACGGTGTTGATGACGGCCCGAATAAGAACAATCATAATGTGAGTATGATAATCGGTAATCAGGTCACGGGGCGCTGGATGAAGCGCTCACCATTTGAAAACCCTTACGTGCTCGCGGATCAGCTGGGTAACTGGCTGACAGGCTGGACAGCCGCTCAGAAAAGCGATTACGCGGACGCGCCGGAACTACGGCCGCTGATCCGGGGGGAATCATTATTCCGGACCCGTTGCTCCTCCTGCCATTCTGTTTCGGGTAATGAAGTTGCGGGAAGTATCGGCCCCGATTTGGTCGGGGTAACTAAACAGCGCGATACTCAGTGGTTGATCAGCTGGCTGCGAGCCCCTGACAAAATGATTGCGGACAAAGATCCGGTCGCATTGGCGCTTTTAAAAAAATACAACAATGTTCCTATGCCGAACCTGAGGTTAAATAGAAAAGAAATCACAGATTTACTGGCTTACTTAGATGGACTGAAAGCGGTTGGCGAACCTGGACAATCCAACGTCGCTTCAAAGCAGACGGATCAACTCGCGACTATGAATGCCTGGATTAAAGAAGCTCACCCGAAGGCTAAAATCAATGCCGGGTATATCACATTAATGAACATGTCCGGGAAACCTGTGACCATTATTTCCGCTACCAGCCCTCAGTTCAGAAAAGTTGAGTTTCATGAGATGATCATGAAAGACGGGATGACGGATATGTCCGAGCTTGAACTTGTACCGGTGCTTCCCGCCAGAAAAGTTGAATTTGTTCCCGGCGGTAAGCACCTGATGCTTATTGACCCCAGATCAGCCGTAAAAGCGGGAGAGGCTGTCGATGTGAAATTAAATTTTGCGGATGGTACATCTCAGGTTGTTACTTTCAGAATAAAGAAAATGTAGATTTTAATCTCTTATTCCCCGCATTCCCCGCGGTTTGCCGCGGGGAACATTTACTCGGTTACTCCTTAATACGGAACCGCCTGGCGCTTTCCTCTGATTTCTGTGCCGTAACCAATAATCGATTCGCGATCTCGGCGGTTTTTTCGGCATCGCAAGATGTGGTTTCAGAGGACTGGCTGATATCAATCACATTCGCGCTGATGGATTCAGAAACCCGGCTTTGTTCAGCGGCGGCGGTTTCCATCTGGGCGTTAAGCTCGCAAATTTCGTCAATCGAATCGCTGATGTGTTTAAGCTCTTGCGCGACAGTCTGGATTGTGCTCACCTGTCGCTGAGCGTAATCAGAGGCTCTGCCCATAATCTCAACACAATCCGCGGCTTCCTGACGAAGGCCTTCGATGGTCTTGCGAATATCTTCGGTTGACTCTTGAGTGCGTGACGCCAGGGTTCTGACTTCGTCGGCGACCACCGCGAAACCCCGGCCTTGCTCGCCGGCGCGGGCGGCTTCGATGGCGGCATTGAGCGCGAGCAGGTTGGTTTGTTCGGCGATGCCTGAAATAACCGATAAGACGGCGGCCACTTCATCAGTCCGGTGATTCAGTTTCTGAATCTGCCCGGCGCCCTGCTGTACTTCCCGGCTTAACGTCTCAATTGCCTCGACAGCGGCCTGAGCACGGTTTTCTCCGTCCGACGCCGCGGAGCTGGTGGCTTGTGAACGGGTAAATGTGGTTTCAGCGTTGGCTTTTACCTGTTCCGCCGACGCCGCCATTTGTGTCATCGCCGCCGCCACCTGAGCGGTGTTTGATTTTTGCGTCAGTACTTCTTGTTTTGTGGTTTCCGCCATCGCGGCGATGCTTTCGGCGCTTTGATTAACTTCTCCGGCGTTTGATACCACGTTACAGAGGGTGTCATTAATTCTTGATACCATTTTATTAAAGGTGTCTGACACCGCGCCGATTTCGTCGTCTCTTTGCACTGTCAGCCGCGGTGTTAAATCTGACTGCTCAGTCACCTGAGTCATAGTATGACGAAGTAAACGCAAACGGCTGATGACAAAATGGTTGAGAATAAAGCCGGTAATGATAAACGCGATGATGAACAGCGCCGCCTGAATCAGGCCGCCGGTGAATAAGCTGTTTTCTAGCTGTCTGTCATTCTCAGCCAGCGAATAATCAATTCGCACGGCGCCCAGGATCGTATCCTCAGGCACCTGGTGACAGCCGAGACAGTTCACGCCCTGATAATCGGACTTCGCGAAAATAGGCTCTATACGGGTCAGAACTCTGCCGTCTCGCGTTTTTTTAATATGACTGACGGTCCTGCCCGCTAACGCCCGTCGGTCATCGTCATCCTGAGCGCTTTCTTCGCTTAAGCCTTTACCGAACAGTTTATTCAAGGCGGGACTTCTGACGACGCGGATATCGTTAATTTCCTGTTCCGCCGTCATTTTCTTTCGCAGCATCTCACGATTACCTATAGTGCCCGTAAGCATCATGGTATTGAGTGAGTCAAAATAGGATTTCGTCAGGCTGTGAGTGTGATCCCGGGCGTACTGTTCAAGATGAGAACGTTGACTCGCGGCGCCGAACCATAGGGTTAATACCAGTACCGCGAGGAAAATGACCGCGAGGGTTAATAAAACGAGGGTTCGTACAGACAGAGGCTTTGACATAATGCTCAATTCTTATTTTGTAAGCTTACCTGTTTATATCGGCAGTTTCGCTATAGCCTTGATGAATTTCAGAGTCAATTCAGTCTGTTTGTATAAATAAAGCTCAGTGATGACTTTATGGGCGCAAAGAGTATTCCCCTATATCGGCGCGCGTCTTGATTCAGATCACGCGTTCGCGGTGATTATCGAATTTAATTCTGATCCGCTTTATGCGGTGAGAATTCTGGTCTGCTTTATGCAGTGAGATAGTCATTAGCCAACCGCGCGTCAATATTCGGGTTATCGGTAATGGATGTAAAAGCAACGCTGGGTCAATTTAAACAAATCAATGCAGCCGGCTTTAAAGGCATAGGTACGCCTTTACTGGTATTAGCCGCGATGGCGATGATCATTCTGCCGATGCCGGCGCTGCTGCTTGACACCTTATTCTCATTCAATATCGCATTAGCTCTGATTGTACTTTTAGTGGCGATTTATACCGACAGACCGTTGGATTTCGCCGCTTTTCCCTCGGTACTGCTTATCGCCACTTTGCTGAGGCTCGCGCTTAACGTGGCCTCAACCCGGATTGTCCTGCTCGAAGGTCACAACGGCGGCGACGCCGCGGGTAAGGTGATCGAGGCGTTCGGCTCGGTGGTGATCGGCGGTAACTACGCCGTCGGACTGGTGGTTTTCATCATTCTTATCATCATCAACTTCGTGGTGGTGACCAAAGGCGCGGGGCGTATCGCCGAGGTAAGCGCGCGCTTTACCCTTGACGCCATGCCGGGTAAGCAGATGGCGATCGACGCGGACTTAAACGCCGGTATCATTAACCAGGAGCAGGCCCGGGAAAGACGCAAGGAGGTTACCCAGGAGGCCGACTTTTACGGCGCGATGGACGGCGCGTCCAAATTCGTGAAAGGTGACGCGATCGCGGGGATCATGATCCTTATTATCAACATCATCGGCGGTTTCGTGATAGGTATGATGCAGCACGGCTTAGATTTATCCAGCGCCGTTGAAATCTATACCTTACTGACCATCGGTGACGGTCTGGTCGCGCAGATCCCGGGCTTATTACTTTCAATCGCGGCGGCCTTGATGGTAACCCGTCAGAATGAATCGGGCGACATGGGCAAGATGATGATGAGTCAGATGTTTGACAATCATAAATCACTGATGATTGCCGCGAGCCTGCTCTTAGTCATGGGGCTTGTGCCGGGCATGCCGCATTTCGCGTTTTTAAGCTTCGCGTTATTCACCGCCGGTGCCGCTTACTTAATTTACCGTCGTAATAAACAAAAACAGCGGCAGGAAACGGAGGCGGCGAAAACGAGCCCCGCGCAAAAAGAAAGCGCGGAGCCGAAAGAGCTGGGCTGGGATGACGTCCGCCATGTCGACACTATCGGGCTTGAGGTCGGTTACCGGTTAATTCCTCTGGTTGATAAGTCACAGGACGGCGAATTGCTGACGCGTATTAAAGGCGTGCGCAAAAAGCTGTCACAGGAACTGGGTTTCCTGGTGCCCGCGGTTCATATCCGCGATAATCTGGATTTATCGCCGAACACTTACCAGATTTCGTTAATGGGTGTCGTTGTCGGTGAGTCTGAGATCCGGCACGACAGCGAACTGGCGATTAACCCGGGACAAGTTTACGGCAAGCTTGACGGTATTGAGGCCAAAGATCCGGCATTCGGCTTGGACGCGGTCTGGATTGCGCCGGAGCAGCGAGAACACGCGCAGACACTGGGTTATACCGTGGTGGACGCGGCAACCGTGGTCGCCACCCACATCAGTCAGTTACTTACCAATAACGCCTCAACGCTGCTCGGTTATGAAGAAGTTCAGCAATTACTTGATATTTTACAGAAACAGTCGCCTAAGTTAGTGGACGGATTAATTCCTGAGGTGATGCCTTTAGGGATTGTGGTAAAAGTGATGCAGAACTTATTACATGAGGGCGTGTCGGTGCGTGACCTGAAGACCATCGTACAAACGTTATTAGAGTACGGGCCGAAGAGCCAGGATGCCGAGGTTTTAACCGCCGCGGTTCGTATCGCGCTGAAAAGAATGATCGTTCAGGAGATTGCCGGGCCTGAGGCTGAGATACCTGTCATAACTCTGGCGCCGGAGTTGGAACAGATGTTGCATCAGTCTATGCAGGCAACAGGTGGTGACGGACCGAATATCGAGCCGGGTCTCGCGGAGCGCATGCAGAAGTCGCTGAACGACGCGTCGCAGCAGCAGGAACTGGCGGGTCAGCCGGCCATTTTGTTGACGTCGGGAATGTTGCGCTCGACCTTGTCGCGCTTTGTTAAGCACACCATTCCGAGTCTAAGGGTGATTTCTTATCAGGAAGTTCCCGATGAGAAACAAATACGAATCGTATCAGCTGTCGGTCAGTAGTAGAGGTGTAGCCGTGAAGATTAAACGTTTTTTTGCGAAGGATATGCGTACCGCGTTGGCGCAAGTGAAGGAAACTCTGGGTTCTGACGCCGTGATCATGTCCAACAAAAAAGTGGACGGCGGTATTGAGATTGTCGCCGCCGTTGATTACGACGAGCCGAAGCCGCGGATCAAAACTGAGCCGAAAGCGGCTAAGCGCTTATTTACCGATTTGTCAGAAGATAAAGTCTCTCTCGGCGCGAGCACGGTTCGGGCGACAAAGAAAACGGACGTTTCACCGCTGAAAAAATCAATGGCGACGCCGAAAACTCCCCCCGCCGATTCTTTACAGGCATTGCTGGAACGTCAGCACGCTAAGTTGCGGCAGCGGCGGGAGGCCGAACAGGATCCAGACATGCCGTCCTGGGCGAAAGGTCTTGAACAAAGCCGTCAGACTCAGGCCGCAGCGCAAAATAATAATTGTCCGGCGGCGGAAAACGCGGATTCCTCCGTTACCGGCGGTGAGATGCAGGCCATGCGTGATGAGCTCGCGTCTTTACGGAGTCTGCTGACTCATCAGGTTTCAAGCTTAATGAGTGAGAAGAAACAGCAGCTCGATCCTGTCGGTTCGATGCTGGAAACTAAATTACTTGAAGCCGAATTCACGCCGGAGCTGGCAAAGCGGCTTTCTGAGCTCGCTCAGCGTTACAAGCCGGCGGATCTGGTGAAAGCGCTGCCGCGAAGCTTAGCCGATTTGTTAGATAATCAAGGCGACGATATTGTCAACCGCGGCGGCGTGGTCGCGTTAGTGGGGCCGACAGGTGTCGGAAAAACGACAACGCTGGCGAAAATTGCCGCGAGATTCGCCGCGAAACACGGCAATGACCAGGTCGCGTTAATAACAATGGATCATTATCGTATCGGAGCCTATGAGCAGCTTGCGACTTATGGCAGAATAATGGGCTCTCCGGTAAAACTTGCCCATGACGTAAGTGAGCTTGAACAAATTTTATATCATTTCAGAAACAGAAAGCTGGTACTGATTGATACCGCGGGTATGGGGCAGCGGGATAAGCGTTTATATCAGCAACTTGATAATTTAAACGCGAATAAACGCATACCGATTCGTAATTATCTGGTATTGTCTGCGACGGCTCAAAGAAGAGTGCTGCAGGAAGCCGTGGAATATTTCAGGCGCGTGCCGCTGGCGGGCGCGGTTTTGACTAAATTAGATGAGTCAGTTTCATTAGCGGGCGCGTTAAGCGTATTAATCGCCGGCAAGCTTCCTTTAAGCTATGTGACTGACGGCCAGAGAGTACCGGAGGATATTCATCTTGCTGATACTCTTAAACTTGCGGAGCAAGCGTTATCTGTCTTAGATGAATCTGA
Organism: Parashewanella sp.; assembly: GCA_965200795.1. Lineage (GTDB taxonomy): Bacteria > Pseudomonadota > Gammaproteobacteria > Enterobacterales > Shewanellaceae > Parashewanella. The sequence goes on from CBDAVB010000013.1 coordinate 689,791, forward strand.
GCCAGTATTTGTTCAACAACCGGTGAGGGCGGCCTGATCCGCCCGCGCATTTGAGTAAAGCTATGACCCGAGATCAAGCAAGCGGTTTACGTATGATGAATCAAGCTGACAATGAAAAAGTAAAAGTTATCGCCGTAAGCGGCGGTAAGGGAGGCGTGGGAAAAACCAGCGTCTCCATCAATACGGCGGTAGCTCTTGCCGAAAAAGGCAAGCGGGTACTGGTATTAGACGCCGATCTGGGTCTGGCTAATGTTGATGTGATGTTAGGCATCAGGGCTGAGAAAAACCTGTCGCACGTTTTATCCGGCGAGGCTGAACTCGACGACATTATTGTCCGCGGCCCGAAAGACATCGGGATCATTCCCGCGACATCGGGTACCCAGTCTATGGTTGAGCTCAGCCCGGCTCAGCATGTCGGCCTTATCCGCGCCTTCAGCGAAATGAAAACCCGGTTTGACGTATTAATCGTTGACACGGCGGCGGGTATCTCAGATATGGTGCTGAGTTTCTCCCGCGCGTCACAGGATGTATTAGTCGTGGTCTGTGACGAACCGACGTCAATTACCGACGCGTACGCGCTGATCAAAATCCTCAGCCGCGAGCACGGCGTGTTCCGCTTTAAGATTGTCGCCAATATGGTGAAGAGCTTACGCGAGGGCATGGAGCTGTTCGCCAAATTAAGCAAAGTGACCGACCGGTTCCTGGATGTCGCCCTTGAACTTGTGGCGACGGTGCCGTTTGACGACAATTTACGCAAATCCGTGAGAAAACAGAAGCTGGTCGTCGAAGCGTTTCCTAAATCACCCGCTACGATTGCTTATCATGGTCTGGCCAACAAAATCATCAGCTGGCCGATACCTGATCAGCCGGGCGGGCATCTGGAATTCTTTATTGAACGCCTGGTAAAACGTCCTGATCAGGAAGAGGAAAGAGCGAGTGAATAAAGCCGCCGCGTATACTAGTTTCGACGACAAAACGTCGATTATCGAACAGTATGCTCCGCTGGTTAAGAAAATCGCGCACCACTTATTAGCGAGACTACCGGCGTCTGTTCAACTTGATGACCTGCTGCAGGCGGGCATGATGGGGCTGCTTGAGGCGTCGTCAAAATTTGACGGTTCTAAAGGCGCGAAGTTCGAAACTTTCGCCGGTATTCGTATCCGCGGCGCCATGCTTGATGAGATCCGTAAAGGTGACTGGGTGCCGCGCTCAGTCCATCGTAATCAGCGGATGGTCACTCAGGCCATAGAGAAAGTAGAACAGGAGCTGGGCCGTGAGGCGGACGATAAAGAAATCGCCGCCGAGCTGAACCTTTCATTAGAAGAGTATCACCAGATCCTCAATGATGTCGCCTCGGGAAAAATCATCGGCATGGAGGACATCGGTGTGTCACAGGATGTGATCTCATCCGAAAACACCCCTGAGGACGAAACCTTTGACTCGCTTACCGACGAGCATTTTCAGCTCGCTTTAGTGAGCGCGCTCAAACAATTACCGGAAAGAGATGCGTTAGTCTTGTCGCTTTATTATGATGAGGCTTTGAACTTAAAAGAAATCGGCGCCGTTCTCGAAGTCAGCGAGTCACGCGTCAGCCAGATTATGAGTCAGGCGATGATGCGGCTTAAAACTAAGCTGAGAGACTGGACGCAGGAATAAACAGAGTTACCTGGAGGAAACCTTGGACAAGAATATGAAAATCTTAATCGTTGACGACTTTTCAACGATGAGACGAATCATTAAGAACTTGTTGCGAGATTTGGGGTTTAATAATACCCAAGAAGCAGACGATGGAACTACCGCTTTGCCGATGTTGCAGAAGGGTGACTTTGACTTTGTTGTGACAGACTGGAATATGCCGGGTATGCAGGGCATTGATTTATTAAAAGCCATCCGCGCTGACGATAAATTAAAAAACATTCCGGTATTAATGGTTACCGCCGAGGCGAAACGCGAGCAGATTATCGCCGCCGCCCAGGCCGGCGTAAACGGCTACGTAGTAAAACCCTTCACGGCCGCGACGCTTAAAGAGAAGCTAGACAAAATCTTTGAGAGACTGGGCTGAACGGGAACGAGCTATGCAGGCAGAAACAACAGGGCTGATCAGTCTTGCTCAGGCTCAGGAGCTCGTCGAGCTTCTTGCGGCGGGTCAGCAGCACCGGGCGGACGAGCTGCTCAAAGAGCTGGCCTCTCCCGTTCAGAAAGAACTTTACGATGAAATCGGAAAATTAACCCGGCAGCTTCACAGCGCGCTTACCGAGTTTCATGTGGACAGTCGTCTCGTGGAGTTAACCAATAACGACATTCCGGACGCCAAAGAGCGTCTGAGTTACGTTATTGATATGACAGAGCAGGCCGCCAACAAAACCATGGACGCCGTAGAGGAGTCGCTTCCTCTGGCCGACGCGCTGATCACTAACATCAGGAATGTCCAGCCGGACTGGGATCGCCTGATGCGCCGTGATCTTGACTTAACCAGATTCAAAAAACTGTGTTTTGACATTCAGGACATGATGCGGCGCAGCAGTCATGATTCGGGACGTCTGCGCGACCTGCTCAATCAGATCCTGATGGCGCAGGATTTCCAGGATCTGACCGGTCAGATGATCAGACGAGTCATCACTCTGGTTCATGAGGTGGAAAGTAACCTCATTTCGATGTTAACCATTTTCGGTGAGCGGCCGCCGGAAAACGAAACGATTTCCGGTCAAAGTAAAATTGAGGCCGAAGGTCCGATAGTCAACGCCGCCGCGAGGGAAGACGTGGTCACGGGACAGGATGAAGTCGATGATCTGTTATCGAGTCTGGGGTTCTAACAAGGAGTCAATTGTATGACGTTTTCGGTTGATGAGGAAATTCTCCGTGATTTTTTAATCGAAGCAGGTGAGATCCTGGAATTACTGCAGGAACAATTAGTCGATCTGGAAAATAACCCTGACGACACGGATCTTCTTAACGCTATTTTCCGCGGTTTCCACACCGTAAAAGGCGGGGCCGGCTTCCTGAGCCTGACGCCCATGGTCGACGTCTGTCACGAGGCGGAGAATACCTTTGACTTACTGAGAACGGGTCACAGAAGCGTTACCGCGGAACTGATGGATGTGATCCTGCGGGCGCTCGACGCCATTAATTCTATGTACGCGCGGACTCAGGCGGGTGAGGAGCAGGAACCGGCCGCTGACGGGTTACTCGCCGACCTGAAAATTCTCAGCTCAGGCGCGCCGCTGCCGTCAGAGTCCGGTGGGGCGGGAGCGGCTGAGGTGGCTGCGGCGGGATCAGAGCCTGAGCCGGAACCCGGTTGCGTCGCTGAGGAAGAGGCGCCTCAGGCGTCGTCGTCAGACTCTGTTGATGATATTACCGAATCTGAATTTGACGCCTTACTTGACGCGCTGCACGGTGCCGGCAAAGCGGCGGTCGCCGCCGGTTCCGCCGCCGGCGAAAGCCCGGACGCTGATGATCGCGCCGCGGCGGCCGCTTGTGATGATATCACCGATGACGAATTCGAAGCCCTGCTGGATGAACTGCACGGCAAAGGCGGATTTAACGCTGAGGTTTCAGAGGCCGTTAAGCCGCGACCCGCGGCAAAGCAGACACCGGCGCAGGGCGGGGCCGGATCAGACGACATCACTGATGATGAATTCGAGGCTTTGCTTGACGAGCTGCACGGCAAGGGAACGGGGCCGGGAAAATCGGCCCAGCCGGCCGGCGCGCGGACAGCGGCGCCTGATACGCCCGCGCCTGAACCGGCGGAAAAAAAACAAGCGCCTGAAACCGTTACCGCGGCTAAAAAAGAAACGGCTAAAAAAGAAGCGCCAAAAAAAGAAACGCCCGCCAGAGCGGGAGCCCAGAGTGAGACTACCGTCCGGGTTGATACCGCCCGTCTGGATCAGATCATGAATATGGTCGGTGAGCTGGTGCTGGTCCGTAACCGTTTAGTGAGTCTCGGTGTAAACCGTGACGACGAGGAAATGTCAAAGGCACTGGCGAATCTGGATCTGGTGACCGCCGATTTACAGGGCGCGGTGATGAAAACGCGCATGCAGCCGATCAAGAAAGTATTCGGCCGTTTCCCGCGGGTTGTCCGCGACTTAGCGCGCAGCCTGAATAAAGACATCAGCCTGGTGATGGTCGGAGAAGATACCGATTTAGATAAGAATCTGGTTGAAGCCCTTGCCGACCCCTTGGTGCATCTGGTTCGTAACTCCGTGGATCACGGTATTGAGATGCCGGACGAGCGTGAAGGTAATAATAAGCCGAGAACCGGAACCATTACCTTATCGGCCAGCCAGGAAGGTGACCACATTCTTCTGAGAATTGAAGATGACGGCGCGGGAATGGACGCTGACAAGCTCAGGCAGATCGCGGTTAACCGCGGTTTGCTTGATGAGGATTCAGCGGCGCGGATGACGGATAATGAGGCGTATAACCTGATTTTCGCCCCGGGTTTTTCGACTAAAGCCGAGATCTCGGATATCTCGGGCCGCGGCGTGGGGATGGACGTGGTGAAAACCCGTATTACTCAGTTAAACGGTACGGTGCATATCGACTCGCGGCGCGGGGCCGGCACCATTTTAGAAATTAAGGTGCCGCTGACCTTAGCGATAATGCCGACACTGATGGTCGAAGTCGCCGAGCAGACCTTTGCCTTACCGCTGTCCAGCGTGAACGAGATTTTCCATCTGGATCTGACTAAGACTAATGTTGTCGACGGTCAGTTAACGGTAATCGTCCGTGAAAAAGCCGTACCGCTGTTTTACCTTGAGAACTGGCTGCGTTCAGACAGTCGTTTCCGGCACGGAGACAAACAACACGGTCATGTGGTGATAGTGCAGCTCGGCACCATTCAGGCCGGCTTTGTGGTTGACGCTCTGATCGGTCAGGAAGAAGTGGTCATCAAACCGCTCGGCACGTTATTGCATGGCACTCCGGGTATGGCGGGTGCTACAATTACGTCGGACGGCGGTATCGCGCTGATTCTGGACGTTCCGGGATTATTAAAGCATTACGCCAGCCGAAAATAACTGTCCGGTGAACGGCTTTTAACGCTTTCATATGCTTAAGCGCTTGCGTCACTCCCGCGAAAGCGGGAGTCCGGTGACGTTATGAATTTATCGTAACCCGCCGCCGGCAGACAAAACGGTCGTTATTCCATCGCGGCCTGCGCCGGTACGGCAGAACGAAGAGACTTTCAGCCGGGAATTTGAGAATGGCTATAGAATTGACTGAAAATGAAGCAATTCATCAAGATGTATCTAAAAGGATTTAAATGACTATTAAAGTTTTAGTTGTCGATGACTCGCGCTTTTTCCGACGGCGGGTCAGTGAAATACTCTCGCAGGATCCCGCTCTGGAAGTCGTCGGAGCCGCGGCTGACGGCCTGGATGCGACTAAAAAGGCGGCGGAGTTAAAACCGAACGTAATCACCATGGATATCGAGATGCCGGTCATGGACGGGATTACCGCGGTTAAGGAGATAATGGCGGAAAATCCGACGCCGATTCTGATGTTCTCCTCATTAACCCGTGAGGGCGCGCGGGCGACACTGGACGCGTTAGACGCGGGAGCCTTGGATTTCCTGCCGAAAAAGTTTGAGGACATCGCGACCAACCGGGATGAGGCCATCCGCTTACTGCGGCAAAAAGTAAAAGAATTAGGCCGTCGTCGTTTGTTCCGGCGTATTCCGAGAACGCCGGCGGCGAAAAAAGATGACGTCAGGACGGGCGGGCCGCTGAGCCGGAGATCCGCGGCGCCTGACTCAAAGCCCGGGGCGGAGGAAAAGCCGGCGGCCGTCTTGGTCAAAGCCAGCGGTAAACGTTACCGGCTGTTAGTCATCGGTACGTCTACCGGCGGTCCGGTCGCCCTGCAGCGAATTCTGACGCGAATTCCGGCGAACTACCCGCATCCGGTTTTACTGATCCAGCACATGCCCGCGGCGTTTACCCCGGCATTCGCGGCGCGCCTGAACGGCCTGTGTAAAATCAATGTCAAAGAAGCGGAAAACGGAGACTTGCTGCGACCGGGCTGCGCTTATTTAGCGCCGGGCGGTCTGCAGATGATGGTTGACAGAGGCGGCGCTCACGGCCGCCTGAAAATCATCGCCGGCAAAGAGGAAATGAACTACAAGCCGAGCGTGGATATTACCTTCGCCTCCGCGGCCAGGGCATTCGCGGGAGACGTGCTCGCCGTTGTGTTAACGGGTATGGGCGCGGACGGGCGTGAGGGCGCCCGGTTACTGAAATCAGCGGGCTCAACCGTCTGGGCGCAGGACGAAGCGAGCTGTGTCGTTTACGGTATGCCGCAAGCCGTGACGGCGGCCGGATTATCCAGCAAATCGATTCCGCTTGACAGTATGGCCGACGCGATTTTAAAAGAGTCCTCAGGTGGCTAGCCGGTCTTGTGTTTCAGTTCACTATAAGCTGGCGTTATTTTTAATAACGACAGCTTTTTTGTCTGTAACCGCGTTGTATTTTGATTTAAGAGTGAAAAACGCCGACTTACGGCGGCAGGTTGAGAAGCTCAAAGCGTCACGGGTGTTACTGGTCGTCCCGGACGAGCAGGCCGGGGCCCTGAGTGAGTGGTTAAATTCACACCCGGAGTCCGTTGACTCATTAATCAGGCAGGGGCAGGGCAATATTCAGTCAGATAAACCGGATAAACCGGAAATAACCCCGGCGGCAGAGAACAAAACGGACGGTAAAAAATCACCGGCCGCGGACAAAACTGATTTCAGCGGTGACGGAATCAAAACCCGTAAACCGCCCCGCGGCGGTATCCGGGTAACAACCAGAAGCGAATAACGGAAGCGACGTAAAGTGAAAGTCTGGACCATAGCGAATCAAAAAGGCGGCGTCGGTAAAACCACGACGGTTGTCACTCTGGCCGGCGTGTTAGTCAGACAAGGTAAACGGGTGCTGGTTATAGATACCGATCCTCACGCCTCGCTGGGCTACTATCTCGGTGTTGATCCCGAGGAAGTCCCCGGTTCACTTTATGATTTATTTGCCGCCCACGACAGGATCACGCCTGACAGCATTAAATGTCAGATAGTACCGACTTCGGTTGAGCGCCTTGATTTGCTGCCCGCGACAATGGCGCTGGCGACGGTTGACAGAAACCTGGGGCACGCCGACGGCATGGGGCTGGTTCTGACCCGGATTACGGAGCGGTTAGAAAACCGCTATGATTATGTGCTGGTCGACTGCCCGCCGGTATTAGGCGTGCTGATGGTTAACGCCCTGGCCTGCTGCGATCAGATTATTATTCCGGTGCAGACTGAATTTCTGGCGCTTAAAGGACTTAACCGCATGATAAAGACCACGGAGCTGATGGGGCGCTCTCAGAATACGCGCTATCAGTATATCATTGTGCCGACCATGTTTGATAAACGCACGAAAGCCTCGCCGCGGGCTTTAGATGAGCTGCGGCAAAAATACGCCGCCTCGTTATGGCCGGGGGTGATCCCGGTGGACACTAAATTCAGGGACGCCGGTCTGGCTCATTTACCCGCGTCGCATTACGCCCCGGGCAGCCGCGGCGTTAAAGCCTACGGTGATTTATTAAGCTATCTGAATGCTGAGGGCGCTGAAAATGGTTAATAAAGCTGATGATACGGTGGTTGATTATTTTTCGGTATTACTGAAACAGCCGCAGAAAAAACAGCCGCGGTTCGCTGATCCGGAAACCGGCCCGTCCCGCGGGCGGCGGCAATTACAGAGCTTGCTTTCAGGTATTGCCCGGGACGCGGAGCAAGAAGTAAAAGACGTTAACACCCGGCCGCGGGCCGGAGCCGCTGACGCTGAGCGGGAGACACGCGGCCGCTCAGCTGAAAGTATCAGCGCGGAAAAAAAACCGCCCGCTGAGGCTGAAAAACCGACGGCGGGCGCCGATAACCCGGATGAGGAATTTCAGATTTTATACTTTAGTGTCGCCGGTTTAGTATTAGCGGTTCCGCTGGTCAGTTTAGGCGGCATTATCCGCTCCGCCGGCGTGAGTAAACTGCCGGGCCGGCCGGATTGGTTCAGCGGGGTGCAGAGCGGCCGCGGCCGCAAAGTGAACGTGGTTGATACCGCCGCCTGGGTGATGCCCGAAAAATACACCGCGCGGCTTAAGCAAAGCATAAGCTATCAGTATGTTATATTATTGGAGGGCAGCGACTGGGGGCTGGCCTGTGAATCACTGATGAGCGCCGACACCATTGATAAATCCGAGGTGAACTGGCGCCGGAAAACCGGCGCGAGACCGTGGCTTGCCGGCGTGGTCAGGGATAAAATGTGCGCAATTTTAAATACGGACGCTTTAATTCAGCTGCTGGATAAAGGTCTAAATTGTCAGGATTCGATAAATTGAGGTAACTATGACAGATTCAAAAAATCCGGCCGTATCTGCCAGCAAGGATGATTCAGTGCTGCAATGGGTCACGTTCAGGCTTGATAATGAAACTTACGGCATTAACGTAATGCAGGTTCAGGAAGTTCTACGGTACAGCGAAATCGCCCCCGTACCCGGAGCGCCGCATTATGTGCTGGGCATTATTAACCTGCGCGGTAACGTGGTCACCGTTATCGATACCCGCGCGCGTTTCGGCCTGCCGGGCGCCGAGGTTGATGACTCGACACGTATTGTTATCATCGAGGCCGAGAAGCAGGTGATCGGTATTCTTGTCGACAGCGTGGCCGAGGTGGTTTACCTGAAAGGGTCGGAGATCGACAACGCGCCGAATGTCGGCACCGAGGAAAGCGCTAAGTTTATTCAGGGCGTGAGTAACCGCGGCGAGGAGCTGCTGATTCTGGTTGATCTTGATAAACTGTTATCAGATGAGGAATGGAACGAGTTAGCTCAGCTGTAATTTGTACTGAATAAACTGAAAGAGGAGACGGCATAAATAATGGGAAATGAGTTATTAATCGCTGCCTTATTTTATGCCGCGGCCTGTCTCGCGTCGCTGCTTTATTTACAAAAACAAATCAGCAGGCAACGGACTGAGGTCGATGCGCTTACCACTGTGATTAAACACACTGAAAAGCAACGGGATATCTTTAAAAAAGAGCTTCAGGAAATCCGCGCCGGCACCATAGGAGTCGGACGGCGGGTGATTGAGCTTGAGAAAAAGCTCAGGCAGTATGAGGCTCGTCTTGATGAGGCCGCGCAGGAAGAGCCGCTGTCAAGAATGTACACCCGGGCGATGAAGATGGTTTCTTTAGGCGCCGGAATTGATGAAATTGTCGCCGAATGCGAACTGCCGCGCGCCGAAGCCGAATTACTGATCCGCCTGCACGGCTCAACCTGAAAAAGCTCACCCGTATATGTTATCAGCGCGGAGAAAATCGCTGACAGCAGGCTTGTGAGCCTTTATCGCTTCACTCTTCAGGGATGTCGCGGTGCAAATAACGGACGCCGTAAGAGTTCATACCAGATATGCCGTCACCGCGGCGAAAGCCGCGGTCCGGTGCCTTTGGTTAATTTTGCCGAAGTGCCGGATGACCGGCATACAAAACTGTCATAAACATTATCAGCGCAGTGAGTGAAAAACTGCGTGCGTGAGAGATTTAAGCTCAACGTTTATCTGAAACAACGGAAACCAGCAACTATATGAAATTAAAATCAGCTTTACTTTTCGCCGTCGGTGCTTTTTCATTTATGAGCCCGGCGCAATCCGCGGACGCGAATGCCGCCGGTCAAAAAGACACCTCTGAAACTCAGCGGACTGAGGCGTCAGCCGCGTATACCGACGCCAGAGATCCGTTTGAAAGGTTTAACCGCGCCATGTGGAACCTTAATTACAACTATTTAGACCGTTACATTCTCCGTCCGGTCGCGCACGGTTACCATGATTTCACCCCGCAATTTATGCAAGACGGTGTTGATAACTTTTTACAAAACCTCGACGAGCCCGCCTCATTAGTCAATAACACCCTTCAGGGCAAATGGAAGTGGGCGTTAAACGCCGGCGGACGCTTTACCGTGAATACGACTTTCGGTCTTCTGGGGCTGATTGACGTCGCCGAAAAAATGGGGCTGCCGAGAAAGCAGGACGAGTTTTCCGAAGTTTTAGGCTATTACGGCGTGCCGAACGGACCTTATTTCATGCTGCCGGCTTACGGGCCTGTCACGGCGAGGGAAATCCCGAACATGTTCGTTGACGGTTTATATTTCCCGTTATCGGATTTCAACACCTGGCAGACCATCGCCAGGATCAGCTTAGGCGCGATAAACGGCAGAGCAAAAGCCATTCCTCAGGAGCAGCTGCTTGATAATGCGTTAGATCCCTACACCTTTGTTAAAGACGCCTATATGCAAAACCTGGATTTCAAGCTTCATGACGGTAAGGTAACGCATAAACAAAACGATGATGAGTTAATTAATGACTATCTTGACGAAATAAATTAGCGAAACTTGCGTACTGGTGTTATAAGTTAAACTCTGTACACAAAACTTGAGTGTCAGCCTTAACTCTTTCGACACTGCCGCTGAGGCGGGACAAAAGCCGGCGGGGCGCTGTTTTATCCGCGCTCTCGCGGGGGGACAAAATAAAGAAGAATTATTCGCTGTTACTCAAGCATAATGACATCAGATTAGAATTAAAAGGAATGCTTGTTTACGGATGAACATTCACCAAATTATTAGGGTGAGACAATGGCGCTAAATGATGTTTCTGTCCTGTTCGTTGAGCAGGAGTCGGGGTTCCGCACTGAAACCAGTGAGTTTCTGTTCCGCCAGGGGGCGAATGTCACCCAGGTCAGCAGCTTTGATGACGCGCTCTGCTACTTTCGAAAACACCGCTTTGATATCGCGTTAATCGATCTGTCCGCGCCGGAATTCGGCGGCCTTGAATTATTAAAAGCGTTAACCGACATAGACGCCGCCGTTCCCTCGATAGTGCTCTCCGGTAACAACGTCATGACCGACGTGGTGGACGCGCTGCGTTTAGGCGCCGGTGATTATCTTATCAAACCCATAGAAGACCCGTACGTCATCGAACATGCCATTCAGCAGGCGCTGTCAGGAAAAACCGGTGAAGTGCCGGCCGAGTTCGCTGATGAGCTGGCCTATGAGGAGTTCCGGAGTAATTTAGAGTTCGTCGAGGAAAGCGTCGGGGCGGTAAACTGCATTCAGCGGCAGCTGTTTCCGGCCGCTGAAATACATTATCCGGACGCTGATGTCTGTTACAGCCTGTTCAAAAAAGAAGATATCAGCAGTTACCTCATCGACTCTACGCTAGTGGGTGAGCAGCACCTGCTGATGTATATGGCGCATTTTCAGCCGGAGGACGGCGCCGGTTTCGCCAGCGTGATGCTGCGCAGTCTGGTCAATCAGAAGCTGAAAGCGTTCAGGACGGGTAAAAGTCAGTCGGTCATAGAGCCGTTTAATATGCTGAGTTATCTGAACGACAGAATCGCGAAATCAGGCCTGGATATCCTTATCGATATGATTTACATCACGGTTGATTTACGCGGCTATCGCACGGCTATCGCTCAGGCGGGGCAGGGACTCAGATGTTACCTCAGAAATACCGAGGGTCTGATGCCGTTAGCGCTCTCTGATACGATGCGGTTAGGCGTTAATAACTGGGGAAAAACCAGTACTCAGTACCGCACGTTACGCCGCGGTGAGCATCTGTGCATTTCCACCGGTAACCCGGAACATAAACCGTTATTACTTAATAATCAGTTTGTGGGTTTGGTTCAGCGGCGGGAAGTGCCTTCCGGCGGGTATATTGAGTTAAGGCTCTGATGTGATAAATCGTATCCCGAGAAATAAAAAAACGCCCGGATGAGGCGTTTTTTTATTGCCGGCGTATTATCCCGGAAAACCCGGCTGACCGCTTTAACTTGCTGTAACTCCTTTAAATTTATCGAAAACGGTACGGCTTTCATTTACCTGAAGCTGTAGAGTGAACCGCTGTACGCCGCAAGCTTGCTGAATTCGCCTGAAAACGTATTCAGCTGAGCTTTTCAGGATTATGAATTGATACTTAAGCTGACCGTAAGTTTTCTGACGTTTTTTGGTGCCCGTCTTTACCGCGCTACGCCGTTGCCTGGCTGCGGCTGTGATCCCCGCGCCGCGCCAGATCTGAGAACCAAAATTGCGAAGAAACTTATCGTCAGGCTTAATCGCTTAACGATCAGCGCTGACGGCAAGCTCTTCTTCGATTGCCTCCGAGGCGGAATGAACATGAACAGGATCTTCCGCGCCGTGCATCCAGTCAACAAGCTTATCCGCCATGAAGTAAAGGATAATACCTGACACGACGGAAGTAATCGCGATACCGGAGAAAATCCCCATCGCGTTCGCTAATTGTTCCTCAACGGAACCGTCATGGCCGATAAGTGAACCCACGACACCGCTTATTTTATTCGCGGCCGCGATGAACAGGAACCACGCGCCCATCATCAGCGACATAATTCTCAGCGGAGCAAGTTTAGTTACCATAGAAAGACCTATCGGAGAAAGGCATAACTCACCGATGGTATGAAATAAGTACGCGCCCACTAACCACATCATGCTTGATTTAGCGTTGGCGTCGCCGCCCAGCTCAAGAACCGCGCCGATCATAAACAGGAAGCCGACGGCGAGGAAGAAAAGCGCTAAAGCGAATTTGACCGGTGAGTTGGGTTCCTTGCTGCCCAGCTTAATCCAGACGGAGGCGATAACAGGAGCGAAGATAACGATAAACAGAGCGTTGAGAGACTGGAACCAGGTGGTCGGAACTTCAAAACCGTTTAACATTCTGTCAGTAAAGTCATTGGTGAACAGGTTCATCAGACCGCCGGCCTGCTCAAAGCCGGCCCAGAAGATGATAGTGAATAACCCCATAACCATGATCACTTTAATACGGTCACGCTCGATTTTCGTTAACGGTTCTTTGCGTTCATTACCGCCGGCGTGATTTTTGGCTTTTTCAAGTTTGGCGGCGGGAACGGTACCGATATCACCTAATAATTTCTGAGCGAAAATTAACTGAATGATCAGTGACAGTACCATACCGATACCGGCGGTAAGGAAACCGACCTGATAGTCGCCGTCGTAATACGCGACGATCGAGCCCACGGCGATCGCGCCGAAGAACGCGCCTAAGTTGATACCCATGTAGAAGATAGTGAACGCGCCGTCGCGGCGGTTGTCACCTTCTTCATATAAGTCACCGACCATGGTTGAGATGTTCGGCTTAAACAGGCCGTTACCGATGATCAGAGTAAACAGACCCAGATAGAACATTTCTGTCTCTAAGCCCGGAACCATTGAATGCGGGAAAGCTAACGTGAACTGACCCAGTGCCATTAACGCGCCGCCGATCATGATGGTTTTACGCTGACCTAACAAGTTATCCGCGATCCAGCCGCCCAGAAGCGGGGTCAGATAAACCAGACCGGTAAAGGTACCGTAAAGAGAAATCGCGTCAGCCTGATTCCAGCCGAGACCGTAACCGCCTTCCGTGCTCACCTTATCAACTAAATAAAGTACCAGAATGGCCCGCATCGCATAGTAACTGAAACGTTCCCACATTTCTGTCGTGAAAAGCAGGAATAATCCTTTCGGATGTCCCAGCATTGTTTCCTGAGTTTTTGCTGCGCTCATGAAAAATCCACCTTAATATTGCTTCGTAAGTGAAAGTGAAGACTAACACCTACTTTTTTTTATTAATTGTATTTATGTCACTGTATTGATTATTGCTTTCCCCGGCTGAGAGACGCCGGCGACTTACAATTTTAAAATAGTCATTACATATCAGGCCGTAATTTTAAGCTGTGATACCCGTGCACTGAAAGCGGGGATATCCGGACTGACTTAACACGACTGTAAACTTTTTTATTAACCAATCAGTGAAGTTATGATTGTACCGAAGACACATTCTATATACCTTTTATGTTGACTTAAAGTCAATTTTGTAACCATGAGTGATGAAAAAGTAAACTCAATGAAAGCGGTGGTAAATTTGATGAAGCGAAAAATTTCAGACGCCGGAAAATACGAGTAAAAGCTCTGAATGATAAGGGTAAAAGCTCTGACCGCGGGGCGGGAGGAACCCGTCAAATCAGAAGAACAGAAATTTACCGTGCGTAGATATTAATCGCTCGCGCGTCAGCGCGTAATTATCCCTTTTTCTGCTGATCATATTTTGTTAGAATCCGCATCCGATATTGGATGTCCGCGCTAGCTGATTAGACAGGAAGAACGATGAAAGCCTGGTATTTGTTATATTGCAAACCTCGCAACGAAACGCGGGCTATGCGAAACCTTGAGCTGCAGGGCGTAGAAGTATACCTGCCGTTGATTCCTGAGAAGAAAAAGCAGCGTTCAGGGAAAGTAAAGAGCGTCAGCGTGCCCCTGTTCCCGAATTATCTTTTTATAAACTTTGACCCGCGGATTATGCCTGTCAGCCGGATCCACTCGACCCGGGGGGTGAGTCAGATCGTCGGGGTTAAAGAAGATATGCTGCCGTTAGATCCGGAGTTAATTACCCGGATTAAGATTAAAGTGGCTGAGCTTTGTGATATTCAGCCGGATGGGGAGCCCGGTCTGCGCAAAGGGGACAAAATCCGCTTTTCCGAGGGGCCGTTTTCTGAGCTCGAGGGGGTTTTTGAGCAAGCCTCAGGCGAGAAAAGGTGCTTTGTGTTACTGAATATTCTCGGAAAGATGAAAAGGGTAAACGTAGCCGGTGAACTGGTTGAAAAAGTAAATACTTAAAATGTGACCGTTCTCTTTGCAAACCCTGTCGTAATAGTCTTTAATAACCGCCGGAATTTTAAAAAATCAGTTTTGTAAATGTTACAGGCTTAGCTTTTATTCAGGTTTAAGCTATTGAAAAATTAACGTTTACCCGATATGAAGGGCATGCTGGAAGCCGCAATCCATGGGCGGTAGCGTGCCTGAAAGGCGGAGTTATGAAGAGTTTCATAACGCCAGCGGGAGCCGAAGGGACTCTGTCCCGCCCCGCGGACGGTAGCGTGCCTGAAAGGCGGAGTTATGAAGAGTTTCATAACGCCAGCGGGAGCCGAAGGGACTCTGTCCCGCCCCGCGGACGGTAGCGTGCCTGAAAGGCGGAGTTATGAAGAGTTTCATAACGCCAGCGGGAGCCGAAGAGCCTCCGGCTCGCCCCGCGGACGGTAGCGTGCCTGAAAGGCGGAGTTATGAAGAGTTTCATAACGCCAGCGGGAGCCGAAGAGCCTCCGGCTCGCCCCGCGGACGGTAGCGTGCCTGAAAGGCGGAGTTATGAAGAGTTTCATAACTTCAGCGGGAGCCGAAGGGACTCTGTCCCGCCCCGCGGACGGAACAATGTCATGCCGCCGCTGTCTCATTAACCCTGTTATAAAAATTTCCTATCAATATAATCAATACTATCAATACGGAGATAACACGTGTTGCCAAAAGCAAAATCATTCATTGCCGCGGGACTGGCCGTTTTAGCCCTGAGCGCGACTCAAGCATCAGCGATAACGCCGTCGCCCCAGATGATTGAGCAGTTCAGACAACTGCCGAGATCCGAACAGGAACAATTAGCCAGGCAATACGGCATTGACTTATCAGTATTGACCGGCGACACGAAAGATAATCAAAAAGCGGCGGAGCCCGCCCGCTTAGTTAACCCGAGAAGTGAAATCAATCTGAGTGAATGTGTTGATTATCAGGACTATTTAGATAATCAGAAAAAATATGACGATGAAATCATCAAACAAAATAAAGGCAGTCATAAAAAGATAAGTATTGAGCTTTGCGGCGAAAAGAAAAAAGACAAAAGACTGGTGGTGAATGATGACGGTGAAGTCGTCATCGAGGAAACCGAGCCTGAGGAAGAAAAGAAAGCGCTTAAAATCTTCGGCCTGGATATGTTCGCCGGTGAGCCGTCAACCTTCGCCCCGCTGTCGGACGTGCCCGTGCCCTCCGAGTATATGGTCGGGCCTGGCGACACCGTCAATGTTCAGCTGTTCGGAAAAGAAAATAATAATTATCAGCTTGTCGTACAAAGAGACGGCAGCGTACAGTTCCCTGAGCTTGGCCCCATCTCCTTGGTCGGGCTTAATTTCGCCGAGGTTAAGCGGCTTTTAACGTCGAAAATTAACAACACCATGATCGGCGTCGACGCTAACGTCAGCATGGGTGAGCTTCGCTCAATCCGGATTTTTATCGCCGGCGAAGCCTACAAACCCGGTACTTACACGGTCTCAGGCCTCGCCACCATGACACAGGCCTTATACGTCTCCGGCGGTTTAAGCGATATCGGCTCTCTGCGTCATATTCAGCTTAAACGAAAAGGTAAGCTGATCGGCACGCTTGATTTATACGACCTGCTGTTAAAGGGCGATACATCGGATGATTTACGTCTGCAGTCCGGTGATGTCGTCTTTATACCGGCGGCGCGGGCTTACGTGACTATAGACGGTGAAGTCCGCAGACCGGCGATTTACGAGCTTAAAGGACACGAAACCCTGGCTCAGGCCATCGCGATGGCCGGCGGTTTAAAGGCGACGGGTTACCCTCAGGCGGTCACTGTCGAACGTTTCAGTGACAAACATCTTAAAACGGTGTTATCGCTTAATTTAACGTCGGGCTCAGAGAGTCGTGAATTCATTAAAGACGGCGATAAAATCGAGGTTCAGCCGACGTCGCAACGCATTGACAACTCGGTCGATATCACCGGCGCGGTGATCCGCCCGGGTCAGTACCAGTGGAAAAACGGCATCAGAGTCTCAGACCTGTTCCGCTCTGTCTGGGGGGATTTAGAGGTTACCGCTGACCTGGACTATTCGTTAGTATTACGTCAGATTAACGCTCACGGCGACATCACAGTTAAGCAGTTTTCCGTGGGTAAAGCGATCAGTCATCCTGAGTCGGCGGATAATTTAACATTAAGGCCGCGTGATCAAATCATCATCTTTAAATATGAGGACAGAGAAGAGCAGCTGGCTACGGTAGTAGAAAAACTGCAAAAACAAACGCGTCTGGGTGAGGAGTCACAACTTGTTGAAGTTAACGGTAACGTCCGGTTTCCCGGTATTTATCCGCTCGGGGATAAAAATCATGTCGCGGATTTAGTCGTGGCCGCCGGCGGCTTACAAGAAGGCAGTTATACCATGTCAGCTGAGTTAACAAGACAGGAAGTGAATCCGCAAACCGGCGTATCGATAACTCATCAGGCGATAAACATCGGCAAAGCGTTAGAAAAACAAAAAGCGCATAACCTTAAATTGCGGTTCAGAGACATTTTAACCGTCAGAACCTTACCTTACTGGCAGGAGACCCGCTGGGTTAAGGTAAAAGGTGAGGTGCGTTTCCCCGGCACCTACAGTATTCAGCGCGGTGAGACCATGAAGGAAGTGCTTGAGCGCGCGGGCGGACTAACCTATGACGCGTTCCCGTTCGGGGCTGTTTTCTTGCGCGACTCGGTAAAAGAGAAAGAAAAAGAGCAGGTGAGAAAGCTGGCCGATGAACTGCGCCGTGAAATCGCGGCCAAGGCTCTGACGAAAGAGGGCGGTTCAATCAGTTACGACCAAGCCCAGCTGATGTTAAACCAGCTGGAGAATATCGAGATTATCGGTCGTCTGAGTATTGATTTAAAAGGTATTATCTCAGACGCCGCAAACGCGGACATTCAGCTTGAAGCCAATGACGAGCTGTATATTCCGGCTAAAAATCAGACCGTATCAGTGATGGGGCAGGTGCAGTACCCGAGCACGCACAGATTCGTTCCGGATGACAGCTTTGAGCAATATCTGGAAATGGCGGGCGGCCCGCGCAAGCGCGCGGATGAGGGGCGAAGCTATATTTTACGGGCCAACGGCTCGGTTATCTTCCCGAACGAAACCTGGTTCTCAAGCGGTACCGAGATAATGCCGGGCGATACGATTATCGTACCGTTAGACACGGAATATAAAGATACGCTGACCCTGTGGCAGCAAGTCACTAATGTTATCTATAACAGCGCCGTCGCCGTCGCTTCAATCGCAAGGATTAATGACTAAAGCTTATATCGTCACCCCGGCGCGGGTCTGTGTCCGGCGTCTTTAAAGCTTTTGCCTATTTTAACCGTCACACCGGCGAGCACCGGTGTCGTAACTTAAAAAGAAAACATGGAAAAAAATACAAACCCGCAACTGCCGAACAACTACATCGCCGATGACGAAATCGATCTACGAGAACTGTTCGCCGCTATCTGGAAGGGTAAATGGCTCATTATCGCCATTACAACCGTTTTCGCCGTCGGTTCTGTAATTGTTGCTTTATCGCTGCCGAACATCTACAAGTCAGAGGCTCTGCTCGCGCCCGTTACCGAAAAGCAAAGCGGCGGGCTTTCGGCGCTGGCCGGACAATTCGGCGGACTCGCGAGCTTAGCGGGCATCAACCTCGGCGGCGGTTCAAGCGGTGACAAAAGCCAGCTGGCGATACAAATACTTAAGTCACGCGAGTTTACAAGCAACTTTATTCAAAATCACCATATTCTGCCTGATTTAATGGCCGTCGAAAGCTGGGACAGAGATGAGAATAAAGTCATTTACGACCCTGAACTCTACAATTCAGAGTCAAAAACCTGGGTAAGAGAAGTTGAATTACCAAAACTTCCGAAGCCGTCAATGCAGGAAGCGTATAAAGAGTTTACAAAGATATTAAATGTAAGCACGGACAAAGAAACCGGCATGGTAACCGTCTCAGTTGAGCATCAGTCACCTTATGTCGCGAAACAGTGGGTAAGCTGGCTGGTCGCGGATGTCAATGCCGAAATGAAAAAACGCGACGTTGACGAAGCCCATAAAAGCATTCACTTTTTAAAGAATGAATTAAAGCAGACTAAAGTAGCGGATATCAGAACCGTACTCTTTAACCTTGTCGAAGAACAGACAAAAACCATCATGTTCTCAAAAGTACGTGACGAATACGTATTTAAAACCATTGACCCGGCATTAGTGCCGGAAGAAAAAGCAAAACCTAAAAGAGCGCTTATTTGTGTTCTTGGAACGCTTTTAGGCGGAATGTTGGGTGTTGGTATTGTTTTAGTTCGGTTTGCGTTTAATAAGAAAGACTAGGCCGTTTGTGTCAAGCCCGAATGTGGTTGTTGGTATTAAGAGGTTTTGGGTAGTGGGCTAAATGTGTGTTTTTTTATTTTAACCATTTGAGCTTTATAGAGTAAAACTAACCACTATTTTTAGCCCAAGACCATATTTTCAGTACTCCAGAAACCGTCGTACGAAAGCAACTGCACTCAAATTATTTGAAAGAATATTGTAGATATATAGTTAGATTATACAGGATTGTTTAAGTCAAGTTTAAAATCAATGTTGAGAAATTTTATAAACAAAGGTAGCGCACTATCTTCCTCTATTATAAAGAGTCTAACAGGTAAGTATGCTACCTATCTAATACAGTTTTTGTTCCTTGCAATTTACGCCAGAATTTTCACACCAAAAGATTTTGGTGTTGTCGCTTCTGTTCAGTTATTTATTATTTTTTTTCAATTGATAGCTGATATTGGCATCGGACCTGCCCTAATTAGCTTAAGGAGAATTACAGTTCAGCAAAGAGATGGGATATTTTCTGTCACAATAATATTGGGTGTAATATTATCTTTATGCTTTTATTTTAGCTCACCGATATTAAGTTTGATTTATAATGGTTTTGATTTTACTGGCGTAGCTGAAATTTTAAGTATTTCAATCTTGTTTAATGCCTTGCTAATTGTACCTTTAACCTCATTGAATAAAGATATCAAATTCTTAACTGTTGCCAAAATTGACTCTGTTAGTGAAACAATTGCTTTTTTTGCTGTTTTTTTGCTTTACAAAACAGGCTTAGGGGTCTTTGCTTTAATTTCTAGAGCTTCAATTAAAAGTTTTTTAAGGTTCATATTTACAATATATGCATCTAAGTCAACAACTATTGGGCAACCACGAGTTGGTCTTGAATTATATCATTTTAAAATTATTTTTAAATTTTCTACTTACCAGTTTTTATTTAATTTAGTCAATTATTTTTCTAGGAACTTAGATAATTTACTTATAGGAAAGTATTTTGGCTTAGCATCGTTAGGTCTTTATGATAAAGCTTATCAATTGATGAGATACCCTTTAATGTTAACAACCTTTGGACTCAACCGAGCAATCCAACCCGTAGTCACACAATTTCGTAATGATGTAGACCGAGTAGTTACTGAGCATAATAAATTAACAGCTAGATTGCTTGTAGTGTCCTTACTAATCAGTATATTTATTTTTTTTAATGCAAGAGAGATAGTTTACCTTTTATTTGGTGAGCAATGGGTTAGTGTAACTCCTATCATTGAGGTGTTTTCATTAATGATACCGCTTCAGTCCGTTTTATCAACTGCCGGTGCATTCTATCAGTCAATGAACAAGCCTAAACTACATTTCATATCGGGATTAATAGCAGCATGTTTCAACATTTCTGCTATTATCTATGGAATTTATCTTGGTTCTTTGCAGAGTGTGGCGCAACTTTTAGTACTTAGTTTTTCATTGAACTACATACAATGCTATTGTATCCTTTTTTATTTTTGTTTTAGAAAAAGTGCAAACGAGTTTATTAAGAAACAGCTTTTATCATGTGTGTTCATATCTTTTCCTGCACTTGCGTACATCTTATCAAATACAAACTTAAAAGTTTTTAATTTTAGTAGCATAACTTCATTTGCAATCAATATTTTTACGGCCGTTATAGTGCTGGCACTCTTTTTAGCTTTACCTTTTTATAGAAGGAGTATTAAAAAAATATGCAGTTAGATAGTGAAAGATTCGATGTTGCGATAATAATACCTTACTTTAATGATGATTTAAAAATGATATTGGATTCGCTTGAGTCTAACCTTGCTAATGAAGTTAGGAAAATATGTATAATTTGTATCAATAATGGTGGTGCTGAATTTCAAATTTCTAATTTAAACACATTGAGCATCTTTCAAATAAACGAAAATAAATATCTTTCTAGCCCTTATTCTTGTCGTAATCGAGGTATCGAATTTGTAAATGCAAATTGGTACATTTTTTTAGATTCGACCTGTATTCCCGCATCACATGACTGGTTAAAGCTAACTGAAGGATTTAAAGCTGAAACAATTTATGCAGCCAATGTTCAGTTTTATTCATCTGATACTAAAACCGTGGGTGATGTTTATGATTCAATTATCAATATAGACAATGAAAAAACAGTCTCTGAGAGAAAAGTTGCGAAGACGGCATGTCTTGCTGTTCATAAAACTCTTATAAACAAATTTGGTATGTTTAAAGAGGGAGTTAGAAGTGGTGGTGATATTGAATGGACTAGAAAGTGTACTACTAATGGAGTTCTGATTGAGTTTAGGTCTGATTGGGTTGTTAACAAAGTTTCTAGAAATTCTAAAAAACTCATTAAAAAACAAATTAGAGTATCCTCAGCTTGGCCAAGGCTTTGGTTAACTAAAAAAGAATTATCAATCAATTTAATAAAAAAAGTAATTTTTTGTTTTATACCACCTGACCCATTTCCGCTTTTTGCAACTGCAAAAAGACGGAATATTAGCCTAAATACTTCAATGAAGGTTAAATTAATATTTTTTGGTATCATACTGCGTATTGCTTCAGCTTTTGGGATCTTATATGGACTTTTTAAACGTCATACAAAATAAATTATTGTTAAATTTAGAATATATATTAAATAATATAGTTGTAGAGGTTTCACCAGGAAAGTGCTTTGTCCCAAGTGGTCATAATGGGCCTTATCTTCATCCAGAAACCCCTATTCGTAATACATGCCACATAATTGTTTATTTAAGGAATGTTCTGTCTTCATCTTTATCGGGTATTAATCATGAAAAATACATTTACAGCCTAAATTCTCTAACAAATTATATATTAGATCAGAATTTATATTTCTTTAATAAACAATTTGTTATGAGAGGGCGTGGTTGTGACTCTTGTAACGGTGTTATTGGAGATGCCTGGGTTCTTGAAGCTTTGGATTCTAATTGTAAATTTCTTGATGAAGTCAATAAAATAAGAACTAAAGAAATTATTGATGTCATTACGTCTAGGTTTTCCTTCGCAAATGATTTCTCTTATGCATATCGTTACGATTCTTTTAAAGGTAAGCTTTCAGCTGACTTTACTTTTAATCATCAGTTATGGTTTGCCAGCAGCCTTTTGCATATTGATCATATTAGTTCAAAAAAATTTATTAGCTCTTTTTTATCGCACTCTGAGCAGACTTGCTTTAAAGTAAGAGATAATGGTTTGATTAATCATTTATACCACGGTAATTCTTTAAAAAATCTAGTTAATAGGTATCAGTATTTAATATCCACATTGAAAAATAATTCTGCTGTTTTAATTAAAGAGCGTGGTTATCATTTATTTAACCTTTTTGCATTTGCTAAAATCTATAATAAAAGAAGCGATTTAGCTTTGTTTAAGTCAAAAAAATTTGAAAAGGCATTAAATATAGTTTCTCTAGATTTTATACAGAGCTTGTATAATGAAAAAAATAAGTATAGCTTTACATATAATTCTAGTGTTTATGAATTGCCTTATATTTTTTATTCATTTAGAAATGATTTTACATTTCCTCTCAAAGAGTCCGAAGTGCAGGAGATTATCTTAAAAGAAATGAATGCTATTTGGAATGACAAATTAAATCATTTTCAAAATAATAAATCAGATTTTTTAACTTTTTTAGCAAGATCTTATGAGCTGTCATATGTTCTTAAATTTATCAAATCTGAGGCTTCTTAGTGTTATCTATTATTATACCAACTTATAATTCAAATAAGTATTTATCTGAAATCCTTCATACTTTATCTGAAGTATCAGAACTCGAAATTATTGTAGTTGATGATTGTGGTACAGAACCTGTGACTGAAATAAGTTCTCAATTTCCTTTTGCAAAATTTTTTTCATTAGCTGAGAATTCTGGTGCAGGCTTTAGCAGGAATTTTGGACTCGAAAAGGCAACTAAAAGATTTGTAACATTTGTAGATGCTGATGACTCCATTAATATTTCTGAATTACAAAATGCCATGGCTCTCTTAAAAAATTCTACTTCCGATGTATTGTATTTCAAACCTACAAGTCATGATGAGAATGGGGCACTTGGAAAAAGGCATGAACCATATGCCGACCTACTTAATATAGCTTTAGCTAAAAATGATCAAGCCTATAAGTATAAATTTCATGTTCCTTGGTCAAAAATTTATCTTAGAGATTTTCTTTTATATAATGGAATCGCATTTGACGAAGTCTCAGCATCTAACGATGTAATGTTTTCATTGAGATGTGGTTTGAAATCTCAAAACACAGAAGTAATAAATAATGTAGCTTTTTATTCAGTTCTGCAACATAAATCTGGGTTAACTGGCGTTGATACATTGTCCAGACTTGAGTCAAGAATTTCTGTAGCTATTAATTTTAATAAACTCCTTGAAAGCAATAAGTTACTCAAGTATAGAACTAGTATACTTCCTTTGTTATGGCGGTTATTCAAAATTAAATGTTTATATAAATACCTAATAACAAGAGAAGTTAAAATATCTTTCTTTAGAGATGTTTTACCATCAAGTTATACAATCAAAAAACTTTTGAGATAGTAACTTAAATTATGTTTTATATTTTAGTTTTATCTTTGTTAACATTTATGCTACTCCCATCGGTTAAATGCAAATCTTCTATATTTCATGACTTTTATTTTAAAGGACTTGCTTTTTTAATATTATCTATTATTCCATCGCTTCAATACAATGTAGGTACTGATTATTTTAACTATGTTCATATATTTAATCACTCTGTAGCTCAAGAATATTATTTTAACAAGTATGAATATGGCTTTTATTATATTGTTAAGATTTTAAATTACTTAAATTTAAGCTCTCAGTCGCTTTTTGTTTTTATTGGTCTTCTTCAAACTTTTTTGTTTATCAATTTTGCTAGAATTTTTACCTACAATCTTAGATATGAACATTTTTTGGTTTTTGTGTTTGCTTTCTTTATATCTACTAATGTTTTTCATAATCAACTTAATGTGTTAAGGGCGTTCGTAGCAGTACTGTTCTTTATTAATTCATTTGCTTATAAAATTAAAGGACAATTGTTTTTTTCTTTGTTATGTCTACTGTTTGGTGTAATATGGCATAAGTCAATATTGTTTTGTATTCCTCTTTTACTTTTAAATTATTCAATTTCCTGTTTTGTTATTAGACATAAATGGATTGTTTTTATTGGCGGATTATTTTTCTTCGGTAGCGGTTTTCTAATGTTTTTTCTGGATGGCATAGTTGCTTTTCTTGCCCCGATGTATAAACATTATTTAAATTCTTCCCATGTAAAAAATATTTCTTTGATAAATATTCTTACTAAACTCTATTATTATCCACTCTATTTTTTATTTCTTTATTTTTTGCATTTTTATGACTTGAGTAAATTAAGGAAGGTTGATGTTTCTATCATTGCACTTTGGCTAATTGTTATAAATTCTGCACTTTTTGTCTTTTATTTTGGTCGATTTAGCAGAATTTTTTATTTTTTTACGCCCTTTTTGTTTGTTCCGCTTTATTACCTTTTTTTCATGAAAAAGTATCGTTACTTTCTTTTAGCAACTATTTATGTTCTTTTTGGTTATTGTTTGAAAGTTATTGTTTTTCCACAGGCCGAATTTACTTATAATAGCATTTTATTTTAAACTGATTTATTTACTTATGTTAATTTCCATTGTCACACCAACATATAATTCAGAACGCTTTATACTAGAAACTTATCAATCAATACATAACCAAACTTATTCTGATTGGGAGTGGTTGGTTACAGATGATTGCTCGACTGATTCAACAGTCGAAATATTAGAACACATTTCACAGCAAGACCCTAGAGTCAGATTGTTTAAAAATGAGAATAATTCAGGAGCAGCGGTTACTCGAAACGTCTCACTTTCACATGCAAATGGGGATTTTATTGCATTTATCGATAGTGATGATATATGGGAACCATCCAAGTTAACTGAACAACTTAACTTTATGGGTGACTTCATTCATTTTAGTTTTACCCAGTTTACACCTGTAGACTCTGAAATGAACTCACTTTCTTCCCCCGTAGATTCTCGTCTGGAAAAAAAGTACTTCACTTATAGTGACATGCTTAAGAAAGAGGCAACACTAGGCTGCTCTACTGTTATGATAAGAGCATGTGTATTTGATGATATACATATGCCTTTGATTAGAACGGGTCAGGACTATGCTTTATGGTTGAAATTGCTTAAAACAGGTCATAATGCATTTTTGTTCAAACGCTCATTCACTAACTATCGTATTTTACCAAATTCAATATCGAGGAATAAATTTAAAAAGGCTTTACGTCAATGGTCAATCTATCGTGAGATAGAAGGATTGTCACTTTTGTTTGCATCAGTTTGTTTCATTCATTATGCATGGCGAGCAATTTTCAGAAAGTAAAGAGGTTTATAAATGAAAATCACCATAGCTGGCACAGGTTATGTTGGACTGTCCAACGCTGTATTGTTAGCTCAAAAAATGAAGTAATCGCATTAGATATCGTAGTTGAAAAAGTTAATTTACTTAAAGATCGTATTTCTCCAATTTCTGATACAGAAATTGAGTTTTATTTGACCAATAAAGATCTAAACTTGACGGCAACTGTTGATAAAAACCTAGCCTATAAAGATTCAAAGTTCATAATTGTTGCTACACCGACTGACTATGATCCGGTATCTAATTATTTCGATACTTCTTCAGTTGAAACCGTTATTCAGGATGTTTTAGCTGTTAATCCAGATGCAGTAATGATAATAAAGTCTACAGTGCCTGTTGGTTTTACTAAGTCTGTAAAAGAAAAATATAACACGGATAATATTATTTTTTCACCAGAGTTTCTTCGAGAAGGTAAAGCTTTGTATGATAATCTTTATCCATCTCGCATTATCATTGGCGAAAAGTCTGAGCGTGCAGAAGAATTTGTTAACCTTTTAGCAGAAGGTGCAATCAAAAAAGACATTGATGTCTTGTTTACTGACTCAACAGAAGCTGAAGCAATTAAACTTTTTTCAAATACTTATCTAGCAATGCGAGTAGCTTATTTTAACGAATTAGATTCTTATGCTGAATCACATGGCTTAGACTCTAGACAAATTATCGAAGGTGTAGGTTTAGACCCTAGAATTGGCTCACATTATAACAACCCTTCTTTTGGGTATGGTGGTTATTGTTTGCCTAAAGATACTAAACAGCTATTAGCTAATTACAAAGATGTGCCAAACAATATGATCCAAGCAATTGTTGATGCAAACTCTACACGTAAAGATTTTATTGCTGACTCTATTTTAAAACGCAATCCTAAACGAGTAGGTATACATCGTTTAATTATGAAATCAGGTTCGGATAACTTTAGAGCTTCTTCTATTCAAGGAATTATGAAACGTCTAAAGGCAAAAGGAATAGAGGTTGTTGTTTACGAACCAGCTCTAGATGAAAGTGAATTTTTCCACTCTAAAGTGATCAAAGATTTAAACGAACTTAAGTCAACTTGTGATGTGATTGTCGCTAATCGTATGGTTGATGAAATTCGTGATGTTGCAGATAAAGTCTATACTCGTGATTTATTTGGTAGTGATTAGGATTTAAAGCAAGAAATCTTGGGGCTTGCCCCCGAGTACAATCTAGAAAATCACGGTTGGCCGAAGGCCAATCAAAATGGCGTTAAGCTCGGTTGCTTGCGGCCGAGTAGTCAATTTGAAGTGATTTTCTTTACGCAAAAAGCTTTTAGCTTAAATTTGCTGGATTCTCGACCACCATATTTGAGTATGGTGAGAATCAAGACGCTGATACTCTACTAATGACATTCGGATATGATGGAAAAGCAAGGTGCTCGATATCTGCAATTTTCTATTCGAGTATTATAAAAATTAAACACAAGCCAGCTCATGCTGGCTTTGTTTTTGGTTGGATATATGAAATATTTAGTTACTGGCTGTGCAGGTTTTATTGGTAGTGCCGTTGTTGAGCGTTTAACAACTTCAGGACACAATGTAGTTGGCATTGATAATATCAATGATTATTACGATGTTTCTTTAAAAGAGGCTAGGTTAGAAAGAATTAGTCATGATAAGTTCTGTTTTATCAAAATGGATTTGGCGGATAGAGATGCTATTGAAGATCTTTTTGAAAAAGAGCAATTTGATAGAGTTATGCACTTAGCGGCACAAGCTGGAGTGCGTTACTCGATTCAA
This sequence comes from Parashewanella sp., assembly GCA_965200795.1. Classification (GTDB taxonomy): domain Bacteria; phylum Pseudomonadota; class Gammaproteobacteria; order Enterobacterales; family Shewanellaceae; genus Parashewanella. Next base: position 716,992 of record CBDAVB010000013.1, read on the forward strand.
AACCCTCACGCCTATGCTGACTCTAATCTAGTAGGCCATTTAAACGTACTTGAGGGGTGTCGACGAAATAATGTTAAACATTTAGTTTATGCGTCCTCTAGCTCTGTATATGGCTTAAATGAAAAAGTACCATTCTCAACTGAAGACTCTGTTGATCATCCTGTTTCTCTTTATGCAGCGACAAAGAAATCTAATGAGTTGATGTCTCATAGTTATTCTCACCTTTATGATATTCCAACAACGGGCCTTCGATTTTTTACTGTATATGGCTCTTGGGGTAGACCAGATATGGCACCGTTTATCTTTACTAGAAAGATAATGAGTGGTGAAACAATAGATATAAATAACAATGGTGATATGTGGCGTGATTTTACTCATGTTGACGATATTGTAGAAGGGATTATTCGTATTGCAGATGTCATACCTCAGCGCAATGAAAGCTGGACGGTTGAATCAGGTACACCTGCATCAAGTTCTGCTCCTTATTCTGTCTATAATATTGGTCACGGTTCTCCTATTAACTTGATGGAGTTCGTTGAGACAGTTGAAGCTGAGTTGGACATTGAAGCAAAGAAGAACTTTCGTGGTATGCAGCCTGGAGATGTATATCGCACTTTCGCTGATACTCAAGATTTATTCGAGGCAACGGGATATAAACCACGGGTTTCAATCAAGCAAGGTGTTGCTGAGTTAGTCAAATGGTATAAAGAGTTTTATAAGAGTTGATCTTCAGTTTTTTAACTTGAAGACATTTCCACAAAAAGAAAAAATGCATTGGATACTCGATAACAGAATTCGGGTATTTTGTATAAGAAAACTGATTGTCAGCATATAATGCTGAAACAAATACAAATAGTATTAAACATGAAGGAATATATAAGATAAATGAAAGCAGTAATTCCTGTTGCGGGTCTAGGAACCCGGATGTTGCCTGCAACAAAAGCCATTCCTAAAGAAATGCTACCTTTGGTAGATAAGCCACTCATTCAATATATTGTTAATGAATGTGTAGCCGCTGGTGTAAAACAAATTGTGTTAGTGACTCATGCTAGTAAAAATGCCATTGAAAACCACTTTGATAAGCAATATGAGCTTGAATCCACGCTAGAAAAACGTGTTAAACGTCAGCTCCTTGAAGAAGTTCAATCCATCTGCCCTAAAGACGTGACAATCATGCACGTTCGTCAGGGCGAAGCCAAAGGGCTTGGTCATGCCGTGCTTTGTGCTAAACCATGTATTGGTGATAACCCGTTTATGGTGTTGCTACCAGACGTGATTTTAGATGAATACACAGCATGTCAAAGTAGCGAAAACCTTGCAGCTATGAAAGCTCGTTTCCTTGATAATAGTGCCAGTCAAATTATGGTTGCACCGGTACCTGAGCAAGACGTGAATAAATACGGTATTGCGGATTGTAATGGTAATGAATTGGTTGAAGGTCAATCGACTAAAATTCAAAGCATGGTTGAGAAACCAAATGTAGATGACGCGCCATCAAATCTTGCGGTAGTTGGGCGTTATGTGCTATCACAAAACATCTGGCCTTTGCTTGAAAGAACACCAATCGGTGCGGGTGATGAAATTCAGCTTACCGACGCTATTGATATGCTGATTGAGCAGGAAACGGTGGAAGCGTTTCATATGTCAGGTAAATCGCATGATTGCGGTAATAAGCTGGGGTACGCTAAAGCATTTGTACAATATGGATTAAATGATGTCAAATTAGGTGCTGATTTTAGAAAAGCACTTGAAGTCATGCTTGGGTAAGTAGTCGACTCTGTAAGCGCCTTGCTCCCGCGTTTCTGTTAATACGAATTTTAAAAATAAGCTCTTCAATTTGAGGAGTGATTTTTTGATTCGGGGAATTATGAGGACGCTTACTTAGGCTTCTGAGCCCCTATAAACCATTTTGCTTATAGCGACCCCACCACTTTCTTAGAGTTGGCCTAGAAATACCACACCTTCGACAAACAAGACCTGCATCATTAGTTTTTTGATACATTTTAACCCAAGTGAGTCGTTGTTGAATTTCTCTGTTCATAGACATAGATTATAGTGAAATGATGTCTATGAATCACACAAGTAATCATATTGAAAATGCCTCTAAAGGTAGTGTTTCAGTTACTGGCTTTAGAGGGTTTAAGGTTGTGAGTTAGTGTAAAAAATTTACAGTAAATATTTTTACACTAATAATGATAACGACAAGAAATAATTACAATTGCACTATTTTCTACAGCGTAAACCAAACGATTAGTGTCATCGATTCTTCGTGACCAGAAGCCAGTTAAATTTTCTTTCAATGGCTCTGGTTTGCCAATACCTTCAAATGGAGAACGCTTCGTATCATTGATCAGTTTATTTATACGCTTTAACGTTTTTTTATCTTGGGATTGCCAATATATATAATCAGACCAAGCTTCATCAGTCCATGAGAGTATACGATTACTCATCAATTAACTCTCGAGAAGTTACTTTTCCAGTTTGATATTGAGCGATTGAACGACTTAAGTGACTAGCATTCTCTGGCGAGCGTAAAAGATGAACGGTTTCCATTAAACTGTTGTAATATTCTAATGACATAACAACCGCATCTTCAGAATCTCTTCGAGTAATAACAGTTGTATCAGCATCTTCAACCACATGGTCTAAAACAGACTTCAAACTATTACGAGCTTCAGTAAAAGAGACTATTCTCATAACAACCTCACATGTACCATTTATTGAACAAGTATAATTGAACCAATCTTACTTGTACAGTTTAAAGAACATATCTATTTCTGTGATGGCCATACAGCCATCATCAACCTCTTAGAAAAAGTAAGAACCTGCTTTAAAAATCATTGGCATCAAATGGGCTATGCTGAAACGCTAGAAAATCACTACCCGATAGGCTCAGGCGTCACAGAAGTCGCCTGTAAGATCTTAATAAAAAGTAGAATGTGTTGTTCAGGTATGAGATGGAAAAAAGAAGGAGCCTCAATGTTACTTACGCTAAGAGTACTAGTATGTTCAACTGGAGTTTGGGAGAAAATTGATCGCTACGGTTTTCCACCCATGCACAAGATTTAAGCTTTTTTGTAATAAGAAGGTTAGAAAATATCACGACATTATTTAGGCTGCCCCCCCATGTTGACCAAGAAGTTGTTATCCCTAGTCGGCCATTAAAACGGGACTCGCAAGCTAAGAGAAAACGCAAAAGTGAACTCTGTAAAAAACGGGCAACAATTGAACCAGTAATCGGGCATTTGAAGAGTGATTTTAGGCTGTGTAAGAACTGGTTAAAGGGCAGTGTTGGCGACTCAATAAACCTTCTAATGGCTGCGTGTGCTTGGAATTTGAGAAAGTCAAGTTACAATTAGCCATTTTATTTTTGTTTGAAAAAGATGGCGAGTTTAGTTGTTTTGTAGTGCAATTGATGCTAGGAATAAGATATATCGCTTTTGGGTACGGGTCTGAATTTTGCGTAAATCAGATGCCGCACATTTTAAATCTTGAAGTGGCTTTTTCAGAGCCGATTAGTTAATCTCTTGATTTTTATTTTTGAGCTAGAGATTATAGTTGTTAGTTAACAAAGGCTTGGCATCAAATTTAGCGGTGTTGAAATACAACTCGAAAGACTTTATTGCAGATTCAATCTTAAAAAGAAGCCCTAAACGAGTAGGTATACATCGCTTAATTATGAAATCTGGTTCTGATAACTTCAGAGCTTCTTCGATTCAGGGGATTATGAAGCGCCTGAAAGCGAAAGGTATTGAGGTCGTTGTTTACGAGCCAGTACTTGATGAACCAGAATTTTTTCACTCAGCGGTTATTAAAGATTTAAAAGAGTTTAAGTCAACTTGTGACGTGATAGTTGCTAATCGCATGGTCGATGAAATAATGGATGTTTCTGATAAAGTCTATACTCGCGATTTATTTGGTAGTGATTAGAGTTTTATTAAAGATAAAAGATATTATCAATTTTTCAAAGCCTCAATTTATATATTGAGGCTTTGTTGTTTAAGGAAAAATTAAATGAAAGCAGTAATCCCTGTTGCGGGTCTAGGAACCCGGATGTTGCCTGCGACAAAAGCCATTCCTAAAGAAATGCTACCTCTGGTAGATAAGCCTCTCATTCAGTATATTGTGAATGAATGTGTCTCCGCTGGCGTAAAGCAAATTGTTTTAGTCACACATGCCAGTAAAAATGCCATTGAAAACCACTTTGATAAGCAGTATGAGCTGGAATCTACGCTGGAAAAACGTGTTAAACGACAGCTTTTAGAGGAAGTGCAATCCATCTGCCCGAAAGAGGTGACCATCATGCACGTTCGTCAGGGTGAGGCGAAAGGGCTGGGTCATGCGGTGCTTTGCGCTAAGCCCTGTATCGGTGATAACCCGTTTATGGTGTTATTGCCGGACGTGATTTTAGATGAATACACGGCGTGTCAGAGCAGCGAAAACCTGGCGGCCATGAAAGCCCGCTTTCGTGATACCGGCGCCAGTCAAATTATGGTGGCGCCTGTGGCGAAGCAAGAGGTGGATAAATACGGTATCGCGGATTGTAACGGACATGAACTGGCCGCGGGGCAGTCGGTCAAAATTCAAAGCATGGTTGAAAAGCCGGATGTAGACGATGCGCCGTCTAATCTCGCCGTCGTCGGGCGTTATGTGTTATCACAAAATATCTGGCCTTTTCTTGAAAGAACGCCGGTTGGCGCGGGTGATGAAATTCAGCTTACCGACGCTATTGATATGCTGATTGAGCAGGAAACGGTGGAAGCGTTTCATATGTCAGGTAAATCGCATGATTGCGGTAATAAGCTGGGGTACGCCAAAGCCTTTGTTCAGTATGCTTTGAATGACGCTAATTTAGGCGCGGATTTCAGAAAAGCGCTTGAGGCAATGCTTGTAACCATTCACCGAGCCCGTATTGACTTTTCAGAGAAACAGTGAAACCGACTGCAGAATGGTACTTGCCTCACAAAAAACGTGAGGTGGTTATAGTTACAAATGTTAATAAGCGGGTGTTTGCAATTGTCAATACCCCTTTGGTGAATGCTTACCAATGCTTGGGTAGTGTGTTTGCTTTTCGGTAAAGCTTAAAGTCTCTGGGCACCAGTCTGCGCTGGTGTGACTGGAGAGCAAAGGTACAGGACACCCGATAAAAGCATTCGGGGATGACTGGTAGAGTAAAGGCTCCGGGTGCCCGATTTCTCGGGTACGACAGCAAAGGCTTTAGGTTACCGTTATATAAATTGGTGCCACATTGAATAAGCAATTATAATTCCTTAATTATATGTGGTGGACTTATGACAATCTTTGACTCGAAATACAAAAAGCTATTTATAGCAAACGCTTCCGAGGCACTTCGAACGGCAAATTGGTTAAAACGTAGTATTGTAAGGTTGCAGTCAGACTTTCCTTTGACGGAGTCGAGCTTTTCTCTAGACGATGATGTCTTGTTTGAAAAGTTAGATGCATTTAGAGTTCGCTTTTCAGATTTACAAGATTGTATCGGAAATAAGTTATTCCGAGGCTTATTGATGCTGGAACAAGAAAATCCTGTCAGCATGCTTGATGTATTAAATCTAATCGAGAAGCGCCGTATTTTTGATACTGTTAATGACTGGAAGCACCTTAGGGGAATACGCAATAGTTTTTCGCATGATTACCCTGAATCTAATCAACAGCGCATCGAAACATTGAATGTGGCTTGGGAGAGTGCTCCGTTATTACTATCGATTCTAAATAAGTTATTAGCGTACTCTAAATCTATTGGAATTGAGGTCAGTGAATAAATGCGCTTATCTGAAAATACCGCTCGTCTTATCGTCGATTTAGCGAAGCATCATTTTCATGAAAATGTAAATGTGTATTTGTTCGGCTCTCGTGCTGATGACGATAAACACGGTGGTGATATTGATCTTTATATTGAGGGCTATTCGGTATCAGAGCCAGTCAAGTCTAAGTTAGCCTTCAAGGTCGCGCTTTGTGATGTGATAGGGGAGCAAAAGATTGATGTCGTTTTTCATGATTTGGCGCTGCCGTTACAGCCCATTCATGAAATAGCATTAGCGGAAGGCATAAAGTTAAACTGATTACTTATGGAGTCGATAGCTAAATTTTCCCAGTGGGAGTAACTATGGTTGATAAGTTTGAACGCTTCAAATTAAGACTGGTTAACTTTCAGACGTCATTTGACAATTTAAATGATGCTTGCCAGCTACAAACATATTCTGCCTTAGAACTCGCGGGGCTGATAAAAACGTTTGAAATGACCTTTAAGTTAACATGGAAAACGCTCAAAGATCTTTTAGAGCATGAAGGTTATTCAGAAGCCAGCCCCAGAGCCGTTATCAGGACTTCCCTTAAAGCCAATTTCATTTCCGTTGAAGAGTGTGAACGATTACTTGAAGCGTTAACTAATCGAAATTTACTCGCTCATACTTATGATAGTGTCTTAGCTGAAAAATCGATGCGTTTAATCAAAAATGATTATTACCCAGTAATTTCGAGTGTTCTACAAAAACTAAGTGATAGAATTTGATGGCATATTTTGGTCTCACAAGTACTCAACTAAACACTGTTCTCATGTTTTTGAATGAAAATCAGAACATTTACCGTGCTTGGATCTTTGGCTCCAGAGCAACTGGACAGTATAGAAGCAACTCAGATATTGATATTGCCATTTCAGGGGCTGAGTTAAGCCAACGTGATGTTTCGAAGCTAAAAGAAACTTTTGACTTAAGCACTATCCCTTTTTCAGTGGACATTGTGATTAAAGAGCAAATTACAAATCAACGCCTATTAGAGCAAATAGAACAACAAGGTATCGAGATTTTTAAAAAATGAAAATATTAGTAACAGGTGGCACAGGATACATCGGCAGCCACACTTGTATACAAATGATTGAAGCAGGCATAATCCCTGTTATCTTAGACAACCTGTACAACAGCAAGTTAACGGTTCTGGATAGAATTGAAGCTGTTTCTGGTGAGAACCTGCTTGCGTTGATGTGATGTTATAAACAGAATCTACAACTCAAGAAATACTTCATATTGCTTCAATATATTTTCTTTGAATGATGAGGGTATGTAGCTCCAGTCAAAGACTTGTACAAAAATTGGTACGTTTGAGTTTTGGAGTTGCTCTTTAAGATTGATTAAATCATTCACTTCATTTTCCGGGCTGATAATTACAAGGTCTAAGTCGCTTGCGGGAAGTGCATTGTCTTTAATACGGCTTCCGTAAGCCCATACTTTGGTTCCTTCCTTTAAGTTCTTTTTTAGTAGTTGCTTAATTAAAACATCATCAGATTTTCGTAAATCAATCATAGTCGCACTTTGCTATTATTTGTGTGATTTTTGTTGCGTCGAGAATAAATTGTGGCAACAAAGACAATGTTTTTTCCGCAAAGTCCTCTCCATAGTCATGTGCGGTGTGGTTTCGATTGTCTCTATATTCTAACCACCTTTGTGTTTCTTCGATGCTTATGAGCTGGTGCTCAGCAGCTTTTCTAAACAAGTCTTTAAATATGAGTTGCTTCGCTGCTTTATCGGACGGCAAATAAGGCGAGATGGCTTTTCTTAGTAATTTGCCAATTTGTTCAAGAATGATTTCAAATTCTTTAACGCAAGCCGCACGATAAATATCATATTCTATATCACTGACTTTTATTTGATGAAGCTTTTGCTGAGCGTGATCTAAAGAATCAATGCATCGAGCTACAAATTGAATATCAATCGGCATGGGTCATTCTCTGTGTTACCGGAAAATTTATTTTACAATCTTATTTAAGTTAATAGTAATTTAAAAAGAAATTCCTGGAAAGCTGTGAAAGCTACCTTTAACGGCATATGACAAAAATAACTACCTGATTACCCACAAAGCCCAGCCACCTTTAAGAGCTTTTCAGGCAAAGGTGGCGTTCTTACTTGCTAAGTACCCCGACCTTGTTTATAGGTTATCCGGCTCATTTGTGCGTTCAGGCGCAGCTTTGCCTGTCTCAGTGACTTCACTTTATTTTGATTCCTGTGAAGGATCTCATGCTCTCACAAGAGGCTTCTAAGCTCCTTGTAGGTTGAAGCTTGTTCACGCGGCATTTAACGAGCGGAGCGAAAATCCCGGGGGCTTATCCTGTATATGCAACTTCAAAGAAATTCACATCACGTTTACCGATTAATGTACCACTTTGTATGGGTACCCGAATATCGTCGCAAAGTATTCACAGAGCCTTATCGTGAAACACTAAAGTCAATTATTCACAAAATTGGCTGCGATTGTCACTGAGCACCGCACCAGGAGCTCTATCTGCTTGACTGTCATAGGTTTCAGCGTTTGAGCGATAGTAGAAGGAAATGTAATACGAGGGCGTTCAAAATTCTGTGTCAGCCTAAATTCTAAATTTCTAATACGTTATCCAATCTGCCTTCAAAATGGATTGCAAATTGTGACAATGCTAGCCTCCAATTTTGGACTGGCATTGTCCACTTTTTAGAGGCATTCAATATGCCCGCATAAAGCAATTTTAGCAAGCTGTTTTCATTTGGAAATGCCCCTTTTGTTTTGGTGAGTTTCCTAAACTGGCGATGTACGGCTTCAATCGCATTGGTCGTGTAAATCACTCGACGTACATATTCTGGATATTTGAAGTAAACGGACAAGTTCTCCCACTTTCTGCGCCAAGAGTCGATAACGATTGGATACTGGCTACCCCATTTGTTTTCCAGCTTATCTAAAGCCGTTTCAGCAGCCGATTTACTTGTCGCTCTGTAAACCGGCTTTAAATCACCCATAAACGCCTTTTGATGCTTAGATGCCACATACTTCATTGAGTTGCGTACCTGATGAATTACGCAAAGCTGAACTTCTGTCTCCGGGTAAATGCTGGCAATAGCTTCAGGAAAACCGTTTAACCCGTCAACACAAGCAATTAAGATATCCTTAACACCACGATTATGAAGATCGGTCAGTACCGAAAGCCAATAATTAGCACCTTCTGACTCTGAAAGATACAGGCCAAGTAACTCTTTCTTACCTTCGAGATTAACGCCTAGAATCGTGTAAATAGCCTTACTGACATAGCGACCATTGTCTTTGACTTTATAGTGAATCGCATCCAGCCAAATAATTGGATAGACCTCGTCTAAACTGCGTTGCTGCCATTCTTTGAGCTGAGGAATAAGCTGATCGGTCACAGCCGTCAAACTGGCTTCTGAAAGCTCTAAACCATACAAATCAGCCACATGAGATTTGATATCACGATAACTCATACCCATTGAAAACATTGACAAAATCTTACGATCAATTTCATCAGAGAGCTTAGTTTGATTTTTTTTGACAAGCTGAGGCTCAAAGTTGCCGGCTCTGTCTCTTGGCGTTTCTAACTCAAATTCGCCAACTGAAGATTTAACGGTTTTTTTACTAAAACCATTTCTTCGATTGGGCTCAAGATCTGAGTCTAAATGTTGATCAAGTTCTGCTTTAAGCGCTGCTTCTGTTAGTTGTTTGATTAAAGGGGTGAGAACACCATCCGCACCAGTTAAACCTTTACCTGATTGAAGTTGTTCTAAAGCTTTATTGAAATCGAAATTTTGAGTCATTATGTCATTCCTGTTTTTGACATTTTACCGAAATGACACAGATTTCTAAACACTACCTGTAATACTGTGTATCACGTTGCTCAAATTTTCCGCTGGATAAGTCCCGCGGTTTTATGCCGCGAATAAAAGCACTCCGCTTCATCATGTCCAAGTCTTGATATAAATGCCCGTTAGGTTTGTCTGAATCTATCTTTTTAGCTAGCTCTACCGCGGTATGTTTGCCTGAAGATAAAATGTTCAGAATAGATTTTACACGCTCGCCTTTAGTTCTGAATAGATCCTTCATCAATATGCCGAATTCTCGATATAGATAACCACTTTGAGAGAAGGTATTACGTTTAAGATTGTCCTCAAGACTTCTTGAAAAGTTAAATTCTTCGAGGTAGCCGGGAATATCACCCGATACCATTATATAGCGGAGCTGCTCACTCACGGCCATTCGTTGTTTAATCGGCTCCGGAATGAATTTTAATGCGTCCGTCAAAGGTAAAGGCTGCAATACTTTTTCCCGGGATAACCTTCCGTACCAGCCTTCTGATTCGCTGATGTATTTCTTAACCCAACTTGCTAAACCGGTAAGAATTAATGTGAGGCCTTTAATGTGTTTCAGTTTGTTTTCCCATAAGGTAAACAGGCTATTTGTGATATCACCATGAGATTTACCAAACCAATTGATTTCGTCAATCATGAGTACACAATTACCCTGTTTGACGTATTTAGCCAAAGCCCATAATGCTTCATCTGTACGGCTAAGTTTGCAAGTTCGAGCTTTGTCCGATTGACCTTTTGAGGAGGCATGCCGATTAATTTATAAAAGGGGATATCAAGGCAGTTACGGCTGAAGCGCTCAATTAAGGCGCTTTTTCAAACCCTTCGGCGTCCGGTTAATACAATCACTTTTGTCAGGCCGTCAGGAGAGGTTATCGCATCGTGTAATTCTGATATTTCAGTTTCTCTGCCAATAAACATAGTGCCCCTTTTATACACAAATCGGACGTGATGACAGATTAGATATCACGGGGGCAAGATGGAGTCTTAATGGTGCGGAGGCTATTTTAAAAATGCGCTCGTTAAAGTCCGGCAATGACTTAAATGAATATTGGGATTACTATAAAAAGCAATCAAAAAGCAGGCTGGAGAAGTGCGGCTGCTAGATTCGTCGTTCTAAAAGAGCCGCACCCATATACGAATGGCCTGTATTAATTTCAAGGGTTAAATTATGGCAAATAGTCTCAAGGGTGTTACAAGTAGAAAGTTAAAGCTACACCATCCAGAAGTTGCAGACCGATATCACAAAGGATCTCTTTGGTCTGCTGGCTATTTCGCTAATTGATATAGTTAGAAAGTACATTGAAAATCAATAGCGTGGTTACAACGCTTACATCCCCGACCTAAAAGGACGGGGTTTTACGCTTATTTAGATAAAAATCAGTTACATATCAAGTTTAATTTATAAACCCTGTATGCTTTAATTAGCACAGGGTTTATTTTCAGGTCTATTTATGAATAGCGGTTCTCATCGTGTTATTACAGAGCATTTAATTTCAAGTCTGCCTGATTTGAAATTAATATACTTGTTCGGCTCACAGGTAAATAATACAGCCGCTTCAGATAGTGATATTGATATTGCCGTATTATGTAATGAGCCCGCAGAGCCTTTAATGCTCTGGGACTGCGCTCAGGATTTGGCTGTTAAGTTTGATCATGGTATCACCTTCCCAGTGACCTATCTCAACTTTTTCATCGACAATTGCCGGCCTTTCACTGATATCTATTCGCTCCGGAATTAAACGGGCTCCCGCTTCAATTCCCTGCCGCCGCTTGTATTTCTTGCCGCCTCGGGGCAATAGCTTTTCCAGACCTTGTTGTTTTACCACACCGTAAATCGTGTTCGCAGATAACGTTACGCTGGTTTTCTCCTGTTTCATCCGACCTGAAATTTGCTCCGGGCTTAGCCCGAAATTAAGCAATGACTTTATAGTGTTTATGATGTCATCAGTGATTTTTGTCGCTTTGAAAGCCGTCTGCCTGTTACTTATCGCATCCAGATGAGCGGTTTCAGCGCAATAAGCTTCAGAAGGACAACGCCTCAGCTCCTTAGATATGGTTCCGTTGCCACGACCTAACAGCTTAGCGATACTTCTGGCACTTTTACCTTCTGCCTTTAACACTTCAATCTGATGTCTGTCTTTTAATGTGAGTTGGTTGTATTTAGATTTCACTTCAAAACCTCATTTCACTTTGAGGTAAAGAAGTTTACAAACTTCCTCTCCTCGGTTCTATATTAAAATGTTAAAATGTGTCAGTTGCTGTTAGGATCTAAGAATAATACAGCCGCTTCAGATAGTGATATTGATATTGCCGTATTATGTAATGAGCCCGCAGAGCCTTTAATGCTCTGGGACTGCGCTCAGGATTTGGCTGTTAAGTTTGATCGGGATGTTGACTTAATTGATTTAACGTCATGTTCGACGGTGCTTGCTATGCAGGTTATTCAGCATGGTATTTTATTGTTCGGTTCGGATTCAGATGATCTGAAATTCAACTTAAAAACCATGTCGATGTATCAACATTTTCAGGAAGAAAGAAAGGACATTGTTGATAGTTTTTACTCCGGAAAAAAGAATGAATGATATTTTATTGGATAAGGCTTCCATTATCCGCCGCTGTATTAAGCGCATTAAGGAGGTATATCAAGAGTCTGAGAACTTCAGAACAGACTTTACCCGTCAAGACAGCGTGATTTTAAATTTACTGCGTGCCTGTGAAGCTTCTATTGATATCGCTAATGTGATGATAAAAAAGCAAAAGTTGTCAGTACCTCAGTCAAGCCGTGACAGCTTTACCATACTTGAAAGAGCCTCTTTGCTTTCGCCGGGTCTGTCGGAAAGTATGAGAAAAATGGTCGGATTGAGAAATATCGCTGTGCACGATTATCAATCTCTCAACCTGGATATTGTAATTAATGTTATTGAGCGGCACCTCTCTGACTTTGAGGATTTTATTCAGCAAGTCAGGTAAATCGCTCGATTGCGGTGATAAGCCGGGGTACGCCAAAGTCTTTGTACAGTACGGATTAAATGACGCTAAGTCAGGCGCTGATTTCAGGAAAGTGCCTGAAGCTATGCTCGGGTACTTAGGTTGATGCAGGCTCTGTTAATCATTTCTGACGCATGCTCCGCGGATTCTGTCTCATGAATTTCCCGGGTGACAATCATACGACTGTATATGTCTATCACTAGTGTAGTGCATCAAATTAATCTGTGATATTTAATGCCTTTCTTGCCCTCTCGACTTTTTCCATAATCACATCGGCTGATTTTGTCCAGACAAAAGGTTCACATCCCAATGGCACTAACTTAAGCTTCAGCTGAAAGTTTACTAATTGAACAATAGGGAGTAAATCATACAGATTAAGGTTTTTCTATTGCCAGACCATGAATACTACAGCTCGCCAATTCTTCAATGATGCTCCAGAATTGTTACGTCGCTTTGCTCAAACGGAAGAAGATGAACTTTCTTCAATTCTCACTCCACAAGATTTAGAAGAGTTCCGAAAAGATAACACTCAAAGAGTACGCAAGTATCCCGCCTGCCACACTCTTTCGCTTTTCATGAAGCAAGTTGCCGGTGAAAGCAAGTCTTGCCGCAGCGCATTAATCAGTGACGCCGGAGATCAAATTGCTATAGGTCGAGAAAAAAACAGCACAATTACAGATCCCTACTGCAAAGCAAGAAAACGGTTATCTCCGGAGTCAATTAAATCGCTATTGAAGAAATCAGGCAGAAACTTAGATGAGGCGACTCAAGAAAAACACTTGTGGCATGGCCGTCGAGTGCTATTAACTGACGGTTCAACACTATCTATGCCTGATACGGACGAGAACCAAGCGCAATTCCCTCAGCCTAAATCACAAAAAGAAGGGCTGGGCTTTCCTCAACTGCGGATTTTAGTGTTAATTTCTTTGGGGAGCGGTGCTGTTGTCATTGATTCGGCCGTTTCACCTTGTAAAGGGAAAGGTACTGGCGAACAGGCGCTATTAAGAAGTATGCTGTCAGACTTGCAACACGGTGATATTGTGCTGGGAGATGCTGATTTCGAAAACTACTTTGTTCTCGCAGGGCGGATAAATTTAGGTGCTGATGCTGTTTTCGAAAAAAACGGAGCCGGAAATGTCGATTTCAGAACCTGTGAAGAAAAGCTGGGTAAGCGAGATGGATTATTTAAGCTAATTCGTCCATCCTGTCCAGAATGGATGACTTCAGAGGATTACGCTCAAGTGCCAGAAGAGCTTATCATCAGAATGGTAGGAACAAAGAAACGTATCATTGTTACCACTCTTACAGATAAAGAAGTCTATCCGAAGCAAGAGCTTATTGATTTATACGTATCACGATGGCATGTCGGGTTAGATTTTAGCTCCATCAAGACTATGATGAAAATGGATATTTTAAGGTGTGGCAGTCCAGATATGGTACGTAAGGAAATTGATGTTCATTTGCTGGTTTATAACATGATAAGGGCGCTTATGTGCCGAGCGGCAGAAAAAAAAAGGAATATCTCCTAGAGAGGCAAGTTTTAAAGCTGCACATAACACATTACAAGATTTTCACATATTACTTTTACAAGCCGCCGAGGGGATCATTGACACTTTATCAGATGTCATAGCAGATATTATCGGCGAGCATATCGTCGGTAATCGCCCGGGGAGAAAAGAACCGAGATCAAAGAAAAGGCGACCGAAACCGACACCAAGATTGCAACACTCAAGAAAACAAGCACGTAGGCTTAAGATGTATCAGAAGTAATTCTTAAGTTAGTGCCATTGGATCATAAGGAGTCAGTTCAGCATCCGGATCCCACTCAACATGAACTTTGCCATCAAAGGTATCAAGTTCGATCTGAGGTCGATCTTCAAGGGGAATTTGGGGTGATAATTGAGTATTTTGGGCTTCACCTAATGGGTGAATGGTAGAACCTCGCAATTTCATAGACTCGGCCTATAAAAACATCAGGTTGTAGTGTTATGCCATTTATCAACTGATTTATCTAGGATAAAGGCCATAGAGCTGACTATGAGTCCTCTAAAAATTCTCGGCGATGTTTCTTGTTGCCAATGCTCAATTTGGAAACCGTTGTGCGCTTATATCAAAGTTTAATAATTCTTAACAAAGTATGATCATTTATAATATATATAATATAGATTGACCTGATGTGTGATTAATTTTTGGTAGGCATGACCATACCTTAGAATGTTTGGTTCTAAAAAATCCTATCTGAAGGATACGATCATGCCTGTCGAAGATTTTATCATTTATGTTTACTGTTTAGTTGATGATTTTTACCAGAGAGAAATAACCACTCCCTTAAGAACCCGTGGTAGAGCTCCTAAACTCACTGATTCTGAAGTAATTACAATGGAAATTGTTGGGGAATGGACTGGGCATCACACAGATAAAGGAATTTGGGAGTATTTCAAAGGGTATTGGTTACCCTTGTTTCCCGATTTACCTGCTCGTTCACAGTTTGCCAGACAAGCAAGTAACCTTTGGAAAGTGAAGCAATTATTTCATCAGTACTTATGTCATCAACTCAGAGCAGATACTTGTGATGTTCATTTGATTGATGGGTTTCCCATTGAGTTTTGTAAACTTACTCGTGTCAGAAAATGTAAAAGTTTTAAGGGATATGCAAGTTATGGCTACTGCGCCTCTAAGGATATGAAGTATTACGGATTTCATGGTCACCTTCTTGTAGATGAAAGAGGTATCCCTGTGGAATTGACTTTAACCGCCGCAAATGTTGATGAACGTGATGCCGCCTATGAAATCATCAATAATATCAAAGGACTTTTAATTGGTGATAAAGGGCTTATTAGACCAATACTCAATAACGACTGCTCTGAAGCTGATATTGACTTACAAACTCCATTACGAAAAAACATGAAAGATAATCGTCCTAAGTGGGCGGTTAAACAACTAATGAATGTTCGAAGAAGGGTTGAAACAACCATAGGGCAACTTGTTAAATATTTTGATATTGAACATGTTAACTGTCGAGACTTATGGCACTTAACCAGTCGAATGGGAAGAAAGGTATTAAGCTTAACCATTGGGGCTTACTTCAATATCGAGTTTGGCAGAGATGCAATGAAATTTGAGGAGATGTTGGCAATCTAATTACGCTACTGAACTTGCAACCCCCGTCATTCCCGCATGTTGTAAGCGGGAATCCAGTGCCTTTTTGCTCGGAAAAAGAAAAAGACGCTGGATTCCTGCCTTCGCAGGAATGACGAAACAAACAATTTCAATGAGTTATAAAATCACACATTAGATTAGATTGATACTTTTTGTCATTTTTACCCAGTAACAGGTCAGGGCAAAAATGTTTCCGCCCCGTTTCTTGTCAGGGAGGTTCGGCCAGGATCAGTTCGCCCCGGTTAAATTTACTGGCAACAAACGTCAGATGATACTTATCCTTAATGAACGTAATCATCCCGTCTTTCAGCGTATGCCCTCCATGATAACCGGTTATGATTGAGCTAATGTGCTGCCCTCTGATGTCTCTGAGATAGCGAAATAGCAGTTTAGCGAATTCCAGCGGAACCCCTTTTCCGTTATCTGTATCATCGGAACTTATCTTGAAAATTTTATCGACATGCAAGTCCAGGCTGTTTTGGGTGATACCCAGATTGTGATGATATAAATTCGAACGTATCCCGCTCTCAACCGTTTGCTGAAATTTTTCTTCCTCTAAGCTTGCGAGCAGGGCTTTCGTGTGAGTTGTGATACTCACCCCGGACTCGTTCATTATTTTTATTAAATCTGCCTTAGCCGCGCCGACATTTCGGGTTTTGCCGCACACGGTGATAAAAGCGTTGCACACGGGAACATCAAGTTTAACGCCCCATCGCTGAATTAAAGCGGGCACGCTCTGATTGCCGAAGAGCAGTAACACGGCCTTGTCAAAATCGCACGCTTCGGCGCAGGCCATGAGCAGATTAACGCAGGTCATTGCATTCGGGGGCAGCTGCGCTGTCATGACGGCGTCTTTGCCGCTCACCAGTGCCCAGGCTTTGTCGATGTTCCCGGTTTTGCCGCATACGGTAATAAAAGCGTTGCACATGGGAACAGTAAGTTTAACGCCCCATTTGTTAATTAAACCGGGCATGTTCTCATCGCCGAAGAGCAGTAGCACGGCCTTGTTAAAATCTCCCGCTTCCGCGCAGGCCGTGAGCAGATTAACGCAGGTGATGGCGTCAGGCGTCAGATCGTGCTCCGGGGTCATGACGGCGCCTTTGCCGATCACCAGCTCCCAGGCCTTGTCAAGGTTCCCGGTTTTGCCGCACACGGCGATAAAAGCACCGCACATGTGCACATTAAGTTTAACGCCCCATCGCTGAATTAAAGCGGGCATACTCTCATTGCCGAAGAGCAGTAGCACCGCCTTGTCAAAATCTCCCGCCTCAGCGCAGGCCGTGAGCAGATTAACGCAGGCGATTGCATTAGGCGGAAGATCGCGCTCCGGCGTCATGACGGCGCCTTTGCCGCTCACCAGTGCCCAGGCTTTGTCAAGGTTTCCGGTTTTGCCGCACACGGTGATAAAAGCACAGCACATGTGAACATTAAGTTTAACGCCCCATCGCTGAATTAAAGCGGGCATGCTGTGATTGCCGAAGAGCAGTAACACCGCCCTGGCAAAATCTCCCGCTTCGGCGCAGGCCGTGAGCAGATTAACGCAGGTAATGGCGTCAGGCGCCAGATCGTGCTCCGGTGTCATGACGGCGTTGTTGCCGCTCACCAGTGCCCAGGCCTTGTGAATGTTTCCGGTTTTGCCGCACACGCTGATAAAAGCGCTGCATATGGGAACAGTAAGTTTAACACCCCATCGCTGAATTAAAGCGGGGGCGGTCTTATTGCCGAAGAGCAGTAACACGGCCCTGGCAAAATCTCCCGCCTCAGCGCAGGCCTTGAGCAGATTAACGCAGGTGATGGCATTAGGCGCCAGATCGTGCTCCGGCGTCATGACGGCGCCTTTGCCGCTCACCAGTGCCCAGGCTTTGTCAAGGTTTCCGGTTTTGCCGCACACGGTGATAAAAGCACCACACATGTGCACATTAAGTTTAACGCCCCATCGCTGAATTAAAGCGGGCATGCTCTCATTACCAAAGAGCAGTAACACCGCCTTGTCAAAATCTCCGGCTTCGGCGCAGGCCGTGAGCAGATTAACGCAGGTGATGGCGTCAGGCACCAGGCCGCGCTCCGGCGTCATGACGGCGCCTTTGCCGCTCACCAGCGCCCAGGCTCTGTCGATGTTTCCGGTTTTGGCGCACACTGTGATAAAAGCGTTGCACACGGGGACATTAAGTTCAACGCGCCATGTATTAATTAAACCGGAGGAACCGTCCCCGCCGAACAGCAGCGCGTTGGCGTTAACTAAATTTAAACCACGGGTACAGAGTTTAAGCAGTAGTGTACAGGTTTTGGGTTGATAGTCTGAATGTAAACTCGTTATGAGGCTGAATAAGCGGTCAGGAACATCAGGGTCGCACTCTCTGAATTCAACGCTTTTATGCAGCAGCTTATTAATCAGTCTTATGTCCCAGAGCGTTGCGTGAGCCCGCTGATGATTTCGCATCACAGCGGCGATTTCGATTAACTGTAAGGAATGGACACAGTCCGATATCAGATGATTCAGTTTTCTTCCTTTCCGGTCGTCTGTGAGTCCGCTGTTAATAATCTCTTGAGCTTGTCCGGTTACCGGTCTTTCCTTTACCGCGCTATGACCTCTTACGTATTTTTCAGGCGGGAAACGGCGCTGATAAGCTGAACCGGGCGGTTTATAAACCGAAACTGACTGACATTCAGACGAAGCGGATTGTCGAGGATTGCTGAAGAAGTTTTTAAGCTGCAGTCGTTCCTGAGGTGTTAACCGGTAATACGCCCGTCCCAGACCGATATCAGTATCAAACTTTGAAGTGCGAAAATTTAAGAATTTTGTGGCTTCAGTACGAAAATCATTCAGCCTGTCGAATACCCGTTCATAATCTGAAGTGGGGGGAGGCATGCAATGAGCCATAAACCAAGCATCTGAGGTATTAACGCCGGTTTATATTGTCATCTGTCCCGTTAAACGGAGCAAACGCTAGAAAGGATCTGTCTCACAATTTTGATAAGTCGAAGCACCCGAATCAGCTTTAGGGATCTCGCAGTTAAGAATTTACCATTCTGGCATGATAAGTAGATCCCACTTAGGTAATTCACTATTTCGGATGATTTTATCTTCGACATCTTCTTTTTCACTTTTTGTTAGCTTGACTCCTTTTGAGTAAACCTTATCAATTAAATTGACAACTGGAGTCATAGCCTTCCAAGTCATTGTTTTCGTTCACTCCAGAACAGTATTCACTGAATTCAGTAATGTACCATTCCAATGCTTTTCTAAAGATGACCAAACCCGCTCAATTGGGTTATATTTGCTGTGATAAGGTGGGTAGTAAACGTTGTGAATCCTCAGTTTCGATCTTTCACTAAACTGTTTTAATCTAAAAAGATACTGAGTCCGGCATCCACTATTTTCTGGGTCATTATCTGAAAAAATAACCAGCTCCTCTACCTCTGGATGTTCGTCTTTAACTAAATTCCACCACCACTCTAAAGCGTCACAAATGAAGTCGCTGGTTTTACTTGAGTTACCATAAAACACATGAAGCTGGTCGTTTTCCAGGTTCAGTATTCCGAACGGGATAAGCTTATCTTTTACATCCATGTCGTGATCTAAAGCTTGCACCGCATCAATCCCTCCGGATTGACCGTGTCGAGAAAATTCACCCAAATTAACCGTGGCTTTGCAATCTATACTTATACGGATAACTTTTTTATTCCCTGCTGTTTCTTTTTTAATTTTATTTACATTTTTAAAGATGGCGTCTGTTTCAGGAATTTTTTTTGTGGCCTGGTTTTTTGAACTCGCTTCAGTTTGTAACCGAGTCGATTCAAAATGTCATTAATCGTTCTTTCTTTTGGTAACTCTTCACAGTCCCAGCCTTTTTCCTCAATCAGCTTTTTACGAACACCTTTAGCTGTAATTCGAGTGTAAGCAAATGAATTTTTGAATTTTGGATCAGCTTGTGACTCTGGATCGACTAACGCCCGAATATCTACCTCCAGCTGAGGATTATTCTCCTCACTTCTATGCTTTCCTTCATAATGCCCAAAGCATTCAAACCCGGTTTCCAGCTCATGAAGCCCGGGTTCTACAGCTTTTCTCCCCCAGCCAAACTCCGTTTCCGTTAATCTAGGACTCCCACAGCAGAACGTTTTAGACACTTCAGCCATAAAGACTCTTTTTTCCATTCCGTGAAGTTTATTTGAGGCAAGTTTGATTATCCGTTTGGACTCGCTAGAAATGTAAATTGAAGTAGACATCTGGCAGCAACATAAACGATTTTAAGAACTCAACTATACTATTGCGGTAAAATTTAAATCGCAACGTCCCTTACCAAAAATGAACGGTGCAATCAATGCGTAAGTCCTAATGATCTTGTTCGCCGTCCATTTCTATCAACTCACATTCCAACTTGTCACAAGATGATTTAAAAGCACTTCTTAATCGCTCAATCATTACTCCATCAAATAGCCTGCGCCTGTATTTTGTAGTGAACACCAGATGGACAACCAATTTACTAACGCTGTGCCGTTTTCTCAGATAACCAGAAAGCAGATTTCTGTTACGCTCACTCACTTGAAATATACATCATAAAACCATACAATGCGGCCATTATACAGGTGAGCACTGAAATGTTAAGCGCAACTAAAGTACGCATATATCCAACGCAAGAACAGGCTGAGTTTTTAATGGCTCAGTTCGGTGCTGTGCGTTTTGCGTATAACAAAGCCCTGCATATCAAGAATCACCAGTACCGCAAGCACGGTTTAAATCTGAATCCGAAAAGAGACTTAAAGCCTTTGCTTGCGGTTGCAAAGACGTCTCGTAAATACTCATGGTTAAAACAGTATGATTCAATTGCTTTACAGCAATCCGTTATTAATCTGCATACGGCTTATGACAATTTCTTTAATCCGAAACTGAAAGCCAGAAAGCCTAAGTTCAAGTCAAAGCACGGGAAGCAGTCTAGCTATCACTGCGCAGGGGTTAAGGTATTTGACGATTCAATTAAACTTCCTAAGATGCAGCCCGTTAAGGCTAATATTCACCGTGAAATAAACGGTAAAGTAAAAAGTATAACGGTAACACTTTCTAAAACCGGTAAGTTCTACGCCTCAATCCTTGTTGATGACGGAATTGAAGCCGTAGCCGTTAAAAAGATTGATTCAGTCGTAGGGCTGGATCTTGGTTTGTCTCATTTTGCGATTGAGGATAACGGAAATAAAACTGCAAACCCAAGATTCATAAAAAGAGCCGAAAACAACTTAAGGCGCAAACAACGCCAGTTATCACGAAAGAAAAAAGGCAGCGGCAACCGCTCTAAAGCTCGATTACTGGTTGCCAAATGCCACGAGAAAACGGCCAATGCCCGTGCTGATTTCCAACATAAACTATCTCGAACACTCGTTGACGAAAACCAAGCAGTGATTGTAGAGACATTGAAATCAGCAAACATGATGAAGAACCGCAAGTTATCCAAACATATTGCAGATGCAAGCCGGAATGGTTTTGTAAACAAACTCGAATACAAAGCAAAGGAGCAGGGCAAACATCTAGTCAAACTTGATCAATGGTTTGCCAGCTCGAAAACTTGTAATTGTTGCGGTCACAAAGTTAATGAAATGCCCTTAAAAGTTCGTAGCTGGACCTGTCCAGATTGCAACGTACTAAAATACTGAGCAACATCCTTTACATCACTTGTCAATGAAGTGATGTAGTAAGATGTTTCTTGGCTGATTTTATCCTTTATATCTCTTGTACGAGTCACTTCGATAACGGCGCGGCTATCTTGAAAATCAGCGGTTTTATCAAACCAGTCTGTTATCGGTAAAAGACGATAATGCCTCTCATTAATTCGCCCGTGCTCACCATCTAACTCCATAAAATGATTATGTTTTACAAGTTCCGGTGTGTCTCGGTAGCCTTTATGGAAATACGCTTTAATTTCGGCGAGCAATTTACCCTGGTTCTTTTTTACCTGAAGAACGTAGTCACCTTTACCTTCACGTATTAAGGCCGTTGTTTCTTTCTGGCAATGCATGGCATCAGCGGTAATCACCGCATTTTCAATATCCATCTTTTTGAGCATGGATTGCATCACGGGTATTTCGTTGGTTTTGTCAGGCGTTTCTTTTTGATAAATAATGAGTCCGTTATCTACAACCATGGCTGTCATATACTGAAGCGCGTCAATGTCATCACCATGTTAATTTAAATTATTTTATCAAGAAAAAAAGTGCGATCCCGCCCTGGTCACTGCTCTTCGGCAGGGAGACCGTGCCCGCTTTAATTCAGCGATGGGGTGTTAAACTTACTGTCCCCGTGTGCAACGCTTTTATCACCGTGTGCGCTAAAACCGGAAATATCAGCGGCTAAGGCAGATTTAATAAAAATAATGAACGAGTCCGGGATAAGTATTACCGCTCACACGAAAGCCCTGCTCGCAAGCCTGGAGAGTGAGAAATTTCAGGAAACGGTTGAGAACGGGATACGTTCGAATTTATATCATCACAATCTGGGTATCACCCAAAACAGCCTGGACTTGCATATCGATAAAATTTTCAAGACAAGTTCCGATGATACAGATAACGGAAAAGGGGTTCCGCTGGAATTCGCTAAACTGCTGTTTTGCTACCTTAAAGACATCAGAGGGCAAAACATTACCACAATCATAACCGGTTATCATGGTAAGCATACGCTGAAAGACGGGATGATTACGTTCATTAAACATAAGTATAATCTGACGTTCGCCGCCAATGAATTTAACCGGGGCAAGCTGATTTTGGCCGACCCGCCCTGATAATAAACCGGGCATTTACGAGTTTGCCGGTGTGAAATCGTAGTCAGGAAAGTGCTTTATTTCTGGTTAACTTGATGTATTTTAATTTTAAAATATAGTTTTTGGTTCTTGAGGATTTACTGAAAACGCTGAATTTGCAGTGTTTCTTAATCAATAACTAACACCATAGTTTTGCGAGTGGTTTTATGCTATGTAAAGCATATTTAAGTAAGGCAGCTCTTATGAGTTTTGCAAAATTTCAAAATGAGTAGTATGAAAGTAGGATATAATCCTTTAATTTAAAGGTTAACAACTATGCCAATGGTTAAAAAAAGTATTATTCTGACAGAGAAACTATTGAAGCAGAGCAAAGTGGGTTTATACCTAAGCGAACTCAATTTGCAGATGTGAGTGTTTGAAAGTTATCAGCAATTCTACTCGTTAAAGTCTCCGCAATTTCTGGAAGTTTTACATCGAAAAGTAATTTATCCGTTCTCGAAATTCTTTCGATGAAGCGAAATATTCATTATTTCTGACGTGCTCATTCATTACTTTTCAAAGTCGCTCAATTGGATTCAAATTCGGGTTGTATGTCGGGATGAACAGCATCCATGAATACGATTGGCTCATTATCAGGGCTTTTGGCCTTTAATGTCTCATATTTTTCTTTAAATTCAGCCTGCTTTTGCTCATCAAATTTATGCGTAACACCTTTAAGTTTCTTGTAACTGAAGCCATTACGATGCAGTCATTTGTTTAAACCTGCTACCGTAAATTTTACACCGAAGGTTTCATCAGTATAACTGACAATTTGATGTGTATGAGCGAAGGTAAACTTTGTTAAATGGGCTATCAGAAACTCGGTTTGCTCCGCACAGAGCCGACTGACTGAGCCACCATTTCCGGGTTTAAGTTTTTCTTGAGGTTGATAGTCATCAAGATGACATTTGACTGTTGTTTTATCTATCCGTAACGCTTGAGCAATAAAAGAATATGACCAGCCTTCTGAACGAAGCGGAACGATTTTTATTCGGTCACACTCACGTCTGTCACTTGACGATTTATGCCGTGATTCCAGTATGTGCTTATCTTCTTTGGTTAAGATATTTCAATCATGGCTCTGTGATGATCTCATTACAGAAAATTTCAGGTCTTTGTTTGAAAAAGTCGCATCTTGAATGATCACGGGTATAAATTGACATTATTCATTGCTCTTTTTGAAGGAATTTTCTGATCAGATCAGAGGATTTTCAAAAAGTTCAATCTTATTTAGATTTGTGTAGAAGAGTCAGGTGTTAAGCAGTGACAAATCGGGAAGTTATTTCGGGACAGTTCTGACTCTTACGATTACGTTGTTTTTTGCTCGAAGGCTATTCTAAGCACTCAAGTTAAACCAAGCAAGCTATAATTCTGCTGCGGAAATCGCATCGCGAAAACCGGAAAAAATGAAAAAGTCCCAATGACGTGTAAGATATATCTTACAAGAATGTGAGATAACGATACGATATTTTCAGATAAAATTACACTATTGAAGTTTTTGCTCCAAAAAAGCTAGTAAATACAGGCTATTAAATATTTAAATTTGTTTCTTTATAGTGGTCACATTTGATAAAAAGTTGCTGATTAGTTTTTAATCTGTTTTTTTTTTAATTTTGAACTATTATTAGTTTCAGGGATGGCGATCAAAGCACTGGAAGCTTAGGACAAGCATCAAGCGAAATGGATAGCCGGTCTCAAGAAGCAACCAAGGAAGATTGTTGATTGTTGTTTAAGTATAATAACAACAGTTGGTTGTAAGGCTTGATTAGGATAGCATCACAACAGAACGTTGTGAATTGTAAGGATACAAGCTAAAAGTGTAGTGCTCGGAAGCTGTTTTTAAAGGAGCCTGTACAAGGATGTGGTTAACAAAGGACTTGTTAACAAAAATCACGGAAGTTTACACAAGGAATGCTAAAAACAAGGACGAGTAGGTACATGAAGTACCGCAGGTTAGATTGTCACGGACGAATTCTCATGGACGAACTTGGACACGCTCAGGACGAGTACGCTTGGTTAAGGGGTAACCAAGACTAGGGAAAGTACGAAAGTACATGGATACCAGGGAGCGGTCACGGACGGAAGACAAGGACTGCCTAAGACGCATGGACGGTGCAGGGAGCACAATGATAGCGGGATAGCTTAACAGAGAACAAAAGGGCGTAATCTTCGGATTGCGCCCTTTCTTTGTTTGCCCAGCGAACCTGCAAACCCTACAGATTGAAAGAAACCTGGCTCTTCGTCGTTTCATATGGATTTGAGTAGATCTGATACAGGGCTAGCAATCATAAAAAGAGGGCGTTCAAAATTCTGTGTCAGCCTAAATTCTAAATTTCTAATACGTTATCCAATCTGCCTTCAAAATGGATTGCAAATTGTGACAATGCTAGCCTCCAATTTTGGACTGGCATTGTCCACTTTTTAGAGGCATTCAATATTCCCGCATAAAGCAATTTTAGCAAGCTGTTTTCATTTGGAAATGCCCCTTTTGTTTTGGTGAGTTTCCTAAACTGGCGATGTACGGCTTCAATCGCATTGGTCGTGTAAATCACTCGACGTACATATTCTGGATATTTGAAGTAAACGGACAAGTTCTCCCACTTTCTGCGCCAAGAGTCGATAACGATTGGATACTGGCTACCCCATTTGTTTTCCAGCTCATCTAAAGCCGTTTCAGCAGCCGATTTACTTGTCGCTCTGTAAACCGGCTTTAAATCAGCCATAAACGCCTTTTGATGCTTAGATGCCACATACTTCATTGAGTTGCGTACCTGATGAATTACGCAAAGCTGAACTTCTGTCTCCGGGTAAATGCTGGCAATAGCTTCAGGAAAACCGTTTAACCCGTCAACACAAGCAATTAAGATATCCTTAACACCACGATTATGAAGATCGGTCAGTACCGAAAGCCAATAATTAGCACCTTCTGACTCTGAAAGATACAGGCCAAGTAACTCTTTCTTACCTTCGAGATTAACGCCTAGAATCGTGTAAATAGCCTTACTGACATAGCGACCATTGTCTTTGACTTTATAGTGAATCGCATCCAGCCAAATAATTGGATAGACCTCGTCTAAACTGCGTTGCTGCCATTCTTTGAGCTGAGGAATAAGCTGATCGGTCACAGCCGTCAAACTGGCTTCTGAAAGCTCTAAACCATACAAATCAGCCACATGAGATTTGATATCACGATAACTCATACCCATTGAAAACATTGACAAAATCTTACGATCAATTTCATCAGAGAGCTTAGTTTGATTTTTTTTGACAAGCTGAGGCTCAAAGTTGCCGGCTCTGTCTCTTGGCGTTTCTAACTCAAATTCGCCAACTGAAGATTTAACGGTTTTTTTACTAAAACCATTTCTTCGATTGGGCTCAAGATCTGAGTCTAAATGTTGATCAAGTTCTGCTTTAAGCGCTGCTTCTGTTAGTTGTTTGATTAAAGGGGTGAGAACACCATCCGCACCAGTTAAACCTTTACCTGATTGAAGTTGTTCTAAAGCTTTATTGAAATCGAAATTTTGAGTCATTATGTCATTCCTGTTTTTGACATTTTACCGAAATGACACAGATTTCTAAACACTACCCATAAAAATCATGGTAATAAATGTTCCTGTATTACGATACCCTCTGGCTCGTGCTCTAGCCGCTTGAAATAGACTATTTAAACCTTCCATACGAGCATTCGTATAAGTGGATGACCAGCGCTGTAAAATTCTCTCTGCATGCCTTTCCACAGTTGCAAGTGCTTTTCGAACGGGTTCTAACATCTCAATATCACCCAACTGCTCTTTTGCAAAATTAATGAAATACGTCAGCCTCCAGCGTGCAGCATGAGCGGTTTCAGCTTGACGTATCCACCTAAGTTGTTCCTTAATCCGCCAAGCTGTTGCTGTATTCAGGTCGCTGGATTCTAGCTCTGCAAGTGCTTCTTTTTGTTTCTCAGTAAATGAGCCATCTGCATTTTTTAGTACTGCCCAGCGCAGGCTCTTTGGATGCGGTTGGATTTTTCTCTCCGTTTTACGTACTTCATCAACCGCTTTAGTAAACAGTTGCACAACATGGAACCAATCAACCGTTACGTTAGCATCCGGGAACTCTTCCTCTGTTGCTGACAGAAAGGCTCTTGACATATCACACACGACTTCAAGTACATTATCTGCTTTGCCTTGATGCTCTGTCAGAAAGGACTTAAATCGCTTAACGGTTTCCTTACCTTTTCCGGGCGTAGCGAACACAACAGGCTTGTCTTTCTTGTCCATATCAATGAAAACAGTAACATAGTTGTGGCCACGTTTAGCCGCCGTTTCATCGAATCCAATAGCTTTAAGTGCTGACAAGTCCATCAATGCTAATGCCTTGCTGACGTAGTGTTTGATGATGCGCCAAATACGTTTGTCACGAATTCCAACATATTCAGCACATGCCTTAACCGGCATTTCACGAGCCAGTACCAGTACAGATTGTTCGAACAATAACGTGAATTTACTACCCGCTCTCGCCCAAGGGACATTGACACGCTTAACGCCATGCTCAGCACATCGAGTTCTCGGGACGTTTGCTTTGATATAACA
This sequence comes from Parashewanella sp., assembly GCA_965200795.1. Taxonomy (GTDB): domain Bacteria; phylum Pseudomonadota; class Gammaproteobacteria; order Enterobacterales; family Shewanellaceae; genus Parashewanella. The sequence goes on from CBDAVB010000013.1 coordinate 744,136, forward strand.
GTGATGCTGAAAGAAATTGAGATGACGCCAAGTCAGCGATTTAAAGTCATGTGCCGGACAAGCTTTTGAGCAAGTCGGGCAGGGATACAAGCTTCCTCGTTCAGCTTCAATTTCGAGAACAAGTTCATTAGGTGAGGCTGATATATCCAGGTGTTGGTTAACCAACTTCCAAGGCGCTTCTATACCAAGGCCGAGCATCAAAACTTGATTTCCATCCATGTATTTACTTCCAACTCTTGACTGCAAAACTGGGTTTATTATCTCAGAAATAAATCCATTAAATCCACACTAAACGACGAAGAGCCAGAAACCTGTATCTAATCCGAATGGCAAGGGCGTTGCGGGCCAACGGCAGGGTTTGAAGGAAGCCATAGGAAGTCAGAGGTAGACAGCGAAAGCGAACCTGATTCGTAAGCGATAAATCAGCCTTCAGAACACCCCCGGTTTCTCCAAATCTGATTGAAAAATTTTGCCTTTGCCCGCCTTTCCGGCTTTGATGGGCACTTCATCCATGGCCGGCACTTTACTTTTCAAGATGTTTTTCAGCATGGCCCGATAAATCGGCTTAAGCGGCTCAATGTTTTTTTTGCATCCGGCTGATTAGCGTGGCCCGGCTGACTTTCACGCCGCTGTCGGGCATTCGCCGATGCTGACGGTAAAGCGGCAGATGGTAAACCGCTTGGCCGACCATTAACCCAGCCAGTAAGGATACATGGTAATAGCATCCATCCGGCACCGCCGCGGGTGAAGTTACCTCGGTTTGCGCTGATTTACGCTTAATCACCGGGCGGCGATACACCAGTACCACATAACTGCCCGGGCGTTGTGCCAGGCGGCGGGTTTCCTTGTAGTCGATAATCTCAACGCCTTCAGCCAATTCCGGTGCGGGCACATCAATGATTTCAAGAGGCGCGCTGTCATCAAAACGTAAGTCGCTATCATTGACTTCATCACCGCTGCGTTTGGTATCGGACTTACGGCGATACCCTTTGACTCCGGTGGCGGGCACCGGGGTTTTGTCTTGTGCCAGGCTGTCAACGAATAATGAACCCTGTGACGGATTGTCGATAATTTGCTTTTCAGACTTACGACCGAAGAGCTGGCGTTTGAACCGGTCGAGTTGACGCTTAAACAAAGCGGTTTGCTCTGATTGAGTCGAAATCTGCTCAGATAACAACGCATTTTGCTCCGCTTGCCGGGCAAGCAGCGCTTCGATTTGCTGTCGATTTAACCGGATGATTTCACTAATTTTATGGCGGAAATTACATCAAAAAATGGCGTCAAAGTCTCATGTTGCTCGGCTTTTGTTGCCAATTAATTCCGCCGATTAAGCTCTGAAGTTGTGCCCGATCCAGAGGGGGTTTTTCATCGTTGCTCGTCACTTTTTGAATGCGACGGCGATTGATGAACACAAACAACGCACCATCCGTCACTCGCCGCTTGAGCTTGGTGTAAGCCAGGGCGCTTAAGCCATCAAACTGCTTGCGCATATCCACGGGCTGGTTGTACAGCCAAATCTCGACATTATGGCCCAATGGCACTAACTTAAGAATTACTTCTGATACATCTTAAGCCTACGTGCTTGTTTTCTTGAGTGTCGCAATCTTGGTGTCGGTTTCGGTCGCCTTTTCTTTGCTCTCGGTTCTTTTCTCCCCGGGCGATTACCGACGATATGCTCGCCGATAATATCTGCTATGACATCTGATAAAGTGTCAATGATCCCCTCGGCGGCTTGTAAAAGTAATATGTGAAAATCTTGTAATGTGTTATGTGCAGCTTTAAAACTTGCCTCTCTAGGAGATATTCCTTTTTTTTTCTGCCGCTCGGCACATAAGCGCCCTTATCATGTTATAAACCGGCAAATGAACATCAATTTCCTTACGTACCATATCTGGACTGCCACACCTTAAAATATCCATTTTCATCATGGTCTTGATGGATCTAAAATCTAACCCGACATGCCATCGTGATACGTATAAATCAATAAGCTCTTCTGGCACTTGAGCGTAATCCTCTGGAGTCATCCATTCTGGACAGGAGGGACGAATTAGCTTAAATAATCCATCTCGCTTACCCAGCTTTTCTTCACAGGTTCTGAAATCGACATTTCCGGCTCCGTTTTTTTCGAAAACAGCATCAGCACCTAAATTTATCCGCCCTGCGAGAACAAAGTAGTTTTCGAAATCAGCATCTCCCAGCACAATATCACCGTGTTGCAAGTCTGACAGCATACTTCTTAATAGCGCCTGTTCGCCAGTACCTTTCCCTTTACAAGGTGAAACGGCAGAATCAATGACAGCACCGCTCCCCAAAGAAATTAACACTAAAATCCGCAGTTGAGGAAAGCCCGCTTCATGAAAAGCGAAAGAGTGTGGCAGGCGGGATACTTGCGTACTCTTTGAGTGTTATCTTTTCGGAACTCTTCTAAATCTTGTGGAGTGAGAATTGAAGAAAGTTCATCTTCTTCCGTTTGAGCAAAGCGACGTAACAATTCTGGAGCATCATTGAAGAATTGGCGAGCTGTAGTATTCATGGTCTGGCAATAGAAAAACCTTAATCTGTATGATTTACTCCCTATTGTTCAATTAGTAAACTTTCAGATGACGCTTAAGTTAGTGCCATTGGTGTATAGGTCATTTTTGGCTCCCTCTGTTTGGTTTTGTCGCTAACAGAGTACACCTGTGTCCTGATTCATTTCAAAGGTGTTTAGCGATCAGTTGGTTACCGAGGTTATGCACTTATTATCCGAATTCAGGTTACAACAAATAAGGGGTCGACTGCTGAAAACTGCATATTCTCGCCTAACGTGATCAAAAATTCCTGCCCATCGTGATCGCATATTCTTGCCTAACTGTGATCAATAATTCTTGCTTTATCGTGAACAAATTTCGTCCAAAACAGGAATCAGCGATCACGATGCAAGAATTGGTGATCACGACCCACAAGAACAACTTCAGAGCATTGTTTCTTTAACTACCATTTTCTATTTAAACCAAATGGATAATGGTAATGGCAACTAAGAGATTAACAGTGCGAAATATAAGAGAAATTTTACGGCTCGGTCTTGGTGCCCAGCTGACACTACGTCAAATACATAGCAGCACAAAGTCGAGTGTTGGAGCTGTACAGAAAGTTCTTTTCAAAGCAAAAGCATTAAAATTGAGCTGGCCTTTACCACCAGAGCTGGATGATTCAACTCTGGAAAAGCTTTTTTATTCAAAGCCTGAATCGACTCAACATATAAAATGCCCATCAACCGACTGGGCTGAAATCCATTTAGAGCTCAAGAAAAAAGGGGTCACTAAACAACTGTTATGGGAAGAGCATGTACAGCAAAATAAAGATTGTTACTACAGCTATTCTCGATTTTGCTATCACTATTCAACGTGGAAGAAGAAACAGCAACGCTCGATGAGGCAAGTTCACAAAGCGGGTGACAAACTATTCGTCGACTACGCTGGCCAAACGGTACCTATCGTCTGTGCCTCAACAGGTGAAGTAAAAACAGCTCAAATTTTTGTCGCTGTGCTTGGTGCTTCAAATTACACCTATGTTGAAGCTACCCATACACAATCATTACCAGACTGGTTAGAAAGTCATGTCAGGGCTTTTGAGTTCTTTGGCGGTGTTCCGAAAATCGTGATACCCGATAATCTTAAATCTGGTGTCAGCAAGGCTTGTCGATACGATCCTGAACTCAATCCCGCTTATCAACAATTGGCTGCGCATTACAATGTGGCTGTTATCCCCGCCAGACCTTACAAACCCAAAGATAAATCAAAAGCTGAAGTCGGTGTGCAAATCATTGAACGCTGGATATTAGCTAAGCTCAGACATCAAACCTTCTTCTCGCTTGGTGAGCTTAATCGGTGCATTAAAGCCTTACTAAAAGAAGTGAATCAAAAGCCCTTTAAGCAACTAGATGGTTGCAGACAAAGTTTATTTGAAAGCTTGGATAAACCGGCGTTAGCACCACTTCCCAAGCTTCCTTACCATTATGTTGACATCAAATCCGCTAAAATTGGCATCGACTATCACGTCAAATATGATCGCCACAATTACTCCGTTCCTCATCATCTTGTTGGTGAAAAAGTTGAGCTACACGTAAGTGACAAGCGGCTAGGCGTTTACTTCAAAGGTAAAGCCATTTGTCACCACATCCGTAAGCATCGACCGGGGGCAACAACTGAACCTCAACATATGCCAAAGCGCCATGAGAAACACCATCAATGGAACCCTGGTCGCTTTTTAAACTGGGCAAGCAGTATCGGCTCAGAGGTGACAAAATGGATCAAGCATCAACTTGATAGCCGAGCACACCCAGAGCAAGCCTATAACTTGTGCTTAGGTGTATTAAATCTCTCTAAAACCTACTCAAACGAACGCCTGAACAACGCTTGTGCTATCGCCAACAAACATAAGCTTTATCGATACCGAGAAATCAGCAATATCCTCAAAAGTAACCAAGACAAGCTGGCTAACAGTAAGCAGCAAAGCTTCGACTTACCTCAACACCACGAAAATGTTCGTGGCTCAAAAGCCTTTCACTAAGGAGTGATTATGATGATCGAGCCTTTAATCGCACAACTACGTCAGCTGAAATTATCAGGCATGGCACAAGCGTTAACCAGCCAGCAAGAACAATTAGGTCATTACGGTGATTTATCGTTCGAAGAACGGTTGCAATATATCGTTGAAAGAGAATCTCTTTACCGAGATAACCGGAAGCAGCAACGACTGCTACGCAGTGCCAAACTCAAATTAAGCGCAACGGCCTCAGAAATCGATTACCAGCATCCAAGAGGACTGAAACGCAGTCAGATGGCCGGACTTATCCAGTGTGAATGGATAAGCAAAGGACAAAACACTTTGCTCACAGGGCCATGTGGTTGCGGTAAAACCTATTTGGCTTGTGCACTCGGACACAGTGCTTGTCTTAAAGGTTACAGCGTTCGCTACTACAGGCTATCACGATTACTACTGACACTTTCACAGGCAAAAGCTGATGGCACATATCAGAGGCTGTTAAAAACCTTAGCCGCAACCAATTTACTTATCATCGATGACTGGGGACTAGAGCCGCTTACAGCGGCTAACCGTAGTGACTTAATGGAAATCATGGACGACCGACACGAAACAAACTCAACCATCATGATAAGCCAATTACCAACTGAGCAGTGGCATCAAGCTATCGGAGATAACACACTAGCTGACGCCATTTTAGATCGGTTAATGCATAACGCTCACCGACTGAAATTAAAGGGTGAATCCATGCGAAAAAAAGAGGAAATCTTGACTGATGGTGATCAAATAGACTAGAAATGCATGTAGGTTGATGCTCTGAAGTGACAAGTGATCACGATGGGCAGGAATCAGCGATCATATCCGCAGGAATACGCAAAAACCGCGGAATCGATTAAAAGTGTCCGAATTAACGTTAAATGAAATTTTACTCTTGAAATTTAATGAAATGGACATATTATGTCTTTATCCAATAACGATACTTGTATTTTTGACACGATCTTGCTTTAGGAGTGCCCAATGAAGCGTGTGTTTTTACTTATTGCAACCAACATAGCAGTTTTGCTAATTGCATCATTAGTAATGTCGATTTTAGGTGTAAACCCATCGACAATGAGTGGTCTGTTAATTTTTGCCGCATTAATAGGCTTTGGTGGTTCATTCGTCAGTTTACAAATCTCAAAGTGGATGGCGAAAAAGACCATGGGCTGTGAAGTTATTTCTAACCCAAGAGATGATAACGAGCGTTGGTTAGTCGAAACTGTCGCCCGTCAGGCAGAGCAATCAGGTATCAAAATGCCGGAAGTCGCGATTTATCACTCTCCGGAAATGAACGCATTCGCGACTGGCCCAAGTAAAAATAATTCTTTGGTCGCTGTGAGCTCAGGCCTTCTTTACGGGATGAATCGTGACGAAATTGAGGCGGTACTTGCACATGAAGTGAGTCATGTTGCTAACGGTGATATGGTGACCTTAACTTTAATTCAAGGCGTGGTTAATACCTTCGTGATTTTTGCCGCGCGTGTTATCGCCAGAGCGATTGATAGCTTTGTGGCAAGCAATAATGAAGAAGGCGAGGGCATGGGCATGTTTGCTTATATGGCCGTGGTATTCGTACTTGATATGATCCTCGGCATTCTTGCTTCAATCATTGTTCATTACTTCTCGCGCATCCGTGAATACCGCGCGGATGAGGGTGCCGCAAAACTTGTCGGGGCAAATAAAATGATCGCGGCTTTAGAAAGGCTGAAACAAGGTCCTGAAACTAATGCCATGCCGGCACAAATGTCAGCTTTCGGTATCAACGGTAAACGTTCCGCGGCTGAATTATTTATGAGCCATCCACCGATAGAGAAGCGTATCGAAGCGCTGAAAACCCGATAATATGAGTACCTGACGATAAGTTTTTCGATATTTACGGCGTTCAGATTAAGTGCTATGCAAGGCGCTCTTGCGTAATACCGGCAGTCTTTCAAGCAAGAGTAACCGCCGTAGAGTGCTTAAGAACGGTATCAGAAAAGTGAAAAAATTATAGTTGGGCACTTAAATGACTCTGACTAAGCCCGCTCCCTGAAGCGGGCGTTTTATGTCAGACAGTTCAAAAAAAGCCCTCACTGGGAGGGCCTGGCAGGGCACAACTTATTATTATTTTATAGGTTGTTACTTTAACTCCTGAGTCATATCAATGCTGTAGATGGCAAAACCGGGAGTTACATCTTTTACGTCAAGCTTTTTCATCGCACGGCGTTGGTTTTTCTCAACGAAGTCCCGGGCTTTATCACTGTCTTGTGTTTCAAAAGTGATGTTTAACTCAACATCAGTATCGATGTTTTTGAACTTCCAGTTATAGTCTGCTTCAGTATCAATTTCTTTCTCAGATTCACCAGTATCAGGATTAAACCCTGATTCTGCTTTGATGTAATTAACAAGTACCTGACGGTTTTCAGTCGCGGCAAAATCATAAACAACATGATCTTCACCGGTACCCGCAAACTTACCACCGTAACCACGATAGTTGTTGGTAATGACGATAAATTTCTGATCCGCTTTAACTGCTTCATCTTTATATTTCAAATCAACAATACGCTGGCTTCCGCCTTCAATGCCCTGAGCGACACAGTCACGGTCATAGTTACTTGGTTTAGTAACGTCGATGTTGTAAGTCACACCGTCGATGCTGTCAAAGTTATAAGTAGGGTGACCTTCACGGTTAATTAACTGCTGAGAGTCCGTTGTTGCCGGGTCAATCTGATTAAATTGGTTCGCGCTGCATTCCAGCCACTCTTTTAGTTCCGCGCCGGTAATTTTCAGGGCAACCATGGTGTTTGGATACAGGTATAGATCCGCCGCGTCTTTAATGGCTAAATCACCTTTATCAACCTGCACGTATTGATCTGAATCACTGTCAGAATAACGTCCGCCGGCTTTAAAAGGCGCGGCAGCCGATAGAATCGGAAGATCACCAACTTCTTCTTTCAACCCGTCATCTTTTTCTGCGTACCAAAGTTGAGCATCCGCAACAATCTGAACAGTCGGGTCATCCTGAGCCATAGATAAAAAGCTGTACATATCGGCTGAAGCCTTACCAATCGGAGCGTTTACATACTTGATTGTTGCATTATGTTCAATTGCGACTTCACCTCTAATTTCATAATCAGGGTCAACAAGCGCCTTTTCCTCGGCAGGGTCGTAAATGGCACGAGTGCTGCTATGAGAATCAACGACTTTCCAGGAGTCACCGTCTTTTTCAAGAACCAAATCAACAATGCCTAGGTTATCACCCCAGCGCCCCGGCATAACTGAAGCCGTACCGTTAATAGTGCCTTTTTCAATATCAGCGTTTTTTAGATCCGCATACTTGTCACTCGGGAATACTTGGTGACTATGACCAAACATAACCGCATCGATACCATCAATTTCTGTCAGCTTGTAAACCGCGTTTTCCATGTTCGGATCTGTATCATCCGGTTTACCAATACCTGAGTGCGGGATGGCAATAATAATGTCAGCACCTTCGGCTTTCATTTTCGGGATGTATTTGTCTGCTGTTTCGATAATACTATTAGCCGTTACACGACCTGATAGGTTTTTCGCATCCCAAAGCATAATTTGAGGCGGAACAAAGCCGATGTAGCCGATTTTAATTTCGTGCTTGTCACCGTCAAGGTCAAATACTTGTTTTGTGTCGATGATATAAGGTGTGAATCGGTTGCCATCTTCAGTTTTTGCGTCTGCGCCGCAGTCTTTGTCACACATTACATTGGCACTAATATACGGAAACTTTGCACCAGATATAGATTGGTCTAAGAACTCTAAGCCAAAGTTAAATTCATGATTACCGATGTTACCTACATCGTAATCAAGCAGGTTCATCGCCTTATAAGCCGGGTGAATGTCTGTAAGTTCATTATTATTATGTTTGAACTCATCAGCCATGTAATCGCCCATCGGACTACCCTGCAGTAAGTCACCGTTATCGACTAAAACAGAATTAGACACTTCCGCACGAGCGCTTTTAATAATACTTGCTACACGTGCCAGGCCAATGGTTTTATCCTCAGTATCTTTGTAGTAGTTATAATCCATTATATTGGCATGAAGATCAGACGTTTCCATTACACGAAGTCTGATCTGATCTGTGTGGTTATCACTACCGTTGCAAGCTGTCAATCCTAATGACGCCGCAACGGCTAGAGCAACGACCGCTATTGTTTTTAAATTCGATTTTGTACCGAAAATCATTATAACCCCTGTTAATTATAATTCGTCATATTAAATCACGGCAGGGATTATTATCTAAAACAGCGGCGACTGTATACGATGTATGTCACAAACGCTAAGTCATATTAAGTGAGTAAATATGCGATAAAGTTAATTAAATGTATACTTTATGAAATTCTTTGGTTTGTTTTTTATTATTTTTGAGTGATTCTTGATGAGTTCAGATCAGATTAAAAACGCTAAAATGAAAACGGCTTAGCTTTTGATTAAATAATGCGCTTAAAGTGTAATAAAAGAAGATTTTTTTAAAGTAGTTCGTCTGCGGTATTTATATACGAAGCAATCACAAAAAACAGGCTGGAGCGGCGCGGCTAAAATTCGTCGTTCTAAAAAAGCCGCATCCTATTGATTTAGGATAATCACAAGTCCGCACTTATCTATCATCACAATAGTTAAGTGCAGAATATGATGCTATAACGCTCAGCGCTACGCACCCGTTTGTGATTGAATATAATTTTGCATTCCCATCTTATCTATCAGGCCGAGATGCTGTTCTAACCAATAGATGTGATCCATTTCAGTGTCTTCTAATAGCTTTTCTAATATCACTCTGGTTTCAAAATCTCCCTCAGTCTCGCAAACAGAAATAATATGTTTGAGACTCGACGCGACAATTCTCTCAGCGTCAAGATCATTCTCAAGCATTTGCTTTACATTGTTACCAACATGAATAGGCTTTCTTGAAGCCGTGTCCGCATCACCTTCAAGAAATAGAATTCTGGCAATCAGTAATTTTGAATGAGCCAGCTCTTCTTCGTATTCATGAATAAGTTTCTGGTGGAGCTTATGAATACCCCAGTCTTCATAAATTTTGGCGTGAACTAAATATTGATCCATTGAAGTTAATTCAAGTGTTAGCTGGTCGTTAAGCAGGTTAAGTATTTTGTCATTACCCTTCATGGGATCACCTTATTCATTTTCAAGGCTAGATTGCAGGTAATTTTGAGTACCGACATTCTTAATAAGCATTTGTTGTGTTTCTAGCCAATCCACATAGTCTTCTTCATATTCGAGAATTTCTTCCAGAAGATCGCGGCTGACATAGTCATTTTCATGTTCAAATAACATTATCGACTCTCGAAGTAACTTTAGCTGCTCCATTTCTAATGTGAGATCACATTCGAGCATTTCTTCTGTATGTTCGCCAATCCGAAGACGCTCCAGATTTTGTAAGTTTGGTAAACCTTCCAGGAACAATATTCGTTCAATGAGTTTGTCGGCTTGCTTCATATCTTCAATTGATTTTTTGTAAGCCGATTCATTTAAAGAATCAAGTCCCCAATTTCGGTACATGCGGGCATGGAGAAAATACTGATTGATAGAAGTCAGCTCAATTGTCAGCACCTTATTCAATGCCACTAAAATCGCTTTATCTGTTTTCATAGAAATAACCTTAGGTACTGAAGAGTAGTTACCAAGGAAGGAAAGAACGTTAATTTTAAAATCGTGTTCAGACAAGGTTCAAGACAGTTTTAAAATAACAAATACGTATAAGTTATGTTCTAAAGAGAATCTAAATAAGACTGATTATCTTTAAGGTTGCTAGTTTTGGTTAATTTAAATAAGCAAAAAATCTGATAACCACTTCGAAATATCGTTAATCCCTTTAGGAATTTAATATGAATCGTAAAACTCATACTCTGGTATAAGCGCTGTTTTTTGGTAGTATTGACAGAATATGACATTCATTCTCTCTGCTAAGCAAAGGTCACTTTCCAAAAAATGAGCAAACCCAAAAACAGCTTGCCGGAGCAATGGCAGCAAAATCAAAAGGCGGCCAAAGCCACTCAAGTCGCTTTTGATTTAGATGAGCATTTTCAATACTCTATCCGAAAAGCGGCGTTGGATGCCGGTGTCAGCCCCTCAGATCAAATCCGGACTATATTGGGCTTATCCGTATCTAAGCGACCCAAAAGGCCACGCCTTACTGTTTCACTGAGTCCTAATGATTACGTGTTACTGGCTGACAAATACGGTTTGGATGCCGATGCTCAGCTAGAAATAAAAAAACGTGTTTTAGACGACCTGGTAAATTTTGTTTCTGAGGAAAATCCGTAAATCAAGGATTGGCTATGATCGATAAAAAATGGCTTGGGGAGAAACTCGACGGACCGGCTCCGTTTGATTTGGCTATGATGCTGTTATCATTGATTGCGGTCATCATCATGCTCATTCTGACTTTTGGACAGCCTGAAAAACAAACCCAGAAATTACTCATGTATATTGATACGGGGATTTGTTTTATCTTTATCAGCAACTTTTTCTACCGTTTCCTCAGAGCTGAACAAAAAAGTTATTACTTTAAAAAACATTGGATTGATCTCGTTGCCAGTATTCCGGCGATTGAGCCGCTGAGAGTCGCGCGTATCTTCCAGATTTTAAGAGTGATTCGACTGATCCGCTCCAGCCGATCCATTTTAATTCCGTTAATTAAACAGAAAAAAGAAGCGACCCTGGCAAGTTTGCTGGTTGCGGTTCTCACCATACTTTCCATTGCTTCCGTAGTGATTTTACTGGTGGAAAGCGGTACCGGAGGTGCCAATATTCATACGGCTGAGCAAGCGATTTGGTGGGCGCTGGTGACCATTTCCACTGTCGGTTACGGCGATTACTATCCGGTAACAACGGCAGGGCACATCATCGGCGGCATCGTGATTATTTCCGGCGTGAGCTTTTTCGGTGTTGTCTCAGGTTATATGGCTTCTATTTTCGTGGCACCGGACGAAAACAAAATCAGTGAAAAACAGCAAGCGCACCAAGAGCAAATCCGACAAAAGCTGGAACAGGCATTGGCGCGAATGGAAGCCAATCAAGAGCAAATGGAGCATAATCAGGCAGTCATGCTTGCCGAAATCGCCGAGCTTAAAAAGCGACTTAAATAACGTACGCTCAAAGTCTGAAACACGAATTCAGCTTTTTGCAGTAATACTTTTTTACTATTTTAACTGACTTCCGGTACTTTTTATCAATCTGTTGATGACGTCCGGCTAAGCCAGCATCTCAGGTAACAAAATGACAAATTGAGAACATCGATTCGTTCAAGTACAACGAACAAATGCGATAAATATCAAGCTCAGTATTTTTCTCATTCAATGAGGAAAACCGATTACTGAATATGCAGCAAGAGTGTAAAAAAACTTATGTAAGTACCCGGCTATAAGTTTCTTCACTTTTCTGATGTCCGTCTTGAGCGCTCTACGGCGTTACTCTTGCTTGAAAGACTGCCGGTATTACCGCGCAAGAGCGCCTTGTAGAGCACTTAATCTGAACGCCGGAAATATCGAAAAACTTATAGTCAGGCACTTAAAGATGATCAATGCCCACCGGGTTATGCGCTTGTTGTCACTAATCCACTTCCGATGCCTGATAATACAAATCCGTTTAACCAAAAATAAAAGCTAAATACTTAAATAATTAATTGATTATAAGTGTTAAGAAATTCATTAAAATCTGACTCTCTCAAAGCAGGGCTATATAAAAATCCTTGCGCTTGCTGGCAGTTCAGGTTTCTTAAAAAGAGCTCTTGCTCATCAGTCTCTACGCCTTCTGCAGTGAGTGACAAATTCAGCGCTTTTGCCATTGCGATAATTGCGCTGACAATCTCTCTGCTCTCTTTACTGACATTGATATCTGAAATGAATGAGCGATCAATTTTCAATTTAGAAATCGGGAACTGCTTAAGATAACGCATCGAACTGTACCCGGTACCGAAATCATCTATCGCCAGACCTACGCCCAATTCAGAAAGTTCATGACATAAATTTGTCGCAAAACGAATGTCCTCCATCAATTCTGTCTCTGTAATTTCCAGGATCAGGGATTGAGGCTTAATTTGATAACGATTGAGTAAATCCCAGACAAGCTCGAATAATTTTCCGCTGAAAAACTGCCTTGCTGAAACGTTAACATGCATAGTCAGATTTCGGTTGAAGTGCTGCCACAAATTCAGTTGTCTGCATGCCGCTTCTAAAATCCAGCTTCCCAGAGGCACGATCATTCCTGTCTGCTCCGCAATGTCTATAAAGCTACCGGGATACAACACTCCTTTTTTAGGGTGATGCCAGCGAACAAGAGCTTCCGCGCCAATGTAATCTCCGCTTTCTAAACTTCTCAGCGGCTGATAATAGAGTTCGAATTGACGCTTTCTGATCGCAAGGTGTAAATCACGTTCAATTTCAGAGTCTTCGATAAAGGCGCTTAACATGGTGTGATTAAAGACTTGAATTGCCTTACCACGCTTTTTCTTGGCAATCTGCAAGGCAAGGTCAGCACTGGTCAATGGCGAAATTAAATCAATAACAGACGCGATATCAACCACGGCAACCGCAGGTTTCGGCTCTATAGTATCTTTTTGAATTTGAGCAGGAAGGATCAGGTTTTGATAAAGCTTATCAGTCAGCTGATCTATTTCATCTTGAGTACGCAAATCGTCTGAAAGCAATATCGCAAACTCATCACTGCCGACACGTGCGATTTCTTTTACTTGATGTATTTCGGCCGTATGTCTGAGGCGACGCGCGATTTCCCGCAAAAGCGCGTCGCCTTTTTCATGGCCGTAGATATCGTTAAAGTTTTTAAAACCCAGAAGATCAATAAGAATCAAATGACCTTTACCGGCTTTATCTAATGCTTTATTGAAGTGCGCTCTGTTATAAAGACCTGTCAATGAACATCGCCATGCTCTGATCTCAAGCTCTTCCCGGTATCGGTGTTGCTCCGTGCAGTCTTCGCTGCTCATTAAGGCATAACGATTACCGCGTGAGGTAACAAAAGGAGAGCAACGGTAACTGATCCACATGGGTTTACCATTTGGGCCGGTTAACTGCACTACATCGGCAATTGTTTTGCCAAGAATGACTTTTTCAAGTTGAATCTTGGCGTATTCAGGCTTTTGTTGAAACAGGAATAAGTCCCAGACCGGTTTACAGATAAATTCAGAAGCAGGTCTGCCTGTTCTTTTACCGTAAGCCTCATTCACAAACTCAACACGTTCTGTTTGCAAATTAATTAGCATTGTGACTTGCTCAGATTGCTCCGCGGCTGATTTAAATAAAGATAACAATTCATGCTGTTCAAAGCTCGTATGAGTCGCAATGGTCAGCGCGATTTGATCCGCGACCTGGCAAGCGATATATATTTCACTGTCAGTCCAATTTTTTTGTTCATGAGCCCTTTCAAGGTTTAAAACACCTTCAAGTTTACCATTGATACGAATTGGCACATCAAGCAAGGAAGCGATGCCGAAAGGCTCGAGATAATGTTTGCGAAGCTCGTCCACCCGGTGATCAGACTTAACATCATTAACGTCAATGTGACGACTGTTTCTAAGAAGATTTAAATAATCAGGGCAAACATCACATTTCACTGTGTTATCGTCGTTTAGATTTGAAATAACACCACTATTAGCGACAAGTCGGAACTGGTTCTTGTCATGAGCAAATGACCAAACATTCACCGAGGACAGATTCAGATATTTCAATAATAGCTCTGTAGCTAACTCAGAGGTCTTTACGACATCTCCGTCTTGCTTCGGTTTAGAGCTTACAATCGATTCTACAATATGCTGATATTTGCGGCGCTTCACGTATTTCCCTTGCAGATGCCTTTCGGGCTGATAATATTATGTAACCGTGGTGTCGCAGAATACTTCAATCCGCAATTAAAGTCCTTTGTTTTGCATTTGAAAGAGCATTTTTTCGACGGCCAGGTCAAAGTCCAAAGTCAATATAAAATCTGAACCAGCCTCAGTAAGCTCTACTTTGACATTACTGAAGTTTTGCTGAGCATGACCGGCTAGCTGTTGAGCACTTTGCTTACCTTCTTCTGTTAATTCAAATTCGATTTTTAACAGAGTATCTGACTCATTGATTACGGCTCCGATGTCCGGTATCAAACCACAAGTTGTGCAGTCATCATTGATATCAAGTGATTGAGCTTGTTTTATCGCTTTCATAAAGTAAACCAATTTACAAATCCGCAATGTATTATAAAAAAATAATCAAAGGGAATTTCTGATATAGATCACGCCGATTCTATCAGTTTCGCCATAGTTCTTTGCTGTTGTAACTGTTCGATAAATGCGATTTTCGGGTTTGCCGGCGTTTCAGATTCAATTCGTTTGTATCGATTAATAGTATGGATATCGCAATTATCCAGAGCTCTTCGCATAGCCGCGGGAACGCTACCGCCGCACACCAACGGTTCAGGCCTTAGTGATTGATATAAAAGAAACTCTGTATGATTTTGACTTCTGAATACATCACTGTGCTCATTAAAAGCGATGCCGTCCGCAAGGTTTACTTCTGCCGGCGCATCTTCCGGGAGTTCAAAGCGGTCGCGTAAATCATTTTTTTCTTTCAGCTCAAACTGAGCCATATCTCTTACGTCTTGTGACATGAGTGAAAGTATCAATGAAAAATCGCCGCGATAATTGTCAGCCGTCGCTTTGTTCAGCGACACTCCGATATCGAGTTCATTTTTTAACACCCGTTCAATCCGCATAAAAAACCATCAAAAAACTTTTACTTACAGGCAAACTATCGGCAAAAGGATCGACAACTTTAGTTTTCTTAAAATTCCCTCTTTACATGAAATAAAAATGTGACTATTATTGCCGCCGCAATTTGAGGAGGGGTTCCCGAGTGGCCAAAGGGATCAGACTGTAAATCTGACGGCACTGCCTTCGAAGGTTCGAATCCTTCTCCCTCCACCACTTCCTTTTATTTATTTCTCTGTTTTTTATATATTTCCGGTTTGTCTTGCTTTATCCTTTTGCCGATTAAATTGTATTAGGTTGCGGAAATGACTGATAATTGGGTAAGTCAGGCCATAAATAAAATTGACGCTGACTTTCAAAGAAGTGCTGACACGCACTTAATAAAACTAGACATTCCTTCTCTGAAAGGAATCGACCTTTATTTAAAGGACGAAAGCACTCATCCGACGGGCAGCCTGAAGCACAGATTAGCCCGCTCTTTGTTTTTATATGCATTATGTAACGGCTGGATAAAACAGGACACAACGATTATTGAGTCATCATCCGGCAGTACCGCGGTTTCTGAAGCCTACTTTGCAAGGTTGCTGGGCTTACGTTTTATTGCTGTTATGCCTGAATCAACAGCAAATAAAAAAATTGAGCAAATCCAGTTTTATGGCGGTGAGTGTCACTTTGTTGAACACTCAAGTGAAATGTACGCGGAATCTGAACGCCTGACTAAAGAATTAAACGGTCATTATATGGATCAATTTACTTACGCCGAGCGAGCAACCGACTGGCGGGGTAATAACAATATAGCGGACTCCATTTTCACACAGATGCAAAAAGAGCCTTACCCTGAACCGAGCTGGATTGTGATGAGCCCGGGAACCGGGGGGACGTCAGCAACTATCGGCCGTTACCTCCGATATCAATGTTTCGAAACCAAGCTGTTAGTCGTCGACCCGGAAAATTCTGTATTTTATGATTATTTTAAAACGGGCAATAAAGATCTGAATTGCACTTCGGGCAGTAAAATTGAGGGGATCGGACGTCCTAGACTTGAACCTTCTTTTATTCGCGGTGCTATTGATGAAATGAAGAAAGTGCCTGACGCGGCATCAATCGCCACAATCCATTGGCTGGAAAAGCTGATTGGACGAAAAGCCGGCGCGTCAACTGGCACAAACCTTTATGGCGCTTTGAATCTTGCTTTGAAAATGAAACAAAAAGGTGAACAGGGCTCGATTGTTACTTTGCTTTGTGACTCAGGCAATCGTTATTTAGACACTTACTACAACAATGAGTGGATTACTGAAAATATTGGTTCATTGGAAGAATATAAAACTTGGTTAGAACAGTTTTAACGCCAAAATGGCTCTCATGAGCCATTTTAAGTATCAGCGCTAAATTATTTAGCTGACGCACCTTGCATCGCATAGTTAAGTACTCCGGCTAATATATCAATCACATCTTCTACTGCCAAAGAGAGATTTTTTAAATCTTGCGCACCTTTTGACGCGGTACCTTTAGCTTCTTTAGCCTTTGCTTTATCAGTTTCTTTTGCATCTTTATCCGCGTTATTAAACACTTGATCAATCATTTGTAAGTAACTTAATAATTTTGTTAATTCAACAAGCATTTCTTTAGAGTCTTCTAGTGTTTTATTGACACTCGTTGTCACATCTTTTGAATCACCTTTGTCAGCGGCTTGAATGTTAGTCATTGCTACAGCGCTATTGCTGTCAGTTGAATTTACGTTAGTCATGATGAAAACCTCTTAATTAATTTCGTAATTTAATTGTAGCAAGCCAAAATAAAAGCAATACCGACAAAATGACATTATTAACATCAACTGGTCAGACCACACTTTTTTGATTCAGTCTCTGATTTATTCCCGAATCAAACCAATTGAATTACGGATACGGTAAGCTTGGATAACGTAATTGGTATATCCGGCGCTTTAGCTTGCTTTTGCTACCTTAGAAAGATGAGATTTGATCAGTCTCAAATTACCGATATCAGGGCACGAAGAATGACGTTTAGTTACTCCGTTTGTTGATAGCAAGGCGTAGCTCGCGGCAAGTATATTCTACTTGCAAAAGTTACGACACAGCCGGCGGCGATTTTAGCAAGCTTGTGAGCGTACAGCGGTGCGCTCTTCGGGTGAATTATACTTGTCCGGCTTTGCAATAAATTAAAATGAGTTAAAGTAATTTGAAGCGCTCAGCTGAGTGTTTTAGGATTACATAAAACAACCCAAAAATAAGGCCAATAATCGCGCCTGTAAGATGTGATTCTGTAGCGACTCTGGTGCCGATCATTTGGGTTACATCAGCACTGGCTCCGTAAATTTGCTCATGAGCAACTTTAAAAAAAACACCCGTTAATAATAACCATCCTGATTTGAATTTTGCCTTGATATCGCAAATAGCACCAAAGGTAAACAGGGCATGAAGCATACCTGATAGCCCGACATAAGCTTCAAGTCCGGGAGAGAACAGATAAAGGCCAATGCCCTCTAACAAGCATAATGAAGTAAAAAGTAACCATATCCACTTTCGTGAATAATGCATCGCATGGATGGATAATATGATCCATAAGCCTGCGAGGTTAAGCAATAAATGCCATATATTAGAATGGAGTAAATTACCGGTAACCAGTTGCCAAAGCATGCCTGACTGAATTAACGCCCTGTCATAAATAAGGTAATTATCAATGGCTGGAAAACCAAGGTTTAGAAGAAAGAGCAGAGAGGAGATCAAAGTGATCCCCAAACCTAAACTGAAAGTGCCGCCGAAGTATTTATTAATCCAATTCTGCACGAGTCTTATTTTCCAGTGATTCCATTACTGCTGATCTATTACCAAGATACTCATTTAATCCGTTAGAGCGCAAGTCACATGCCGGACAGGCACCGCAGCCATCGCCAACAATGCCGTTATAACAAGTTAAGGTTTCATTACGTACTATGTCGAGCGCTTCATACTTATCAGCAAGAGCCCATGTTTCTGCTTTATTTAAACACATTAACGGGGTTTTGATATTCAGATTATATTCCGTACCTAAAACTAGAGCTGAGTTCATCGCTTTAATAAACTCGTCCCGGCAATCCGGATAACCTGAAAAATCGGTTTCACAGACACCGGTAATCACGGTTTGCGCACCTAATTGATAAGCGTAAATACCCGCCAAAGTTAAGAAAAGAATATTGCGTCCGGGTACAAATGTATTCGGTAAGCCATTTTCCATTAAAGTGTGAGAAACCGGAATTGAGTCTCTGGTTAAGGCGGAAATCGCAAGTTCATTAAGTAACGAGACGTCCATAATTTTATGACTGGTGATGTTAAATTTTTCAGCCAATAACTTCGCGCGCTCAATCTCTTCACTATGGCGTTGCCCGTAATCGAATGTGATCGCATGAACTTCATCGTACAGAGCCATGGCTTGAACTAAACAGGTGGTGGAATCCTGACCGCCGCTGAATACAACTACTGCTTTAGACATGATTTTATTACGTATAAATTAAATAGGAATGAAGTTTAGCTCAGCGCCTTGATAATGAAAACCTTGGATAAAGCAGGTTTAATTTAATTTATTCATTCTTGAACAAGATCACGCCTTTTTTGTTACCGGTTAACTTAGTAATGTATATAAGTTGCGGACAGAGTTAAAATCCTCTATAAAAGCAGCCCGTTTTTATTTTCAGGTTTTTTGATGCAATATCCGGTAAACGAAGTGTTTGAGACGATTCAAGGTGAAGGCAGTCATACGGGTGTTCCTGCTATTTTTGTTCGCTTGCAGGGTTGTCCCGTCGGATGCGGTTGGTGTGATACTAAACAAACATGGGAGGTATCAGCTGAAAATAGAGTTGATAAAGACCTTGTCATTCAGGTTGACGGAGAAATTGGACGCTGGGCTGAACATGATGCGCGAAGTCTGATCGCTTCTTTCAAGCAAAAACGTTTTACCGCAAAGCTAGTGGTGATTACAGGCGGTGAACCCTGTACGCATGATTTACGCCCCTTAACAGAGGAGTTAAATCAAGCCGGTTATCTGACGCAAATTGAAACCAGTGGCACATTTGAAGTGTTATGCAGTGAAGCTACCTATGTGACGGTATCTCCCAAAATCAATATGAAAGGTGGTTACAAGGTTCTCCAGCAAGCACTGGATCGTGCTAATGAAATCAAACACCCTATCGCTAAGCAAGGGCATATTGATGAACTCGATGAGTTACTCGTTGATACTGACTTAAGTGAAAAGACGATTTGTATACAGCCGATCAGCCAAAAACCAAGGGCAACTAAGCTTGCGATGAAAGTTTGTATTGAACGTAATTGGCGCTTATCAATTCAAACTCATAAGTATCTGGAAATAGACTAATTACATTCCGGCTAAGAATCGTACAGTTGACCTTAAATTACTTTAATTCATTTTTAATTTACCGAAAAGAAGGATAACTGTAATTCACCCGAAGAGTGAACCGCTATACGTTAACAGGCTTGCTAAAATCGCTGCCGGCTGTGTTTTAGCTTTTGCCGGTAAATAACTACTTGTTGCGTGCTACACCTTGCTATCAACAAACGCAGTAATGACAGTTTTTTATGCCGGTAATTTTTTCAACGCTTGAGAACGTAAGTAGCTGACCATAAGTTTTCTAACATTTTTTGATGCCCGTCTTTACCGCACTACAGTGTTGCAACTTCGGTTACATAGCTACGGCTATGCTTCCTGCGCCGCGCCTTGTATTGCGCCAAATCTGTGCACCAAAATTCCGAAGAAACTTATCATCAGCTACTTATTCAACTGATCTTTTTAGGATAACCGAATTATCGGGTGTCTATATTTCGGGACAGTTTCTTAGTTACTTTCGCATTTGAAACTATCGCGCCAATAACATAGATCACTGGTGCAAACAATTTCTAATAACTTTGACTATCTCTTCATATCTTAATGGTAATTCACTATTCCGTTTTTTAACCAAGTAAATACTTTGAATGAATACCTGCTCATCGTTAAGGATTTTGACCGAGTCTCCGTATTTTGATGACTCAAGCGCATGAATGGGTAACGCAGTGAAACCTAACCCCTTTGAAACGGGCAGTAGAATTTGATCAATCTGATTAATGTACGGCCCTCGAATTAATTTATCTGCTTCAATGCTTGTAGAATAATGATCGAAAATTAAGTTCAGATAGTGCAAAACATCCGGATGATGAATTACAGGTGTATTTTTTAAATCCTTGTCACTGATCCTATCCGGAAATAACTTTGCGCTGCCCAGCAAACAAATCTGCTCTTCACCCAACTTAATAAAATCAAACCTGCCTTCTTTATTATGACCTGTGACAAGGCCAAACCCAATTTCATTATTTTGCAACTGTAGATATATTTTATGTTCAGGCGTAGATTCAACCGAGATATTCACCGAAGGATTATTAACCTGAAACGCTATCAGATCAGGGTAGATCAATTGGCATAGACTTCCTGACATAGAAATGTAGCATTCACCCGCGAAAGGATTATCTTCTTGAAGTTGCTCTAAAAGAACTTGTTCATTCAGAAATAAACTTTTTGCATAGTGATATACCTTTTCACCATGATCTGTCAGCTCAAATCGCTTACCTGTCCTCGTAATCAGCTGACAATTCAACTGCTCTTCTAATTTACTGATATGCTGACTGACCCCGGGTTGCGTCATGTAAAGCTTTTCGGCGGTTTTAGTGAAGTGTTGAGTATCTATAAGTATTTTGAAGGTTTTTAGCCACTTTTGATTAATCATCAGCCAGATAATAACAAAATATTATTATTTTAATAATTTATCATAATTTTTCATTAATGCATTTTTTTTTTAATATGCGGCTGCTGATAATTTATTCGGACTAGTATCATGAAAAACAAGCATACTGTATACCCAAGAACCTTTTCCCATATAGGCATTTCTGTTCCGGGTCTTGAAAAAGCCGTTAAATTTTATACTGAGGTTTTAGGTTGGTATTTAATCATGGAGCCAACAGAAATCGTTGAAGACGATTCTGCGATTGGTCTGATGTGTACTGATGTCTTCGGTGCCAACTGGAAAAAGTTTCGTATTGCTCATATGTCAACCGGCGATCGTGTCGGTGTTGAACTTTTTGAATTTATCAACCAAGAAAACCCTGAAGATAACTTTGAATATTGGAAAACGGGCATTTTCCATTTCTGCGTTCAGGATCCTGATGTAGAGGGGCTTGCAGAAAAAATCGTAGAGGCTGGCGGTAAAAAACGTATGCCTGAACCTCGATATTATTACCCGGGTGAAAAGCCTTACCGCATGATTTATATGGAAGATCCATTCGGAAATATTCTTGAAATCTATAGTCACAGCTATGAGTTGATCTACTCCAGCGGTGCTTATACGGGATAATTTTTCTGTCCTAAGGCAGTTGTAGAACTGCCTTAGGACGGTTACTCAGATTTAAATTTGTCGGGAGAATTGTGATTTCTAAATTGAGTATTTAAAACTAACCATGCGTGAATTTAAGTTTCGGCGATATGAGCACCGATATCTTCAAAACGATGAGTCGGTTGATCAAAATTATTCCATACATAATGACTTCTGTTAATTAATGACTTAGGGCGATAACTGGTATCATATTGAATTTTTTCAGTGATACTAAAGTGGATGACAGGAATTTTTGTTGTACTGATTTCATCGTGTTCGATAACACAACAAACTCTGTCATCAAGAGTGACCCAATCAATAATCGGCATTCTATCTTGTTGATGGTTCAGTCCCATAGGATCCGGATTGCAGTTAATATCATCCTCACTGATTTTATCTTTCAGCTTATCCGGGCAAGCATCATTGAGGCTTTGCTGATCAGGCTTTAAAAACTGAATTTCTGAAAGTCCCTGGCTTTTAGCCATTTGCTGAAGCCAGCCAATGGCAAAGTCGAGAGCAATATCGGAAAGCCCGTCGTGAAAGTAACCACCGCCGACATCCGAGTGGGCACCCGCAAACCATAGTTCAAGAACGCGGTCAGGTTCATGGTTCAATAATGTTGGTTGAAATGCCCGGCGCTTTTCATCAAGACTGACTAAATGCGTAGCTTGTTTAACGATAGGCGATAGAGTACAGCCGTGCTCAAAAACCACATCGTATTTTGGCCGTTGAAAAGTGCTTAAATCGGGAAGCCCAAAGCTTGCTACCGTGTCGAAAACGCAGAGAAAAACGAATGGCTTAGTAACTCCTGCAACGAGCTCATCACTGATTATTGTAACAAACCTTCTTGCCAAAGCCGCACCACGAGAAAAACCTGTAACCAGGACAATATCATTTGGTTTATAAGTATTTAAAAAGTCTTGTTTGGCTTTACTTAGAATTGACGCAACATCATATTTCTCAAACGCCAACCCTTGATTAACAATACGACGAATAAGGTTACCATAAGTGCCAACTCCCTGATAATAAAAGCTGTTGTCAATATTTTGAAGTGATGATTTCCCGTATCTATCACCTTCATCGAAAAGATTGCCGCCCATCATTAAATGCAGTTTCAAGATATTACTGATACTTTCGTCTTCAAGGCCGGATCTATCTATTTGCTGGTCAGCATCTAAAGGTTCGTTTCCTGTTCCGTCGAAATTAAAGATTAAAAATGCTCCCATATTAATTCCTTTTACTCGATTCTGCAGTTTTTAGCAGTTGATAAAAATTGTATTAAGCAGTGGCGAGTCAAACTGCTGAGGCAGCTGGTATACCAAGGCAAACTAAGGTATTTTTAATACTACAACCGCAACGTGATAGTGCAGAGTATCGCTCTTAACGCAGAGTTGCTTCAAGCTGTTTCTCATGTTTATTCGTCAACTTGCGATTATCATTTTTTTTAAGTGATTTATCACCCGTCAAACCATCGGCCAAATTAACGAAGATACAAAAGCTTGCCCGGGTGTGCGATGCTCACGGGCATAATTGTGATCGAAAATTTATAGTCGGGTGGCTTACCTTTCCTTACAATTATCGCCAGCTCATTTTTGTGAGTATGGCGATAATCTTTTTATGTCGTTTTAAAACTGATCTCTGCTACAATCCGGCGCTCATTTTCTAGCATCGGTTTGTTTATGTCTTATATTTGCCCGCTCTGTTCTCACTCATTATTTTTAGATGATCGTACTTGGCGATGTGCTAATAATCATTGTTTTGATATAGCAAAAGAAGGCTACGTAAACCTGCTGCCGGTTCAGAAAAAGCACTCTAAAGATCCCGGTGATAATAAGTTGATGATGCAGGCAAGAAGAGCATTTTTAGAGGCTGGGTTTTATCAGCATTTAAGTGATAGTGTTAATCAATTAGCGGAGGAATATATTGATTCGAAGCAAGCGTCGTTGCTCGATCTTGGATGCGGTGAAGGTTATTACGCGGGACGATTAGCTGACGCAGTTCCAAACTCTAAAGTTAATGGCTTAGACATATCCAAAACAGCAGTTCGTTTAGCATCTAAAACACACAAACAGATAGAGCTTTGTGTGGCCAGTGCTTTCAGACTGCCTTTCGCTGATGCTAGTTTTGATGCCGTGCTTCGAATTTATGCGCCATCAGTTGCAAGGGAATTGGTGAGAGTCGTTAAAGAAGACGGTTTTTTGATTACGGTTTCACCCGGTCCTAAACATCATTGGTTTTTGAAAACCTTGATTTACAGAAAACCCGAATTACATGATGAAACAGATAACCAAGTTGCAGGTTTTGAACGTACTCATGTTGAGCGTCTTGAGTCAGTCATGTCTTTATCTGACGCACAAGATATCGATAATTTTTTAAATATGACGCCTTATGCTTGGAAATTGACCGAAGCGCAGAAAAAGCAATTATCAGGGTCAGGTATAGAATGCGAGCTTGACTTTAAGATCCAAATTTTTAAGAAAATATAAATCAGCCAATAGTAATAATAAACCAAAATTGTCAGCTTATATTCAGCATTTTCGATTAAATAAACAGCACGAATTCTCTTTGTAGTTCACTTGCTTACTGATTTTATGAATTATTTATGGTAATTCCTTATGCGAGTTGACTTATGGTCAAAATGGTTTATAGTCTATTCAGCTTGAAAGTTGGGCTTATATTTATGTATTCACTTCGACAAAGTTCGTCCTGTAAACATAATAAGTAATACCGGCATTCTCAGCTCCACCGCCGTTAAGGCTTTGAAATTTACAATTTACAGGATATACAACATGTCTAAGCAAACTGGTACCGTCAAATGGTTCAACTCTGATAAAGGTTTCGGATTTATTGAGCAAGAATCAGGTCCAGATGTATTCGTTCACTTCCGTGCTATTCAATCTGAGGGTTTCAAAACTTTAGATGAAGGTCAGAAAGTGTCTTTCACTGTTACTCAAGGTCAAAAGGGCCCTCAAGCTGAAGAAGTAACAGTAATCGGTTAATAGCCTATTAGCCTCTCGCTAACAGAATTTATAAAAGCTGCTCAACGGGCAGCTTTTTGTTTTCTTGCTTATGAGAACAGCCTATTTTCCAATGTCTTTCCTCTGGATATCGATTTATATTTCCAATTCTCCTTGGCAAGAATCTTCATAATCTCGATTTCGTATTGAAAGTTTGAAGTGTTGTCGCAGTGAATGCCTATTTCATTGTCAGATAAGGTTTCAATACGGCTGATACCTGAAATCGCATTTAATTCATGAATCAATTTATCAATATCGGCCTGTTGTAAAGTAAGAGTTATGTAGCCGCTTTCAGTGGTCTCCTCAGCAAGTGTAATGGATTGCTTAAGTTTGCCGTGTTCAAGGTATAACACTCTGTTACAAAGTTTTTCGAGTTCGTCGAGGTTATGGGAACTTACGATAAAGTTAGTGTTATGTTGCTGTTCTTGAATGATTGAGCGAATTTTCTTGGCGTTCGCGGGGTCAATGCCCGATGTTGGTTCATCTAACAGTACAATTTTAGGGTTTCCGATTAAGGACTGAGCGATAGAAACACGTTTCCCCGTGCCATGACTAAGTGCAGTCGGTTTTTCGTTAAGAGCATCTGATAAGTCTACCGACTCTAAGACCCGCTGTGTTTCTGAAACGGCTTGTTTCCTGGTCAGACCCTGCAATTGCCCAATAAAAACGAATTGTTTTTTAATTTGTATAGCAGGATCAAGTAACGAGTCTTGCGGCAGGGCACTTAGCATTCCTAAATTTTTGTTAGAAGAAACGCAGTCTCCCAGTACTTTCAAATCGCCGCTTGTTGGCGCGATAAATCCGCAAAGCAAATTGAAAAGCGTTGTTTTACCAGCGCCATTGGGGCCGACCAGAGCTACGGGTAAGCCTGCCTCAATTTCAAAACTGACATTATCCAGCGCCGGTTTGTCACCGTATTTCTTAGTTAGATTGGTGCACTGAATTAAACTCATAACGCTCTCCTTTGCATATAGAAGCTACCGGCAGCCAGTAAAACCAGCGTTTGTAATAAAGGTGTCACAGATTGACTCAACACATCGATGCCACTGCTGTTGAGCATTAATGGAATTTGAATTCCGGGTTTGGCCGTTTCTAAAATGGAAATGCTCGGCACGTAAAAACTCAAAATTACGACAACTATGGTGAGAATTACCCAATAAAACACCGCTAACATTGAGGCTTGTCTGGCACCGCTGGCGAAGAGAGAAAGCAGGGACATTAGTGCCGTGTATGGCAGTAAATTAATAAATAACGCTAACCAGACAACTGGAGCGGTGATCAGTGAGTCACCGAGTGCCGATGCTTGATTGTAAAGGATTAAACCTATGGTGGCGACAAGTGATATAAAGATCAGAATTCCTTGAATGATCATCTGCGCCAGAAACCGGCCGAAATACAAACTGTTTCTGCTGGTTCTGAGAAGGAAGAATCGTAACGTACCCCGTTGTCTGTCTGATGAAAACTGATCCGCCGTGATAATCAAACTGAAAACAGGAAATAAGTACAAAGCAAAAAACCAATAGACGGCAAATTCCGGGACATGCCAATTCAGCAGCTCTCCGGCATTTGAGGTATGGGCAAAACTGTAAATGAATTCCCTGAACCCTTGCGTTGACATGATTTCAACAGCACTTTTAACAGGATAAGCTAAAATTAAAAACCATACGAGCGTGAAACAAATGAGCGAAACGACGCCCCTTTTTTGGAGTAAAACTTTTTGGGTATCGTAAATTGCGATATGCAATAAATTACGCCAAAAATTGAACTGCTGAGGTTGAGTCACAATGACGTTCCTTGTGCATTTTTTAAATTAGCTACACCTTAACGAGTTTAAGACTTTAACTTCAAGTAATAATTTATGGTGGTATGACAATGAAACGTATCTGGATGTTATTTGTACTTCTGAGTGTTCTGGCAGCCTGCTCCGCGACTAAGTTAAAGCCCGCCATGGAGTGTTCGCCGTTATCTAAAACAGATTTTTCCAAGCAGCCAAAAGACATTATGGCCGAGCTTGATTCTTGCATGGACTCTAAAAAGTTTAAACAAGCTGCTGAGAAGTTTTACGCGCTGGCAAGTAGTGATCCCAAAGCCGATATGTCCGCGGATCAGCCCGATGAATTAAAAAAACTACAGGATGTTATTAGTAAAAAACACCTTGACGCGGCGATTGAATCATTAGATATGGAGATAAAACGTATCCATCAAGATAATTCTGATTTATGTAAGCGCATCGGTTTATTTAGCGATAACAATTTAAATGAGCAAGCGATTAAAAATGACGATGACAGAGCATTAATAGAGCAAAGTACAAAGTCATTTTCTGATAATAAAAAATGGAAACAATCTCTTTCAGAGCTTTTACGCTGTCAGGGGTAAAATTTCATCACAAAGGTAGACACTTAGATGTTTAGACGGCTAAAATAAGCGTTGTGTATTCTTTAGAGAAAAATAATGCCAGTTCGTATACCAGACGACTTACCCGCGACTAAGATCCTCACATCAGAGAATATTTTTGTTATGTCTGAGAGCCGGGCAACGCATCAAGATATTCGTCCGCTTAAAATTCTCATCCTTAATTTAATGCCAAATAAAATCGAGACAGAAACTCAGTTATTGAGGTTGTTGAGTAATAACCCATTGCAGATAGAAGTTGACTTTTTGAGGATCCACAATCGAGAATCAAAGCATACGCCGATTGAGCATATGGAATCTTTTTACTCGGATTTTTCTGAGATTAAAGGCAACAAGTATGATGGTATGCTATTCACTGGCGCACCGCTGGGTAAACTTGATTTTGAGAATATCAATTATTGGCATTGCATTAAAGAGGTGATGGATTGGTCACAATTGCATGTTACATCAATAATGTTTTTCTGCTGGGCGGCGCATGCGGCGTTGTACCATTTATATGGATTGAAACGAAAAGTATTAGAACACAAGCGAGTTGGAGTTTTTAAACATAATACACTTATACATCATGAGCCTTTATTAAGAGGATTTGATGATGAGTTTATGGTTCCTCATTCAAGATATGCAGAAATTGAGATGGAAGGCCTTGAGCATCATGAGCATTTAAAGTTGTTAGCGAGCTCTCACCAAGCTGGCGCTTATTTACTGTTAAGTAAAACAATAGGACTTACGCATTGATGGTACTGTGCAATTTTGGTAGGAGTTGCTCTTTGCCTTTCGCAAAATGTTCAATGAAAGCACCAACAACATGAGGGCGTTCAAAATTCTGTGTCAGCCTAAATTCTAAATTTCTAATACGTTATCCAATCTGCCTTCAAAATGGATTGCAAATTGTGACAATGCTAGCCTCCAATTTTGGACTGGCATTGTCCACTTTTTAGAGGCATTCAATATTCCCGCATAAAGCAATTTTAGCAAGCTGTTTTCATTTGGAAATGCCCCTTTTGTTTTGGTGAGTTTCCTAAACTGGCGATGTACGGCTTCAATCGCATTGGTCGTGTAAATCACTCGACGTACATATTCTGGATATTTGAAGTAAACGGACAAGTTCTCCCACTTTCTGCGCCAAGAGTCGATAACGATTGGATACTGGCTACCCCATTTGTTTTCCAGCTCATCTAAAGCCGTTTCAGCAGCCGATTTACTTGTCGCTCTGTAAACCGGCTTTAAATCAGCCATAAACGCCTTTTGATGCTTAGATGCCACATACTTCATTGAGTTGCGTACCTGATGAATTACGCAAAGCTGAACTTCTGTCTCCGGGTAAATGCTGGCAATAGCTTCAGGAAAACCGTTTAACCCGTCAACACAAGCAATTAAGATATCCTTAACACCACGATTATGAAGATCGGTCAGTACCGAAAGCCAATAATTAGCACCTTCTGACTCTGAAAGATACAGGCCAAGTAACTCTTTCTTACCTTCGAGATTAACGCCTAGAATCGTGTAAATAGCCTTACTGACATAGCGACCATTGTCTTTGACTTTATAGTGAATCGCATCCAGCCAAATAATTGGATAGACCTCGTCTAAACTGCGTTGCTGCCATTCTTTGAGCTGAGGAATAAGCTGATCGGTCACAGCCGTCAAACTGGCTTCTGAAAGCTCTAAACCATACAAATCAGCCACATGAGATTTGATATCACGATAACTCATACCCATTGAAAACATTGACAAAATCTTACGATCAATTTCATCAGAGAGCTTAGTTTGATTTTTTTTGACAAGCTGAGGCTCAAAGTTGCCGGCTCTGTCTCTTGGCGTTTCTAACTCAAATTCGCCAACTGAAGATTTAACGGTTTTTTTACTAAAACCATTTCTTCGATTGGGCTCAAGATCTGAGTCTAAATGTTGATCAAGTTCTGCTTTAAGCGCTGCTTCTGTTAGTTGTTTGATTAAAGGGGTGAGAACACCATCCGCACCAGTTAAACCTTTACCTGATTGAAGTTGTTCTAAAGCTTTATTGAAATCGAAATTTTGAGTCATTATGTCATTCCTGTTTTTGACATTTTACCGAAATGACACAGATTTCTAAACACTACCAACAACATCTTTAAACAGTTCATGTTGGTGCTGATAAATATTGGTGAACTCTTGCGCTATCCGCATTTTTTGTAGATAAACAAAACTCAAAATGCTTGAGAAGATGTGATTTCGTACAGGTCGCTCACTACGCACTTGAAAATGCTCAATATGACAGACTTGCTTGATTGCTCTGTGATATTGTTCAATTTGCCAGTGTTGATCATGAATGGCTTTAAAGTCATCATGCTGAAAAGGTTCTTCCTCTGGCAAGTAAACCACGTAGTAGCGATGCTGGTCTTTTAGCGTCGTTCTAAACAACCTGACCTTGCCAAAATCTTTAAGCCAAACCTCCAAACCGTCACAAGGAACGTCAAGGTGCTGAATTTGCAGCCATTGGCCTTTTTCCTGCGATACTGTTCTGTTTTTCTCGACAGCAAACATGAATCCTGTCTGATGGTTTTTAATCGTCTTCAGATTCCTGACGCAGCTGTACCAAGAGTCTCCCGTTACAAACTTTGGCTTGAGTCCCCAATCCAGTACTTCTGCCAGCATTTCACGAAAATAGTCATTTTTAGTCTTGCCTTCGGATTTATCGCATATCCTGTAAGGCTCTTATTGGATTCCAGACTGCTAGCATACCAGCAGCTCGATTAATGGTTCGAGCAGTCCTTTTCCTCGTAGCCCTACATTATGCACAAACTCAAAAAAGCCAAGATAAAGTGGTAGTTTTTCCTGTGATAAACCACGGTGAGGCCTCAGCCAACTCCTGAGTAATGACCAGAAACCTTCTATCGTATTGACGTGTACCTCATAAATTCCGTCACCATCATCATCCCTTGCGTACTCGTGTTTCCCGTGACAAACGCTCTTGTGCTTGTAGCCCCAATCTTCGAGGGAGTCATAGATATTGTACTCATCTGTATATACCGTTGAACCAGACTTCACTAACTTCTCAATGATCGGTTTGATTGTAACTTTTTGAACGTTCTCAAGCAGGCTTATTGCAACTTCCCCACCTCGCTTGATCATACCGAATACTGGTGGTTTTTCTGAAGCCATTGTTCCTCTGCCGGGAGCACCTTTAAGTCTTCTTTTTCTTGGCTTTCGCTTCAGATTTTTTTACGGCCTCTGGATATCCTTTATGGCCAGCAACCACATACATTTCATCAAATTCAACTTCACCTTCAAGGATGGCTTTAGGTTTGCAATCGACTACACCAGAGCGGAGTACACTTGTCATTTCATGCACATCTGAGGCGTTCAAATCTAACTCTTTAGCTATTTGATTATTGGATAAATTTAACCCCATAAAATACAAACAGGTTATCCAAATTTTTAGTGGTTGGTGATGCCCTGAAAATACTGTCGCGGTGAGATCATCGAAGTAACGATCACAGCCTTTGCATTGGTAATGCTGGCAGTCTTTCTGACTTGAGTCGTGACCGTTTTTCTTGATGGAATCTGAGTGACAATGAGGGCAACTAATGCCATTAGGCCACCTTAACTGACGTACAGTTTCAAAACATTTAACATTGCTAATCAAGTCTGTGATTTTGAGAACTTCCATCTTCAGTAGTGCTATGAAAATGAATAGGTAGTCGGTACTGAAAAACATAACTTCAAGATTTAAAATGTACGGCATCTGATTTACGCAAAATTCAGAACCGTACCCAAAAGCAGCATTTCTTATATTTCGCATCAATTTCACTACAAAATAGCCAAAACTCACCATCTTTTTCGAGCAAAAAGAAAATGGCTAACCACTTTCTCAAGTTCCAGGCACACGCAGCCGTTAGAAGGTTTATTGAGTCGCCAACACTGCCTTTTAACCAGTTCTTAAGAGCCTAAAATCACTCTTCAAATGCCCGATTACTGGTTCAATTGTTGCCCGTTTTTTACAGAGTTCACTTTTGCGTTTTCTCTTTGCTTGCGAGTCCCGTTTTAATGGCCGACTAGGGATAACAACTTCTTGGTCAACATACTGCTTACACCCTTTATAGCCTTTATCTACAACGGCTGTAGTGATTTTACTCTTTCGGTGTTTATGGGCATGGTCAAGTGCAGGCTTAAGCAATTTTGAGTCGTGTTCATGCTCGTCATGACTGGCGACACCGATGATTAATTGACTCTGCTCTGTGAGCACGACAGAAGCCTTTTTACCATACTCGTATGGCTTATGGTCTTTGCCTTTCCCTACGCAGTAAACATCGGGTTCATGAAGGCTGTAAATCTTGTTCTTGTCTTTACGTTGCTGTGTAATGGCTTTTTCATAATTGGAAAAATTCTCTTTTTGTAAATCAAGGACATCTTGTGGAAGTTTGCGTTGTAGCTCCCTTAAAAGCTTACCTGCGATAACACGTAACCTTTTTAACGCTCTTCTGGCTTTGCTTCGATTTTTGGCATGTCTAAAGCTTCGACAGTCAATGCGTAGCTGTTTGACTTCTTTGACATAAGTACGTCTTTGCTTGATCCCAAATACTTTGGCAAGTTTATTGAGTCGGTTAACCACCTTGATGGCAAGCTTGCTATCTGT